>DIUR01000009.1 GCA_002428265.1 Bacteriovoracaceae bacterium UBA6153
TAGAATCTCTTTGTAACTGGTCATTTTTTATGACCCTCCTTGAATTTATTTGCACCTTTTCAGATACATAAATTCAATTTAACAGAAGGGCCAAGCGTGGTGTTCAACTTTGTCGGCAAAGGTGTTCAGTTTCAAACGGTCACACTGTTCAATCTCGCCGGTCTAACTGTTCAGTTTTGCCCGGTATATTCATCTATCACTGTCCTTACAAATCTTTCGGTTAAATCTATGAAAAATTATAAAAGGAATTAGCTTTTTTGTTACTTTCTTCTTTATTTATGTTAAAATAAAAACAGTTTTAGTAAAAAGAATAGATTTTATTTGATTTAATTTTATTTTATTTTGAGGGTGATAAAATTGATTAAACCAGAAGAACATCTTGCAATTGCAGAATTTAAGCAAAAAATTATTGACAAATTTGGAAGAGCTGAGGTTACAATTTTTGGCTCTAAAGCCAGAGGGAATGAAAATGTATATTCTGATATAGACCTCCTTGTTCTTTTGGAAGGAGAAGTTAATAATTCAATCGAAGAAGAGATTTTTGATCTGGGATTTGAAGTAGAGTTAAAATATGATGTGATTTTGGGAATTGTGATCTACTCAAAGAAATTCTGGAATTCATCAGGTAAATTATTACCGCTTTACAATAACATCAGTCGAGAAGGAATAATAGTGCAGTGAATGAATTGATTTCTTACAGGAGAAAAAGGGCAAAGGAAGCGCTTGAAGATGCTGAACGGCTGGTTAATGCTGGTAGCCTTTTTTCTGCTGTAAATCGTATTTACTATTCAATGTTTTATGAAGTCACAGCACTCCTTCTGATAAAAAATTTATCTGCTTCCAAACATAGTGGAATAAGATCGCTTTTTAATAAAAAATATGTTAAAACTGGTAAAGTAAGAATTGAGATGGGGAAGTTCTTTGCCCGTATGTTTGAATTCAGGCAAAAGGGAGATTATGGAGATTTTGTAGAGTTCGAGGAAAAGAAGGTCAAAGAATGGCTTGACACAGGAAAAGTATTTATTGAAGAACTCGAAATGGTTATTAAAACAGAGCTTTTTAGTGCAAACTAAGCTTTGTAGAGTTTCTGGCCTGGTGCGATGAAGATACCTTAAATCCACTCAAAACTCTGCACTATAGTTATCCCTTTTCCACAGCTTTTTCTATTATTTCTGGCCTGGCGAAATTGGTTACAATAATCTTGAAGATTTCTTCTGTTGGGTGTTTTTGCCTGATAATGTTTACTTCTTTCAATCTTCTGTAGGGTGTTAATTTTAACGCCCCTACGCTCCTTTTATGTGTAATAAACTTGGTACGAACGGACAGGCATACGGATTATAAGTTCTGGTTCGCCAATTTTGGGCTCTTCTTGAGCTATTTTCTTGATAATATCTAAAACATCAGGGGCCAGGAAAATCTCGTGGCAACGCTCGCAGCGTAAAACAGGAGCATCTTGAATTAAAACGCGCTGCTCACCCCAACAAGCTTCGTAGTTAATTTCATCAGGCGCTGTGCTACCTCCGCAGTAATAGCAGTTATAGCCTTTAATCATCATTGCTTCCCTTCCTTCTTCTATGATAATCCTCAGACCATCAATATGGCTGCAAGTCTGGTCGATAGGCTGTAATAACTGTTAATACATCAACATCAAGATTTCCAAGCACTACGTGTATTGGCCTGCCATTTTTAGTATGGCCTAAGACTAGACAACTTAAACCTCTTACGTCTTCCGGATATTCTTCTATAACCTTAGATGAAGAAATTGCCTGTAAAAGATCTTCACCATTGATTCTATCTTTCGCACACTCCCGAGCTGCATGGCGGGTCAAGACAAAGTCCTTAGAGCGTCCTTTTCGTCGAATAACCTCAACGTCCATAAGAGATCCTCCATACTATAGTATAAGGCTATTGAAAAATACTATCTTTGTCAAGAAAAAATTACCCGGAAGCAAGGGCAAGGGACAGGGAAAAAGAAGCTTTACTTCATCGGATGCGTTATTTTAACCCAGTCAAAAAAATCTTTAGGTGTCCCAATGGGGATTCCGCAGACATTACCAAGTTTTAGTATATGCCGGATGTCGCTCAATACTATGTATTCCCCTTTTTCAGCTATAGCAACCCATAAAAAAGGGTCATCGTCTCTATCTAGCGAGTGCGGCGGCCAATCTTCCGGCATTTCAGGAATTTTATTTTCGTCGTAAAAGATACAGTCAAGCAGGTAATGCACTTCGTGGTTGGAGACATTGGTTTTTTTGTGGTAACGGTTAGCTAATCGGTCAATAATTTCATGAGCCTCTAACTGAATAAATTCATTCCACAGAAGAATAAGATTACCGGAAAGCACAAAACGGAGCAAAGGCGTGACTATGTAAAGAGAAGGAACAAGCACGTTCGTGTCAACGACGATTGGAACGGCGATTTCGCTTGACCTCAAGAAAGGCTTCGTGAACATCTTTTTCTATTTCTTCTTTCGTAAAGCCAGCCGCTTTTATCTTTCGCGTAATTTTATCCGATAGGAAACGTGCTTCAGCCAGATTTTTTTTCACTTTTTCCTTTGGTAGCATAATGTTATCCCCTTTTGTTGTTGCTACCCATATACCTGTCTGTATATTAACAAAGAAAAAAGAAATAGTCAATAGTAGCCGGCCCCGCCGGGCTTTCTTATTTTTCAGGGGGGTTTCAGTTTACAACAAAATGAAAATAAACCTTAAATCCAATAAAAGAAATTAGCTTTTTTGTTACTTTCCTCTTTATTTATGTTAAAATAAAAGCAGTTTTATAGGGTGTTGCTTTTTCTAGAGTGAATGGACAGTGATTTAATAATAAATGGCAAAAGATAAAATCATTTTGGACTTGGCAGTTGAAGTTAAAAACAAACTTAAAGAAAGATTTAAAAGCAACCTGGTATCGGTATGCCTTTTTGGTTCTGCTGCCCGAAAAACTTTGAGAAAGGGCAGTGATATTGATTTTCTTGTGGTGATTGAAAAAGCTAATAGTTCCTATCATAAAAGGATTAAAGAAATACTGCC
>DIUR01000001.1 GCA_002428265.1 Bacteriovoracaceae bacterium UBA6153
TTACACAAAAATGATAAAGAGACAAGGCCTTGTCTAAATAATTACAGGGCCGTCCAAAAAATAGACACTCCTCCTAAAAGACCCCAATTAAATCCCAGACTTCAAACTGGCATCTCCTATGCATTAGTCTTCATAGATTAACACTTTGGAGTCACTATGAAGAAGCTTATTGGCCTTATTCTATTGTCATCACTTTGCTCGTTAAGCGCTTACTCGCATGATTTGAGTTTGAAGTATGCACTCAATACAAAGGCCTCTGATATCGCTGTCATAAATACAACGATGGAAGAAGTTTCTCAGCTCTTGCCGCAAAAATTAAAAAAGAATTTACCTCCAGATATCATCATTAAAATTGAGGCACTAAGCTCTCATAAAGTTATTCCAGATGAAGTTTGCGTGAGTGCCTCTGCTCATGACTCTAAAGTTGCCGGAGCCGCAAAACCTTTTATTTACGGGCAATACAACCAGGTAAAAAACACTCTTACTATCCATAGTGCTGTTGTTTTAGAACTTGCCAAAGGAAGTGAGAAATCGACAAGAATTAATTGTCAGCATAAGTCTCTCTACGATCAGGCCATTGCTACTATTATTCATGAGATCACTCATGCTTATGACTTAAATAACGGAAGAGTGTCTAACTCAATTGAATACATCAACCGTGCAGGCTTTAAAAAAGGTCTGCTAAAAATCAAAAATAAAAACATTCAGGCCATGAGATCGGCCGATGTGTACGAGCTGGTTAATATTGCAGAGTCATTTGCCGTTAACATGGAATACTTCACAATGGACCCGGAGTTCATGTGTAGAAAACCTTCTATGTTTGAATACTTTAAAAAACAATTTGAAGTTGACCCATTTCCAGAGCGTGACTGTAAGGTCAATAACACTGTTATGATGTCTTCTATCACTGGGTTTAGCCCGGTTCAGTTGGATGCTTCCAGAGTTTATAGAATTGATTATCTATTGGCCTCGGCAGGTAAAGACGTCTCAAGTGGATTTGGACATTCAATGTTCAGAATCATCGTGTGTGCTCCTGAGCGCATAGATCCAATGACAAAAAAAATAATTCCAGCAACTCCTTTTGGTAAAAAATGTCTTGATGATAAACTTTTTCACTTGGTCGTGAGTTATAGAGCAAACGTTGAAGATGCAAAATTAAACTACTTAAAAGGTGTCACTGGTGGATATCCATCAATGCTTTTTATCCTGAGTTTTAGTGATGTTCTCGACGAGTATAACCGTGATGAATTAAGAGATGTTATTTCATACCCAATGAAATTGACAGCAAAAGAGCGTGAAGAGTTCGTGACAAAAGTTAAAGAAGAGCACTGGAACTATCGTGGGTCTTATAAGTTCATTAATAACAACTGTGCAGTTGAAAGTTATGATTTACTTAAAGCTGCCCTTGATAGAAATGATTTGAATCTTAAAAAGTCTTTAACTCCAAATGGTGTTCTTGAAGACTTAGACAAGCTTCAGTATTTAAGCATGGCAAGCAATGAGATTGAAACATACAAAGCGAAAACAGACTCTATCATTCTCGCTTACAACAAAGCATATGGATTTAAACTCTTTAACAGCGAAAAAAGCAATAAGTCTGCCGTTCAAAAATTCATAGATAAGAGTACTGCGGAAGAAAGAGAGCAAAGATTTATTAATTTTACAAAGCTTTCAACTCCGTCAGCTGATCTGAATGCCGAAGTGAACCTGTTAAAAGATAAACTAGTCACAGCTTCATCGTTTTCGGTTATGGAGCAACAAATTTTGCGAACGACAGGGCTAAAGTTTAGAAAACAAGCAGCTGAAATGTTCATGGATACAGAAAATGCTGAAGCTCAAGAACTTATTAAAGAGACAACGAATGCCTTTGCACAGAAATTTAATACGCTGGCCGTAGTTGGCTATGGTATTCCTTTTGACAATGAAATGGTGACTAAATCAGATTTAGACAATAAGTCGACGGCTTCTGTAGAGGCACTGGCAAAAAGTGAAGCTTACCTAAGACAAACTATGGCCCGTGAATTTGCCATTCTTGAAAAGATTGAAGCGAATATTCAAAAATACAATAAAGAGTCTTTTGCAGTTAGAAAAGAGTTTAGAGCGAAGCTTGAAATGTACATCAATCAAGTCCTTGTGAATTTGACACGTGAGGATTTTACAAGAGGCGTCCTGGTAAGTGCAGGCAGAGGCGATGCAGAAAGCTTAAAAAGGGTCAGAGAACTCCTTGGAAGTGACTTGGTTACCGACAAAGAAATCCTTGATTCAAAACTGGTAAAATTAATTAATGATAGGCTGTAGATAGTACCCTAATACTATACAATTAGAGGGTTTTTATGCTAAAAACCCTCTATGAGTGATCCGACTAAAAAACCTAAATGGCCACTGGTCTTTAACATCATAGGAAAGATTATTCTTTTGATGTGGGTTGCTCTTTTTATTTTCGTCATCACACTTGTCTCTCCCTTTATTGAATCGATGTATTCAATTACAAAAATTCCCAATACCTATTTTGAAGTTAAGGTCAAAGACAAGAAGGCCATCTATAAACAAGTCTCAACCATGCCAGGGGACTGGATCCCACTTGATAAAATTTCTAAAAGGCTTAGAGGTGCGATTGTATCGAGTGAGGATGGAAAATTCTTTACCCATCCAGGCTATGACATTGAAGAACTTCAAGATGCTATTAACGATGGCGTTGTAAAGAAAAAGAAAAAAGTCAGAGGGGCCTCTACTATCACTCAACAGCTGATTAAAAATCTTTATTTTCAATCTGACCGCAGTCTCTGGAGAAAAACTCAGGAGATGGGTTTGACTTTATGGATAGAAGATAAAGTCTCTAAAGAAAAAATCCTTGAGACTTATCTCAACGTTATCGAGTACGGCGAAAATCTCTACGGGATTAAAGATGCAGCAAAATTTTATTTTAAAAAAGATCCTTCTCAGCTAAACGCCAGAGAAAGTGCATTTCTTGCAATGCTGCTTCCTAGTCCAAAAAGATACGCTCAATCGTTTAGAAAAAAAGAGCTGACCGAATTTGCTTCAAGAATTATTCATTCCATCCTGTTTAAAATGCTTCAGGGTGGCCACATTGGTATAGAAGAATATTACTCAAGTCTAAACCAACATTTTGCATGGGAGAATTATGCAACACCCACCACAATCACCGGCCCAAACAGCGACACAAGCATCGAAGACGAAGCCACTTTTAAGGGTGATGATATCGGAGACCTTTGATCCTTGGTTTAACCTGGCGACTGAAGACTGGATTTTCCGTGATATGAACCCGGACACAAAAGTTTTATTTTTGTGGAGAAACGACAAAACTGTTGTTGTCGGCAGATTTCAAAATCCATGGACTGAGTGCAATACCCAAAAAATGGAAGAAGATGGAATTAAGCTTGCTCGCCGCCAAAGTGGAGGAGGAGCGGTTTTTCACGATTTAGGAAATACTAATTTTACATTTTTATCGAGCAAAGAGACTTTTGATAAGGCCTTAAACAATAAAATTATAACGTCTGCCCTAGCGAATTTAAAACTCACGGCCACTCCTTCTGGAAGAAACGATATTTTGGTGGAAACTCCAGATGGTGAAAAGAAAATTTCAGGGAGTGCGTTTAAAGAAACAAAAGACAGGTCTTTTCATCATGGAACGATTCTTATCAATGCAGATATGACTCAGCTAGGACTGTATCTAAATCCAAATATTAAAAAGCTTCAATCAAAAGGAATCACTTCTGTTCGCGCGAGAGTGGCAAACATAAAAGATTTAAATCCAGAAATCACTCACGAAAATCTTTGTCAGAGCATTATTTCCGAGTTTTTCAAAACCTATGATTCAGAGTGCGCTATTGAAATCCTGGATCATGACTATTTAAAAAATATCCCTGCTCTTAATGAGCATTTTCAGAAGATGAGTGACTGGAATTGGCGCTTTGGTGAAGCCCCTCAGTTTAATCATCAAATGACCGAGCGTTTCGATTGGGGACTCATGGAAGTTCACCTCGATGTGCACAAAGCTGTGGTCGAAAAAGTACAGATCTTTTCTGATTCACTTCACCCGGAAATGATTGAACAACTTATGGCCTCTTTAACTAAGATTCCTTATACTAGGGATGCTTTCCACAATGCGATCTCAAAAGTTAGTCATGATCTGCCAATGATCAAAGATTATTTAAGAGAATTTGAAGAGTGGATTGCCAAAGAAATAAGCTAAAACATTTACCAAAAAAATATATTTTATGAGAAACACGAAGTTTCAAGATCACGCCCTTTTTATCTGGAAGTCTTTTCTAAAAGACCGTTGGCCCATCTATACATTAGGTGCGGCCTCAGTTTTACTGACTAACTTAATGCAAATTCTTGCTCCCAAAAATATCGGATGGATCGTCGATTTTTTTGCGAAAAAACCGGTTCCAGAAATTCTCACTGGTGCAAATGATAAAGAAACATTTCTTATTCTCTTTATTGTCCTGGCCGTCTCGCGCATTCTTATCAATATTTTCCGCTTCATGTGGAGAATTACACTAGGAAGACAAACTCATTACGCCGCGGCCGACTTAAGGCGCGATGTTTGGGAAAATGTACGCTTTTTTAAAAAAGGTGATCTCGACCGAAAATTTACAAAAGGTTTACTGATGAGTGCTTCGGCCTCAGACAGTTTGTCGGCCAGATTTATTTTTGGTTTCACTCTTGTTGCTGTGGCCGATGTGGCCTTCTTAGGGATTTTTACATTTATCACTATGGCCTACATTCATCTTCCAATGGCCATTTTATCATTTATTGTTTTATTATTTGTTCCCATCTTTGTTAGAAAGCTCTCTAAAAAAGAAGTCGAACAATACCGCCAGATTCAA
The DNA here is from genome assembly GCA_002428265.1 of Bacteriovoracaceae bacterium UBA6153. Taxonomy (GTDB): domain Bacteria; phylum Bdellovibrionota; class Bacteriovoracia; order Bacteriovoracales; family Bacteriovoracaceae; genus Bacteriovorax. Next base: position 4,854 of record DIUR01000001.1, read on the forward strand.
GACACTCTTTCACATTTTAACGACCTGTCTTCTCAGGCCGTCTCAACAATTAAGCTTCAACGTCTGACTCAGACTGGCCCTTTTTGGGAGCGAAGATTAATGGGAGTGGCAGACAAACATAGAGAGCAAAGACTCAGAGGAATTAGTTTATCGCTCCTTTATATTCCAGTCATGGGGATCGCTGCAATTATTTCTTATGTCGTGCTGTTTGTGATGGGGATCTATTTTACTTTTAACGGCAAAATGTCTGTCGGACAATTTATCTCTATGCAGGGATTAATTTTTCTTCTTCACGATCCGTTAATGTCACTAGGATTTATTATTTCTGAATGGAAAAAAGGCTTTACGGCCCTTGAGCGTCTTGCTGAAATTTATCAGCACGAAAAAGAGCAATTCTTACTTAAGACGGAAGGCCCGGTTGTTGAAAATAATACCGATCCAGTTTTAGAAGTTAAAAATCTTAGTTTTAATTTCAGTGAATCAATGCCGCTCTTTAGTGATTTAAGTTTTAAACTTAAAAAAGGCGAGAGATTAGGAATCACCGGGGCCATTGGTTCTGGGAAAACAACTCTGGTCACCATTCTCACTGGGCTTGAAAGACACAATGGCGGAGTCGTGCATTTATACGGGAAGCCGTTTACTGCATACTCTCATCAGGATTTGAGAAACTATATCGGACACGTTCATCAAAAACCGTTTCTATTTGCCGACTCTATAAAGGTCAACGTGGCGATGGATAGAGAAATGAGTGATGAAGATGTCTGGAAATACCTTGAGCTAGCAGGCCTTAAAGACGACGTAGAAGCTTTTCCCCATAAACTGGGAACTCAGTTAGGTGAGTGGGGAATTAACCTCTCAGGTGGTCAAAAACAGCGCCTCACCCTGGCCCGTGCCCTTGCCCGTGAACCTAAACTTTTATTTCTTGATGACTGCTTAAGTGCAGTCGATACCATTACAGAAGAAAAGATTTTAAAAAATCTGGATAAACATCTTCAGGATGTCACTCTGGTATGGGTCGCCCATAGAAAATCAACTCTGAAATATTGCAATCATACTTTTGAACTCAAGGCATCGGCCCAACATGGTTAAAAAATTTAAATCCTTATTCAAGCGAAAAAATTTAAACCGCATCTCACCAGATCAGATGTACCTGCATCAGACCGCCTATCTTATGGCCGATGATCAGGACGAATCTCAAGTTGGTGAGAAGGGCATGGCCGACTCGCGCTCGATTCGCATTCTTCTTCATTATGCCAGACCTTTCAGACTGCAGATTGGTTTTGCTCTTTTTCTTATTTTTACCAGCTCAATCCTGGCGATTTACTCATCAAAATTGATGGGTGATCTTCTGGAGAAAGGTTTAATGGTCAGAGACCTGCATATGTCTATTGTCTATGCCGTCTCCATTTTACTATTAGAGATTGGAAGTATTTATTTCATCTGGACTGGAAGAAAAAAACTTGCAGTGGCCGCTTCGAAAGTTATTTTCAATGTTAGGAAAAATCTTTTTTCTAAACTGCAAGATCTACCTCTTCAGTATTACGACCGCCAGCCTCAGGGAAGAATTGTCACTCGAATCACTCATGACGTTGAAGGAATTGAAGAGTTCTTCACATCGAGTTTAGGGAACCTGATTTCTGCCACGATGATGACCATCTTAGCTGTCGGGGCCATGATCGTTTCAAACACCAAGCTTGGCCTGGTGATGACTTTATCTATTATTCCTTCAGTCATTCTTATTTTTAAGACCAAAGATTTTTTAAGAGCGTCTAATAGAAGAGTTTCTAAATTCTCTTCAGCGATCAATGCAAAACTTTCAGAATACTTAAATGGTTTAGAGACCATTAGAAGTTACGGTCTGGAAAAATGGTCGATGAAAAATTATGCTCATACTGTGGATGATTATTTATTTGCTCAGTTAAAAGGAAATGTTCTGTTTGCTTGGAGCATGCCGCTGGTGTCTTTTTGTGCGACTATTCCATTAATCGGGCTTGTCTGGTACGGAGGAAATGGGGTTTTAACCGGGGTTTATTCTGTCGGACTTTTTGTATCCTTCGTTCGTTATTATGAGAGATTTTTTAACCCGATGATGCTTTTATCCAGAGAGATTCACGTTGTTCAGCAGGCCTTTACAAGCACTGAGAGAGTCATGAGCTTTCTTGATGAGCCAGGTGAAGAAGACGTATTACGCAACAATGGGAAAATGATTACGAATACTCTTTTAGGTGATATTAAATTCGATCAGGTTTTCATGCAGTATAGTGAAGGTGGATGGGTTTTAAAGGATCTTACTTTCCATATTAAACCAGGAGAAAAAATCGGACTAGTTGGTAAAACTGGTTGCGGGAAAAGCTCTACGGTTGCTCTATTGTCGCGTCTCTATGAATTTCAAAAAGGCGAGGTGATGATTGATGATATTCCTATCAGAAATTTTGACCGCCACGCTCTAAGAGATAAGATTGGATTTGTTTCTCAGGATGCTATCATTTTTAAAGGGTCTCTAAGAGAAAATCTTTCTTGTGAAGTTGATCAGACGGATCAATTCCTGATTGATGCTTCAAGAACCACGGGCCTTGTGAAGGCCCTTGCAAAAGAGGGCTTTAATCTGGATATGGAAATACTTGAGGGCGGGACAAATTTAAGTGTGGGACAAAGACAGCTTATAAGTCTTACGAGAGTTCTTTTAAAGAATCCATCTATTCTTATTTTGGATGAAGCAACGGCCAATATTGACCCTTATTATGAAGAAATTATCCATGAGGCCGTGATGAAAATGATGGATGGAAGAACATGCCTTATGATCGCTCATAGACTGGAGACACTTAAGCAGTGTGATCGTATTCTCGTTTTTAATCAGGGAGCTTTAGTCGAAGATGGGGCCTTATCTGATCTTCTTACTCAAGGAAATTACTTCTACAAACTCCATAATGCCCAAGAGGTACATTAATCCTGATTCTCTTTTTTTCATATTGCTATAAACTAAAGTTATATGAAATTTAAAAATCCTGAAATTCAAAATCTTTTAGATAAGAAATTATCTCCCCATGAAATGGCCGCAGCTCTGGATGAAATACTTCATCTGGAGAGGCAAAAAAATAATGAGATAAAAAAAGAATATGATCGCCTGAGTGTGATCATTAATCTGATCCCTAATACTATTTCCTGGGTTAATAGCGATATGACTTATTTCGGAGTCAATAAAGCTCTGGCCGATACATGTAATACAACACCAGAAGATTTTGTTGGAAAAACCATAGGCTTTCATACAAAAGAGCGCTTCTTTTATGAGTTTGTTACAGAACTTTTTCGTTCGAAAAGCGATACAATCTATCGAGAGCTAGAGGCCCGAATCAGCAATGTGGACCGTACCTATTTAGTGAGTGGAACAAAGCTCGAAGATAAAGAAAAAGCAGTCGTCATCGGTGTCGATATTACAGAGCTTACTAAACTTAAAGACCATGTTTCATTCACTGAAAAACTAGCTAACCTTGGCGAGATGTTTGCGGGAATTATTCACGATATTAATAATCCTCTGATGATGATTGAAGGTAATGCTAAAAGAATTAAAAAGCGCATTACTGATGAAGAGTCTCTTGAACTCCTATCAAAAATCGAGATGAGTTCTCAAAAAATCTCCAAGATTGTTAAAGGTGTAAAAGTTTACATCAGACAAGACGGAGATGAGCCTCACACAATGGAAAACCTGGGAAGCATTATTGATGATGCTCTGGTTATTTGTGAAAACAAATTGAAAGAGTCTATGGTGGCCATAACCCTGGACCCTAAAATTAATAAGATTATTATTCCTTGCCACTTCACTCAAATCTTTCAGGTCTTCGTGAATTTAATTTCAAACTCGGTCGATGCTATCTCTGGTTTACAGGAAAAAGCGATTGAGATCACGGCCAGCGAGACAGAGTCTCGTTATGTAATTAAATTTCAGGATTCTGGAAATGGGATTCCAAAGGAGTTCCAGGATTTGATTTTCAATGCTTTTTTTACCACTAAAGATAGAGGCGTAGGTTCAGGACTGGGCCTTTCTCTTTGCAGGAAAATTCTCGAAGCTCACGGTGGAAGCCTTGCTATCGACAACAATGCAAAAAATACAACTTTTATAATTGAGTTTAAGAAGCAGTAGAGATTTCTTTATAAACGAATGCTTTCTTTCTGACGTTGATCACAAGGTCTTTTCCTTCTGATTTTTTCAACTCCAGTGGTTTACGCAAAGACTTTTCGTTATACATGCTCATTACAGCAAGACCGATGGCCTTACCTAATAGAGGCGGAACCGCGTTTCCAATTTGTCTCCATTGAGCAGATAATGTTCCCGAAAAAACAAAATCATTGGGAAAACTTTGAAGAGCAGCAGCTTCTCTTTGAGTCAGGTAACGATTTTCAGTAGGGTGAAAATAATTATGTCTGTGAGTCATGATTGTTGGACTTGGCTTTTTTCTATCCAGACGCTGATACTTCGTTTGTCTGAAACGGTTTTCTCTAAGCTCTTTCCAGTTCACATTCAATTTTAATTTTTTAGACTTAAAATAAGTTTTCTCATCAATCTCATAACGAACACCTTTTCCTTCAGGGATGCAGGCAATTCTTTGATTATCAATCTCAGACTTAATGGCGGCCTGAGGGATATCGTGGTTAAAAACTTTTCCAGACGGAGCTTTTAAGTTTTTAATAACGTCGCCAACCGTGACGATTTTTTTATGAGTTTCTGGAAATGTAATAGTTTGATTAATTCTCGATCCGATAATGATCGTGCGTCTTCTTCTTTCAGGCACGCTGTAGTTTTCAGCGCTCATGACTTGAACGTCTAACGTATATCCCATTTTATGGAAGATTTTAAAAATCGACTGAATCGTCTTCTCATTTTTTTTAGCGAGAAGGCCTGTCACGTTTTCAATAACGACATAGTAAGGATTCGTGATTTTTACGACACGGATAAATTCTTTGAAGAGCTGGTTTCTTTGATCGTTTGGATTGCCAAGACCAACTGTAGAGAAGCCCTGACAAGGCGGCCCACCAACAACAGCATGAATGGTTTGGTTATGTGTCAGTTCACGAATTTTAGCAGCTGTAAGCTCTGTAATTGAGCCACAGAAAGTCTCTGCTGAATGGTGATTGTTCTTAAAAGTTTCTATGGCATGTTTATCCATATCAACACCAAGAACACAATTCATACCCGCAAGTTCAAGCCCGCATGAAAGCCCGCCCGCGCCTGAGAATAAGTCGATAAAATTCAGAGATGATTTAGATTTTGCCATATAAAATCATTATCTCGATTTCATAGCAGATCTGTCAATTATTATGCGGCCTTATTTTTACGATTTTTTTGTTCTGGTAGAATAAATTTCAGATTGTCCATGCTAGGAACTTTCTCAGAAGGAGCATAGAATCTTTCTCTTTCTTCATCCCAAAGATAGTTGGTTGTGACCGGAGAGACTAAAAAAGTGAAATCTTTCATTCTCTCTACCATCTTTTGTGAATGGGCCATCCACATAGGGAGATTCTGAGAATAAATGAAGACATTTACCTGGTGTGTTTGAACGTGATTTTTTAGAGCATCAACAAAAAGAGACAGTGTTTCTGTATCCAGATCGAGTTCTGGCTCTTCCAGAAAAATAAACTGGCCTTCGCAAAGAAGGGCCTTTATTAGTGAGCAAACCTTCTTCATCTGCGCATCAGATTGCTCTGGAAGCATATGAGGCAGCTCAATGGTCTTATAAAGTTTTTCCAGTGGGCCGTTTTCCGGCAGTTTTAAAAAATCCTGAAACTGCACTTCTTTGGATTCTGTCAGTGAGTTAGGAGAGAAATCAATAAGCAAGTTCTGATTCAAGCTCATCTCTGGGATAAGGCTTGCTTGTGAGCTTACAAATGAAAACTTATAGGGAAGTGCCACTTTATGGAACTTTAAAAACGACAGAAAATCCCCGAGCATCGTTTTGCACTCGGTCTTCTCTGGGTAGTTGAATAGGTATATTTCGAAGTATTCTTCGAAGTTGATTTTACTCATCAGCATCTCATCGACATCTCTTAAGCGTTTCTAAAGAAAAACATACACGGACTGATCCACTCAGGTATGCATTGTTTTCCACTGTTTAAATCACTCCCTAAAAATAAAAGTTCAAGCTATAATTGAGATCATGATAGAAAAGGCCAATAGTAAAACAGTTCTTATTGCCATGACCGGAGGAGTTGAGTCCACCGTTGCGGCCTATCTTTTAAAAAAACAAGGCTACAAGTGTATTGGAATCGGCCTTCAGCTATTTGCTGATGGTGAAGAGACGGGACCATTTGCCGACGTTGCAGTGCTGGATTTAAACCGAATCAAAAATATCTGCAATTATCTCGATATTCCTTTTTATGCAGTCAATGCTTCTGATATTTTTACGGATAAAGTGCTCGACCCACTTATCGGACGCATTCTTTCAGGACAAACCTTCGAGCCCCTCGTTTTTTTAAACAATGTTTTGCTAGATGTTTTATTAGAGAAGTCTCAAAAATTTCAAACCACACTGGTGGCAACTGCTCATTATGCAAAAGTTCTAAAAAATCAAAAAACAGGATCTTTTGAACTGATGGTCGCTAACGATCTGGAGTTTGATCAGAGTTACTCATTGGCAAAATTGGAGCAAAAGCATCTTGAGAATTTAATCCTTCCATTGTCTGAAATCAGAAAAAAAGAAGTCGAAAAAATCGGCGAGCTTATAAAAGTTGAGTTCCTCCCAAGAATTAAAAGCAAATATGCTCACATCATGTTTGATCCGCGCATGAGTAAGCTTGTTGAGGCGAGAAGTTCAAAAGATTTAAGACGAAGAGGGAATATTTACGATTATAAGACTGATGCTTCTATCGGTGAGCATAACGGTATTCACCATTTTTACGTTGGCCAAACCAATATTGTTATCGATAAAAAAAATGAGCATCAGATTGATCCATTAAAACAAATTATTTCAATTGTTCCTTATAAGGGAAATATCTTTATTGATTATCCTAATAAACTTAAATACAAAGAGGCACTTGTCGTTGGGTTTAATTCAGCAGCAAATCTCGACATGTCAGTTCCTATTTCTTGTTATGTAAAGATGTCTCCCAAGGGTGAAAAAATCCCGTGCAAACTTTATTATAAAAATAACAATACGGCCTTGGTGGAGTTCGATGAGCCTAGAAGCGGACTTCTTGTGGCCGGCCAGTTTTTAGTTTTCTACAACAGACAATCAGACAAAGGAAAAGTCATCGGCTCTGCTCTCGTGGAGATTGGTGGAAACTTTGATGAATATTCTTATAACACCCTTCCCGATAAAAAAGAGGATGACGAGGATGAAGACTCACATAAAAAACCAAATCATCTCGACAAGCTGGGCTTCTAGCAGTCTTGTTTGTTTATTGCTTTTTACATTTTCAAATAATACTCACGCCATTACTTTTCAAGAATATGAAAAGAAAATCAAAAATGCTTATTCATTAAGAAATGCAGTAGAAAAACTTCCAAGAAAAGACATTGAAAATCAGTTGAGAGAGTTTATTGCCAGCGGAAGACCTGGGCGCCTGGCCGGAAGTCCAGGGCACAAAAAATCTCAGGAATACCTGGAAGGAAAACTGAGGTCATTTAATAGTACCGGTGTGACAGTGAGTAAAATGGAGTTTGCTGGTGTTGGTGGCGCAGACAAGGCCATAAGTGGTGTGAATTTTATCTGGGAGAAAAAAGGTGTGACATCCCCTGATGAAATTCTTTTAATCACTGCTCATTATGATTCTTTGATTAGAGATTCAAAAACTCAGAAACCAGTTTTAAAAGGTGAGATGCCAGGGGCAGATAACAATGCCACAGGTGTTTCAGTGATGTTATCAATGATAGAGATATTAAATCAGTTAGAAATCCCCAAGACGGTGAAATTTGTTTTTTTAGATCTTGAAGAGTTTAATTCGCAGGGATCAAAATATTTTGCTAATTCAGAAGAATTTAAAGCTGAAAAAGAGTCGAAGAAAATTGCTGGTGTGATGAATTTAATCATGCTCGGCCATGATACGAGGACAAGTGATACAGAAAAAAAGCTGAATAATATGAAAGCTTATTCAACTGATGATGCTTTTGCTAAACCTCTGATTGAGGCCGCTGATAAAAATTATAGTACGATTAAATTTACCCTCAACCCTCCTCAAAACAATGAGCGCTTTATTGACTCTATGGCCGCTTTTAAGGCCCAAGGGATCCCTTCTGTGACTTTCACGCAAAACCGTGAGAGCGACTTGAACCCTCGTTTATGGAGCTCTAATGACTTCTTTGAGACCTTGAATATCAATACTTACACCAATGTATTTAAGGCACTGGCCAGCTCTGTGCTCGCTTGGAATTATGGCGTGGTCAAATAGAGAAATTTCTGCTAAAAGATCTCTCTATGAATAAGCCTAAATCAGAAACAATGGTAATTGTCGGAATGTCCGGAGGAGTTGACTCTTCTGTGACGGCTGCCGTCCTAAAAGCTGAAGGCTATAAAGTCGTGGGCCTATTCATGAAAAACTGGGAAGAGTTTGACGAGCATGGCGTTTGTCAGTCTAGTCTTGAGTACGCTGATGTCGTCAAAGTTTGTGAAAAACTAGATATCCCATATTATTCAGTCGATTTCATCCAAGAGTATAGAGATCAGGTCTTCAGTCATTTTGTTGAAGAGTACAAATTAGGATTCACCCCTAATCCGGATGTTCTTTGTAATAGAGAAATTAAGTTCAAAGTGTTTTTCGAAAAAGCGATGGAGCTTGGAGCAGACTTCCTGGCCACTGGACATTATTGTCAATCAAAAGAAATTGATGGTGAGTTTAAGCTGGTTAAAGGGGCAGATCCATTAAAAGATCAGTCGTACTTTTTATACACAATAAAGAAAGAAATCCTGGCGAAAGTTCTGTTTCCTATTGGACACATTCCAAAAACAGAAGTTCGTGCCATTGCTGCTCAATATGATCTTGCAACGAAAGAGAAAAAAGATTCAACGGGAATTTGTTTTATCGGTGAGAGAAATTTCAAAAACTTTCTTTCAAACTACGTCACTTTTGAAGATGGAAATTTTGAAACGATAGATGGAAGTGTTGTTGGACGCCACACCGGTGCAACTTATTATACGATCGGACAACGTAAAGGTCTGGGCCTTGGCGGGCAAGGTGAGCCTTGGTTCGTGGTTGGAAAAGATATGTCGAGAAATGTGGTGATCGTCGAGCGCGGAGAGTTTCACCCGCATTTATATTCAGACACTCTTGTCGCTACTGATTTATCTTTTGTTAGTGGAGAGTGGAGCAAGTCGCTTCCATTCAAATGCACAGCTAAGATTAGATACAGACAGAAAGATCAAGACTGTATTGTGACTAAAATAGAAGATGGAAAAATCTATGTGGAGTTTGATACTCCTCAAAGGGCCATCACTCCAAGACAGTCTGTCGTTTTTTATGATGGAGATGTCTGTCTTGGTGGAGCGATGATTGAGAAGTCAGGGCCAAGCTACTTTGAATTAAAAAAGGATCTATACTCTTCTACCAGTACTTCGGATCATTAAAATCCTTTTTACCGCTTTTATCTCCGCCGTCATCATCACGCTTGGGGCGCTCTTTGAAGGCCGTGCAGTCTTGTCCTGTTGATTGTTTCACGAGAATGTAGGGCATAAGCGGGGACTTGAACTGAAAGAGCTTGCAGCCTCGAGGTGCCGCCGGCTCAAAAGTCGTATGATAATGAATACACCTCATACAGGGAATTCGCTTATTATCTTCCATAACTTAGCTCATCAAAAAGGATCGTTTATGTCATCAGAAGTGACACTTATTATAAATCTTACATAGGCACTGCGTTTTTTAATAGTCCTAAATTCTGGCATGTTAGGATTTCTAAGAAGCTTAGGTTTGTGATGCCTAAGTGCTTATTATTTGGAATAACTTACGAAGGACCAAGACTAAAATGAAAACACTATCTCCATCAGTTGAAACCGACAATTTAGTTCTTTTCCCATCGGCGAAAAATTTCTCTGCAAGCGAGGATTTAACAGATCCCATGCTTGATTTATTAAACGAATACTCTCACATGAATGATTCTGATATCCCTGCCCACCTTGATGATAGATTTGAAGAAGATAGTTTAGAAGATGACCTTGAAGATACCTCGGCCTTCGGAAGCCTTGAGGCCTTCATGATGAGAAACCAAAACAATGACAATCTTACTCCAGACGATAGACTCGTAAACCTCATCAATGACCGTATGCAGGCCATTGCCGACGCTAAGGCCCGTATTAAATTTTACCTCGAAGAAATTGAAATGTTCTTGCCTAGAAGACGTTAATAGCTTTATTCTACCTGCTCATCTTAATGCGCGGGTGGCGAAATGGCAGACGCACTACCTTGAGGTGGTAGCGCCGAAAGGCGTGCTGGTTCAAGTCCAGTTCCGCGCACCATTTGTAAAGCTATTCGAACCAAAATGCCTTAAATTTTTTTTAAGCTTAAAAAGAGGGTCGCTGGCATCTGCCAGCGACTTCTCAGTATTAGACTTAATCGTCAATTCGTTCAAATAAAACACCTTATCCACATTCCAATAAATTTTAACACTATTCTCGCCAATTTCAACCCGTCTCACAAATTTCTGCAATACCTTTCGTCGGATATTAAAATCTGGATTCTCGTTTAATAAAAACTTGGAGTAATCTATAAACTTTTTAATAGTCGTTAAATTCACTAATCGCTCATCTAAATTTACGTCCTTTAAAACAAATAATTTCTTATCCACTTCTTCTTTAGCTTTTTGAATCTTCTCCATTTGATTAAATAGCGGTATCGGTGAAAGTTCTTTAGGAAGAATGGCAATTCGTTCAGCAAGAGCTTCTAACTGTGAATTTAGCCCATAAGATTTTGCTTTCAAGCGATCACGCTCTTTACTTTCATCATCGTCTTGAAACTTCTCTTTTACCTTGGATAAAAGCTCCTTCATAAATTCTTCAGAGCTTAATAGCTTTTGAAATTCACTCCAGACTAATGGTTCAATGATTTTTGCTTGAACTCTGTGAGGACTGCATTTAAATGTTTTCTTGGTTAAACATGAATCACGTTTTGTAGCCCATGAATGTTCATAATAGGGAACCTTCCCATTTCTTCCAGTTGCAGACTTTCCCGACATGAAGTCACCACAAGTCATACAAAAACAAACTCCTGATAAAATATAAGGATACTTATTTTCTTTAATGACTTTAAGCTTTGATTTATTTTTTACAAGTTGATCATTAACTTTTCTAAAAGTAAGCTCATCAATTATGGAATCCCAAACTGCTTTTGTTTCAAATTCTTCATCTTTAACAAAATAAGTTTTCACTCCCATATACATTTTATTTTTTAAGAGATGCCAAAGATTATCCACGGTGAAATGCCCGACACGCATTTTAGAGCCACCACCCTCACGAGCCACGTTTGGTTTATATCCATTGTCATTTAACCATTTTGCAGTATGAGAAAGCGTTTGCAGTTCTAAATATTTTTGAAAAGCTATTTTAACTGTGAATTCCGTTTCATCATCTATGTCTAAGTAGCCTGGGCGTTCTGGATTTGATTTATATCCAAGTGGAACCGCTCCTCCGTTATATAAACCGCGTTTTGATCTTGCCAGAAGGTTTGCTTTTACGCGCTCGCTAGTTTGTCTACGTTCAAATTGATTAAAGTTCATAATGGATAGCAGAAGCATTTCACCGGCAGAATTAGTCGTGTCAAAATCTTCACGAAGCGACATAAAGCTACAATTATTTTCTTTTAAAATGTCCCAAATTTGAATGAAGTCTCTCATGTTTCTAGATAGGCGAGATAATTCCGTCATCATTATGAGATTGACTCGCTTCATTTTTATATCTAATAAAAGTTCTTGAAGCTTAGGCCTATTCATGTTTTTTGCTGAAATTCCTGCATCAATATAAACATCAACAATTTCACCGTAGGCACCATTTCTATTTTTATAATGTATGGCCTCACGAAGTCTTTGCTCCTGACTTTTTATTGATCCTTCTGGATTTTCTGCTTGCTCTTCGCTTGACACACGGATGTATAAAGCTATTTTATAATTTGAATTTTTCGATACCATATCAAACTCCTTTGTTTAAACCGTTAAGGCCTAAAGAGTCGATCTTGGTGAGTTGGCAAATCTGACTATAAATAATTTGCGCCACTTCATCAAGAACATTTTGAAAACTCTCATTTCTTTTTTCTTTAACTAAAAAATTTTCAACCTCTGAAAACTCATATTTAACTTTTCTTAATTTTCTTTCTTTAAATTTCTTAATCCCATCACCAATCTTCTTACCCAAATCATACTCCTTATAAAACGCCAAACTCCGAACACCTACCTCAAAAAACTAATCTACTTAATCATCCAATAAACTCCTAATCTAAAAACTTCTCAACTTCACACACCAATCATTCATCTAAAACAATCCCTCTCGCTATTTCCTGACCACTTCCACACATTATGTTGTGGGGGAGTGGTCAGGGAATTATGCGAGTTTTTTAGATGAATCCAGAATCCAATATTGGTGTGTGATTTTGAGAAGTTAAATTAATATTACCATCAACCATATTCTCATTTAACATGCTCACCTTGTAGGCAGTCGTGTGAGCAGAATCAATTGCATTTGAAAAATAATTTTTAATTAAACTGGTAGAGTTCAATCCAATCATCTTTGCATTGACTCCATTGGTTTTTAAATCTGATAAAAGCGTGAAAAATATTTTAACTTTTGAAAAGCTTGAATACTCTTTTGAAAACTGATCCTTAAGAATATTTAAAACAGAACGACTATTCACAAAATACCAAACCGAATGAAGATCATCTTTATAAAGGTATTGATTTATAATTTTCTTGTAGCGGTCTTTGCTTTTAAGTGTCAGTTCTAATTCAACCGCATTAGCTACTTTGTATCCAGCGACCTCGCTATCAAAAATAGCATCTGGTATGTGCTTATCTTTGGCATCTCTCATCTTGTATTTTGAAAAGATATGGCCTTTGATTTCATGTTCTGATATCCAATGATTGACTAATCCCATCTTTTCTAAAATTAATCGAAGTGACGTTAATTGATAATCATGACCGATATTTGCTCTTGAACAAAAGAGCTTCAAATATTTCTTGCCAAGATCGTTTCCTGTCTTCTCAGTCACTAACCAAAGAAACTCATTGTTTGCTTCAAGTTTACCAGAGCGTCTAATTAATTTATTTTCTTCCAAAATTCTTAAACGTCTTAGGACTGTTCTAATATTAACGTCAGCAAAAAATAAATTAACAATCTGCTTAGTTGAAAGCATTCCATAGTCAGCTAAAAAATTAAGAAGCATTAAATCTCTTTTTGTTTTAATCAATCTTTTTCTCCTTTATAGTCTTTTTAAAAAATCAAGGCCTGGATTTAAATTTTTCTCTTCTTCTTTTATAATTTTATAGAGAGCATCTTTTTTTGCCTGTTCTTTAAAATTATAAAATTGTCTTTCTAACGAATTATATTTTTGATCAGCTAAAAATTTTTGATAGTCAGCCTTTTTAAAAATATCTTCTTGCTCCTTTTGTAAAAGTTGAATGTGCCCTTTTAAAGAGTCGATCTCGCTCTGTTGATTAATTTCAAATTGGGCCTTAATTCGATACCCCAACCAAAAAGAAATCCCACAGCACATAAATGTCCAAGTTAAACTCATACTGTTTTCCCTTTTAGGTAAATTAATTTTCTGCAAATCAATGATTCGCTAAAATAGCTAATGGAAAGTTGAATTTGATTGATAAAGCTAAAATTTTGCTCTATCTTGAATGAATAGACGACCAATCTATCATTCTCTAGCTTTAATTTTTTTGCATAATCCTCCTTATAAACTTGCCTGCAAAATGCAGACTAATCAAAAACGAAATCACAAAAAAAATAAAAATACATTACGAGTTGCAATGCCCCCGCAAGTCATAATGAAGAAGTTTAATCATTTTGAATTGTTATCTATGAAAATAATTTGAAAAAAAATGGCCTGAGCTTTTAAATTCTCTGGCCTATTTTTGATATTTAATTCTTTGGTCAAGTTATTGATGTGCGGTCATTTACCTAGTGGTTCCAAAACCGAAAAATTTTACAAATATCTTAAGCAATCAAGCCCAATAAAAAACCTCTCGTGATAAGAGGGGTCTCAAGTATTGAAAATTCCCGTAGGTCTAACAAACCTGTATTTGGGGGTAAGTAATATTAGCAAATTTTTACTCAGTTGCATTTAGAAAGATGCTCTACACTTCAATGGAAGAAATGCAAAAAGATCTTGATATCCTTATGAAGTATTACAACTGTGATCGAACGAACCAGGGTAAACGCTGTAAAACTCGCACACCGATGGAAACCTTCATAAAGGGTAAGGAACTTTATTAAAAAATGGTATATGAGGAGGTAAAGAAAAAGAAGCACCCATCCGAAAATGGGAACCAGAAACTGAAATAGAATATTTGACCTAAAAATTGATTTTGCCTGAGGATGTCTAAACGCTTTTAGTGACTCGTGCAACTAAATAAAGCGGTACAAAGAAAAAAGCCGTCGCTCAAAGCGATGGCTTTTTTCTTTTATAAACTTACAATTTGATATTATTTAATTTAAGTACTTTAACCACACCGTTTTTATCTAGCGTGAGTGAAAGATTCCATAAAAAATTTAAATTAGACAAGTAGTCGACAGTAGAAAAATTCTTATTTACAATATAATCATTACCAAAATATTCTTGAAATATTTTATTAATTACAGAACTAGAATTTTCAAAATCTCCTGGATGAAATGCCATTTGAAAGTTTCTAACATTTTTCCTATTAAAAACTGAACTTTTATTCACATTGATAGATATTTTAAGAATATCATTTGTTATTTGTTCATATTCAACTGAAGGCAAGTAAGACCAAGGTAATGTCATCCCTTCTCTAAACATACTCAAATGCTGTTTTCCTTCAAATTTTAATGTATCAATTTTTTGATTTCGACAACTTCCAATTGAAGTATTAAATGTAATTTTTAGTTCATTATCTGTTTCAATTTTTTTAATATTATAAATGACATTTACAAGTGTAAAATCCTTTAAATCACATCTTGCAGTTTTTGTTGGAACTATTGCAACCAGAGTCTCAGATGCTTGTGAATTAATATTAAATACAAATAAAGAAAGTAACGCGAGCATTAGCTTCATAAAGTCTATCTCCTAGCTTTTGGTTTAAAAGAATTTAACATTATTTTGATTAAAATAATTTGTCCTTGAAATAATTACACTGCTTTTGTTCTTAACCCCCAATTGAGCTAGGCACCTCCATTCAGGAGGATCTATGCAAGCGACTGGAAATACAACAAAACACGACCGAACAAAGGCTCAAAAACTAGTGCTTGTAATGGCCTCGATATGCTTCATTTTTTTTAAGGCACTTAGTGCAGCTGTACGAACTGCTTATTACCATCAGATTTTTCTAACTTCTAAAAAATAGGAATTGAGGATTGAGGATTGAATCTTAAAATGTTCACATGCCCTACAAGCTTCCTGGCGAATGTACCACATTGGATCATTCAGCATTGGTAGAATTGAAGTCACAATTGATTTGTTGTTCAATGTAACGATTTATAACTGTCTAATAATTCGATTCTTTTAGCTTTTCCGATCAACTGGTGCCAAACTCAACATGAATTGCGTAATTCCGCAATTCGTGTTATTATCTCTCAATGGAGAGACGTAGATATAAAATTGAATCAATCTTTGTTAATGGGAACACTTACTCAGAGGTCGTAATTGATCCGCATTATGAATTGAAGCATTCTGAGCATATTAACGACGAGATAATTTTATCTTTAGTTCAAAGGCTTAATGGTAAAAGAGAGTTACCAACTGATATTGAAGATGGATTTAATTACTACGTCACAATGATTGATTTAGGAGAGAAGTATTATCGTCTCATATGGTTAATAGAAGATAATGCTATCTATATCGGTGTTGTTAACGCCTTTAGAGACGGCAAAGGAGAATGAATATGGCATTTCCATCTGAAAAAGAATTAGAAAAAATTAGAGAAAAACTTGAAAAGGCTGATCCATCATATGCACTTCCTCAAAATGCAACAAAAGTGGAGAAGTTAAAATATAATCTTTGCCAAAAGTTTGTTGTTTATATTTTAGAGAATAAAATTTCACAGGCAGAACTTGCAAAACAACTTGATATGGATACTGCAAGGTTAAATGAAATTGTTAAGTATAAAATTCATCTTTTCACTGTTGATAAATTAATTGAATTTGCAACTCGACTTGACCCAAATTTAGATATCAAAGTTGCTTAGACCCTTTTTCTTAATCTTCTGAAAATAATTTTGGATAGCGTCTTCAGTTCGGCTATAATGAGATGCTAATTGTCTTCGAGACCATCCATCTATAAAGCGTAACTTTGCCAACTCACGCAAATCGACTCTAGGCTCTTGCCATCTTACTGGATAGACCATATCCAACAAAATTGGTTCTTTTATGATTGCATGGTAGGCACCATTATGATTAAGCATCAAAAGAAAACTCATCTTTCTTATAAAAATCCCCAACAAGGTTAACTGAATACACTTCTGTTTTTTCTAAAGCAGAACTAAATTCTGAGCTTAGGTCGAAATCCTTATCCCAATTTTTCCAGTAGTCCATATTAGGATTTAGAATAGGAGACTTGGGAGCAAACATTGCGCAGGCATCATCATGAGGTAAGATCGAGATGTCGTGAGTATTGATAGTGGCCGCAAGATTGAGAATTTCTAATTTATTAAATCCTACAAGTGGTCTTAGGATAATTCGATCTGAAACTTTATCCATCAAAAATAAATTCTTCATTGTCTGGCTTGAAACTTGCCCAACACAGTCTCCTGTGATGATAGCGTCTGCTTTTGAGAGCTCACAAATCTTATTAGTGAACTCAATCATGTACCTACGAAAAATGAGCGTGCGGTATTCTTCGCGGCACTCTTTGGCGATTCGAGACTGGATTTCTCCAAAAGGCACAATGTAGAGATGAGTTTGTCTTTGAAATTTGGCCAGCTCTTTTGTGAGACTTTTAATTTTCGCAATAACTTCTCTTCCTACAAATGGGTAGGCGTGGAAAAAAACAAATGATTGCCTAACTCCTCTTTTGGCCATGAGGTAGCTGGCAACAGGGGAGTCAAAGCCTCCTGAGAGCATTGTGACGGCCGAGCCCGTACTTCCCCATGGAAGACCACCCATGCCTTTTCTCGTCTCAGTTGAGATGACAACGTGATTAGGAAGAATCCTTACATCAACAACGAGCTCTGTTGTTTTTAAATTAACTTTTGCTAATGGATAGTGATTTAAAACGCGATGACCGATTTCTCGGCCGATAAACACTGAAGTTTGAGTAAAAGATTTATCTATTCTCTTAACCATTGCTCTGAAAGTAAATGGTTTGCCTTCTAAGTGCTTCAGTCCCGTAACAACTTCCTCGTAAACGTTCTCCATGCTCTCTTCTGGAAGGCGAGGAAGAATTTTACAAGGCGAGATATAAGCAAGGCCTGGAACACAGGTAAGAGCAGATAGAAGGTCTTGGCCGAACTCTGTTTTTGAAGTGTAGTAAAGTCTTTCTGATTGCACTTTATAGCTAAATTTATCTGAGTGATAATGTTTAAAAACAGCAGCAATATGAGTTGTGGCCGCACGAAGGTAAGTGGCGCGGTTTTTTCCCTTAAGCCATAATTCATCAATTGAAATAACGAGAGTCGAGTTCATATTTTGTGTGCCTTTATCTTTTTATCATATGTTTTAATTCATTCCAGATAACTAAAAAATCGCGCAGAAGATTTTCGACTTCAGATTCTGTTGTTATAGGGCCGATCGATATGCGCAAAAAGTTTTTATGAAACCTTTCAGGAATATTCATTGCAAATAATGTTGGGTTAAATCCCGAAACCTTTGATGAACATGCAGAAGTAGAAGAAATAAAAATGTTTTTCATCTCTAAATGCCTGACGATAATATCTGATGAAATCCCTGGAAGAATGAACGATGTAATAAAAGGAGATGTTGATGTAAAAGGAAAATTTATTTCTGGGATGGCCGTGCTTAATTTTGATTTGATAAGAGCTGAGAAAAGATCTGCTTTTTCTAGTGATGATTTTTGATGAGCTATTGAAATTTTCATCGCTTGATAAAATCCAGCAATCAAGGGATACGCGGAGGTACTAGAGCGCTGGCCATTTTCCTGTCCGCCACCAATAAGTAGTGGTCTAAGCTTTTGGCCATTTTTTAAAAATAATCCTGCCACTCCTTTTGGACCTCCAATTTTATGAGAGGTGAAGCTCATTGAATCGATGGAAGGTTGAAGCTTAATGTCGATTTTGCCAAATGACTGAGTGGCATCGACATGCACGTGAGCATTTGATTTTTCTTTTACAAGTTTTGCAAGTGCTTCAATATCATTTATAACACCATTTTGGTTATTAACATGGGTTAAAACAACAAGCTTAACTTGCTCATTGATCTGACTCAGAAAAAGTTCGTGATCAATTTCTCCTGAAGCAGTTAAGCGAATTTCTTTTATGCTTATTTTAAATCGCTCAGCTAATGATTCAATCGGGCCAGTCACACTGGGATGATCGGCCTTGCAGTAGAGGATGATATCATTCTGGGTAAAATCTAATCCTTGAATAACTGTGTTGTTAGATTCAGTTGCAGATGAAGTGAAAATGAAAGAATCATTTCTAGAGGCCTTGAGGCTTTTTAGAAAATCCTGGCGATACTCTTCAATTTTTTCGTTTAGGTTGTGGCCTAAAAGATGCTGAGCACTTGGATTAGCGTAGTCATCACGAAGTGCGCGCGCAAGCTCTTCGAGAACTTCCGGATATATTGGTGAAGAGGCCGCATGATCAAAGTAATTCATAAGTTATGAGTATCATACTTGAAAAGTCACTGCAAGGAGACTGGGCAGTGATGCCATTGAGGAAATACATAGAAATTTATTTAAACTTACATGCAATTCTGTGATAAAAATAAGCACCATGATTAGCATTTATAAACGATTAGCACTCTTGTTTGGAGTATTCGTCATATTCATCTCACCTTCATTGGCAGGCGAGAAGATTAATGAAATTGGCAAAATAATCTATTCCGAAGAGACATCTTCTTTTTATTTTTTATATTTAAAAGAAAATAAAGTCGTCTCTTATGCTCTCGCCGCTGATAACAAAAAAAATTATGCAAAATTAAAGAAAATGGTCAATAAGTCAGTTCGCCTAACAGGGGACTTAGACTGGAAAATTAATAATAGAGAAGGGTTTTCTGCTAAAGAAATCCTAACCTTTATTGAATTAAGTGAATTTGAATTAAATCTCCTGGCCTTTGATTCCAGAAAAATGATTGAGCAGGATAATCTAGTCTCTCGGGTGAACTTTAAAACAACCCAGACCTCATCTGGCGCAATTGAAATTCCTGATGCTGTCGCAGACTCGACTATCGGGACAGCTTCTGTCATCGTAGGCGTTCTGGCCGGACCCATCGCCCTTATCCCTGCCGCTATTTTTGGGATTACTCAGCTTCTCTCTGATGAACAATAAAATATTTAATTTTTTACTAAAGAATAAATCATCACAAAATGAAAGACCGCTCCCACAATCACCATCAAATGAAAAAACTCATGGTAGCCGAATACCAGTGGTTTAAAAGCAGGACGCTTTAATCCATAAGAGAGTGCTCCAATGGAATAGGCCACTCCACCAGCAATCAGGAGAAAAAGATTTGTATTTCCAATTCTTGCAGTCAGTTCTGGAAAATAGGGAACTATCATATAGCCCATAAAAATATAGAGAAGGGCACTGATGAACTTTGGAAGATTGACGAAAAAAATCGACTGAACAATTCCGATAAAGGCCACCGCCCAGATAAGAATTAATAATTTCATTCCCGACTCTTCAGGAAGAGCTAGAAGTGTGATCGGAGTAAAACATCCTGCGATCATCAGATAAATTCCCGCGTGATCGAGCTTTTTCATGAAAAGCCTCTTCTCGGGATTCCATGTTATACGGTGATAGAGAGCACTTATTCCAAACATCGATAGAAGCGCTAGCGAGTAAATAATAGTGGCAATGTATTCAAGG
Source organism: Bacteriovoracaceae bacterium UBA6153 (assembly GCA_002428265.1). Lineage (GTDB taxonomy): Bacteria > Bdellovibrionota > Bacteriovoracia > Bacteriovoracales > Bacteriovoracaceae > Bacteriovorax. The sequence continues at coordinate 24,985 of DIUR01000001.1, forward strand.
TCTGATTTTGATTTCGCAATAAGAAGCAGACTTGCTCCCAGTGAGACAAAAAACATGGCCTGATGAAAATGTCCTCGCAGTAACGGTTTTTCAACTTTCATATGCGCCAATCTTAGTCCCCAATCTATGGCTTTTCAACTAATGATGTTTGATATTATGATAGTGCCATGAACACATTAGAATTAGTTATCTCTGACACACTAGAAGGCACAGGAATGGAGCCTGCAAAAGGCGCACTTATTCTTGCTCACTACGAGGGCTTCCTTGAAGATGGGACTAAGTTTGATTCTTCACTTGATAAAGGCAAGCCCTTTCAATTTGTCTTTGGCACAGGGCGAGTCATTAAGGGCTGGGATCAAGGCCTTATTGGTATGAAGGTTGGTGGCAAGAGAACTCTTTTTGTTCCGGCCCATTTAGCTTATGGTGAGCGCCAAATCGGAGCACTTATTAAACCTCATTCAAATCTGATTTTTCATATTGAACTTTTGGAAGTTCGTCCACGAGATTAAAGTCACAAGAGTGTCTAAACTTTAAACACCCATGTAAAAAGCAGGTGCTCATATTGAGAAATCCTTAGGAAGTGATAACTTTGGTTTATTAAACTTAAAGACATCTAACCTAAGGATTTACATGAAGCATTTAATCATCGCTCTTTTTTCATTCACACTATTTTCAACAGGTGCCATGGCCAATAATGAAGAAGCTAGAGCAGATCTATTAAAAGCTCAATACCTAATCAACTCGGCACTTTCGAAGTTAGATGATCAGGATTTCACAACGACAAGAACAGTAAAAAACGCTCAGTATATTTGTCGTGAAACAGCTACAACGATTGAAGTAGAAAATGCTATTAAGTCTGTCAAAGCTGAGCTTGGTGCAAAATGTGGAAACAGATGCACAATCATTCTTGAGTTCAGACAAGTAGGATATGACTGTCAGGTTCTAGGTAAGGCCATTAGATAGTTTTAAAGATTTTAATAAATTCAAATAGTATCAAAAAAGGCAGAACACTATGTTTTGCCTTTTTTTCGTGTTAGTCTGCCAAAAAAATAACACTCTTATATTTAAGGATTCTATATGAATTTTAAAGAATACGTCGCTCACGTTAAAGCAACTCACCACGATGAACCTGCAAAAGTTATTGCAGAATTTAAAGATAATTTTGGATTGATGGAAACAGAAGCAGACGTCATGATGATGACAGACTTAATCGTTCACGTTTGTGGTCAAATGGGTGAGTGGGAAAAAGGAATCGAGCTTCTTAGAAAAATTAAAAACAATGCAAAGATCAATGATAAAAATGCGATGAATCGCTACGTTGCTATTTTAGATGTAGGAAATAATCCTAATTTTTCTATTGAGAAGTTCTCAACTTCAGATCAAGTACAAATCTATGCTCCAGTCTCGGCCGCTCTTGTGGGTCTTGGTGGATTTAAAAATGCTGATAAACTTTTTTCTAAAGCAGTAGAGCTTGCAGAAACTCTTCCTAAAGAAGACCCAGCATTAAAAACTCTTGGATACCTTGCTGGTTACATGGCAAAAGGTCTTCATTCTAAAGCTGACAAGAATGAATTAGAAGAGCAATTCTTCTTAAAAACTCAAAACGTTGTAAAAGCTATTACTGCAAAATTATCTCATTAATTATTTTATAAGTTGACCTAGCTGAGCGGCGCTCATGGCGCCGCTTTGCCTTTTAACTTCCACACCATTTTTAAAAATAATCGTACAAGGTATTCCTCGTATTCCATACTCCGCAGAAATCTGCTGCTCAACTTCTGTATTCACTTTTAAAAAGACAGCATTGTGATTTTGTAATGATGCTTTTTCATACTCTGGCCCGTAAGCTCTGCAGGGCCCACACCAGCTGGCCCAAAAATCCACAACCACGGGTGCCTCTGACATTGAAATTATTTTTTTAAAATTTTGAGAGTTGATATCGCTCACCAGTCCATGCATAGAGAGATTCTCTCCACATTTGCCACAGACGGGAGTTTTTTCCAGTGCTTTTTGTGAGCTAAGTTTATTAAGTGCCTGACATTTTGAACATTGTGAAAAAGTGGTGCTCATACATAATTCTCCTATGAAAAACCAACATTGTGGCCTCTAACTTGACTCTTAAACTCGAGCGTTTTAGAGTTTCCCATCAATATTACGACTTGCAAATCTATGGCCTGATTCATTGGGAGAATTTGAACTATGAACACACAAACTTTACCTAAACATGCCCGTGTCGTTGTCGTTGGCGGCGGTATTATCGGAACTTCGGTAGCTTACCACTTAGCTAAGATGGGATGGAATGATATTGTGCTGATTGAGCGCGATAGATTAACGTCTGGCACAACTTGGCATGCTGCAGGACTGATGGTGACTTTCGGATCGACGTCGGAGACTTCGACTGAAATGAGAAAATACACGAGAGACCTCTATAACAAGCTTGAAGCTGAAACAGGGCTTGCAACAGGCTTTAAGCCGGTAGGTTTTATTGAAGTGGCGACCGATAAAGATCGTCTGGAAGAATACAGAAGAGTCTCTGCGTTTAACAGATACTGTGGTGTTGATGTTCAAGAAATTTCTCCCGCACAAGTTAAAGAATTATTTCCTATAGCAAAAGTTGATGATGTCCTTGCCGGCTTCTATGTAAAAGAAGACGGAAGAGTGAATCCCGTAGACGTCACTATGTCGATGGCAAAAGGTGCCCGCATGATGGGCGTAAAGTTTTTTGAAGAAGTCAGTGCAACTGGCATTCTAAAAAAGAACGGAGCTGTTACAGGTGTAAAAACAAATCTGGGCGATATTCAAGCTGAGTTTGTTGTGAACACGGCAGGAATGTGGGCGAGGCAGTTTGGTGAAATGGCAGGAGTGAATATTCCTAATCAAGCCGCTGAACATTATTATTTAATTACTGAAGACATGAAGGAGATGACTCCAGATTTACCTATTCTAGAAGATCCATCTTCGTATGGATATTTCAGAGAAGAAGTTGGCGGTTTAATGATTGGTTTATTTGAACCAGTCTGTGCTCCATGGAATGTTAAAAAAATTCCTCAGGATTTTAGTTTCGGCGAAATCAATCCTGATTGGGATCGCATGGCGCCTTATCTAGAAAAAGCAATGTCACGAGTTCCAATGTCGATGAACGTTGGTGTAAAAAAATTCTTCTGTGGCCCTGAGAGTTTTACACCGGATCTTCGCCCTATTGTCGGTGAAGCCCCGGAATTAAAAAATTATTTCGTGGCAGCTGGATTAAATTCAATTGGTATTTTAACTGGTGGTGGTTTAGGCCGCGTTCTCGCTCACTGGATCATGACAGGAAATCCTGACGTCGATGTCACAGGATTTAATATTGATCGTTTGCAAGTTTATCAAAACAATCCAGAGTACAGAGCAACGAGAACCGTTGAGTCCCTGGGAATGGTTTATAAATGTCACTATCCGACGAAGTCTCCAGAGACAGCAAGAAATGCGAAAAAATCTCCTTTCCACGACCGCCTGGCGGCCGCTGGAGCTTATTTCAGAGACGTAAGCGGTTGGGAGAGCGCAGACTGGTACGCTCCAGCTGGAATAAAAGCAGAAACAGGTGAGTTGTCATTCGGAAAAATGCACTGGTTCCCATATTGGGAAGCTGAACATAAGGCCGCACGTGAAAACGTTATTTTAATGGACATGTCTTTCATGTGTAAATTCCTGGTGCAGGGAAGAGATGCAGGAAAAGTTTTAAATAACATTTCAGCTAACAATGTAGACGGCGAAGCTGGTATGATCACTTACACTCAGTGGTTAAACTCTCACGGTACACTTGAGGCCGATTTAACTGTAACGAAATTAAATGATGAAAAATATTTTGTTGTCGTTACAGACACTCAGCTTCGTCACGCGGAAACGTGGATGAAAAAACATACTCCGAATGATGCTCATTCATTTGTGACTGATATGACCGGAGCTTATGGACAGCTAAATCTTCAAGGGCCGAAATCACGCGAGCTTCTCCAGTTACTTACTAACGCCGATATGTCTAATGAAGCTTTTCCTTTCAGGGCCGCAAAAGAAATCGATATCGGATTTGCGCGTGTATTGTGTATTCGAATTACTTACCTTGGAGAATTAGGGTACGAACTCTATATTCCAACAGAACAGGCCACTCATGTTTACGACAGAATTGTCGAAGCAGGAAAAAAGTTTGATTTAAAACATGCGGGGCTAAAAGCTCTTGCAAGTCTACGTTTGGAGAAAGGTTATAAAGATTACGGGCACGATATCGACAACACAGACAATGCTTATGAAACAGGTTTAGGTTTTGCTGTTGATCTTAAAAAAGAGGCTTTCATCGGCCGCGAGCACGCTGTAAAACAAAAAGCAGCGGCACCTTATACTCGCCGCTTACTTCAGGTTCTTGTGAAAAACCCGGAAGCAATGCTTTACCATGCAGAGATCGTTAAACGTAATGGTGTGGCAGTCGGATACACGCGTGCAGGGTCTTACGGCCATACTTTAGGTGGAGCTGTGGGCCTAGTTATGGTTGAAGCAGGTGAAGCAATTAATCAGGCCTATATCGACAGTGGAAAATGGGAAATTGAAATTGCAGGGTCGACATATCCGTGTGAGCTTTCAATTAAACCAATGTTTGATCCAGAAAATAAGAAAATTAAAGCATAGTCTTTAAAAAAATCAGGCAGGATAGTCTCCTGCCTGAATTTTTAAAGAACAACTACTCTAGCAGCTAGAATCATTAATCCAAAAAAAGAAAGAGCGTAAAGCGGATAAATTTTTTCACCTTTTTCTTCACCGTGAAAACGTCCTGCTAGAAAAAAACCAGCTGCACCAGATACACCACCAGCAACAGCACCAAGCATAAGTAAATTCATTTTTTCATCCTGAAAAAAATTTAAATATTGAGAGACGACAGATTATAGATTAGAGGATTTTTGCAATCTTTTGAAGTGGGTAATCTTGATTTTGTGCTGGAGGAAATAGGTCGGTGACTATTTGGGTATGAAATTATTTCATATTTGATGACAGAGGGTTCTCACACCATGTATGAACCCTTAAAAATGCTAATAGTAAGGGGAATTTATGAAATTATCAGCTTTAATTTTTGGTTTAGTTTTTATGATGGGAGCTCACGCTTCAGAATTAAAAATTCAAAAAGTAAAAGAAATTGGCGTCATGAAAAATAAAGTTATTTTTCAAAGCAAAGATGTAAAAAGAGTAAATAAATCAAATATTGTTAAAGGAAAAATCGTTGCTCAGTGGGGAACGGAAGTTTTCGAAGTTCTTACTGGACTATACAGTTGCAATACAAAAAATGTATGTAAACTGGTTGATCACGAAAGAGTGGCGACTTATAAGCTTTGTGTTGTGAAAGGCCAAAAAGCAGTTTGTTCACAAAAGATTTCTGGAGTTGAGTCAGCTTCAGAATCAAGAGACATTATTGTTGCTGAAAATCCAGATGCAGTGACAGGTGACTACGATCATTCAAGAGATAATAACGAGTACTCTGAGTTCCCGGTAAGAATCCAGGATGAATACTCTGACCTATTTTAATTAATGAAAATTTTAAGCTTATTCTTATTTTGTATTCTCACTTTCGACCTCTCTGCTAAGTCAATTAGTGGAGTGGTCTTAAGTATTCACGACGGTGACACCATTACCATCATGCCTGATGGCGCAGTTAAAAAAGCAAAGGTCCGTCTCTTAGGCGTAGACACCCCTGAAATTGACTTTAATGGACACACTCAGGGTGCCGCTGCAGAGATGGCCCGTGAAACATTAAAGCTCATTCTTCCACTCAACGCTCAGATTAAAATTGAACTTCCTTCAGGGTCAATGGACTCGAACGGCCGCTATCTTGGACAAATCTTTTATAAAGGCGTTGATATCAATCTTGAGATGCTCAAGATGGGAATGGGAGCGGTTTATTTTATTTATCCTTACGATAAAAAGATGGTGGTCGAGTATCATGAAGCAGCTGAGCTTGCTGATTTGATGAAGGTGGGAATTTTCTCTCCAGAGTATTCACAAACACCTCTGCCTTATATGTTTAGACAAAATGTTAAAGGCGTTCTTGGAACAAATTTAATTGCAGACTACCAAACAAAAAAACTCTTTACAGCAGATCGTATCGAACAAGTTCCACATTATCGCCGAGTCTTTTTCTCCAGTGAGGAGACAGCACTTATACACGGATTTAATTGGTAGAAATTTCATCTCTGTCATGTCCATAATAAAGTATGGGCATAAAAACGAATCAAAAATATTCAGTTATCGACCTTGAAACAACCGGCAGTAATTCTGTTGGACAAAAAATTATTGAAATTGGAATTATTAATTACGATGGTGATGTCGTTGAAGAGGTTTATAGTACTCTGATTAATCCTGAAAAATACATCAGTCATGGCATTACGATGATCACAGGTATCACTAATGAGATGATTGCTGATGCTCCCAAGTTTTATGAGGTGGCCAAAAAAATTGTCGAGATGACGGAAGGCCGAGTCTTTGTCGCTCACAATGTCTTTTTTGATTATCGCTTTTTGCAAAGAGAGTTTCAGGAGCTGGGTTATACATTTAAAAGAGATGTCTTTTGCACCTGTAAAACGTCTCGAAAAGTCTTTCCTGGGCTCACGTCTTATTCATTGCAAAACCTTAGTGAAGTCTTCAAGCTCCCTAGAAAAGCGGCCCATAGAGCTCTCTCTGATGCTGAGGACGCTCTCGAGTTATTAAAGCTCATCTCAAAGAGCAGTGAAATAAAAACACTTAGAGAAGAGCTCGATCATCTTATACCGGCCCAATTAAAAGACTTCAGTTTCGATCATTTTCCAGAAACTCCCGGCCTTTATTTTATGTATGACCAGGAAGGGGCCTTGCTCTATATTGGCAAAAGTAAAAATATCAGAGGAAGACTCAAGCAGCACTTCAAGCAGTTTCAAGGAATGATGCGAGAACAGCAGTTAAAAAGCCGAGTTGTAAGAGTTGAGTTCATGGAGTGCTTTCATGAGCTTCCTACTGGTCTTCTAGAGTTACATTTTATCAAAACGATGAGGCCGTATTATAACCGGGCTGGAAGGCGAAAGAATTTCAGGTACGGACTTATTTTAAATCCACCCGAGCGTGTTCATGCTCCCGGTGAAGAGCTTAAGATCACCCGAATCGCGGAAGACATTCCACTGGTCTATTCTTACGGGTCTAAAAATAGTGCCCAGAGAGCGAAGGAGGCCATCTATTCAAAAGTTTTTGGAGTGGTCCTTGGAGATTTGCAATTTAATAATCAGATGATGAATTATAAAAAGATTCTGGGAGACGAAACTTTCTATAAAAAAATCAGAGACCATTATAATGAAAAGCTTCTCACGTTACCTGATATAGTTTATGTGAAAAAGAATTGGAGACTCACGATAAAAGATAATTCTCTCAAGAGTATCTGGGTAAAAAATATTGGCAAAATTGAAATTGAAGAAACTCCAGATATGCGAGCATCTTTAATTCCTCTTTTGAAGAAGAGTTTTAAAAGAAACTTTATTGAAAACTTTAAAGATCAAGAAAGTATTCCAGATATTGAATCAGTTCATTACGAGAGATTTGAAAATCTCGATGATAATAGTTTTATGAGTGAAATGAGTCCGTGAAAAATTAGTTCAGACGTTGACTGTGTCTTGCCACCGTATCAATTAATTCATTAACATCCATCGGTTTTCTGATTTTAGTCACATTCGCTGGCATATTTTTTAAATCTTCTTTTGGGCTGCCTTTTGCTGTCGCAATGATAACTGGAATTTTGGCCAGGTCATTTGGATAATCTGATTGAAGTTTTTCTAAAACTTGAATGCCTGTCATAACCGGCATCATAAGATCTAAAATAATACAATCAGGTCTTAGGGCCGGAGCACAGGCAACAAGATAATCAAGACCGATCTTACCATTTTCAGCAGTGTTAGTGATGTAGCCTTCTTCTTCAAGAATTTCCGCGATAAGTTCACGGATATCAATATCGTCTTCGATAATTAAAATTCTTTTAGCTTCAGAAGTTGTCATGTCATTCCCTGATTATGATTGTATGGAAAACTTTACTCTTTTGGTGATCCATTCACAATGACTATCTGTATTATGCGTTTAGTCTAATAAAGTATTCGCTGTTCTTTTTTATATCGCAGAGGGGCAATTAGACCAATGTCTAAGATATTTTTAGTCCAGAAAGAATTTTCAAATGATAATCCCTTTGAGCTTTTGAGTACTGCATCTCCATTTTATAAGGGCACATTAATCGCGCGGCCGTCAGGTCTTTTTCTTTCAGGCATGGTTTATCGATACAGCTCTCACATGGAGAAATTTGGGTGTGATGGTTAATCGGCAAATGATCTCCTTCTATTAAGGCCACGGCCCTAAAAGCAAACCATAATCCGAACTCTTCATTGATATCTAAACCTATTGGTGACTGGTGAGAAAAATTGAGCAGTCGGGAAAATTTTTGAAGAGGTAGAGTGAGTGTGTTGTTTGGAAAAAGAATTTCTGGAGAGCTAAAGAATTTCAAGGCCTCTAGTGAGTAAGTATCAAAAAAGTTTGGAATTGTTTTATCTGGAATTTTATTCCAGAGCTCAGGTCCGCCGCTACCGATGATAATCAGTGTTTTCTTTTTTTGATGTTCGGTAAATGGATAAAGATCAAAAGGAATTTCACTCACAGGGGTTGTGAGAACAATGTTGAATCCCAGTTTTTTAAAGTGACCTAACAAGTAAAAAAGCGCTCTGAGAGTTCATTCAGACCGACTTCATTTAAGAGTTCAGTGAGTCTAAGGGCCGCTTTCTTTTTATTAGTGTCGGGATTGAACTTGGCAATGATGAGTTCATTTTTCATTGAATGCTCCCATCCGACTAATTCTGTGACAGTGACTTGGTAGCCGTGAGCTTCTAGTTGCAGGCAACGAAGAACGTTAGTGAGCTGGCTTCCAAACTCTCTGGTGTGTAGTGGATGTCTCCAAATTTCACTTAGAGATGAAGATGTTTGAGATTTATTGCGTTTTAAAACTGAGGCCACTTCGGCCTGACAACATGGAACGATAACCATGTATTTACTTTTTTTCTGCAGTCCAAATTTAATAGCATCATCAGTGGCCGTATTACAGGCGTGAAGTGCTGTGACCATATCAATGGTTTCGGGAAGGCTTCCATCAGTCATTGACTGTTCAACTGATAGATTTAAAAATTTCATGCGATCAAATTTACAATCACGGGCAAGCTCAGTTGATTTTTTTACCAATTCATCGCGGGTTTCAATTCCATAAATGGTTCCCGAACCGAACTCTTTAAAAAAAAGATCGTAGATAATAAATCCCAGATACGATTTTCCTGCGCCGTGATCGACCATTGTAAAATCACTCTTCGATAGAGAGAGATCTTTGAGCAAAGGCTCGATAAAATTAAAGAGGTGATAAACCTGTTTAAGTTTTCTTCTGCTGTCCTGATTAAGTTTTCCATCACGGGTAAGGATGTGCAGTTCCTGCAGTAGTTTTGTGGATTGATTTGGGCGTAATTCAGTCATGGGGGGAGATTAGGAAAATTTTAATGAGCTGTACAGGATGATGTTTAAAAAGAGCACCCCAGTGAAAAAAATTCACTGGGGCCACTTAGGTTTTTAGGACTTTAGTGGATTCCGCCAATACCATGCTGGTGGGGGGTCCAAGCATTGATAATTTTAGCGGAAGCAGAGCTTGAGAGCGCGGCCACGGCCAATAGACCCGCTAGTAGCGCAAGACCCGCGTAAAGGATTTTATCTTTTTTTTGATCTATAGCTTTAGCTTTTGCTGTAACTTTTGAGATTTTAGACTGGTTAGCTTTCGGATCGAACATTTTTATCACTCCTTGTAATAAGGTCTTCTTTATTATGAGCTTCTTTATCCCTTAGGTGTATTCGATAATATCAATGGCATCATTCGTTTTATAGATGATCTAGATAGATACTTTTTTGTCGGGTATTCCCTGCAGATTTTACCTCGGTTTCGCGTGACGCATAACTCTCTAAAATAGAGGTATGAAAAAAATTTTATACCAAGGTCTCTTTGCAGGCCTATTTATGCTTTTGTCGTGTTCTGTTTTTGCTCAAAGTGAGAGCGATTACTCTCACCTTGATCCCGATAGGATTGTTCCGCAAGATCTTCTTCGAGAAGCAGTGAACTTTTATGATACCAACATTCAAAAAATTAAAAACCCAAGATTTATGGGTGTGATTGATTTCAAACAACATAGCAGCAAAGAACGTTTTTATATCATCGATATGGAATCTGGAAGAGTTGAGACATATCTCACGTCTCATGGAAAAAATTCGGACCCTGATCACGATGGTTATGCAACGAAGTTTTCAAATGTACCAGACTCGCTGACGAGCTCCTTGGGATTTTATCTGACGGCAGAAACATATTATGGAAGTAATGGTTATTCTCTACGCTTAGATGGGCTTTCTTCCACGAACTCTAATGCCAGAGCGCGGGCGATTGTGATTCATGGAGCTGATTACGTTCAGGCCGATGGGAAAAAAATCGGAAGAAGTTATGGTTGTCCGGCATTGGAGCAAAGGTATCATCAGGCCGTGATTAATCAGATGAAAGGCGGGACTCTATTATTTGCAGGACTCAGCAAGCTTTGAGTTTGGACTTGATTTAAGTGCTATCAAGTTGCCTGCAAAACATAAGATAATTCCAAAAAATGTATGAAGTCCAAAATCAATATTTTCAAATAGTGCTGAAATCAAAATCGCTATCACTGGTGAAATAATACTGGTGTAGGCCGCGCGGTCTGCGCCTATGGTTCCGACAAGTGTTTGGTAGGCCCAGAAAGCAATGACTGTTCCAAAAAGAGCGAGATAGCTTAAAGAAAAAAGAAATGAAGAGGTCATGGGAAGGACAAAGCTCTCTTGCATTAAGAGGCCAATGACTAAACTAAAAAGTGCTCCATAAAGCATTCCGTAAGCATTGAAAGTCATGACGGGAATTTTTAAACGATGGTTTTGATAAGCAAACATATTTCCAATTGAAGCGCAGAACGTCGCTACGATACCCACGACAATGCCGTAAATCGTTAGTTGGTCTGCCTGGAAATTAGAAATCTCTTTCCAGAATAACAAAACAATTCCTATAAAACCTAAGAGTGCACCGATGAAAACATTTTTTGAGATCGATTTATTAAAGACGACTTTCATCCCAAACATATTGAAGTAGATGAGGGTGGTAAATGTTAAGGCCACCAGTCCCGAGTTTATATATTTTTCAGAAACGTAGGTAAGAATATAATTTAAACAAAAATTAAAAAATCCCTGGAGTATAAAAAAGCGGTGATTGGCCCACGGGTAGCGCAGAGTTTTTTTGATGAAAATAATATTGATGGCAAACATCATGGCTGACGCAACTAGGTATCTGTAGAAAACCCCCACCACTGGAGAAGTGCTGTCGATTTGGAATTTTATGACAAACCAGGTAGTGCCCCAGATGAGGGAGCAGATGGTAAATAAAACAATATTTCGAGAGTTCATTTTAAATTTTTTCTCTGGTAGACTACTTTCTGATTAGTTTAACTCAAGGGTGATTTATGTCATTAATTTTTTCATTTGTTCTGGCCCTTTCTCAAGCAGCTCTGGCCCAGCCAGCTCCTTTAAATTTTCCATCAACGGGAATTAAAAAAATTGAAGTTTCAATTCCTAAGGGGAGTATTTCTATAACAAATTCAAAAACGCAGAAGGATATCAGCGTTTCCGTCAAAAGAAAGAATGTTAATGACGAGAAAAAATGTCTTCAGACTATCGAGATTCAAGACACGGTTTTGGTAGTTAAGGTTGCAAGCGAAAATAAGCTATTTAATAAATCTGACTGTGATTACATTGCTTCAGTAGTGGTTCCGGCCGCTCACAACGTCAATCTTGATATCTCATCAGGAACGGGCGCTATCACTATTAAGGATATTAATGGTGCCATGAATATCACAACGGGCACTGGTAACGTAAAAGTGTCCACGGATGTTTTAAAAGATGTGAACGTAAAAACGGGCACAGGGTCATTAGACTTCCATTACAAAACTTGCTCCGGCAGGGCCGATATCGATATTATCAGCGGGACTGCGAAAACGACGATTGAACTGCCAGAAACATGTAAGATTAGGGTGGATTATACCAGTGGTGTAGGTAAATTGTTTAATGGAATCGGGGAGTCGGAAACTTTTGATGTGAAAATCAAAGCGACAACCGGGACCGGAGATCTCTCTATTGTCAAAAGCGGCAAATAACTTGTCTAAACATAGTCTCATCCCCTAAATCGAGTTTATTAGTTAGACTAGGATATATGAAAAGTTTATTCACATTCGAAGTTAATCAAAAAATTTTGAAGGCAGCCGCCTTCATTAATCTTTTGATGGGTTTTATTATCACTCTAATGCCTAGAAAAATTCTTCTATTCTTCGGGGTGGAGCTTCCTTATGCTATCGAGTTTTGGCAATTTTTCGGCGTGATTGTTGGTGTGGCCGGAATTGGCTTTTATGTCGCAAGTACTGATCCTGGAAAGCACTGGCCGATCGTTCTTGTCGGTTTTCTTGGCAAACTTTTAGCTGGATTTATTTTCCTGAAGGCCCTGGCGACTCAAAGCCTGCCTATGGATTTCGCCTTAATTTTAATAACCACAACATTGATCTGGACCATTCCTTTTTATTTTATTCTTCAGGCCGCATATGACGAGCATATTTCGGAGGATAGTCCTCCGAAAAAATTCCACGATTTATTGAGTTTGGTTCGCACCTCAAGAAAGGCCACGCTCACAGAGTTGTCTCAGGAAAAAAACGTCTTATTAGTTTTTGTGAGGCATTTTGGCTGTACATTCTGTCGTGAGACGGTTTCTGAAATGGCCAAAATTGATAAGGCCATTGCCGGAAAAAATTTCACTTTGGTTTTTGTACATATGAGTGACCCTTCTTATGGAGATGAATTTTTCTCAAAGTATTACAGCACTCCGATTCACCATATTTCAGATCCTGGGCGCAATCTTTATAAGAGTCTTAATCTAAAACGCGGAAGCTTGATGCAGCTCTTTGGGCCTGCGACTTGGATCCGTGGGTTTTATGCGGGACTGGTTAAAGGCCATGGGTTAGGGGAATTTGAAGGCGATAGCCTTCAGTTGGGTGGCGTTTTTGTTCTTTCAAAAGGACAGATCATTTTTGAAGAAAAGGCCAATTGTGCCTCTCATATATTCCAATTTAACTCTCTTCCTGAACTCTAGGCTCTCGTGATACACTGATTAAAGTTTTTTCAAATCTTGAAAAGACTTCAATCATGAGGAGTAGAGTGGATGTGCGGTTTCATAGTTATCGAAGGTGAATTTGATTCAACAATGACTTCTAAGACTCTCGGCCCTTTTAGCAATCTTTATAATAAACTTACCCACAGAGGACCCGACGACCATAAAGTTGTGGCCTTCAGTCGTGGTGTCATCGGTTTTCACCGTTTGGCGATTATGGATTTATCTCCTCAAGGTGCTCAGCCTTTTAAAACAAAATCTGGAAATCTTCTGGTGTGCAATGGAGAAATCTATAACTACCCTCAATTGAAAAAAGAATGTTTGAACCACTCTTTTATCTCGGGATCTGATTGCGAAGTTCTTCTTCCGCTTTATGAAGACCTGGGACTTGAGGCAATGGTGAAAAAACTAGATGCAGAGTATGCTCTGATTATCTGGGATGAATCAAAACAAAAACTTCTCGCGGCCCGCGATCCTATGGGGATCAGACCACTTTTTTACGGAAAAACAAAAGAAGGGAAAATGGCATTTGCTTCAGAGGTGAAGGCCCTGAATGACGTATGTGATGACATCAAACCTTTTCCTCCAGGGCACTACTTCGATGGTGAGAAAATCATCTGTTATTTAGATTTATCTAAGGCAGAAAAATATCATGAGCTATCGCAATCAGAAATTTTAAAGGGAATTAATCAGCGCTTAACTGATGCCGTTGATAAGCGTCTTCAGTCGGATGCAGAAATAGGTTTTCTTTTAAGTGGTGGTCTTGATTCAAGCCTGGTGTGCGCTCTTGCTCAGAAAAAAAGCAAAAAACCGATTCGTACTTTTTCAATCGGTATGACTGATGATGCAATCGATTCGAAATATGCAAAAGATGTTGCTGATTATATCGGCGCTAACCATACCAACGTTTCCATGACAGTCAAAGATGTCATCGATGCGCTCAGAGATGTTATTTATCATCTTGAGACATGGGATATCACAACAGTTAGGGCCTCGATTGGAATGTATTTGGTGTGTAAACACATCGGAGAGAAAACCAATATAAAAGTTCTTTTAAGTGGTGAAGTAAGTGATGAACTCTTTGGCTACAAGTACACAGACTTCGCGCCATCGCCTGCCGAGTTTCAAAAAGAAGCGGCCAAGAGGATTCATGAGCTTTATATCTATGATGTTTTGCGAGCTGACCGTTGTATTTCAGCGCACTCACTTGAAGCGCGCGTGCCTTTTTCTGATCAGGATTTTGTAAGTTTTGTTATGAGTATTGATCCAAAAATAAAAATGAACACGACAGGAATGGGGAAGTTTCTTTTAAGAGAAGCTTTCAAAGCAGGTGAGGGTGAAGAAAAACTTCTACCTGATCACATTCTATGGCGTGATAAGGCGGCCTTCTCAGATGCAGTAGGGCATAGTATGGTCGACGAATTAAAGTCCTACGCCGATAAAAAGTACACTGATGAAGACGTTCTCAACGCTTCAAAAAAATATCCGTACAAGACGCCTTTTACAAAAGAGTCTCTTATGTACAGAGAGATTTTTGAAGAGTTCTATCCTGGCAGAGCAGAGCTTATTAAAGATTTCTGGATGCCAAATCAGACCTGGGATAACTGTAAAGTCACAGACCCTAGTGCGCGTGTTCTTCCAAACTATGGTGCCAGTGGAAAATAAAGCTTATTCAAAAGTTTTTGAAAACGATCATTTTATCATAGTTGATAAAAACGCCATGGTTTTAAGTGTTCCAGGACGTCTGGGAGAAGAAGACGACCGTCCGGTGTTGGGAAGAATCCTTGAAGTTGATTTAGGAATGACGATCTATCCGGTTCACCGTTTGGATTACGAGGTTCAAGGCCTCATCATGTTCGCAAAAAATCCTGCTGCTCACAAGGCCGCTAACGGCTGGTTTGAAAGAAAAGAAGTTTTTAAAACTTATACGGCCATGACCAGGCCACTTCCAGATACTGCTCATGATGCTCTTCCATTGAATGTTGAACTTACATGGAAGTCTAAACTTCTGCGCGGTAAAAAGCGCGCCTATGTCTCTCCTCATGGTAAGGATAGTGTCACTATCGCGTGTTTAAAAAGAGTGGAAAATGGTATTTTTCATTGGGAGCTTAACCCGATAACTGGACGCTCACATCAGCTTCGTTTTGAAATGTATAATCATGGCCATCCAATTATCGGAGACGAGCTCTATTCTTCAAATGAAAAATTTCAAACAGAAGGTATTGCTCTTAGGGCCTACAAAATAGATTTTACAAAAGCTCCAAAGGCCTCTGAGTTTTTCCTACCAAAAGAAATTGTTATTACAACTTTTTAATTGCCAGCGTGTTTACAAAAAAATTATAATTTTCTTATCAACATCAATGTCTTTTTTTTACTATGAGGGTGAAAAATGGTCGTATTACGTTTAAAGAAATTTTTAGTTTCTACTGCTATCGCTGCTTCTTTAGTGCCGATGACTGCAACTGCAAGTATTAACACAAAGGCAATGAATGCCAAAAACTCACAACAAATGGTTAATCTTAACCTTCAGTATAAGTCTAACAACAAAGTTGTTAAATCTGACTTGTTAATGCCTTTTTATCAGACGGCCGAACTTGAGCGTATTATTGGAAACAAGAATGTGCTTATCGAAATTAATCCTCGCCACGGGAAAAACCCTGACGAAGTGACTCTCGATATGAAATTCTTCAGAACTGCCGGCGCTAAAGCTTTCTACAAGAAAGAAATCGTCGCTAAAATTAATGAAGTCTCTCAAATCAATGTCAAAGGAATCTCGCTTAGAGTTAGACCAGTTCTTAATTAAAGAACTTCATTAACTGTAGAGCGAACGGAATCAATTCAATTGAAATAAGTGCGATAATAATCACTTCGAGAAGATGACTTCTTTTTGAAGTGATATTGTCCAGAAGAAGCTTACATAGCTCTGCCATGTTATCGAGCTTATTGTCGATAGATCCCTGCCAGTCGGCGAATCTGAACTTCTTGGAAGCAGTTCTAAAGACGGTTGAGTGATATAGGTCCCCGATGATCTTAATGGAGTTCTCTACACTCTCAACGATCTCTGCGATCTCAATATATTTTTGTCCCGCTTCTAGAGCGAGATCAGTGTATCTTGAAGAGAAAATATTCATCTCTTTTAATTCAACGGCAGAGTAAATATCTTTTAATTTTTTATCGAGAAGATCGTCGTAGTAGCGCATCTCTAATAATTGGTTGAGGGCAAACTCAATGACGTCTGGAATATCAAGAGAGCCAGAAGGCTCAATGATGAAGGCCGAGTTCCAATCGATGATAGCAAGGTCATTTTTATAATACTGAAGCTTGCTAGAGTAAATTCTCTCGTTAATCTGCTCTGCTAGCTGATTTTTTTCTTCATTTAAAATAAGGGCCGCAATATCTTCTTCACCTAAAATAACGGCTGCGTCTTCGTAATCATTTTGAAACTTTTCAATGAAATAGAGGATGTAGTCTTCATTGACTTCCCATTCATTCATTTTGGCCATCGAGCCTTTGATCTGGCCTGATAATTCACGGGCCTTACCTCTGGCGTAGGTGTCGAGGATTTCATAATTTTGAATTTTGTCTGAAATTGATCTCAGTTGATCAATGGTTGTTCCTTCAGGAATAGAAAAATCAAAAGTGAGAGAGAGAGTTCCGAACTCCCAGATCTTTGCTGAGACTTCAGGATTAAAAACCATTCCCTGATCTGTATAAGAGTAGTTTCCCAGTGAGACACTTAAGGGATCGTTAGAGACGATTACGGCCTGCTGGTTGATCTTTTTTAAGCGAAATTTTGATCTCGCAGTGGTTTCTTGTTCGAGAATTTTCTGGGCCTTCTCTAAATCAATTTCTTCCCCGATATCGTAAACGCGGTAGATAAGAATTCGGCCTTTTTTAATAGTATTTTGAGTCATATAATCATTGTAACATACTTAGATTATTTAGGAATCTAGGAATAGTTTTTCTGCCTTAAGCATGCTATAAAATGAGCTCACAATCAGGGTAAAACCAACCTTATTAGACGGATAACTTTCATGATAGATGACCGCATAAATCAGTTAAAATTAGATTTCAACCGCTTCAGCGATTGGGAAGAGCGCTATAAACATTTAATCGATCTTGGCAAAAAAATGCCACCGATGGATGAGGCCTTTAAAGTTGAATCCAATCTCGTTAAAGGCTGCCAGTCGCAGGTTTGGCTGCATGCTGAATTAAAAGGTGACATTATCACTTTTCAAGCAGACAGCGATGCTTCGATTGTTAAAGGTATTATTGCCCTTTTGACGACAGTCTATTCAGGCTCAACACCTGATGAGATTCTTTGTACAAGGCCCACTTTCTTAGAAGAAATAGGCCTGCGTGAGCACTTATCAATGTCGAGAGCAAATGGGCTTAACTCGATGATGAAGCAGATTACTTTCTTTGCTATGGCATACAAAGCAAAACTCTCTATGGAAAAAAAATAGGATAACCAATGTTAAACATCAGCAGACCAAGAAGAAACAGACACACAGATTCAATCAGAAGACTTGTTCGTGAAACGCATTTGTCGCCAAACGATTTAATTGCTCCTTTGTTTGTTAAAGAAGGATCAAATCTTCGTGAACCGATTTCATCAATGCCTGGAATCTATAGATTCTCAATTGATGAGTTGGTTAAAGAGTGTAAAGAAATTTATTCACTGGGTGTTCCATGTGTTTCATTATTTCCTGCGATTGAAGATAAACTTAAAGACACCAGAGCAAGTGAAGCCGTCAATCCGAATGGGCTATATCAAAAAGCGATTAGAGAAATTAAGAGTACTGTACCAGGTCTTCTCGTTATGACGGACGTTGCTCTTGATCCTTATTCGAGTGACGGACACGATGGTCTTGTCGACCCAAAAACTGGAGAGATCTTAAACGATGCAACTTTGGAAGTTCTTGCTAAGATGGCCATCGTTCAGTCGAGATCAGGTGCCGATATCGTGGGCCCTTCTGATATGATGGATGGGAGAGTTGGATTTATTAGAGATGCTCTTGATGAAGAAAATCTCATCAACGTCAACATTATGTCTTATGCCGCTAAATACGCTTCTGCTTTTTACGGGCCGTTTAGAGATGCACTTGGATCTGCTCCTAAAAAAGGTGATAAAAAAACTTATCAAATGGACTACGCTAACGTCAGAGAAGCTCTTCGTGAAGCTTACCTGGATGAATCTGAAGGCGCAGACATTTTAATGGTGAAGCCAGGGCTTCCATATTTAGATGTTATTAAAACAATCAGAGACAATACAACGCTTCCTATTGCTGCTTACAATGTGAGTGGTGAGTACGCGATGGTAAAAGCTGCTGGGGCACAGGGCTGGATTGACGAAGAAAAAGTTATGATTGAAATGCTTTGGGCGTTTAAGCGCGCAGGCAGCGATATGATCTTATCTTATTTTGCGAAAGACGCTGCCCGTTTACTAAACAAGTAAAACTAAATTCCAGGAATTTTATTAATTCTCATTACCTTCTCGTACGTCTCTAAGTGAGAGTCGGGAAGGTGGTTAGATTCAAGACATCCTCTTTCTTCATTGAAGCTGAAGTCTTCAGCTCCCTGAATTAGAATCCCTTCTACTTTTCCAGTTCTTTTATTGAAAACCGGTGAACCAGAGTTCCCACCGTAAGCATCAAGGTTAGCTGTGAAATAATTTGCTCTTAAAATAAATGATCTTAGCGGAGTTTCTCTTTCAACTTTATTCATGCGGCTTACGACTGCACCATCTGTTGCTTTCATTGGAAGCCCTAATGGATGGCCAATAACAATCAGTGGAGTGTTAAGACGAACTCTACCGAACTTTCTAGTCTTAAGTGGTTTATAATTTTTTACTGGGCGATCAAGCTCAATGACGGCGTAGTCACTGATTTCTTTTTTAGTATAAACGTATCTTTGAGATACAATTTTTTTACAAGAATAAACCTGATCAGTATGAAGTTCTGTAACCTGGTCTTTAAAACCAAAGATCCATCTATTGTCTGCACACTCGCGCTCATTGACCATACAGTGTCCGGCCGTGACTAGTGTCGTGCTATTAACCAGAAATCCTGAACAGCTTCCAAGTGAGACTTGATCTACAAATCTCTCATCAGAACAAATTTGTGGCATTGAATTTTGCAAAATAATATTTGGAAATAAAATTCTATTTGGGTCATTTCTATCTGTGGTTAGTCGTCTCTTTGAAACCCTAAGGGCCACTGATTGCGCTTTTTCTATGAAATTCACTTCAGGGTATTCGTCGACTTCAACTCTATCATCGGGCCCATAAATCAGGTCACCGTTAGATGCAGGAACCCCCATAAGTTCCGGGAGGCCGTAGTCTTGTGCGTTTGCGGCAAGCGATAATGTAAAAATTAAGGATGTAATCCTTAAAGATCTCATAAAAGATCTGCTCATAAGCCCCCCGGCCTTGTGAAATTTATAGTGAGTGTCAAATTGTCCCCAAGAGGGTTCTATGATTTTGTGAAAGTGTATGACAATGGGGATGGAAAAACTTACATAGGCAATGATACTTCAAAATCCACCCGCTTTGAAGGCGGGTGAATGAATTTACTTAGGCTTAGAACCAGAAAGAGATAGCAGCTGCTAATTTATAAGCATCTCTATTGGCATTTCTTACGTCTCTTACGAAAGCAAGATTTTTAACACCATTTCTAGAGGTTTGTTTCTTCTCATAAAGACCACCGACAGTGATTTGAGCAGACTTAGTAAGCTTGTATTTTACAGCTGATTCAAGTTTGTAAGTGAAGATCTTGTAAGTCGCCCCACTTTTTTCTGTCTGCTGGCTTGTTGGAACATATGTAATTCCGTCTTCAACAAAGCGAGTATATGTGTGTTGTTGATCCTTAACATAAAGAGCTTCTGCGTTTTCAACTAAAGACCATTTTTCGTTAAGGTAATACTCCATACCTACTTGAAGAAAGTATTCTGTCTTAGCAAGTGTAGTGTACGATTCGTATGGAAGTTTTGAAGAGAATCCATAAAGAGCATCAACCCAGACTTCCATAGCACTTGATTCGTAGTTAGCTCCGATATCAAAAGCGTAGTTTGGTTTTTTTCCTTGGATTCTATTTTTATTATAAAGTTGTCCGAAAGTGAATTTCCATGCGTCGTTTGCAAAGTACTCAAGTTTATTTCCAAGACCCACTTGTTTACTTGTATTAAACGCTGTCACTTCTTCAGTTCTATAAGCAGTAATTGTTTTTGCGTTGTTTGGCTCTGTAGATGTGTATTGAAGTTTTCCATCTTGGTTTGTATACAGCTCAGTGCTATCACCCCAGATTGTAAACTGATTGATGAAGCCTAGTGATCTTCCGCCATATGAAACAGCTAGGAAGGCCTTGCGGCTGACTTTTCTGTAATTGTTGTCTGATCCTATAACTGATCCGCCATCTTGATAAGAGTTCTCAATTGCTCCCCAGTGAAGGTTTTGAAATCTTACGACCCCTTTACCTAGAAGAAAGCGCATGTTTGGAACACCTTTGTAAGTTGCGTATGCTTCTTCGAAAATGTTGTTTTCTTTCTCTAGCTTTCCATCAAGGTCAAGCTTGATGGCAGCGGCCATGTCGTCTTGTTCAGCGAAAATTTTCAGGTCGAGTACACCGATACCGATAACCGATGCAGCTTTGTCTCCTGAAATTTTTTCGAAATTGAGAGCGTCGAGAGCAATAAATCCGCGGACAGATGTATCAAACGAGTAGGCCTTAAGCGGTAGTAGACAAGGCACTAAAAAAAGTGCGACCAATAGCTTTTTCATGATTCCCCCGTAACTTCAATTTAGATGGGGGATTAGATATCATCTATCGTTTGATTTATCTATACACTTTTCAACTTCATCGAAATAAGAGTGGTATTCGCCTTTTGTCGGGCACTTTTCAGAGGCAAGATACCTGTCTGGGTTGCCCGGTGTCTGGTGCGAACATGACACCAGTACTGATGTGATTGTAAGAATTAAGCCTAATGTGATGACAGATTTTTTCATATCATTCTCCTTACCAATAGCTTACTCCCGTATTGGATTCTGGAGAAGATAAGAATACTTGCCTAGTGGTGTTTTAAAGGCCTGTCTAAAGAAAAATTAATGATGTTTTTTACTCTGCTATCTCTATAAAATTTTCAAGTCCATGATATTCAAATGGGCGAGTGCGGGCGAGAAATTTAAGACCTTCTAAAATAGTTGGGTGTTCAAAGCTGGTGCTAATAATCGCCCTATTTTCTTTATGAGATCCTAACCATAAAAAAACAGGACTAAGTCCTATCAGTGATGGTTTTATGACCGATGGAAAATCCAAAATCCCGGCCTCCATGAAGTGTATATAGGATTCATCAATGGCGATTTTTAATTCTGAGTGAGCTTCAAAAACCTTGCTGTCATAAAAATTTTTAAAAGGCTCTTCTACATAATCAATTCGGATAAAAGCATTGTGGAGAGTTTTTTCTCTTAGGGTTTTTTCAAAATCCATCATCTCCCATAGTTCAAACTTTCTATTGCCGTCGAGTCTAAAGAGCACCAGAGGGTTTTGTTCGTAAAAAGCATTGAGTAGCTCTGCCGTTAGAAGGGCATTTTCGGGATTGATTTTTATTTTTATGCATCCAGAGTTTTTATAAAACTCCAGCCCATTTGCTGGTCTAAATAAGCTGTTAACCAGGATTTCATCCTGATTAAAAAGATGGGGATGAGTTTTACTGATCATTCCCAATAGAAGGGATTCAATATGAAATAATATTTCAGCACTATAATCCGGAAGAGAGCTCGTTAAGTTAAAATACTTAACAGAAAAATCAATATTGCTAAAATTGAGCTCAAAAGAAGAAAAAAACTCTTTAACCTTAAAGCTTACTTCTTCAAGAGTTGTTTCATGAAGGCCATCGAGAGTAGAGAGATAATAATCTTTCTCCAGGATAGTGACTTTTAAAAAACGGTTAGAATGGATTAGCTTTCCTCTTACGGGAACGCTGGTCTTATAAGGGATTGTGACAAATTCAGTTTTTATCTCAATCATAATTTAAAACTTAAAATCATACCGATAGATATCATCACACAGTAGAGCAGGTTGTATTGGGCCGTTCTTTGTAGAGCAAGGTTTAGGCGAGAGTCGATGGGTTGGTATAAAATCATCAGCCATGTTTTGTGAAAGAAAAATGGTAGTAATAAAACCGGGAAAAGCCATTTGAAGTTATACATCACCATGACGTAAAGGCAGACCAGTAAGGACATAATAATAGTGGTGATACACAGGCTTCTTTGAAATTTTTCCCCGAAGCGAACTGCGAGTGTTTTTTTATTAGTGTCTTTATCAGAAACAATGTCGCGAAGATTGTTAACAGCTAAAATACAGGCAGAAATAAATCCTGGCCCCATTCCTAAAATCAGAGCAAGACGAGAGTAGCTGTGAGTTTGCAGATAAGTCGTTCCAATGACGGCAACTAATCCAAAAAAGATGAATGCAGCAACTTCACCCAGACCATTATAAGAAAGTGGGAATGGCCCACCTGTGTACCCGTATGCAAAATAAAGTGAGACGAGACCAATCACCATAATGACCGGGCCTCCAACATACATCAAATAGATCCCTAGAATAAATGCTAATGATAAAGTCAGGATAAGAGCATTTTTCATTGACGTGAGGGAGATGAGTCCTGAGCTTGTGACTCTTGTAGGGCCTAGTCTCGTATCTTTATCAACTCCTCTGACAGCGTCCAGGTAATCATTGGCAAGATTACTGGCAATTTGTAAGACCAGCGCGCACAAGGCCGTTAGAACAGCAATCAGAACATTTATTGATTTGATTTCGACGAAGGCGACAGCAAGACCTAAAACAACAGGGGCCTGTGAAGCAAAAAGAGTTTTTGGGCGAATGGCGAGCATCCAGTTTTTCATATTCTTTGTTCTCTAAATTATAGTTTAATGGTTCTTAGTTGATCGTATACCGCTTTATTGGTTTCATGATCAAAGAGCACTTCCATTATTGTGTGATGTTTCTTTTTTTGCATACTCTGGAAAGCTTCCAGGAAATGCTCTTTATTTTTAACTTGTACATAATCAATTCCAAAGCTCTCAGCAGTTTTCTGGAAAGTCTGGCCGTGGGGACTTGAAATATAATCGAGAACTGATTTCTCTTTATGAATGGGAAGAAGTGTGAAAATTCCACCACCATCATTATTGACGAGAATAATCTTAAGTGGAGTTTTCATATCTTTTAGAAAGTAGAGTGAGTTTAAGTCGTGTATAAAGGCGACATCGCCAATGATCAGGTAAACTTCTTTTTTGCTTCCATCAATGTAGCCGCAAGATGAAGCAATAAACCCCTCAATCCCGCTGACTCCGCGGTTAGTGGCAACCGTTAGGTTTTTTAAATTATCGTATGAAAAGTAAGCATCAAAAGTTCTGACGACTGTAGAGTTACCGATGTAGAGAGTTGAGTGATCAGGAATATTGTCAATAATCACTTTACTCACACTTGGATAACTTAAGGGGCCTTCATTGATGAGCTTAATTTTACTTTTTGAGAAGGCCTCAAAGTTCATCTGAAAGTTAATCTTTGGAAGTGTGGTCCCTTCAAAATAACTCAAAATAGATTCAAGAGTCGAGTTGATATGAGCATTGATCCTGATTTTTGTATGATGAGAAGGATCTTCTTTTTCCAGATTTAAATTAAGTGTTACCAAATTAATTTCAGGAACTTGTTTTAAAAAAGAATAATAATGTTTCGATGTCAGTCTACCACCAATATGAAAGACGGTCTCTGGTGGATTTTTGATCAGTTCTGCTTGCACTTCAGGGTGATCAAAAGTAGGGATAGCATCATTGTTTAAGTTGAAAGCGTATTTTAATGAGCTTGAAACATCAAAATAAGTCGGCCAGTTTAGTTTTTTTGCGAACTCTTCTACTGCTTTCGTTGATTCATGAGGAGCAAGGCTTCCAATAACGAGAAGACCTGTTTTAGATTTTTTCAACAACTCAGCAATTTCTGCGACGGCCGCTTTATCTGGGCGAGTTTCAAGATTTACATATTTTGTAGTGGGGCCTGATCGCTCAATTTGAATTTTCGCCAATCTTAGGTACTCGGCAGGAATCGTTTGAGTAGTATCTTCTAATGGCTCTCTGAAAGCACAGTTAAAATGAACCGGCCCTTTTTGAGGGTAAAGAGATTTATGAATGAGATTTGATAAACTTGAGGTCATCGCCAATGGGCTGATTTCAAAAGTCGGTGCCCCTAAACTCATCTCACCTTGAATGTAGTCACCAAAAAATTTCGTCTGATCGATGGTTTGATTATCATCACAGAACGTTAGTTCACTTGGCCTGTCGGCAGATAAAACAATAAGAGGAAGATTAGATTTTTTTGCTTCGACAACAGCAGGCATATAATTGGCCATGGCCGTGCCTGATGTACAAACGAGAACTGATGGGCGGCCTGTGGACTTAGAGTATCCTAATGCTCTGTAGGCAGCGCCACGCTCATCCATGCATAAAATGATCTCTAACTTAGGAGTTAATTTTTGTAAGTGCACGAGGGCCGCAATTAGCGGAGCATTTCTCATACCGGGAGATAGATAAAATTGAGTGATCCCACACTTGATGAACTCATCAATAATAAGTGATGACCAGATTCTATTTATATTTTGTGATAATAATTTTTCCATATTATTCCTAAAGCACACTCTTGTTGATGACTTTAATAAAAGGCTGCATCTTTGCCCCGGTCTCATCCCATTCTTCCAGGGCCTCTGATCCTTCTACAATGCCGGCACCACCATAAACGGTAATAGTCTCGCCTTGAATTTTTGCGGATCTAATTCCCACCACGATTTCTGAAAAATCGCGAGAGATCACTCCAATAGGAGCAGCGTACTGACAACGCATCTCTTTTTCTATTTCTAAAATTTTTTCCTGCGACAACTCGTAAGGGATTCCGCCAACAGCAGGAGTAGGATGAAGAAGATTTACTAAAGACTCAATGGTCGTCGTCTCTTTCAGAACTCCAGTAATAGTGGCCTGACGGTGTTGAATATAAGGAAGTTTCATCGTAACCAAAGGCGAGATACTAAAACTATCCATCAGCGGACTAAGCCTTTCGCTGATGCTTTTTGTAACGAACTCATGTTCTCTGATTAATTTATCTGAATGGGTGAGTTCAATTTCTAATTTTAAATCTTCTTCAGGAGTTTTCCCTCTAGGTGTACTTCCGGCCAGAGAAACTGTTTCAAGATGATTTCCTTTTAAAGTAAAAAGGCGCTCCGGGGTGAGGCTGATAAAACTCTCGTGATAATTACTTTGATAATAAATAGAGTAATGAGAGCTAGCTAAATTGGCCTCATAGACTTCTCTGAACATGACCAGCATGTCGATAGGGGAGTCATAGGTAAATATTTTCTTTCTCGATAAAACGATTTTCATCAAGTCTTTTTTTCTAAAAAGGCGAGACGATTCATTAATCATTCGCTTCCATTCATCACTGTCGGGTGACTCATCAAATGAGACCCATGCTCCAACAAAAGACTCCCAAACTGTAGGGTTGAAAATGATGTTACTTGGTGAATAAGATTTATATTCCTGCGATTGATGAACAAAGAGTTTTACCTGATTGTTTTTTCTAACAAAGCTCCACTCAGGTAAATAACAAAGTGTAGGTGAGTTTGATTCAAACTCTTTTTTAAAGACCAGAACTTCTTCTGGGTTGTGTATGGCGAACTGATCGGCAGAGGAGATTGGAATTTCTCGTGCGATTCCCAAACCTAAAAAAGAGAAGTTCTCATCTTTTGATTCAAAGAAAAATACTTCTTCTGTAGCGGCATAGGCAAGCAGATCACTTAGAGAAAAGTCTTCATAAGTAAAATGAGTGATTTTTTGAATCACTGATTTGTCGATCGTACTAAGTTCCTTTTGTAAGAAACCTTGGGCGCTCATTACTTTTTATCACCGATATAAAGTGTGGCAATTCCAAATGTCAGCGGCATCATTTTTAAATCTTTGAAGCCAGCATTATTCATCAGCGCCAGGAATTTATCCCCGTAAGGGAAATCTTCAACACTTTTATTTAAGTAAGTGTAGGCATCTTTGTGTTTTGAAACAATGTTACCGATAAAAGGAAGTAAGTGTCTGAAGTAGAAAAAGTATACATTTCTTACGATGAAGTTCGTTGGAATTGAAAATTCCATAATCATCAAACGGCCGTTTGGTTTTAGTACACGGTAAATCTCATGAAGAGATTTTTGAGGGTCAGAAAAGTTTCTGATACCAAAAGAGATGGTTGTTAAATCGTAGGCAGCATCTCCAGAAGGAATGTTGACTCCATCACCGATCATTAGAAAAATCTTTTTATCGTGACCTTTCTTTTTTACTTTTTGAATTCCGACATCAACCATGCCTTTAGACAAATCGATACCGGTAATTTTTTTAATTCTTTTGTCTTTAATAAGTGTCAGTGGAACATCACCAGTTCCCGTCGCCAAATCAAGAGCATTGATTGATTCATTATCTGGCAGATGCTTAAGCATTTTATTGCGCCAATAAATATCAATTCCCATTGAAAGCGTGTGATTTAATAAGTCGTACGTCCCGGCAATTTCGTCAAAAATTTTATAGGACTCTTTTTTTCTGGCACCTAATTCATTAGTCATTTTTTATATCCTTTTAGTGACACCCTTTTTACCTTAAACTTCATGTACATAGCAAGATTTGGATTTACTTTAAAACACATTTTTGCTAGCCTCAGCCAACGACCATAAATTTCTCTTTAAAAGGGTCCTCCCAATGATCTCTGATTTTCTCGATGCGCTTCCAAAAGAGGCCTTAGAGAGTTCAAAAAATATGGACTTAAAAATTCGCTCGGTGAATGCTCACCAGGCGATTGACGCTATTCTCGCAGAAAGTGTTCTAAGAGGGGGAAAACGCTTAAGACCGCTTCTCACTTTTTTAATGGCCCATTTATTTAGAGTCGATTTCAAGACTGTCACCCCTTATGCTCGTGCCTCTGAACTCGTTCATGCCGCATCCCTTTCTCACGATGACGTTATCGATAACGCAACTATGAGAAGAGGGCATCCTTCAATAAATATTCTTGCTTCAAATAAAAAGGCCGTTTTAGCAGGGGATTATCTCCTGGCCTCAGTGATTGTGGACCTTACCAATGCCGGAAATCTGGAATTGGTTCGTGAAATGTCTCTGGTTATAAAAGATCTTTCAGAAGGTGAATGGCTACAGCTAGATTTAATTAGTGAGCGAAATTACTCTCGCGATATTATCCGTGAAGTTGCTGAGAAAAAAACCTCATCTGTTATGAGTTACTGCTCAGTCGCTCCGGCGATTTTAAGTGGGGCCGATAAAAAAACGATTGAGCTTTGTCGTGAGTTTGGAAGAAGACTTGGTCTTGCTTTCCAGTTAATCGACGATACTCTGGATTATTCAGGGACTTCATTAAAAGACCAGGAACTGGATCTTCAAAATGGAATCGTGAATGCGGTTGTATTCGAAGTCTTAGATGCCCAGAGTGAATTATTCAAGCGCTTCAAGTCTGGTGAAGAGTTATTAAGTGTAGTGAAGGGTGTGGATTTTTCTTCTTATGTTGAAATTGTTTCCGTTGAAGCCCACGCTCACTTGGAAGCTGCTAAAAATATTCTTGAAGAGTTGGCAGTGGTTTTAAAAAGTGATTATGCTGCTAATCCGGAAGAGCTTACTTCTAGAATCGGTGCTCTTGAGTTGATTATTTCTTACATGGCCTTAAGACAAAGCTAAAGCTATCTTTTAGTCAGCCAGTTAACTTCATAAATATTTTTTTGTAGATTACTTCTAGGGACCCAAAGTGTTCCCGATTCTTTATCACATTCGTATTGTGCTTTTTTAGGGCAACGGTTTCCTGCACTGTCTTTTATTTTATACTCACACAATCCTGTTTTAGGATTCATTCGTCTTCCTATAATAGTGGAAGAGTGATTGCTTTCTTTTTTTACATAGTCAGTTGAGTTAATAATAAAGTCCCAGTCATAGCTGACTGAAGCTGGCTGATTAGACGTTAAGAGAGAGTCGAGCTTATCCATAATTTTATCTTCAGCAAATAGCTCAATTGTTCTTGCTCCGACACCGTATCTTCCAACCTGATGTCTTTTTCCGCAGGTCACATCTAAGAGAGCAGCTGCTTTTTTATCACCGCTTAGTTTATCGAGAACGTCCATAATATTTGGTGGAATTTCATTAAAAGGTTTTGACCCTGCAAGGTTATTTTCACAAACAATTTGTTTTAAACTTTTTTCACTTGAAGCAATCTTTTGAAAAAGAAAACTCAGCTCCATCCAGTCGCTGTCCGTGTAGTTTGTCTGTGATTCCAGGCATAGGCCTTTGCCTTGTTGAGCGAGAATGAGAGCGGCCGTCATATTAGCACCGTATTCCGTAGCATCAGGAATGGACTCATCTTTGACGACATCATTGTTAAAGTACTGCAAGGCCATGTCATAAGACGATAGAGGCGTTTTTTCATAGAATGAATAGAGATCAGCACCCGTCCAAAAGACACACCAGTTGTGTTGATTTTGATTGTTATTTTTGGGCATTGAAGACGTGTCTATGGTTACGTCACTGCAGTCTTGTGCTGAAAGCGTGAAAGAGATGAATAGGGTTAAAAGTAATAAGATCTTCATTGGAGGGCTTATCGGAATAATGAGGGATTTATTTAGAGTCACTATAAGCAAAATTGTCGGAAATTAAAAGGGCCTCTTTCGAGGCCCTTAGCTGTGTTATTATCTATCAACTCTACAAGTCTGACGACCTTTGATGTCGTATGAACAAGAGTTCAGAGCACGTCTACAAGCTTCACCTTTTACGTCAGTTCCAATTGGCCCTGTGTAAGAAGCAAAGTATGACTGAATGAAAAGTCCTGATGGATCAAATCTTCTAGCTGAACAGCTCTCAGTTGTATCACGAGGTGGACGTGGTTGTGGGTATCCGCCACCGCCGTTTCCACGAGTTAAACAACGAACACCAGCAGTGTTTCCACGAGAGAGTTCGTATCTACAAAATTCATTAGACTGTCCACATGCTTCGTATTCTGTTCTTCCTGTTCCAGAAAAACTTCTTACGATTCCACCGTAGTAATCAACAAGGTCTGTTCTACAACTTACCATTGCTGTTGGAGGAAGTGGAGGTCTTGAAGGAGTTACCGGGCCGTATTTTAAAACACATTGAGCATCGTAGTATCTACCAGAGCTTTGAGCATTTGATAGAACTCTCGAGCATTCGTAAGCTGCGTCTGAGCAAGCTGATTGCGCAGAATAACCGTAACGAGTTACTGATTCATACTCATAACCATAGTTGTCGCGAATAACATAAGTACAAGACTCATCTGCCATTGCTACACTTGCCAGAGTAAGAAGAAGTAGTGCTAATAATTTTTTCATAAATTCCCCTTTCTATATAGTCGTTGTTGCCGTGAAAACTTTTAACTTAATACTATCTTGGAAAACGTGGTGGTCTCGCTGGCTTCGGATCAGTTGGACGAGACGGCTCGCGAGGAATAGTTGGCTCGCGTGGTCTTGTTGGACGTGATGGCTCACGAGGGTAAGTCGGGCGTTGTGGTTCACGTGGATATGTTGGTCTTTGTGGCTCGCGCGGGTAGTGTGGCTCACGAGGACGATCCGGGTATGTTGGATATGATGGGTAGCTTGGGTACGATGGGTAGCTCGGGTATGATGGATAAGAAGGATATGATGGATACGTTGGAGCTGGGTTCGTAGGGTATGTAGGATACTGAGGGTAGCTTGCTGTTACAGATTTAACTTCACAAACTGAACGATAGTGTTGTCCTCTTGATTGATACTCAGAAAGTCTGATTGAACAATCGAACATTGAATCAGAACACGCAGCACTTGTGCTGTATGATTCTCTGATAAAGCTGTCGTACTCGTTTACGTAGCTTCCCTGATATTCACGAATAACAGTTGTACAGTATTCAGCAGATGCTGTTACTGAAAATAATGCAGTCAGTGTTAGTAGTAGTGCTTTGATCGTCCCTTTCATTTATCTCTCCCGGAAATTTTTGATTCTCAAGAAGGGGTTTAACTGAGTATTTAAGAATTTACAAACGACGTTAAGCATTTAAATAAAAAAAGGCCACTTTCGTGGCCTTTGTAAGTATTTTTTTCATGGATTTAGGGAAATGGAATCATTATGACACTAGTAATTTAAGCACTCTGTCCTTGCCAATCGTTCTGATGAAGCCCGCAAGCTTCGGTCCTTTTTCAAGACCGATTAGTTTTCTATACAATAATGTAAAGACAGTCATCGGCTCTAGTTCATGCTTATTGATGATCTCATACATTTTTTCGTGAAGAGTTTTATCATCAGCAATATTGTCCCACTCTGTAGATAAGTAAGTGTGAAGCTCGCCGAGGAATGCTGTTTGTTTGGCGTCCATGTCTAGTTTTACGACTTCTTTATTAAGAGAGAATTTAAATTCATCTGGAGCAGAGTTTTCAATCCAGTAAGCAGCTCTTTGAGCTCGCTCTTGAAATCTTCTTTCATCGCGCTCATTTTTAATTTCAGCATTGTAAAATCCACGAGCACGTTTGATATCCAGATCGTTGATCTGAAGAACGTTACAAAGGTGGCGGAATGCTGGTTGAAACGGCATCTCTTTTGGAGTCTCACCAATTTGAGAGAGCTCATACACTCTTTTTGCCATTGCAACTTTTTTCTCGTTACCAGCTTCAAGACCGAAAGCAAGACGTTCCATGCGATCGAAGTCTTCGTAGTTTTTAATAACATCAAGATCGAATGATAATCCAAAATCAATATTCGTTTTATATGAAGCAAAAATCCAACGAACCATTTCCGGTTCATAGACATCAAGAACATCATTCACTGTCACGAGGTTCCCTTTTGAAGAACTCATTTTTCCGCCCATCCCTTTAATAGACACGAAGTCGTATTGCAGGTACATCGGTGCTTTCCACCCGTAGACGTCGGCGACGATATCTTTAGCAGTTGTAAATGATCCACCTTGAGATGAGTGATCTTTTCCACCTGGCTCGAAGTCAACTTTTTCTACTGACCATCTCATTGGCCAGTCCATTCTCCATGGAAGTTTTGCTCTTGATGTTGTGTCTAGATCAAGGCTTCCTGTGTGCTTGCAGTCTTCAGCATCACATACGTAGTCTAATTTATTTTTTCCGTCATACGCTGTCGCCGTTGTTTTATCGCGGTTACATTTTTCGCAATAAACTGAAACTGGCATCCATGAATCAGGAAGGGGAGTTGATCTCCACTTGTTAAGAATACCCGCGATCACATCGCGCTTTTCTAGTGTGAGTTTAATTTGAGCTTTATAAGCGCCCTGTCTGTATTTCTCAGATTGATAAATGGGTTCAAGCTCAATCCCCATTTTTTTTAGTTGTGCTTCAAAGCTTGCTTCGTGGTGAGCAGCGTATGATTTGTGGTCGCCAAATGGATCTGGTGTATCAACGATAGGTTGAAATAAGTATTTTGCCAGCTCGTCTTGTTTAGGAAGATTGGCAGGAACTTTTCTGAAAGTATCGTAGTCATCCCAAGAGAAAATAAAACGCACTTTTTTTCCGCGTTTTTTTAATCCACGGGCAACTAGTTCAGTCGTCATAACTTCACGGAAGTTTCCGAAGTGAACGACACCTGAAGGAGTGATCCCGCTTGCAAGTGTATAAGTGTCTTTGTCTTCCTGACGGATTAGTTTATCGGCAGTAAGATCTGCCCAGTGAACAGCATCGTTAAGCGCTTGACTCATATGTGGTATCCTTTTTTTAGGTAATTATTCGAGACCAAGACGAATTTTTAAATCATCTTGAGTTAGAGTTCCTTTTTCTACTTCTAAGTTTGCAACGATCAGCGCTTTTTGAAAAAGCGGTCTATCGGATGCTGTGCAAACAGAGAGGTCGATATGCTTTTGATTTTTTACTTCTGACCATTTTACGGCCTGTTTTAATAGAACAATTGCTTCGTCTAATGACATTGTCATGAATTTATCCTTAATTACCCAGGTATGCTTTTTTGATTTCTGGGTTAGATAATAATTCACTCGATTTGCCTTGCAAAGTGATTTCACCATTGGTGAGAACATAAGCACGGTGAGAGATTTTGAGCGCGAGATTAGCATTTTGCTCGACCAATAAAATCGTCATTCCATTCTGGTTAATTTCTGTGATGGCCCTAAAAATTGTTCCAACCAGAATCGGCGCAATTCCAAGTGAAGGTTCGTCTAAAAGAAGAAGTTTAGGCCTAGACATATAAGCGCGGGCAATCGCTAGCATTTGCTGTTCTCCTCCTGAGAGAGTTTGAGCAAGCTGGCTTCGGCGCTCTAATAATTTTGGAAAAAGATTATAAACAAATTCTAAATCTGTTTTAATTCCCGCATTGTCTCGACGCAGGTAAGCACCCATATCAAGATTTTCTTTAATCGATAAATTGGCAAAAATCTGGCGTCCTTCAGGTGACTGAGCGAGTCCTAGAGCGGTAATGCGGTGAGCGGGAAGATTTTGAATCGACTGGTTATCAAAATTAATTTCACCAGCTGTTGCTTTTAGAAGTCCCGAAATCGTGTGAAGAGTTGTTGTTTTTCCGGCCCCGTTACTTCCTAACAATGTTACGATTTCACCGCGCTCGATAGAAAGACTAATATTTTTTACCGCGTGAATATTTCCGTAATAAGTATTTAAATTTTTAATTTCTAAAATGGGATGAGTGCTCATATCTAGTGTGCCTCCACATCTATTTCGGCCCCAAGATAGGCCTCAATAACTTTAGGATTAGACTGAACTTCTTTAGCAGAACCAGAGGCAATCAAATTTCCATAATCTAAAACGAAAATTTTTTCTGCAATCTGCATGACGAGATTCATATCGTGTTCAATTAAAATAATGGCGATTTTAAATTCCTCGCGAATAAAATGAATCAGATTAGAGAGCTCTTTAGTCTCCGTTGGGTTCATTCCGGCCGCAGGCTCATCCAATAAAAGAAGTTTTGGTTTGGTGGCCAGTGCTCGTGCCATTTCTAATTTTCTTTGAGCACCGTAAGGGAGATTTTTTGCAAGAAGATCTTTCTTGTCTTCAAGTCCAAAGAGTTTTAGCAGTCTAATGGACTCTTCAATGATGGCGGCTTCTTCAACTTTATATTTTTTTGTTTTAAAAATCCCATCGAAAAATGAGTATTGGATTCTCGTATGTCTGGCGATTTTTAAATTGTCGATGACACTTAAATTATTAAAGAGTCTGATGTTTTGAAAAGTTCTAGCGATACCAAGCTTGGTAATGTCAGAGGCCTTTTTAGTGTTGATAGGAGAGCCATCTAAAGTCACGCTTCCTTCTGTCGGAGTGTAAATTCCAGTGATGGTATTAAAGAGTGTGGTTTTTCCAGCACCATTGGGGCCGATGACCGCGATAAGATCAGTAGGGCCGACTTCAAAACTTACGTCTCTCACGGCCGTGAGTCCGCCAAATTTCATAGTGACATTTTTTATGCTAAGAAGAGACATTTATGCCGCTCCTTTTTGAAGCTTCTTTGCAAATCTTTTCTTTTCAAAGATTTCATGTGGACCAAAAATTCCTTGAGGTCTGGTCAGCATTAAAATAATCATGAGGGCAGAGTAAATCGACATTCTCCACACCGAGATATCTGAGCCGATGAGTTTTAAAATTTCTGGAAGTAACGTGAGGATGATAGCTCCAACAATGGAGCCGGAAACAGAGCCTTGTCCACCTAAGATAACCATGACTAAAATACACACACTCCACATAAAGTTGAAGTTATTCGGATGTAAAAACTGCTGGTCATGAGCAACGAGGGCACCGGCAATACCGGCAATGCCTGCGCCAATGATGAATGAGAAAAGTTTAAACCTAAATAGGTTGATCCCCATTGTCTCACTTGCGACTTCATCTTCTCTGATAGAAATAATCGCTCTTCCAAATGCCGAGCGTTTAAGATTTAACATAAAGATGGTGGTGAGAATAACGATTCCCCAAACCCAAAAAGAATTGGTCCATTTAGGAATGTTGGTAAAGCCTCTAGGGCCTCCGACACTTTCTGTATGCATGATAATGATTCTTAAGATTTCACTAAAGCCGATAGTCGCAATGGCGAGGTAGTCGCCTTTTAAGCGCAGGCATGGAACACCAATTAAGAGTCCACATAGAGCGGCTGCACTAAAGCCCACACTAATGGAGATAAGCATGTTGATCATCGGGTCTACAGGCAGAGCAAAATAAACTCCATAAATCGCACTGGCGTATGCACCAACTCCCCAAAAACCCGCATGGCCTAATGAAAACTGGCCACAATAGCCGTTAATAAGATTAAGGCTTAAGGTTAAGGTGATGAAGATTCCAATGTTACTTATAATCTGAAGATAATAATCCATATTAGACTTTCTCCTTTGAGTTTTTCCCCAGGATTCCACCGGGCCTAACAAGAAGAATAATAATTAAAATAAAAAAAGAAACGCCGTCTCTCCAACTGGATTTATAAAGTCCGCTGACCATGTTTTCGGCGATCCCGATAATATAGCCTCCGAGAGCAGCTCCTGGAATGATACCAATTCCACCGACAACGGCGGCGACAAAGGCCTTTAATCCAAGACTGAGTCCCATCATAGGCTCGACTGACATGGTGTAGCCCATAAGGATTCCAGCAAGACCTGCGAGCGAGGCCCCCAGAAAAAAAGTAAAAGCGATAATTCTATTGGTGTTAATTCCCATCAGTTCAGCGGCCTTCAAATTATATGAAGCAGCTCTCATGGCCACACCAATACGGGTATAGTGGGTAAGCCACCATAAAAAAATCAGAATAAAAATAGTTAAGAAGAAGATAAAAATTTGAATGTTTGAAACATTCACTTCACCAAAGTTGTACACGACTTCAGTAAAAACCGGTCGAACTGTTTTTGGGTCTGCACCAAAGACTAGCTGGCCTGTATATTGGAAAAACATAGAGGCACCAATCGCGGTAATGAGTGCAGGGATTCTTCCTTCGCCTCTAATTGGCCTATAGATTAATCTCTCGACGATTAAAGCAACAATGCCTGCGCCAAGCATAGAAGCTATGATGGCAACAGGCATAGGAAGATTAAATTTTAGAGCAAAGTAGCCACAAAAAGCACCCATCATCAGAAATTCGCCGTGAGCGAAATTAACTAATCGAATGATTCCGTAAACCATGGTGTAACCCAGGGCGACCATTGCGTACAATGAGCCCTGAGCGATACCGTTAATGAGATATTGAAGACAATCCCAAAAGAAATAAATCGTATCTTGCGACATAGTTAGTCCTTAAGGATTTACTCTCGAGTGAAACACGTATCCAGAAGGAGTTGCTTCAAGAACAACTGCAGACTTCGTAGGGTTTCTGTCTTTATCAAATGTAATTGTTCCAGTGATACCTTGGTAACCTTTAGTCGCTACAAGAGCAGCTCTGATATCAGCAGGCTTTGTTGATTTTGCTCTCTTAATGGCATCAGCAACAATTCCAAGTGAGTCGTATCCAAGAGCAGCGAAGCTTCCTGGTTTTACTCCGTATGCTTTTTCATATTCTTTTACGAAATTTTGAACAACGGGAGATTTATCATCTGGAGCAAAGTGGTTAGAGATGTATGACCCCTTAACGGCTTCACCAGCGATTTCGAAAAGTTTTGGTGAATCCCATCCGTCACCACCAAGAAATGGAACGTTAATTCCAAGTGCGCGAGCTTGCTTAACAATTAAACCCGCTTCAACATAATATCCCGGGATAAAAATGAAGTCAGGGTTAGCTCTTTTTACTTTTCTTAAAATAGATTGGAAGTCAGTGTCTTTTGCTGAATAAGTAAGCTCTTCAGATGAAGCCATTTTTCCGCCTAGCTTTGCGAACTCATCGCCGAAAGCTTTTGCTAAACCTTTAGAGTAATCAGAAGTTGTTTCAACTAAGATTAGTCCTTTTGTTTTTTTCAGTGTGTTTACAGCAAATTTCGCCATAACAACACCCTGGAAATCATCAGTGAAACACGCGCGTGTAATATAGTCACCAACCATCGTAACCTTCGCATTCGTGGCCGTTGGAGTGATGAAAGGAATTTTTGCTTCTTGAACGATAGGAGCAGAAGCAAGCGCCAGAGATGATGTGGGAGCTCCAATCATCACAGAAACTTTATCCACGCTTAAGAGTTTTCTTGTA
Source organism: Bacteriovoracaceae bacterium UBA6153 (assembly GCA_002428265.1). GTDB lineage: Bacteria > Bdellovibrionota > Bacteriovoracia > Bacteriovoracales > Bacteriovoracaceae > Bacteriovorax. The sequence goes on from DIUR01000001.1 coordinate 61,431, forward strand.
GCGTTTGTAGACTCGATGGCTTCAGACTTGTCATCTTCAATGATCAAATCAAACTTTTTGCCTGGAGCTTTTTTTAGTTTTTCATACGCAAGCTTAATACCATTGGTATTTTCTTGTCCAAACGTTGCGGTAGCTCCCGTCATAGGTGAGACTACGCCGATCTTTAAATCTGCGGCCATAGCAGATCCAGAAATCATTAAGCATGCGATAATTGCCAACATTCTGTGCGGCATTGGTGTCCTGATCATTAAGCACTCCTTTGTAAAATGAAGGTGATGAGTATTGTTGTGTTAGTAAGTCATAATAAATACAGTAACATGCAAGATCAGGTTGTAAAGTAATTTAGATGACTATTATTTAGCGGGCCAAGTTATTAAAATACATAGTTAAAACGATAAATTCTGGAGAATTTAATTATCACCTTAAACTCAGTTATGGTTTTGCATTTCTAGAAATCTAATATGAGGAAGGTACACATGAACAAAGACGATTTTCAACAGACCTTGATAAAGCAGTACTCTGAGGTCATCGAAGAGATGATAGTAGAGAGTGAGTCGGTCTATCGTTCTCAATTAGATTTGAATGAACTGGATTTTAGAGTCAGAAGTCTGATTCAGGCGGCCAGGGTAGATGGTCTGGAAGAGGGAATTATCTGGGATATTATTCAAAGAAAGGTTCCGGAGTACTATCACTTTGCTATGACGGCCAGTTATAGTGGTAAAATCGCGGCTTAATGGCCTTTTTACCATGTAGTTTTTTTAGGTTTTAAGTCATTTGAGTTTTAATATTTTATAATGCCTCCAAACTTATTAGGAGGCATTATGAAATTTTTTATCGCGTTGATAGCATCTACACTTTTTAGTTCTGCATTTGCAGCAACAACAATTCAAAAAACATTTGATGGCGGAAACGCTGTTTGTGAAATCAAAGCAGACGTGGGAAGCCGCGCTTATAGACTAAACATCGTTGACGAAGTTATTAAAGGCGACAAAAGAGAAGTAACTCTTGCTGTAAAGTTTTTTAAATGTGCCCAGACAGATGCAGGTCTACGTTTAGTAAAAAGCTCTGCTGATGAAGTTTTAGATAGCTACATCGTTCTTTCAAGTGGCGCACTAGGAACTGCTCAAAGCACGCTGGCTTCAGCACTATTTATTGCTGTTGATGATTCAGGAACTGTTCTTGCTTCTCAAAATGTTACTCAATCAGGAAGCGAGATGACTGTGAAGTTATCAATCGCTAAAGACCAGCCGACAGCATTTATCCTTGCTGATTTAGTGTCAAACGTTGATTCAGTATACGGATCAATCGCGGGACTATCAAAGCGCTACGGTGGATTCGTTTTACACTTTAGTAAATAAGAATATCTTGTCTTTGATTCATGAACTTTTCATGGCCTTGGGTTTCGATTTTCTGTAATTCAGAAAGTGACCCAAGGTTATTCACCCAGTGTCTGACTTCATCTGTTCCATTAATTAAATCGATCGCCAGTTTATGAAATTCATACTCATAGGGCTTATTGTGAAATTCGAACCTTTCACCAAGCTCGCGCTTAAACTCTCTCGTGATCATTTGGCAAACTGTCCACGATTTAAATTTTTTATTTTCTGTAGGATGGATATGAACACCACCGCAGTTTTGTCCCGCATGCTTTTGGAATGTCGGTAAAAAGATAATTGGACGAAGATTAAATCCTTCTGTGAGACCTTCTTCCTTAAATCTTTGTTGCATTTTTTCTACGAAGCTGAATGATTCAATACCAGGGTATCCAGCGACTTCCAGAGGACGAGTTGTCCCTCTACCTTCACTGATGTTTGTTCCTTCCAGCAAAACTGTTCCTACGAACGTTATAGCTCCCACAGCAGTCGGAAGATTAGGAGAGGGAAGGACCCATGGAAGACCTGTGTCTTCGAAATACATTGAGCGTTTCCAATTAAGCATATTGATGACGTCTAAATTACAATCAGTCTTTAAGACTTTTTGCCCAAACTTCCCAACTTCTCCCATTGTAAGAGAATGCCTTTGAGGAATAGGATAGCGGCCAACAAAAGATTCATATCCTGGTTTTAAAATAGTTCCTTCAATCATCTCTCCGCCCACTGGATTCGGGCGGTCTAAAACGACGAGCTTAATATCTCTTCCCACGCATTTTTCCATGATGAGAGAAAGAGTTGAGATATAGGTATAAACGCGCGTGCCTACATCTTGCAGGTCAATGATGAGTGTATCGAGATCTTTTAACATCTCGTCTGTCGGCGTTCTTGTTTCCGAATAAAGTGAGTAAACCGGAATTTTAAAATAGGGGTGAGTGTAATGTGCCGTCTCCATCATGTTGTCTTGAACATCTGTGACGAATCCATGTTGAGGGCCAAAGAGTTTTGTCAGGCGTTTTCCAAATAACTTTTGAAGAAGAACAACGCCAGTATTAAAGTTCGAATCAATCGAAGCGCTATGGCAAAGGTATCCGATATTTCCTTTGATACTATCTTGAAGAGATTTATCTGCAATTAAGCGATCAAGACCAGTCACTACCTTTGTCATTTTAACTTCCTAGATTCCTGTCGAGCCTGTTTTAGATTTTAATAATCTAATTTTGGGTGCGGCCGAAATTTTTGTAAAGCTAAATAGACAGATAATTCTAAAATTTCATGTACTCGTCTTGAAATTCAAGGATGAGGCAGAGTGAGCGTGTCATGAAGTCTGTTATGAAAAAGCTATTGATAGCGGGAAGTACAGTGCTTTATTATAACACTTAGGAATTTAGACAAAGTGAGAGTCAGGACAGAAGCGATTGCTATATTAGCAATTAATAGAAAATTTTAAAATCTAAAATATCTTTTCATTTTAACGTATATTTAGACTTAGTAAGTATTTTTGTGAACACTACACACAATTTCCATACGTACCGCAGTTCCCACTTGGTAGAAGTGGCAATTAATTTATCATTTAATATTGTTAGATTTAGTAATACCATCTATAGATAACTTTTTTAGGATTATAAAATGAATTTATTCTTAAGATTTTTTGTAGCTTATGCGTTTTTGATTACTAATTTAATGGCAGACGAAAATCCAAGATTAACGGACGCGGACTATTTTGTCATACACAGCACCCAATTTCCAATGGAGACTATAGATGCACCTCTGGAAGTTTATGATAATAAAGTTCTTCAAGGTGATCCAATTTATATAATAGATAATAAAAAAATTGTCGATTTAAAGAATGGAAAAAAAGAATACGACTATAAAACATTTTATTCAGTTAGTAAGAAAGCAGGTATTGAAGGTGATTATCCTGTAAAAGAGCTAAGTAAAATTGAGTTAGATTTTGTGAAGTTAAACTTTAATGTCTATGTGCTTGCGATTGAATCAAAAGAAAATGATATCCTCAAGATTACTGGCAAAGATCTATATTTTAAAGCAGCAGATAAAAACTTGAAAGCAGGAATCGAAAGAGCCATGCGGTGGAAAAGTAGTAAGTCACCTGAGGTAATCAAGAAATTGTTAAAAGAAGACGAAGTTTTTAAAACATTTTTTAATAAATTATCAACTTGTGTGAAGAGTAAAAATAATACATGTCTATTTAATTTATCTCGCGGTTTTGAAGATGCAGCTATTGAGTGGACGCTTAAACAAAGTCCTGAAGTTTGCGCAAAAATGAGCGAAACTGGAGTGTATGACCCAGATAACTTTAAAACAGAAATAAAAAATATAAAAAAAGTACTAGTTAACTGGAATTTATATGAAGAGTTTATAAAATTAGATAATCCTAATATGGAAATTTTAGAAATTACTTCTGATTTTGGGAGCAAACAAGATATCTACTTTTCTCTTGAAGGGAATGGGTGTGTAGCTAGTACAAAGTTTGGTATTAATATAAAAAAGGAAAAAGGACGAAATACTTTAATGATAATGACATTTATGGCCGGAGAGGGCGGATAGAATTGTAACAAAGTTCCGAATAAAGTTAAGTGATCCTGGGGAATTATCTATTAAAAGAACCCGGATCCTAAACCAATACCGGAATCTACACAATAGATGTGTAAGTTATTCAAAATTCAATAATTACTAGGACGTAGATTCCTGAGGGTGACGTTAAAAACTGACTCTTATGATTGATAATCTAGTAGCAGAAAGTTACACTTTTAACTGAGACCACACACCTCACACACAAGGCAGAACACATGAAGCAATACCACGACTTGATGGAGCATGTTTTACAAAACGGCGCTAAAAAAGAAGATCGCACTGGAACAGGAACACTTTCAGTTTTCGGACACCAGGCCCGCTATAACCTGGCCGAAGGATTTCCTTTAGTCACAACTAAAAAACTGCATTTAAAATCTATCATCCATGAACTTCTATGGTTTCTTCAGGGTGAAACAAATATTAAGTATCTTAAAGACAATGGCGTTTCTATCTGGGACGAATGGGCCGATGAAGAAGGCAACCTTGGTCCTGTTTACGGCTCTCAATGGAGAAGCTGGCAGGGAGCAAACGGTGAGACGATTGATCAGATCACGAGTGTTGTTAACCAGATCAAAAAAAATCCAGATTCAAGAAGACTGATTGTTTCAGCGTGGAACGTAGCTGAAATCGAAAAGATGGCGCTTCCTCCATGTCATGCTTTTTTTCAATTTTATGTAGCTGATGGAAAACTTTCTTGTCAGTTGTACCAGCGCTCTGCTGATATCTTTTTGGGAGTGCCTTTTAATATTGCTTCATATGCACTACTAACGATGATGATGGCGCAGGTGACGGGACTTGGATATGGAGACTTCGTTCATACAATGGGGGATGCTCACTTGTATTCAAATCATATTGACCAGGCAAAGTTACAGTTAACACGCGATTTTAAAATGCTTCCACAGATGAAGTTAAATCCTGAAATTAAAAATATTTTTGATTTCAAGTTTGAAGACTTTAAGCTCGAAGGCTACGACCCACACCCAACAATTAAAGCTCCAATCGCGGTATAGGAAATTTTTTATGAACGTATCAATGGTAGTGGCCCATGGCCCAAAAGGTGAGATCGGTCTGGATAATAAGCTTTTATGGCATATTTCAGAAGACCTTAAAAACTTTAAGAAGATTACTACCGGTAAAATGATAGTGATGGGAAGAAAGACTTTTGAGTCTATTGGAAAACCCCTTCCAAATCGCTCGAACGTTGTCATTACAAGAGATGAAAATTTTAAAACAGAAGGGGTCATTGTCGTCAATGATCCTATGATGGTTTTTGACCTGGCCCTTGAAGCTGAAGAAGACTTGGGTGTTGATGATTTTGAAATGATGGTTATTGGTGGTGGTGAAATCTTTAATATCTTCATGCCGTATACTCAGAAAATTTATCTCTCTGAAGTTGAGTACAGTGGCCCTGCCGATGCTTTTTTTCCACCTCTGGATTATGAAGAGTGGGAAGTGACAAGCAATGAGAAAATGGAAGGATTTACATTTAAAATTTTAAGCAGGATTTAATCTAATCCTGCTTGTTTTGCTTCTCTTAAATCACTTTGATAATCTTCTGCCCATTGTTCACGACTGGAGATTTGAACTCCTTTCACGCCGCAAAATCTTTTAGCAATACTGCTTATACGCTCTTCTTCTCTGGTGAACTCCAGATAAGGAACAAAGTTTCCGTAAGACTTATCAAAAAAACTCGTATCGCCAAACTTATAAGAATAATTAAGCGACATGCGAGGAGAGTTGCTGTCTAGAAATCCCACCTCATAACCATTGGGCCCGGGTTTCATTCCCACAATAAGCCAGGCATGAGACGTGATGCCTTTGATTTGAAGCTTTTGATAAGCTATTTTTTTCTCAACACTCACGTATTGAAAAACTTTTTCCATCATCTCTTTTAAGACTTCTGGTTTAACGACCGTGTCGCCTTTGAGGCCATCAATCCAGCTTCCTAGTACCACGCCGTCGTAAAGCTGCCAGCTATTAAGCTCACTTTGAATTTCATTTTTATAAGTTTCAGAAAACTCTGCAAAATTGGAAAATCCAGGGATGGTGATCATGGACTGGCCAGCTCTGATTTCTTTGATTAAGGCCTTAACTTCTTTTTGCGATGGTCTGTTTAGTTCTGGTTTAAAAATGGAAAGATAAAAAATATTGCGCTGAAATCTAGAATGCCACCAGCAGACACCTTGATTAAAGAGTCCGCCATTATTTTTAAATGACATCAAATTACTTTCTTCGCTAGAATAACTAGCGAGAATTGAATCATCTTGAAAACGTCCACAGAACTCAACCTTATCTGTAGGAAGAGAAGAGGAAAATGCATTCATAGACAATAGCGTGAATAAACTACTCGAGAATAAGATCATTTTTAAGTTCATTTCTTCTAGAATCCTTTCCTTCTTCATATGGAAAATAATTTTCCAATACATCTGCAGTGGCAGTAATCGTGTCTTTTAGAGCAGGAACAAGGTTTCCACCCTGAACTTTTTCTGTGAAAGCGACAATGATTTCATCCCAAATTTTTTGATCAACGCGCTCTTTTACTCCGACATCAGTGATGATTTTGATTTTATGCTCAAGCATTGAAATAAAAATTAAAACGCCATTGTGTTTTTTAGTTGTATGAAGTCCGTGATGAAAAAACGCTTCAATCGCCCTTTGAGTGACTTCGTGTTCAATTTCCTGCTTGGTTGTAAGCATTCTAGTGAAGAAGTGAATCTCAGCTAAAAAATACCCAGCTAATAATCCAGGGATTTGAATCCATAAAAAATAAATAGGGTTAATGATTGAAAGCGGAGAGAAATAAAGTCCCAGAGAAAATAAGAAAGAGACAATGATCGCTCCTCTGAAGTGAGCGGCAGGGTAGTCGTCACTGCGAGTGATAACCATCGGTACAATTTCACTGCTTGTTCTTTTTTCTGACTCTGTGATCAGGTCTTTTATTTGTTCTTTTTCGTTGCTCGTTATCATTTTATTGGTCCTTAAAAAATTATTAAAAAACAACTACCAGCTTCCACTCGAGCCACCGCCGGAGAATCCTCCACCACCGCCGCCCCATGATGAGCCTCCGCTACCACCACCAAAGCCGCCGCCTCCGCCGCCCCAGCCTCCGAAGCCTCCACCACCAAATCCGCCGCGTCCGCCGCGGCCTTTAGGGAAGACAAACTGCATGAAGAATATAAATCCAAATAGAGCAAATAAAACGAGAGAAGAGCTGCCATGACGATTGTGACGAGGCTTAACGGCTCCGCCTTTAAAACTTAATTTTTTTCCATCGGCCTGGGCCATAAGCGCCAGCCCTAGAGCTACACCGTTATCAAAGTCTTCTTTTTTAAAATAGGGTTTTACTTCATTGATAATTCTATTAGTCGTGAGGTCGGTCAGAGTTCCTTCAAGGCCTCGGCCCACTTCAATTCTCATTTTTCTATCATCGAGAGCAATGAGAAAAAGGGCCGCTCTATCGTCGCCCTTTTTTCCAAGCTTCCATTCATCGACGACTTTAATGGAGTATCCTTCGATGGATTCATCCACTAATTTATCAATGATTAAAACTTGAAACTGAATGCCTTCTGTTTGATAAAAATTCTGCAGAGATTGTGAAATCGCTGCATGAGCGCTTCTACTTAAAAATTGCGCTTCATCAACCACGGGGCCCGTGAGTGCGGGAATTTCAAGAGCACTGACTTTGAAAGTCAGTGCCATGAAAAGTATGAGAGTGCTTAAAATATTTTTGAACATTAGAATTTAACCGCAGGAGCGTTTTGTGCTTCCTGGATATTATCAACCTGGAATTGTGGTTTCTTAGCATGCTTTAAGAAAATCCCGTTGTACCAAGATGTCGGTGGAACACTAACTAGGTTATTGAAGTTTTTAATGGCTTCAATGTATCTGTTTCTCGCCACTGTAATTCTATTTTCTGTTCCTTCAAGTTGCGCCTGAAGATCTAAGAAATTTTGATTAGCTTTCAGATCAGGGTACTTTTCAACAGTCACCATTAAGCGAGATAGAGCTGACGATAATCCGCCTTGAGCTTGTTGGAATTTTTTCATATTTTCTTCAGTTAACTGGTCTGCTGTAAAGTTAACTTGTGTAGCTTTGGCACGGGCCTCTACAACTCCTGTTAGAGTCTCTTTTTCGTGAGAAGCATAACCTTTAACCACTTCAACCAGGTTTGGAACCAGGTCCGCACGGCGTTTATACTGGTTTTGGACTTCTGCCCAGTCGGCGTCCACTTGATTTAAGGCAGTTGGAATACTCTGCATCCCGCAAGATACAGTTAAAAGCATAACGGCGAGTAAGGATAATTTTAACGATAAATATTTCATAAATGTCTCCAAAGATTTCAGTTTTTTCCTTAAAAATGATATGAGATCAGGATATGTTAAACAATTACAAAAGTGAACTGCTTCTTCCTGTAGGAAACATGAATATGTGTCTTGCCGCCATCCATAATGGAGCGGATGCTATTTATGTCGGGATGCCGCACTTTAATGCGCGTGGAAGAACGACGGATTTTTCGATTGTTGAACTAAAAGAAATGATCGATACCTGTCATCTTTACGGTGTAAGAGTCAACCTCGCTTTTAATGTTGTAATCTTTGAAGAAGAACTGGCCGATGCGATTTCTCTTCTTAGAGAAGTGCTTCCACTAGGCCCTGATGCTCTCATCATTCAAGACGTAGGTCTGGCCGCTCTTGTAAGAAAGATGTCTCCCACACAAGTGATTCACGGCTCAACTCAGATGACGGTGACCAATCATGAGGCGATGACACTTCTATCTGATTTAAAAATAAAAAGATTTGTTTTGGGTCGCGAAGTCTCACTTAGTGAGATGCGTGCGATAAAAGAAAAAACTGAAAGTGAACTGGAAGTTTTCGTTCACGGCGCTTTATGCGTGGCCTATTCAGGACAGTGTTTTACCAGTGAGAGCATTGGTGGCAGAAGTGCCAACAGAGGCCAGTGTGCTCAAAGTTGCAGGCTAGAATACGAAATGATTGTGGATGGGCAAAAACGTGAATTAGGGGATTTGAAATACCTTGTTTCACCTAAGGACCTATGCGGAATTGCCGAGATTCCTGAGTTGCTTAACATTGGAATTGAAAGCTTCAAAGTAGAAGGAAGACTAAAAACTCCGGAGTACGTAGCTGCTGCTGCAAAAAATTACCGTGAGGCCATTGATCGCGCCCAGACTGGATCAAGTCTTTCTAAAAAACAAATTGAGAACTCAAAAACAGAAATGGGTTTAACTTACTCGCGTGGGTTTTATTCGGGATGGCTACATGGAGTGGATCACCAGGACCTGGTCGATGGAACTTATGGTGCTCACCGCGGAGTAGAAATCGGTAGAGTGATAAAAGTTGATACTAAAACTCTGCAAGTTGAAATTAACTATCCTCATTTAAAAAATGGCGATGGAGTTTTATTTGCCGGCATCAGAGGAAAAAAATCTGAAGTCGGAGGAATGCTCTATGGTGTAAAAAAAATCAAAGACCAACTCTTTGAACTCACCCTAGGTAAAGAAGTCGATCTTAAAAAAATTCAAAAAGACATGACTATTTATTTCAATCACGATGCTGTCGTTGAGAAAAAATTAACTCAATCCTATACTGATAAAAATCTGAAAAAAAGAATCCCAGTAAGTCTTATTATTGAAGCTTCTATCGGAAGCCCATTAAAAGTCACAGTGAGCGATGAGACACATACAGTTGTGGTTTTAAGCGATGAGGCACTGGAGCCTGCTCTAGAGAGGCCCACAACTAAGGGCCATCTATCAGAGGAGCTCGGCGCTCTTGGGGCCACTTGTTTTATCCTTGATGAACTGACACTAAAGTCTAACGACTCATTTTTCATTCATCAAAAATCTCTTAAGAAAATTCGTAGAGAGTTTACCGAACTCCTTATGAAAAAAAGAGTAGAGGCAACAAATGTTGCTCTTTTTGATGTTGAAATGCCAAAAATAAAAGAGCAAAACAATCTTTTAAATCCTAAGCTCAATGTTATGCTCAGAGAAATCTCTCAGGTAAAAGACCTGTTGGATTTTTATCCAAAAATTGAAGACAACCTAGGGGTTGTGATTCTCGATTATGAGTTCGGTAAAGGCTATGCTGAATCAGTCATTATGCTTCGAGAGCGTGGAATTAAGTCGGGGATAGCGACTACCAGGATTTTAAAGCCTAATGAATATTACAATTTTAAAGTCATCGAGCGCGCTAATCCAGATGTCATTTTATGCAGAAATCTAGGAGCCGTTCAATACTTCCAAGATAAAAACTTTGAGCTCAAAGGTGACTTTAGTTTAAATGTGACAAACTCTGTGACTCAAGAATATTTCCTTGGAAAAAAGCTCTCAACAATCACGTCTTCATATGACATGAATGCCACTCAGCTTTTTCACATGGCCCGCAACTCAGACGCTTCAAAAATAGAAGTGACAGCTCATCAGTACATGCCATCGTTTCATATGGAGCATTGTGTGTTTGCGGCCTTCATGAGTGAAGGCAAAAGCTTTAGAGACTGTGGTAAGCCTTGTGAGGAGCACAGACTTGAATTGAAAGATCAGTTTGGGAATCACCATCAGATTAAGGCCGATCAGGAATGTCGTAATACGATGTTTAATGCTGTCCCTCAGTCAGCAGCAAAGCTTATCCCAAAACTCATTGAGAGCGGAGTGAGAGAGTTTAGATTTGAGGCATTGTATGAGAGGGGAGCTGAGCTTTCTAAAAAAGTTGTAGGCTACAGTGAATTATTAAAGTCCAATAATCCTAAGCTCTCTCAGGATATTATAGAGGCCATTGGCGTTTTAGAAAAATACGGATTAAGTGATGGTGCTCACCGTGAGCGTGAGTATAAAGACAGAAAAAAAGTATAATATCTTAAAGATTCTCTTCTGCTTTTAAATAATCAATCCATTCCAGGAACTCTTTTGAAATGCTATTAGATTTCAAATAGAAAAGATCAGTTTCATTTCTAAAAGTTTCTGGAAAGTTTGTTGTTAAATCAACGCTGTTGATTCCATCAAAAATAACTTCCAATTTTCCATCCTTATCTACGATGTAGTAATAAAGCTGGGGCTCATCTTCGTATTGAACAATCAATGCTGTTGCAACACTAGATTCAATTAAAGGTATCTTTGAGAGCAGATCAAGAGCGTAGGGATCAGATCTTTTTCCTGCAAAATCATTCACAAGTTTTATCAGGGACTCTTTTCCATTTGAATGACTTTGAAGAATGATTTCGTTGGGCCTATTGGCCTCATCAATTTTAGAAGATTCTTTTTTCAGGCAATTTTTTAAATCAGATGATTCAAGTCCTGAGCACTGCAGTCCTAAGGGAAGCAATACATCAGCATGAACGTTTATTGATCCTAATATTAGGAATAAAAAAAGAGCGTTTTTCATAAAATCTCCTGAAGCTGCTTTATAGCAACTTCAGGAGACTCTTTTAAGATTTTTATAATGAGCAGTGTAGAATTTTCAGACTAAAGCGGGCCTGTTTTCGGGGCTTTGCCGGATTCCATTTTGTAGGCCTCTCCTTTTTCTAAAGGAGTCAGCATCAGGTACAGCGCAGGTACAACGAACAAGGTAAGAATCGTGGAAATAATGGTTCCACCGATAATTGATAGACCCATTGGGATTCTGGTTTCAACCCCAATTCCACTACCTAATACCAGAGGCCCTGCGGCCGCAACAGTCGCAACAGATGTCATGATGATAGGTCTTAGTCTAACAGGACAGGCCTCAAGAAGGGCCTCTAGTGGTCTAAATTTTTTGCCACCAAGATGTCCCGTTCGAATCTGATTAGTAAATTCTACGAGCATGATGGAGTTCTTTTTTGCAATCCCCATTAAAACGATAAGACCAATGAAGCTAAAAAGGTTTAATGAAACATTGAACATCCATAAGGCAATCAAGGCCCCTGTCACCGAAAATGGAAGGGCAACAAGAACCGAAATAGGGTGAATGAATGAATCAAACTGAACGGCAAGGATGAGATACGCAACTAAGATACCAATCATCAGGGCCGTGTAAAGACTTGCAAATGAAGAAGCAAATCCTGCAGAAGCTCCTTCAAGGGCAAATGAATAACCTGGAGGAAGAATTTCCTGTGAGATTACTTTTGCACGATCGAGAACTTTTGACTGTGAAACTCCAGGAGCTAAGTTACCAAAGATTGAGATTGCTCTTTGACGATTGACCCTCGAAATACTTTGAATGGCCTTCCCTTCTTCAATGTTAACTAGTTCATAAAAAGGAATCAGGTTTCCAGCAGAGTTTCTCACATATAAATGCTTAAAGTCTTCGGCCGTTTTAATTTGTGAATCAAGAATTTTAAATCTGATGTCGTAGCGTTTTCCATCAAAAGTATATTTACCCTGACGAGCTCCACCAACTCCGGCAGCGAGAATCATACCGACTTCTTGAACTGAGACTCCTCTTTGGCTCATGGCCTTTCTATTGGGTTTTAGAATAAGTTCAGGAATACCTACGCGGTAATCCGTATCCATATCAACACCAAGTTTTTCATCTTCAAGACGCTTGATAAGCTCTTTAGATTTTGCTTCAAGGATTTTTAAATCAGGTCCCCTAAGGTTGATACCAATCGGGTTCTGGCGGCCTGAAGACAGGTTTCTTGCAGAGTTATCTCTGATTGTGACTCTGATTCCTTTGACTTCTTTAAACTGCTCGCGAAGCTCTTCCATAATTTCGATATGGCCTTGCTGGCGTTGATCGCGAGGCTTGAGTGCAACTGGCATAAAGGCCTGACTTGGGTTTGATCCACCACCGAAGCCCCCGATACCCACAAAAAAGCCATCAACATTTTTATTTTTATTTAAAATATCTTCTAGTTTTTTTGCTAAATCACTTGTCACCTGAAGCGAGGTTCCCGGAGGAGTTTGGGCCTGGATGATGAGAAGGTTTTGATCCTGAAGGGGAACGAACTCCTGGCGAACTTTACTTACGAGAATAAGAGAGAGCGCAAAGAAGGCAAGTGAGCCCAGGACGACAATATACTTATACTTTAGAGTCACTGCTAAAACTCTTTGGTATTTAAGTCCAAAGTTATGAAACAGTTCATCTAAGTAATGTTCAAATTTAGAAATTTTTGGCTCTGAACTCAGTAGTGCGGCCGCTCTCATTGGTGTAATCGTCATCGCTTCAAGAAGTGAGATAAGTACACACGCACACATTGTTACACCGAACTGGAAGAAAAACTTCCCGATAATTCCATCCATGAAAACAACTGGAAGGAACACGGCCACAACGGCAAGAGTCGCAGCAATCGCTGCAGGAAGAACTTCTTTAGCTCCTTCAGAGGCCGCGGTTTTGGAGTCTTTACCCATTCGATAATGTCGAACAATATTTTCTAAAAGCATGATGGCATCATCAACAACAATGGAAATTGATAATGTCAGCGCGAGTAGAGTGAAGAGGTTAAGGGTAAAACCAGAAAAGTATAAAATAGTAAATGTACCAACAATAGAAGTTGGAATTGAAAAGAGAATGTTTAAAGCGGCCTGGAAACTTCCCAGGAAAAGAAAACAAATAACAATTGTAATGATCGCCGCTACCCAAAGTTTTTCAACTGTAAGGTGAACTGTGGCCTCAGTCGATTTAGTATAATCGATACTGATTCTATACTGGTATCCTTTAGGAAAACTGGCCTTAATTTCTTCAAGTCTTTTTTGAACGCTTTCAGCAACAACAACTTCATTGGTCCCACGTTGTTTTTTGACCATGATACCGATGGCCTGCTTACCTTGAACTCTTGCAAGACGAGTAATGTCTGATAAACCATCTTCAACGATAGCAATATCTTTAATAAAAATGTCGCGGTTAAAAATTCGCTCTCCACCACGCTTTAAAATGCGGATGTTTTCAATTTCTTTTAAGTCTGTTGCTTCTCCTAACCATCTTACTCGAAGCTCTCTTTTGCCTTCAGTGAATTGTCCTGCGGCACTTTCAACGTGCTGGGCATTTAAGGCAGCGATAATATCTGTGACCGTTAATTCAAACTTTTCAAGTTTTTTTGTGTCGATCCAGATTCTTAAATTTCTTTCACTGGCCCCACCAACGTTAACTTCTCCAACTCCGGGAAGAAAGCGCAATTGATCGAGTAAATAACTATCGGCCCACGCAAGCATATCTTTAAGATTTGCATCACTATAGACAGAGATAATCATAATAGGGTCTTCTTCCGGGTTTTGTTTTCTAATGATAGGAGGATCAACTCCTGTCGGCATCCTAAGAGTGCTCACGGCCGATTGGACCTCTTGAAGAGCAACGTCAACATTTCTGTTGATGTCGAACTCAAGTGTAACTTGTCCGGTACCTTGGCGAGCACTTGAGCGCATCTCTTTAACACCTTCGATGTTTAAGAGTTTTTGCTCAATCTGATCGATAAGTTCAGACTCAACAACTTCAGGGGCAGCACCTTCATAGGTTACTGAAACGTTAATAATAGGGAAGTCGACGTCGGGAAGCTGACTGATACCCATGTTGTTTACACAAATGGCCCCGAAGACGATGAGGGAGAACATTAGAACCCACGCAAACACCGGACGTTTGATGGATAAGTCGATAAGATTCATTTCAATTCCTTTTAAAGTTGCTCGCGTTAGTATACGTAAGAAAATTCAAAAAGTTTCACAAAAAATGAACGTTTTTTTAAAGATTGTATTAGTTTAAAGAATGTCGCTTTTTTTTATTTCGCGCCATTCACCAGGTGTCATTGTTCCAAGTTTGTACTTACCAACTTGCATGCGCACTAACCGTAATGTCGGGTGATTAATACTGGCCGTCATTCTTCTTACTTGACGATTTTTTCCTTCGCTAATAATGATTTCAAGCCAGCAAGTAGGAATGTTTTGTCTGAATCTCACTGGAGGATTTCTCTCTGGAAACTCAGGTTGTGGATCAAGAATTTTTACTTTTGCAGGACGAGTTTTGTAATCTTGAATACTGATTCCACCTCGGCGCAATTTATCCAGAGATTCTTCAGAAGGAATATTTTCAACTTGCACCCAATAAATTTTTTCTTTATCAAATTTAGGATTAAGCAATTGATCTATAAAAGATCCATCGTTACTTAAAATAAGAAGTCCCTCAGAATCTTTATCAAGTCTGCCGGTTGGATAAACGTCTTTAGGCAGGTTAAAGTTACCGAGAGTTTCTGAAGGCACATCAGAGGTAAACTGACTCAAAATACCGTAGGGTTTAAAAAAAGCGATGTAGTGATGAGTCTTCATAAGGAATTTATCTTAACAGAAAGCTTACTATAATGACACTGTGAATCTCGCAGATTTCTGAACATGTTGCTTTATAAATAATTGAATCTACTATTAGTTGAGTTTAAAGCTTGCCACATTGCTTAGTCTCCATAAAAATAAATGGGCCAGAAAAATTGTTTAAACCTGGGGTTAGTTATGATCAAAACTTGTGCAACTATCGCACTAGCGGCATTGATGTTAATGACATCGGGTCTGGATTCGGTTTGGGCCAAAACTCAAAATACAAAAAAAACTGATTCTAAGTCTAAGTCAGCGAAGATTGCTAAAAAGAATAAAAATAAGAAAAAGAATAAATTCTCAAAAACGCGCAATAGAAAATTTAAACGTGTTGGAAACGGCCCGGATTTAAGAGCGCTTACTACGGAATTACCAAATAACGAATATACAGAAATGCCAGATAATGGCGTCAATGCTGTAGAAACTAAAACGGGGTTATAGAAATGTTAAAATTCGTTCTGGCAGCATCGCTGCTTTTTCCAATGACTGTTTTTGCAAATGTTATTAGCTTCCAATGCCACTCAGTTGAGCTTCCTGGTGTTCACATGTTTGATGCTACAGGTGTCGTAACTGTGGATTCTGCAGATAAAGTTGAAGGGATCGCTTTCGTAAGCGTACAAAAGGCCCAATCAATTCAATCAGTGCAAACTTTTAGTGAAGTTCGTGTAAATGGATACATTAGACATTTTGCTGCTGGTGAAGTGACTTCAAAAGCATTCGATCAATTAGTTCTTAAGACGAATGAGCCCTATTTAAAAACATTAAATCTACTTTTAGGATTTGATGAAAAAATTGCATCGAGAGTTTTATCAATTGATAATTTCTCTTACAGATCAAATTGCAAAATTACTGAAACTTTTAATTAGTTTTTCATAGGCCTTTGGATTAATTTTCAAAGGCCGTTCTTCCTCTGATAACTGCTTCTACCATCGTATCAAAAATCACATCCATCTCACGTTGCAATTCATGATTTTGTTCAATGATTCCCAGAGCTCTTGAAATGGCCTCATAAGTTGATAGTCTGTTTTCATCTGAAGATTTGCGAAGACGATATCTTCCAGGATCTCCTGGTGGAAGCTTCACACACTGAATTCCAGTAAGGCCTGCTTCCCGGCGGTAGCATTTGACGGCCTGAGACCACGTTCCATCAGGAACAATCAGGTGAATTTTTCTGCCATTAAGACTTTCAATATACTCAGGAGTCAGGTCAATGGCATCTTCATGAGGAAATAAAAATAAAGGAAGTTCTTCGTTATTTAATTTAAGAGCGTCTGCTGAAAAAGGAGTCGTTGGATGACCTCTTAAAAGGACATCACATTTAGGAAGAACGAGCTTTGCAAGATTGGCCGTATTGGAAGTCAGGTGTCTTTCACGATGGTGCATGATAATTGAGATACGCGCGTGGGTCGCAACTTCATGAATGCGAGCACAAAAACAAAGTGTGTGATGAATTTTGCAACGAAGACAACGTTTACCTGTCGAAGATCTTCTTTTACTCATTCATTATCTTTTGTGTTTTGAGTTTGCGACTTCGAGGTCTAATTTTGCGATGCCATTTTTCATGGCCTCATAAGCTTTTTCTTTTAAGTCATGGACATCATCAACACTGAGACCTTCTGTTGATATGGCCGGTAGAACTTCCATCAGAATTGTTCCAGAGTGCCACTTGTTTAAATTCATTCCTTCAATGTAATTGCTCCAGGCAACGGGCACAATAGGAACTCCAGCTTTAATGGCCGTAATGAAGGGGCCTTTTTTAAAAGGAAGAAGCCCACGTCCGCGGGACCTGGTTCCTTCTGGCATAATCCACACCGAAATATTATTTTCTTTGATGGCCTTTGCCGCCACATCCATGGTTTCAAATGCACTTCTCTTATTTTTTCTATCGATTAAAATATTTCCTGATAACCAGTAATAAAGACCAAAAAAGGGAATCCAGATAATTGATCTTTTTCCAATACTGACAGTCCTTTCTGGAAGTGCTAAAGCACCAGCAAAAATGTCTAAATTATCTTGATGATTACTGATGATCACACAAGGATGATTATCAGTCATGATGTGTGCGTTTCTAAGTTCGATTTTCATTCCCAGAATAAAGCGCCCATACTTTAAAATTCTAGTCGTCACTTTAATATTTCTGGGGTCAAAAGGACGAAAAATACTGACAACAATTCCTATCATTGTAGAAAAGATGATCCAGATAATAACGAGTGGAATGCGGATAGCTAATAGCATAGAGGGTATTTTTGCATAAAAGAGATGCTAATACCAAAAATTTCTCAATGATAGCGGCGAGTTTTCAGAGAAAGTGTGCGCTTATCAATATAAGTCTGGGTGATTTTTGCATCTTTATGATTGAGATAGTCACGTACATACAACAAATCTTTGGATTTTATATAGAGCTCTGTTGCACATGCCTTCCTGAAACTGTGAGGTGTAATTCTTGTGCTAATTTCATTGTTAGGGATAGCACGCTCAATAATTTTTATGATTTTATTATACATGGCCTTAGGGGAGTAGGCCTTCCCGCTTTTGGTTTGAAAAAGAAAAATTTTATTGAACTCATTTTCGCCAATATAATGCTTCAAATTTTTAAAAATCAGCTCATCTTTTTGAATGACCAGGGTGTGCACATATCCACCTTTTCTGTTGAAGGTCATGGTCCTCGATTGAAAATCAAAATTTGCAATTTTTAACTCACATAATTCACTTAATCTCAATCCGCCATAATAAAGAAGATATAAAATAACCCGCTCACTTGTACGGAAAGTTTTTTCTTCAATGAGTTTAAAGTCTTCGCGAGAAAGCATCGTGGTTGGTGTGACATCAACTTCCTTAAGAGTAATTGCGTGGATTTTACTCTTGACGGGGTTTTTAGAGAATTTATCAGAAGTGTCCTCATGAATTTCCTTCAAATATTCAAAGAAATTTTTAAGACTGGATAGGTGACGGCGCCTTGAAGAAACACTCATGGCATTCTGAAAAAAAAGCAGGTATTTTTCGGTTCGTTTTGAAAATACGGCCTTCCCTATCCAGAATTTTAGCCAAGAAAAAATAAAAATCCCCGTACCATTAGATTCTGGATTTCTAATGATCTCTTTATAGACGTTGCCACCATTGCCTAGGAATTCTTTATATTTTCCGATGATATCGCCGTTCACTTTTTCAATTTTTAACTTTTGGTCGTGCTCAATCCAGCTGAAAAATTTCAGCAAATCGGCCCTATAGTTTTTGATGGTATGTTCCGATTTATTAAGGCGTCTTAAATTTGAAAGATAATTTTCTAACAGAATATTTTGTGAATGATCAGTATCCAATCTTTTTTAATCCTTTAAAAAATGATCGTTGAATAACTTAAAAAGCTACATATAATTTATATTATATGTAGCTTATGGTTTTTAAGTCAAAGAAATTATTAATTTTTGCTGTAATAGGCCCTAGAAGCCGTTTAAATCGATGAACTCACCCAAAAGGTCGCGTTCAAGTTTCTTTTGCTCTTCTAATCTCTGCTTTTCAGAATAAATGTCTGTGCTTTCAAGTGAATTATCTTGCTCAGTAATGCGCAGATCGTATGACCTGTTGGCGATACGAGATTGAATGATGGTTAATTCATTATAAAGAGCGCGGTAATTTAATTTCCCATATTCAAATTGAACGGGTTTGATTTTTTGTCCGGCCATTTCAAGTTTTAAATAAATCAGCTCTTCAAGTTTATCTTGTGGAAGAAGAGAGATTAAAAATCCCACGCCAATCTTATTAAAGATTCCCGACTCGTTTAGTTTTACAAGTCTTCTAAGTTTAGCTTCAGAATTTTGAGTCGTGTCGCTTAAGATCGCACTCAAGTCTTTTGCTAGGCTTTTTAAGCGGTCTTCTCTGATAATGCGCTCAACTAGTAAGAAGTCTTTTAGTTTTTGCCACTCTGACGTGCCGTCTTCAACATTGTGAAAATCTCTTTTTGCTTCAGTGTACGCTGTCAGGCGCTTGTAGAGCTCATCAGCGCTGATTTCTTTTAAGTAATTAAAGCCCTCTGCCTTTAGAACTAATTGAAAGAAAATTCTCGTATCTGATTTATTTTCGTAGTTTTTCCAAGGGCCATAATCGATTACGGAGTCAAACTTAGTCGGGATCTGCCCAGACATGAATCTTCTGATGATTTTTTGTTCGGCATCGCTGAAGAATTTATCTCTGCGCTCAAATGTGACGCCGAAATCAGGATTTCTATGGCTCACGTCTTCAGAGTTGAATCTTGGAATAAGACCAAAGTTATTTTGGTAACTTTCATCTTTTAACTCAACTAGACCTTTTCCTATTTTTCCTTCGATATATTTTGAATAAGAAGGGTAGTAGAACTCAAGGTTGTTCTCATTTTTATCAATGAAAGTGACTTTAGAGTCAGTAAAAGCACGGTCTTTCTTGTAACTGGCCAGTACGATTGATAGTTTTACTTTTTTAGTCGTCCCAGTGAAGTCGTTAAGACCTTTAAAAATTCTTGAAACTCTACGCTCTTTTGGCGGAAGAGCTCTGTCGGCCTCAAAGATCTTTTCAGCTTTATCAAATGAAGTGATAAGTTTATCTTTTAGTTCATTTGCGCTCTCAATTTTGTTAAAGACAACAGTGTCTTTAAATTTAAGAGTATTGTTAAGAATCTGATTGTAAGCGGCCTTTGATTCTTCATGTTTTAAGTCAAAAACGTAATCCAGGATAAATTGTGCTCCAGGATTATAGACAAGACCGTATTGAGCAAGCTCTCCGCGATCCATAATTCTTGTAATCTGTTTATCTAAGATGCGGATTCCAAAAATATCAAACGACATCCCGAAACCTGCACTTACTCCAGCGCTACTTCCTCTTGTTGAAATCATTTTTAGTCTTACGCGAGTTTCATCAATTCTAAAGACCTGAATCGTGAACTCTCCACTTACAATGTAGTAAGCACCGGCATTAGCACTGATGATAACCGGAGCGACCATCGTAGAAGTCGCGCGTGCTTCAACGGCGATATTTAAGTTTGCGGGCATGCTGACAAAGTCACCAGCATCTAAATTTTTTAAGACGAGATCAGCATTTAAAGGGAGTCTTTTAGGTGTATAAGGAATCGCTTTGATGGCCTCTTTTTTACTTTTAAACTGTCTTACAAAAAGAAAACTAGTGTTGCGATTCACTGAGAATGAGAAGGGAAGTTCAACGAAGTTATTAATTAAATCTCCTACATTGATTCCTGCATTAACATCCCATTTGTCGATTCTGGTAAAAAACTGGTCTTGGTAAGAAGTTTCAACTTCGTATTTATATTTTGATGAAAGATTGATTCCATCGGCCAGATCGACATCTAATAATTTTATTGAGGCCTTAATATCAAGGGCCGCTACTTCATCACGTATTTTTGTAGCAAAAGTTTTCTTCTCTAAAAGCTCAGAGATATCCTCTTGGGCAAAAAGAGAGCTCGCGTGGATTGTAAGAATCGACGTGAAAATGACGAGTGAAATTTTCTGCTTCATACCTGTATCCTTCAATAGTGGTTATGAGCATCTTAATGGCAAAGGGTGCAATGCGGCAGTCTAAGCTTAGGAGTATGTATTTTTTACTATGTGGTGTCTGTTAAGTTTGCTAAACTCTAACCCATGGACATCTTAGACCCTATATTAAAGATAGCGACGGACCCTCTCGCTTTCTTCCAGTTTTTCGGATATTTAGGACTTGCGGCCATCCTCTTTGCAGAGGTTGGGCTCTTCGGGTTCTTTCTTCCAGGAGACTCACTTCTCTTAACCCTAGGCCTTATATCGTCAAAGGGTGATATCGATATCAAAATTCTTATCCCATCGCTTTTAGTCGCTACTATTTTAGGGGATCATTTCAGCTACTTTTTAGGCAGACGCTTTGCGGACTGGACTAAAAAAAATATGAAGAGAATCCTCTTGGAAGAGCGTCACCTCGATCTGGCCCACGAGTTTTATGTAAAGCACGGTGGGAAGACGATTCTTTTTTGTAAGTTTATAGCTTTTGTAAGAACATTTGCTCCGTTCATTGCCGGAACCAGCAAGATGGATTACAAAAGATTTTGTCTATACGAAGTGGCCGGGGCCGTTTTATGGGTAGGCGGAATTGTGGGCGGAGCTCATTACTTAGGTAAAACAGTCGACTTTGATATCGCAGAATACTTCCATTATTTTGTCATAATCCTGCTATTTTTACTCATTTCGCCATTTTTTTTAAAATTCTTCAAGAAGAAGCTATAATAACTCTATAAAATATTTATTAGCTAAAAAGTTTTTCTCGAAAATTAAGAGGATACTAAAGAGGATTTATGTCAGATTTACAAAACAAAAGAGACCTGAGGCTCACGCTAAAAGACGGAGCTCACCGCGAGTTTAGAACTGATGATTTCTGGAGAGTCATTCCTGCGTGGAAAGATGTAACCAAAGAAGAGTTCGGCGATCACATGTGGCAGATGAAAAACTCTATCAAAAAAGTTGAACAGGTTAAGACTGTTCTAGCTGAGCTTTGCACGGAAGAATTTTATCAAGACATGCTGGATGGACAACATAAAACTCCAATGAACATTAGGATCACTCCTTATGTTTTTGCTCTGATTGATTGGAGCGATCCAGTTAATGATCCACTAAGAAAACAGTTCCTACCAATTGGATCTCAATTTTTACCAGATCACCCGTACTATGAAGCTGACTCTCTTCACGAAGATGTTGATGCGCCAGTTCCAGGATTGACTCACAGGTATTACGATAAAGTTTTATTTTTACCGACGACAATTTGTCCGGTTTATTGTTCATATTGCACGCGCTCACGTCTGATTGGTGGATCAACTGAGACAGTTGAGAAAGAAACTTACGGTGTTAATACGGCAAGAATGGAAGCCGCTTTTGAGTACATTAGAAACACTCCACAAGTTGAAGACGTGGTTATTTCTGGTGGGGACGCTTTCATGCTTACCTCAAAACAATTAACTTATATCGGGGAGAGTTTATTAAACATTCCTCATATCAGACGTATTAGATTTGCAACGAAAGGAATTGCGATTTACCCTCAGAAAATTACCAGTGACCACGAATGGTTTAAAGCTCTTTGTGACGTTCACCAAAAAGGTAAAGAGATGGGGAAATCTGTTGTGGTTCACACACATTTTTCTTCTCCGAAAGAAATTACAATTTATTCTAAAATGGCGATGGATAGACTTTTTGCTGCCGGAATTATCGTAAGAAATCAGGCCGTGCTTCAAGAAGGTGTAAACGATTCAATCAACGATATGGTTCTTCTGATTCGTCAGATGGAATACATGAACGTTCAGCCGTATTACGTTTATATTCACGATATGGTTCCAGGATGCGAGCACTTCAGAACAACAATTGCTGAGAGTGTGGCGCTGGAAAAAGCAATGCGTGGAACGACTGCAGGATTCAACACACCAACATTCGTGTGTGATGCTCCAGGTGGAGGTGGTAAACGCCATATCGCTTCTTATGAATACTACGATCAGGAAAATGGGATTTCTGTATGGACTGCCCCAAACGTTAAGCCTGGGGAAGTCTTTTTCTATTTCGATCCGATTAGAAAACTCTCTCCTGAAGCTCAAGCGAGATGGGCAGACCCAGCTAAGCGCGAAGCTATGATCGCTGATGCCCGTAAAAAGGCCGGATTCTAATTAATTTCATCAAGAAGGGAGCCTAGGTTCCCTTCTTGTTTTCTACATTCAAATTATACGAACAAATTTTCAAAAAGCTTCAATTAAAGTGATGGATTCATTCAGCATTATTGAATAGTATTTTATACGGGTAATGCTAAATTAGAATATCAACAAATTTTCTTAAAGGAGAAAATTAACAAATGAAGCGAATTTTTATTTTCCTTGCTGTCTCATTATTAATTTCCATCACCATCAGTACAATTATGTCTGTATTGGGGGTCGGACACTATATCGCCAATGGCGGAATCCAATACGGAAGCTTAATGCTGTTTTGCTTGCTTTGGGGTATTGGTGGATCGCTCATCGCACTTCTACTATCAAAGCAGCTTGCTAAATGGACCATGGGTGTTCAGATCGTAACGTTAGAAGGGCCACACAGAAACATCGTCGATAAAGTTCACCGTCTTTCAAGACGTGCAGGTCTTACGGAAATGCCTGAAGTTGGTATCTATCAATCTGGTGAAGTAAATGCCTTTGCTACAGGTAGATCTAGAAACAGCTCACTTGTGGCGGTCTCAACAGGTCTTTTATCAAGAATGGACGACGCTGAAGTTGAAGGTGTTCTGGCCCACGAGGTTGCTCACATTGCTAACGGTGACATGGTAACAATGGCGCTCGTTCAAGGTGTCGTGAACGCTTTCGTTATGTTCTTTTCTCGTATTATCGCATTCGCTATTTCTCAGGCAATGAGAGGCAATGATGAGGATGATGCTCCAGTTAACCCATTTGTTAACATGGCCATCGTATTTGTTTTAGATATCGTTTTAGGATTTCTAGCAATGCCGATCATTGCATGGTTTTCTCGTTATAGAGAGTTCCGCGCAGATAAAGGTGGAGCAGATTTAGCAGGTCGTGAAAAAATGATCGCAGCTCTTGAGTCACTTCAGCGTGCTTACCCACAGCTTGATGTTGCAGATGGGCCGAAAGCTGATCCAAACTTTAGATCAATGCAAATATCTTCTAAGTCGGGGATGATGCAATTATTTTCTACTCACCCGCCACTTGATGTGAGAATTGCAGCACTAAGAAAAGGATCGATGTAATTTAGATAGTATGGGGTAGTTGTGAAAGAGTTTTTTGGTAATCACTAAGAAGCTCTTTCATGACACTTTCAACACTTGGTATATCTTTAATTGAGCTGATAATTTGTCCAACTTCTAACTCTCCGGCCTCCAGGTCACCATCAAGCATTCCCATCTTTGCTCTGTATTTTCCTAAATGAGTATTGAGTTTTTCAGTTAATTCACTCCCAGTGAATTGTTCTTCAATTGATTTGATCTCGCTTGCGAATGTATTAGCAAAGAGTCTGACTGGAACAGTTTTTCTCATCATGATTTGTGTAGAGTGGGGAAGAGATGTTAAGAGCAGCTTTTTAAAGTTGTCATGAGCACTTGATTCAGTTGTCATGAGAAAGCGTGTACCTAATTGAACCCCGTCAGCTCCAAGCGCCATTGCGGCAAGAATAGAGGCCCCAGAAGCAATTCCTCCGGCCGCAATGAGTGGAACCTTAGTAACTTTTTTTACCTGCGGAATAAGAGTTAGAGTTGTGATTTCTTCACGACCATTATGTCCTCCGGCCTCAAAGCCTTCGGCCACAATAGCATCAACTCCGGCATCACTGCACTTTAGTGCAAGCTCAGGTGAAGATGTTACATGAGCGACAATTGCATTTTTATCTTTTAAATACTGAGTGAATTTTTTAGGAGATCCGGCAGAAGTAAAAAAGATTTTTACTCCTAATTCCAGAGCACAATCAATCTGCTCCTGAGCTTTGTCGTATAAAAGAGGAACATTCACACCAAAAGGTTTTGTTGTAAGACTTTGGGCCTTTAATATATGCTGACGAAGGAGATCCGGCTTCATTGAGCCTGCTCCAATTAATCCAAGTCCTCCGGCATTTGAGACTGCTGCTGCAAGCTTTGCACCTGAAACCCAAACCATTCCACCTTGAATGATAGGATGCTCGATTTTAAAAAGTTCAGTGATTTTATTTGTCATAAGGTATTAAGCTTTTTTAGGGAAATAAAGTCTGACAACCATTCCAGAATTATCAAGGCGTCTGATCCATTCGACTTTTCCGCCAATATTTTTCATATTGTTCATCATAATTTCTTTGCCGATACCGTGAGGAATTAGAGACATCTCGACGGGCGAAGACATGGTGGTTGCTTTTTCAACACCGTTATCTACGAGCTCTAGGATACAACTAGGGCCTGTATCGAGAAGTCGAATAATGATTTTTGTCGATTTTGCTTTAAATGAATTATCTATAGCATTCTCGATAACTTGAAAGATTAGTTTAGGATTTAGTTCAATCTGATAGACCTCGCGTGGGCGATAATCTTTTATTTCATTTCTAATATCAACTGGAAAAAGGCCTCTCGCTGACTCACCCATTGAGTAAAGTTGATCAATAAATTCTGAAGGAGAGTATGTGCTTTTTAAATCTTCACCTTCTTCTTTTAAGTGTCTGTAGGCATCGTTTATAAGTTCACTTATTCTAAAAAGATTCGTCTTAATGGGTAAAAAATCTTCTTCTCCATATTTTTTGGAGAGGATCGAAGTATGACCTGCGATGAGAGTAAGTTTATTTCTAATGTCGTGAAGATATGTAAGCATATATAAAAAATAAGTCTGCTTAGCGATTGTGTCAAGTTTGATGAATAAGCAAAAGAAAGCTTATTTAAAATTTAAGCCATTCAGGTCAATGACATAACGGTTGGCCGGATCACCCTGCAAAATTGAGGAAATCTTACTAATCGGTGCATGTTTTTTTTGTTTAAAATAACTTAAACTTGATATTACGCCCATTTTCGTGAAGCATGTCTCAGGGTTAGAGAACTGATGCCTTCTGATACCAAGCTCTATTAAAACGTCATTGTGTGGCGTATCTGCAATCGTTACAAAGCCATTTCGAATCGACTCTACAGTGTATTTATTGTTGTGATCGAAGAGCTTAGTGCATTCTTCAATAAAATAAGTCACAGTCTCTAAAATTGTTTTTTGTTGAGAAAGTTTTTGACCCAATTTCGAAGCACCTAAAAGGAATGGGCTTCTTCTTCCCATGTTTATAAAATCTTCTTGTTTAAGATTATATGTTCTTCCAAGGAATTGGTTCATATCAGTGATGAGATGAATATTCGTCTTGTATCCATCGGTCATAAAAAAATCATCTGTCAGTTGAAATTTGCGAAGCAAATTGGTTTTCGCTCGAAGACCTTTATTAACCTCGACATAATTAACAATATTTCGAAGTGGTAGTACTCCAC
Source organism: Bacteriovoracaceae bacterium UBA6153 (assembly GCA_002428265.1). Lineage (GTDB taxonomy): Bacteria > Bdellovibrionota > Bacteriovoracia > Bacteriovoracales > Bacteriovoracaceae > Bacteriovorax. Next base: position 87,645 of record DIUR01000001.1, read on the forward strand.
TATAAGAGGCCTTACGGTACTTTTCCATTAAAGGAAGAGCATCTTCTTTAAGAACGAAGTTACTGTTGAGCAAATCTTCGAAGTGAAAATTATAATTTTCGGCCAGTTGATAAATGGCGTCCAGTGGAAGAAAAGCGCGGACCTTTTTAAATCTTCGAAATTCAGGAAGACTCATTCCTAAAAGAGCGCAAAGTTTCTCATCATCAATGAGCTTGTAGTCTTTGATTCTCTCCAGGTTATCCCAGAAGATCTTGCTCTCATTAAGCATAAGTAACGTGCCATCTTGAATCTTTTTTTACTTCCTGAATTTTTGGAGTTTTGGCCTTAAGGCTCTTAAGAGATTTCATGACGTGGTACGGGTAGAGAAAATTATAATTCATAATTAATTCAGAATGGGAGATTGAGGATTTTGCGTGATTTTTTAGGTTGATAAAGTATTCACCCTTAATTCCACTAAACTCATACTCGAGACCGCTGTCAGTGTTGTTGTTAATGATAGTAAAGAGTTCATCAGAACTCTCGCTTGATGAGATATCTTTCATGTGTCTGCCAAGAGCGTATTCAAAATTTAAGTCAAGTAGAGCAACTGATTTCGCAGTAATTTTATTTTCTTCTAAAAAGATAAAAAACTTATGTGCTATTTCTGATGTAACAGGGTGATTTAAAATAAAGAAAAACTCTTTAGAGATCTTATTTTCCTTTAAGAAAAGATCAAAGGCCTTAGAGTGATTTTTAGTAATAAAATCAAAAAGAGGTCTGATCGTTCTTACGGTAAAAACAATATTATCTTTTGTGAAGTTAAAGTTTGGTGCCAGTGCCGAACCATCTGATTCAAGATTGGCAAAAGAGCTCTGGTCAAATTCCAGTCCATAATAAGTGAAACAATAGGGGTCTTGTATATTAAAGGCACGCAAAAATTTAAACCATAATCCTAATTCAGGTCCCATTGAGGCGGCTTCAATCTTAGAGATTGTTCCTTGAGTGACGCCTAAGATTGCTGAAAACTCAGTCTGCTGAAGGCGATGAAATTTTCTTGTTGCTTTTACAAGTGCAGCGATACTTTTGTTGCTGGCCTTTTCCATACTTTTCTCTCTTGTCTTTTAACTTACTATCCGTTTAAAAAACTTTTTGGATAAACTTTAAAAGAATTGTATTGAACTCGAGGGGGGCCTCCACATGTGGAGAGTGTCCTGCTTCAATAACAACTGTATCAATTTTTTTAAAGCTTAATAAATTTTCAATATAGCTATTATTAATCAGAGAATCTTGGCGGGCCAGTAAAATTGAAACTTGTCCAACAAACGTATCAATGATTTTTATTTCATTGAGATGTTGAGAATTGATAACATCCTCCAGAATTTCTGTTCGAAACTTGGTATCTGTCTTTCTGAAATCATTAAAATGATCGAGCATAGAGAAATCGTCATACTTCATCTCCGTCATGAGTGTGTAGATTTCTTCATCATCAGGAATGTTTTTGTGTAACGCCACGGCGTTAGCATTTGCGAGAAAACTCTCCGAAACAAAGGGATTGTTTAAAGGAGGAGTTCCATACAAAAAGATGGCCTTCGGAGTCAGTGACTCGAGCATGTTGATGGCCACATGTCCGCCGAGAGAATGACCTATTAAAATGATATTTTGCAATTCTAATTTTTTTAAAAAGCTGACAAGGATATCTGCAATTATTGTGAGAGAGTATTTTGGTAGTCTCTCAGAGTCGCCATGCCCGGGCAGATCAATAAAGAGCATTCTGTAGTCTTTAAATAATGAAGAGCTTATCTGGCCCTTAAATGTTTTCAGGGAATGAGAATTACCGTGAATGAACACCAGCGTTTGTGAGGCATGTGGATTCACGTCAATATAATTGATCATGGTTACTTTTTCTTTTTAAGAGTTCTTTCTAATGCTTTAATAATAATGGCAGCATCAGCACTTGGATAGCGCTTAAATAACTCTTCAGTAACAGGCTTAGGCTCTCCACCATTTTCTTTGAATTTAATTAATTCTAGAACGAAGTGATGGGCAATAATAAAAACTTTAGAGAGATCGGGAAGCTTTTCAATAGCATTAGAAAATCCTTTTCCATTAAAGGCACCATGGTGGTGACGGATAATTTCATCTGTTCCTACCGGAGCTTCGTTATGGTTTTTGATGAGCTGAGAAGCAAGATTAGCATGGTTAAAGACCAGGTCCCAGTCTTCTTCTGAGAGTTGAGACTTTTCTAGCTCTTCAAAAGAGTTGATCTTTGACAGGTCGTCTCTGTCATTTAGCATGATATCGTGAAAGAAAGCAGCAAAGGCCATCTTCTCATTGGCAAGAGGATCAGGGAGCTTAAGGTTCTTAATAACTTCACAGGCCACTACAGAGGTCATGTGGCTGCGCTGGTATGCCGTACCCGTTTTAGAATTGATAACCTTGTGAAGAAGATTAGACATCTCTGGAGACTTCTCAAAATTCTTAACCATGTTATCAATGATCGTGTCTGTCAGCTGAATTGTTTCACTATTAAAACCATAATTCATGATTTCTTTGGTCGCGATATCGTAAGACTCTCCCATGATTTGAATCTTCTGGGTTTCATTTAAAAGAGGTGAGTCGATTTTATCAACTAATTTATTTGATAAGAAGATTGCAAAATTCTTATGGTGCTCTTTTGGTACATGGAAAAATTCCAGACCTTGATCCATGTAGCGCATAATAGAATCTTTAGAGAATTGATCACCGTTATGGATTCTTTTTACATACTGAAACTCAGTTGCTGATTTTTTAATACGGATAAATACATCACAGTTACAAGACTCGAGATTTAAAAAATATCTTGCTGGTACCTGTACATAGTCAGGAATGGCCTTCTTTGCCAGAACTTCCTCGTTAATTCCTAAAATCTTTGCAGATGTCGAAATAACTTTTTCCCAGTCTTTATCATTTTGTATCGTCACTGAGTGATCTGTTGATTGGGCCAGTTTACCGCCAAGAACGATTAGGCTGATTTCTAGATTATTTTCAATTAAGTAAGAATTAATTAAGTTAGCAGAGTCTTCACCTTCAACTTGTGTATTTGTAATAATCAGATCGATGCTTGGTAGAATGGCCAGAAGGTTCAGAGCTTCTTGAGCATTTTTACGATGAATGAGATCCACGCCAAGATAGGTCGTAAGATTAATCGACAGTAAATCATTCATTGTTTTATTGCTTTCGATAAGAATGACTTGGGCCATAGTAAAACTATCCTTGTAAAATACTTTGGGTGTCTATTCTATTTTAGCTTAGATGTCTGTTAATACAAGTGTTGTCGATCTGGAGAGTTCTGCCTCTAGGATGGGATCACTAAGGCCCACAAGACGTGCCTTTGTCATCGTTTTTTTCTGACCAAACCCTTTTGCATTCGTAATTTTCCATCCAGAGGCAATCATAGTCTTTCTGATGCTCACAGAAGCGCTATAGGTAGATAAGTATACTTGATTATCGGCCATCATCTTGAGGTCATTAAACCATTCGAGCGTCCATAGAGCAGGATTTTTTTTAGGTGAAAAAGCATCTTGGAAGATTGCTGTAAATTTTGGAAGAAGACCATTTTTAAAGGCCTCTGGTAGTGTTTTTCTTCCGTCACCGATAAAGACAGTGATAGATAAAAGCGGGTGAGTGCTAGTGTAGAAATTATCTTTTTTAGTAAATACTAAGAGGGGAAATGTCTCTTTGGCTGACCATAAAAACAAGTCTTCATCCAGCTCCATCGAAGTGTAGCTCGCCTTAATTTTTAAGCCTTGAGTGGTTTCAAGTTGGGCCATAAAGGCCTTGAGACCAATTCCAAGTCCGAAACCTACATCCAAAACATGTACGTCACTTCCTTGTGCGATTTGCTCAGGTATGTGACAACCTTGAATATAGTTGTAGAGAGTTTCTTCATAGGCCCCTGAAAGGTTATGGCAAGCTTCATCAAAGAACTCCGACCAAAGTGTTTTAGTCTTATCTTCTGTCTCTATAATTTTATATTTTCCAAGTTTTCCAGTGAAATCCAAATGGCAGTCCTTAATTTAAAATAGCTTTGACCGATAATTCTTTATGATTAGAATGCCTACATTCAAACATTTCTTAATTCTCTCGGCAAGCACAGTGCTTCTAGCAAGCTGTGGCGGCAAAAAAGATATCAACAAAGGCTCTGAGTATATAACGACAGCACAGTTGGAACAAACTCAGGATCTTTTGCCAGGGGAAAGAGATATCGCGACTCGTATCTGTTACGCCTATAGATCGAAGAACACCAGTTTTAGAACTCCTACTTATACGAATCGATTCTATGACTTCAGTATCAATGCAAGAAATTGTAGTGATGCCCAGGTCAATGTAGCCATTTCTACGACGATTAAAGTTTCCACGACATCATCGAGTACTTTGCTTTTTACACCGACAGTAAAAACCAGTCAGGCCTTTTTTCAAAAAGTCCAGACAACAACTTCAGGGTTTTTAACTCAACTTTGTACAAAGATTCAGAACAATCAACCCATTAGCAATACGATTTATGATGAAGAGTCTGATAGCACTGTGCAGATTAAGTTCTTCAGAGATGATCTTGATAGTTACAGGCTCAATTACTTTACCAAAGATACAGAAGGCAAGACTGTGATTAGCAGTGCTGAAACTTTTAAAGTCAGAACTCAGTTTAATATTAGTCCTACGCAAGTGTTAGGGATGGATGAAAAGATTCTTAGACAGACGACTTGTACGACTGATGCCAAAAAATTCTCGGATTTTAGCCAGACATTTACTGGTTACCGCGAGCAATAAAGCTTAATTTCCTTTCTTTTTAGCAGCTTCAATATCAGCTTCAACTTGATATTTTAAGACAGCATTGATTTTGTCGACTTCGAAGTCAACTGTGTTTGATGTACCTTTTTGATCGGAGAGTTTAGCGTTTTTGATACTTGTTTTTAAATCTTTCGCATCTGCTTCTTTCATAGCATTTGTTTCAGCGTATAGAGAAGCTGTGTTTCTTTCAACAGTCCCTTTGTTTGAAACTTCCATATAAGAAGAGACAACGTTATTGAATTTCACAAGATTTTGTAAGTCGCTCGCTCGGTTGCCAAGTTCTGCTTTTATGGCCGCTAATTTACCTAAGTCATTATTATCAATCTTGCCATCAGTGGTAGACGTTTTGTTCTTAATTTTCGCGGCCATATCTGCAATGATTGCTTCTTTTTGGGCCCTATAACGATCTAGAATTTCATCTTTAACTTTAGTAATGTTGGCCGCGTCTTTTGTCATCGCTGAAATTTGTTCTTCGGTATATCCTTCTTCTTTTAGGTAAGCGCCAACTTTTTTATCATCTTTATCAAGTTCTTCTTTGATAATTTCTTCCTGAGCATTGTATCTCATCCCTAGCTCAGCTAAAGCAGCATTATTCTCATCTGTATTTGTGTTTAGGTATTTTTTGCAGGCATCTGCATTGACGATCTGCTGATTACCTTGACCATCATCTTTATAACAATCTTCAAATTCTTTTGTCGATTTTGCCAATGGGTCTTTGAGGGTTTTTTCAACATCTGTAGATGTCATCTCTAAGAGAGCATCTGATGAATTTTTCGTTTTATCTGTAATTCCTTTAGCGTTTGAAACAATATTTGTTGTTCGCTCTTTACCTAGGTCATCGTAGAATTTCTTTTGCACGTCTGCATACATAATGTTCTTACGTGCTGACTCAACATAATCCATAACGATACATGAACGATTCTTCGTTTCAGTATTGATAGTAACACCAGGTTTTACTTTTCCGGTACACGCATTAGTTACTGATGAAATACACATTCTCCATTTCATGGCATCAGCGCTGCTGGAGTTCAGATCAAGATTCTGTAAGGACGCTAGATTTGTTTTTCTATGATCAGCCATATTTGCTTTATCAATTGAGCAAGTAGAAAGTTGACAAGTACATTTATCTTTATCAGCAGCACAATCAGCGGCTTCAGTTGGAGTGCATTTACAATCACCTGGATCCGTATCTAAACAATACGAAGTAAAAGCATTAATAATCGTCTTACCAAGCTCAGATTTATAAAGATCGATATACTGTCTGTGGTCAGTATTTAAAATAGCGCCATTTTTTTGCTCTTCCGCAGTTAGTGCGACTTGTGGATTTAAAACAGCATCTAGTTTAGTTTTATAAAAATTAGAGAGTGCTTCAACTGCCGGATCTGTGCCGTAGTTAGTAGAGACGACTTCTTGTTTTGCTGTAAGGCTAACATCGCTGCCACTAGCAGGTGATCTGCCACCGGATTTATCTTTTAATTCTGCCGCGTAAGTATCTTGAACGGCCTTCTTAAGTTTCGTATCTTTTGAAATCCCTTCCCACATACAATCAGGGACAGTTTTACCTTGAGGGTTTTTTGTACAGGCATCATAAAATGGTTGAACACCTTTAACTTCTAAAAGCTTCTTCAGTGTATCGTTAATCACAACACCACTCTGAACTTTATCAGACTCCTTAACAGGCGCGACTTTTTCAGCTTCCGTAGTGAATGCCAGCTGAGTATTAAAGGCCAGTAGTAGGATAAGTATTAGTTTCATAAACCCCATGGATATATTCTACCAAACCTATCGGCTATTCTTCTAAAAAACTGTATTTTTGATGAATTTACTCAGAGGAGCGCCCAGAGAAATGGGCAGATTTCAGGTGGCCTTTTTATCCTTCATGAAACCCAGTCCAAATACCGGGCTATCTTCCATTTTTTGGCGTCTCTTGTTGTATTCTTCAGTGGTTTTTACAGAAGCATGGCCCACATCTTTAGAGATCTTATAAAGGTCAATTCCAGCATCAAGGGCCGATCCAATATAGCTTGCTCGTGCCGAGTGAGGGGAAATCCTGTGATGGATTCCGGCCTTTTTACACCAGGTTTTTACAATATAGTCTACTGATTTAGGATTGAGTGGCTTAATGATATTTGCCGGCTCAGAAGGGTTCTTAGACGGCCTAAAAATCCAGTCTTCCGGATGCATTGATTCGCCTGAACTCTCCAGGTAGGAGATGTATTCAAGAATGACTTCTGCACATTTTGGGTGAACAACTTTCTGAAGCTGTTTACCACCTTTGGCGCGTACTTCGATCAAGTAGTGAGAGTCTCTTACAAAAAAATTCTTTCGTCTAAGATTAATGAGTTCGGCCTTACGGATACCTGTTGTAAATAAAGTATAAAGCACGGCCTTATGTAAAAGTCCCGGACCTTTAAGCTCATCAATCAAGGTAAACAGTTCTGAAACCTGGTCATCACTAAGGTCATTTGTTGGCTGAACAACTTCCTGACGAGGTCTTTTAATAGATGAACAAGGGTTAAAATCAACTAGGGATTTTTCAATTAAAAAATCAAAAAAGCTGGAGTTGGCAGCGATTTTTCTATTAATACTTTTAGGGGCTAAATTATTATCAGTTAGCCAGTTTCTGAAGGCGACAATATGCACGCGCTCAACCTCAGCATAACCCAAAACGTCCTTAAAGTTTTCCTTTAGAAATTCAAAAAATTGGGTGATGTCCGAACGGTATGATTTACGAGTGTGTGGCGACTCAAAATTGCTAAAAAATTCATACTCAAGTTTGTAGTTGAATGAAGCTGAGCTTGGACTAAGCTCAAGATAACCATTATTTTTTTTAGCTGGTAAATTCATAGTTAATATAATTATATAACCAGTCGATAAGTTAGGGTGAATTTTTTAAAACAGGCAAATTTTTAGTAGGAGAGTCCCTCATGCCATTTTCCCAAACTGTCTACGTGGCATTGTGCTTTAATAGCGAAGCTGAAGCTTTGGCATTGAGTGAAGGACTCAAGGACCTGGCCCCTAAAATTGAGTTTATTACAGCAAGCTCATTTGATGGATTTTTGAAGGCGATAGCTGCAGTTGAAAAAATCGACTGCTTTATCATCGAAGAAGATTACAAAGAATGTTCGTCCTATGATTTAATTGAAAAACTTAAAAAAAGTACGAGATATAAAAAATCGGTGAGAGCACTTTTAACACCAAATCTCAACAAGATTCACTCAAAGTTTCTTGAGCTTAATAACCATTATTATTTTGATCAAAAAACAGCGCTTCTAGAAGTTAGAACAACTTTAAAAAAATGCATCACTAAAAAACTCACGCCGATTATTCCAAAAGATTATAATGTTTTGGTGCTAGATAATAGCCATGATGTTTTAGAAATTATTTCGATGCATTTAAATGATCTGGGCCATACCAAATTTGATTTATGCCATAGCGTTTCAGAATCAAAAAATAATCTTTTAGAAAAAGATTACGATTTGCTTTTATTGGATTGGAATTTAGATGATGGAACCTGCATCGATTTGATTGACTTTATTAAGAAAGAATCGCTCAGTGAGCGCACAAAATCAGCTTTAACCATGGTGATCACCGGCCGTGACGATGTCGACGATATTATGACGCTGCTCAGATACGGCGTGAAAAACCATATCATCAAGCCGTTCGGATTTAACGAGTTTGAAGACAAGGTTAGTTACGCGATTGAAAAGCATCTTAAAAGACCCATCTAATTGAAACAAAAAGTGCTTTTAACGCGCTATCTACCCGATAACTTCCATTATCGGGTATAGATTTTTAGCGTAATCTAAGGCCAAAATTGAGCTTGTAATGATCACATTCTTACTAAAATAAGTTAAAAATATGTATGACTTCTAAACGTTCGGTTCATGCCGTTTTTAAATATTTTATCATTTCTTTGATGATCACTGCCATTTATTTTTTAATGGCCAAGTTTTCTTTAAAAATTACTAAAATTCCTGAACATACTTCGGCCTTTTATATTCCGGCCGGTTTTGCCGTTGCCTCTGTTATTGTTTTTGGTCTGAGATTTTTGCCGGTCATTTTTATCGCGAAATTTATCCTAACCTTGAGTCTCAATAAACCGCTGATGCAAAACCTGGTGACTTGTCTGGCCAGTACTGTTGAGGCCTATTTAGGGCTTTATTTATATCGCTCCTTTAAGACCAATATCGAAAACTATTTTGAATATCAGTCGAATCTGGCTATCACCGTTTTAATTGCGACTATGGCACCGGTTTTTGCGGCATTAATTGGCGTCACGCATCTGCATTACTTAGGCATCGTAGAAGATCATCAGTATTTTTCGCATTTTTTGACCTGGTATGCGGGTGATTTTTTAGGAATTATGATTTTTCTGCCGGTATTTATGCACTTTAAATGGCGCGAACATAATGTTTTTGATTTTTTGTCGCCAATAATTGCACTGGCCGCCACATGGTTATTTCAAGCACCGGAAATGGGCCCGTATATTTTTCTATTATTTTTTGTTTTTATTATTCCGGCCATTTTATCCAACGGAATGGGAATTTATTATTCACTAACGGTTATGTCGCTTGCGATGAATTGGTTTTTAATCAATCACACAGGTCCATTTTCAGTGGGAAATTATCCGGATAACTTATTATCAATTCAATTTTTTCTTTTTGCCATCGCTATTAGTGCCTTAACTCTAGAAGGATTTAGAAAAACTGGTGTTTTAAAAAGCGCCTTAGTTCCTCTTATTTCATTCTGGTTGTTATCGGGCAGTGTTTATTACTATTATCACAGCCTCAAAGATCACGCTAACCTTTCAATGATTTCTGAGATCATGAACGATTTTGAGAATCGATTGAATGAAAAAATGAATTATTATGAAAATTCATTAAGAGGTGCCGCAGGTTTTGTGGCCGGATCTGAGACCATAGAAAAAAAGGAATGGGATGGATATGTAAAATCCATTGCGATTGTAGATAAAGAATCGAGAATTAAAGGCATCGCTCTTATTATGCCTAAAAATGGTAAACATAATGCTCACATATATATTTACCCGGATACGATTAAAAATTTAGACATTGAAAGCATTATCGTTCATTCAAAATTGGAGAATATTTTCTTTGAGGCCACGACTTCAGAACATACGACCTTATCTCCAGTGATCAATATTCGTGGCGTGAATATTTCATTTCTCATAACTGGAGTTAAGAAAAATGAGCATTTTATAGGATGGGTTGTTGCTCCAGTTGATATGGCCCAGTTTTTCAAATCTATCTCTGAAAAAAGATATCAGGATATCGACATTGATATTTATGACGGGCAGTCTATTACGGCAAAGAACCAAATTTACTCTAAGGTTGTAGATGGAAGGCTTCGCGGGAAAACGAATCGCCCGGATCTTTTATCGACCTTAGTTCTTGGTGGGCGCACATATACCATTGATTGGAATGAGACCATGAGATTTGTAACATCTCAAGGAGCTCAGAACTCATTTTTTCTTTTAATCGGGGCCTTTTTTAGTATCGTACTCACCGGCTTTATTCTAAATCTTAAACTGATTAATGTGAAGGCCAATCAAATTGCCAATTCAAAAACTATGGAGTTTAGAGAGTCGGAAGAGCGCTTTAAATCTCTTTTTGAAAACTCCAGTGATGCTGTTATTTTGTTTAACAATACAGAGATTATCGATTGTAATCCTGAAAGCCTTGAGCTTTTTGGAAAACGATCTAAAAAAGAATTATTAAGTATTCCCCTTTTAGATTTTTTCACCATTAGAGATCTCAATTTGAGCGAAAATAAGAATCTTTTCGAATCAAAAATGCGTGAAGTGAAATTCAAAAAGATGGTGAAATTTGAATGTTTCTGCCTGAGATCAGGTCTCCCCTTCTTCGCAGAAATGCATCTTCATTATATTGAAGTCAATGATAAATTTATTTATCAGGCAGTTGTGCGCGATATTTCTGAACGTAAAAAAATTGAACAAAATTTAACCAAATCTAAAGAGCTGGCAGAAGACGCGGCCAGAGCTAAATCAAACTTTTTATCGACAATGAGCCATGAGATCAGGACTCCTTTAAATGGAGTTATTGGCATGGTAAATATTATCCTGGATGAAAATCCTAAAATAGAAATTCGCGAAGACCTTGAAACGATAAAGTACTCCGCTGATAACCTACTCCATATTGTAAATGAGGTCTTGGATTACACTAAAATTGAGTCAGGAAAAATAAATTTGGAAAATAATCCTTTCAGACTCAAAAACCTTTGTGAAAATATTCTTAAAATTCATCGCCCGAAAGCGCTGGAAAAAAATCTTGAGTTAACTCTCGATTACGATTCAAAAATCCCTGAAGTCGTCATCGGTGATGAGTACAGAAATAATCAGATTCTCAATAATTTATTAAGCAACTCTCTTAAGTTCACTAATGAAGGCTCTGTTTCACTTCACGCGAGACTCAAACAGAAAAAAGAAAACAGCTGTATTGTAGAATTTAGAGTCAATGATACTGGCATCGGTATTGATAAGGACAAGCAACGAGAAATCTTCAAAGATTTTACTCAGGCCGAAAGTGATCATACTAGAAAATATGGCGGCACAGGCCTGGGCCTTGCGATCACAAAAAGGCTTGTTGAAATTCAAAATGGTAAAATTGATGTTCAACCAAATGGACTTCAAGGAACGAGCTTTATTTTTACTATCCACTTTTACTTAACTCCTGAAACACAAGTTGGAGTTGCTGTCGCTGTGGCCAATAAAGAAATGAAAGGCTTTACTGGTCAGAGAGTTCTTCTGGTTGAAGATAATCAAGTTAACATTATCGTTACTAAAAAGTTTTTAGAAAAATGGGGCCTTAAGGTTGACGTTGCTATCAATGGCCTTGAAGCAGTTAACCACGTTCGTGCTATTGCCTATGATTTAATTTTAATGGATCTTCATATGCCTTTAATGGATGGATTTGAGGCCACTAAAAAGATTCGTGAATTTAATAAAGACACCCCTATTATTGGACTCTCCGCCGATGTAATGACTGAAAGTGTCTCTAGTCTTCAGTCGATAGGAATGAATGATTTTGTCACTAAACCTTTTCGTCCTAATAACTTTTTTCAAAAGTTGAAAACTTATATATAGTTTTTAAAAAAATGCTCAGGAATCTACGATATAACCATTGATTAATAATTGACTTTAATCATCTATTCCCTTTGAATATCAATAGTAACACGTACATTTTAAAGACATATTTAACAATTGGGGGGCCAATGTCATTTTCATTATTTTCATCAGCAGGAACAGAACTATTCCTACGTTACATTCATTACTTCGCAGGAGTTATCTGGATCGGTGTGCTTTATTATTTCAACTTTATTCAAGGTGAATGGTTCAAAGAACTAGACGCTGACGAAAAAATTAAATCTTCTCGTGGTGTTGCTGTAAGAACACTTGTTCCAAGAGCACTAGCATGGTTTCGTTACGGTGCCCTTGCAACTTTCATCTCAGGTGTAGCACTTCTTGCGGTTAAAGGACCTGCATTTGGATCAGCAATGTTCCAGACTTCATGGTGGGCATTTATCGGTACAGGAGCTCTTTTAGGAACAATTATGTTCTTAAACGTTTGGCTTATTATCTGGCCGAACCAAAAAATCGTTATCGCTTCAGCTAAGCAAATTGCAGCAGGCGGAGCAGCTCTTCCAGAAGCAGCAGCGGCAGGAGCTAAAGCAGGTTTAGCTTCAAGACATAACACTTTATTTTCTCTCCCAATGCTATTTTTCATGGGAGCAGCTTCTCACCTTCCAGCTCAAGTAAACCCTGAGTACAACGGAAAAATTCTTGCACTTATCCTTATTGTCATCATCGGTCTTCTTGAACTAAACGCTATTAAAGGAAAGACAGACACTATTAAAATTACATCTATTAAAGGTGTGGTTCACATGGGAATCCTTTTAACGGCAATTTTATATTTCGTTATTGAATTCGGTATTCAAAAACTGTAATTTAAATATTTATGAAATTAAGAAAATCTAAAATGTTTTTATTTGTAGTGGGAGGGGCAATGCTTCTTCCACTACTTTCTTGTCAGAAAAAAGCAGGAAACGAAAGACCATTAACTGCGCTTGAAACACGCGGAAAAGGCGTCTATCTTTCTAACTGCATCCAGTGCCACAATCCTGATCCTAATCTAGATGGCAGTATCGGGCCTGCGGTCGCCGGATCAAGCCTAGAGCTTATCGAGCACAGAGTCCTTACTCGCGACTATCCAGCGGGCCATAAACCTAAAAGAACGTCAGAAGTCATGCCAGACTTTCCACAGCTAAAAGATGATGTTCCAGGGCTTCACGCTTACTTGAACTCATTTGTTAAAAATTAAAAAAATTTAAGAAATAAGAAAACTTCTTTTGAACTCAATCAACTCAACGATAGAGATGATAGGAATATTGAATTTTTTGGCAAACTCTCTCAATTCTCCCCCTTTAAGCGGCACACCTTCTTCAGAGAGTGTTTCACAAAGAACAGCTACTGGATTTAGTCCTGCCAGATTCATGAGATCTACCGAGGCCTCAGTGTGCCCTGGACGGATCAAAACACCTTCTTCCCAGGCAATGAGTGGAAAGATATGTCCAGGTCGTACAAAGTCGCCTGGAGTCGATTGAGGGTTGGCCAGAGCATTAATAGTTAGAGCTCTGTCCTGAGATGAAATACCGGTCTTTGTTCCGTTAATAACGTCTACAGAAACAGTAAAGGCAGTCTCAAAAGTTCCAGCGTGCTCTTGAACCATCAAAGGCAGGGCCAGGGATTCAGCTCTTTTTTTAGACATGGGAGTGCAGATAAGTCCTCGTCCATTATTGATCATGAAATTAACATGATCTTTTGTAACAAGTTCAGCGGCCATTATAAGGTCAGCTTCATCTTCTCTGGATTCATCATCACAGACTAAAACAAATCTTCCGGCCTTAATTTCACTTAGTGCTAACTGTATTCCTGCGCTCAAAGTCTCACCTTACTTTTTAAGGATGAAAGAGCTGATGAAATACCGGCTTAGCTACATCCTGGCCTTTCTTATAGCGCTTATAGAGCTCAAAGTCTTCTTTAAAAAAGTCATCCAGGCCGATATAAATCTCTTTTGGCGTCATCGGACGAGCATACTCTAGAGAAGATTTTTCAAGCTCCTTATAGATGGCGTCACCGACTTTATCCAAGGCCATAAACATTTCAAGTTGTCCTGCATTCATTGATAGAGGAACTTTATCATCTAGGAATTTTTTTACGATGGGAGTTCTTCTAAGAAGCCATAATGCCTTTGATGCTGCATCCATTTTGAAGCTAGGATCAAATTTGTAACCTTCGTTGTCCATGCGTTCAAACATTTTAGTGAGGATGAAATCTTTAAGTCTCGCGTCTTCCATTTTTTTAGGATTTCTCCATTCTGCAACGATTTCAAAGCGCGGGTCAAACTGGATATCACCTGGAGCAAATACTTCAAGAGTGTCTATGTTTGATGTGTTCGCAGGAACTCCAATAGTATTTAAAAAGGGAATCAGGCCTTTTGAGAATTTAGATTTGAACATCGGATAATAGTCTTCATCGGGAAGCACTGTCTTAAACCCACGTGAAACAATTTCAGAGCAAAAAAGTTTATTATCATCTTTGAAGTTCATGCTGAAATCGTATTCGATATTCTTTTTAGTCAGTTGTTCTTTTAAGACTCTTTCATACATAAATTGAGATGCACTGTGAGAAATCTGCGGATCTTTATACCTGAAAATAACTGATCGAGAGTTTCCACCTTTAATCACATCCATAATTGGACTTACGATACTACCTACTTCAATTAAGGCCTGGGTAGCAAAAGTTTCTTTAATCTCTTCATCTTTGTAAATAAAGCTCAAATGAGAAAACTGATAATCGTTGCGCCCGATTCTAGCGATGGCCGCTGATGAAAATGCATTTCCACGCGACAACACAACGTCACCGGACTTTAAGTCTTCATAAGATTTAAAATCATCTTTATATTTTGGATTAACCAATAAGTATGGAAAGACGCCTGCCATGTTGACGTATTCAGCTGGAGCATCGTGAGATTTTCCCATACGGATTTCAATCAAGTAGTCTTCAACATAACGAAGACCACGAAAAACATCACTGGCACTTTTTACGCAAACATCTTCGGGAGTAAATGTTTTAAAAGTTTCTTTTAAAGCGATTCTGGCCATAAAAGAGGCCTGAATATCAAAATCAATTTTATCAATGTCGTTTAATTCATAATAAGTAGAATCACCGGCCAGGTTAAATAATTTCTGATAAAGATTATCATAGCTTTGTACGCATGACTCTGGAGTCATATTACGCTTATCAGAGACAGCTTGAATCTCTTGAATGATCTGTGAAAGACTTAAATCTTCAGATGAAGGATTTCTCGAACTATTCGTTGAACAGCTTGTTGTTAGAACACACAAAGACGTAGCAAATACCGAGGCAAGTTTAAAACGACTCATCTTCAATCATCCTGATTTTTTTTTAAGTTAATGCTTTCATCCGTAAAGCAAATCAGCTCTTATTTTAAACCGAAATCTGCAAATCTCAAAGAGTCTTTGCTCAGGTATTATTTTCCAAGATGATATGAAGCATTCTTCTAAGTGGCTCCGCTGCTCCCCAAAGGAGTTGATCTCCTACTGTAAAAGCATTGAGATACTCCTCCCCCATCTCCATTTTTCTAAGTCTTCCGACTGGAACAGTCAGCTTCCCACTGGCAAATTGCGGAGTTAAGTATTTTAGAGAATCTGGTTTGTTGTTAGAAACAACTTTAACCCAAGGATTGTGTTCGGCAAGCATCATCTCAATTTCATTCATTGGGATGGGCCTTTTTAATTTAATCGTAAGCGCTTGAGCGTGACATCGCAGACTTGAAACGCGCACACATGTTCCATCAATCGGAATATGTTTTTTGCTTTGAAGGATTTTATTTCCTTCAGCAGAGGCCTTCCATTCTTCTTTAGATTGTCCGTTTCCTAGATCTGAATCAATCCATGGGAGTAAATTGAAAGCTAGTGGGGCCCCAAAATTATCGATAGGAAAAGCAGCGTCTCCCATAAGACTGGTAACATTTTTTTCAACTTCTAAAATTCGATCAGCGACATTTGTGCCTTTGTCTAAAACTTTATCCGTTGCAAATTTCATCTGAGATAAAAGCTCATTCATATGTCTTGCACCACCACCAGAAGCTGCCTGATAAGTCATCGATGTCATCCATTCAATAGACTCAGACTTAAAAAGACCTCCCAAAGCTAGTAACATTAACGACACTGTACAGTTTCCACCGACGAAGTCACGCTTGCCGTCTTTCAAAGCGTTTTTAATAACGTGTAAATTAACCGGATCTAAAATAATTGTGCTGTCATCTTTCATTCGCAGAGCTGAAGCTGCGTCAACCCAAAAACCTTTAAAGCCTGCTGCTCTTAGTTCTGGATAAACCTTGTTAGTGTAATCTCCGCCCTGACAGGTCAGAACGATATCCATATTTTTTAATTCATTGATGTTGTAAGCGTCTAAAAGTGTGGGATTGGCCTTAAGGCCTGAACCAAAAGGGTGATTTCCACCGGCATTTGAAGTTGAAAAGAAGGTTGTGTCAAAGTTCTTTAGGTCGTCTTCCTGGATCATTCTCTCCATTAAGACCTGGCCTACCATTCCTCTCCATCCGACAATTCCTAACTTCATAGCTTTTTTCCCATATTTGATGTTTCCACTTTCATTTTTTATCTTTTAGAATACTTTGTAAAATCGAATCTCTCATCAATTTTCTACCACAACGGGATTTTTATGAAAACAGCTTATAACCATGACCAATTAGTCGTTTCAAAATTCGGCGGAACTTCAATGGGCGACGCTCAGTGCATGCTTCGATCTGCAGAGGTTTCTCTTAAGCAAGGCTCTAAACTTATCGTGGTCTCTGCGACTTCAGGAACAACCAATGATCTGATTGAGCTTGCTCGCACAAGTGAGAAAAGCAGTTGGGAGAAAGCTTCGGTTATTATTTCTAAAATTAAAACCAAACACGATAAAATCGCTCTTGAGCTTGAGTTACCTGAAATAGAAAAAAAGCAGATGAGCGAAATGCTCATTGAGCTAGAATCAATGTCGAGAGGCATTCATCTTTTAAAAGACTGCTCATTAAAAGCACTCGATTCAATGCAAAGTTTTGGAGAGAGACTTTCTTCAATTCTTTTTACACAGGCAATGAATCTCACTTTAAAAAAATCTAATCCCGACGTGACGGCCCACTGGCTTGATGCCCGTGAAGTTTTAATCACGGATAATCAATTTGGAAAGGCCCGTCCTGAAACAGAGACGATTGCAAAATTATGCGATAAAAAACTCGGGGCCATCAGACATGAAAATATCGTGTACGTGACTCAAGGATTTATCGGAGCTACCAGTGAAGGAATGACGACGACATTAGGTCGTGGTGGAAGTGATTACTCTGCAGCTATTTTAGCTGAAGGGATTAAAGCTGACATTTTAGAAATCTGGACAGACGTTGCAGGAATCGCCACAACTGATCCAAGAATTTGCGCTGAAGCGAGATCCATTCCTGAAATCTCTTTTAAAGAAGCAAGTGAGCTAGCTACTTTTGGTGCAAAAATTCTTCACCCGGCAACTCTTATGCCTGCTATCAGATCGCAAATTCCAGTTTTTGTCGGAAGCAGTTTTGGAAGTGAGCTCGGTGGAACGTGGGTAAAAAAAGATGTCTCTGATACACCTTTAATTCGCGCCATGGCCATTCGAAAGAAACAAGTTCTCGTCACACTTTCAACACCTGAGATGCTCTACACTCACGGATTTTTATTTCAAATTTTTAAAATCTTTAACGATCATAAAGTTTCAGTTGATGCCATCACCACAAGTGAGATCAGTGTTTCAATGACCCTTGAAGAGTCTGCTCTTGTTAATAAAGCACTCTTTAAAGACCTGGAAAACTTAGCAGTGGTTCAAATCGAAGAAGACCTCTCTCTCATTTCACTGATTGGAAATAACATCAACCACACTCCGGGACTGGCGAGAAAAATCTTTGATTCTATTCACGACATTAATGTTCGCATGATTTGTCTGGGAGCAAGTAAACACAACTTCTGCTTCATCGTTGATGGGTCTCAAGGTGAAGAAGCAATCAAGAGACTACACAAAACTTTTATTGGATAAATATGAAAATTGCATTACTTGGAAAAGGAAAAACTGGTGGGAAAGTTTTAGAGCAATTAATTGCCGAAAACATCCCTCATACAGTTTTTGATTCAAAAAATCCTCCAACTCTAGAATCTCTTAAAGGCCACGACGTGGTGATTTCATTTTATTCCGGAGAAGTTTTTCTAAGCTATCTTCAGGTTTTAATGGATTCAAAAATTCCGGTCGTCACTGGTAGCACAGGCATGAAGTGGCCTGAGAATTTCGATATTCTTTTAAAAGAAAAAAAGCTTCCATGGATTTATGCAAGTAACTTCAGTCTGGGAATGAACCTGGTTCATCAGATGATTTTGATCATGAAGGAAGCAGGGTCTATTTTAAACGATTACAAATTTTCTATGCACGAAGTTCATCACACTAAAAAACTCGACTCTCCTTCGGGCACTGCTTTATCTTGGCAAAAATGGTCGGGCCATGACTTCCCTATCACCTCTGAAAGATTAGGTGACACGATAGGAATCCACGAAATAAAATTATCAACTCCAACGGAAGATATTACGTTAAAGCACGAAGTGCACGACAGAAAAATCTTTGCAGAAGGGGCCATGTTTGCTGCTAAAAAAATATCAACTCTTGCACCAGGCCTGCATCAGTTTCAAGATGTGGTTCAAAGTGAAATCTTAAAAGGAAAAAAGCATTTATGAAAAATCTTAATGATTATCCGCTATGGACGGCCATTGTTACTCCTATGAATACTGATTCATCGGTGGACTACGAAGCCTTTGAAAAAATCCTTAAAGAGCAAGAAGCAGCAGGTGTTGCTGTTGTTATTTTAGGTTCAACGGGTGAAGCCCTTAACTTAAATAAAGACGAATGCAAAAAAGTTTTAGAGTTTGGATTAGGTTTAAATTTATCTGTTCCGGTTATGACTGGTATCGGTGGATTCAACCAAAAAGAGACTCTTGAATACGTGACGTATTTAAATTCACTTAAAGGCCTTGACGCTTATTTAGTCGTTACTCCCCTTTATGCAAAGCCTGGTGAGTTTGGCCAAACTCAGTGGTTTAAAGCTATACTAGATTTAGCAGTAAGGCCTTGCATGCTCTACAATGTTCCAGGCAGAACAGGTGTTAAAATGAATTTTAATGCTGTTAAAAACCTAGCCGATCACAAAAATTTTTGGGCCATCAAAGAAGCTAGTGGCTCAGTTGAAGATTTTAAAAAATATGGTGACGCTGCTCCGAAAGCTCGCATGTACAGCGGTGACGATGGAATGGTGCCGGACTTTCAACCACACAAATGTGTGGGATTAGTTTCTGTGGCCGCTAATGCCTGGCCGGTGGAAACTAAAGCTTACGTGCAAAAAACCATTGCTGGTAAATTAAGTGCAGCTGAAGCCGATCTTTGGAGAGTTTCATGCGATACACTTTTTATCGCAGCTAATCCGGTTCCAGTAAAAAATCTTATGCACGTACAAGGAAAAATCAAAACAAATGTTTTGAGAGCTCCTCTTCATCATATGGACCTGGCCGACAACACGCCAGTTCTAGACGCCGATAAAAAAGTTAAACTTTGGTATAAGGAGAATTTATAATGGTTGCAATTACAGAATGGGAAAGAACTCTTAATGATCTTGAGTCAGGAAAAGTTCGCTCTGCTAACTTTGTTGACGGTGTGTGGGTTGCCAACACTGCTATCAAACAACAAATCCTTGAAGCTTTCAAAGCTGGGATTCTAAAAGAAGAAAACGGCTTCGTTGATAAACACAACCTAATGCCACAAAACTTTCGCGCTGAAGACGGCGTTCGCATGGTTCCAGGTGGAACCTCAGTGAGACGTGGAGCTCACGTTGCTCGTGGTGTAATTATTATGCCTCCAAGTTATATCAACGTCGGTGCTTTCGTGGACGAAGGTACAATGGTTGACTCACACGTGCTTGTTGGTTCGTGTGCTCAAATTGGAAAGCGCGTTCACTTATCTGCAGCTGTACAAATTGGTGGTGTTCTTGAGCCGATTGGAGCAAGTCCGGTTGTTATCGAAGATGAAGCATTCATCGGTGCCGGTGCCGTAATCGTTGAAGGAATCGTGGTTAAGAGACGTGCAGTTATTGCTCCAGGAGTGATCCTTTCAAAAGGTATTCCTGTGTATGATATCGTCAACGGAAGAATGCTCAATAAGGGTGAACCTATTCCAGAAAACGCAGTTGTCGTTCCAGGAAATCGTCCGGTAAAATCTGACAATACATACGCCAATGAATTAGGGCTAACTCTTCAGTGCGCGATTATTGTTAAGTACCGTGATGAAAAGAGTGAGACATCTCTGGTTCTAGAAGACTTCCTAAGATAGCGAATTAATCAAATTTTATCGAATAACAGGCAATTGTCACAAGAAACCAACCAATTGTGACAATTGTTTTACAGTTCCCTCGCTCCATAACGGCTATCCTATTAACACAGGAGACGCTTATGAAACCAGAAAGCTTTGAAATAAATTTAGGAATGGACGAAATCTTTACAGAGAAAGTTTCGGCACCAGCTCCACAAAAAGTTGCAAAACTCGATTGGGTTAATACTATCTTCTTAACGACAACGCCGGTTCTCGCTGTTATCTTATCCTGGATTTATTTTAAGAATAATGGTCTTCAGTGGTCGCAGATCGCTTTAGCTGTTGCTTTTTATTTCATCACAGGAATTTCTATCACTGGTGGATACCACAGATTAATTTCTCACAGAACTTACAACGCTAATAAATTTGTGAAACTAATGTACCTTCTTTTTGGTGCAGCGACTTTTCAAAACTCAGCACTAAAATGGTGTTCAGATCACCGTATCCACCACAATCATGTTGATGGTGAAAAAGACCCGTACAATATCAATAAAGGTTTTTGGTACGCTCACATTGGCTGGATTTTTTATCAAGAAAAAGTTGAGAATCCAAAATACCCAAAAGATCTCTTAAATGACAAACTAGTTATGTGGCAACACAAAAACTACTGGTGGCTATGTGTAGCGATGGGACTCGTTCTTCCAACTGCTATCGGATACGCACTAGGATCAGCACTTGGCGGCCTTGCCCTATCTGGTTTTGCCAGAGTGGTATTCGTTCACCACTGTACATTCTTCATCAATTCACTTTGTCACATGGTTGGGACTCGTCCTTACACAGACACGAATACAGCTCGTGACAGCGCTTTAATGGCCGTTTTCTCTTACGGAGAAGGATACCATAACTATCATCATTACTTTCCAACAGACTACCGTAACGGGATCCGTTGGTTCCATTATGATCCGACAAAGTGGCTGATTAAAGCACTTTCATATATTGGTTGGACTAAAGATTTAAAAAAGACTCCGCAGAAATTAATCAATCAGGCGCAGTTAGAAATGAAGATGAAAAAATATCAAAAAGTTGCTTAAATATATCTAAAAAAAGGCCCTTTAAAGGGCCTTTTTTTTAGCTTTTAAAAGTAATTAAGGCAGAAATAATTCCTATACTTGCAGCAAACATAACTCCAAACCGTACAGTCATTCGTTGCTCTAGATCTTTAATGTCTGATTTAAAATCACTTCGTGATTCAAGCACCGCTGACTTGATTTCATTTCTAAACTCGTTCATCTCTGACTTGATTTCATTTCTAAACTCGTTCATCTCTGACTTGATTTCATTTTTAAACTCGTTCATCCCAGACTTGATTTCGTTTTTTAATTCTTTCATTTCATTCTGCACATCCTTGAGGTCAGTTTTAGTCATGAAATAATGTTCTTTAAAATCTGCTTTGGTCGCAAAATTTTGATCCATAAGGTCCATCCAAAGTTGCACAGACTTTTTCGCCTGCTCGGTAGAAAAACCTACCTTTTCTAGTTCCTCAGTATACCTCAAAACATGTATCACTTAACACCTCCAACATTTTTCTCTAAGTAGTGCTTGAGCATAAGAATTTAAAAAAATCTAAAGGTGTGATATTTCAGGCCGGCCCTATACTTTATTTTAAATAATTAAACTCTGACCCAAAGTTTTTATTATCGAAAAGCAATTGAAAAAGACCTATTTTTGACAAAAAAATAGGCCTTTTTCAGTTTACAGACACAAGATATATGAAGTTAAAAGCACTTGTAGCACTATATATAGTGGTGTCATTGTCGAAAAATAGCTGTTTTTTATTTAAAAACACTTGGATTTTCTCGATGTAAGTTTAAATTAGATGTGAAAAAACAGATTCATAGGACCATTTTTGCCTAGTCTATGTACCTGAAAAAATACGTATTTTATGGATCTCCGAAAAGTGGTAAAATAAAATTGTCGGCCATTTAAGCCGCGCCACTTTCGAATTAATTAGTTTTTAAATTCTCACGATCTTGTTATCTTTTAGTTATAGAGTGATTTTATCAAATCTTTTTAGACGATTTATTGCAGGCAGAACGCCTTCATTAATAAATACGAAAAAATATTTTATTACACTATAAAACACACACACAACGTTACTTTGAGACATTACATTCAGGAGAATCAAAATGGTAAAGGATGCCAAATCAGCAATCTTAGCTCCAAACGACAATCGTTTCGTGCTATTTCCAATTAAGTACAACCAAGTCTGGGAAATGTACAAAAAACACATGGCGGTTTTTTGGACTTCAGAAGAAATCGATCTTGTTCCTGATCTAATCGACTGGGAAACAAAATTAAATAACGATGAAAGATATTTCATCTCTCACGTTCTAGCATTCTTCGCTGCAAGCGATGGAATCGTTAACGAGAACCTTGCAATCAGATTTATGAAAGACGTTCAGATCCCAGAAGCTAGATGCTTTTACGGATTCCAAATCGCTATGGAAAACATCCACAGTGAAACGTATTCACTTCTAATTGATACCTACATCAAAGATGCAAAAGAAAAAGATAAACTCTTCCACGCAACTGAAAACATGGCGTGTGTAGCGAAAAAAGCGAAGTGGGCCTTAAACTGGATCTCTTCTAAAAAATCATTCGCACACAGACTTGTTGCTTTTGCAGCAATCGAAGGAATTTTCTTTTCTGGATCATTCTGTTCAATTTACTGGTTGAAGAAAAGAGGACTGATGGCCGGTCTTTGTACTTCAAATGAGTTCATTTCACGTGACGAAGGTCTTCACTGTCAGTTCGCAGTTCTAATGCACTCTCTTCTTGACATTGAAGAGCAAATTAGCGCAGAAGAAATTACAGCGATCATCACTGAAGCAGTAGAAATTGAAAAAGAATTTATCCTTGAAGCTCTACCTGTATCACTTATCGGAATGAATGCTGAATCAATGTCTCAGTACATTGAGTTCGTAGCAGATCACTGGTTAGTGCAGTTGGGAGCTCCAAAAGCTTACAACACAAAAAACCCGTTTGAATGGATGGAATTGATTTCTCTTGAAGGGAAAACAAACTTCTTTGAAAAACGAGTTTCAGAATACCAAAGACCTGGGATTCTCGGCGAAAAACAATCACACACATTCACACTAGACGCGGAGTTTTAAGATGTACGTAAACACAAGAAGTGGCGAAAAAGAACCAATTAAGTTCGACAAAATCACGGAAAGAATTGAACAACTTTGTTTTGACCTAGATCGCAGTTTTATCGATCCAATGAAGATCGCTAAAAAAGTTATCGAAGGAATTTACGACGGAATCACAACAAAAGAACTAGATCAGCTAGCTGCAGAAACTGCTGCTTACTTATCTACTCAACACCCTCAATACGCGACACTTGCAGGAAGAATTGCAGTATCAAATCTTCACAAAGAAACTCGCGGATGTTTTTCTGAAAACATCAAATCAATGTACCATTACCACAATCCGGTAACAGGTGAGTACTCTCCACTGGTTTCAACTGAGCTTTACGAAGCAGTTATGGCCAATGCAGAAGTATTAGATAAGGCCCTTATTGATAAGCGCGATTTCAACTACGATTACTTCGGATTCAAAACTCTCGAGAAGTCTTACCTTCTTAAGATGAACAACAAAATTGTTGAGCGTCCGGGACAAATGCTCATGAGAGTGTCTCTAGGGATTCACATCAACGATATCGAATCAGCTATTAAAACGTATAACTTAATGAGTGAAAAATATTTCACACATGCTTCACCTACTCTATTTAACTCTGGAACAAATAAAGCTCAGCTTTCTTCTTGTTTCTTGTTAACGATGAAAGACGACTCGATCGACGGGATTTACGAAACACTAAAACAAACAGCATTGATTTCTCAATCAGCTGGTGGAATTGGTCTTTCTATCCACAACATCAGAGCAAAAGGAACTTTCATTAAAGGAACTAACGGAACTTCTAACGGTATCGTTCCAATGCTTAAAGTTTTCAACGATACAGCTAGATACGTTGACCAGGGTGGTGGAAAGAGAAAAGGTGCTTTCGCGGTTTACCTTGAGCCATGGCATGCTGACGTTTTCGACTTCCTTGAGATGAAGAAAAACACAGGTAAAGATGAGCAACGTGCAAGAGATCTCTTCTACGCTCTTTGGATCCCGGATCTATTCATGAAGCGTGTTGAAGAAGATGGAATGTGGTCACTATTTTGTCCACACGAAGCTCCAGGTCTATCTGATTGTTCAGGTAAAAAATTCGAAGAACTTTATAGATCTTATGAAGAAAGAGGCCTAGCTAAGAAAACTATCAGAGCTCAAGATCTTTGGTTTGCGGTTTTAGAATCACAAATCGAAACTGGCTCGCCTTATATGCTTTACAAAGATGCAGCTAACGAAAAATCAAACCAAAAAAATCTTGGGACGATCAAGTCATCTAACCTTTGTACAGAAATCCTTGAGTACACTGCTCCAGATGAAGTTGCTGTTTGTAACTTAGCTTCTGTTGCTCTTAACAGATTCGTTGATACAGCAGGTGATAAACCATTCTACGATCACAAAAAATTGTATGATGTTGTTTATCAAATGACGGTTAACTTAAACCGCATTATCGATATCAACTACTACCCTGTTATTGAAGCAAAAAACTCGAACATGAGACACCGTCCAATCGGTCTTGGTGTTCAAGGACTAGCAGACGCGTTCTTTGAAATGAGACTTCCTTTCGAGTCGAAAGAAGCTCTTAAATTAAATAACGATATTTTCGAGACGATCTACTTTGCAGCTGTGACAGCTTCAAAAGATTTGGCGGCAAAACACGGCCCATACCAGACGTATAAAGGCTCACCAGTGTCTGAAGGAATTTTACAGTTCGACATGTGGGGAGTGACTCCAGACAGCGGTAACTGGGACTGGAAGGCCTTAAAATCTGAAATTGCTAACTACGGTGTGAGAAACTCGCTTCTTGTTGCTCCAATGCCAACAGCTTCGACATCTCAGATCCTAGGAAACAACGAGTGTTTCGAGCCGATCACTTCAAACATTTATGTTAGACGTGTTCTTTCTGGAGAGTTTGCTGTTGTTAACAGATACCTGGTTAATGATTTAATTAAGCTTGGAATCTGGAATGATCAAATGAGAAACGAAATCATTGCAAACAATGGTTCAGTTCAAAATGTGAACTCAATTCCTGATGAAGTTAAAGCTCTGTACAAAACGATCTGGGAAATTAAGCAAAAGGCCGTTGTTGATATGTCAGCAGGGCGTGGACCTTATATCGACCAAGGCCAGTCACTAAACGTTTTCATGGAAGACCCTAACTTTGGAAAACTTTCTTCAATGCACTTTTATGCATGGAAGTCAGGTCTAAAAACTGGGATGTACTACCTGAGGACAAGAGCCGCAGTAAACGCTGTTCAGTTCACAGTTAAAAACGATGCTCCAGTTGTAAAGACTCAAGAAGAGCAAATGGCAGCAATGGTTTGTTCAATCGACAATCCAGAAGATTGTGTAATGTGCGGGTCTTAGTTTTTAGAAATTAAAATTAAGTTGAAATAAAAAAGGCCGGAAGAAATTCCGGCCTTTTTTATTTTAGTCGTTTACTTGAAGCAGGCGTGGATACTGTCGACCATTTTCAAACTCCCAGATCGGTGGAACTAACCTAGGTGCTCTTCCATACATTTCAGATTCAAAAAAATCATAGAGCTCGGCAAGCTTTAATGAAGTGGCAGGATTACCTGAATCAAAGGCCATGTTAAAACTAGCATAGGTAGAAATAGAGCCAATCTGAGCAACACTTCTTCTGCCTGTTATGTTGGGTTCATAACTTTTGTAAAAATCAAAATATGAACTAGCTGTACAACTCTCAGGAAAAGGAACCTGATAAGGAGCAGGAATAGTTGGACCGAAATAATAAAGTGAATTTAAATTATCTCCATTTCCTCCCAATGATGTGGGCATCATCATATCAGCATCCGGTGCTGAATAACTTGTAAGCATAGTTGCGCTTGGGAAAAAATTAGCTTGAGTTCCTGAACAATAATCGACCTGACCAGTTCCTATCATCGCACCGGTTTTATACTGAAGATAAAATACACTGCTTTCAACTGAGCCTCCTGCTGCAAATCCAACAGTAGGTCCAAAAGTAGATGCTCCAGGAACGACTGAGCCACCATTATTAAAAATAACACTTCCAAGACCAATAGAAGTCTCCAGTCTTCCGGCCGCTCCATTGTAACCAATGAGACCTCCGACTGTTCCAGCGTTCATAACACTTATCTGAGTATAGTTTTTTGTTAGACCATTTTTTACGACACCATTATTAAATCCGACTAGGCCTCCAACAAAAGGCTCTAAGTTTACGACCGTCGTAGCTACAGGAAAACTTATATTACCGGAAAAAATCACCTGATCTATAACTCCGCTACCATAATTAGATCCAGCAATTCCCCCAAACTTTAAATAATTACTACTGCCCCCCGAGTTCATAGACAGCTGAGCACTCGCACGACTAATAGATCCTGTATTTTCACCGGCCACACCACCAACATAACTTCCACCAATAGAGCTTCCTTGATTGATATAAACTTGATCGATGGTTCCTGAATTAGAACCAGCAACCTGACCTACATAATTTTGTCCTTTGAGTGAATTTCCATGAAATTCAATGTGCGATATATTTCCACTATTAACACCTGTTAACATACCTGTTGGATTGAGATCATTATGCTCAATTATATTGGCCATCAAACTTAGGTGAGTTAAAGATCCTGTATTATTTTTAAAAATAGCAAGACCAGTGTTTAGAGTTGAAGCAAGAATATTTAATCCATATAGAGCATAACCTTGTCCATTAAGATGCCCTCCAAATGTTGAAATAACATCTGCATCAGTCCATGTAGCAAGACTAATGTCTTCACCGAGCTTAACGTAGACATCACTCAAGGAGCCACTGAGTTCAGTTAACTGCTGTGCCTTACATATCACGATGGGATTCATGAAGGCTCCTCTTCCAGCTGCTTTCTGAGTGCTTACACTGGCAAGATTTATCGACAATAGACAGACTCTAGATGAAGAAGCATGCTCCCAATCTAGACGTGGCAACACACCAGGCATATCAGTTTTCCACCCACTTCCAGCAAAACCAATTCCATTTCTTAAACTTGGAGGATTTGAACATGATGCAGTCGTCGAAGGAACTGGATTGATAGAAAAACAATCACCGAATGTACCTGATCCAACGATTCCTACTATCCCATCAATTGTAGCATTGGCCGATAAAAGGATACTATCGCTATAGACGCTATAAATATTTCCTGAAATGTGATAACCTACAATCCCACCAAGTGCTGATCCTGCCGTAGGATAATTTCCTTGCAAGTACATATTAGAATAACTAGCGTTAATATTTCCAGTATTAATTCCCACAACACCGCCAACATATTTTGCTGTGGCATTAATCATCCCTTCTGAAAAAGAACTAGCAATAAAAGAATTACTATCCGTCTGACCTACGAGTCCACCAATACCTGCAACTTGATCTTGATGCTGCTTGATCTCTCCTCTGAACATCGAATTGATAATACTTCCATCACTTCGGCCAATGAGGCCCCCGGTATTTTTAAAACCATAAATGCTTGCATCCGTATTGCGAACTTCTATCATTGTTGCATTCTGCGCGGCCTGGCCAACAACACCACCAATATTATCATCCTCGCCTTCGATATTTGTATCTTCTAGATTCACACGCATGATTTTTGACCATGCCTCTGTATGGCCAGCAATCCCACCAACTCTTGATTTCCCTCTTACTTCATAATGCTTGAATGTCAGATCAGTAATGGAGGCATTTGTTTCAAGATTTCTGACCATCCCAACTTCATCAACACCTTCTGTAACAATTCGAGCATGGCTGATTGTTTTTTTATTCCCATTAAATGTTCCGGTAAAATCAGTTAAAGACGAGCTTCCAACACCACAACCAATACGAGTAAGCTGACTAAGTGGATTAAAGTTGTGATGATTTTTTAAAATACTGCCTGCAACTCCGACACATGATGGTCTGAGTGTTGGAGTAAAATCTGTAATGTTCATATCCAGATCATTCATTAGCTTATAGTGTTTTGAGGCCAAATTATCACTGCTGGCATGTCTTTCACCAATTTGATTAATTTGCCATTCATTACAAATTTTATATGGACGAACTGTCGAGCCTTCTCCACCTGGAAAAACCTCTGCTCCAGTTAATGAATAATTATTGTTTCTGCACAAGAAATTTTTTGGAATACTCACCATTTGCTTAATATATTTATAAGAATTATCGTATGGTGGATAACCACCACAATCCCCTGGAACAAATGGTGTAAACGCCAAAATAGTAGTAGGAATACTAGTACAATACGACCCTGACCATGTTCCTAGATTGTCCTCACACTGTTCATTTGTAGCAGGAGCAAAAGAACACGAATTAGCGGGTGATCTGACTAAGGTATTTTCTAGAGATGATTCAGCGGCAAGACCTTTCTTAAAAACATACTGATAAATACCTTTCGTCTCAAGCTGGTTTGCCCCACAATCATTTGTTCCTAAAAACATTTCTGCTGAAATAACAAAGGCCATTGCACTTGTACCAGTCGGAAAATTTACTTTATTTCCTTGGGCATGCATTGTTTGGTAATCTAGGCATTTTGAATGAATAACTTCAGTCGAAAAAACAGGCATAGATGTTGGAGAACTCTTTTCAAAACTACGAAATGATAATCTATACGAAAGTGCACTTCCCTGATTTTTTGCCAAACAAGTATAGCTTGAGGCCTTATTTAGTTCATCACACTCTTCAAGATAAAAGTCAGAAAACTTAATCTTATCAATATACGTGTAATGATTTCCACCAGAGAAATCGTTATCTGCACAATTAGCATTTTTTAAATTTAGCGGAATACTTACGGCCGTTCCTGATAGTTGAACACTCGTTTTTGCACAACTTGGAGTGCTGTCGAAATTTCCCGCGACCTTATTCCACATGACAGCATAAAAAGTCCATTGCCCGTTGGCCAACTCAAGATTTTCTTCTGCGCTAGAGAGAACTTTACCGAACTGCTGCCCATTTGAAGACTTTCCAAATAAAATCGCACCACCACTTCCGATACCATTCGTGAAATTGGTAATCCCTGAAAGTGTGAGTTTAAATTTTGCAGGAGTTCCGCTTTCTTTTTTAGAACATGCGGAAAACATCATCACCGTCATTATCAGAAATAAAAGCTTACTCATCTTCATCATTTTTATAACCATTTTTGTAAGACCCTATCTTGGATATTATTCTATTGGCCTATCGGTAAATAAATATGAATTATGAAGAATTCGAAGCTTATAAATGACAAGATAAATTGATATTGTGAAAGTTGCCTAAAATGGTAGGCAACTTTCAAGATTATTGAATTATTTATGAACTATCAGGTCTTTAGTCTCGAAACGAACCTTTTTTAAATCAGCATACTTATCATCACTTGCCCTAAAACCTGCAGGACAAGCACAGACGGTCTTCCAGCCTGTTCCAGATAGGCCCAGGATCTCATCGTACTTGCTAGGGTTGATCCCTTCAAACGGGCATGTATCAACGCCTAAAACGGCAGCGGCAGTCATAAAAGTTCCAAGAGCAATGTAGGCCTGATTCGTGGCCCATTTCAAACTTTGCTCGTCATTCATTCGCTCAACGAGATTTGAAATCATCATCTTTTTATAGCCATCGAGATCTGTTGGATTTTGTCCTCTAACAGAAGCTATTTTTTCAACATACTTAGTAATGTGTTCAACATCCATTTTCTCTTTTGCTACAAACACCACCAAGTGTGAACAGTCTTCTGTTTGAGTCTGCCCGTATGAAGCATCTTTCAATTTTGCTTTTAGCTCAGGATTTTGAACGACAATAAATTTATAGGGCATGACTCCGTAAGATGATGGAGTTAAAATCAAACTCTGCTCTAATGCACTCCATGTCTTCTCATCAATTTTTTTAGTATTATCAAATTTCTTAGTAGCATTACGCCACTCCATTGCTTCAACGAATTGAGTCCCAGTTAACTTAGACATATTCTTTCCTTATTTTACGGTTGGTACTTATAGACTTTAATATCATACATCTGGACTTTTTCCATCTCAATGAGTTTTTTGTATGTCTCACTAACGTCAACAAATCCTTCCAGGTTACAATCAGACTTACGTAGATAATACCTAGTGACAATAATCGCCCCGGATAAAAGACCTGGCCTAATCTTTTGCATGAAATCTCTTTCAAGATCCCCTTGAAAATAAGATGGAACATCACTCAATGATAAAAAATCATACTGATGAGTGCCCTTAGATAAAAATGTTACGAAGTCTTCCTGCTTATACTCAACTGCGGTTTGAGACTCGTTGACTCTCTTGAATGATTCAGCATTGGCCTCCACAGGAACTCCTGCAAGAGACTTAATTCGTCCATAAAAACACAAATTAAGGAAAAAACTTTTTTGGGCCAGGTCTCTCGTGAATAATCTTTCAAAGGCCTGAAAGTAATATTCAAAGTGTGTCAGCTTAGAGTTCTTTGTAATGAAGTCGCCTTTATATAAAAGGGCATTAAACATCGCCTTGTTGCCAAGAATCTGGATAAGGGCCTTCCATCTCTTCATGGGAAATTTTGTCTGATAATACTCTTTTTGCTCTTCAAGATTATCAAATCTCATAATACGGTCAAAATCCAGACCTAAGAGTATGCGGTTAACTTTTGCAAACACTGCAAAGGTTCTTTCCCACTTACCTAAATATAAAAGTGAGCCATAATCAATTTCTGAAAATACATTGGAGAAAAACTCTCTCGTCTCAGGAGTCAAAGTAATTTTTGAAAAAAGCTCTTTTCTCTGTGTTGAATAATTATTCTCAGCATATGGAAAATATCCCCAAAACAGCAAAAACTGCTCGTGAGTAAGAGTTTTATAAGTTGCATGTCGAAGCTCAGCTAACTGCAACTGTTCTTTGGATAAATCTGAAAGTGTGATAACACTCGCGTCTTTATGCATCAGCGGAAGAGACCTTCCACCACTTCCACAAATTGAGAAGATGTTCTCAGGCCTTAGTGTTTTAATCATTTCAATTTCAACACTGGTATCTTCGTTTCCTAGCGTATAATTAAGTCCGGAAAAATACTTTTGTCCCATGATGATCTCGTTTTTATAAAGTGATTATTTTTTATTTTTTTTAATAGCGTTTAAAGCGTGTTCTTTACATAAATCAAACTCGGCATCAGTAATAAACCCACTATGCCCCATAATCTGAGACAGCCTTACACCGTGTTCGTTGGCCATTCTATCAATCTCAATAACTTTTTCGTAATTGATGTTTCGAGATAATGTAAACGATTCAAATTTTCCATCCATTGCCAGAAGTGCGGTTTCGGCCAGACAGGCATAGACGATATTGCCTTCGAGACCAAGATCAATACTGATATTAACTTGCCCGGGGAGGGTCACCTCACCGCTAGCAATAACCATGACATCAGGTCTTTTAATAGCATCAGACTCTTTAATATCAAATGGTCTTGAAACATCACAGATCACACATCCTGACTTCACTTTCATAATATCAAGAATTGTTTTTCCCTGTCCTGAAGTTGTCGTAATAATCAGGTCACATACATCAGAATAATTATCTGCATCGGTTGAAACTTCGACTTTAACCTTTGGATTAATTTTTAAAATCTCTTCTTTTAACTCCATCAGCTTATAGGCCCTCGGAGCTGCAATAATAATCCTATCCCAGGAAAGTGCTAAAACTTTCGCTGAGACGGCCCCGATACTTCCGGTGGCACCAACAATCATCACGGTTCCTTTAAACTGACCGCCGACATTTTTTACAAATCCCAGCTTTTCAACAGCAAGTTTTGCTGCCCATAAAGTTGAAGCGGCCGAAAGTGAATTTCCGGTTGTTACTGGAATTGGACTCAATCTATCGATTGTCACTCCAGCATCCCCTACAATTTTTGTGTAAGCGCCAAGTCCCATAATCTTTGATCCGGCATCATCGGCCTTTTCACATAACTTTAAAATTTTTCTATAAATAACATCTGGCTCTGCTTCCATTAATTTTTTTGGAGTTTCAGTGACAGTGTAAATCAGTCCTTCGACTTTCCTACCATTTTTCTCGCTGACAATTCCATCAATTTTACCATAATAGAATCCTGGAGAATAAGAAATCACTTCTTCCGTTAATTTCTCAAAAGGTTTTGAGTACTCTTTTATAAATTTCAAGTAAGGATGCTTGAATAAATAGCTGGTAGAAAGTGGGTGAATAACAAATGAGAACTTAGTTGTCTCTTCAACATCTTCATAAAATGTTTTTACATCTGGAGAAATCTTAATCTCTTCCACCATTCTAATAACATCATCTTCTTTAACGAAGTTCCCTACTCCTTTTTTGATCTGCATAATCCCTTCGAGGATTGAGTAGTTCATTTTAGGATAAATTGATAACTGCGGAAGACAAATCAAGGCTTCTTTAAGGCCTGCTTCTTTTAGTTTCTTTTCCAACTGAGGAGAAACAATATCAATGATAATAGTTCGACCTTTCAAGTGAGACATATTGAGAAAGTTTATATTGGCCTCATTACCCACCAAAATATCACAATCTAAAAATTCATTAAGGGCCCGGCTTTTAAAAAGTGATTCATTATCAAAATCGGGTACAAATTTCTTTTGAACTTTCATTGACTTCAGTACTGGACTTAAAAGTTTTAAAAATTTTTCTAACGACTTTGAGCTATGAAGATTAAAGGGTAATTTAAGTAAAAAGAACGGATCGGCCATAACCAGGTCTTTACAGATCTCAGAAAGTGGCTCGACAAAACTAATCTGCAATGCTGCAGAATAAAACCCGATTTTCTTTTTATAAAAGAATTGAGGATTTTTTAGCTGGTACATTCTTAATGCATACGGGATATAGACATCTTTAATAATTTGTCCATCTACTATCGGAGTGTATCTGGCCGCTGTTTTTAATCTATAAGTGGCAGGGTGAAGAAAATAACCTTTCTTGAATTTGATTTTTTGTGGAATACCAGTGATGCATATAACATCACACTGGCCATCATATTTTCGAATGAGTTTTTCAGTGAGATCAACATCAAAATTGGTGGAATACTGAATGACTCGATAGACTTCGCCAAAGAATTCTATCTCTTCATCAAAATTATATTGATCTTGGGCAAAGGCCAATGAAAGAATCGTTTTCATATTTTACTCAAAAAACCAGTGTTTATGATTTCCCAAAAAGAATGTTCTTAAAAGCACTATAAGTGCTTTCAGAAATCTCAGGCAAATCCTCTAAAGTACTGGTCTTATCGTAAGATAACTTTGAAAACATAAATGGCAAAACTTCTTCGGGAATACCCGTAAGTTTTAGTAAAGTGTTATGGAGCTTATTTTCTGGAACGGCCATGTAATATGTCTTTAATTTAAACATATCATTTAAGTCTGCTAGAAATTCAGTCAACGTTGGCAGCTCAGAGCTTACTAAGTGATACGTCTTAAGCTCTGTCTTGCGCTCATCTCGTGTGATTAAAAGCCTGATAAACCTAGCACAATGATCAACCGGGATTATCGGAAGTTTTGCTCTTGGATTATAACTAAGAGGTATAAATGGTATGAGTTTTAAAAGGTGTCCGTATTTTTTAAAGGCCTCGATAAAATAATAAGGCCCATCAATCTTTGGCATCTCCAGTGTGACTGAATCCCCAATGATAATTCCGGGACGGATAATCCTCGTCTGATAATGTCTTGGTGTTTCCGTGTTCTCACGAACGAGCTGCTCGGCCAGGTATTTTGTTTCAGAGTAAGCATCTAAAAATTTATGTCTCTTAGGTAGAGAGTTTTCATCCAGAAAAAAAGAATCCTGATCCCCTACCGCAATAGTAGAAATATAGTAAAAAGATTTTAGATTTTTCATTCTATTGATAAGATGAAGAACATTTTGTGTCCCCACTACATTTTGAATAAAGCATGCAGAATAAGTTGCGCTCAAATCATAAAGAGCAGCAGCGTGAAGAAAAACATCAATACTATCTAAAAAAGCATTTTTATCATTTTCATCCATCCCTAATACATCTAGGTTGGTAATATCCCCTTTGATATATTTGAGATTTTTAATTTTGCTGAA
Source organism: Bacteriovoracaceae bacterium UBA6153 (assembly GCA_002428265.1). GTDB lineage: Bacteria > Bdellovibrionota > Bacteriovoracia > Bacteriovoracales > Bacteriovoracaceae > Bacteriovorax. Next base: position 122,137 of record DIUR01000001.1, read on the forward strand.
TTTTTCAAGACTTCCCTGACGAGAAAGAATATAAACGTTATCAAATTGATCAGCGAGCTCCTTTATAAGATAGCCGCCTAAAAAACCTGTTCCACCTGTGATTAGAATATTCATTAATGCAAACTCACGGCCTGACTATAAAAGCTGCTGGCAAAATCAGTTTGATCTTTTGGAGAAAAAACATTCAAAAAGTTTGAATAACACTTAATATTCCAGTTCGATGCTTTCTTAAATGTTTCACCGTCACCAAAAAATGCGAGATCTGAAGCTCCATCTAGGAGATCAATTTTTATTTCACTCGTTTCAAAGCTAACAAGATTTTTATCATTCTTAGGAAAGTTTCCATTCATGATTGAAAGCAGACAATTGATGAGTTCAAGTCTATTTTCATGCTTTAAAATTGTTATATTAAACGTTCCATCCTGATGATTTGTTTCAGGGGCAACTTCAAAACTTCCCCCTAATACTGACTGATTATTGATAAGAATCAAAGGAGTGAAGACTGTGTCGCTAAACTCCGCTGACTCAATTTTAAACTTGTAGCTTTTAATATCTTTTGTAAGCATTTTTTTAGCTAAAAATAATGAATAAATATTCTTACCTGAGAACTTCATGAATTTTTTAAACTGAGGGTATTTGGTTCTCAATTCATTAATTTCATGGGCCACTTCCGCAGCAAAACCTAAACCACCATTAGTGGCCATAAAAGTTCCATTGATATTAATAAGGTCAATTTTCTTTCTGGCGTCTTGTCTGATTGTTTGAGCAATTTTTTTAATATTAGAACTGCAGCCCATGACACTTGCAAAGTCATTTGCTGTCCCACCAGGAACAACTAAAAGAGCAATATCTGTTCCCGCTAGTTTTTGAATAATTGAGTGAACTGTACCGTCGCCACCAACAGATAAGACAGCATCGACATTGTTAGAAATATCGCGCTCCAGGTTTTCATGAAGCTCAGCTATACTTTGAGAAACCGGATACTCGATCTGGCTTCTAAAAAGGGCGTTATTGATCTTTCCTTGCCAATCCTGACTTCCATTTGAAGCTTTCTGGTTAAGATAGACCGATATATTCTGCATAAATTCCTCTGTTGCTATAACTATGTATTCACCATGATAGCCAAGTCTGGGACTCTTTAGTTTTTAATCCATCGCCCTTTGAAAAAAATACAAACCACGGCTAAACTATAGTCAACTCACGGATGGAGTCTTATGAAAATACTGGTAGTTACTAGCGAAGTGACCTTTGTACCCATGAATTATAACCTCTTTTTAGAGGAGCTTTTTCAGGGAATCTCCAATGAAATAGATATCAATATCGAGCTGATTATCCTGAAAAACAATTCGCCCGCCTTAATAGCTAAGGGTCTGGCCCTAATGGTTATGGGTGCCCGTCATATTGGCTATAACCTTATTAAAAATTCTCTCATGGCCGTCTTTAAAGACCGCTCTGGCCTATGCACTAAGTTTAAAATCCCCATGCATTTTTATGAAAACCCAAATTCTCCCGAGTTTTTAGAATTTGTAAAAAAACACCCGACGGATCTGATCTTGAATGCCAGGACACGCTACATTTATAAAAGCAAAATTTTAAAGCTTCCAAAAATAGCGGCCATCAATATTCATCACGGTCTCTTGCCAGACTACCGCGGAACAATGTGTGACTTTTGGGCCATCAAAGACCAGCGCCCGACAGGATTCACAGTACATGTCATGGATAAAAAAATAGATAACGGCAGAATTATCCGACGTGTCCAAACAAGTATTGAAGGCGATAAGCTGCGAAGAAATTTTGCCAACCTTATTGAAGAAAGTTCTAAAATTGAAGGAATAGAAGCAGCAAAACTCTTAAAAACCATCAAAAAAAATCAGGACTTACCGATAGAGACGGATAATATTTCATCTAATCCAGTTTATACTAAAAATCCTGATTTTTTTACAATCAGAAAGATGCTTCAAAAAGGTATTGAGTTATGAAAAAAATAATTGTTCACCATGGCTCTCCGGGATCGCCTAAAGATTTTGGCCATCTGAAAAAACAGCTCCCCGATTTTGAGTTACTGGAGTTTGATAGAGTCACGAAGTCCATGCCTGCTCATTTTGAATCGGCAGATTATCAACTAGGATACTCTTTCGGTTGTGTTGAAGCATTAAAGACAGCTGTCCAAAATAAAAAAACCAAAATGCTTATTCTCGTTGCTCCTTATATGTTTGTTCCTAAAAGACCTGGAGCACTTATGAAAGGGCTTTTAATAAGTGACCTGTTTAGAAACCTTGCCCTTCCAGCTCTTGCGAAAAAAAGTATTGAAAAAATGCTCAAAGAGAGCTCGCATCCAAAAAACATTCCTGATCATTATGAAAATGATGCTAAAGAATATTTTAACTCTGAGAGACTAGCTCTAAGCATTCTTGAAAAAAATATTAAACATTCAGAAGTCGTTGCTCTCTTTGATATTCTCGTCGATAGAAAAACTCCTATTCTCATCATCATGGGTGAAGGAGACCAGACTTGTTACAAAGGCATTAACAAAGAACGACAGTTCAATCCACTAACCTCACTAAAAAATGCCACGATCAAAATGATTCCGGACGCAGGACACGCTCTGCTTTGGACTCACACACGTGAACTTGGTGAAATCATAAACAATGCACTGAACTCAGGATTTACAATGAAAGATAAAATCAATTCTGCCTTTGGATACTTTGATGGCGTAAACGAAAATAATAACGTAGCGAGTTTCCTAAAAGATCATAAAAGTAAATTTCCAATGAGAAATATCCTGACATGGGTAAACCCTGCTGATATAAAAAACTGGAATGGCGACATCAATACACCACTTCCTCACCAGTCGGTTAAAGTGGCAGAGCTTGATCATCTAGTGGCCGTGCTTGCAACTGAATTTAAAAATCAAGGAATCAACTCTGGCGACAGAGTTATTCTCTTTTTACCAATGTCTCTTTATATGTATGCTTCAATGTTTGCCCTTCAAAAAATGGGTGCCATTCCAACATTTCTGGATTCATGGGCAAGAAGAGATCAGATGGGAGTCAGTGCAAAAGTAGCAGGGCCTCGCGCCATGATCAGTGCAGACAGGGCCTTTGCCTATCTTGCAGATGTTGCCGAGATCGCGCAAATTCCTATCAAGATTGTAGCAGGCGAAGTCACCTCAACAATTGCCTACACGGCCAGGCTCGAAGCTCTTTTACAGGGAAAAACTCCGGCCACTGATACACCTGTTGAAAAAGAACACACTGCTCTTATTACATTCACAACCGGCTCAAGTGGAACTCCCAAAGGAGCTGATAGAAGCCATCGCTTCTTAGCGGCCCAGCACTATGCTTTAAATAGACATCTTCCCTATGCTGATGGTGATAAAGACCTTCCGGTCTTCCCTATTTTCTCACTCAATAACTTAGCAGCTGGTGTGGAGACCATTATTCCGGCCATCGATGTAGGCCAGCCTGCAGCGACAGATGCCTTGGTTCTTTATGTGCAGATGAAATCAGCAGGTGTCACTTGTACAACTCTATCACCGTCACTGTTTAACGCTCTTGCTACTTTTTGTATTGATAAAAAATTAAATCTTGATTTCTTAAAACGTGTTGTGACTGGTGGAGCTCCGATCTCAAGAGACGATGTTGCCAGAATGAAGAGTGTTGCTAAAAATGCTGAAATTTTGGTTTTATACGGATCAACTGAAGTTGAACCCATGGCCCATATTGAAGCGGTTGAGATGCTCAATGAAGCACAAGACAGTGATCCAGAGATCGTCGAGCCAGGTGTAAACGTTGGAGCACTCGACGCGGGACTTCAGTATAAATTTATTCATATCGAAAAAGATGCTGTGTATGTTAAGTCAGCTTCTGACTGGAAAAATCTTGAAGTCGCTCCTGGCTCAGTGGGAGAACTCATTGTTGCTGGTGAACACGTTTGTGAAAAATACTTTAACAACGAAGAAGCATTCTTTAGAGCAAAGATCCGCGATGAAAAAGGTGTTGTATGGCACAGAACAGGTGATCTTGGTAAACTTGATCAACATAAAAACCTTTGGATCGTCGGCCGCGTTCACAACGCTATTAACAGAAAAGGCCAGTACTTCTTCCCAGTAAGAGCAGAAATTATTCTTAAGAAATTTCCTTTCGTTCATAAAGCGGCCTTCCTTGGAATCAGTGATCCAGAACTCTTTGAGAAAACTTATGCCGTCTACTCTAGCCTCGATAAAAATCTAAATATCGAAGAAGCAAAAAAAGAAATTCAAAGAGTCATGGCAAAAAATCAATTCATAGTTGATGAAATCATTCATATTGATGACATTCCCATGGATCCACGCCACCATAGTAAGGTCGAGTATGAAGTTCTTAAAAAGAAAATTCTGGGGAATGCTTAATGTCTAAGACACAGTCATGGCTGCAGTTTACTAAAGAGCGCTTCGAGCCGACTTCACACATTGTGATGATCGTGGTTTTTATAGCTGCTCACATATTGGTGGCCAAAAGCACTCATGCTATCTTTTTTGGTCTTACTGACTCACTTCTTCTTTTAGTGGGAGTGACTGCTTTTTATTTTAAGCTGCGTTTATACGACGAAGTAAAAGATTATGAACTTGATGTCATCATCAACAAACACCGCCCACTTCCTAGAGGTCTTTTAACTCATAAAGATATGTATAGAGGGATGCTGGTTTGTATTTTAATAGAGCTTGCAACTTTCTCTATCCACGGGCTTCAAAGCTCTATTAGCATCATCCTGGCCATCATTTATTCGCTCATCATGTACAAAGAGTTTTTCATCGCCGATAAAATCAGACCCTATCTTACAACTTATGCTCTGGTGCATACAATTGTGACAACACTTTTGAGTTTTGCCATTTTTTCTTTTTTGACTAAATTATCAATTCTTGAAATTGTCACGACTCCGGCCTATCTATCATTCGCACTGGCAAACTGGATGCTCTTTAATATTTTCGAGTTTGGAAGAAAGACTTTTGCAACCAGTGAAGAAAGGAAAAATGTAGATACCTACTCATCGTTGTTCGGACGCATTGGAGCAGTAACGTTAGTTGCTTCCCAGGCCATCATCGCTCATTACCTGGCCCTTAATTTAACAGGGGCAAATCAGTCTATTCTTTTCTGGAGCTTTGGGACACTTCTGATTCTTCTGATGCTTTTATCCCTTCTCTACGTTTTTAAAGACACTGTTAAAGCTGCTAAGAATTATCGAGCTTTTAGTTCCGTTTATATTATCGTTTTCTACTTAATTTTAATTGGTGCTCACTTAATAAAGAACTAAAAAAACAAGGCGCATATGAAATCGCACAAACTGTATACGATTAACAAAGAGTCTACTCATCACTTTGCCAAAAAAGAATCAGGTGGAAAAGGCCATAACCTTTATCTTCTGGCAACTAATGGGATTAAAGTACCAAAATTCATCACGCTTCCTCCGGGATTTTTTGAAGAATTTAAAGCGCAGACAAATATTACTGAAGATATTCAAAACATTCTAACCAATACAAATCTTTCTATGCTGGAGATTTCAAACCAGATCACTAAAAAGATTGTCGATACCAATATGCCGGTTTCTATCTATGAAGAAGTCGCTCATGCCTGGGAATGGCTGGAAAAAGACCTAATCTCAGTGAGATCAAGTGCTCATGATGAAGATAGTGCACTTCACTCTTTCGCGGGCCAGCTTTCAAGTTATCTCTATATCTCAGACCTAGACAGAACCATCATGGCCATCAAAGAATGCTGGGCCTCTGCATACTCAGAGCGCTCGCTTCATTATCGTCTGATTAACAAGCTGGACATTTTAAATATCAAAGTTTCAGTTATTTTACAGGAAATGATTGATCCCGATATCAGTGGTGTCTTTTTTACTTGTAATCCTATCAATGGAAAAAATGATCAGGTTTTTATCAATTCAGTCTACGGTGTTGGAGAAGGACTTGTCTCAGGTCTTCTGGATGCAGACACTTATGTACTGCTAAAAAAAGACGGACACGTTGTTGAAAAAAACATCGTCGAGAAAACAAAAAAACTTATAAGAGACTCAGGTGCTCAAAAATGCCTTGAAGTTGAAGTTCCACTTAATGAACAAAATGCAGACTCTCTAACTGAGGCCCACTTAAAAGAGCTTTACTCTATGGCCAATAGGATTGAAGACTTTTATGGCCGTCCTCAAGACGTTGAGTGGGCCATCAAAGATGGTGAGCTCTTCATTCTTCAGTCGCGCCCAGTTACTACCAGCGTGGAAAACAGCCGAGGGATGTTATACCTTTGGGACAACTCAAATATTGTTGAAAGTTACGGAGGTCTTACGATGCCTCTGACTTTTGGATTTGCTCACTATGTTTATCACCAGGTTTACGTTCAGTTCTGTGAGATCCTTCTGGTTCCTCAATCACGCATTAAAGAAATGGACTACTTCTTAAAAAACATGCTGGGACTTTTTTACGGAAGAGTTTATTACAACCTATTAAACTGGTATAAGCTCACTTCAATCCTTCCAGGCTATAAGTACAACCGATCATTCATGGAAACGATGATGGGAACCAATGAGGCGCTTCAGGATGAAATTGCAGAACGAGTAAAGCCACCTGAATTTCATAATGGTGCCGGTTCAAAAGTCAGGTCATTTTTAACTGGTATGAAATTTTTCTATTTCCATTTAAATATTCAAAATATTGTCGATGACTTCTTGACTGAGTTTCATGTTGTTTACAACAAATTCAGAGCAATCGACTACTCTCGTTTATCCAGCGATAAAATTTATGAGCACTATCAGGCCCTAGAGCGTGAAATGCTTTGGAAGTGGCACGCTCCTATCATCAACGATTTTTTATGTATGGTCCATTACGGGATGTTCAAAAAAATCACCGGTAAATGGCTAGGCCATCTCGGGGATTCATTTCACAATGACCTTCTTGCTGGTAATGGAAATCTTGAATCAGCAGAACCAACTAAAAGACTCATCGTCATGTCTGGGTATGTTTCAAAAAAACCTGAACTCAAAGCGCTTATTTTGAATACGCCAAACGACATGTGTCTTGAGGCCGTGAACCAGTCGCAGTTCCAAGAGTTCTACCACATGGTTTTAGAATATATTGATAAGTACGGCTTTAGATGCATGAGCGAAATGAAGCTGGAGCAAAAAGACTTGCACCAGGAACCCGGACTCTTTTTTGTTTTTTTAAAAAACCTGATTAACTGTGGGCAGACAGATCTTCACGAATATGAAAAACGTGAAAAAGAAATTAGAGAAAACGCTGAGGCACTTTTAAGTAAAAATATTTCTGGCATCAAGGCAATCATCTACAAGTGGTCTCTAAAACACGCCAGAAAGGCCGTTATGAACCGTGAGAACACAAGATTTTGTCGTACCAGAATTTATGGTGTCGTTAGAGCAATGTTCTATGCCATCGGTGAAGATTTCACCAAAAGCAATATCATTGATAAAAAAGACGATATCTTTTTCATCTCTCTTGATGAATTAAAAGGTGCTCTGGAAGGAACTAACAGTATTCAAAACTTAAGAGAAGTTATTAAAGTAAGAAAAAGTGAATACGAGTTTTATAAAAACCAGGAACCGGCCGCAAGATTTTTAACCAGAGGCCCTGTCTACTGGAACAACCAGCACATGCCTAAAGAAGAAGAAGTTGTCTTTGATGAATCATCTCTTCTACCAAATCAGATGCGTGGTATCCCGTGCTCGCCAGGAATTATTGAAGGTGTGGTAAAAGTCATTATCGACTCTAACGACGACATGACATTAAATGGAGAAATCCTGGTCACTGAGCGAACGGACCCAGGATGGATTCCACTTTACCCTTCACTATCAGCTCTTTTAGTAGAGCGTGGTGGACTGCTATCTCACTCTGCGATTGTTGCCCGCGAAATGGGATTGCCTACAATTGTAGGAATCAAAGGTCTCACTAAAAAATTAAAAACCGGAATGAAGATCAGAATTAATGGTGAAACAGGAATTATCGATATTCTCGAATAAGTTAATAAGCGGTCCATTATAATTAATGGGCCGCTTTTCTCCCCAGTGGGTCTATACTGCTGATAGAAATTACGGCCGCAAGTTTTCCATTCTTATGAGCACCTGAAATATATTTCATTTGCATCCAATGGCGTAACTGAAACTCTGTTCCGACTTCTTCAATCACATGGCCTGGAACATTATAAGGCATTGTCAGGTGGTGATTTTTCTTAATAAAAGTTAGAACTTTTCTCATTACTTTTAAAGTAATAATCAGACTTCTCTTCGAAAAATCATACCATGTCGAACAAAGTGCTTCATCAACAGTATATGAAGTCTCTCGATAAAACTTTATACTTCTGAAAATGGGAGTGTGATCTGTAAAATAAACTTCAATAATGTCTTCATCAGAAATTTTATCAAACAAATCATCTGCCGGAGCACAATTGATCCTCTTGAATAATTTCCAAAGAAAAATCTTAGCAGATGGCTCACTCGCTCCATCCATCATGCATTCTTTCAAGATCGAAATATTAAACTCAAGATAAGCGAGAACTTTCTTCTGATGAGCATAATTTCTCTTTGTAAATTTAAGTTTATGTGGAAATCGAGTCGCTTTTAATTCAACTCCATAAACAGACAGAAGATCACAGTACTCTTCAGCGAGTCTTAGAAACTCTGATGAATTACATCTGTCCTCTGAGATTAAGCTTGTAAAATTACTACTGTCTAATTCAGAAATATAAATGGTGAACCTCGTTTTATAAAAAAAAGGCCATCATAATTGATGGCCTTTTAAAAGAATAAATAAAATAGATTACTTAACTACGATCATGCTTGGAAGTGGCATAACCATTGACGCTGGAACCTGGAAATAAGTCTTCATTGCTTTATCATTAGCAGTTTTTGGTAGTACATCTACTTTTGATTGAGCGATAGCACGAGCTAAGTCCATAGTGCGAGAAAGCTCAGCTGCTCTTGTCGCGCGAGCTGGGTTAACCAGACCTGAAGTTGTAACTTTTCCTTTTAACCATTCTTTAACATCAACTGTTTCAAGAATAATTTTTTTGATTCCGCGGAAATCTAATTTTGGGTTAGCGTCTTTTACCGCACCTGCAACACCAGCTACATATGGAGCAGCCTGGCTCGTTCCAGAAACTGGAATGTAAGCGTTTCCTGGAGAAGTTGAAATGATTCCAACACCCGGAGCAGCTACTTCAACATTTTTTACACCGTAGTTAGAAAAGTTTGCCAATGCCTGGTCTCCAAGAGTCGCAGCAACACTGATTTTATTTTCGCCCACAACGTTTGTTGGAGTTGTTGGATAAACATCGTTGTTTGATCCGTCATTTCCTGCTGCAAAGATAAATAGCGTTGCAGGAGATGCCTTTAAGAAAGCTTCTGATTCTTTAACAGCTGCAACAAAGTATGCATCTGTGTATTTTTTTAGTTCTTCAGCTGTCGGGTCTTTTTTGAAAATCCCTTTATAAAGCTGAGTGATCACTCCGCTAATAGCAGCATAAGAAGTACCGAAAGATCCGTTCATAACGTCAGCTTTAGCTCCTTTAAGGTATGTTCCGATTTCGCTGTAAACAACGGCCTGTTGTTTTGCAAGAGCTTTAAGAGCTTGCTCAATTAAGACATCTTTAACACCTTTATCAGACGAGTTGATCACAGTCTTAGACTTACCAGTTGTGATTGTGATGTCAGCAGACTTTTGTCCTGGAAGCTTTACTTCTGTAGGAATTAATTTTGCGCCAATCATTTTTGCTTCATTAGACATTCTTGCAGCGATTCCCGTGACGTGAGTCCCGTGCATATAGTTTCCAAAAACAGTAATGTCTTTGATGAACTTTTCTTCTTTTAGTTTTCCGTTTGCCCAGTCACGGTCTTCTTGAGTTAGAGTTCCTAAAAAAGACTTAAGTTGGATTTCGAAAAATCTTCTCACATCTGGAGTATCAGACCATGCGTATGAGTAATCGATCAGCTTGTTGTTAGCTTCAGCAAAGTTCCATCCGTTAATATCGTCTGGGTAACCATTTTTGTCTTCATCGCGGTCATTGTCTGGGATTTCAATTGGATTGATCCAAGCTTTTGCTTTTAAATCTTTATGTTCAAAATCATTTCCAGAGTCAACGATAGCGATATTAGCTGCAGTTGCAGCGTTGATTGTAAGTAATAGTCCAAGGGCCATAAATTGAGATTTCATTATCTCACTCTCCTAGTTAATTAGGTGTAATCGAACACAATCATTAATTATGGGCCTATTTGATTCGACTCCGCCAGTTTTTTATATCTTAAAACTTCTTACTAAGATGATGTCAGAAAAGACAAAAAAAAAGCGCTCCACTAAGGGAGCGCTTTTTGTGCGTAATGATATTTTTAAAAAAATTAAAGCGCTGGAATCTTAATCAATAGGCTTGGGCGAACTGGTTTGTACTTCAAGTTCATACCTGGAAGACGCTTAGCGAATGACTTCGTAACTGCTACATCAGCGATTTCCGCTTTTGCTTTAGTGATCGCTACTTCAACGTTCATAGTCTTAGAAAGCTCAGCAGCTTTTAAAACTCTTGCCTTGTTTACGATCCCAGAAGTAGCTACTTTTCCTTTTAACCATGGCTTTACGTCAACAGTTTTAAGAATGATAGACTTAAGGTCTGCTGCCGTTAGAGCAGGGTTAACATCTTTTGCTAGAGCAATTGCATTTGTAACAAATGGAGCTGCCTGGCTAGTTCCACTCATTGAGATATATGATTGAGCAGGTCCTGTTGAGTTGATTGCAACCCCTGGAGCAGCTACGTCAACTTTCGTTGCACCAAAGTTAGAGAACTCTGCAATTTCAGTGTAACCAAAAGTAGCAGCAACAACGATTTTGTTTTCAGCTTGGATATCAGCTGGGTAATCTGGAAGTTTATCGTTATCAGATGAATCATTTCCAGCAGCAATAATGAAAAGTGTTTTCGGAGCTACTTTAAAGATCTCAGGTCCAACTAGAGCGATTGTATCAAAATATGTGAAAACAAGTTCACTTAGTTCAGGAATCGTTGGCTCTCTCTTAAGGTTTTCCATGAAACCAGCAGCGATGAATCCAACAGCAGCTTCGAAACCAATTCCGAAAGACTGGTTAACAACGTCTACTTTATGGAAGTTTAAGTATGAGTGAAGAGGAACCATTTGCTCAAGTTGCTCAAGAGCAGAGTTGATGATTTCTTCTTTATATTGCTCAATAGTCATTTTAGCTGGAGCGAAGTCAAACTCAAGTTGAACTGGGCCTAGGCTTTTAGTTGGAGCAACAAGCTCTTGGTAAACAGTTGGAAGAATCTTTAGAGACATAACTTCTGCTTTAGGATTATTTAAAGCAGAGATACCACCAACGTGAGTTCCGTGAGCGTATCCACCAATGAAGTTAGCTTGGTTCATGAAAGCTTTGTCTGAAACAAGTGCTTTTAAAACAGTGAACTCTTCTTGGTTAATCGTCTTAGTTTCATATTTTGCGTATAGGTTATAAAATTTTAAAACGTCAGCAGTGATAAGGTAGTTGTGCTTATCGTTGAAAACTTTTGCTGATCCTTCTGTGAAGTCCCAACCGTTAACGTCACCAGGAAGTCCTGATCCGTCTAAGTCTACAAGGCTTCCTGCAACTTCTTTTTTGTTTGTCCAAGACTTTGCGACAAGGTCTTTGTGAGAAAGGTCTGTCCCTGTGTCCATGATTGCTACAACTGATGCATTGGCAGTACCCAACTGTAAAAGTGTTGCTAAAGTAATTAATTTTTTCATCAAATGCTCCATTTGCAGATGTAAGACTTAAGTGACCAAACTGTCACAATCCGCGCCAAAGTAGCACCAAACCTGTCTAATTTCTAGAAAATAGTTGACTGGGATGTTTTTTATAGACTTAATCTAATGTAAGAATCTGTAAGAAAACAAAAGGTCTTTATGAAGAAAGTTTTGGTTACTAGAGATATTCTCGAGAGCGGTATTAACTTACTAAAAGATAAAGGCTTTGAAGTCGATATTTGGACAGAACCCAGACCTATGACGGCCGAAGAATTAATGGAGAAGGCCCCCCATTATAATGCCATCATCTCAAACATGGCCGACGCAATAAACAAAAACTTTCTAGAAAAAAATCGTCATTTAAAAATCGTTACTAACTATGCGGTTGGAACCAACAATATGGATCTTGAGGCCGCTAGAGAACTCGGTATAAAAATCGGCAACACTCCAGATGTTCTCACTGAGGCCACTGCAGAAATTGCTTTCGGGCTTATGATCTGTGCTGCAAGAAACTTCAGGTCGGCGATACGTAATGCTGAAGACGGTCTATGGAAACACTTTGAGCCTAAGGGCCATCTAGGACACGCTCTACAGGGAAAAAAACTAGGAATCGTGGGTTACGGACGCATTGGTAAACGCCTAGGTGAAATGGCCCATGGAGCTTTTAATATGGAAGTTGTGGGCTTCAAGCGCGGGGATAATATGCTGGAGTTTTTAAAAGACCTGGATGTTTTATCTCTACATATTCCACTCACACCTGAGTCTCGTCATATTATAGGCGCTAAAGAATTAAGTGTGATGAAAAAGACTGCGATCATCGTCAATACGGCCAGAGGTGAAGTTGTTGATCAAGATGCTTTATATGAGGCCTTAAAAAATAAAAAAATCTTTGCGGCAGGACTCGACGTGACGACTCCTGAGCCATTAGTTCCCTCTCACCCATTATATGAGTTACCCAATGTCATGATTCTTCCTCATATTGGCTCAGCAACCTATGAAGCAAGAACAGAAATGTCGATTTTATCTGCTCAAAATATCATCAATGCCTTTCAGGACTAATTAAAGAAGATGATCCATTCATACGATAAACTCTGTATGAAATGGATCATTTTACTCTTATTTCCTATAAATTCTTTTTCAATGGAGCTTGTCTATCAATTCGACAAGAAGACTTCTGAAAAAATAATTATTACAAATTTTCATGGAATGAATGCCAGTGAGTCCTGTCTAAAGAGTGCTACGGAATGCTCAAGACTTATTGATAAGAAAAAAATTAAAATTGCAAAAGTTCCAGGCCTAAAAGGCAACCCTGCTTCAAATGCATGCGAAGAGGCCAGTGGCACACCTGTCATTTTAAAAGATGCAAAATATAACGATTATGAATATTGCTTGTTCGGAAAAAATTATTTTATCGACAGCTGGGATCTACTTGATAGGTCTAAGAAATGAAAAAATACTTAATTCTTCTTTTAATTTTTACAAGTCATGCCTATTCATTTGAATACCCTTACAACACATTAGATAAAAGTTTTATTACCACTCCTAATACCGAAATTCTTGTGCCCAACCTCACCCCTATTAAAGCTCAAGACGGAGTGGGAGTCTGTTATGGTTTTACTGCAACAACACTTCTTGAGCACTATCGTTGTAGAGAATTAAATCTAGACTGCTCAAAACCATCTGAAGTGCTTTCATCTCTGGATGTAACTTCATACTATGGTGAAAAAAAGAATTCTCTCAAACAGGGTGGAACTGTATTTAGCTCTCTCACAAGAATTAGTGCGAAGACCACAACTATCGCCAGGGAAGAATGTATTCCTTTTAATTCTATGGTTCATCAAATGCAGAATGTCCGTGGCACCAAAAAAAATGAAGAGGTCGGCTGGAGATACCTGGAATTAAAATGGCAGGAGTATAAAGGAATTAACAAGGCCGCAAACGACTGTGTGACGTGTCTGGCGACAGATATTAAAAAAAATATTGCGGGAATAAAGACGCCCGCAGAACAAATCAGTGAAGCTTTTTCAACCTCAAGTGACCTGGAAGAATTTTTATATAAATCTATTCTGCCAAAAGAGTGCCTGGAAAAAGACAAGGCCGCCTTTATGCCACCCTTTACTCCTAAATCTTTCCCCGACCTAAACCGTGAACAAACTGCTATTGAAGATATTAGCGAGGCCATACTGGTAAAAAAAGTGACCGATCTCTTGAGTGCACAAACTCCTGTTGAAATGGGTATCTGTGCTGATAAAAAGTGGTCTCCTGATTGTGAAGACAATGAAGGACACTCTATTACTTTAGTGGGAATTAAAGAGGCCTGCGGAAAAACTCCTAAAGAATGCCGCAAAATGGTTCTGGTCAGAAACAGTTATGGTAAGAACTGGCAAGATAGAACAAATGGTGGATGGATTGATTTAGAAGAGGTGGTGAAAAGCTCACTTGCTTTGACAAAATTCAGAAATATTACATGGATTGAAAAGGCAAAATAAAGGGCCCCCATCCATAGAGGCAAAGATCTAACTATACTATATAAAGAAAGACCAAAAAAAAGGCCGGTTTAGAACCGGCCTTTTTCGTTTTTAGTGTTTTAGTGCATTAATGATAGTGATTCTTGTTACGTCTTCACCACGTCCACCATCTTGTGGGCGATTAACTGAAACCATACATCCACTTTCTCTCGTATAATCTTGGTCTCCTCTTACAAGGATTCCTTCTACGATTCCAGTTCTTGAATCAAATACAGCTGAACCAGAGTTTCCACCGTATGTATCAGCATTAGTTGTGAAATAAACAGGATTGTTGTTGTTTCTCATATCAGCAGCAGCTGTGATTTTTGTTGGAAGACCAGTTGGGTGACCAATAACAGTTAAAACTGCATCGTCTGCCACTTTACCTTCTGTTCTGAATTTAAGTGGAGCGCGTCCTGGAACAGCTCTTTCAAGTTGAAGGACAGCGTAGTCAGCTCCATTTCCAGATTCTTTTTTTCTTTCGATGATTTTTGTACAACGGAAAACCTGGTCTTTTGTGAATGTGAAATTAGATTTTTCTGATTCCTTATTTGCAAAATCGAACACCCATGAGTGGCCATTACAGTCTGAGTCTGCGTTTACACAGTGGCCAGCAGTAACTAGTTTATCAGGAGCAATTAAAAAACCTGAACAGTTTGCAGCGGCCATTTGGTTGGCGAAACGTTCAGTTTTACACATTCCAGATTGTGCTAATGTTTCTGACTTAACAGTATAAACACCATTTTTTTCGTTTACAAGATTATTATTTAAAATTTGAGCTGCAGTTGAAAGAGAAAGCTCCTTCATAAGATTATCGCTGCTTTCGAAGATGTCTAATCTGTCATCTTGTCCGTAAATAACTTTATCAGCAAGGTTAGCTTTAGCAAAAACACTTGTTGATGCAAGAAGAGCGATTATTGTTAAATATTTCATCAGTACGTCCTTGTAAAGGAATGATCTCCTTTGGATCCCGTCAGGGAGTCCAAGACTATACATATATTTAATGAAATTTTTACACTTACAAAAACTTACTTCTTGACTTATTTGATCCACTTTGTCTTACATTTTCTTACCGCAAACATAGACACTCTCAACACTACCAGGGAAAGTCTCACCAAGAAATGGCGACCATGAGGCCTTGGTTTTAAGATTCTTTTCTTCTACTTTTAGAGATTTAGATAAATTTAAAACAGTAAAAGATGCGCTGAAATCAGGACGAAGAAATCCAAAACCATTCCCGAATTTTTTAAAGTGAGAGTCTTTGTTTGTAATAGATTCCAGGAACTGATTAAAGAATACTCCTGGAGACTCACTGGTGATCTTCGCAATTATTTTCGTATCAATTTTCTGATCTACTATAAGCCATGTAACAAAAGCTCCATAAGTATCAAGACCTGGAAGCCCGCTCATCCCGCGCATTTTTTCTTCATGACTGTGAGGAGCATGGTCAGTTGCGAGGTAATCAATATGGCCTTCCTTTAAAGCATTGATCAAGGCCACTCGATCGCTCTCACCTCTTATCGGTGGATTCATTTGAAAATAAGTTTGCTCTGTCGCTGACTTATTTTTAAGTTTCTCTTCTGAGTAATAAAGATGTTGGGGAGTCACTTCGCACGTTACATTTATGCCACGGGATTTTGCTTTAATAATGGCGGCAAGGCCCGCACCTGCACTATAGTGACAAAGTTTACCAATCAAATTGTATTTTTCAATCAACATTAAGGCCGTATCAGTCGCCATGATCTCAGCACTAACAGGTCTTCTAAGTCCGTGAGTCGCTTTCGACTTATTCTCTTCTAAGATAATGGGATCTTCGCAGTGAAAACTCACATGCTGATTTTTATAATGGATTAAAACATCATCGAGACTTTGATTGTCTTTGAAAAACAACTCCCCAATCGAAGGCCCCATATAGGCCTTGTAAGGCACAGTAAAAGACAAAGGTCTCGTCTGCGGGCCAATTCCTGCATAGAGAAGAATCGGCACATTCACTTTTTGAGTGAGACGAAATTTATTCAAATAAGACTCATCATCAATAGGTGGAATAGGATTATTAGGCATGTCACCAACATGCACGACGCCACCGTTTATGGCCGCGCAACACGTTGATTGAAAATCTTCTTTATAAGTATTTTTTCCTGAAGCATCTTCGCGGGCATGAATGTGAATATCTCCCATTCCTGCAAACAACAAACAGTCATCTTCATAATAAAAATCGACTTCCGATTTTAATTTTTTCGCATCTTCTACTTTTGTTATAAGACCTGTTGATTCATCAAAGGTTATATCTAGTCTTTTAGTAAAAGTTGAAGTGGCGCACTTTGCTTGGATCGTTTTTAAAGTTGTCATTGTCTGGTCTCAACATCAAATTGCCAGACTCTCCCGTCGATATCTTTAATCGTAACGTGATCGGACTCATTGTTAGTGACGACTTCGCAGGTATCAAGATGCTGATGAGTATCTGACTTTCTATAGATAAAAAAATTGCATTTATTGACGATCTCTTTAATCTGATCGCTCCCTTTAATCTTAAAAGCAAACTTAATTCCCAGAGACTGAAAATTAGGCTTTTCTTCTTCCGGAAGCTCGATAAGTTTTAAATGAAGGCCACCATTAGTGACGAGATCATGCTCAGGATCCACCTCAAACTCGAATACGTCCGAGAGAAAATCCATCATACGGATTTTATCCTGACTATAGAGAATGACGGGGCCTGAAATGTAGTCCATGGGATAATGGTAGAAGAGAAAATATAAAAAGAAAAACTATAAAGAAAAAAACTATATTTTGGGAATATGTTTAAAAGGCAAATAGGTTGAGCGCTGAACACTCTCGCCTTTGCATTCGTTTCCATAACACTTTAGGGGCCTTTTGCAGCTTCTGTGATAGTCATCAGCAAAATCGTTTTCACCGCGAATAAGGATTCCTTCGACAAGTCCCGACTTTAATCCAAAAACAGGAGAGCCCGAGTTGCCGGAAAATGTATCGGCGTTAGTTTTAAAAACGAAATCAAGAGAGTTGTCTCTGATCGTAATGTTATTTGTCACAATCTTTGGCATCCCCAACGGATGGCCAATAACCATCAAGTCTTCTTTTGAAGAGGTTTTTCCTTCTCTACGAACCTTTAGCGGCTCTCTTCCAACGACTTCTCTATCAAGTCTCACGACAGCGTAATCAAGCTTTAAATTTTGAGACCAGCTTACCAGTTCACGACAGGCAAAAGTCTTATCTTTATCAAATGAAATAGTCCCTGTGGGGCCTATGAAGCTTCCCGGAGAGTCGTAATCGAGAACCCATGATTGCTTTTTACAGTCGTACTTGTCTTTAATACAGTGGCCTGCCGTCACGATTAAGTCCGGGCCTACTAAAAAGGCCGTGCATCCTGAAACCAAAGGTTGATCGAGATACTTTTCGCCGTCACAAAAATTCAAGGCCGACTTTAAATCTTTAGTTCTGACAGAAATAACCGCGGGATCAGTGTAGTCAATTCTCCAATTGGGAATTTGTGCGAGTATGGAAGGAGCAGACTTTATGGCAAGGGCATCATTAACGTCGTCACTTGAGAGCTCAGTAATAAGCCTTCTATCGTCTTCATCATAGATCACCTTCTCTTGATAAGCATAAGCTACCGAGAGTAAAGCTGACAGAAAAATCGCTGCAAAGATTTGTATTTTCATTTGTTCGGAATATAGAGGATTGAGCTACTTTTGATAAGACAGCTGTATTTTTTATAGGAATTTTTCTATAGGACGTCTAGGTCGTGAACTCTAAACAATAAAGGAAGGTATCCAGGGTTTGAGCCCTGAATTTTCACGATACAATCGTGATGAAGACGCTCTAGTTGAGCTAAATCAGCACTCACTTCTGGCCCTAGTGCCTTTTTAAGGAAGGATTTTTTAGATAGCCCAATTAAGACCGGGGCCTTCAGATCAATGAGTGCCAGGGATAAGTCATTAAAGCTATCGATGAGCTTCCAGTTTTGCTCATAGGTTTTTGAAAAGCCAAACCCTGGGTCATAGATGATTTGATCTTTCATACCGAGATCATCAAACCACTTTTGAGCTCTAAAGAATGCAGCACTCGTCTGCTCTATGATGTCTTTTTTATCATCCAGAAATTTCATATGCTCTAAAACCCGAGAACGCTCAGGAATATGCGAAAATGTATAGATGTAGTAAAATTTTTGTCCTCTAAACTCTTCCAGGCAGCTTCGTAACTCTGAATCCAAAACGCCACTGACATCATTAAAAATAACCAAAGCTTCAGGGTGAATCTTTTTAAACTCGCGGGCCATGACTCTAAAACTTTGAGGCCTATAAGTATCAAAAGAGATGAATCTATCTTTAAAAGAAAACTCTTTTGAGGCATTCAAGAAGTCATGAAAGCGCTCTAATTCAATTGAGCTCTCTACTGGAGAGTTCATCGGCGCAGTTGATTCAAAACCTACATCAATGATCACCGTGGGATCATTTAAAAAAGTGGTGATTTGAGTTTTGAAGAAGTCAGGATTAAGTGAGGCACCGTGGTCGGAAAAAGAATTGGGAGTCCTGTTAATGACTCCCAATGTTTTAAAATTCAATAAATTCAAAATCTCTTACGCCATTACCGGGTCAAGACCTTTTGATGGAACTTTTGGGCCATCATTGTTGTCTTTTCCATCAGTCTTTTTTTCTGGCTTCAGTGGTAATCCAATATCCTTACCTGCAACAACATCTTTTACCTGTTGAAAGTCTACTGTCTCCCATGCCATTAGGGCATGTGCCAGACGCTCTAAACCATCTCTGTTCGATTTTAAAATGTTGATGGCCTGACGGTAGTTTTTGTCGATGATGCGGTTAATTTCTTCATCGATTTCTTGAGCAGTTTTTTCAGAGTAGTCTACGTTTTCACCCATACCAGTAAACGCTGACGCTCCTGATTTGTGGTAATTAATAGGTCCCATCTTCTCACTCATACCCCATTTACAAACCATGGAACGAGCTAGTCCCGTTGCTCTTTCAATGTCGTTAGAAGCTCCTGAAGTCATTTGTCCATAAACAATTTCTTCAGCACAACGTCCACCCATTAAGAACGCAATGAAGTTCTCAGCGCGCTCATTAGTAAGAGATAACATATCTTCGTTTGGAAGAGTTTGAGTCACCCCAAGTGCTCCACCTCTAGGCATAATAGAAACTTTATGAATAGG
This sequence comes from Bacteriovoracaceae bacterium UBA6153, assembly GCA_002428265.1. Lineage (GTDB taxonomy): Bacteria > Bdellovibrionota > Bacteriovoracia > Bacteriovoracales > Bacteriovoracaceae > Bacteriovorax. The sequence goes on from DIUR01000001.1 coordinate 141,592, forward strand.
ATCAGTGTGCGGAAGATTCATTCCCACTAGTGTGTGACCTGCTTCATGGTAGGCCGTCATTAGTTTTTCTTTATCTGAAATAACCAATGATCTTCTTTCAGGTCCCATTAAAACTTTATCTTTTGCTTCTTCGAAATCAGCGTTTGAAAGTTTTTTCTTGTTATGTCTGGCAGCGTTTAGTGCTGCTTCGTTAACAAGGTTAGCAAGATCGGCCCCAGTAAATCCTGGAGTTCCTTTTGCGATTGTTTCAAGATCGATGTTATCTTCAAGCGGAGTTTTTTTCGTGTGAACTTTTAGGATTCCAAGGCGACCTCTAACATCCGGAGCTCCAACCATAACTCGTCTATCGAAACGACCTGGTCTTAAAAGTGCCGGGTCAAGTACGTCAATTCTGTTTGTCGCTGCAATGAGGATTACACCTTCGTTAGATTCAAATCCGTCCATCTCAACAAGAAGCTGGTTAAGAGTCTGCTCACGTTCGTCGTGACCTCCGCCCATACCTTGACCTCTATGACGTCCAACTGCATCGATCTCATCGATGAAGATGATACATGGTGCATGTTTTTTACCTTGCTCGAATAGGTCACGTACTCTTGAAGCACCAACACCTACGAACATTTCAACGAAGTCCGATCCAGAGATTGAGAAAAACGGAACGTCTGCTTCACCGGCAACAGCTCTTGCTAAAAGAGTTTTACCAGTTCCTGGAGGACCTACAAGGATAACCCCTTTAGGAATCTTCCCGCCAAGAGCAGTGTATTTTTTTGGATCTTTAAGGAAGTCTACAACTTCTTCAAGTTCTTCTTTTGCTTCCTGAACACCTGATACATCACCAAATGTGATTTTTTTATCATGCGGGTTTAGCATTCTTGCACGAGACTTTCCAAAGCTCATTGCTTTTCCGCCACCTGCTTGAATTTGTCTTAGGAAGAAATAGAAAATAACGATTAAGAGAATCATCGGTCCCCAATTAAGGAGAAGTGACGTGAAGAAAGTTTGTTTTTCTTCTTCTTCATACTGAGGGATAATCTGGTTTTCGCGTAAGATATTAAATGTCGCGTCTCCAGTATTACCCGTTAGAGTAAAGCGAGCTCCACTTTCATATCCTGGTTTAAATTTCCCCATGATGGTGTCTTTGCCTTTGAAGATAACTTCTTCAACGTTCTTTTCTTGAACGGCCGTGACGAACGCTGGGTATTTAATGTTTTTTACATCGCTAGTTTTAACAGTGGCAAGTTTCGCAACCAATGCCATAAGTAAAATAACAACAATCCATAGCGTGAGTGTTTTTTGCTGAGGTTTCATTTAGGTAATTCCTTCTATTCTAAAAAATGCCAGTCAAAATTGATTGGCCTCTCTATTCTATAAACCCATGACAGAAGAATCAAGTATGACAGCATCGAAAGCTAGCATTTGTCTATCTTCTACGCTCATTAGCGGAGTAAATGTGTAGGAGATTCCGGAGTTCTTTAGCCACTCACAGGTGCCTGGCAAGAGCGGATGAATAAATTTAGAAGGTTTTTTTAATTTTTTCCCAAATCCGATTACCAGACCAGGAAAGGACGTCATCATAGCACGCCCAGGAATCTGCGATATATTTTTTAGATAACTTGTGATCTCTTGGTCCAAACGACGGTAAAACTCCAACTGAGCAAGGTTTGTAACCAACACACTATTTTTAATAAGAAATAATAAAGCTCCACCAGAAAAAGTCATCGGGCCTTTAAAAGGAAAACTCCCTTGATTGTTTTTGATGAACTCCTGGGCCTTGATAAATTTATCCAGCTCACCATCAACTTCACCGCGAGTTTTGTTAGAGAACTGATGAATTGTTTTTTTCAAAATACTTTTATGCTCTTTAAAACTCTCACTGACAAAAAGAACTCCTCCAGAGTCCTCTGCCTGCATTTTTAATTCAGAGACTCTTCCAAGCCTGTGAACATTATGCATGAAGGCCTCTTGATTACTTCTAGAAACATAATGTTTAAGGGCATTCGGGTAACGTTTTTGAATGACTGATGAGATATTTAATCGCAAATAATTTCTTTCAAATTTACTATCTTCATTACTAGAGTCTTCCATCCACTTTAAACCGACCGCGCGGGCATATTTTTTTATGTGTGCTTTCGTCACACACATAAATGGTCTGACGATGCCAGCACTCATCACGGGAATTCCCAGGGAAGATACTACCCCCGATTGCTTAAAAGATTGCATCAGACCCCATTCAAATGAGTCATCAATATGATGAGCTGTCACTACCTGATAGTTTTCTTTTACAAATTCTTGATGAACCTTTTTTCTCATCACCCTAGAGATGTTTTCAAAATTTGAATCAGCTAGATCCATCTTGAAATACCTAACTTCAATTTTGGAGTTAATCTCCTTTGCAAATTCTTTGATAAAATTTTCTTCAATCACATTTTCTTCTGGTCTTGTTCCGTGATTAAAATGCAGGAGCTCAATATTAAAATTCAACTTATGAAGAGCATGGGCAAGAACAATAGAATCCACACCACCAGAGATCGAAACAATAGTTTTAATTTGAGGATCAATCAGTTTATGGGTCAAAATAAAAGAGCGAAGATGCTCCCTAAAGGCCAGTTCATAGGGCCTTTGCCACTTATGAGGCCTCATTTCTCCCCTGTCTTTAATTGTTTTTGTCATATCCATGCCGAGATTCTAAACTGATTGATCTTTTTTTAACAGGATTCTTGACAGATAAAGGCCTTAAATTTAGGATGACACAAATAAATTTCGCGGCTTGGTAGCTCAGTTGGTTAGAGCGATGGATTCATAACCCATAGGTGGGCAGTTCGATTCTGCCCCAAGCCACCATTTAAAAAATCTTCTTCCTAAACCCCATCTTTTCATGAATACTTTTTTTAAGACTCAATCTTTTAACTAGTGAGAAAGTATTATGAAAAACATCTTAGCATTATCATTTTTAGTTCTTTTAACAGCCTGCAGTGCAACTCCACCAGCAACAACTCCTGCTGTCACACCAAATGAAACAGTGATTCCTGCTGCTGAAACAACTGTCGATACAGCTGCAAAAGCTTGTATGTGTGTAAAAATTTATATGCCGGTTTGTGGCGAGAACAAAAAAACTTACGGCAACTCATGTGAAGCAGATTGTGCAGGGGTAAAATACACTCAAGGTGAGTGCAAGGAAAAAGCTAAGAAAAAATAAGCTTGGCCATCCTAGAGCTTGCTAAAAAACCCAACGTATAGCCGTTTTTATAGAGGCCGTTGATGCGATAAAGAGATTTATTTTCATCAATGGCCTCACTTATTAAAAGCCTCTTGGGCCCTTTATGACGAAGTCCTGTAATGATCTTATAGTCTTTCATTTCTCCCACATTTATCACTGTCGTCTCTTTCATTTTAAGAAAAATATCAGAGAGAACTTTTAAATCAGGAGCTTCATAGGCGCCAATGGTCGTCGCACTTCCAATAATAAGCTTTGATTCAAAAGAATTTTTTCTATAAAGAACCTGATGCCCGTCTATAGATAAATAAAATGAAGAATTTCCTAAATCAATGGTGCGCTCAAGATAACTTCCGGCCTTAATCGTATTTTTACTCTCTAGAGATTCAGCTCCAGTTGGCAACAGCATTTTTTCAAAAATTTTTGAATAAGCTCCCATTGCTAATAAAACTTTTTTAGCGTGTATCAACGAGCCATCTTCTAATGTCATGACATGAAGGCCATCAACCACTTCCATATTCCGAACAAACATTGGAACGTCTGTGACAGGTATAGATGAATTTTCTTTAAGCCATGTTAAAAAAACTTCCGGAGTAATAATATAAGAACTGTACTCAACTCCTGGATAAACTTTTTTAATTTTATCTGATTTTATTTCATTTAATTTTTTATATCTTCTGGTGATTTTTTTTGTGTCATTTTCATTGGTAGAAACCACTGTGCGAGTCACTTCTTCAACACCTTTTGGATGATGTTTTTTAAAAAGCTCATCAAACATGAAAAAAGCTTCGCGCATATCATTGCCAAGGGGGCTTACATCTTCTTCAATTCCATTGAGGGATACAGTAGCACTGGATCTCAGTGAACATGCAGGGGCCCTTTTTTCTGAATAAATGTGAGCAATCGAAAAATTCTGACTTATACTTACCGATTCATTTTTAGCTAAATTTGTATTGGAGAGATTCCATAAAAAACTTTGTGCTGCTATGCCATTGCCAATGATGGCAAGGTCGTAAAGAGGTGATTTTTGCGTTTTTTCCATAAATACACAATATGAAAAAGAGTATTCAATTGCCAACACTTTTTATTATGATTATCGTTTTACTTTCAAAGTTAACTGTCACGACCAATCACAAACTTTATTGGAGAATGTACGAATGTCACTAGAACAAAACGCTGTCATCTTTGCCGCTCAGGAAACTCAAATCAACGCCAGGAACGTTCTTGCCGTCTTAAATTTGATGATCACAGAGCAATGTACAGTTCCCTTTGTTGCTCGCTATAGAAAAGAAGTAACAGGAGATATGGACGAAATTCAAATTAGAGCGATCCATGAGTCGTATGAAAACTATCTAGAAAGAGAAAAACGCAGAACTTATATATTAGATGCCATTAAGAAGATGGAACTAATGACGCCAGATCTGGAAAAAAAGATTTTAGCGGCCACTACAATTAATCAACTGGAAGATTTATACGCTCCTTTCAAAGCAAAAAAGAAATCAAAAGGTATGGTTGCCACTGAGGCCGGGCTGGGCGCTCTTGCTGAGATTATTTTAAGCACACCAAAATCTAAGACTGAATTAAAAGCTGAGTTCGGTGACAAGTTTAATAAACCAGAATTAAAGTTCACGACATTCGAAGAATGTTACTCTGGTGCGATGGATATCATCGTTGAAATGATGGCACATGACCCGGAAACAAAAGAAATTCTTCGTAAGGATTACTGGAGTGACTCGTTAATAAAATCTACAAAGAGAGACAAGGCCGAAGAAGAAGATAAAGACTGGATGAAGTATAAAGACTACTTTGACTTCTCTCAAAAATCTTCTGAGCTAAAAGAGCCAAAAGCAGGACATAGATTCCTTGCCATGAGAAGAGGAATGACTTCGAAAACGCTAAAGGTTGATGTTATCTTCCCTGAAGAAGTGGCACTAGGTCTTTTAAAGAGAAGATTTTTTGATAAAGGAAATCTTGGCTGCATGAGTGACCTCGAGCTTGCTGCAAAAAAAGCATACGCTAACTACATTCACCCAAGTCTTGATCTCGAAATAAAATCAGAACTAAAAAGAGTTTCAGATGAAACTGCTATCAGCGTATTTGGTATTAACTTAAAAAATCTTCTTCTTCAGCCTTACCTTGGATCAAAATCTGTTATCGGAGTTGACCCTGGTGTTCGTACAGGCTGTAAAGTTGTTATCGTAGACAATACAGGAAAGCTTCTTGCTGACTGTGTAATCTACCCGCATGAGCCGATGAAAAAAGTTAAAGAATCGGCAACAATTCTAAGTGCGATTATCGAGCAATTTAAAGTTCATCACATTGCAATCGGAAGTGGGACATACGGCCGTGAAACACTCCAGTTTATTATGGAAAATGTTGAAGCTGTAAAAAATGGAAAAACACAGGCCACTCTTATTTCAGAAGCTGGTGCTTCAGTTTACTCAGCAAGTGAAATTGCTGCCAGCGAATTTCCTGATAAAGATGTTACTGTCAGAGGAGCTGTTTCAATCGCCAGAAGATTCCAAGATCCTCTAGCTGAACTTGTAAAAATTGATCCAAAATCAATTGGTGTTGGCCAGTACCAGCACGATGTTAATCAGGCACGTTTGAAAAAATCTCTAGAAGGCGTCGTTGAGTCATGTGTAAACTTCGTTGGAGTTGACTTAAATACTGCTTCTGCTCCTCTACTTGCTTACGTTTCAGGAATCGGTCCGACTCTTGCTGGCAACGTTGTCAAATTCAGAGAGCAAAACGGTGGATTTAAAAATAGAAAAGAAATTTTAAAAGTGACTAGATTTTCGCCAAAAGTATTTGAGCAGGCGGCAGGATTTCTTAGAATTTATAACGGCCAGGAACCTCTTGATGCTACTTTTATTCACCCTGAAAGATATGATGTCCTAGGTAGCTGGGCAAAAAAGAATGCTGTCGAAATGAATGATCTTATTTCAAATAAAGATATGATCGCAAAACTAGAAAGAGATTCTGATTTTAAAAAAGAAGTCGGCGAATTTACTTTTAACGATATTGTTAAAGCGCTTAAATCTCCTTCTCAGGATCCACGCACAGAGTTCAAGTCGTTTGAGTACAGAAAAGATATTTCAAAGATTACTGATTTAAAAATTGGTGAATGGTATCCAGGACAAGTAACAAACATCACACAGTTTGGAGCTTTCGTTGATATCGGTATTAAGGAGAATGGTCTTCTACACGTTTCACAAATCTCAGACACTTTTGTTGAAGATGCGATGAGTGCTCTTAAAGTAGGCCAGGAAGTTAAAGTTCAGGTTATTGATATCGACTATGATAGAAAGAGAATTGCACTAACAGCAAAGACAGGAGCTCAAGTAAATAGATCAAGTACTAGCAGTAGTTCGGGTGACTCACGACCAAGACCCCAAGGTAAGGCCCCAACACCTCCGCCACCAGCACCGGCCTTAAAAAATAATGCTTTTGCCGGTCTAAAAAACCTAAAGCTCTAAAATTACATAAAATAAAAGGCCCGTTCATACGGGCCTTTTATTTACAAAAATCCTTCTAAATACCACTTATAAATCTCATCTTTTAAACCGAAGAGTTAAACAATACCTCTCCTTATTTTCTCACTCTTTTGGAGCGCTTTATGGCACGTAAAAAAACTTCACTGATGTTTAGATTAATGACTGCAGTTAACGTTTCTGCGTTACTGATTCTATTAGCACTTACCTCTTTCATTTTGAAGCAAACAACTCACAGTGTAGAAAAGCAAATTGATAATGAAGTAAGCTCATTAAGTGAGTCACTTAAATACACACTCGCCAATTATGTGAAAGAAAATAATATTGATAATCTTAAGACACTAGCAAAAGATATTGTTGATGATGAAACGATCAATGAAGTTTTTATTTTTGATAAAGATAAAAAACTAATAGCGACTTCAAAAAATGCTGATGCTGAAGTTCATAATAAAACAGAACAAATTTATACAATAAAAACTGATATTATTAAGCTTGGTGAAGAAAGTGCTGGCCCGGTTGGTTTTATCGAAATTAAATATAACCACAATGATATTATTGCAGTTAAAAAAGATTTTTATATCATCGGTGCAATCTCAAATATCATTGCTCAGATTTTACTTTCTTTCGTTATGTGGTTTTTCCTTTCACGCAGTATCAAATCAATTAACCTAACAACTGATAAACTAAAATCTATTTCAAAATCTACGAGTGATAGTTCAAAAGAAGTTGAAAGTATTTCAGAATCAGTTTCGAGCTCTGCTAACGAGCAGGCCGCTTCCATTCAAGAAACGGTGGCCACTCTTGATGAAATTACATCACAGGTAACGGCCACAGCTGATAGTGTAACGAACTCTACAAAAAAATCAGAGGAATCATTGCATATCGCTAACGAGGGCAAGCTGGTTGTCACCGAAATGATTACTTCAATGGAGGCCATCGGTAAATCTAATCAAGATATTATGGATGAAATTGCCAGAGGAAATGAGCGCATTGGTGGACTAGTTAAGATCATCAATGAAATCTCGCAAAAAACGGCCGTTATTAATGATATCGTTTTCCAGACTAAGCTTCTGTCTTTTAACGCTTCTGTTGAAGCGGCAAGAGCTGGTGAGCATGGAAAAGGGTTTGCTGTCGTTGCTGAAGAAGTTGGAAAGCTTGCTCAAATGTCAGGAACCGCTTCTACAGAAATTTCTGCTATCTTAAACGACAGTATCGTAAAAGTTAACAGCGTTATTGAAGAGACAAATAGAAATGTAAAAGTTCTAACTGATGCCGGGTCTCTAAAAGTATCTGACGGTAAGAGAATCGCTGATAAATGTGGAAGTGTTTTAGAAGATATCGTAACGAATGCTGCTATCGTAAAAAACATGATGACTGAAATCTCTGTTGCTTCAAAAGAGCAAGAAGAAGGAGTTAGAAATATCGCGGCAGCTATGAACCAGCTTGATCAGGCCACACTAAGCAATAATAAGGCCGCGGCCCAGTCATCTGAGTCATCAAAACAATTACTGAATCACTCGACTTCACTTCAACATGCTGTAGTTGAGCTTGAAACAGAAATTCTTGGTGGTGTCTCTCAAGAAAAAAAGGCAGAAGCACCGATTAAGCACGTTAAGCAAGAAACAGCGAAAGCTGTAAAAAAAGATAATGTGATTCATATGCCGGTGAAAGCAGCAGTAAAGGCACCAGTGAAAGCGGCCCAGAAACCAGCACCTAAAGCAGAAGCAAAAAAGCTAGCGACGGTTGAAAAAACTCATCAGATGAAGGCCACTGGAACAACTCCAGCTCACGATGATCCTCGCTTTGAAGATGTGTAATTAAACTTTAAGATACTGAGCGAACGTGATCTAACAGGTCATGTTCGCGTTTAAACTGAATCAGCGCAAACGTCACAAACACTGTCGAAATCAAATAAGGCACTAAAAAAGAAATCATTAGCCCCTTCCATGTAATAAGAATTGGTATTTTCCGATCGACAAAGACATCCGGCATAATCTCAGGCGCATAATGATTGAGAAGCCATAAAAACCCCAGGCCAAACAAGACTCCCCCAGCGATTGAGAAAAAACTCATCAAGTGAAGAAAGTATTTCGTCGCTTTATCAATTTGAGAAAACGATGCTCCTAAAATCCAAAAGCTTGCCAGGTCTGATTTTATTTTATTAAAAAAGATTAAGAGTCCTGAAGAAATGCATAGAGACACCAGCAAACTCATCGCCGCAAATAAAAAAATCATCACTGAGCTTTCTAACTTTAATGCCCACACGAGGGTAGCATTTTCATCTTCCCAGGTTTTTAAAGTCATATCCTTTGGGATTGCTGTTTTAAGCGCTTTAAAATCCATTGGAGTGTAAATGCGGATACGGTTAATCAATCTGTCTTGGATTAGGTTTTGAATCAAAGGAAGCCTTACCCAGATATGGTACATATCAATCTCTGGAACTCCACTGGAAATCGTGCGGTCAATATTAATCGACTGGCTTCTAGGAACCTCCCCTAACAACTCATCCACATGGGCGGGAGAAATTATCTGCAAGGTTTCAGGAGGGGCCACTCCAACTTTATAGGCCAAATCAAGCGGCATGATGGCATCGACTTTCTTTTGAGATTTACTGGATTGAAGGTCATTCCTTAAAATATCCGGCACAAATCCGTTTTGATCAATCCCGTGAACAATGACAGGTGTGATAAAAGTTTGAAAACGAAGCAGAAGCTCAATTTCATATTCTTTGGAGTAATGAATATTCTGGTCATCGAGTTTTTTAAAAAGTTTCTGAAAACTGACATCGTCTGCCTGGCCCTTATGATAGACCACCGCATGCCCCAAAATTGCCTTTGAGCGCTCCATGAGTTTATTTTGCAGACCACCCATCGTGCTTTGAAGAACAATGAGAGCAAAAGAAGAAAGAAATAGGCCAACGACTGCCAAAATCAGCAGTCGTTGGCGGTTTTTTGCAGAAATAATATATTTAAAAAAATATTTTAGATAAGTGAGAAACACAAAAGAGTCGCTTGTAAATTATTTAGCTTTTTCGTAAAAAGTCGTCTTTGTTTCTACCAGCTCAGTTAAGTATGAACTAGGTGCATAGCGATCTTTATTCACAGTATTCTGAAAGTTTACTAGGGCATTGTGAATTTTGTCTAGTCCTTCACTGTCAGCGTATCTCAATAATCCGCCTCTAAATGGAGGAAAACCAATACCGAAGATCAGACCCATATCAACGTCACTGGCAGTCGTTACAATTCCATCTTTTAAGATCGCAGCTGCTTCATTGATCATTGGTAAAAAGAGTCTCATCTGGAGTTCTGACTCGCTCATTTTTTTCTTTTCTTTTGGAAGCAACTCTTCGACTTCCGGGTTTGGCCCTGTCACTTTTCCTTTTTCATCATATAAGTAGAAGCCTTTTGCATTCTTCTTTCCTAAAAAATTTTTTTCAACCAGTTTTCCTGAAAACTTTGAAGGATGGGCACGCTCTCCAAGACCGTCGTACATAACTTTGGCAACTTTTACTGCGACATCAATACCAACTTCATCTAAAAGTCTTCCCGGGCCCATTGGCATCCCGAAATTAAGTGCTGCCTGGTCTAAGTCTTTAACTGAAACTCCCTCATCAAGAAGGTAGCCAGCTTCATTTAAATACGGCATTAAAATTCTGTTAACTAAAAATCCTGGGCCATCTTTAACAATAACCGGAGTCTTCTTTACACTTAAAACCCACTTATGAAGGGCCTCAATTGTCTCAGGAGCAATTTTATCGTGGATAATAATTTCTACTAAAGGCATTAAGTGAACAGGGTTAAAAAAGTGTAGACCAGCAAATCTTTCAGGGAACTCGAGTGCTGTCGACATTTCCTGAACTGATAATGAAGAGGTGTTACTTGTTAACAGACACTCGCGATTAACGTTTTTTTCTGTTTCAGCAAAAACTTTTTTCTTGATGTCCATGTTTTCAACAACAGCTTCAATTACTAAATCAATTTTTTTAAAGCCGCTGTAATCTAATTGGGCCGTAATAGATCTTTGCTTTCTTTCAAACTCATCACGATTGATTTTCTTTCTCTTAAGTGCACCTGAGAAGTTTTGTGATGACTGCTTTAATCCAAGATTAAGAGCGTCTGTCGTCAAATCTTTCATGATAGGCTGCATTCCCGCATCGGCCATAAGCCATGCGATACCGCCTCCCATAGTCCCTGCTCCAAGAGCAGCTCCACGATCAAGCTCAGGCAGAGCTTTCGTCGATTTAGGGCCGTTATATTTTTTCACGCCTTCTGACATGAAATAAATATGCTGAAGGTTTTTACTTTGTTCACTGATAGCAAGCTCACCAAAGGCCTGAGCTTCACCGGCAAGGTAGCTCGTGCGTCCTTTCATCATTCCCGAGTCCATAACATCGAGAATCTTTAGTGGTGCTTGGTAAAAACCGTTCGTTTTTTTAAGAACGCTCTCACGCACCTTTTGGAAAATAATTTTTCTGGTAACAAAATTTTCTGTTGCCAGCTCTTTCATTGATTCTTGAAAAGATTGTGATTTTGGTTTTTTGTTAAAAAAGCCCGGCGCCATTTTTAAAAGATTTTCTTTTGGATACACTTCTTCCACAAGGCCAATTCTTTTTGCCTTATCAGCTCTCAAGGTTTTACCTGTAAGGATCATATCAAGAGCATTAGGAAGACCGATTTTTCTTGGAAGTCTATAAGTTCCACCAAAACCAGGAATGATTCCAAGTTTTACTTCAGGTAATCCCAGAGATGTTTTTGGTGAATTAGAAGCTAAGATTGTATTACAAGCTAAACTCAACTCAAGACCACCGCCAAGACAAACCCCATCGACACAAACCACTGTAGGAATACTCAGGTCTTCAATGCGGTTATAAATATTTTGTCCGCGCTCAGCTCCATCAGCAGCGTCTGCTTCCGTTTTCATGCTGGCAATCAAGTTGATATCGGCACCAGCTAAGAAACAATTTTCTTTATGAGAAAAGAAGATCGCTCCCTTTAACTCACTTTGTTTTGTATGAAGCTCTTCAACGATTGCCTGAAGCTCCGTCATTGTTTCAATATCAAGGGCCGTCATTGATTTTGTACTTTTATAACCAAAACCAATGTAAGCAATATTATTTGTATACTCGAGACTGATTCTATTATTGGCCATGACATTCTCTCTTTTAAGTTTTTAATTAACGAACTAAATTCTCAACAACAACAGCTCCACCTTGTCCACCACCGATACAAAGAGAAGCGAGTCCATACTTTCCTTTTCTTCTTCTTAGCTCGTGAACAAGTGTCACAATAAGTCTTGAACCAGTTGAACCAACCGGATGCCCTAGAGCAATCCCGCCGCCGTTCACATTGACTTTACTCCAGTCTAACTCTCCCCATGCCTGGTCAAGGCCAAATCTTGCTGCAACTTCTTTATCTTTTAGACCAATACCAACAGCTAAAATCTGAGCGGCGAAAGCTTCGTTAAGTTCAAATAAATCAAAATCAGAAAGTTTTAGATTTGTTCTCTTCATAACTCCGTCCATTGCTAGGAGTGGACCCATTCCCATTCTCTCAGGCTCTAGGCCGTGAAAGTGATAATCCGTAAGTTTGGCAATTGGTTTTAAGTTATATTTTTTTACCGCTTCTTCTGAAACAAATAATAGTGCAGATCCACCATCAGTGATCGGACAGCTGTTACCAACAGTGACTGTTCCAGATTTTTTATCAAAGTAAGGCTTCATCTTAGCAAGACCTTCAACTGTTGAGTTCTCACGAGGGCCGACATCGTTTGATAAAAGTTTATTTAAAGATCCACCAACAGTGATAGGAAGAATTTCATCTTTAAATCTTCCTTCTTTTGTTGCGGCCACAGCTTTTGCGTGAGACTTGTTAGCGTACTCATCTTGCATTTCACGAGTGATTTTTAATTCACGTGCAAGTAGCTCAGCCGTTTGCCCCATGTTTAAACCACAGAAAGGATCTGTCAGACCTTGCTCGATAGCAACGATTGGAGTTAAGAAGGCCGGACGAAAAGCACTCATCGCCGATAATTTTTCACCGACAGATTTTGCTTTCATCAGCTTTGCAAAAAGCTCCGTCATTTCTTTGTTATAAATTAATGGCATTTGTGACATTGATTCAACACCACCAGCAACGATGACATCACATCTTCCACTGGCAATTTTTAAGTAGGCCTGAGACACAGCTTCCATACCAGAAGCACAATTTCTGTGAACACTATAGCCAGAAGTTTTTTTATCAAGACCTGCTTCAAGAGCAATCACACGCCCGACGTTAGGATATTTTGCGGGAGTTCCGGTGTTTCCAAAGATGACTTCATCAACTTTATCGGCCGGAATTTCTGTATTATCGATTAAGTGTTTTACAAGATAAGCTCCCAGGTATGGTGCTTGTACATCTTTTAAATCTAATCCTGATTTTGCTTGCGGCGTTCTTTTTCCATCGACGATATAGACATCTCTCATTGACATAAATTTCTCCATAAATTTTTCTTCAACAAATATAGTTAAATTCTATAGTGAGTTGAATCTTTTAGGAAGAAATGGTTGCAAGAAAAGACATTGAAAAACATACCGGAGTAAAACGCTTGTTCAAAAAAACAAAACGGGCCTCATAAAGAGGCCCGTCGATTGTCAGGAATTTATTAGTAACTGTAAGAATTAGAACTTAATCACTAAACCAGCTTGGATTGAAGTTGTTGATCCTTCTTCAATTTCACGGCTTACGTTTTCAAGACGGCCTTGGTCTGGGTTAGTTGCAGCAGATACTTGAGAAGATTTTGAGATCCCTGAAGTAATGTTTTTAGCATATGCAAATTCTAAGTTAGCACCAATTGTGTCACTGAATGAAATTTCAGCACCAAGTTTCGCAGCTCCACCAACAGCAGATGATCCGTAGTCTTCGTTACCGAAGTTTACACCACCAGTTGTGTATGAGTTTGTATTTTCATACTTAAGTGTCGATCTGTTGAAGCTGATTGCTCCACCGATATATGGCTTAATCATTGAGTCTTCAATGAAGAAGAACTTCGCATTACCTTCAATTGTTAACTTCTTATAAGTCATCGCACGGCCATTACCGTAAGTATTCGTGTAACCTGGGTTATAATAGTTATAGTTATTATATGAACCAAGATTTACGAAATCGTTAGCTACGTCTGTTAAGTCTAGTGAAGCATAACCAACACCAACACCCACTGCAACTTGTGGTGTTACCATTGTTTCAGCAGCGATCCCTAGAGTGACATTTGACTCTAGATCAATTCTATCGCCTTTAATCGAGTTCGTTCCTAATGAAGGAATAATTTTCGATTTCTTTTCTACTTTTTCAACTGGAGCTGGAACTTCAACGATTCTTGTTTCAATAATTGGAGCAGGTGCAACCGGTGCCGGAGCAACTGGAGCAGCTTGAACCACTTGAACCTTATCTTCATTAAGGTTGTTTAATGAACTGTTGAAAGCACCTTGAAGTTTGTTCGTTAAAGCAATTTCTTGTTTTACACGAATATCTTCAATTTTCTTTTCAACCATAATCTTATTTCTTTCTTCTAACTTCTCTCTTCTTCTCTTTAATAGTTCAGAAGGTGAAAGTTTTCCTTCGATTTCAATTTGGTCCATATCGTATGCATCTGAATCAGCTAGTGCATCTTGTGCTTCATCAAGAACGTCGTCTTGGGCACGAAGAGATGTTGTGTGAGCTGAAGAAGCAACGATTAATGTCGCTAAAAATAAACTCATGAAAGTTGATCTTCTGTTGTCTGCTCTTAATTTCATAACTTCTCCAAAGATTTAATTAGTCTCGTCCTAGGGGGGACAAAGGCCAATATTCATTTATATGCCAATTAGTTTTATCCCCTCGAGATTAGCAGGTTGAAAATTAATCACATTAAAATTATGCAGAGCATGAAAATATTACTTGATAGTGTTTACTTCTTAAACGGGAAGTATTGAAAAGGCTTATTTCCACCAGTTGGGCGGACATAACTTTCGATTTTACAGAGCAAAGTCTTTGAATTTGCAGGACTTTCGCATTTTGTTGGATCACCTAAGTACTTGTTTTTTATATAAGATAAAAGTGACGTTATAAGGGTAACCATAACCATTAAAAGGAGAATATACTCGATGGCCGACTGGCCACTTTGACCCAAGCTCCTCTTTTTCATAAGGACTCCCGCCATCTTTTAATCTCCACCAAGGACGAAAACGTCCCTAAAGAATCCTCATTATAAGGGCCAAAATAAAGCACGTTTTTAAGCCTTGATATGAGTTGAGGGGCCGAGTCTTCAAGTACCTCGACTATCCTTTTCTTAAAGCTTGCCTCAACTCTCTTATGAGCGTTGAAGTCCTTATCTTCTATAAAGACATCGAGGGTGAACTTCATTTTGCAATCTACTACCGGAAACTCAAACTCTGGAAAAAGGTAGGCCAGGTCTTCTATTAAAAGAGATTTTACTCTCTCGAAGATAAAATCAATTTTTGTACCTTCTTTTTTTGCCATGATGATATTAAAGACAGCAGTGTTGCCTTCAAAATACACTTCCCAAAATGGTCTTTCCGTTCCGATCTTAATCGGAGTGGTAAAAACACATTTTTTTCCCTCGAGCAGCTTAGGAACATTGTCTTTAAAAGAAAATTTTACATTCAAGCAATTATAAGAAAGTGACTTGGATGCTTTGAGTTTTATAGGAAGACCCACGGGGTAACCACCGATGAAGGCCATTTTATTAGGTCTGATGATTCCATCAAAGCTTTCAAGCTCAAAACTCTTAACCAGCCCACTTTGAAACTTCAAATCAGACAGGTTTAGTTTTTTAAACTCTCCACCACTCTTAGTGTGAACCTCTAGAAGATCGGCAATCAAGCGATCATGATCCAGCTTATAATAAGGAGAGATAAGTGAGAAGAATAAGTGCATTAGCTCAGCACGAGAGCCCGTAGTAGAGAGGCGATTTTGAAAAAAGCCTCGGGTCATATACATAAAACCATTCATATCAAAACGATCTGCTTCAAGCATTTTTTCCCTTAAAGCAAAGTGAGAGAAGAAATACTGAAAGTGTGCTTTCAAATTTTCCGGGATTGAGTTTTCAAAAAGAAGCGGAATTTTAGATGTGCTTTTTTCATTAAATAATACAGCACTGATCTTCTGACAGAAATCATTATAGACGTTGTCAAAATTCGCGATTTCGTTTTCATGACTAAAGATACTCAAGTCTGATGACTCTTTTAAAAAGAGTCCTGGAAATTTTCTGCAGAGTTCACGAAAGTTTTTTTGAGGAGTATCCCCTAACACTAGCTGTTTTTTGCCAGTGAAGAAATAAACTCTTTCTGGCCTTAAGTAAGTCTCAATATTCATGAGTGGAGCAATATTTGAATCTGCCCCCCAGGCCTTAAGAAATTCCACATCGAGGGCCGTCAGTGAGTTGGTAAAAAAATCACCGTAATTAAAGCGGTCATCGTCGAGAACCAATACTTTTTTCCCGCGCGACAAAAGTCCGATTGAAAGCAAAAAAGCAAAAAAATTGTGCCCGACAAGAGCGAAGTCTAAATTCTTATTTTGCATTGATCACCTGGTTCATTTTTCAAGAATATCTTGAAAAATGTTTTTCATGTCTTTTTCCATTCGCGCACCAAATTCATCTCGGGCAGCGAGGTCTAGGCCATTCACATCAATAGATTCAATAATAGTATAAAATGATTCTGGATTATTGAGTACATGTATTTCGTTGCCAACCAAACCACGGGCCAGGTCGTACTCGGTTGAGCGCTCTATAGCAGGTCCAGTAATCACAGCACTATTGGAAAAAAGTGGCTCTAAAACCGAGTGAATTGATCTCTCATAACCACCACCGACATAACTGAGCCCAAAAAGTGAATACAACTCACAAAGCACTCCGCCAGTTTGAAGGATGACGATATCGTCTCCTTTATAGGGGTGCTCTTCATTGACGATGCCCGCACGGACAGCACCTCCAAAGATTGACTTCACAATACTGAGCAGCTTCTCACTCGTTTCATTGTCGAGTTTATGAGGCAATAAAAGAAGGTGCATCTCTCCTTTATTAACCTGGGA
The DNA here is from genome assembly GCA_002428265.1 of Bacteriovoracaceae bacterium UBA6153. GTDB lineage: Bacteria > Bdellovibrionota > Bacteriovoracia > Bacteriovoracales > Bacteriovoracaceae > Bacteriovorax. The sequence continues at coordinate 158,364 of DIUR01000001.1, forward strand.
GATGAGTTCACTATTATTTAAAATGTTCAGGTCGCTTTCCCAAGCACTTCCAAGAATAATTTTTTTATGGCGAGGAATCCCCGAGAGTATTTTAATGTAGTCATTCATCCAAGATTTAGCAGCAATCGTGGCCTCGGCCGATTTATAGCGCTCTAACACTCTAGGAACTCTGAAATCACAAGAATAAACTTTTGATTTTTCACCTAGAAGCTCTTGGAAATTCTTTTTTTCAAGGTCAGTGGCCGCAACAACCATATCAAAAAATTTAAAACTCTCTTTTTTGTACCAGCTCATTTTTTTGAAGGCGCCCGAGATAAGAATGAATTTTTTATTAAAAAATTTCAGCATCATAAGTTCAGGAAAAAAATCATAACGACAAAAAATAACCACTGGTGCACTCACCCACTGCCACACACTTTTAAAATAAAGAAAATCAAATGGAAATGCTGACAAGAGCGGAAGCCTCATCAGTCTTACCTGATTTGGATTTGCATTATAGAGGTTCTGGCATTTTACTTCGACTGAAGGAGATGAGTATAAAATTTCAATTTTCAATCCCTTAATAAGCGCAGCACTCATCAACGAGCGTACTTGCTCCAATTCTCCCTCTGAAGAGACTTCAAAGCACAGGTCGGCCGAAAAAGAATTATGAAAAGCAGGATCAACGAAATTTTTGCGTTCAAAATTTAAGCGTTTTTTTAAAAATGGAACAAGCGGCCTTATAACCACCACTAAAATGGAGATGAATGGTCGCAAAATTGTGAGCAATAAAAGAAGAATGGTAAAAAAAATTCGTGACATCGACAGTCAGAATCTCAAACCAGTGCCAGCTTGTCACTTATTATTGATCAAATGTAGGTGTACGGAACTTTGATGGAATCATTTCTTACTTTTTCTTACTATTCGCATTTTTTTAGACAAGTATTTAAAACAACATTGTATTCTTGATTAAACTAATAAAGAATATCGAATCCGATTGCAAAGGTACTAGGAAGTAACTACGGATAGATAGACGCGAACTATTTTGAGAACTATTAAAGAGGAGTTAAAGCAATGTTTTCTAAACTTACTATCATTCTAGCAGTTACGATGAGCTTAACGCTTGCTAGCAATGCATCTGCACAAACAAAAAGAGCAGATACAAAAAAAGCTGCAAATGCTAAGGCCGTTGAAGCTAAAAAGGCAGAAGAGGCACGTCTTCAAGCAGCAAAAAAAGCTGAAGAAGATAAAGCATTAGAAGAAAAAAGACTTAAGGATGCTGAAGCTGCTGCAGCAAAAGCTGAAACAAAAGACACTTCAGGCGTCCTTGGATACATGAAATCTCACTTTTCATTTTCTTACCATGGTGAATATGCCTTCGTAAGAAAAAACATCGAAAGCGCAAACGAAGACGACCACGACATTCAAGATGCTCGTCTTATGCACAACCCTACTTTAATCTACCGTTTTTTACCGAACTGGAGATTATTAGTAACTTCAGAATTTAAATACACTGATGCTGAAGCGAAAAGATCTTGGATTAATCGCCACTATCGCTCACTCGTTTTATTAACACGAGAAAATGTTCTTACTGAAAAAGATCACGGTGTAAAATTAGACCTTGGTGTTGGACGCCGTGTATTCGACAGACAAGGCGGAGCTTTTCCAATTTATGGGAACAATCGTGTCAATGCCAGTGTCTCAAAAAAAATTAATGATAAATTAGCGACGTCATTCTTTGCACAATACTTAGCAAATGATCCAGTTGCGGGAAAAATTGATGCGAACACATGGAAACATAGTGTTGAATTAATTCCATCATTCACTTACCAGATCACTGATAAAATTTCATATTTCTTCAATGATGACTTTATTATCAATACTCCTTGGCATGGTGATACAGATGAAGACATCGATATGTCTCACGAGATGAACATCGGGGTTGTGTCTTACCAATTCAATGATAAAAACAGCTCATACTTTCAGTTTAAGTACCTTCACTTCAGTGGAGATCCATTCAACAAAGTTACGGCAGCACTTGACTATTTCGATTACTACTTAGGTCATACTTACTCTTTCTCTCCAAAAGTCAGTATTACTGGAGAGATTGGTAGTACAATGTTTAAGGCTAAAGACGGAAGAGACTTCTTTGCTAAGAGCATGAAGTATCCTGAATTTTACGTCTACTTCGACTGGGCCCTTTAATAAATTTCAATCTATTAGGGTCGGAGAATATCCGACCCCAATAGTCTTTTAAATCTCTTCAATTCCACTCAATTTCCTCTCCATAATGCCGATAAATATCCTGAGACTAAACCTGAAGTAGGATATTGATCATGCCAAATAACTTAGCTGTAAAAGCAAAAGATCTCTCAGAAATTCTAATGAGTGAAGAAGAAATGCTTAGATCACAGACGACGCGTGAACATCTTTTTGAAGTAAAAGACTCTCATGAAATCTCGCTGGGATTTGCAGAGGTCTTATCTTTAAAAAATTATATTTATGATTACGAAGAAGATTCAAAAGGCCTAATGATCAGAAACGTTGAGGCCAAAGATTGGATAACGGTTTTTGAGCACCCACTATTTCAAAGGCGAAGACCTCAACTCGTACCCGCTGCAAATCTTCAGGCCGATGATGATCAGCAATTTTTTGTTTTAAAACACGGACAAAAAACAGGGCCGTATGAGAAATTTGAAATGCTCTCAATGTTAGAGCAAAAAGAGATTCTCCTAACAGATATGGTTTCAACTAACAGTGGCCATACGTGGACTAAGCTTTATCAAATTGATAATTTCGACCGCCGTGTCTTAAAAGACTCAGATAGACTTCCAGGAGTTCCCGCTGAAGCTGTTCTTCGCGGAAATGAATCCGTCATTGCCCTTAGTCCTGAGACAGAAGCCATCACAAGTCTAGCTTATCTCTCTAATGTAAAAAGAGGAAAATCGGTTGAAAGAGATAAAATTGAGTTCTACGCTGCTGATAAAAATGTCACACAAAGTTCAAGCTCACTTTATAAATGGCTTTTAGTGGGATCAATCCTCGGAATCGGCTATTTTCTTTTTCATATAAAAAATCAATTGAGCTCACCTTTTTCAAGTGCTCCTCCCGCTATAGGTGAGCAAGCTCAGATGTTAACACCTGTTGAGACACACACTGACTCACCCGCAGCGAGTAAACTGGGTGAACGAAGCAGAGTCAATCAAGTTAATGACCAGGGGCGATCTGGTGGAAAATTTGAAACAAGACAGATGAGACCAATTACTCCAGCTAGTCGAAAATCTTTTATGGAAACTGGCAAGTATCAAGAAATCAACCGCGCTCCCGATGCTGCGGAAGACCCAAACTACTTCTATGACAATACCAGCGCCATGGAGTTGGACCCTGTAAGGTCGCAGGTTTCAAGAGAGAATTTTGACAATAGTCAGGCCGAAAGTGAAGGCCCAATTCCATCTTCTGATAACTTATTTGAGAGTGAAGTTTCAAATTAAGAGATTGAATATCTATCAGTGATTGTCGATCCGATCTATTAAAGGTACGCTTTAGCTAAACCTTATAGAGACGTTTTGAGGACAATTAATATGAAAGAAATTACTCAAGAGCTACTAAACTCATTCAGATCCCCAGCATTTCCTGGCTCATATTTTTTGAGCTTTGAAGGAATTGAAGGTGCAGGGAAATCTACTCAAATCATTCGTTTGAAAAATCATCTTGAGCAAAAAAACTTTCGCGTTCTCGTTTTAAGAGAGCCGGGTGGGACTCCTTTTGGAGAAAAAATGCGCCAGGCGATTTTAGAGACAAAAACTGAAATCACTCCCCTTGCTGAAGCTCACTTATTTGCTTCTTCAAGAGCGCAGCTTCTCACTGAAGTCGTATTAAAAGAGCTGGCAGTGCCAAACACTGTCATTATCTGCGACCGCTATATCGACAGCTCACTTGTTTATCAAGGCCACTCACGTGGATTAGGAATTGCTGAAGTCCTAAATATTCACAACGCCTTCCCTCTTAACTTAGTTCCGCACTTAACATTTTATTTAAAAATCAATGTCGACACTTCTGAGAAACGCCAAAAAATGAGAAATGCTCCAAAAGATTATTTCGAATCAAAAGGTGTAGAGTTTTATAAAAAATTAGTTGTTGGCTACGACACTGTTGCAGAGCTATTTCCCAATAGAATTTTAACTTTAGACGCGGAAGTGAGTCTGGACTCTATGACCATGACCATTCTCGATACAGTTGACAAACTTCTGGGGCAAAATAAAAACACTCCTCAACTGGAAGAATAATCTCTGTGATTGATCTGGGTGATCTTCAAAAAAATCTTGTCAAAAAATATGCTGAAGGCAACTTAGGATCAGTCTACCTCGCTCTTTATCCAGAGCAGACTGATCCTAAAAAATGGGGTCAGGAACTTCTTGCTCAAGTGACTCGTACAAGTGATCACCCGGATATTTTATGGGTGGAACGTGGTGAAGATGAAAAAGATTACAAGGTTGAATCTCCCGGGATTCTTGCTCTCCTTAAATTTTTAAATTACCGCGCTTATGAATTAAAAAAGAAATTTATTATGATTAATGATGCCCATTTAATGAGTGTCATCGTCTCTAATAAACTGCTTAAAGTTTTTGAAGAACTACCGGAAAACTTTTGTTTATTTCTTTTTTCTCCTCAAGACCAAGGCCTTCTCCCAACGGTAGAGAGCCGTGCGATTAAGATCCTTCTTCCAAAAGATCTCTCCAGTGAAGATTATGATGCTCCACTTCAGGAGTTTGCATCTGCACAAGAGTTAATAGCGAATCTTAAAAAATCTGAACATCCTGAGCATGATGAAAAAAGATTTATCGAAGACTCCCTTATTAAGACCTTAAAGAGTGCTAATTATAAAGAGTGCAGCGATGCTCTAGAGAATCTTAAACACTTTGAGACCAGCTCTGACTTCAACAATTCAAAACTGTCTCGCCTCTCGCTTTTTTTTATATAAAAAAATCAAATGACTTACTGCTATGAGCAGTGACCAAACTCATCGCAATCCTTAGAATATAAGGTCTTGACCCAATACTTTTATGGAAAATATTTTAATGCAATCTCCTCATAATATGGCCTCGACAACTATTGAAGACGCCGACACACTAGTAGAAGAAATTCCCGAAAACGAAACTCTTGATATTGAAATTATTGAAGACAATGATTCTGATAATATTTCAAAAGAAGAGGCCCAGCAAAATTTTGACAATGATCAAAATGAAAAAGAAAACTCGCGTTTTAAAGATGGTGAAACGATCACTATGGTTCGCGTTCGTTTTCCCGGCAATGCGCGATCATTTCCATTTTTAATTGGAAAGCGCCGCTTTGCTTATGGGCAAAAAGTTATCGCCATGAGTGACCGTGGAATGAGTGTTGGTTATATCAATTCTTTTCCTTACGAAGTTGCTTTTAATAAATCAATGCTTCCTATCAGGTCAATTGCAAAAGTTGCTAGTGCCGAAGATATTCAGGCACAAATTGAGTTCAGGGAGTCAGAGAAAAAAGCTGAAGTCATCTGCATCAACTTAATTGAAAAATACAAACTAGACATGATTTTAACTCACGTTGAGTTTACTCAATTTGGTAAAAAGGCCGTCTTCTACTTCAATGCTCCGGCAAGAGTCGATTTCAGAGACCTGGTTAAAGATCTCGTTTACGACTTAAAAATGAGAATTGAACTCAGACAAATTTCAGTCAGAGATAGAGCTGCTGCTATTGGTGCTATCGGTGCCTGTGGCCTTCAGACATGTTGTTCTTCTTTTTTAAAGAACTACGGCAACGTCTCAATTAAAATGGCCAAGAACCAAAACCTGGCCCTTATTCCTACAAAGCTTAACGGTGTATGTGGACAAATCAAGTGTTGTATTAAATACGAAGACGATGTCTATACAGATAAGAGAAAAAATCTTCCGCGTGAAGGCTCTTTTGTTAAGGCCAAAAATGGCGACAAAGGAAAAGTTTTAAAACTTCATATTCTAATCGAGCAGTTTGAAATGCTGACTGATACGGGCATCAAGCGCACGTACGCAGTCAATCAGTATCATCCAAAAGACTCAGAACTTGATTCAACTTATAAATTTCCTGATACGTTTGAGCACATTACGAATGAGACTTCGACGGTCATTGGACTTACAAAAGAAGAAAAAGAAAAAGCAGATCAATTCATGGATCATAATCCATTCAAGACAATAGAAAAAAATCTTGAAGGAGCTGAGCTTGGTGTTGTGCAAAACAATGATGAGTTCCAAGAGTTCAATGAAGATGGTGAGCACATCAGTACACCAGTGGCACCGCCTGTGCATCAACAATCTGCGAGAGAACCTAAGCGAGAGAATCCGCCTCAAAGAGCTGGCCAACAACAAAGGCCTCCTCAGAGGGAACAACAAAGATCGCACCAAAGTTCTTCTCAAAACAACGCAGCAGGTGATGGGCAGAACGCCCCAATAGCTGGAGCTCCAGGTGAACCTCGCCCACCAGGACAAGGAAGAAACAGGAATCGCAATAGAAACAGAAATAGGAATAAAAACCGCGAAGGCGGATCGAGTACACAAAACACTGGCAACGACAACAAACCGAAACCGCAAAATTAGGAGAGACCCATGAAGAAGCTAATTATCCTTTGCTCACTTATGTTCACAACTTTTGCAGTCGCAGAAGTAAAAACAATTTCACCAGAAATTCAAATCGAAGTGACTGAAGAAAAAAATGCTCAACAACAATACAACTATAACTTTGGTGTTATTCCTGTAAATGCAAGAGCTCGTCACAACGTTAGAATTAACAATACTGGAAACAGACCACTGTATTTCCGTGATGCTGCTATGTATGGACAAGGCTTCGGTGCTGGACATAACTGCTGGGGAGTTTTAAACCCAAGACAAGCTTGTCTTGTGACTCTTGATTTCATTCCTTACTGGGAAGGTTACCACAATGCTCAATTCGCTATCTATTTTGATCAAGCTCAAATCTTTTTCAATATGAGTGGATTTGCACGTAGATAATTTTTTAAAATTAAATTATAAGCAAAAAAAAAGGCCATCTAAATAGATGGCCTTTTTTTTATCTAAAAATCACAATTTTTTGGTGTTCTAGGAAACGGAATCACGTCACGAATATTGTTCATCCCCGTCACATACATAAGAGCTCTCTCAAAACCTAACCCAAATCCTGCATGAGGAACAGAACCGTAACGACGAAGATCTAAGTACCACCATAGTGGCTCCTTTTGCATCCCCATATCATCCATTCTCTTTTCAAGTTTCTCTAATGAGTCTTCACGTTGAGACCCACCGATGATCTCCCCGATTCCTGGAACTAAAATATCCATTGCTCGAACTGTTTTTCCGTCTTCGTTTAGTTTCATATAGAAAGCTTTAAACTCTTTTGGATAATCCGTTACAATAACCGGCATTTTAAAGTGAACTTCGGCCAGGTATCTTTCGTGTTCAGTCTGAAGCTCAGATCCCCATGTTGTCGGGTATTCGAATTTTTTAACAGCAGGGTCCACCTTCGCTAAAATTTCTAAAGCTTCCGTATAAGTCACGCGCGTGAATTTTGAGTCGCGAACATGCTTTAAAGTTTCCATGTGGTTTTTATCAACTGTCGCATCTTCTCTTGAGTATAGGAACTCTAACTCCGCTTTTGCGTGCTCCAGTGAATAAGAGATAAGATACTTAATATAATCTGTAGCAAGCTCTGCGATTTCATCCAGGTCAGCAAACGCCACTTCTGGCTCAATCATCCAGAACTCTGATAAGTGTCTTGTTGTGTTTGAGTTCTCTGATCTAAACGTTGGGCCAAAAGTATAAATTGATCCCAATCCCATTGCGTAACACTCACCTTCAAGCTGGCCTGTAACCGCTAAGAAAGTTTCTTTTCCGAAATAGTCACGAGTGAAATCAAGTTTTCCATCTTTAGTTTTTGGAGCTTTCGTAATATCTGAGGCCATGGTTGAAATGGTAAACATCTCTCCAGCACCTTCAGCATCAACCCCTGAAATAATAGGCGAATTTAAATAAAAGAATCCTCTATCAGAGAAAAATTTATGAGTGGCCATGGCCATATGGTGGCGCACTCTCATCACTGCACCAAAAGTATTAGTTCTGATACGAAGGTGGGCCTGCTCTCTTAAGAACTCTAGCGAAGTTGCTTTTTTCTGTAATGGGTATGATTCATCCGTTTTGCCGATAATTTCAACAGACTTTGCCTGCATCTCGACTTGAGGGACTTTTCCTCCACCTTTAACCAGGCGACCTGTAATTGAAACAGCTGAACCAATTAAAAGTGCTGCTACTTCAGCGTAATTTGGAAGAACCTCATCAACGATGATTTGAATATTGTTCTGGCAAGAACCATCATTTAAAACAATGAATGAGAATTTTTTAGAGTTTCTAACCGACCTGATCCAACCTTTAATCGTTGCATCTGTGTCGACCAAATCTTGCGTTAAAATTTTATTGATGCTTATGCGGGCCATTTTATTCCTATCCTTTGATTGTTGTAATCTGTTCTTTTGTTAAACGAGGTCCAAAGTAAGTGACTAAAGTTGTAGATGATTTACATCCAAGAGTCGCAGCTTCTTCAAAGCTCATTCCGTTATTAATTCCATATAAAAAAGCACCGGCAAACAAATCACCTGCACCATTTGTATCAACTGCTTTTACTTGGGGAGCTGCGACTCTAAACTCTTTTGTTCCATCAAAAATTAATGCGCCTCTTGGGCCAAGTGTAATGGCAAATGTTTTAGCGATTTTTTTAAGTGCTGCCACGGCTTCGTTAAGGTCATTTGATTTTGTATAAGCGAAAGCCTCTGCTTCATTACAAAAAAGTAAATCAACTCCATCGCCAATCATCTCTTTTAGTCCATCACCAAAAAAGTTAACCATATTCACATCTGAAAACGTAAGAGCTGTCTTCACATTGTGAGTCTCGGCAATCTTGCGGGCCTTAACACTCGCTTCTTTTCCAGTCGGGCTTGCTACCAGGTAGCCTTCGATGTAGAGGTAATTTGAATTTTTGATATGCTCTTCAATTAACTCTTTCGTAGAAAAATTGGCAGTGATTCCTAGGAAAGTATTCATTGTTCTATCTGCATCAGGAGTGATCAAAACGATACATTTCCCTGTTATGCCAGACTCAAGAGAGCTTGTTGAAAGATTTGTTTCAACTCCATTATCCATTAAATCTTTAAAGTAAAAATCCCCAGTTTCATCACTGGCAACTTTACAAGAGTAAAAACTTTTTCCACCGAATTGAGAGATGGCAATCATGGTATTGGCAGCAGAGCCCCCACATGAGCGTTTATGCGCAATGCCTGTAAGAGTGTTTACGATTTCTGTTTGGCGGTTTTCATCCACAAGAGTCATTAACCCTTTTTCAATTGAAGCTGATTTTAAAAAGTCAGTGGTCACTTCAAATTCCATATCAACCAGAGCATTTCCAATTCCGTAAACGTCAAATTTCTTTGCCATAATACCGTTAATCCTTTTAATATAAATCAATTTTGAGATTAAAATAGTTTAATGAAAAAGCGTTAAAAATGAAACAAAATAAACCCAATAACGAGACCCGATTAGTATACTCAAGCGATGGGTCTCACCTTAAGATTTGCAAAAAATGTAAAGAAGATCCATGTGAGTGCACTGACTCACCTGCTCATGTCGTCGTCATCGAGCCGGCAAAGGTCACTTTAAAAATAAAACTTGAAAAAAATCAGCGTGGAGGCAAGCTAGTCACTGTGCTCCACGACTTTCCATTCAACCCGGTCTTTTTCGAAGACCTTGCTAAAAAATTAAAAAATCACTGTGGCACTGGTGGAACTTACAAAAAAGAAACTAAACCTCAAATCGAACTTCAAGGCGATCAAAGAGAAAAAGTTGAGGCGTTCTTAGCAAAACTGGGTTTCAAAACTAAGAGATCGGGCGGCTAAAAGATTTTATACATATCGTATCTTGTACTTTTTCCTGTATAACTTACCGTTGGATTGGCCTTTATAGGATCGGCTTCAAGAGGTCTTTTTACTACGACTCGTTCAGTGGCCTTGGTCATCGCCCATTCTAAAAATTCCAAACTATCGGGATCACTTCCCACCATTTCTTTAAAGATTCGCATCTCTTTTCTAGCGAGTGCGGATTTTTTTTTCGTAGGATACATAGGATCATAATAAATAACTTCTGGACGAGAGCTCGAGTCGCCAATGAGTCTTGCATCTCCGTAAACTAAATTAAAATTAACGGGAAATCTTCGCAAGGCGTCTTTTAATAATAAAAAAACGGCCGGGCTTCGCTCAAAACTCGTGAGGGTCGCGCCAAAATGATGAATCAATAAAGAGTCTTTACCTGTGCCACAAGTGGCATCCCAAATAATTCTTTTAGTTTCACCCTTTATGGCCAGGGCCTTTGCTAATGGCTCTTTGGAAAGTGCGTAGTTTTGTCTTTGGTGATAGCGCAATATTTCTTCGAAATTAAAACTCATCTCACCCAATTCATTCGAATGAAAATATAAAACGTTATCTCTGAAATACAAATAGTCGCACAAATCGCACAACTTACGCTCTGACTCAACAATCAATGAAAAATGATTTTTATCATTAACGGCATCTTGTATAAACGATGGCCAAGAGTCCTTGCCCTCATCACTCATTTTTATCTTTATCAAATCATTCATTATTGGCTATTATAGGCGCACATTTATACTTTTAAAAGGATCAAAATCCGAAGGAAACACACAGATGACCGCTCAGTTTACTAATTTTAAAAAACTTCCATACGATCCAACAACACTTCCGCGTGAGTTGACTCCATTTTATATTTCTTCAACAAAAGAAGAACAAGCTGAGATGTTAAAAGCGCTTGGTGCAAAAGAATTAAAGGACCTCTTCAATCACATTCCAGACAATGTGAAATTTGATAGTGCTCCGACTGTCACAGAGGCACTTCCCTACAATGATCTTATTGCTCACATGGAAGGCATTGCTGCTAAAAATAATTTGAAGACATGTTTCATCGGAGACGGTTTAAAAAATTATAAAGTCCAAGATATTGTCCCTTACGTTTGTGACTTAAGAGGTTTAACGACTGCTTATACTCCTTACCAGCCAGAGAGATCTCAGGGAACTCTTCAAACACTTTGGATCTACTCTTCAGCTCTATCGATGCTGACAGGATTTGAAGCGATGAATGCTTCTTTCTACGATAGATCAACAGCTCTTTATGAAGCGATTCAAACTGCTAACAGACTAGTAAAAAATGCCAATACTGCCCTTGTGTGCAGTTCAATTTTTCCAGGCGATATCGAAGTTCTTATCACTCAGGCAAAAGAGACAGATACAAAAATTGTCTTAATTCCTACTGACAAAGAAACAGGAATTACCAACGTCGACACTGTTCATAAAATGGCAACAGAGTTAGGAAGTGCCTTAAGCTGTATCGTTTTTCCTCAGGTCAACAACTTCGGTAACCTTGAAGATGTTCACGGCTTAACTGATTTATGTTCACAACTTCAAATTCAATCGATCGCTCTATTTGATCCAATGTTACTTGCAACAGATGCTCTTCTTCAACCTAGTGAGTTCGGTACTCAGAAACAAGGTGCCAACATGATCGTTGGTGAAGGACAACACCTTGCTTTAGGCCCAAATTTCGGAGGCCCTGGTTTAGGTATTTTTGGAATCAGATATAATGACAGCAACAAAAACGACATCAGACAAACTGCAGGTCGCTTTGTTGGACGAGCTAAAGACTTAAACGGAAAAGAGGCCCTATGTATGGTGCTTTCTACGAGAGAGCAGCATATTCGTCGCGAGAAAGCGACTTCAAACATTTGTTCGAACCAGTCGTTTGTTGCATCAGCTGCTGGAGCATCAATACTTAATCGTGGTGAATCAGGATTAACTGAATCAGCTCTATTAGGTCGCGACTATGCAATGCAAATGGCACAGGTTCTTACTCAGTATAAGGGAGTTAATTTAGCTTTCCCTTCAACGCCATTTTATAACGAGTTCACGCTTGAACTTCCAGTAAGTGTTTCTGAGCTTCAGAAAAAAGCAAGTGCCGCTAATATTCAACTTGGTGTTGATGTCTCAAAAAGATTAAATGATGGAAGAAATCTTCTTCTTCTTTCTTTCTTTGATATTCACACAGATGAAGACCTGGAAAAATTAGAAACATTTTTTACAGCTAACTTTGAAGCTCTAGAAAATGACGAGTTCCTTCCAGAAATTCCGGAAAACTTCTTACGTACAACGCCAGTGGGTCTTCCTGATTTAGAGCTAGAAGAAATTAAAGCGTTCTACAAAAAACTAGCTGACTTAAACGTTAGCCCTGATGACAACATCTACCCCCTTGGGTCATGTACAATGAAGTACAACCCATACATCAACGACTGGGCAGCTTCATTAAAAGGATTCACGGATGTGCATCCACAAGCTCCTATCGAAGACGTTCAAGGCTGTCTTGAAATCCTTTATGGAATCCAGGAACAGTTTAAATCAATCACTGGTCTTCCTGCTGTTACAACTCAGCCCGTGGCCGGTGCACAAGGTGAACTAGTCGGATTAAAATTATTCCAGGCCTACCATAGAAACAATGGTGAAGCAGAAACAAGAAATGTCATTCTTATCCCAAGATCTGCTCACGGAACAAATCCTGCGACAGCGACAATGGCAGGATTTGAAACAAAAGTTCTGGACGGAGTTCAATACGGAATCGTCATCATTGAAGCGGACGGCACAGGACACATTAGCCTTGAGCAACTAAAAACTGAAATCACAAAATATAACACTCGCATCGCGGGTGTAATGGTGACGAATCCAAACACGTCAGGACTTTTTGAAAAATCATTTAAAGAAATGGCAGATCTGATTCACGGAGTTGGCGGTCTCGTGTATATGGATGGCGCCAACATGAACGCGATTGCCGGATGGATTGATCTTAATAAAATGGGTGTCGATGCCGTTCACAACAACCTTCATAAAACATGGACAATCCCTCACGGCGGCGGGGGCCCTGGAGACGGAATCGTTGCAGTCTCTCACAGACTGGTTGACTACCTTCCAGGTATTCAAGTGGAAAAAATTGGATCTGCTTACACTGTGGTTAAAGCTCCAAAGTCTATCGGATCATTCCACAGACACGTTGGGAACTTTGCTCACAAAGTTCGCGCCTACACTTACATCAAAGCTCTTGGAGGCCAAGGTGTTCGTGAGATGTCTGGAGTTGCCGTATTAGCAGCAAGATACTTATATGAAAAATTAAAACCTCTGTACCCATCTCTTCCTGAAAACTGTGACAATGAAACTCGTATGCATGAGTTTATTATTACAATTTCAAAAGAGACGTTTGATAGAATTAATTCTGGTGGAACTCCAAAAGCTCAAGCGATGGCAAAAATTGGAAAACTATTCTTGGATTTCGGTCTTCACGCTCCCACTGTTGCATTCCCTGAAGTTTACGGTCTGATGATTGAGCCGACTGAGACCTATTCAAAGGCCGAATTAGATAGATTCATTGAAGTAGTAAAGGCCATTAATAATCTTATCAATGAAACTCCACACGTTCTAACGACGGCACCTCACTTCACACCAATTAAAAAAGTTGATGAAGTTGATGCCAATAAGAATTTAAATTTCATGGAAGACTTAAAAGCACTTCCTCATCTTCATGAGAACGTGATTGACCCGATTCTACTGTCTAAGATGGATATAAATGAAGTCTGTAAAAAGATTCAGAATGCCCATTTAAAGGCCGTGGAATTTTCTCATACTTAAAAATTTAAAGGCCGGTTTTTAACCGGCCTTTTTTTATTATTCTTGTTCAGGATAAAAAAACGTTCTATTTTTCTCAGAGATATTAGCAGATCTTAACTGATTGCCATCATTAATAACTTTTTCCTGAAGTGTCTGCCAGATTCTGTATTCAGTCTTAACCGGGTTCTTTAACAGAAGCTGAGTCTTAGGGCTAATTTCAACAGCTCCTCTAATAATTCCTTCTGTGAAGGCCACAGTATAATCCTTAAAAGGATTAATTTTTTTCCCATTGATATAGGCCTTACCAATTTTTAATCCAAAAGGAGTTTTGTGAATTTTCATTTCAATTCCAGAGTAGGCCAGAGGCTCTCCGAAAGTTGCCAGTGTTTCAAATACTAGCTTAATCCATATTCCTTTAATTTTTGCAGTGTAAATAGACCATCCTTCAACTTCGTGAAGATCAAACACTCTTGGAATAGAGTTCAAAATTGATTTTCTCGTGATGATTCCTACTGGATAATTTTCCCCGTTCATTGGAGGAGCATGAATTGCAATATCAGTTCCTGCTTTTTCTTTTAGTGCATCAGAAATAAAATAGGCCCATTTTCTTGAACCTGAGTGATCATCTGCTTTTAAATCAGAAAATCCAATTTCTTCCTGAAGCCAGTCTTCACCGTAAGTTTCATTCAACGAGTGATCTGCACTTGCAACAAGGTTTTTAACTTTGTTATCGACAACTTCATTTGTTACTGGAATTAATTCATAAGACACAACTTTTAACGGCTGCCCTTTTACCATATCAACGACGATTTTTCCCAGGTATTCCGTGTGCTGTCCGGCCTGAACGATGGGAACCATTTTATGGTCTTTATTTTTTTCATAAATGGCCTCTTCTAAAACTGTATGCGAGTGGCCACCAACAATAAGATCGATTTTAGAAGTTTTACGAGCTAGTTTTTTATCTTTTCCAACTCCCAAGTGAGTTAGAGCGATGATGTAGTCATTATTTCTCTCTTTTAGAATATCTTCATAAGCTTGTGCTGATTTATAAGGATCAGTGATTTGAGAGTCTTCAAGTCTCCAGCTATAATAAAATTCATTAGTCGTTAAACCAAGAACCGCCACCTTAAATCCATCAACTTCAATTTCTTTATAAGGCTTAATTTTATCTCTGATATTCTGAAATTTTGGACTTACCCAAATATTGGCCGCTAAGAATGAAAAATTTAAATTAATATTTCCAAGCATCTTATCGAGTTCTTCTGCACCCATCAGATAGTCGTGATTTCCTAATGCAACCATCTGGTAACCGACACTGTTGTGTACTTCAAAACTCTTCATTCCCTGATCGGCCATGTAATAAAGATTCCCTTCTAGGAAATCTCCCGCATCCATAACGATAGATTTTACTCCATCTTTGGCGGCCAGATTTTTATGATAAACGATTAGACTCTTCAGTCTTGCCGAGCCTCCCACATTTGATTTATGGGTAGCACCGTCTAAAAATGAGTGCGTATCATTGGTGTGCAGGATTTGAACTAGCTTTGCTTGGGCAACCGTACATGTCAGACCTAGAGCTAAAGCAGCACTGAAGAGTTTTGCTTTCATCATAATTACCACCTAAGGTTAATTTGTTGTTATGCCTGACTGTTCGGATTTATAGGGACTTGTTAAAGCTTTTTTCGTTTGGCCCCTTCCCGAGTAAAATGAACCGGAAATATATGCTGACGTATTGGGCAAAAATGTTGTAAATATGCACTACTTAGCCATTTTTTGGCACACATATCAGGACTGACTTCATGCTTTCATCAATGAACACAGCATCGCGCTGCACATTCGCAATTATTTCCCATCCGGATGCCGGGAAGACGACTATGACAGAAAAACTTTTATGGTTTGGACAAGTCATTCGTGAAACAGGAAAAGTAAAAGCAAAAGACGGCAACTATGCAAAGTCTGACTGGATGGAAATTGAAAAAGAGCGTGGGATTTCGATTTCATCTTCTGTGATGAGTTTTCCCTATAACGATCGCGCCATGCACTTACTAGATACTCCAGGTCACAAAGACTTTTCGGAAGATACTTATAGAACTCTTACTGCAGTTGAATCCGTTCTTATGATGATCGACTCAGCAAAAGGGGTTGAGGCACAGACGATTAAACTTATGGAAGTTTGTCGTATGAGAGATACTCCTATCGTTACTTTTATGAACAAGTACGATAGAGAAGCGATGGACCCGTTTGCTCTCATTGAAAACGTTGAGAAAATTTTAAATATTCAATGTGTTCCTATGACATGGCCAATTGGTTCAGGTGTGGACTTCAAAGGTGTCTACGATCTTCGAACAAAACAGATCATGAGTTTTAAAAATGCTAAAGACCCTTTTAATCCAATTATCATCGATGCTGCTGACCTCGACTCTCCAGAGGTTCTGGCCTTCGTAGGAGCTCCGCTTCTGGCCACTCTTAAAGATGAACTTGAACTGGTGGGAACACTGATTGGAGATTTTTCTACAGAAGAGTTCCTTCATGGCATTCAGTCGCCGGTCTTTTTTGGATCAGCACTAAATAACTTCGGAGTTAAAGAAACTCTCGATATGATATCTTCAAGCTCACCAGGGCCACGCTCTCGTGAAGTTAAACTTGCTCCTTTTGAATCTGATTCAAAAGTCACGACTATTGATCCGGTAGAAACAAAAGAGTTCACAGGATTTATTTTCAAGATTCAAGCAAACATGGATAAAAAGCACCGCGACCGCATTGCTTTTTTAAGAGTGTGTTCTGGAAAATTTAACCGCAACCAAAAAATTTATCACGTTCGCTCTGATAAAGAGATGAAGATCGCTACTCCTTTAATGTTTCAAGCTCAAGACAGAGAGATCACCGAAGAGGCATACCCAGGAGACATCATCGGTCTTCACGACAACGGAAAATTCCAGATTGGTGACACCTTCACAGAAGGCTCAAAATACATGTTCACTGGGATTCCAAACTTTGCTCCAGAAATTTTTAATAAAGTTATTTTAAAAGACCCGATGAAAGGCAAACAGCTCGAAAAGGGTCTTCAGCAACTCTCTGAAGAAGGAACTGTGCAGCTCTTTAAGCGTCACTCTACAGGTGAGATGATCTTAGGTGCCGTTGGGGCCCTACAGTTTGAAGTTGTTAAGTACCGCTTAGAAGACGAATACAATGTTAATGCCGCTTACGAAGGCTATAACTTTGTAGGTATCAGATGGCTTAAGTTTGAAAATGATAAAGATGAAGGGGCCTTCATGGCAACTAACAGCTCTAACATTGCTTATGACCACAAGAAGAGACTTTGTTTTTCAGTCAGAAGCGAATGGGACTTAAAACTTGTTATGGAAAAAAACCCACGCGTCCAATTCTTTAAAAACTCGGATTACAGATAATGTCAGATTTAAAAACGATACAAAATAGAATCGAAAAAAACTATAAGCACAGAGCAAAATGGGCCCGCCGTGAAGGCTTCGAAGCTTTCAGAATATACAATAAAGATATTCCAGAGTTCCCTTTCATCGTCGACGTCTATAAAGATAATGCGATCATCTTTGAAAAGCGCGATGAAGAAATCGATGCTGAAAAATTTGATCATTTTAACTTCATCATCAGTGCTGTTAAGAATGTTTTAAACATTCCCGAAGAAAAAGTTATTATCAAGTCTAGAAAGAGACAAGTTGGTGACACTCAATATACAAAACTTGAAGATAGAAATGAGCTGATTGTTGTAAAAGAATACAATGCTGAGTTCCTGGTCAACCTTCACGACTATTTAGACACAGGACTATTCCTGGATCATAGACCGCTTAGACAAATTATTGCGAAGTCCTCAGAAGGTAAAAAAGTCTTAAACCTTTTTTCTTATACTGGATCTATCAGTGTGGCCGCTGCCGTTGGTGGCGCTTCAAAAGTCACCAGTGTTGATATGTCTTCAACTTATCAAAACTGGGCCAAGAAAAACTTTGAACAAAACAACATCTCACTTGCTAACCATACCTTCATCGTTGACAGCGCCCTTGAATATTTAGAGAAGGCCTCTCAGCGCTTTGATATAATCGTCTTAGACCCACCAACTTTTTCTAATTCTAAAAATATGGAAGAAGATTTTGAAGTTGAAAAAGATCAGGTCTTTTTAATTAAGCATTGCTTGAGACTTCTTGATCCAAACGGCGTTCTTTATTTTTCTAATAACAAAAGAAAATTTAAAATAGATCCTGCTGTGCTTGAGATGGCAAATGTTCAGGAGATCACTCCTAGAACAATTCCAGAAGACTACAAAGACACCAAAGTTCATATGTGCTTTAAGATCACTCACAAGGCAAAAGCATAATGATGAACTTTCCTGAGTCTATTCAAAATGCATTAAGTGCCATGGGGATTAAAACCTTCACGACGATTCAGGAAAAAGCTATTCCTCTAATAGCTGAAGGAAAAAATGTTATTGGGCTCTCTGAAACAGGAAGTGGAAAAACTCTCGCTTTCGTTTTACCTTTAACGGCCAAGATTATTGGTGCTGCTAAGAGACCTACCAAAATTCTTATCATCACACCGACTAAAGAGCTCTCGGAACAAATCCTTGCTGTCGCAAAAAAATGTGCACAAGGAACAAACATTATCAGTATGAGTCTTTACGGCGGTAACTCTTTTAGCGAACAAGAGCGCGCGCTTAAAAATGGCGTGCACTTAATTGTGGCCTGTCCGGGAAGACTTAAAGATCATATTGAAAAAAATACTATCGACTTAAGTGGAATCGAGACCGTTGTCTTAGATGAAGCTGACCAATTAATGGATATGGGCTTTCTTCCCCACATAAGAGTGGCGATGGAGGCGACAGAGTCGAGAAAACAGACTCTCCTATTTTCCGCGACCATGAGTGATGAAGTTAAAATTTTAACAGAAGAGTTTTTAACTGATGCTGAAGTTGTAGAACACAAGGCCAATAAAACGAAGGCGATTATTTCGGAAATTTTTTGTCCGATCACAGAAGATCTTCGTTATCCCTTTATCAGATTTCTTTTAAAGCATTATAAAATTAAAGGTGGACTGATCTTTACCCGCACTAAAGAAGAGGCCAGAAGCCTCAATCTGCTTTTAACAGAAGATAATTATAAAAGTGCCGTGCTCGAAGGCGACATGACCACTCATCAGAGAAAAAAAGCGCTCACTGGCCTTAAAGAAAAAACCATCAACATTCTTGTGGCCACAGATATTGCGGCCAGAGGACTCGACATCCCTCACGTTACCCATATCATTAACCTCAATCCACCGGAGTCCAGTGATTCATACGTTCACCGCGTAGGAAGAACCGCTCGCCATGATAAAGGTGGAACAGCGATTACCGTCTACATGGAAGATGAGGTCGAATACCTGGAAGATATTTTAACTTCTCAGGAAAAAGTGCTTAGTCCTACTAAGTTTAAAGAGTTCAATTACAACCTTCGAATTGAAAAGCGTGCTTTAAGAATTATCTAAGTCAGGTAATTGCACACTTAGCAGAGTCAAGACGGCCCTGATGCGGCAGAAAATATTAAATTTTCTTGCAGCTATCTTTCATGAATTTAATTTGTGCTATAATTGATGGAATGAGGACGTTGCTTTTAGACTGCAACTATTTTCCGGTAAAAATAATTAATTGGCAGAAGGCCATGATCCTTTTGTTGACTGAACGGGCAGAGGTCGTCGATGAGTATGATGATAAACTCATACGGACGGTGAAAACTTCTTACCGTCTCCCCAAAGTGCTCCGGTTATATCAGACTCATAAAATATCTCTTAATGTTAAATTTACCCGAATGAATGTTTTTTTCCGCGACAAGTTCCAATGCCAATACTGCTCAATTAATCTTCCTGCCCACGAACTCACCTTTGATCACATTATTCCAGTTTCACAAAACGGACCTACCAGCTGGGAAAACGTAGTGACTTGCTGTAAGCCGTGCAATGGAAAAAAGGGATCGAAGAGTTTAAAAATGTCGGGGCTAGTCTTATTAAGGCCGGCCAAAAGACCTCGCTGGTCACCGGAATTGTGCCTGAGACTAAGCGATGATGATCCTAGCGAATGGTGGAACTTCTTCCCACAAAAAGTGGCCAGTTAAGGTCCTTAAATTCCTTCTTAAATTTGGTTCAAGCTATGGATTTTCCATAAGTTTTTAAAGACTTTCGTTAAAGTGTTCAAACCCTATTATAATCAGTTTATGTATATAGACAGCAAGCTCAGTGGGTTCAGAAGTTACTTGAGTGAAAACCGATTAAATAACGGTGGGGTGAAAACTTCTATCGATCAATCGGCCGTTGCTCCCAGCGAGCAAAATAACGTTGAGATGGACATGCAACTGGATGAACATGGTAATCCAAAAAATTTAAGTAAAAAGAAAAAGAAACAAAATAAAAATGCTAACGAAAAATCTTCCGAAGAAAAAATTCCAGAAAAAAAATCAGACAGCGATCTCAAAAAACATAATCTAAAACTTCTCAACCTCCTCTAGCCTCTTCATTAATAGGCATGTTAAGATCAAGGAAATTTTTTTCCTGGAGTGCCCCCGTGAATTACTGGCTGATGAAGAGTGAACCTGATGTTTTTTCTATCGATGATTTAAAAAAGAAAAAAACTTCCGGATGGGATGGCGTGAGAAATTACCAGGCCAGAAACTTCATGCGAGATGATATGAAGCTCGGTGATATGGTTCTCTTCTATCATTCAAGCTGCGAAGTTCCCGGAGTGGCCGGACTGGCGAAAGTCTCAAAGACAAGCCACCCTGATCCTTCTCAGTTTGACTCCAAAAGCGAATACTATGATCCAAAGGCCACGAAAGAGGCGCCGAGATGGTTTATGGTCGAAGTCGAGTTCGTCCAAAAGTTTGATGCTGTCGTCACACTTGCCATGATCAAAGACACTAAAGGACTGGATAAAATGCCATTGGTTCAAAAAGGATCGCGCCTTTCCATTAATCCTGTCACCAGTAGTGAATATAAAATTATTCTAGCTCTGGCCCAATAATGAGCGGCATGACCAGCCTTAAGATAAAAGGCAGGGCCAGTAGAAGCAGAACAAATGTTCCGCTGAAGCGTTTCATGAATTTGTAACAGAAATACCTGAGAATACAAAAGAGAACTACCACAAAAGTGATCGCATACACTTCCAGTAATGCTCCGATATCTGCTGTCCCGAATTTTATCATAATCAGATAATTCCAGACTAGAACCGGCAATATGGCGACTGGATACTCCCAAAAATCTATTCTATTTCTTGCATGCTTCTTTATAAGAAATGGCAATCCAATACTAACGCAGATAAAGAGTGGTAAAAATAGTTTCCACAGTAGCCAGATGTTTTGAGTGATGTCGTTATTATTCATAGTAATCGTTGTAAAAAAAAGGCCCGCTGTTTGAGCGGGCCTTTACTTAGTTTAATTATATTCTCTTCGGGTAAAAATTAATCGGCTGAGCGACATCATAGTTCTTTCCTGCTCCTGCACTTGGAAATTGAATTCCATGCAGAACATTTTTAATACAGTCGCGAACTTTATCAGAAGAAATTTCTTCAGAAATAATTTCTGATCTCACAACTCTTCCGTTTCCACCAACGTTAAACTTGAAATTCATTCTCCCCTGAACACCTTCAGGATTCTTATTTGTATCAAGCTCTGTCTGGTAACAGTATCTAAACTGAGGAATGTGATCTCTTAAAATTCTTCTAATCTCATCTGGGTTGATGTTTGATAATGCGATTTTTTCAACCGGAATACCAGCAACCATAACAGATCCTTTTGTCGCCACTCCATCAAATCCACGTTGTGAATCGATAGTCCCTTTTGCAGCTCCCGTAAGACTTCCTACGTTTGTTGCAATTTTCTGAGCATTAGGAGTTCCGTTTGGAGAACCTGTAATGAAGCCGTCTCCGCCTCCACCACCAACACCGTTACCGATACCGCCTCCAGTTCCAAAACCTGCACCACCGTCGTCCTTAGCACCTTTAGCACCAACACGTTTTAACCCCTGGCCGCTCTTTCTGATTGAATCAGTTAAATTGGTCATGTCGACACCTTGATAGGTATCTCCCGATCCACCAGTGTTGTTATCAACGGCCTTTACTTTACTTGCTGCCGAGCCTGAGCCCACAGAAGTTCTTGGTGTTTTACGAACATCTGTTCCAGGTTTATAAGCTTCTTTTTTAAGAGAAGCAGGATCCCCTTTTTGAACAGGCGCTGTATTTTTTGTATTCTTATTGCCGACTTTGTCAGCATTAGGAATCGCTCTATCCGTTCCGTTTTTTACTTTCTCTTCTACTTTCACCGGAGTTTTTTCAGACTCTGCAGCTTTAACAACATTTTTAACAACCGCATTTTTCTTAGGCGGTGGAGTCACCATCGTCATCGTTATAGGGATGAGTTTTGGATCTTCTTTAAGTTTATGTTCAAGCTCTAAATGAGGCAGTTTAATCAGGAAGAAAAAAA
The DNA here is from genome assembly GCA_002428265.1 of Bacteriovoracaceae bacterium UBA6153. GTDB lineage: Bacteria > Bdellovibrionota > Bacteriovoracia > Bacteriovoracales > Bacteriovoracaceae > Bacteriovorax. The sequence continues at coordinate 180,582 of DIUR01000001.1, forward strand.
GGTGAATGATAAAACTACCAATCAGGGCGCGTTTATTAAAACGCTTCGCCTGAGCTTCAAGATTATCACTACTTTCAGGATTGTACTTTTTTGCTGTACTCATATACTACCTATCCTATGCCTTACTTAAGTCTCTTTGATGGATCTTCGTCTGCAGCAATTGAGAAGTTTTTAGCTCCTGCACTTTTTGCTACGTCCATGATCTCGACTGCTTTCCCTAAAAACGCCTGAGTGTCACCTTCTAAGATAACTGACTCTGTTTTTAGTTCCTGAAGTTTTGCAACCATCGCTGCTGGCAAATCTGCATCTTCAACATACTTTCCTTGAAGAGCAACTTTACCGGACTTATCAAGCGTGATGATAAGAATTTCATCTTGCTTCTTTTCATTAGTGATCGACGTTTTTGGCAACTCGATATCAAGACCTGATTCAAGTGCAGCAGTTGATGTAACCATGAAAATGATCAGAAGCACGAGCATGATATCGATAAGCGGAGTTAAGTTAACCTCCGATACGATTTGCTCTTCGCCGTCTGAATTATTATTTGAACTTCCCATTGCCATAAGGCACTCCTATTTAACTTTTAAAAATTAAAACTACTTCTTAGCTGCATTGAATGATTCAGACATATCGCCAAGACCATTCTTAAAACTTTGAAGAGCTTCACCAATTTTTACCAGGATGTAGTTGTAAAACATAACCGCGATTACCGCTACAAGGATCCCTGCTGCTGTTGCAATAAGAGCTTCTGAAATTGAAGCTGATACTACTGCGAAACCTGCTTTACCTGCAGCACCGATTTGCTTGAATGATCCCATGATCCCCCAAACAGTACCGAATAGACCAACGAAAGGAGCTGAAGTAGCAACTGTACCTAAAACCCAAATATTTTTCTTAAGGCCCATTGATGTTTCATTAAGACGACGATTCATACGTGCATCCCATTCTTCTGATGAAGACGCTTCTTCAAATACAGCAGAGTGTGGTTTTGCAATAATTTCTGGGCAGTTCTTATAAAGCCATTCCATTTCATTGAAACGTTTTGACTGGATAATTCTCATCCCTTCATCGTGGAAAAATTTTGCTTGTTTGTTGAAGTTGATTAAAAACCATATCTTCTGGATAGCTACTGTCCAAACTGCTACTGAGAAAACCAGTAGCGGATACATGATAAAGCCACCTTGCTTAAATAATTCGACCAATTCCATGTGCTGACTCCTTGTCGCAATAAGTATCTAGTTTTTTTCAAGACTCTTTGATTATAAAACCTTTACGGCTAATTTAATTAATATTTTAGCTTAGTTTTCACTTTTTCATAAAAACCTATTTACTCCGGCATAAAACTCTCTATTAAAAATATTTTAACTCGGAGTTATAATGATAGTATGAAGAAAAATATACCGACTATTTTGCTCGCCTTATCTCTTACTACTCTTTACGCCTTTGATGTTGGCCAAGAGATAGAAATGGAGGCCTTTGTTAATGCCCGAACAAATGCAAACTTTTTAAAGACTACAAAAAATATTAAGACCACTTTAGCTAAAGGGACAACAGGTAGTGTTCTGGAAGTGAAAAATTTTAGCTCTGGAAATGCCGGAATCAAAATGAAAGTCACAAGTGGGCCGCGCACTGGTGAGTCTTATTGGGTTTATTTCAATAAAAAAGAGCCTGCTATAAAAGTCGTCGATACCAAGGGAACAAAAGATAAAAAGGAACCAAAAGAAGTCGCACCTGAAGTTGTGACTCCTGAAATTATCAAAGAAGATAGAATCAAGGCAGAGATCAAAAAAGATACACCTTCTATCAGAGTTCCTGAAGAACAAGCTGTCATCGATACTGTCAGTGAATCCATTACAATCAAAGAACAAGTTACTGAAATCCTCGTTCCACCTTCTTCAAAAGACTGCCCACCTGTTATTGATACAACGACAACAACGTTGAGTGGAACAAGCGAAAAAGACTATCATGAAAGCAAGTCTATAGCTCCGTTTAGAGAAGTTCCTAGGGCCAGCCAAAGCACACCAAAATTTGTAAAAAGAAATGATCCTTCTTATTCTGTCTTTCAAAGAGATGGAGAAATCAGCAGTTTTTCTCTTAGTAACAACGGTCCGAACTCTATTGTGCCGACTAATGAATACTACATTGCCAGAAAGTTTGATTTTGAATTTGATGACCGTGCAAGATCAGAAATAAAAATGCTGGTCACTGATAGCCCTGATGACATTTCAAGCCGTGCGACAACAAGTATAATGGTGTTTTTCCCACGAAGTGTTCTTCCTTCTATCGAACGTGTTGGAAATGAACTACACGTCACTCTTCCCACTAAAGAAGTTATTAAATACAACGCCACTACAAAAGAAATTATTGGTGGAGTTTTAACTGAAGGCAAGATGAGTCAATCGCCTGGCTCACCTGCAAAACCTGCAGCACTGAAGTATACAGGTGAAGGCGTTATGATTCGCGCCGACAGATCAGGAAGCAATCTTCCTTATGGAGATATGGAAGTTAACGGTAGGGCCACTCCAAACAATGTCATTGCGACCGTCTCTAAAAAAGGTGAAAAAGATTGTAAAATCCCGTCTAAAGACATCTGGTATACGGATAAAAATTATTCATCTCCTATGATTAAACCAGAATTACAAAGTGACGCTGGCCTTGACAGTTTTTTAAAGAAAAGATGTGGTTTTTCTCTTTAAGATCTCCGGTACAATAAGCTAAATCAACAAGGATGTTTTGATGAAGCTTACTGCCATGATGTCGATGTGCTTACCTCTTGTACTCTCTTTTTCTGCCATGGCAGAATTTGATGAAACAATAATTCAATCCCCTATAAAAGAATCTAATGAAGAAATCCTCTATGGTACTTCATGCAGAACTCGTGACCATAGTCGCTGGGATGTTTGCTTTTCTGTGCGTCCCGATGAATCTCGTCTAATGAAAAGTTTTAAATTTACCAACTATGGAGATAACGACATGGTTCCCATGTCAGGATTTGGAATCGGTCGAGATTTTGAGTTTAACTTTGAAGGCCTGGCAAGATCTGACATGAACTTACTTGTCTGGGATGCCCCCGATGAATCAGAAAGCCACGCGCACTTAAAACTTCTTACATTTTTCCCAAGAGACGTCATGCCGGCCGTGCGATATGAATCCGATGCCGACAAGGACATTGTGATCGTCACTCTCCCAACGCGCGAAGAAGTTATCTTTAATGGTAAGACACGTGAAGTTATAAGCGGGGTTTTAAAAGAGGGGCCGATTAGACAAAGCTCAAATGGAGCAGCGCTCGCTCCTAATGTTCAATACATCGGTACAGGTGTCGTCATTGAGGCAAGTGCTCTTGCTGACTGGCCGGTAGGTGTTGCTCAAAGAATTGCGACCATTAAAAAAGTCGGACAGAAGTCATGCCTGGTTCCCGTAAAAGAGCTGTGGTTTACCGATAACTCAAAAGGTGGAAATGTGTTTTTCAATAAAAGATTTATCACTGATGTGGCCTTCGATAGCTGGCTAAAAAAACGTTGTGGATTTTCAATTTACTAATTTAGGATATGCGCAATGGGCGCTCTTCATTATTTAGAGCGTCCATTATTTTTTTATTTTTCTCCTGTTAAAAGAATCTTTTTAATTGCACAATAAATCCGACCAAATTCATCACAAACCAAGAGAGGGGCTTCATGAACCGATTGGATAATATCTCACTGGGAAAGATTGTCGTTATCAGAGAAAAACTCTTAAAAGCGCAGAAGGACGGTCAAAAGATCTACCGTTTTGAATCAGGCGACCCGAGTTTTGATATTCATCCGAATGTAAAAGCGGGCATCATTAAAGCACTTTCAGAAAATAAAACACATTACATTCCAAACAATGGAATTCCTGAATTGCGTGAAGCACTTGCTCAAAAATTAAATACGCAAAATAAAATACCAGTAAAACCTGCCCACATCTCAATTACAAACGGAGCTATGCACGCTCTATACGTTTGTTATCAGTGTATTGTGGATGAAGGTGATGAAGTCATCGTTCCTGATCCAATGTGGACAGAGGCCGTAGAAAATGCCCGTCTTGCAGGTGCTAAAACGATTGGTATTGAGCTTAAACCTGAACACAATTATGTTTACCGTGCCAGCGATATTGAAGCGGCCATCACTTCAAAAACAAAAGTTATCTTTTTAAACTCTCCCCAAAATCCAACAGGTGCCATTATCCCGGTTGATGAACTCAAAAAGATTGCTGAGCTTGCAGTAAAAAATAATCTTTGGCTCATTAGTGATGAAGCTTACGAGCATATTCTCTTTGACGGCGGGTCTCATACATCTATCGCCTCTTTAATTCCTAACTACGATAAAATGGTTTCAGTATTCTCGTACTCGAAATCATACGCTATGAGCGGCCTTCGCTTAGGCTATTTTGCTTCTACAAATGAGCTCTTTAACGATAGAGCTGCAAAGCTTCTTCGTTGTACAGTTAACGGCATTAACAGCATCTCTCAATGGGGAGCGATTCAGGCAGTGAAAGAAACGCCTACTGAATGGTATGCTGAAATGAACGCGGAATATCTAAAGAGAAGAGACCTCTTTCTTGAGTCACTTAAAGGACAAGATATCCTGACTCCTTATGTTCCTAAGGCGGCATTCTATCTATGGTGCCGTGTAAAAGACGGAATTGATGTCGAAAAACTTTCTGAAGACTTAGCACAAGCAGGGATTGGGAACGCCCCAGGAAGCTGTTTTGGCGATACGAAATCAAGCTTGCAGTCGATTCGCCTGGCCTTTAGTTGCGATACAAAAATGATTGTTGAAGGCGCCGTAGAATTGAATAAATTTTTAAAAGATTACAAATAAAAAAGGCGGCCCACAAAGGCCGCCTTTTTTTTATCTTATTTGTATTTTACGCTACAGCCATATGATCTTGTATTGGCCGCAGTGATTGCTTTTCCAGCAAGTGCCTCATCCAGTGCCTGCGAGACATAATTTTTAGATTTTGGAATATCTCCAGCGTCTGTCGAAGGCGTATCATCAATAGCACCTTGATAAACAATCTTTTGATCAGGGGAAATAATAAACATATGAGGAGTTGTTTTAGCTCCGTACTGTCTTCCAACCACGCCGGCATTATCATCAAGAAGAAAACTTGAGTGCCCTTTTAAGTTTTGCTGAGTTTTCAGAGCAGCCTCACCTGCTTCAAATCCTGAAACTGACTTATCAGTTGAGTACATTGTTAACCAGACAACGCCTTTATCAGTGTAAGTCTTTTGGATTTTTTGCATGTTGTTTGAACCATAGTGTTTTACAACAAACGGACAGTCTTTATTAAACCATTCCAAGACAACCCATTTACCTTTAAAGTCTGAAAGACTGTGATCTTTCCCTTTCATGTCTTTTAACTTGAACTCAGGAGCAGCTTCATTATTTTTAACGTCTGCGTGAGTAAGGCCCGCAAATATAAGAAGAGAAAATAATAGTGCAGATTTCATGATTGATCCCCTTGAAAAATTTCTATCTTAAATCATAAGGGACATGCAGAATTTAAACTAGTGGTTTTCAGAACTAAATGGAAGCTCTATGACGAAGCTTGTATTTGGACAATTTTGATCAAGATAAAAACGTCCTCCATGCATCTCTATTATGCCTTTAGAGATAGATAGCCCAAGCCCTGTCCCCACACCTACTTCTTTAGTTGTAAAAAATGGCTGCATAATTTTATCAGCAATATCATCATTGATACCAAGCCCTGAATCTATTACTTTGATACTGACTGAATTGTTCTTGCTGTGAGCAACATTGATTTCCACCCATGGATCGTGCAGATGAACAACAGCATCGTAAGCATTGTTAATAAGATTTAAAAGAACCTGGGCCATCTGGGTCTCCTGGCATGAAATAACTGTATCGAGCTCTCCCGACATTTTTATTTTTACACCCTGATGCTTAAAGCGCTCATTACATAATTCCATGACATCATTAAGAACTGAGCGAAACTCAATTTCCTGAAAAGGATCTTTATCCCCATTTCTGGAAAATGTTCTAAGTCCTTTGATAATTTTTACTATGCGCTGACTGGTTTGCTCGATTTTCGTTATCTCTTTTTTCAAAGTTTCTAAATCGTATCCACCATTCTCCAATTGCTTTAAAATGTGATAGGCCTTTCCTTTAATAATCGCCAATGGATTGTTGATTTCATGAGCAATCCCGGATGCCATTTCTCCCAGTGAAGAAAGCTTGGCCGTACTGATCATTTTCGCTTGCTGATCTTTGATCAATTCTTGTTGCTCCATTTTTTTTGTAACATCCCAATTGATCCCAGAGACTTTTATGCTTTTGCCATTTTGATCACGCTCAACATAACCTTTTGTTGAAATATAACGAATTTCATTGTTATTAATGAGCACCCTGTAATCCATTTCAAATTCAACATTTTCCTTTATGGCATTAAAGAATGCATGCCTGGCCTTGTCCCTATCATCAGGATGGATAATCTCAAGCCATCTTTGTTGCGGTTCTGGATAAAGATTTTTATCCATGCCAAAGAGCTCATACATATTATCATCCCAATAGATTTCTTTTTTTAACAGGTCATAACCCCATATACCCAATTTATTAGAGGCGTGTATCAGTTTAAACCTGACCAGCATTTCATCCTGTGCCTCTTCCAGTTCTTTAAGATAAGTAATATCTGTATGTGTTCCAGAAAAACGAACCGGTTTACCGTCTCGCCTTTCTACGACTTTTCCTTGATCAAGAATCCAAATCCATTTTCCATTAGCATGCTTCATCCTGTGAACATTGCGATAGATCGGATTTTTTCCCGTTAAATAGTCTTCAATGTCTTTGTAGGTTTGAATTTTATCTTCAGGATGAGTAAGATTATCCCAGGTTTGAAGAGTGTGCTCCACCGTCGAATAATCCAGACCTATCATTGTGCAAAAGCGATCGTTAAAATAAACGGCATTCGTCTCAAGATCCCAATCCCATGTTCCATAATTTCCGCTTTCAATAATCAGTTCGTTTTTTGACTTCTCTCTTCTTTTAACACCAACATCTTCCAGGGTTCCAAAAACTCTCAAAACAATTCCATCCCTCATTGAGGCCCGTGCGACACATCTGACCCAGGTTTTTCTTCCTTTGAAAGTGATGAAAGGCAACTCGAAGTCATAACCAATTCCTTTAGTGATTAAGTCTTGATAATGAGCAGCCATAATTTTTTGAGCTTCAGGAGAAAAGAATTTTCGACCTTCTTCCAATGTCGGTTTATATGTATCAAAGTCTGTTTCATGAACTTGATGACACATCTTCGACCAGAAAAGATCATTGTTAGTAAGATCAAGCTCCCAACTTCCAACTTTTGAAACCAGTTCTGTTTCAGATAATAAAATAGAGTCTCTTTTATTTTGAGTAATATCTCTAGCGACACAAATAACCTGACTTTCACCTTTTAAAAGTGAGGCGCTCCATTGAAGCCAGCGATAACTTCCGTCCTTATGCTTATAGCGATTTTCAAATCCGCTGGTAATTTTTTGAGGAAAGTTGTGAATTTCTTCTACTTCCTTGAGAGTCATTTCTAAATCATCAGGATGAACAAATTTGGTAAAAGATTTGTTAAGGATTTCTGACAGCTCCCAGCCTAGCACTTTGGTCCATGCAGGGTTTACTTCTATAAATTCACCTTTAAGATTTGCAATACAAATCATTTCTGGGGAGATTTTAAAGTACTCTGCACTTATTTGAGACATGAAACTTATTTCCAAATTTAAAAAATTAAATCCTGAAATAATGTTACCTTACTACTGCAATATATATTACTTAATTTTTGTTAAAGTCGGTTGATATACTCAATGATTTTTTTGGTGCGCTCTAAGTTCGTTTTTGCTTCAATAACTAATCTTACCGCATCGATTTGCTTTAAACGCCCTAGCGCCATCTTGTTGCAAACTATTGGTTCTAAAGGATCAGTTATCATGTAAATTGATTTATGCTGCGGCCACAGGTTGGTCACGTCATTTGATCCACCAGCACACAAAGGGATCAGGTGATCAATTTTAAAATCAGCTCTTGGAAGTTTTGCGATTGAGTAACTAAACTTTTGGTCGTATTCGCCAATAATTATTTCTTTCGTTTCAAATTGAACGTCTCGTTCACAATAAGCAATATTTTCGGGGTAACGAAACTTGGCCGGATGGTCACATAATTTTCCCGGCGTAACGGATAATTGTGGACCTTGTGGAAATTCAGCAGCATGGGCATAGCCTGCGATTGTTAAAAGACCAGCGTAAAGAAAGAATAGTTGTATTGCTTTTTTCATAGAAGCTTTATAAAGCAGTTTTCAATTTCTTCCATCTCGATTGTGCTTTTTTGAATTTTTTACACTCACTTAGGTGCTATTTTTGTAAACAAATTCACTATATCAGTGGAGAAAGCATCATAAGAGATGAAAAGGAGTACCAGAAATGCCATTAAAAAAACGGCAAGGTACTTCAAATGAAGAATTTTATTATCCATGAGATTGACTCCTAAAAAATCGTACTCTCTTAACTTAGAATGCTTAATGATCCTATGGCGAAGCTCAATTCACAAAAAGCTCTATGACTAAGGCGTTTGTAAGAATTTTTCTCTAAATGTAATAATAAAATTTAAGACTGGTCTCAAAAGACTACTGAAAGAGAGCATTCAAGGCATTGGCAAAATGCTCTACATCCTTTGCACTAAAAGCTTGAGGGCCTCCGGTCACCGCACCACCATCTCTAAGCTCTTTCATAAAATCACGCATAGAGAGAATTTCACCGATGTTTTCTTCCGTATAAAGCTCTCCTCGGGGATTGAGGGCGAAGGCCTCTTTTTCGACGACAAAAGCGGCCAGTGGTATGTCAGCAGTGATGACGAGCTGACCTTTTAAGACGTGCTCGACAATATACTGGTCGGCCTCATCTAGTTTTTTACCAACAACAGTCATTGTAATAAGCGGTGACATCGGAATATTTTGATAAGAGTTCGCCACCAAGGCCAACTCAATTTTTAATCTTGCAGAGGTCTTAAAAAGAATTTCTTTTATTGCCTTAGGACAGGCGTCTGCATCGATCCAAATTTTGTAGGGTTTAGATAATTTAGGCTTCAATGATTTCTACCCAGTAATTGTCCGGGTCTTTAATGAAAGCAATATTTTTCATTCCGCCTTCTCCCAACTTCTTTTGAAAATTCACTCCTAATGCTTCAAAACGCTCGCATGCCGCCTTGATATCAGGAACACTAAAGCAGATATGTCCAAAACCACGAGGTTCAGTGTTGCCATTGTGGTAAGGTGTCTCACTAACATTTTCTGTTCCATGATTGTGAGTCAACTCAAGCACTCCTGAGAGCCCTGCTGTAAACTTACTTCTGTCTTCATCAGAAGTTTGCGGAATACTTTTTTCATCACTGACCATAGCAAGAAAATATAATGAAAATTTCCATTCGTTGAAATCGACTTTTCTTAAAAGCTTCATTCCCAGGACTCTGGAGTAAAAATCCAGAGATATTTTGGGGTCTCTGACTCTCAACATTGTATGGTTAAAAATGTACTGTTGAGTGACTGCATCGGGGTTAAGACATAGTCCTGGGGTATCTTTCATAAAGCTCTCCACTTCTTTTTAAATTATCACAATGAAACAGTATAAAAACCCCTGACATTTGTAAATTTATTACCCATAATTATTCTATGAAAAATTCCCAGGCACGCATGACATTTATTTTTATTACTATTCTTCTGGACGCTATCGGAATCGGTTTAGTTATTCCTATTTTACCTGAAGTGATCAGACGTTTTGGGGCCGATGAATCATTCGTGAGCACTTATTTTGGATATTTCATCTCGGTTTATTCATTCATGCTTTTTATTGCCTCTCCGCTGTTGGGGTCGCTGTCTGATCGTTTTGGAAGAAGACCTGTGCTTCTGGTCGCTCTTTGTGGGGCAGGCCTTGATTATTTACTTATGGCCTTCTCTCCTACTTTACTTATTCTTTTTATCGGAAGAATTATTTCAGGACTCACGGGAGCAAGTCTCACCGTGGCCTCTTCTTACATAGCTGACGTCTCAAATGATCAAAACCGGACAGCTAATTTTGGAATGATAGGAGCTGCTTTTGGATTAGGATTTGTCATTGGTCCGGCACTCGGAGGACTGGTAGGATCCTACGGACATAACTTGCCTTTTATTCTGGCAGCAGTGTTATCACTGACCAATTTTATCTTTGGATATTTTATTCTTCCTGAATCACTTCCTTTAGAAAAAAGAAAAACGAAAATTGATTTTTCACAAATTAATCCTATTAAATCAGTTTTCACTGTCATGATTAAATCTCCTGCCGCAGTTTTAATCTGGGCCTTTTTTCTCGTGAACCTTGCAGGACAATCTCATCCAAGTGTCTGGGCGCTCTTTACTCATTATAAATTCCAATGGACGACTCTCGAAATTGGACTCTCGCTCACTTTCGTAGGTCTGGCCTTTGGAATCGGCCAGGGCGTTACAACGAGAATTGTTGTTCCTAAAATTGGAGAATTAAAATCAGTCATCTACGGCTCGCTGGTTTTAATGATTAACTTCCTTCTTCTGGCACTTGTGACAAAATCATGGATGCTCTATGCAACCAGCACGCTGTTGCTTTTTACAAGCATCGTTATGCCTTCACTCCAATCAATGATTACCAAAGGCACACCTTCAGAGGAGCAAGGTGAATTGCAAGGAACCCTGATGTCTATTACCAGCCTAACGTCTATTATAGGCCCTCTTATTTACACAGGACTCTTTTCATTTTTCACTAAACCTGACTATTACGCTCTTCCCGGAGCTCCTTATGTGGCCGCAGGACTTTTTGCAGGTTTTTGTCTAATCATAGTCTTGTGGAGACGCCGTAAGATTGCTGGGCAATCAAGTCTAGATCCAGTTAAAATGGAAGGATGAAAAAACAAATTTTCTTTTTTTTAGCATTACTAAGTTTCTCAACTCTCTCACATGCTGCCCAAAAAACTGAGCAGGCCACAGTGGCCGGCGGATGTTTTTGGGGAATGGAAGAAATCATCCGCCAGATACCAGGAGTTGTTTCAACGAAGGTCGGCTATACTGGTGGAAGTGTGGCCAATGCTACTTATGAACTGGTGAGCAGTGGAACAAGTGGGCACGCTGAATCTGTCGAAGTGACTTTCAATCCTAAAATACTGACATACAAAAAATTCTTATCGTTCTTTTTTAGAATGCATGATCCTACAACTCTCAATCAACAAGGCAATGATAAAGGGACACAGTATAGATCTGTGATTTTTTATCACTCCCCAGAACAAAAAAGAATTGCTGAAGAAGCAATTTTTCTACTCAATAAATCTAAAAAGCTAAAAAACCCTGTGGTGACTCAAATTGTTCCCGCCGGAAAATTCTATCTTGCCGAAGAATACCATCAGGACTATTTACAGAAAAATCCAAAAGGATACACCTGTCATTTCTTGCGACCTGAATAATTAAATTAAACTGTAGGCCACAGGTCTACGGCCAGTTTTATTCCCATTACAATGAGAGCTATCCAGCTTAAAGCATAGATTCCCATTCTCGGAGCAATTTTGTTAGATGTAATATGGACAATTGAGTGAAGGTATCTGCAGAAAACATAAAACCAGGCCGCACCTAATAGAAAACGATCGACCTTAAATGTGACGACTCCAAATAAGCACAGCATGTAAAATAAAGTCGGAACTTCAAAGAGATTTGTAAAATTGCGATCGGCCTGAAGCATCTGATGAGTTGGGCTACCGGCATTGTAAGTTTTAAAATAATTAACTTTTATATCACCTCTTTTAACGGCGGCGACTCTGAGCCTGAACATCTTAATAAGAACGATTCCAGATAGCACCAGCATCGCAAAACAAGGATAATACATTAAATTTTGATTCATCATGCTCTAAATTGTTAATGATTTAGGGCAAACTAGCAACAATTTTTGGCGGATTTATGGTGAAAACCTAACGGGCCTTAAGACTATCTTATTGAGTTTAGATACAAAAATAAAAGATCTGCCTCATAATTAGAAATCTACTTAATATAGCTTATTCAATAAATAAAGTGGAGGAATATGGATAAGCTTCAAAAGGCATTAGATCAAGCAATCGTTCAAAGTGTAGAAATGTGTAACAAACTTCCCTGGCACGATAGAGAGTTTTATTCTAACTACCTCGCACAAACATTTTATTACGTTAGGCACTCTACCAGAATGCTTGCAACCAGCGCAGGTAGGCTAACATATGAAGATCAACAAAATCTTCATCTACGATTTCTAAAACACTTAAGTGAAGAAGCTGGACATGAGAAACTGGCCATCAATGACTTGAAACATATGGGCCATACACCTAATGATTATAAGGAGCTCAATTCGACCAGGTACTTTTATGAAACTCAGTACTACAAAATTGAACACCGTGATCCACTTGCGATTATGGGGTATATTCTTTATTTGGAAGTTCTCGCGCAAAATGTTTGTCCACCACTTTCAAAAAAGATTGAAACTTTATTCGGTAAAAAAGCTTCAACATTTCTTCTAGTTCATGGAGAGGAAGATCCTCATCATGTGGAAGAGGCCCAAAAATTATTAATGACTCTGTCTCCTCCATCTCTAGAAATTATAATTGAGAACCTTGAGCAGTCTGCTAATGCCTTCAATCTCATTATGAAGGAAATAGAGGAAAGCACTCAATATATGAAATGGAAAAAATCAGCTTAATTAATATTCTTTCTAGAGGTGTATAAATGGAAAGCGATACTGAGATTGTAGATTTTGGCGCGCTAGATGTTTACCAGTTAAAAGGTGTAATGAGGGATAATCCAAAAGAACTTCACGATGTTTACAGAAAAAGTTTTTTTTGTTGGCATGAAACCTGGAATGATTATTTTCACAAAGAACATATAACAAATGTAAAACTAGCTTCAACTGAGTTCACCAGACAAGATGATGTCCTTGCTCTCTTCTATAAAGGTGAATGTTTTGGAATTTCTTTTTTTAAAGAAGTTGACTGGGATGATCCAACGGCCAGACTAGACTCTTATTTTTCTCCCTGGCCAGAGGTAGCTCTTGATGGACTGGCCCAAAGAGGAAAAAAGATTTTGATTTGTAGTCAATTCACAGTGGCAAAAGATTTTAGAAATAAAAAAACTGATATTGCCTGGAAATACATTCTCTGCGGTCTTATTATGACTCGTTTTCTCAATAGCGATGCTCACGCCATGACCGGTACAATGAGAGTGTCAAAAGGTATGGGAAAAGTTGCAGTCAGTGCTGGAGCAATTCCTTTAATGACAAACTTGAAGTGTGAGGATCATGAAAATGAATTTGTAGACTTAGTCGCTTTTTTTCAGGAAGAAGTTCTAAGTAACTATTTACAGAATCCATATGGAACTAAACTAGACGCTGCATGGGAGCAAAGAAATGGACGACTTTATAGTCAATTAAGACTGGTGGCCTGATCTCTCTGTACAACAGCTGGAAGACTTACGAGAATACGGGTTCCACTCGCATCTTTATTCTGACTAGAGAAGGCCTTAACGTCTCCTCCGAAGATCTCAGTATAATTCTTAACTAACGGCATACCAAAACCCGTTCCTCGTTCACCGGCCGTTCCAGGCGTGGTGAATGAGGATTCAAATTCAAACAGTTTTGATAAAAACTTCTCGCTCATCCCTACTCCATAATCCTGAACATCAAAATGAACTTTATTCTTGTCTTCATAGGCCATGACGACAACTTCTGAGCCTGGATAAGAAAACTTAAGAGCATTCGAAATGATATTAGAAGCAACTGAATGGATGAATGTCACTTTATCTACATTAATCACAACGTCTTTAGAGACTTTGTTTTGAAACGAAAGCTTCACATTTTTATTTTCGAATCTTTCTGCAAAAAGATCTTCTATTTCTTTAAAGCAGTCATCAATAGTCACCGGAACAAGCTTTATTCCTGCAGATTTCACATATTCAATTTCTTTTACATGCCTTGTAATCTCACTAATAGAATCCAGGTTCTTCATCATTCTACGAGAAGCTTCAATCGTTTTTGGATCTTCAGAATGAGATAAACGGCTGGCCTGAAGAATAAGCACTTGAAGTGAATTAGAAATATCGTGAACAACAACTCTTAAAAGTTTTTCTTTTTGAATTTTTGAAGCAAGTAGCTCAGATGTTCTCTCTCTAACCATTTTTTCAAGTTTTTCAGTTTTCTCTTTAGTAAGCTCCTGAATAGCAAAAACCGGAAGAATAATTGAGGCCGCAATGTAATTTAAAAACGCCGAACCATATCCGAGAATTTCAGTGCCTGGTACCATCCTATTGATTGCATAATTAACGCAGCAAAATACGCCAGATGTAAAAACAATACCGGCCATAAATTTTTGAATAAACCCTGCTTCGTTTTTCTTAATAACAAAAGTTATGTAGATCCCCTCTATCATCGGAAATGCCGATAAGATAGCAACTGGTAAGGCCATCATCCTAAATGGCATCCCAAAATAATGACTTACACATGTAAGTGTAACAACTGCAAAGAAGGCAATCGTATACTTCTTTAAATTAAGTTTAAGGCCGTATGAATGAAGTAAGAAATTAGCAAGATTATAAACAGGAAATAGATTCACAATAAAGATAAGGCTTAGGGCGAACTCCCCTTCATAAACAACGCCTTCAATTATATACACCACGAAAACCAGGAACCAATAAATGGCGAGATCACGAAAAATCTTTTCCTTCATTTTGATATGAAGAAAAATATAGGTTGCGAAGTTTATAAAAACAAACACCGCAAAAAATATGAATAAAACGATAATCTCTTTAGGCATAAGGACTATTTACCTTAAATAATTGATATTTTAAAGAGATTCGGAGGAATGCGTAAAAATAACTCACCTATACTTGATAATAATTATAATAACTTGTATATGAACCCAATACTTTTATTTTATAAAAACGCCTTTGATTTTATAATTTTCGTCTAAATCAATGCTCATGTCCCTTTTGTAAATAAAGGACTGCCCAGAAAATGACTCAAAACACTCGACATTTATCCAGGCCTCAAAACTAAGATTTCCTTGATCATTTATTGAATAGTGACCGTTAATAACTTCAAGACCTGCAAAACTCTCGCTTCTATGATTGCACTCGCTTCCTAGTATTATAATTTCAGATAAATCGACAGCAACATCATTGTGCCAGTTAAAAATAACAATGGAACTCTTAACGGGAAACTCAAAATTAGTGACTGTAAAAGTAAGTTTTTGCTGATTATTAATTTTGTATTGATAGTAATTAGTATTTTTTTCAGAAAACAATGCGACTTTACCCCCAAGAATATCAAGAGAAGCATGCCCCTGCTCTCCGGTTTGATGACCTAGTTCGTGAATAAGAATCCTCAATATATCCTGAAAGCTTAGAGCTGGCTGCCCTGCACTTTTATAGAGAAGGTCTGTATTGATATAAATAGGAGCATTAGGATTTAAAAATGTTTTAGCAATTCGATGCGGTTCAGAGACACCAGTAGTAAAAAAACCTGGATTTTCTTTTTCAGATAAAAAAACTAATCTGTCTTCTTTGTCAGAGTTCATGTGAACAATTGTAGTAATACTCTTTATAATCTTTTTTTCTTCATCTAGAAGATCACAGACATTTTTCTGAAAACAATGAGGAAGAATTTTTTTCAGTGAATCATATGCATACTGAAAATTACTCTCCACTAGGCCTGCACCATTCCCAATCACAGTGCCACCACCATTGCTTATCCATTCAAATGAAAAACTTGAAAAAGATAATAGTAAGAGTGTAAGAATCAAGCTTTTTTTCATTGGATATTGTCCTTGCTGACACTGTATTTATTTGAATAATTTGTATGTTCAAAAAACTGAATATTAAGTTGATGGATATCGGCCGATTCCTCATCGTGAAACAATTCGTTAAATTCTTTTACAAAATTTAAAATAGCATTTTTGGCCACTGCCTTTTTATCTTTATTAAACTTTAAAGTTAAAGAGTTTAGATGTCTGTCATCTACTCCGCCTTCATCAACAGACTCAAGTGCTCTTGCCATCATCCCTTTGTGATGCTCACGAATGGCCTCACTTGGGATATCATGAGTCGTTTCATTTTTTGAATCAGGATCAGCAACAGTAAGCTCCCCTGTTTTAGAATTTCTTTTTATAAGTCCTGTGAGAAGGAGTGTTTCAATTCCTTTTCTGACTTCGACCGGTGTTACTTTTCTTTTTAATTGATAGCTGATTAAAGTGTAGTCTTCAACAAAGCCTGGAGCAGAAACCATCATCTGCAGGACTAGATTGTGCCACTCTCTGATAGAGTTAAAATCATCAAGGTCTATCGTTGTGTATTTTGATTTCTTATCTAATCTGGTTAATTTTTCAACCAAATTGATAGTGGATTTATTTTTCTTAATTCTTTTTTCGATTTCAATTCTAATTCTAACAATTTCTCGTTGATGATGATCAATCTTCCATTCATCAAAAAGAGTTTCAAGAATTTCGCTTGAAGGAAGACGCTTCCCCGTTGCGATCATTGAGAGAAGGCTCGGTGAATTATAGCCAAGTTTTTTGGAGAGATCATTCAAAGTCAGAATTTTATTTCCTTCTTCGTCATGATTATACTTCTTTAAATTATAATCAAAAAAATCTTTAAAAGTTGTAAATGAGTATTCTTCCATTAGATCCTAAACTTAAAAAGGCCGGGAGAAACTCCCGGCCATAAAATCATCTATCGTATGTATAAATTAGTTACATGCAGGGAATGTAAACCACTTAGTTGTTTCAGAATCAGCTTCGCCGTGACTCGTTCTAACAGTTAACTTGATTGTTTCTGGAAGGAAGTCGGCCTTCTTACCCCATTTTAAACATTGTCCGTATGATCCTTCATTAATGGGAGCATGTTTAAGGCAAATAGTTCTTTCAAATGAACGTGAGTATGAAAGATCTTTTGTTTCATAAGCAACACACTTCCACTCCGTATGTGATCCAATTTCACCACCGTGATCAATTGTCGTTGATTCCATTTTTGTACAAACAGTTACAGGGTTGATTGACTGAACATCTGACTCAGTTAAGCAAGCATTGTTAAGCTTAATAGCTCCAAGCACATCAGAGTATCCGTGAGTAGTAACAGTTCCTGCAGCGAAAGCAGTTGAAGCGATCATAGAAACAGCAATAATTAAACCTTTCATAAATTCTCCTAAAAAAATTAGACGATAAAAAATTTCGTCGTTGTTAGTTGTAAAATTTTTAAGTGAATCTTTTTTTGATGTCAAACCCGTTCACAAAACCTTTTTTACAAATTCACATTTTGTTATGAAGTAAAAATAAAACATTTCCATCACAAAAATATTTAACTCACTATAAATTTTAATTTTTGATAGAAATAGAAATTTAAAATTTAATTTAAACTTAAGAACAAAACTTCCTGTGAATAATTTTGTGGAAAACTTTCGGCATTATGGTTGCACTATATATAATCAGATGTTTTTTAATCATGAAAAACAAGGAGGACTCAATGCAAACGAAGAATTTTGCCCTAATAGGTGGGTTAATTATGTCCATTATGGGGATAATTTCCTTCATCCCTGCAATGAATGTCACCGAAGGGCTACCACCATTAATGGTGAATACAAGTTATGGAATGTTTTTAGATATTTTTCCAATGAATATTTTTAATAAGGCCGCTCTATTAATTTTTGGTATTGCTGGAGTATGGGCCTATTTTACTCCCGAAAATAATCTCTACTATACATCGTTATACGCGAAAGTTGTTTTCTGGGTAATGGGTGCATTGGCACTCCTCGGATTATTTCCTCAAACAAATACATTATTTGGTTACTGGCCATTATTTGGTTTTGAAATTATCGCACATGGAGCTTTTGCAATCGCCGGCGCTTACTACGGCTACATAGTAAATAAACATGCGTCTTACAATTCAAGACCGCACCGATTGCATAAGGTGTAATTTATCTTTTTACAAAGGACGCGCTCATCATAGGGCGCGTTTTTTATTTAAGATATACAGTGGGCGTTCTCTTTTTCCTTCAGTCAAAAGTTTTTTATCATCTACACTATAGAGAGCTTGAAAAAAATCTGATATGATGAACTCAACAATAACTTTTTCATCTGTATGAGGAGATAGAAGGATTCTGTCACATTGAAGATGATCTTTATCAATCAAGGCATTCAAAATATTCTTCATGGTAAATCCACCCACTCCAGCAATTAAGAGTGTTCCTTCCACATCAATATCTATTTCTTCACCTGAGCAGACATGAAGTCTGTATTGATGCTCAGATCTAAGCTCTCGGTTTTGATAAATAAGTGTCTGGAGTCTCTTCATTATATGCGGCACTTGATCGACAAAGTGAACCATTGGAAATTGATTACTCACCAATGCTTTAATTCCAACATAACCATGATCGCAGCATACGTCCCAAAAAGGTGCATGAAGGATGGCGTGGTCTATAAAAGATCTCATGCGTGTTGTGAGTTTAGGAGAAGGAAGTTTCATTAGAAACTTATTATGAATGAAAAAACGAGCTTTGGAAAATATTACGAGCGCTTTATAAAAAACGCCCGCAATTATTAGTTAATTATTGATAAACACCAACTGAAACTTCAAGAACAGCTCTTGAACCAGTTAAACTTCTTGTAACAGCCGTTACAGTAATAGATCTAATTCTTATTCCTCTTGGCCCTTCAAAAGTATAGTTGAATCCTCTATCACGCCCAAGACCACCAGTGATCCCATCCATGTAAATTTCTCTTCCATCTTCTAATTGTGCTCTTGCTTGAATGACTTCAACGTCATTGTTTCTAGCAATTAACCTTACAACTTTTACGTTAGGGTGATTGACCCTCACTGTATTTGTTGTTTCAAGAATCTTTTGCACTCTGAATGTTCCTACTGTTTGGTAAACAATAGATTGAGCAGGTGGTCTTGGCGCGGGCCATATTGGCCCTTGTCCGGGTCTTCCTGGCTGCCCTGGCCTATCAGGCCCTTGTCCTGGTCTACTTGGCTGAGTTGGTCTTCCTGGATTGTACTCGAAGTCCCATGCATGAGCGACTGGAGCTACTGAAACTATAAGCAATGTAAGTGCAGCTAAAAATTTAGACATAATGATCCCCCTTTGAATCGTGTACCAGTAGTTGAGCAATTAAGATGCCAGCGGGATGATTAAATAATTCCAATTACAAACTTCGATGCATTATAAATTTCAAGTGACGATTTGAGTCCGCTTTTTGGCCATAATGTCTCCGTGCAAAGCATTGAATAAATTAGCTTTTGCATATCTTTTGAATTTTTTACAGGTCTACGTACATACCTCTGCAAGCTTTGATAGGTTGCAGTCAAATTCATTATGATTTCATCGTTAGGTATTTTATGAAAAAAATTATTCTTTTATCATCTCTTCTTCTCGCATCACAGGTTTATGCTGAAAATAAGCTTTCAGTAGATTTGACCATTGATAATTTAAAATTCCAAAGACCTGTCAAGGGTGTTGGTAAAGCGGGAATTTTAGTTTTTAAAACGGCAAACGTTAATAATAATGGAATTGTTTTAAACCTAAATAATGTAAATAATTTTTTTGATTCTCAGATTTTTATACGTCCGACGTTCCTAGGTTTCACAACTCAGTTTGGTAATTACGGTTTTACTCTTGAAGAAAACAGCATGTTCAACGCCATCAACTTAATTGAACTTCAAAACTCAAAACTTATTCTGGATGATAACCAACTCAACCTTGCTGGAGAGAACCTGGCCTTCATTAATCCTGATATGAATGTGAAGCTAAATAACTTCAGGCTTTACTGTCAAAGTGTAGCCACGACCCTTCCTGGAGAGACAGCTCCTCCAACTGACATGATGAAAAACTGTGCTTCGTTTTTGACATTAAACGGCACTTATAACCTGGCAAATGATCAGGCAAAACTAGCTTACAATGGCGTTGATAAATTAACGGGTGATAAAACGGAACTTGAGGCCACTGTTAAGACAATCGATATTAGAAAAGACTCACTCTCTATCAAGATGCCAAAATTAAAATCTATAAGCAACGACTCTTATATTATCAGTGCTTCTGAAGTTGATTTAAAGTGTAAAAAAGATCCAGAGCTTCTGGATTTAGATATCGATAAAATGACTAAAGACTGCTTAAACCAAATGAAGCTTGCGCCTCTAAAAGCAAACTTGATTGATAATTCAGTTAAGACAAATTTTGCTCTGGATATTAAGGATATTACGGTAAAAGATAAGATTATTTATTTAACAATGAATAATGGAACTTTATCTGATCCTCTTTCAACGACTTCTATCGACAATATGCTTCTTAACTGTAAAAAAGGCGAAGACACCGACGTGCTGGAACTAACGCAGGTCTTGAGAGATTGCATTAGTTACGCCAGAGTTTCTATTGATGAAGTTAAGAGTACAAAACCTGATGATAAAAAAGGAAGTTCAATTAAAAAAATCGCTATCAGCTCGGCTTCAAGTGATTTAATTGTCCAGGCCGATGTTAAAATTATCGGTTTTACGTCAAGAGTTTCAATTTATGGAAAAGTTTCTTTAAATGAAGCAAAAAAGCAGTTAATACTAACTGTAACAGACACGAGGCTTCCTCTTGGAATGACCTCTGTAAACTTACTGATGTATTTCTTAAAGAAAAATTTAATATCAAAAGATGTGACTTACCAAAATAACACTATTACTGTTTCACTATAGAGGGTTTTATGAAAAAATTATTAATTGCACTATCACTTGTACCAACACTTTCATTCGCGAGCATCTACAGCTGTAGCGGATCTGGCTTCTCAGTTGAAGTCACGGGCCCTGCACTGGAAATGAAAATTACTGGAAACGGTTTCAACAGCATCGCTCAAAACGTTTCATCTTCATCAACGTTTGATACTGTGATTTCTGGAAACACAGTAAGCCCCGCAGCGACTTTGAAACTTATCATCAAAGACTCTAGCTTTGCTAATCCAGGGGATAGATTCAATGCTTCAATCCAGGTTTCTTCTGCTTCTGGCGTAAGAGATTACACTGGAATCACTTGTGTTAGAGGAAATGACTAAATAAACTCAAAAGGGCCTGATTAAATTCAGGCCTTTTTAGGTAATCCCAAAATAACGTAGTAATGCACTTTACTAAGTCACTCCCTCTTCTCTTGCTCATAGTTAAATGTTTATTGAAGTCTGAAAAGTAAAGTTGTAGCATTAAAACTGATCAACTATTTCCTATAGGCGACCTTGTTTTATGAGCGACAACAATAAATCTGGCCCTAACGCCATTTCACCATCGTTTTGTGCGCATGCGTGGGAGCAAACTCACGTTACACCTATGGGTATCGTAAAACCTTGTTGCATTTTTGATGGCCCGATCAAAAATAGTAATAACAAACCTTATCGCATTTCAGATGCTCCCATTGAAGAAATCTGGAATAGTCCTCACTACAGAGAAATAAGAAGAAAAATGCTCAACGGTGAAGTGGTTCCTGAATGTGCAAAATGCATGACGGAAGAAAAATTATACTCGACTTCAGATCGCATCAGACTCTTTAAAGATTCTCCTGAGCTTCAGATGAGAATTGAAGAGTCAAAACTAGATGGATCAATTAAAAATCTTCCAGAAATTATTAATCTCAAGATTGGAAATGTTTGTAATTTAAAATGCAGAATGTGCCAGCCTCAAGACAGTTGCCAGATAGACCTAGAATTTACTCAAATTTCAAAAACCTCACCTGAATTTAGAAGCTTTGATAATGCCAGTGCTTTTGATTATTATTATAATGAAGAGCCTATTGCCACAGCTGCAGATTGGATTACAACCGATACAGCTAAACATAACTTAAAAGTTTTATTGTCTCATACTCGCAATCTCTCTCTAGCAGGAGGAGAAATTGCTTTTACTCCTGAGGCCATTGCCCTTCTTAAAGAATGTATCAGTCTTGGTTATGCTAAAAATATTGTTCTTATCATGTCGAGTAATTTAACTCAGATCTCTGATAGTTTTCTTGAGATGCTTGCGGAATTTAAAGAGACATCTATTTGTATAAGTATTGATGGAACTGGTGATGTTATTGAATATATTCGCCATCCTTCCAAGTGGAAAACAATAGAAAAAAACATTCAAAGAATTTTTGATTCTCCTGATCATGTCTTTCCTATCTTTACTCCCACTGTTCAGGTCTACAATATTTTTAATATTATAGAAGTTTATAAATTGATGGAGAGCTTTAGACATCCCAAATGGGAAATCTATACTCCATGCCATCTCACCATTTTATTTTCACCAGAATTTTTAAGTATTAGAATACTCCCTAAGGAAATTAGACTTAAGGCAGCTTCAGAGCTAGAAGAATTTTGTAAAACCTCATATTATTACACAAGATACTCAGTTTATTCTGATCAGTTAAACTTATTGATTGAAACTCTAAAATCAGAAGATCTCCCTGACTATCAAAAGCACCTTGCTCATTTTTTAAAATATACAGAACTTTTAGATACTCAAAGAGGTCAGAGCTTTAAAAAAGTTTTACCAGAACTCTCTGCGATGATTGATAAATATAATATTACACCGGAATTTCCTGGCACCAATAAAAGTTTTACCTACTATCAGTACAGAGACCTTGGCTTTAAACACCAATCTGAAAATAATCCTGAATTGGCCCGAGCAATGTTTGAGCAAGCAGCAGAACTAACTCTCGACGATCCTGATTTATTATTTGCTTACGCGATTGCTTTAAAACAGCTAAATCTTCGCGAGGAAGCGATGAAAATGTTTGAAAAAATATTGGCAATAAATCCAACACATTATTACACATTAAAAGAAATAGGATTTCTTTTAATGGATAAAAGAATGTACAAAGAAGCTATTGCTTATTTTGAACAAGCGATTCATTCATCTTCTGAATCAGTCATAGATAATCTTCAAGGGCACATTAAAGAGTGCCAGCAGTTACTTCAAAACTGATTATCTTTTTTTCAAATTCCAAGCAGTACCCAGGGTTTCAGCTATTTTTTCGGCAACGAGTTCATTGCCTCTAGAAACACCATCAACCGTCCTATAATGAATATGGTCACTATAGATACGCTCTTTTTCACTAGAGAAGACCTGAGTTAAGTCATAGACTGGCAATTTTTCTTTATTTAATTTTAAATACATTTGATTAATCTTTTTATAAATATCAACAGGAATAAATTCTGTAGCAACTGATTCTTCGGGAGTCAGCACTTTTCCATAAAGACGACTTGGTTGTAGAAAATGAGCTGTCTTAATATTTAAAACATTCCCATAAAGATAATACTTTCTGAGATACCCTTCAAAACTCCCAAGTGCCCATTCTTTTGCCTCTTCAAAAGGAAGATTAATCTTCTCGCGGTTATCATCAGCAAACTCATCAAAAGTTTCAGCAGGGATAATATAAGCTCGAAAAAAACCTATCGCTACTTTATATAAGGCATTAAAGAAGTATGAATGCTTTAAAACAGATCTACTTAAATATTGGCGATAGCTCCAAAGCTTATCGAGATAGATAAATCTAAAGCTCGAAGCTGAAGAATAAGACAAAATGGCCTGTGCTGGTGGAATATGCTCAAGTCTTTTTCCATCCATAACTGGAAAAGATTCATTATAGCCATCCAGAGCAATGGCCCCGTCAATTCGCTCATGATACATCGTCAGCATATTGACCTGATTCGGCATTGCCCATGCCCCAGCTGCGCCAGTATAAACCCTAAAAACTTTTTTCCCCTCTGGAGGGTAGTACAATTTATTCAAGAGTGTAGAAAGGTAATTATGACCGTTAACTAATTTATAAACACTAAACTGGTGAGCAACCGAGCCTCCCATTATCATAATTGAAAACTCATCTTTATTTTTTACCAAAGGTAAATCTAGTGTAGTTTCCATTCCAATGTTGTTCGAGTTCATTCCACAAGACTTTGGCAAATACTTATTACTTCTATGAATATAACCTAACATTGAATGCCCCACGGTCGTGCGAGGAAATGAGCACCCGGTTCTTTGATCCAGGTCTTCAATAAATGAATTGTGCTGAACAGAGAAGAAGGCAGAGGCCGGCAATTTCTTTTCTTTTTCATCAAGGCTGAGATAAGAAACTAACTCTAATAAAGCGAGAGTTACAACTATTAACATAACACTTAAAATAATTTTAAAAACTTCTTCTTTTTTCATCAACTAATCCAGATTGAATTTATTTTTATAGTTAATCAACTGAGATGCAGACACCGATTTTTTATGAACGATATAATTATTTAAAATAAGTACATCTAGCTCTGTACCAAGAAAGCAATTAATCGCATCATGAGGAGAACTTACGATAGGCTCTCCTCTGACATTAAAGCTGGTATTAACCAACATAGGGCAGTTAGTTTTTTTATAAAAGACTTCAATGAGTTTATGATAAATCGGATTTGTCATTTTAGAAACCGTTTGAATCCTCGCTGAAAAATCAACGTGAGTTACTGCCGGAAATGCTGTCTTCGGTATATTCAGCAGCTCCATGCCTTTGGCATTTTGAAGTTCGCCCATGTCGGCAATAATATATTTCTCCTTAAAATGATCGACTAAAAGCATATAAGGAGATTTTTCTACATTTGAAAAGAACTCTGAGCATTTTTCTTCGAGTATAGACGGGGCAAAAGGCCTGAAAGATTCACGGAACTTAATCTGCAAATTTAATTTTTTTTGCATCTCTGGATTTCGAGCATCAGCAATGATTGATCGGTTCCCTAGTGCTCTTGGGCCAAACTCCATTCTCCCTTGAAACCACCCAATAGATTTCCCCTCTATGAGCATATCAGTAGCAAGGTCAAATAGTTTTTCATCATCTGCTTTTTCAAAACTTAAATGATGACGCTTTAATTCCGATTCAATTTCATTGTCAGTATAATGACTTCCCAAATATGAACCTTTCATTCTATCTTCTTCACTAGAAACAATACGTGCCTTTTCCTGATCATGATAATAATAGGCCAGTGCTGCTCCGAGAGCTCCACCACTGTCACCTGCTGCTGGTTGTATCCAGATATTTTTAAACATCTGACTTTTTTTAATTTTACCATTGGCCACACAGTTAAGAGCAACCCCACCGGCCAGGCAAAGATTCTCAATAGAAAAAGTTTCTTTTAAGTCTTTGCATATTTTTAGAATAACTTCTTCGATGACAACTTGAATAGATGCTGCCAGGTCCATGTGTACTTGTGCAATCTCCTGCTCAGGAAACCTAAAATGCCCGCCAAATAATTTATCAAACTTACGATTAGTCATCGTAAGACCAGTACAATAATTAAAATAATCCATATTAAGCTTAAAAGAGCCATCCTCTTTAATATCTATTAAATGCTCTTTAATTAAATCAGCATACAGAGGCCTGCCGTAAGGTGCGAGCCCCATAAGCTTATATTCACCAGAGTTAACTCTAAAGCCACAATACGCTGTAAAAGCAGAGTAGATTAATCCTAAGCTATGTGGAAAATGAATTTTCTTTTTTAATTCTAACTTATGGCCTTTACCTACATACACGCTCGTTGTCGACCACTCACCCACACCATCTATTGTGAGCACTAGAGACTCTTCAAATGGAGAAGGATAAAAGGCACTGGCCGCATGGCTTAGGTGATGATCAGAGAAATAGAGCTCTTGTAATTGATCAGAAGTAAATCCCAATTGAGTAAGTTCTGCCTTAATGCTCTTTTTTTGAAATAATTTCTCCTCAAGCCATACTGGCATTGACTTAATAAATGACCTTATTCCTAAGGGAGCAAAGGCAAGATAGGTTTCAAGTAATCTTTCAAATTTTAAAAAAGGTTTTTCGAAAAAGACGATCTTATCAATCTGAGAAATATTCAGACCCGCTATTTTTAAACACTCTACGATGGCCTTCGCAGGAAACTGACTATCGTGTTTAATACGAGTTAATCTTTCTTCCTGGATAGCTGATATGATTTCTCCATCAACAACAATGCAAGCAGCAGAATCATGATAAAAACTAGATATGCCTAAAATATTCATTTAAAAAATAGTATAAATAAAAGGTGCGACAGCAGATCCTTTACTCAAAGTAATAATCAGTCCTAAAAATATCAAGGATAAAAACAGCGGAAAAAGCCAATATTTTTTTCTCTTTTTCAAAAAGACCCAAAACTCTAAAAGTGTTTCCATAAAATATCCTAAAATTGATCTTTAAAAGATGAGGGTTCTTCGGCCATTATCCAATACGATTCATGGCCCATTTTTTTCTTTAATCCTAATAAATCTTTTCCACAAATTCTTATGACTAAAGCAATGGGTGTTAAGAATAGGAAAAAAAATACCGATAAAAAAATTGGTGTTGTAATGCGTTTTAATTTCTCACCAAGGCCAATCCACCAAATATGAATCAGATGAAGCCTTGATGGCATCAGCAGAGCTAAGATGATAAATAAAGTGGCCAGAGGCCAGAGAGCATAAAAATAGATGTTTTGATGGCGAAAAGAAAGAAACCCCAAAAAGGCAAGTATCGCCCCCATAGTAAGACCGAAACTTCTATCAGACTTTAATATCAATTTTTTATTTTGAATTAAATTTTCGTGAAAATTCTTAGTTTGTATAGTGGCCACCAGTCTTAATTAAATAAATCTAATTATGACTGATGCCTAAACTGAGGTCAATAACTTACTTTTTAACCTTGGCGCTTTTGTGCCCGGGAATGGCCTTTATTTCGATGTAAAAACTCTCAGCGTCGAGTTTTACTTCCGCATCGATAGCTTTATTTATTTCTGCCACGTGAAGAGCAGCTGCACTTTCTTTATTTTTGCCAAACTTAACTTCAAAATCCCAGTAATCCACACCCTCAGTAAGAGTTTTTCTTCTCTCACGGGCAAGATACTTATTGATCTCGTGTTTTACAGCATCAACTTTTCTGGCAGGGGCAAGTTTAACATCAGTTAATTTAAATTCTTTTTTCATTTTGGCCTATTGGTAATTTGTTCTGGGTCAATCATTATCACAGTTTTATGGCTTCCACCAGCACAGAGGGCGCTCTTTTCCTAAGATACCATTGACCATGGTATCGAGCCTGCATTGTGGTGATGGGTAGAAGTATGGATCTAAGCTGATTTCTTGAGCTACGCTTGTCTCAGGTCTGTCATAAAATGTTTCTGTTTCTTCTTCGGGCTGAGTTCTAAAATACAATCTCTCCATTTCAAGAACATTAAAAGCTCTCAAGCACATTTCAATCTCAGGAAGTGACTTGAAACTTTCTTTACAGCGGACTTCAACAAAATGATCAAGAGCTTGGACTGGCCCTTTTGCTGGAAAGTATTTCAGCATTCTTTTAATACAATACCTGGCCGCAAAATAGTCTGCTTGTCCTTCCACTGAAGCACGAATCTTTTCACCACTATCTTTTAAAGGCATTCCACCAATTCCATGGCCTAATTCATGACAAAGAGTCATGGCCACACCTTCAACATTCATGCCTTTAATGGCCGCATAACCACCAAACAAAAATAAGTAATGTGTAATCTGCCCTTCAGGACTTAAATACCCGCTATAAGAAGCATGCCTTTGAGGCATATTCCACCAGAAATCTGGGCTTGCTGGATTGGGAGGATTGTTAATGAGCATAATTGAGTTTTTTGCTCTTAGCTCTTGGTCAAATTCAGCATGAAAAAACCCTACCAGTTTTTTAAACTCGGGAAGTGTCACTTCAGCTTTAAGGTTGTGCGACATAAGTCCAATAAATAGAAAAATAAGTGCTTTTTTCATAGTGCGAAACCTAGCATTATAGTGGTCTAAGAGGAGTCATTTTGTAGAATTTACATAGAGAAATTCCATAGACGTTGATGTTTTTGGGCCATAATATTAGGAACTATGACAAATACATTACATACTGACCTCTCACTTAAATACCTGGCCCACCTTCCTGCTGATACTACCAATAGGCCCCTTATTATTTTTCTCCATGGTTATGGAAGCAATGAAGAGGATTTGTTTGAATTAAAAAATGAATTTTCTCCCGAATACATCTATCTTTCCGTGAGAGCGCCTATGGATCTCTATCAGGGAAGCTATCAGTGGTTCAGTCTACAAATGCCATTAGCAGGATCTCTTGAAGCACAAAAACAAGTGCAAGACCATGCTAAACTTTTACAAAACTTTGTGAAGGAAGCTGCTACAAAATATAAAACGACAGCAGATAAAGTTCTCTTAATCGGATTTAGTCAGGGTGCCATTATGAGCTATGAATTAGCTCTTAGAAATCCTGATTCGGTTAAAGGCATCATTGCACTGAGTGGACGCATTTCACCAATACTGTTGCCAGAAATAACTCCCGGGATGAATCTAGGCAATCTTGCAGTCTTTATCGGGCACGGTACAAAAGATGATAGGATTCATGTAAGAGATGCTATTAGTGCCAATGAGATTCTTTCAAAAACATCAATCACTCCTGAGTATCATGAATATGCGGGACTTGGTCACTCCATTAATATGATAGAGCTTGCAGATATAAGAGAGTGGATTTTGAAAACTCTTTAAATTTCTTTGGGCCCGACAATCAGAATTTTCTCTTGATTAGACTTAGCTAGTGAAATCATTTTTTCACTCAATGCATATATATTTGTCCCTATCCTCTTTGATATATTCTTAGGAAGAATTGGTGCAATCATTTGAAAAGTGCCGATAAGAACTTTTTCAATTTTTCTATTTTCAATTCTATCGCCAACCAATAAAGCAGGCTTCATGATAACTAATTTATTGAGATTCATCTTTTTTAAAGAATCTTCAACTTCTCCTTTCACTTTATTATAAAAAATTCCTGAGCTAGAGTTGGCCCCTTGAGCTGTAACGACGATAAAAATATTCGCATTTTTATTTTTAGCAATTTTTGCAAATTCAATAACGGCCTGTTGATCTACTTTTCTAAAATTATCCTGACTTCCTGCCGTTTTAATAGTCGTGCCAAGGCAGCAAAAAAATGCATCACCTTTAATTTGATTTTCAATCACACTAAGTTCCTCAAGAGATTTAATGATAATTTGCTTGAGTTTAGAGCTCTCTTTTTTGATTTCATGTCTAGTAATAGCAACGACCTCTGAAAAATCAGAATCATTAAGAAGTTTATCTAAAAGAGCATTTCCGACTAATCCAGTTGAACCAATAACGACCGCTTTCATAAAACCTCTTGAGTAGAATTATATAGATGAATTAAAGTCTATAAAATCTTACCTGAGATCTTCCTATAAATACAATAGTTGTACAATCTTATCTCAATTCGATCCCATCCCATAAAGTTCTTTTTAATTACTCCCGAGATTGGTCTTACTAATTAACAGTGAGGAGAAAATTTGCATGAAAACGTTTTACAATAATGGAGTGATTCAGGTGACTGACTCTTTTCTCAATTATTCAGGTAAAACAATTGAGATCTCAAATATAACGATGACCCAAGTCTCTTACAGAGATGAAAAAACTCAAAACTCTTTGTTACTCATAAAGAGAGTCATGTATACCACTTTATTTTTTGGTTTCTTTTATTCGATGTACACTCTTAAAACTCTCATCACATCTAAAAAAAATTTCATTGAATACACCATGGCATTTTTAGTCATTATTACTTACTCAATGCTTGTTGGAATTTATTTCAAGAAGAAAGATTTTTTTAAAAGCATAAAAAAGACAGAAAGGCATTTCAGTTTAACAATTAATTCTACCCATGGAACGATCGAAGCATATACGACGAAAGATGAAGAAGCCGCTTATCAAGTCAATAGTGCTATTATGAACGCCATGTCAGAGAGAAGATTTGCTTAGTTTTTTGAAACTAGATACTCTTTTTTCTTTCCCAGGTAAATTTAGCAAAAATAAACAATACATTGCCGTTATTAATTCCATCATTAAGTTTTGGGATAAGAATCCCCATTATAGACACATCGTCTATGTCTAGAGTCACTAATGGTAAAGCAAACGGAAGTGGAAATCTCCCGGCAAAATCAGATCTTGAAACTAAAAAAGCGGTATAGCCAAGGCCGGCCTTAAAATCCCCTGCTATTTTAAACTTTCTCGCCCATGCGTACCCTGCATTTATCTGCACATCATTATGTGAATCAAGGTGAGACATTACATACAACATTTCAGTATTGCCTTTTGCATTTATGATTGACCTTCCAAGCCCTCCACCATAGGCCCCTTCGTTGAGATCATTTAACTTCTCTTTAGTGTAAGTCCATCTATCGTGATAAGCATATCCTGTAAGATAAAAATCATCATTTCCCTCATTATAAATTTTTGAAACATTATCTTTAGTAGCACTCCACCATCTCTTTATAAAACTTTGATTTGTTGCTGAGGTTTCAACAATTTGATCTTCTGAATTTACTGGCATAGAAGTGAGAAATATTGCTAATATCAAAATACTAAACTTCATTGATCATCCTTAATAATGAGTCATTTTATTATATCTTGATATTTAAAAGGTATTTAAGAATTGTGTATTAAAAATTAATGGGCCTTAGACAACAGTTAATCGTTTTATAAATAAAATTCCATAAAGACTTTACTTCGCAAACACGACTTCGTAACCCAGCCCTGAAATCATTTTAAAAGCTTCATCGTCAACAGCAGACATAGGAGAGATAAATCTAAATCGCACGTTTGTAAGCCCTAATAGTTCGGCCATCGCTTGATGCTCAATAAGCTGGTCGTAAATATTTTTCTTTCCAGGATGATTACTTGGAGTAAGCACATCTTTAGAAATAACCTGACCGTAGGCCTTGACTTCACTCCAGACGTATTTGCCTTTTGAATCGATAAAGATGACATCGATTTCTTTGCTTCTTACCATTCCCATTATTTTTTGAATCATCATCTCTTTTGAAGGTGCTGCATGAGCATTCTCATCTATATACTCCTGAGCATGTCTCAAAAGCCCTTTGCCATGCTTTTTTACAATACTAACAAGCTCTGCTTCGGATTTTTTTGCAAGATCACTTTCTAATTTATCAACGAGAATGGAAATCTCACGTGAATAACTTTTAACATTTCCACCATCGGCCTTAAATGTCAGCCCTCGTGCAAGAATTTTTTCATTTGCTGAAGAGAGGGCCATGATTTCGCCAAACTCTCCCTGAAAATTCCCCAAAGTAATTTTATTCTTTAAGAACGTATAATGATCTTCTATAAGCATAAAATGACCGTTTGGACTTAACTCCATAATATCATCCAAATCTCGTATAGCAGTTTTTTCATTGGCAAAAGAGTTTTTCAACTCATGATTAATCTGATCTACACCTTTAAAATGCGAAAGTTTCTCTTTAGATTTTTTTAACTCACCCATAAGCATGGTAAGATTCATATGATCCTGACTGTTTCTTTTACCCAGGTCACTGATTAATGCTTCGTACTTACCAAGAACAGAGTTTTTTCTATCAATAATAAATTGCAAACCTTCTCTTAAAGTCGGAGCACGATGATTGTCTGTTTCAAATTTTTTATAAAATGCTGATAGATCTATTTCTTGCATCATCAGCTCTTCAACTCTTTGAACTAATGATTTATCAAAATCAAATAAAGATCCTGATTTGACTTCCAGTCTTGGGACCGATGCCTTAAAAAAGCCTTTAACCAGCTCATTACAAGGAGCATCGCCTTTAGCGATATCAACAGGTGTCGCATGAGCACTTAAAGACGCAATAAGACCTAGGAGCAATACATGTAATAGAATTTTTTTCATTTGATAAGACTAGCACACGAGAAAAAAGAATCCCGAAAGCACGGTCTTTTTGTAATATTGATAAGACTGTCTAAACTTTAGACAGTCTTATAGCTATCTGATTTTTCTAAATAACTCTACCAGACTATCTGACAATGCATCTTCGAAGACAGTGGCCGTATGAGAGCAAGAAGTTAGCATGCTAACTTTAGACTCAAATTCAATAATGGTTTTTACGTTAGTGACTTTGTCATTTACAGTATAGTCAATATCTAGTGTCCACTCTCCGCTTTCTTTAGAGATCGTCTCAAGATTCATTGATTTGATTGAGACATTAATGGGAGTTCCACTTACAGAGAGTTTTTGAGCAGCTATAAGCTCTTGTTCAAAGACCTCTTTAATAAATGTCCCTACGGTGTTGCCTCTTGGCATATGAAACGTTGTAGAACCACAACTCATTAAATCACTATTTAAAATTTTGGCCACTTCGGGAGTTGTCCCTTTAATCGTAATGATCTGAAACATTCCCTCATTTTTTCCAATTTCTCGTGTTGATTTGATAGATGGTTTGTGAGGCCTTAAGCCCATTTCTGCACAACCTACTAAACTCAAGCATGTTAAACACAAAAGTATTTTTAAAATCTTCATAATCATTCCCTAGGTATTGTGAATATCAATATTCTAAATAATTTTCACACTTTTCTCATACTCATGCAACTTCTCAGCTTATTTTTATTTATCAGACCCAACAAAAACTAATACAAGCGATTAGAAAATCTAACCACCTTATCAATTGGCATTCATACTCATAAATGATAATAGTCATTAGTAATTAATTAATGTCCTGGTATAAGTTCATAATTTGGTTGAACGTATCTACCAACTTCCTCAAAGAGTTGACTATTGGAACATGGAACAATGCTGATCTCGCAGCTAGGGAAATGTTTATGTATATAGAAAACAATCAGTCTCAAAATCACAATACAAGTTTTAGTCGTGGAGTTCTCTTCATTTTGATGGGGGCTTCAAGTTATGGCATGCTTTCTACTTTTGTTAAGCTTGCTTACAAACAAAACTACACAACGGCCGAAGTCACACTCTCACAATTTGCATGGGGAGTGCTTGCTCTCACAATCCTAGGCCATTTTTTTAACAAATCAAAAAGTGAACTCTCCAAGGTTGAAAAGATCAAACTTATGCTAGCAGGTCTCTCAACTGGACTCACAAGTGTTTTTTATTATCTTGCTGTAAAATACATTACTGCCTCAATCGCAGTTGTTCTTCTCATGCAGTCAGTTTGGATGGGAGTTTTCTTAGAAGCAATAATGACTAAAAAATTTCCAGGCCTGGATAAAATCTTTGCAGTTCTTTTTATTATTTTTGGAACTCTGCTTGCCACCAGAGTTTTAGGAACAACTCCAGAGAGTTTGGATATTCGCGGAGTCATTCTTGGAATTATGTCTGCATTTTCTTTTTGCTGTACCCTCATGTCTTCAAGTCGAGTTGCCACTCACTTGCCACCAATTAAGAGAAGTCAGTTCATGCTTTACGGTGGTGCTATTGCTGTTGCTATCTTTGCCTTTCTCACTCAACTAGGGCCCTATTATTTTAATCTGCATCTAGTAAGCTCAGAGTTCATTAAAAGCGCGCCTTTTCACTTCAATATTTTTTTAACATATGGACTTATCGTCGCAATCTTTGGAACAATTATCCCACCTATTATGCTCAACATTGGCTTCCCTGTTGTTGGAGTAGGTCTCGGCAGCATTCTTTCTTCAATAGAGCTTCCCTTTGCCAATATCATTGCTTTTCTTATTTTAGGTGAGCATGTAAATGGGATGCAATGGATGGGAGTAATGATTATTATTTCGGCCATTTTTATGCTTAATTACAAACTTATTTTTCAGACAAAAACGGTATAATTTACCTCACATAGAATTTTTCCCATGCACAGCTAACATTGAATAATACCCTTATAAGGAAATTCTATGTTTAAAGCTCTGCAATTGATCTGTGCAATCATGATGGCCGCTTTACCTGGCATGTCTTACTCTCAAGAATTTAAAAAAATCACTCTTGAGAACAAAGAAAATATCCGTTACTTGAAAAATAATATTTTAGAAATTGCAGCGGAACTTCCAAAAGGAACCTTGATTCAATTTCCAAAAGATAACCAAAATGTTTTTTACGACTACCGTGATTCAAAAGGAGCCGTTCAGCGCTCAAGCACTGGATTTTTTTCAGGTGTTACAATCGTAAGTGTCACTCCTGAAAACGCTCAAACATTTCCAGAATCAAGAATTAAAAAGCTGAATGCGACAATCGATGGCTTATTTATTACAAAAAGTCTTCAAGAGGCCAATGATCAGGAATTTTTTCAGGCACTCATTCCAGGTGCCCTTAGCAGCGACTACTTATCAATATTCACAGAATCAGGAAGAGCAAAATACTCTTACACGAATTACTTCACGAAACGTTTTGGCAATCGTCTTAACCATATAGTCACAGATGATGAGATGAGCGCACGCGATAGAATCAAATGGAGTGCAGTATACGAAGAATTGAAAGTGGCAGGAAACCGTGAAGAGAAAACTCCAACAGACTATCTTTTTACGACAGTCGATCTTGCAAACAAATACACAGTACTCTTTGAAAAAACTGGTGAGACTCAACCAAAAGGTGCATGGACAATGGCCGTTAAATCAACAGCTGTCCGTCATGGCTTTCCCAATGTTCCTTGCGCCGAGTTCATGTCTGAGATGATCCGCCATGCCTATAATCGCTCAGGATATGACTTCACTGAAGACTTCAACAACACAAAAGGCAACTACCTCATCTGGGATAAAACGGCCGCGGTTGTAAATCTTGCGAACTCACTTCATAATGCGGGATGGATTCCATGGGAGCTCAGTAAGTTCTCCCCACCAATAGGTGCCATCATGATGCACGAGCAAGCGACTTCACCAGGACATACTTATATGGCCGCTGGAGACAATGGACGCTTTGTTGTAGATAATGGATCTCCTGCTGGAAGAGACCTACGCAAAACCGCTAAAAAGACCATTGAGATTATGTTCAAGGGTGGAGTCTTTTTCTTGCCGCCGGGAATTAATCCAAGCGCCTGGTAGATGCTAATTGGCCACAATCTCTTTTTCAAGGTCGAAGAGAACTTCGTCATATTCCATAAACTTTGAAATACGGTAATACCATTTAGAATTTTTATAATATTTAAATGCAGAGTATTTTATATGTTTATTTAAATAGACTCCTTCATCATAATCCCAAGAATAATCTAGATAATCAGGAGATTCTAAATTCCCATAGTCATCATGATATATAATTTCAGAGATAAAGTGTTGACCTATTTTAGATGCAACATTTTTGTCTACAAAATTATTGGTAGATGCTTCATACTCAGCATATGCACTACCCAAAAAGCCATTAACTAGCTTAGAGTAATGAATGCGAACTTTATCTTCCTCATCAACAAATACCTTAAATGTTTTTTCAAGATTATCAGTAACATTAGTGTCCATCACAGCAGCAACGATCACATCATGTTTGTTTTCAAATATTAGTTCTGGAACTTCAGGTTGCTTTTTTAGAAGATAAACTTGATCACTACCATCTTTTGAAATGACATAAAAAACTCTCTCTTTAGTCAGTACAATTTGAGAGTTTTCAAGAATACTTGCATTACTATTCACAACTGCTGGCAAATTGTATGACACTTCTTCAAATGCTTCGTTATTATGCTCAAGAAATTTAACATAATTTGGAATTGATGAGATATCGGCCTTTAAAATCAGGCGCGGTATCTCTTTTCCACTTACGACAATGTATCTTAAATAAAAATATTCATTTTCAATGAGATTTTTTTGTTCAGTGAGACCTGTAAGATTGTTAACAGCATATATAAATGTTGAGTCTAGATTCGAATCGTAGCTTTCAAAGTAAGAGTATTTTTCTTTTGCAGGACCAGTAAATCCTTCCAGATTATCACCGGGTATTTCCACTCCAAGATCATCTTTTAAAACGATGGAGGTTCCTCTACTAACGTTATAGATATTCTCTTCGCCAGTAATCTGATTCATTTTGTTTAAATAAATCTCCTCTCCGACCGCACGAATTGATTGCTCTAGAGAACTAATATCTTCAGCGAGCAATCCACTAATAACGACTCGTTTCTGAAGGTCTTTATCTACTTCATAAATTTTATCTAAATCACCTTGTTTATAAAAGACTCTTCCTTGAACAATGTAAAACTCTGGAACAAAGTCATCTACGATCACTGTGCTTTCACTTTCTAAATCTAGACGAACTAATTGATATTTTACATTTATGAAAAAGACATACTTATCAAATGCACTAAGCAGGAATTGGCCTTGAGTATGTAGCGGATTATTCTCAAACACGATTTTTCTCTGATTCCCTTTTTCTAAGATCATAAAATGAAAGTTATTATTAAGCCCATAAGAAACGAGTAGCTTGTTCTTATATGAGTATAAGCTCTTAATCATTCTTTTATTTATGACATCAACAAGACTATTATTTACTTTATTAAAGCTATAAGTATCTTTGCTTTTATCAGGCATATCTATTGTCACTTCTACGTTTAAATCAGAAAAAGTAACAATAGCGAGGACTGAGTTCTCCCCAGTCAATATCGTATCAGCAAAATTGATATTAGCAGATACAGGCTCCCAGGCATATTCTAAATCTAAAGCGTTATTGACACTTGTAACTTCTGAGTTGATTCGACTTGAAAAATTGGTTTTGTATAATTTCGTTTTATCATTTTTGGCCAAAAATAATAAATCATCGTTATATTTTTTAAACTTCACTGAAGCTCTTAAAGGTTCAACACTCGACACCTGACTCATTAAACTTAAGTCATGATTTTCATCTATACAGTGTGGTGTAAAAACACTTCCATTCTTACCTGAAAAACACAGTTTTGTAGAGTCAGAATAAAAAGAATTTCCAGTATGCTTTCCATCGCTAGATAAATTAGTAAAATATCTTACATCCGCCAGCTCTATAACTTTATTAAACTCACCTAAGACAGAATCAAACCTGTACAGATATACCTTTTTATCGGAAGTGCTATAACCGCTCACATAAAGTGTGCCGGCAAGATTGAACTGCTGGGCATCCTCACATTTTATTTCATCTAAAGTGTAAAAATTTGTAACAGGGGAACTTGGATCACTTATATTAGTTTTATAGAGGCCAAGTGAACCTGCATAAATATTAGATTCACAGAGGAAAGCATAAACATCATTTTCAATTAAAATAAGATTATTTGTATACGCACTATAATTAGATGATTGATCTACACCTGGAAACGGAATAGTTGTCACTGTTGAAGCGCCAGAGTGAATTGATAATTTTCCATTTTTTGCAACTGTAACAAACTGATTATCTACCCACGTCATTAAAGAATTATCAACAGAAACCAACCAGTTTGCAGTTGCAACGTTACCCTCAATTTTTACAATACGCTCTCCTACTGTAGGATTAATTCGTAGGTAAAGTGCAGCTCCAACGACAAGATGATCTACCGTTTTTAAAGATCTATCCATACGAGCTGAGCTACTCAGGTCAACTGTGGGGAAAACAACTCTATCGCTATAATCCGAAATATTCACTTTTAATAATTTTGAACTCGCATTTTTACAATAAATATAGCCATCGATAACTTTTATCCAAGGATAAAAGTTATCGATGGAGCATGGAATATCAGATTGGTTTTCAAAATCAACAGCAACAGGACTTACATCATTCAAATTAACGTAATAGTTAATATACTTTGTTCCTAAAAATTCATCTGGTTGGCTAACTTGGAATATCCAAAAATTATTACTATAGGCCAAGGTTTCAACTTCCTCTGTCTTTACACCTAGATTAATTTTTCTTGTTTCATAATTTGTATCCACAAGAGTTATAGACATTACAGATTCAGTTTTTGGTTGAATACTCATACGATATTCTGATAAGTCGTAATTCGATTGAGACGGAGTCTCTGTATCAGCGGTCTTTTTTGCTTTGGAAAAGATATCAACAATGATTTTACTTTTAAGGTCACAACTGGCCATGATGAACATCATAGAAAACAAGACTAAGATTTTTAAAAGGTAGTTTTTATCTTGCGTATGTATGGTGGCCTCTACTATGCTTCAAACAGTTATGTTATGTTCTATTCTTTTCGTAATAAATGCCTGAAAAATTAACTTTATTTACTGGATTAATAGTGATTATATTGAGTGCTTAGTACGCTCGTTTACTAAAGGTAAACGACTAATGTTCTTTAAATAGGCCAGGACTATAAACAATAAAATACTTACCCTGACAAAAACAGTCGTAAAGAATAGCTCTAGAATAAGTTCCAAGCAGTCTCGACACTGACACTATAAAGACTGGCAGGAATCATTTTAAAATTAGAAATACAAAAGCAAGAAAAATTAAGCAAAATACCTTTTTGAAACTTTTCTCAAGTGCAAAACCAGTCAGCAAAAATTAAATTTTTTATAGGTTCCATAGATTCCTTTTCTAATTTAATGGTACTAAAATAAAAACTCGGAGATATTCAAGAATTTCATTATTAACTAGGACTCTCATTGAATAAACTAAATGATATTTTTGAAGTCTTTATCGTATTTTTACGATTGGGTTTAACTTCCTTTGGCGGCCCAATTGCTCATCTAGGTTATTTCCATGATGAGTTCGTTTCAAAAAGAAAATGGATTGAAGAACATTCTTATGCGGATCTTGTAGGTCTGTGCCAGTTTTTGCCGGGGCCAGCGAGCAGCCAAGTAGGAATTGCATTAGGTTTTTCACGAGCTGGTTATATCGGAGCATTCGCTGCATGGTTAGGCTTTACACTCCCTTCCGCAATTATCTTAGTCGCATTTGCATTTGGAATTTCTCATCTAACAGGTACTATTCATCTCAGTTATCTTCATGGATTAAAAATAGTCGCAGTCGCAGTTGTGGCCTATGCAATTTGGGGGATGAGTTTAAAAATTTGCACAGATAAAACCCGTATAAGCGTAGCAATTGCAGGTGCAATCTTGGCTTCGCTCTTCCCATCAGCTATAGGACAAATCAGTGTCATTTTAATTGGTGGAATTATAGGTCTGATCTTCTTAAGAGAAAAACAACAGATCCCGTCTACCCCTTTTTTAAAAAATGCATCAAAGAGAATTGGTAAGAAAATTGGTATTAGTTTATTGGCCATTTATTTTGGACTCTTAATTTTTTTACCAATAATTGCTCAGCAACAACCTAACAGTTTAATAAAAGAATTTGATAGTTTCTACAGAGCAGGCACACTCGTTTTTGGTGGTGGTCACGTTGTACTGCCATTGCTAAAAAGCGAAGTGGTAAATTCTGGTTGGGTTACAAATGAAGCATTCATGGCCGGATATGGTGCTGCTCAAGCAATCCCAGGACCACTCTTTGCATTTACTGCCTATCTCGGAGCAATCTCATCAGTGCACCCAGGAGTCTTAGCCGCAATTATTTGTTTGGTTGCAGCTTTTCTACCTTCATACCTGTTAGTTGTTGGAGTTCTGCCTTTTTGGGAGCAACTTAGGCAATATGAAAACATGAAACATGCTATCAAAGGAATAAATGCAGCAGTAGTAGGATTGCTGATGGCCGCATTTTATAACCCTGTTTGGACAAGTGCGATTTTTAATGCAAAAGATTTTAGCTTGGCCGTATTTGCTTTTTTACTTTTAGCATTTTGGAAATCTCCATCATGGTTAGTCGTTTTAATTTGCGCTTTAGTTAGTGGATTAATATTGAAATAGGTTGAGAAAAAATCAATCTGAGCATTTTCTTACAAAAACCATAATGTTTTATTTCACCCAGATTCTAGGCACGACAGAGCGAACAAGAGGGAGCATACGCCAGTATGTGACCGATTGAGAGACGATGGAGTAACGACGAAGATGGGTGAAAGAAAATATTATGGAGGAGACGGGCGGATTTGCACCGCCGGCTTTACGGTTTTGCAAACCGTTCCATTGGACTGCTCTGGCACGTCTCCACAATGAAATAAACTAAAGGGATTCTGCTAGAAATCCCTTCATATGTCAATGAATTTTAAAGAAGTTTAGTTAAGCTTCACGGATAACGTATTTATCTTTACCTTCATCAACCATCTCTTTAAGTTCCTTACCAACTTTAAAGAAAGGTACTTTCTTAGGTGGAACTTTTACGATTTTTCCGGTCTTAGGGTTACGTCCTTCATACGCTTTATAGTTTCTGTTAGCGAATGATCCAAAACCTCTGATTTCG
The DNA here is from genome assembly GCA_002428265.1 of Bacteriovoracaceae bacterium UBA6153. Taxonomy (GTDB): domain Bacteria; phylum Bdellovibrionota; class Bacteriovoracia; order Bacteriovoracales; family Bacteriovoracaceae; genus Bacteriovorax. Next base: position 220,633 of record DIUR01000001.1, read on the forward strand.
ATTCTCTCGTCTTCGTATAAAGCTTTAATCATGCTATCAAAAGTAATGTTAATGATTGTCTCAGCTTGCTTGTGAGTTAAGTTAGCTTGCTTCTCAAGTGCTGCAATCAAGTCTGCCTTCGTCATGGCGCTATCTCCTTCAATATTAAATGCTACGTGATCTCTATCGGTTAGATTCGAAAGAAACTTTAGTTAGCCTCTAATTTTAGGCATTCTATTATTACGTAAGTGTCCCAAATACTACGCTAACTTACTAATATTAGGGAATCAAGCGTTAGTTTGGGAAATCTATGAAGAAAGGCGCCGGAAGGCCTTAAAATGGGTAAAAGGCATGATTTATCTAAAGTTCGAGATCAAAATAGTCGAATAAGTTGATAGGAAATTTTTAGGAGACCTGCAACAACTCTATGAAAATGAAAAAAAGGCCCGTTCATTTTTTAACGCTTACACTTTTATCTATCACAATGATGGTTGCCTCTTCATGTATCAAAGATGCTTCAGTTGCGAAAAGACGCGGAATTGTAAAAGACTTTTCAACCAGCAATCCAATTGATGGATGTGGTGAGAAATTTTTCATCTACGAATCTCCATGGGATTCTTGTACGAGTGACTGCTCTGCTGCGAGTGATGTAGAAACTAAAACTTACACACTTGCAACACTAGATGAGCTCTCAGAAATTAAAAAGACATTATCAGATATCATGAGTCCTACTGATGAAGAGGCCGCAATCCTAGCGCGCGTAAATGCCTCTGCCAACGTTTGTATTCCAAAAGATGTTGTTGAAGAGCGCCCGACAAATGCTATCGAAATTAAAACGGACTTTTGTTCATGTATTGCTGGTAAATCAGATATCATCAACAACTGTGATGCCTTCTGTGCAAGCAAGACTGTCACTGATCAACCTATTCTTTATGTAAATACAATTATCGGCTCAGAAATCGCCAATCATGCCAAGCTTGGAAATCTTTATAAGTGGTGTACTGTTCAGCTGGCAAATGATGAAACAACTCCTCAGTGTTTTGTTGAAGCATCAGATGGTTCAAACACCGTTTCTCTTCCTGCTGTTGTAACTCCTGGATCAAATTCATTTTCTGTAAACATTTTATCTCTGGCAAAAAATCGTCCGTGGATTTTAAACCTGGTTGAAAGTAAAACGGGATCAAATGCAAAATCTAAGGCCTTCCAGATCAATAGAAAAGATCAGGTTGTAGATTCTGGAGATATCGGAGGGGCCCTAAAAATTACTCCTATAAGTCAGTACACATGTATGACTTATGGTGGAGCAGTTGACCCAGTCGGAAATATTATCAGAACGACTTACGCTAGAATTTTCTTCTACTATCCAGCGAACGAGACACCAATGCCGATTGCTCCTGCAGGCGGTAGTAATCAGTCAATCATCGTTTGTCATGATGAACAAAAAAATACAGGAAATGATTCTGCTCTCTTTGATAGATTAGAACTCATTCCAGGTGCTCTTTCTCTTTGGGATAAGGCCGATACACGCTTTGTCGCTAAAGCAGAAAATGCAGGAAAACTGACTATTAATAAAATTCTTGAAACAAGACTAGATACTGAGTTCCACCAGCCTGGTGCTTCTTTGAATCTATTCAGACCACTTCCCTATTTCTCTCGTCCAAACTCTACGGCCACAGTCCTTTTAGGATATATGATGGTTCCATTTATGGATGATACGACTAAGAGAACATACTGCCCGACCTCTGTGCATTTTAATGGAAATCAGCCACTCCTGAACTTATTAGGAGAATATATGGGTGATACAGAAGGAATTTACTTCTCTGAAAAAGAAGGTGAAACAATTCTGGATAATGGACAATATAAAACCATCTACGGAACGATGCTTGCTCGTCAGGCCACACTTCTTAGAAGTGGTTTCTATATTCAAAATGGTTTAAAGATTAAGGCAGATGCCTCGTCAATGAACAGTAAAACCATTCACTTCTACTGGCCAGAGAGCACAACGGCAGACCCACTTACTCAAGGTGGAAGAAAACTATTTACAGTAAGAACACCTGATACTCTTTACGGTAATATTCCTAATACGACCGCGACTTATGATCCTACGACTGATAAGCGTATTGGTTGTATTCCAAAAACAAACTAAATTTAATCTATGAATGTGGCCTTAAAGACCTTGGCAGCAGGGGTGAACTCTACGTGATAGAAGTAGTAGATAATTCCAATTCGTAGGGCCAGCATGATGTACATACGCAGGAAGAAATAAAAAAACGCACGGATAAATGATCTTCCCTCTTTATGCATGAACCTCTTTAAAAGAAATCCAATAACAATCGTGAAAATCATAACCCCTGTAAACCAGATGAGCTTATCTTTATCCTCTACAATCTTAACAATCGAAGGAATGCTCTCCTTGTCCTTTATAAGCCTGACAGAAAAAAGGGTGATATTTGGGAACTGTTCCATATAAGGACGCATTGGTGAGTCCTTTGTGGCCTCGTCAAAGCGCTTCATAAGCTCTGCTTCAGAGAGTTTTTGGACTTCAGAAAGAGCAAGTCTCACTGAGTTCGAAAAGCTTTGATCTATAGGCTTAGCTTTTTGATTTTTCTTTCTGTTTTCAACTGCTCGCTCAAAAGCTGATTCACTTGCCTTTCCTAGCATGTCAGACGGACGCATCTCTTCGATGTCAGCATCATTGACTTCACTCTTAGTCTCGCCTTCTTGAATATTGTGAAGCTTTGATGAGTCTTCTAGAATTTTTTCTGAATCGGTATTGTATCGTTTGAGAAGTTTCTCAAGGTCTTCAGTATTGTGATCTTCAGTGGCCGCAGGTTTTGAATCAGCTGCTTGATTCTCGGCGTTTTCTTGGGCGTGCAAAAAAACAGGGCCTTCTATAAATAGAAGGCCCAAAAGAATCAAAATTTTAAAAATACTAGATTGTTGCTTTTTTTGCATGGGTCTTATTATTTGATTTTTTCATCAATTCATCAATAAAGAGAGTTGTTGAAGCAGCAACATACACAGAAGAGTATGTTCCGAAAATAATCCCGATCGTCATTGCAAGGAAGAAGTCTTTAATCGCTGCTCCCCCGAAAAAGTACATTGAACCTGAAACCAGAAGAGTCGCTGCAGACGTAAGAATAGTTCTTGAAAGAGTGTCGTTAACAGCATCATTAATGTGCATAGTAAGAGACTTCGTCTTATCTCCCGTTTCCTCATGCTCTCTGATTCTGTCGTATACAATAACAGTATCGTTAACAGAGTATCCGATAATAGCTAGAAGTGCCGCAACCGTGTGAAGTGAGAACTCTGTTCCAAGAAATGCAAGAACACCTGTTACGATAATAATATCGTGAGTAAGAGAGACGAAAACTCCCGGAGCGTATCTAAAGTCGAAACGAATCGCCATGTAGACCATAATAGAAAGAATGGCCCAGAACATCGCTTTTACAGCTGACATTCTAAGTTCACTTCCCGCTTTTGGACCAACGATATCAACTTTTCTGATCTCTACATTATTTCCAGTAAATGAAGTCTTAAGTACTTTTGAAACGTTTTCAGTAATAGCGTTTAAGTTCCCTTCGTCGGCCTGTACTTTAATTAAAACTTCATTGTCTTTTTCTTCACCTATTGTCTGAACACTCGTTCCTTGAAAACCACCTTTATCAAGAGCGCCCCTTAAATCATCTAAGTGAACATTTCTCTCGAACTTAGTCTGGATCTCAGCTCCACCTCTAAAGTCTACCCCGTAATCCATCTTGTAAAAGATTCCGTAGAAAGACAGAAGTGTAATCAGGAGTGAAAATGAGAGAACGTATTTACGTTTTCCCATGAAATCTATCGTTGTACCGTGTTTGATTAATTCAATCATATAAAAATAACTCCATCTAAAATCAAAATATTAAATGCTCAACTCTTTCGCGTCTGTCTTATCCATATACAATTCAAAAAGAATTTTTGATACGTAGTAAGCTGTATAAACAGTTACTGCAATACCGATAAGAAGTGTAATCGCGAATCCTCTAATTGGACCTGTACCAAAGTTCAGTAGACAAAAACCTGCTGCAGCTTGAGTAATGTGTGCATCCAAAATCGTCCAAAGAGCTGAGTTGTATCCCATTTCGAATGATTTAAAGTTGCTCATTCCTTTTCTTAATTCATCTCTGATTTTCTCAAAGATAATAATGTTGGTATCGACGGCCATACCGACGGTCAGTGCAATCCCCGCAATCCCCGGAAGGGTTAAGGTGGCATCTATGGCCACAAGAATAGCTACTGTGAAAAGTACGTTTAAAAGTAGAGTTACGATGGCGATAACACCAGAAAACTTGTAGTAGAAAACGGCGAATAGGAATACAAGGATACATCCAACGATTGAAGCGAATTTCGCTTTATCAATTGAATCGTTACCAAGGTTAGGTCCAACAGTTCTTTGTTCTAAGAAATCTAGTTGAACAGGAAGAGCTCCAGCTCTTAAAATAAGAGCAAGGTCGCGTGCTTCTGACATAGATTTATTAAAATTAGCTCCACCACCAAGTGTAATCTGAGCGTTTCCGCCTGCAATTTTCCCTTGAATCATTGGTGCTGAATAAACGTTACCATCTAAGACAACGGCCATTCTTCTACCGATATTTGATCCAGTTGTATCTTCAAAACGTTTTGCTCCTGAAGATTTAAACTCCATAGATACATAGGGCTCATTTTTCTGTGGATCAATCTGAACGCGGGCGTCTGATAAGTCATCACCTGTAATTCTTGGAGTTGCTTCAATAACGTAAGGAATGTTTAATGCTTCATCATTAGCATTTTTTTCGAAAGCAAGCTCATGACCTTCTGGAAGATCTTTTGCAAGAAACTCGTTCATCTTCTTAATGTAATCAGAAAAACGCTCACCTTTTTTATAAACAATTCCAGCGGCCTTAGATTTATCTAACCATGCCTGAAGAGTTTGAGGAGCTACTGTATCGTTAACAATTTTGAACTCAAGCTTAGCTGTTTTACCAATTAGCTCTTTTGCTCTTTCGATATCTCTTACCCCTGGAAGCTGAACGACAATGCGGTCAACACCTTGAGCGATAATTTCTGGTTCAGTTACACCGAACTCATCAATACGGTTTCTGATAACTTCAATAGATTTTCCAACTGACTGCTCTTCGATCTGAGTCTTCACCACGTGAGCTAGAGCGATTTGAAGTCTTGGGCCATCTTCTTGAGTGATTCTGATAGTGCTTCCAAACATTTCTTTGATTTTCTTCTTAGCTGCTTCCATGTCTGAAGCTTTAGCTAAAGAGATCGATTGTTTTGGATCGTTCACATCAGATGCGTCCATAGAACCGATTGTCGATTCAATTTCTTGATCTTTTAAAAGGGACTCAATTTTTCTTGAGTAGGTCTGAACCTCGTCGCGATAAACTTTTTTAAAGTCGATCCCGAGAACCATATAAAGACCACCCTGAAGGTCAAGGCCTAAATTGATCTTTGACTTAACTGGATATTTTCCATTTTCATCAAACTTCATGACTGTTGGTAGTAGCACGATTACCGAAGCGGCAATAAGAACAAGTAGTACACTAAAGCGTACCCACCAGCTGGTTTTCATCAAAAAACTCCCTTTTTTTAAAATGGCAAAAGTAACTATACTTTCTGGATGTACCAGAAAGTATAGTTGATATATTTATGAAATTGCAAGAAAGGTTTTAAGACTGCTTAGGAGATTCAGGAGTATCTGATTTTGATTCTGTCGGTTCAACTTTTACGGCAACAACTTCTACATCTGCTTTTTTTGCGTTAGCGTCAGTAGACGGGTGTGGTTTGTTAATTTCATTCATCATTTCGTCACGAGCTTTCTGAAATTCACGCACTGCTTGACCAAGTCCTTTAGCAAGCTCAGGAATTTTTTTCGGCCCTAGAAATAAAATAGCGATTACAAAAATAAGAAGTAATTCGCCAGCACCTAATCCAAACATACTCTCTCCAATTTTATTTTTTTGCAGTTTCTGTCAGGGTCTTATAAAGACCTGCTATTTGAGATTTTAAAACTTTAAAACGTACACCTTCAGAAACTTCTAATGTAACTACTGTATCAGTCATTCCGTAAATTGTCCCAATCAAACCAGATTTCGTATAGATCTCGTCTCCTTTAGTCAGTTTTTCTAGAAGAGCTTGTTCTTGATCGTATTTTTTCTTCTGAGGTCTGATCATAAGGAAGTAAAAAATAACGAAAACAACGATTAATGGAAGAAATTGCATTAGAGGATTTTGTGCTGGAGCAGCAGCTGCTGGTGCGCCCGCTACTTGAGCAAAAGCGTTGGTTGAGAACATAATAACAGCGGCCAATAGAGATTTTAACATAGTCGTTTCCTTATAAGTTGCTGAACTAATCAATCGAAGTTCAGTTAAATAATATTATCAATTCCACATATTTGACTGATAAGAGTTATAAAACGTCGTGTAAAACTCGTCAAACTTATCAAGCTTTATTGCTTCTCTTGCATCGTGAGTCATCTGCAAATAGAAAAACAAATTGTGATACGTGATCATGTTGCCTGCTAAATACTCTCCTACTGTGTACAGATGGCGAATATACGAACGCGAGTACTTACGGCAAACTTTGCAGTTACACTCTGGGTCAGGTGGAAGTAAATCTTCTTTGAAGCGCTCTTTTTTAATATTGAGCGGGCCACCTTTCGTTAAGAACTGACCGTTTCTGGCGTTTCTCGTAGGAAGAACGCAATCGAACATATCAATCCCTGCTCTAATCCCATTTAAAACATCTAGCGGCTTTCCTACACCCATAAGATAGCGCGGCTTATCTTCCGGCATCGTGTGAACAAAATTATCTAAAAAGCTCACCATCTCTTCGTTTTTTTCACCGACAGATAATCCACCCAAGGCCATTCCTTCAAATCCCATTTCATTTAAGCGCTCCATACATTCAGTACGAAGATCGTGGTGAAGGCCACCTTGAATAATCCCAAAAAGATTTTGATGAGGTTTTAAATTGTAATCTCGGCAACGTTTTGCCCAACGAAGTGTGAGCTCCATGCTCTCTCGAAGGCGCTCTTTTGAAGCAGGCAAGGCCGGACACTCATCAAAGTTCATTACGATATCAGAGCCTAAGGCCCTTTGAATTTCCATCGATTTCTCTGGAGAAATGAGATGTTTTGATCCATCTAAATGCGAAGAAAAAGTTACACCTTCTTCTGTGACTTTATTCATACTTGAAAGAGAAAAAACCTGGTATCCACCACTGTCTGTAAGAATAGCTTTGTCCCATTTCATAAATCCATGAAGACCGCCGCCCACTCGCTCAATCAGCTCATGACCTGGACGAAGATAAAGGTGATAAGTGTTACCCAGAATAATCTGAGCGTTCATTTCCTCTAACTCTTCCTGCCACATGCACTTTACACTTGCTCTGGTTCCCACCGGCATAAAAATCGGCGTTTCAATTTCACCGTGGGCCGTCGTAATGACTCCTGCACGAGCTTTATTTGATTGAGCAATTTTTTTGAAAATCTTTTTTTCTGACATATCTCTTACCTTAAAATCAGCATGGCATCGCCATAGCTAAAAAATCTGTATTTTTCTTTTACTGCCAGCTCATAGAGCTCCAGTGTTTTTTTTCTTCCCACTAATGCTGACACCAGCATAAGGAGTGTCGACTCAGGTAAGTGGAAATTTGTAATAAGTCCAGAGATGCTCTTAACATCTACACCTGGGTGAAGAAAAATTTGAGTTTTATAATGCTTATCACTTTCAATATCTCTACCGTAACTCGACTCCAAAACTCTTAAGCTTGTCGTGCCGACTGCAAAGATTTTTTTGGCGTGATTTATTTTTTCTAAGTTTTCAGCGTCTACAAAATACTCTTCTGAATGCATAACGTGATCTTTTAAATGATCGACCGTGACAGGTTTAAAGGTCCCCAGCCCCACATGCAGAGTAACAAAAGCGCGCTCAATTTTTTGCTGGTCTAATTTTTTAAAAAGCTCATCTGTAAAATGCAATCCAGCTGTCGGAGCGGCCACAGAGCCCGACTCTTTTGAATAAATCGTTTGATAATTTTTTTTATCTTCCTCATCACTCTCACCTTTTCTAATGTAAGGCGGAATAGGAATAAGGGCATTTTTTTCTAAATAAGAAAGCAGATGAGGAGAGCTCTCCGGAAGCTTAATAGTGACACCAAAGGTTCCATCAGAGTTCAGTCTTGCGACCACTACCTCTAAGTTTTCACTAAAATAAAACTGATCTCCCAGGCTTTTTTTAGACCTGGTTTTAATCAGACATGGGTATATTCCAGAGTCATCAGGATCATGTGAAAGAAAAAAAACTTCGGCCTTACCACCACTGGCCTTATTGCCAAGCAGCCTTGATGGGAAAACTTTTGACCTATTGAAGACCAGTAACGAATCTTCCGGAAGGTATTTAGAAAGGTTAAAAAAATGGTCGTGAATAATCTCTTCTGTGCGAGCGTTATAGACCAAAAGTCTCGACTCATGTCTATTGACGGCGTCTACTGGCCTTTGAGCAATGAGCTCAGGAGGCAGATCATAGCGATATGATTGAAGAATTAGGTCAGTATCCAGGGAATTTTCCATAGCTTTTAATAGCATGAATGAAATACAATTGCCCTTTTAAATAATGCAAATCTATGAAAAAATACTCTTATGTTAAAAAACTTATTGTTTATAACATTCATCCTCTCAAGCACTTCTGCCTTTTGCGCAGAAGGCGATTACAGTGATTTTGAAGCTGAACTCAAGGCCTTAGAAACCAATCAATTGCGTGCTGAAGAGCTGCAGATGAATCAGGCCGACGCTGTGACGGATGTCATCACGGATGAAGTTGGAACAGGCCAGGCGGCCATCATGAGAAATGCTGACCTATCAGAGCTGACAGAACCCACGCCAAAACAATCGCCTTCTAAAAAAGAAAAAGTTGAAGACGAAGTTCGCCCACGCCGAATCAGATCAAGATAAAACTGCCATACAATAATGGTGATAAATCAAATCAATTAAAATTTATAGCTTCCTTCTTCATTTAAATTCTCGTTTTATTTAAAAATCTTACTTCTTTTTACTCTGCTTTTCTTTCTTCTCGTTATAGTAATCAATAAAAATATCTATGTGGTCTTGAGTATGTTGAAGTGACTTACTCGTGCACCAGGTTCTTCTAAAAAAGCGATTCATACCACCTCGAAAGCATGCCAAGGTATGGTTAATAGCAAAGAGCGGATCAAAACTTTTGGTTTTAAGTTCTCCCATTCCAACAATTGTCGCTGGAAGACCTTTAAAGGTTAGGTGCTTTGATTCAGGAAAGTGCCTATGAATAATCTCAGGATAGCGCTTGTGCTCATCGGTTTTAAAAAGAGCGTCACGTGCAACGGTTCCTTTCAAACTGAATAGCAATTTTGAGAGCATTTCAGGATGTTGATTTTGTCTCTTTCCATACTTTCGCCTCGAGATCTCGGCAATTTTACCAAAAGCTGGTATCTCTGCTACGCGAGCACCAAGAATTTTAAAAGATCTCGGATCTGCAATAACGGAGACAGAAATTGGCTTAAGCTTCGTATGAACACTCGATATCAGATCATCGAACTGCACTTCTGTAAGCGGGTTTTGTGCCCAAAGCTTTAGTAATTCTTGTTGATTGAGACGTGCTTTTTTTGCGAGGTAAACAAATTTTCGCTCAACTGTCTTGCGAGCAATATTTAAATTGTAAGCACATGAGCGCATCGACATTCCTGAAGCAAGATTATTTCTAATCATCTTATTTAAGCGTCGCTTTTTTTGAGCAAACTCTAGTGTATGAGTCGAACGGGAATACCTAAATTGACATATCTTACACTTAAAACGCTGAATTAATCGCGAATCATCACGACGATAAAAAAACCCGTCTTTGATTTGAAAGATAGTTTGATGAAAGACTTTACATGATTTGTTTGGGCAGCCCTGATTCATAATGTGAATCAAGCAAGTCTAAATTAAAAAGGTGCATGCTAGATATCTGTAATAATTAAGCACCTTACTAGGACGATTCAAAAAATGAAAAGATCCATTTATTAAATCATCACCATTACTGTATGGCAGTTTTAAACTTTCTTTTTATTCATCATCTGCTGAGCTTGAAACATAAGCTCGATGACTTTTTCGAATATGGCATCAAAGATTTTTTTCACTTCCATAAACATTGGATATGAGTTCACCTGAGACAAGAGAATAGACATAATATTTTCTAAGATTGGAATCAGTTGATCCAGTCCAGTTTTTTTCAAAAGAAGATCTAGTAGACTATTGGCCGCTTCCACATCAACTCCGTTGTTAGTGACGACATAAAGAGGATTTTTACTGCCTGACATTTGCCCACTCCTCGATGATCCCTGCTATCCCCAGAAATTTTCCCTGAAGATCGACAAACTCCTGGCCTTTAAAATCGAAAACTGATTTTCTGCCTGAGAGAGTTTTTACGAGACCTGCTTTGTTTAAAAAAGGAGAAAAAACTTTTCCCTCTCCAATATTATTGTCCACTGTCTCTATAATTTTTGTCAAATCATCCTGCTCATGCTTTCGTCTTAAATCAACTAAATTAGGCACATGTAAAATCACTTCGGGTGCCTTCACAATTCCCATCTCCGCAATATCGCCTAGTACTTGATAAAAATGCTCTAGCCCTTTATGAGAGAAATCATCTGCCTTAAAAGGAATGATGACGCCATCACTGGCACAAAGTGCGTTGATCACCAATAGGCCTAATGTCGGTGGACAATCGATAAGAATATAATCGTAGCGATCTTTTAAACCGTTTATTTCAAGAAACTTTTTTAGCACTAATTGTCTTGGAGCATTGATTGAAGCAACTGTTAAATCAAAGCCAGAGAGCTCTTGCCCGCCAGGGATAAGATCGACAACAACATTACCTTTTGAGTAATGAAGGATTTCAGAAAGAAGAGCTGGAACGTGTATCATCTTCAACTCTTTAATCGAGTTCACCAGAAGATGATGAAGATTCACAGAGTTTTTTGCTTCAAATAAAAGCGTGAGATTTGCCTGAGGATCCAGATCAATAGTTAAAACTTTTTTACCAGATTGTGCCAAAGCAAAGGCCGCATTGAAGGCCATGGTCGTCTTCCCGACTCCACCTTTTTGATTGATGAAACTTATAACTTTTCCCATTTATGCCACCCTATCTTTAAAAATAAAAAAGGCCGCGAGCACCAAACAGATGCTGGCGTATAAAAAGTTTTTTGTCAGTGGAACTTTCATGTATAAAACCGCAAAGCCCCCAAAGACTGTCATGGTGATAATTTCCTGAACGACTTTAAGCTGAGCGAGTGTCAGAAAGTTAATTCCCATTCTATTAGCAGGAACCTGAAAGCAGTATTCAAAAAAAGCAATTCCCCATGAAGCTAAGATAACCAGCCACAGAGCTGAGTTCTGATTGGATTTTAAATGCCCATACCAGGCAAATGTCATAAAAAGATTGGAGATAACCAAAAGGCCAATTGTTTGAAACATTAAAATACTTCCTTGTGTCTTAACAAGGATAGTGTATCCAATAAATTTTGGGGAGACAAATATTAATTAGTATTCGTAGCTGTCATGAACAGGATCAGCTGGGTAATCGCCTTTTAAGATTGGAACGATACAACGAACTCCGACATCTGGCCCTCTGATGGCCTCAGGGATTAATTCTGTTGTGTAACGTCCAGCAAGATTTCCTGATAAGTAACTACCACCGACGGCGAAAGATCCTCTCATCGTTGTGGCAGGATTAACGATTAAATCATTCATAAACTTATTATTAACAATCATCCCGTCTTCATGAAGTTTGTCAGTCTTGATTCCATTTGATGGACCAATACTTAAAATAAAACTCAATACGTCTAGATCAACCTGTAGAGCTGGGTTGATAATATCCCCATGAATTGGCATTGCGACTGGAAATGAAAACTTTGTTGCATTATAAGTTATTGTTGAATACGTCCATTTCCCCATGTAGCCATCAAGACTGATAGTAGGTGTATCTATATAACTTGGTTTTCCGTCGCCATTAAGTTCGTTAAAAGGTCCAGTCACTTCATCGAAGCCATAATTAATAGGGGTTGCTCCATTTACACCAAAATCTTTTGATCTAAAACTTCCATTAACAAGAGTCACATCAGACGAACATACACTTGTCCCTGTAAACTCATTCGAGCACGTCATCTGATCCTGAGTCCACTCTGCAACGTTTCCGTAAACATCCTGAACGCCGTATCTAGAAACACACTCTTCCGTTCCTTTATTATTTGTCCAAGGAATTGACCCGGTATAAATTGATTTAATTCCTGACGACAGTGAACCTGGAAGAGAGTAAATTAAGCTCGTCGATGGAATGGCCGCATCTGAATAAGCGCCCTCTAAACCACTTGCAGAACTTCCGTTACAACGAGAGTAAAGATTCAACGAGAAGCCTTGCTCAGTTTCCATCAGTGTATTTTCATCCACATTACTTTTATGAGCGGCATAAGCGTTGTAATCTAATTTATTTGGAAGTCTCGAAGCTGACGAGATAGTCAATCCTGAAACGACAGGAGCTGGAATATTCGCGCAAATGGCAACTGCTTTTGCTTGAGTGACATTAACTATAGGAGCATTTAAAGATGTAATGAGAGACTCTCCAAGAGCTGCAATAACTCCCGCTGCTGAGCCTTCCATTTCAGACCAAACTGTTCCACCAGTATTTGTGTAACATGTCCCTGTGGCCCTACTATAATAAGCGTGATTTCCGGCAGGCATATTATATGAAGACAATTGAGCTGCACTTGTCGCTAACCCAACACACCCATTTGCCGTACATGCCGGAGCTGGCGAATATGGACAGCCTAATTCTTGAGTATTAACAAGTAAGTCCTTTCCGTAATCGAAATATCCTAATCTAGTGTCATCACCGATTGCAGGAGTTCCCTTATCATCCATCGCCTCACCAGGACCAGTGTATGGACAACGGTAATTGCGAGATTGATCGACAGCGTATGGAGACGTCGTTGTCGTCATGTGCATGCTATTACAAATTTCTTGATTGACCATCCAGCGATGGACGAATGAATAATTCGACGGTGAGGCCAGGACTCTTACCTCTGAATATGATTCTTGTGTATGAGTGGCAAAATCGGCATAACTAGGAGTGCTCAGTGGTTTTTGACGTCTGATCACCGGACGAACAACATAATAATAAACTTTTCCAGCGATGGCCGTCTTATCAGTAAACTCCATGATGTTGGCGTCGTTAACTGAGATTGTGTCAGTTGATTTATTTCTTAAGAAACCATCTGCAAAATTATAATCTGCATCAGCTTCACGGCGATAAACATTATATCCAATAGTATTGGCAGTTACCCCAGAGCTCACGACATTAAAAGGCTTCCAACCAAGAGTCACTTTTGAAGGAATGAACTCTTCCCAGTCGGATGCAGCTAATTTTCCTGTACTCACATAACACTTGTTATCAGTTGTATTGTAAGAAAAAATTCCTGCGCGATTTGGAACATGATCTCCTAACGGAGTTGTTCCTCCTGTATAAATACAGCTCGCACTTCCCGTACATGTATTCGTTCTATCAATTGGACAAGTTGTATTGAACTCTACCCATGAATAAACCGTTGTTCCTGTACTTCTATAACAGCGCTTATTATCTTTATCCCAGTATAAAACATTGGCCGCTGATGGTGTGACTGCTCCATTTGGAATAGACCCAATACAGCTTGCTCCACCGCAGTTACTAGCTTCAGATGCTTTATTGTAGTTACAAACAATTTCTGAATCTTCTAAAAGTATTCCAGAAGCATCTGTTAAAACTTTTATTGGGTTATTTAATTTATCGCGCTTGATACCAACAGATGAAATCTTATCCCATCCACCATGTTGAGCAGCAATAGCGTAAACAATCACTGAGAAATTAACAGTGGCCGTTCTCGGTGGTGTGATGTCCGGTGCGATCGTTTCATCTTGTGCTGTCACTGTGATATTAGAGTTTCCAGAAACACCATCAACTGGGTCTATTTTTAAGTAGAACATGTGAGACTTAGAATCATGATTCACTAAAGTCGAGGCCTGGGCTTCAATATTGCTGAACTCAAGAGCTCCAGAAACGACAACGCCTGTACGGTTTTCTCCTGTGTCCATAACTCCATTATCATTCAAATCATAGAAGAGTGTAATAGCACCAAGTGAGTTACTAGGAAGAACTGTATTATTGTCTGATCTCACAGTAATTTTTAATCTTTGAAAATTTTCATCCGGAGAGTTTGCTGAATCTTCATCAACTCTAAATCCTACAGTTTGAACTGCTCCACCTTCATTGGTTTCCACGTTTGGCATTGTTGTAACCGCTACGTTGGAATCTGTTGGCGAAAAGAATGCCGGTGGACTATTAACCATCGTCACTTTTAAATTAAATGTTTGAGTAACTGACACAGCTCCTAGAGAATCCTCTGCGTGATAAGACAAGATCAAATCACCTGAACGATTGGCAACTGGCTTATACTTAATACGTGTGGCACCTGATGGCAGATCTTCATACGTAATAGCTGAATCTGGTAAAAGGGCCTGATCATTACTTGTTACAATAATGGTTGCAGTCTGATCAGCTTCATAGCCACCACCACCAGGTCCGACAAAGACGTCAGTGTAGCCTTCTGAGTTTTCGGCAACATCCGGCGCATTTGGAATGGGAACATGTGGAAGCATTGTCAGAACATTGATACTGACTTGAGGAACATTATTAACTGGAGTAATTGTCACTCTGAAAATTTTCGTTTCAGTTAACCACTGAGTGACTCCTGTGATCGTAGAATGAGTTCCTATTGTAAAAGAGAAATCATAAGTATGAGATCCACTAGAAACATAAGGAATCGCTCTTAAAGACACAGTACAGTTTGCCTGGTTTACATTACTATGAGGTAGCAATGGATTGACCAGAGGATTTTGCACCGGAAATGCCGGGGCAAAAAATAAGCTGTCGTAATTAAAATTGGCATTACAAACATTGATTTTTGTCGTTCCGTTTGTATCAAGATCTGAAAAATAAGGTTTTAAATCAAGCGTAATTTGTCCACCGTCTTCAAGCACCGTTGAAGCCGCAAGAGTCGGTAGAAAATACGGTAGATCATCAGTATCCATAATTCTTACTGCGATAGAAGCCGTGTTCGTTGAGGCAATACCAGCAGCATTTTTTACGTAATACTTAACAACATCGTGAGCACCAACACCACCAGTAAGTGCAGTCGATGGCCTTACCACTGGTAAACTTCCAGATGGAGCGACTTTCACACTCGCAGACATAAGTAATTTTGCCTGAGAGTGATTATTTACTAAATTAATAATATCTGTTGTAGTTGTTACACCTTCGTTTATAAAAATTTTAACATTGTTGCCAACAACTCTGATCAAACTTTCATTATAGCTAGGATTCACCAGACCAAAAGTGGCAGGTCTTGAAACATAAGAATCCGCCAATGAGTTATCAGCACGGATATTAAAAATTTGAACATTCAAATCGTTTCCAGCAATACCGGGCGCTGTTGACGTGAAGACAATATCATCAAGAGTTGCAGAAGCTGCAACTAAGACTGTTTCATTAACAGAGTTTCCATTTGATGGCGTGTAAGTACAAGTCCTGTCATAATTGTCCGTTCCATTTAACCCCATACAATTCGTAACAGTTCCACCATTGGTCGTTCCTGAGAAATGATAGGTAAAAATCTCGGGGCCTGCTCCACTTAAGTCAGCGGCCATTGGAAGTGTGAAATTAAATGATTGAGCAACTGAAGTATTACTTTCGTTTCCTGTCACCGAGCCCGACATAACCACTGGTGCAAGGTGCGGTGTTGCTTTTGACATAGCTGCAATTGAAACAGTGACTATTTTTTCTGCGCTTGTCCCATCCAGGTCTGAAATTGTATAAGAAAAATTGGCAGCACCTGATTTATTGGCCTTTGGAATTAATGTTGTATAACACTTTCCACCAGCACATTCACATCTGTTTTCCATGGCAGCGACAAGTGGAGTGAGGGCAACTAGCTTCTCTTTCAAAATTTTTGAAGAATAAGTAATGGCCGGATTACCAGTAATCGCCTCTGCTTCGACCAATAGTGCATCAAGCTCTGCTTTCAGAGTTCCCAACTTTGTCGAGACGGTTGGAAAGTACTGACTCTCTTTTGCTGTATTTAAAAGAACTGAGCGTGTGACAACTTTTGAGTTATCACCTGGAGTGATTAAAAGCTGTAATTCAGAAGCTGCATAAGCAGTCTCATCGGCCTTAACAAATAAGCTTCCATCAACGATGTTGTTAGAAACCATTTCAAGGTTTGAAGAAAAACTTGTGATCTTACAAGATACTGCTTTATCTTTATTAGCATCTGTATATAGAAGTTCTATGGCCTTTGGAGTTTCTTCATTGAGAGTGGCACTTGTTGTTGTGGCAACCGGTTTATGGCGAACTTCCTCAATACTGTAACAACTTCTTGTCACACTATTAAAGGCCTCATTCGTTCCACACGCAGCTTTTTTCTCTGTGGCCTTCGGCACACAGCTCGTCACCGCAATCATAGTGATCGCAATGAAAAAAGTCGCATTAAGGTTACGAAAAATCGACATCAGGGAGTTCTCCTTACTCTTCTTATCGAATGATAGCTTCTTATCTTTACTATTTTATCTCCTAGTACCATTGTCCGGTACTATTTTTCCCCCAAGGGAAGCCCCTACTAATATCCGAGCCTTCCGCTTTGCCCCCACTGAGGGGTGGTCAAAAAAGTGTGTCTTTTTATTGGCAAAAGACGTGATAAACTTGAGTCTATGAGAAAACAAATCAGCTATGCAATCCTGAGTGGAATACTTGCCTTTACTCCTCTTAAAAGCATCCATGCTAAAGAAGAATTAATGGTTATTCAGACTGTCTCAAAAGACCGTCGCTCTTTCGTTGTCGCCAAAGGAATTAAAGATGGTGTGATGAAAGGCCAGGAAATTATTTTTGCTAATGACAACGTAAGTGTTGTTTGTAAAGCAGTAGAAATCAGCAGAGGATTTTCTCTTTGGGTTCCAGTTGACCGCACGATTACTGTCCCATTTAATAAAGAAGATATTGTCAGCTCCAACTCAACAGTTTATGGAAATGTTGCTCTCGATGTTGTCAGTGACCCAACCCTTACGCCGGGGCCAAACTACAATGAGATTTTCAAAAAATTCAGAGCTGAAAATAATTTTACTCTTAAGGCCAGCTACAATAGAGGCTTAAATCAATCCTCTTCAGAAGTTGCCAGCGAGAAAAATACCAGCAGGTCTGGTTACAATTTTTCTGTCGATTACAACTATCGCTTCATGCCCGAATTTGAAATGAGCGGAGGCCTTCGAGTGGATAATGAAGTCTATAGAATTGAGCAGCCCGAACTCGATATTCCCAGTAGAAGAATCATGGGAGTCATGGCCGCGACTTATCATTTCGTCAATTTTTCTGATAATAAAAATAATTTCTATTTCACCATTGCTGCTGGTATCGGCCAGTCTGAAACGACTGTTAATAATGAAAAAAGCTCAGGGCCTGTCTATCTTTTACCAGAGGCGAGATTTGGTTTTTTAATGCCATTTTCGAAAGGAATGGCACTTGTGCTTGAAGGCTCTGTCGAATCTCTCAGCACCACGGAAAGTTTTCCTGATGGTACTGAGCAATCGACAAACATTGTGAACATGAAGGGCTCAATCGGAATAAGATTCTAGTCCTTATTTAATTAAACCAATCTCTCTTAGTCTTTGAGTTAAAAACTCTCCAGCAGTGATGTCTGCTTCTGGAGTTCTTCCGTTAGCATTAGCACACGAAGGAATGCATTTTAAAACAGCATTCGAGTGCGGGTGAACGAAAAATGGCATTGAGAAGCGTGCACTTCCATCATCCCCTGGATTAATAACTCTGTGGGTAGTCGATGGAAGAACATTATTAGTGATCCTCGACATCATATCCCCTGTATCAACAACGATTTCACCTGGACGAGATTCAACGTCCAGCCATGAGCCATCGCGCTCTAATAACTGTAGTCCTGAATCTGTCGCACCAACCAGCATTGTGATCAGGTTGATATCTTCGTGAGCAGCTGCTCTTACTGAATTTTTTGTATCTTCACCTTTTGTTGGTGGGTAGTGAATCATTCTGATAATTGAGTTCCCGTCGTGAATCATTTTTGTAAAATAATCACTTGGCACATCAAGACCAAGTCCTATTGCTTCTAAAAGCTGGATAGAAGTCTTATCCATAGCATCGTATAGCTCGATGAATGTTTGTTTTAATTGAGCGATCTCAGTAGGCCATACGTTTTCAGGATAAACACCTTTGTATGTGCTAGTTGCAAGAAGCTCGCGCCCCACATGCCAGAACTCTTTTAGATCAGGGTTCTTATTATTTTTAGCGTGCTCAGTTTTAAAAGGAGTGTAACCACGTTGTCCGCCGTTATTTCCTTGATACTTAATTTTAGTTTCAAGTGGAAGAGCGAAAAATTCTTTAACCATCTCATAAGCATGATCAATTTTGGCCTGCTCAATCGTATGGTCTTTTAGAATAATAAATCCGTAATCTTTAAGCCCAAGTGTCAGATCATCGACAAACTTAATCTTGTCGCTATTAGATCCATTTACATAACTTAAAAGACTAAGCTCTGGAACTTTTCTCTTACTCATAACACCCTCTCTCAATTAACGTTTCTTGCACTATAGCAAAGAGACCCTATTTCTTCTCATAGAATACTCATAGCTCTTGTATCTAATTTCTAGATATATCAAGATTTTGTGAGGGGAGGTGTAAGTTGTGAAAATATTACATAATTATTTGAATATAAGAGAGCCTATTCGAACGTAATCCGCTCCTGCGGCCAGAGCAATCTTATAGTCCTGACTCATTCCCATCGATAGTTTTAAGTCGGTCAGGTTAAACTTCTGAGCGATTTCATCACGGGCCGCTGCCAGTTTTTCAAATGACTTCTTAGCGTCTTCTTCAAAGTTTTCTGTACGAATCGGCCCCATGGTCATGAGTCCTTTAAACTTTAAATCTGTTTTTTTCTTTTTAAACAAAACATCAACCGCGGCGCATAGCTCGGCGACTGTTTCAAAACCACTTTTTTCTTCTTCAAGACTGGTATTCATTTGAAAAAACAAATTAAGCTCACTGCCTTGAAACTCTTTTTCGCGCTTTAGAATTTCTTCTAAAATTTTCAGCGAGCTTACAGAGTGGATTGCATGAAGATTAGGAATCTTCATTAAATCTTTTACTTTATTAGTTTGAAGAACACCGATAAAGTGCCAGCGCACATTTTGTCTTTGATTGAATTGGAAACTAGAGGCCTTGGCCGCAAGATCCGCCACACGGTTTTCACCGAAGTCCATTTGTCCCAGTGAATAGGCCAGTGCCAGGTCTTCTACTGGTGAGTATTTAGAGACCGCCACAAGGACGGCCCCGTTTAATTCATGATTTAAATTTGAAAGACGCGATTCGAGATCGGTTTTATCCATTAGACTTTATCTTCAGAAGTTTTTTCAGCTTTTTTCTTAAACTTAAACTTTGCTTCTACTTCAACGTCGTAGCGGTCTAGGATATCTGTCGCGATTTTAGAAGCATCAACTTTCGTTAAATAATTTCTAAGCTCTTCTCTGATACCATTAGTGAAATCTTCCTTAGCGCCTTTGGCATTTTGAACCAGGCCGGTTAAGATTTCTTTAGGTAATGGAAGGTCTTCAAGAATTTTTTTCACAGACTCTTCAGTCATGAAAGCAGCGCCCACGCCTACTGAAACCACTTTTTTAATGATCCCTTCAATTCCAAAGTTTTTGCTGTCTTTATCTTTTTCGCTCATTTTTTATTCCTGAATTACTTCGATTTAGCACGTTTAAAGAAAGACTCCATCATCACTGGAAGATTTTTTTGAGTAAGTGCCGTTAAGATAGAGTTTGGCGCAAACATTTTAAAATCAACTTCTAAACTATAAGTCACTTCAGTTTTTCCGCCGCCCAGATCTTTAAGCGTCCACATTCCGTCGTTCTTTTTGAAAAGATCTCCTGAGTCTAGTACCCATGAAATTTTTGTCGGACGAACTTGAGTTGTCGCAAGTGTGTACTTAAAACTTTTGATCATATTTACAGAGTACTCAACTTTTGCACTTGTATCGTTTTGGCTTAATACTTTTGTAGAGCTCACGCCATCAACGAAATCCGGGTATTTTGCATAGTCAGTGATGACATCATAAAGCTTGTTAATATCAACATCGACGATTTCCGTTCTGCTAGCTGTTGCCATAATTTTCTCTCCGTAAAAATTTATATAATATTAATATCTAGGTTTTGTATCAAAGTGGTGTTCAGCTTCTATGTGTCTGACTGTCCCTGAAGACGATCTCATAACGATTGAGTGAGTAATCGCTCCCCATGGCTTAAATCTTACGCCACGAAGGAAATTTCCTGACGTTACACCAGTAGCGACAAACATCACGTTTCCGCGAGCAAGGTCTTCAAGTTTGAAAACTTTTTTAAGATCAGTGATTCCCATTTTTTTAGCGCGAGCGATTTCTTCATCGTGTCTCCACTCTAAAATTCCCTGGAAGTCTCCACCCATACATTTCATAGCGGCCGCTGCAAGAACACCTTCAGGTGCTCCACCAGTACCAAATAAAATATCAACACCAGACTCTGGGTCACAACATGCAATCGCAGCAGAAACGTCACCGTCTCCGATTAATTGAATACGAGCACCTGCATCTCTGATTTCTTGAATAAGCTCTTTGTGACGAGGGCGATCTAGAACGATTGCCGTTAAATCTGCAATACGACATTTTTTAGCTTCTGCTAGTCTTCTTAAATTTTCTTTTGCTGATTCATTGATATCAATTAGACCCTTGCCTTCTTTTCCACAGGCAATCTTTTTCATATAAGTATCTGGAGCGTGCAAGAAGTTTCCTTTTTCTGCAATGGCCATAACACTAATAGAGTTGTATCCACCAGTCGCGCACACTGTCGTTCCTTCTAACGGATCAAGAGCGATTTCTAACTCGGCCCCTTTTCCTGTTCCTACTTTTTCTCCGATATAAAGCATTGGCGCTTCATCTCTTTCGCCTTCACCGATAACAACCGTTGCATCACAGTCAACTGAATCAAGCATAGCTCTCATCGCATCTACAGCGGCCTGATCAGCTGCTTTTTCATCGCCTCTACCCATTAGTCTTGCCGAAGCAATAGCGGCCATTTCTGTTACGCGAACAAATTCTAAAGCGAGGTTTCGATTCATTGATTGAACTCCAAAATAAGAATGATGAATACCAGAGGTATTATAAAAGGGAAGCTGCCGCTTGCAAAGAGAAAGCTAGGTGGATTTCATCCACCTAGTTTTGTAATAAGAAATTCTTTAGCGTCTTTTGGTAGATGCTCTTCGGAAATTTTTTTAACAACGCCTAAGGCCATCTCAACTTTTTCTGAATTGACACTCTCATCAATCTGAAAAACGAACTCATCTTCCAGCGATAGTGGTGTGTCTAAATCTCTCTGAGTCATCACTTTCCCACTTTTTAGACCCACACCTTCTTCCCATTCAATGAATTGCTCCATGACCAGGACTTGAAAGCGTGAAATTCCCTGTGAAGAGTGCTCCCAGACGTAGAGATCTAAAACGCCGTCAGACTTTAGCCAGAATTTTAAATTATTTGGAAGATCAATCGACATATCTGTTTTATGCAGCGGCTTAATATGCGCAACAATATTATCAAATGACAGAAAGCTTCTCATTTTTTCTTCGAAAGAAATGCTAGTGACAAATGACAGTCCCAACGCCGCTTCACGAATCCAGGCAACCTTTGCCTTGATCGTAACACTTGCTCCTCTCCAATGAAGATCGCCTTCAATGGGAGACCCGATTTTATAGTCATGGACGCCGTCTTTGAAACAAAGCTGCATACCAGTAAGTGAGATATCTTTCACTTCAAACACCATCTTCGAGGCATTTTGATCTTTAAAAATCATAAAACCAAAGGGGAAGCGCGGAAAAACTCTTTTTTCAAGTTCCTGGTAATCCGTTTTAATTAAACTTAAGTGTCTTTCCAATTTTTTCTCCTAGTAAGCTTTACTACTATTAGGTTAAAATAGAGTTACGATTTATATAAGAAGGAAAAAAATGAGCAATGAGTGGGAAATAGATAACCTTCCAAACCGATTAACTATGTTCAGAGTAGTTCTGATCCCTATTATTCTTTTTTCAATGTACGCCGTACAAATGAATTATGAATGGGCCCTGGGACACACTAAACTTCTCAACTATATTGCGGCCTGGACTTTCGTCGCAGCTTCTATCACAGATTTCCTTGATGGCTTTATCGCCAGAAGAAAAAATATCGTGACTGTATTCGGATCTTTTTTAGACCCGATTGCAGATAAATTCCTGGTAATCTCCGCCTTAATCATGCTTCAGGCCTTAAATCGCGTGAACGTTATCGTGGTTTTAATCCTGGTGTTGCGTGAGATGTACATTACAGCTCTAAGACTTCTAGCGATGGAAAAAGGAATCAGCGTTCCTGTAGGTACTTTAGGTAAATGGAAAACAGCTACTCAGATGGTTGGGATTCCCTTTCTTATGGCCAACGATATTCCTTGGGGCCTTGATATGCCTCTTCTGGGAACCATTGCTATTTATTTAGCATCAATCTTCTCTCTTTACTCGGCCATTGAATACTCAATCGGACTAATTGCAAAAATTCAAAAACTAAGAAAAGAAAAAAAACGTCAAAAAGGAATTATGTGAATCAATACCTAAGCGCGAAAACAATCCTTGTTACAGTTAGTGGCCCGGACGGACCTGGTATCACCGCCCGCCTTATGAGAATTATCAGCAGCTACAACGTCGACGTTCTCGACATGGGCCAGGCCGTCACTCATGGTCTCTTATCACTAAGCTTCGTTCTAGGTTTTACTGGCGAAGGAAGTGAGAACGGAAACGTATTAAAAGACCTACTCTTTGATGCCAATCTTATGGGACTCACACTCAGCTATAAAGTTGTAGAGACAAAAATCAACACACCAGAGATGGAAGGTGAGAAATTTATCGTGACATGTGTTTCTTCACAGAAAGTCACAGCAAGCTTCGTCGCTGATCTCGCACAAATTTTAGCAAATTACAAAATCAACATCGAGCGAATTGATAAAGTCAGCCCTAAAGAGTTTTCTTCAATGGAGATCTCGACTTCTATCCCAAAAACTCTCGATACAAAAAGCTTAAAATCTGATCTTATGCAGGCCTCTACTAATCACAGAATTGACGTCGCTTTCTTAAAAGACAATGTCTTTAGAAGAAATAAGCGCATGATCGTTTTTGATATGGACTCGACACTCATTCAAGCAGAAGTTATCGATGAGCTCGCAGAGCTTTGTGGCGTGGGCCCGGAAGTTAAGGAGATCACTCACAGAGCAATGAATGGTGAAATTGATTTTGATGAATCATTAAAACTTCGCGTCTCAAAACTAAAAGGTCTTGAAGTCAGCCGCATGCAGGAAGTTTTAGAAAACCTTCCTCTTACTCAAGGTGTAGAAGAGTTCATTAAAACGATTAAAAATTTAGGGTATAAAGTTGCTCTTATCAGCGGGGGATTTACTTTTTTTGCTGACGCCCTAAAAAAGAAACTTGGCCTTGATTACTCTTTTGCCAATGAACTTGAAATTAAAGACGGCTTCCTTACAGGTAATGTAACTGGAACCATCGTCAACGCTAATCAAAAAGCTATCCTGGTAAAACTTATTGCTCAACAAGAGAACATCTCTCTTGAGCAAGTCGTTGCTATTGGTGATGGTGCCAACGATCTTCCCATGCTTGCAACTGCGGGATTGGGAATTGCCTTTCACGCAAAAGATGTGGTGAGAAAAGAAGCTCAACAACACTTAAGTCACGGGCCTATGACATCGATCCTTTATTTCCTGGGAATTCCCGGGCCAAACAATAACTAAGCGGAAAATTTTTTAATATGTTAAGAGAACTTCTACAAAGTAAAATTCACAAGGCCACAGTTACAGGCGCAGACCTGGCCTACATCGGCAGCATCACCATCGATCAGGATCTTTTAGATAGAATCGATCTATGGCCTGGACAAAAAGTAACAGTGGTGAGCAACACTAGTGGTAATCGCCTGGAAACTTATGTTATTACTGGGCCAAGAAATACTGGAATGATTTGTATAAACGGTGCAGCAGCTCTTCTTATAAAAAAAGGTGAAGAAGTTATCATTTTCAGCTACGCTTTAAGTGATAGACAAATAACCCCAAAATGTATTTTGGTTGATTCCCATAATAAGTATGTGCAGGATCTTTAATTGATGTTTGAATCACGCTATGAAAAGCGAATAGTCATGAAGTGCGATGAGGAACAATCGAAGTTTCCTATTGAACTTTTGAACCTATGGGATTTAACCGAACTAGAAATCATCGGTGGAAACTTTACTTATTTCCCTGAAGACATCAGCATCTTGAAAAAGCTAAAAAAGTTAAGCCTCATATCGACTAAAATTTCCGTTATCCCAAAAGAAGTTTTCCTTCTTCCTGAGCTCACTTATTTAAGTTTAAAAAATAATCGTTTAAAATCTCTTCCCGAATTAGGTGATAGATCAAATTTAAAGCAGCTTATTTTGGGCAGAAATTATTTGAATGCAAAATCACTGGAGAGCTTCTTTAATGAAATGCCAGGATTAAGTGTTCTGGATTTGGGCCATAATTTAATTGGAGATATCCCTGAGAGCCTCTATCGCCTGAGTAAACTCAGAAGACTCAACTTAGAAAATAATAAGCTGCACGGATTACCTCTTCGCTTGAAAGAGCTCAAAAATCTTCAACACCTCTCGATCACGGACAACCCCATTCCCGACAGTGAAAAAGCGATCATTGAAAAAAATTTCAATATTAATTTTTAAATTCTGATTCGAGCGTTGGCCTTTCTCAATCTATCAAGAAGTGTGTGCAGTAATGCCGTAAACCATTTGGGAAGCCCATTTAAAGTCGCATCCAGTTTCTCATTTGGAATGATGACTAAAGTGGCCTCTGTCATCGCTTTAACGGTCGCAGAGCGCGGAGACTTATCTAAAAATGACATCTCTCCCACCAGCTCTCCGGAAATAATAGTTCCGATCTGATGTTGAGTGTCCCCTTTTCTTTTTAACACGGCCAGGGTGCCTGATTGAAGGTAGTACATTTCCGAGCTCTCTTCTCCTTCGTGGAGTAGAAAATCACCCGGCATTAGCTTAATAGACTCCTGTCCTGCCATAACTATCTCCCACTAGGATTTAAGGTTTGCTAATATTTTTAAAACTTTTTCCTGAAAATTTTGTTCTTCAAAAGGCTTAACCATAAAATGCTTAACCCCTGTCGCAATAATTCTTGCGATAAGATCTTTTTCTAGTGTTCCAGAAGCTACCAAAACAGAATCTAGCGAATTTACACTTCCAACAGCAATGTCACCTAATAGGTCATAACCTGTTTTTTTAGGCATGTTTATATCAAGACAAATAAGAGCAAATTTTTGATTTCTTAATTTCTGGGTGGCCGTAATTCCATCATGGGCAAAGACGATATTTTTAAAACACCCCATGTTTTCACAATAGACTTTCAAGATCTCACAGATATCCTTATCGTCATCACAAATTAGAACATCTCGCTGCGATTTTTTTTCTAATGCCACACTACTCTCTCAGTTAAATATTTTCTTTAATTTTTTGTCTTAAAGCTTCGTACTCTTTATTCAATTTTTCTTTTTTAAAAATACTGTTTAAAACATTTGAAAGTCTTAAACCTGCCTGACGAAGTCTTAACTCCATCGTAGGCTTTACTTTGAAGTGATACTCATAACCGGCATTGCCAGTTTCTCCCACATCATAAACAACATTTCTTAAATCCTGTGACTCTTTTGCCCAGTCAATGAAAGAGCCTTTTGCATATTCTTTTTTCTCATCAGCAGTGTAGTGATTTAAGTAATTGCTATACTCTGTATAAGAAAGTTGCTCAAAATCGACGATATCTTCGTCCCAAAGTGCGTGAAGATTGGTTTCTTTCTTAAACCATTTCAAACGAACATTGTTACCACCGCGGTCTTCAGCGAGACCCACGTGAAGTGGCTGATGAAGATCTCCCATCGTGTGAACCATAAACTTTAAGGCAAAGGCCTTATCGTCTTTTGAAGCTTTGGGATCTCTCAGCGTTTCTTCAAATCTATAAAGAGCTTCAATAACGTCTCCGTCTTTATTTCTCTTTTGATCAAAATAAGTTTTACCCGTCGGAACACTTGCATAATGCCATGGGGCCGTGTAATCGAATTTTTTATCAGAGCGAATCTCATCAGGAAACGTTGAAACTCTTGAGAGATCACTGTCTCCAAGAAGCTCTTTCACACCTCTTTGAGCATCGTTAGATAAATTCCTTTGAGCGATCTCACCGATAATCCTGTGGCCGGTTTTTCCCCACGAAAAAGCTTCCGGTGATAATACAACAAGTGAGCACAACAATATTAATTTTTTAGATATCACATTTAGCTCCGAATAAACATTTTGCTTTTACAGTCTTGGCCACAGATTCAGGAACAAATTTTTCCCATCCATCGGCACCATCTTGAATCATCTTTAAGACTTTTCGAGACCAAATAGAAATCACTTCTGGATTGTAGTCTTCTATATCCTCTATCAAATGATTCTCTTTTAGATAAAGCATCAAGTATTTTAATTCCTCACCAACTTTAATTGAATCGATGGTCTGAATCTCACTTGCTTCGTCATCTCTTGCCGGATAAACATAAAGCCTTGTATTAGGCTCTAGTAATTTTCCAAGTGAACTAACAAGTCCTATACCATTTCGTCCGTCTGCGCTCTTACCCTTATTAAATATTTCCTCAAGATTATATGAAGCTAAAACAAAGGCGATTTTCTTTTTTGCATAAAGAGTGAAAAATTTGTTTAGGTCACTGTAAGTTTCTGAGTTTGAGATGAGAACTTTCTGCCCTAGGGCCGAAAGTAAATCGACTCTTGCAAGAAAATCTTCATTATCAACAACGCCGCGGTCAAGTAATAGCGACATACTGATTTCCGGAATGACGATAACATTTTCCAGTTCACATTCATCAAGAGTTGACTTGAATTTTCTTAATCCACATTCAAGCATATCCAGACTTAGGTTTGTCGGCGGCCTGTATCCACCTCTAACCACCAGAACATTTTTTTTGTAAAGAACTTCAGATGCCTGAAGAACTAATCCTCCAACATCAAAGATGACGGCCTCACACAATTTTAGCTTAACGAGCTCAAGGCATAAAAGTCTGCTATCTACACCGTGGAAAGCTTCACCCTTTACCTGAATCATATCGATTTTCATTCTCGATGTTGTCAGTCCATCCATTAAGCTTGCAATAAATTTTTCTCTATCCTGGGCCATGTAATAAGCAGCATAAACCAGATTGACTCCGATAAATCCAATCGCTTCTTGCTGTTGAACATTTTCAGCATCTAGCATGCTCACGTGCATAATGACTTGTGAAGGTGCGGCCTTTGGTTTGTGTTGGAATTTCATTCCAATCCAGCCGTGATTTTCTCCAGTGCCTTTAAACGACTTTGCTGAAACAGTGTCAGCAAAAGCAAAAAAAGTTGTATCCGGAGACCTGATATCCTGAAGTCTACTGACGAGCGTGTCGTACTCAGTATCAATCATCTTTTGCAGACGTTCTTCGCAGACATATCTACCAGAGCGCTCTTTTCCGTAAATAGCATCACTCATTGTCATGTCATAAGCAGAAATACTTTTGGCAATTGTGCCAGCAGCTCCACCTGCGCGAAAAAAGTGTCTGGCCACTTCCTGGCCTGCACCAATTTCTGCGAAAGTTCCGTAGATCTGGTTGTTGAGATTGATCTCTAAGGCCTTTTGTCTTTGCCCGAGTCCCATGGTTTACCTCATTAGTATTTTAGAATTTGTATCTCCTCAATGATAACGATATTATAGTCATAAGAAAACACTATGAGAGAAATTACCCCCAGATCAGTGGAGATCTCCTATGGAAAAATTAAAGGCCCATTTGTTTGTTTGCACCAGCTGTACTTACAGACGCCCCGATGGCACAGAGTCGAGTCCTGAAGAAGCAGTGAGGCTTAGAAAAAACCTCAAAAACCGCGCCCGCGAATGTTATTCAAAAAATGAAGTTCGCGTATCAGCTTCAACTTGTCTTGGTGAATGCGATTTTGGAATCGCAAGCGTGTTATACCCGAGTGGTACGTGGATAAAGGGTCAAAAAGAAAGCGATGAGGACAAGTTGTTCAACCTATTGTCCGAGGAAGCCAGTCGGATTAAGTTCTGAGTGTTTCTGCCGATAAGATGACTAAAGGTTATTCATAGGGCCTTGTCGTTTATCAGGAGAATTTTATGAGCGTTATGGACTTAGTTGCTGTCGTTGTTGCTACTACTGGTGTTGTGACATTTTTCGTAGCAAAAACAAATGTTGAAAAATCAAAAGTACGCGTAAGAGCAAATAGAAAGACTAAGAAATAAATTTCAAAGCTTCGCTCTTTAAGTTTTTCCTGTCGACTTTTCCATTCGGAAGAAGCGGAAAATCTTTCATACAATGAACAAAATGCGGATGTTTATATCTCGATAACAACGGATTCAAATAATCGCGAAGACTCTCCGTCGTCACATTCACTCCGTCAGTCTTTAAAAAAGCAAAACCAACTTCTCCCCATTTTTCGCTGGGAACTGGTACGACAACGGCTTCAGCAATATCCTGGTGACTTGTAATTTGTTTTTCTACTTCACCTGGATAAACATTTTCTCCGCCTGAGATGTACATGTCTTTAATTCTTCCAACCACGTAGAAAAATCCATCCAAATCAAATCGAACCAAGTCGCCTGTATAGAAAAAGCCATCTTTAAATGTTTCTTGATAGGCCTTTGAGTTTTTATAGTAACCAGCGCAAACATGAGGGCCCGCAAGTAGTAACTCACCTGGCTCATCAACTGAGCAGTCAATCCCTTCTTTATTAACGACCCTAACTGTCGTATGAGGCATTGGCCTTCCGATAGAACCTGATTTTTTAATCGCATCTTCTTCATCAAGAAGAAAACAATTCGGGCCCACTTCAGTCAGACCAAAACCTTGTTTAAACATCAGTCCTCTGTTTTGATACTCTTCGATCATAGGAATTGAGCAAGCTGCTCCTCCTGAAATAAAAAAGCGAACTGAGCTGAAGTCGCAAGATTTAAATCTCGGTTTTTCAAGTAGCATCTGAAACATTGTCGGCACACCAAAATACACAGAGACTTTTTCAACTTCAATACAGTTGAAAACATTTTCTGGAACAAATGACTGAGCTAAGATAACTGTTCCACCAAGATACAGAAGTGGAAGAAGTAATACGTTATATCCACCCGTGTGGAAAAAAGGCGTTTCAACTAATGTAACGTCGTCTGGTTTTAGTCCCCACCCTTTACAAGTTTCAATTTGATTGGATAAAAGCATGTTCCCGTGAAACATCACTCCTTTTGGAACACCGGTAGAGCCTGATGTATAAAGCATCAGAATCGTATCATCTAAAGTTGATTTTTCTTCTTTATAATTTTTGTATTCTGATAATTTTACATTTTTTACGTCGAGGTATGGTGTCTCAACATTTAATGTCTTGGTCCCTACACCTAAATAAAGTTTCGGACTCAATGTCTTAACAACATTTTCAATCTCAACATTTGATAATCTGAAATTTAACGGCACAAAAAAAGCACCGATTTTTGAGCAGGCAAGCATTAAAGTGACGTGCTCAAGACAGTTATGGGTATTTAAAAATGCAATGGCATCATTTTTTCTAACGTCATGGGCCTGCAGGACTGCTGCCCACTGATCAACTTCTGCGTTTAATTCATGATACGTCAGACGCCTGTTTGTCCCCTGGTCAATGACTGCAATTTTGTCACCGTATTCATGGGCATTTTTTTCTAAAAATTCTATCCAGTAACTCATATGATTTTCTCAATCCAAGGGAGTATTTGTTTTTCCATAATCGCAGGTCTCTCAATAAGTCCTGCGTGCCCGCCTTCTGACATAACAAACTCTGCGTTTCTTGCTCTCTTTTGCATTCTTTCGTGTAAAAAAGGAGGAGTTAATAAATCTTCTCTTCCTGCTACAAAAAGAATCGGGCAATAAATTTCAGCGAGGTTAATATCAGTTTGCATCGCACCCAATAGTAAATTGCTCACGACATGATTAGGTAAGCTTCCCGCTCTTTCTCTATAACTTAAAAATAATTCACTCTTTTCATTAAAGACATCTTCGCCCCAGATCCATGGTGTCGCGATATCAAAACGATGAAGTGGTCCACCCGTTTCATGGGCCATGAGCCAGCTTCCTAATTTTGCTTTAACCATTGGAGTGGGAATATCAAAAGTGTCACAAGCAGCAACACCCACAATATCGTCTGGAAATCTTCTGGCGTATTCAAGAGCGATACGGGCACCGTTACTTAAACCAACCAGAATGATCTTTCCCAATTTTTTATCTTCTAATAATCCCTTCAAATCCATCACATGATCTTCAAGATGATAGATCGATTCCGGTTTTGGAGACTGGCCCTGTCCTCTACAGTCGTAGCGCAGGAACTGAAACTTTTCGCGCAAATAGAAAACAGCACCGTCAAATGAGGTGAGATCTGCAAAGAGTCCGTTGATCAAAACGATCACCGGATCACTTGCCTTTTTTTTCTGTCCTTCTAAAAGGGAGTGAAGTTCTAGCCTAATATTGTACCACCATCAACATTCAGAGTTGTTCCAGTGATATACTTAGCATCATCACTTGCAAGGAATGCGTAAGCGGCAGCGATTTCTTCCGGCTTACCTAGTCTTCTTAGAGGAGATTTCTCTTCCATCATCGCTAAAACTTTCTCAGGCATTTTAGCAACCATTGGAGTTGCGATAAATCCTGGAGCAACAGCGTTGACTCTGATTTGATCTTTTCCTAATTCTTTTGCTAACGTTTTTGTCATAGCGATAACTCCTGCTTTAGTAGCAGAATAGTTTGCTTGTCCAAAATTTCCATAGTGAGCAACAACTGAAGCAGCGTTAAGAATAACACCACCACGGCCTTGTGCTTTCATGTTAGCAGCAGCAAGACGAGTTAATTTAAAAATAGCAGTAAGGTTAACCGCGATAACTGAATCCCATTGTTCATCAGTCATTTTAGCTAATGTTGCATCTCTTGTGATACCAGCGTTGTTAACGATAACATCCACACCTTTAGTCATCTCATTTTGAATTTTCGTTTGTGTCTCAAGAGTTGTGACGTCCCCTTGAATGTAAGTCATCTTGTTTGGAAAAAGTGCTGATAGTTCTGCTTGCTCAAGAGTTGGCATGTCGATTAAAACCAGCTCTGCTCCTTCAGCATAAAATCTCTCAGCTGTAGATCTTCCGATCCCTGAAGCTGCACCTGTAATGAAAACTCTTTTATTTGTTAATCCTTTCATAAATTCTCCTTAACCTAAGTCTTGTAGTTCGTTTGTATTAAAAGTATTAGTGTCCCATCTGAAAGACATTGCCGACCACATGTAACCAATTCCAGCTGATGCCAGCACAACGTGATCTCCTTTTTTAAGCAGTCCGCGCTTTTCAGCAAGACCAAGTGATAGAACTTGATCAGGAGCTCCAAAGTGTCCGTAGTGATTCATGTAAATTGACTGCTCTTGCTTCAATTCCATTGGTTCTAAAATCGCATCGTGTGCTGATTTTTTCATATGAAGAAGAGCAAGGTAGTCGATAGGTTTATTTAAATTATTCTTTGATGCTTCACGGATTACAGACAAGAAATTCACAATAGATTTTTTCTCTAGTCTGTCTCTCATCCCATCAACATCTGGAACTTGAAGATAAGTCATCGATGGATCTGTTGTCTCTCTCGTTGGCATTCTCGTTCCACCGGCCGGAACAATAACGTCAGTCGTGAAATCGCCATCAGTAATAATTGAAGACTCAAGGAGTGGGTTTTCTGCCACATCACTTTTTTCTAAAAGGATGGCAGATCCACCATCAGCAAGATTGAAAAGAAATCTTGTATTTGGATCTTTATAGTTAACTAAATCCCCTGTCTTGTGTCCGCCACAAAGAAGAACGCGCTTAACTTTTGGATCAGTTAACATAAGAGATTTTGCTAAATGCAGACCTAAAATTTTATTTGAACATCTTGCAGAGATATCAAAACTCTTTGCATTTTTTAATCCAAGCTCTCTTTGAACATAAATCCCTGCAGTCCAGACAATGTAGTCTTTGTACTCAGACCCAGTCCAGATCACCATATCAATAGATAGTGGATCAATATCTTTTAAAACTTTGCGGGCAGCGCGAACGGCCATGTCACCCGGATGGGTGTCCTTGTCTGCTCTACACTTTCTAACGATACCCATTTTCTGAGACACGACATGTTCAGGAACACCTGACTCGCGAGCAATGTGAGCAGCATCTTCAAAACCTTCTGGAAGCCAGACTGCTGCTTTTTTAAGATTAATAAATGTCATATCGTAACACCTTTGAAAAAGTTATTTAATTTCTCACCGACCAACACTGGTTTTTCCAGGAAAAAATAATGGTCAGTTTCAGGAATGAGCTCAACGATTGTTTGAGGGATTGCACTTCTAAAAAGTCCCGGAAAAGTCGGGCTTAAAAATCTATCTTCTTGGCCGGCAATGGCATAAGTCGGACACTTTATACACGATAGATCAAAAGGAGTTTCTAAGAACGCAACAGCTGCTCTGTTTTGCCTGATCTTTTCTTCCAGGTCCATTTTGTTTTCAATTCTCAAATTGATGATTCTTTGAAATCTATCTGGATCATTTTTTTTAAGACTTGGATGAGTCGTGCCTTTTACCATTGCTTCAGCAAGTGTGGCAGGCTCCCAGATAGCAAGACCTCTTAAATCAGCTTCACTTAGTTTTTTCGGATGATGAAAAGTCGGAGGCCCTGAAGTCGTGCATATTAATGATAGTGCCGTCACTCTCTCAGGTGCAATCTTGACTAATTCCTGAGCGATAAATCCACCCATTGAAATGCCCATGACGCCAAAAGTTTTAACATTGAGATGATCCATAACAGCGAGAGCATCTTCGGCCAAATCTTTCATCAGATAATCTTTTTTAGTTCCTGATGATTTCCCGGTCGCTCTGTTATCAATCAAAACAATTGTGAAATTCTTTTTTAATTCTGGGACCAAGTCAATAAAGTTATAATGATCACAACCAAAGCCTGATAAACCTAAAAGATAGGGGCCAGTGCCTTCTGTGTAAAAAGCAAGGTCGCCGAAATCTCTGGTGATTTTTGATACGTTCATGACCGAATCCTTACGATAAAATAATTTTCAGTGTAGGAAATTCGCTCGGCACAAAGATTGTGTCAAGGACACACTGGCCATAAAAAATCCGTACTTTAGCTTCTTTTTAAAAACTTACTTCTTCTGTCATCTTGCGCGTAATAGCACTCGCTCCTCGACGAGGACCCAAAAGTCATTTATAAATCTACATCTAAATGAATTTAAGAGGAGCTTCATTGTGAAGACATCACTAACGGTTTTCGTATCTGCCTTATATCTTACATTTCTAAGTTCCAATGCAATTGCTGCCGGAACATGGACGACAGATAGCTATAAAGGAATCTACGGAAATAGAACTTATAAAGTCTATGTTCCAAGCAACCTTCCAAAAAATACTAAAGCTCCAGTTGTTGTCATGCTTCACGGCTGTCAGCAAAATGCAAAAGACTTCGCTACCGGTACAAGAATTGAAAAATGGGCCGATAAAGAAAAATTCATCGCTTTATTTCCTGAACAAAATATCTCTTACAATTCATTTAAATGCTGGAACTGGATTCTTCCAGGAAACAACAGCCGCATGGGCGAAAGTCAGGTCATTGTTGAAATGCTAGACACAGTTCTACTGGCTTATAACGGCGACAAGAATAAAGTTTTTGCAGCTGGTATGAGTGCAGGTGCAACGATGGTTAACATTCTTGGTAACTGCTACCCTGAAAGATTTAAGGCCCTTGCTTCTCACGATGGCTCTCAGTTTTATTCATCTTATATGGGACTAGATTTTGCTGAAGTTGTTTTAACGGGTGCCTCTGTTCCCTCTGCCATTTCTGCCAGTGTTGGAAATGCCTGCTCTCAATTCATAAAAGATAGACCTAAAAAAATGCCTATCATTATTTTCCACGGAATGAAGAGTCCATTAATGAGCCCAATGCATGCTTTTCAGGTTGAATCTGAAATGAAAGCTTTCAACGATTACCTGGATAATGGAATCAGAGATAATTCTTACTTCTTAGAAAAAGATGTTCAAAATTTTCCTGACAGTGATTTCTACGGGTACAACCTTTACACGACAACGGATATTGATCACGAGATCATCGTAGAGCGCTACATGATTAATGATCTCTCTCACGGTTGGAGTGGCGGCGTAAAAGATCTTCCTTACAATGACCCAAAAGGGCCTGATGCTTCTGCATTAATATTTAAATTCTTCAAACGCTGGGGTTTGTAATTCCTGAATCTCTAAGTAATAATTAGGAATGATAAAAAAACAATTTTCATTCACCGTAATATTACTTGGATTATTAATGACCGGATGCCAGCAAAAAAGAGTTGAGATAACAAGTCACGTCCCCAGCCCATTGGACTGTAAAGATTGTAATATTGTCATCATCTCACTATCTTCCTTTAATACAGCTCATTCAACTCTTTACGGATATAAAAAAGACACTGATGTTAAAACCGCAGAGTGGATGAAAAACGCTGTTATTTTTGACAACCATTTTGCGACTTCTTACTGGGCCTTTCAGGCCAACATGTCTTTATTCACAGGGCTTCAGCCCTATAATCATAAAGTTCTCTTAAGTAAATTTCACAACAATGGAAAAGAAGATGTTTTAGATAAAAAAATTCCCACTCTACCTCAAGAATTACAAAGCGCTGGCTATAAAACGCTGAGCTTTTCAGGCTCTCCTCATGGCATGCTTATTTCTCCTTCTGCTGGTTTTGGAAAAGGATTTGACTATAACAGCTTCTTAGAAGTTCAAAACACTGCCGATTTAAACGTCCTTGATGGATGGATGGATAAAGTTTCTGATAAAAAGTTTTTTGCCTATATTAGCTCGGTAAGACTTCACTTCTCTTATTACATTACCCCTGAGTTCGCCGGGAAAAAATTTAAAGAAAAAAATTACAAAGGCAAGTTCCCTCAAAGTGAAGCTGACTACGAAAAGAAATACGCTCAATATACGACAGCTGTTTTAAAAGAAGGTGCTCCGGATGCTGAGAAAAAAATCAGACCAAT
This sequence comes from Bacteriovoracaceae bacterium UBA6153, assembly GCA_002428265.1. Lineage (GTDB taxonomy): Bacteria > Bdellovibrionota > Bacteriovoracia > Bacteriovoracales > Bacteriovoracaceae > Bacteriovorax. Next base: position 255,977 of record DIUR01000001.1, read on the forward strand.
CCAATTCCTAAAGAGCACACTCAATCCACAAGATCCTAAAGATATAGAATTTTTAAATAATACTTATGACCAGGCCCTTCAGTATACGGATACCTTCGTCGACCACATTTTTAATTATTTAAAAAATAAAAAAATCTTAGATAAAACAATTGTTATTCTCACATCCGATATGGGGCAAAATCTTTTGGTCCCTTATAATGATGATAAAAACAAAGTCAGCTTCTCACCACTGGCATCGGAGTATCCGGTTGACGCCGTGACGAGGATTCCTTTAATGATTTATCTGCCTTCCAGAGAAAAGGCCCAGTCAAAAATGATGAGAATCACTAATATCACCAATACGACCGACATTCTTCCAACCATCTTAGGAATTTCAGGGCTAGGCCTAAGTTCCCCTACCGATGGAATAAATCTTTTACCAGTGATCGCTGGGACAAGTACAACAACCAGAACGACAAGTCAGGGTTATGCTTATAGATCAGAGAAAGAAAATATCGCTTATGTAAGAGATGAAGAAAAGATTCTTGTTTCACGTGATGGGATTCTTGAGATGGTCAATGCGAAGACCAAGAAATTTGAAGAGCTCACAGGTGCGACAGGTGTATTAAAAGAAGAAATGATAAAACTAAAAAACAATATTCAATCGAAAAAATAAAAAAGGCCCGCTAATCTAGCGGGCCTTTTTTTATTAATCTAGTTTAAAAAGTCTTCCGTCACCTGCGACAAAGAACGACTCGTTCGTCGTAATCTGTCTCGTGAAGTTCTTTACTGTATAAGAAATTTCAATCGTTGCTCCTGCCACAACATTCTGAGCAGTTCCTACGTTTGAGATTTGAATCAACTGAGAGCTAGCATCCAGGTCAAATCCCCATGAGATGGTAATGTTTCTTGCCGATGCTCTGATCCCTGTAAGGTATTTCCCCTGTCCACCATAAGTTCCACCGTATTGGTAAGAAATTGAGTAAACAAAAGAGACAACTTCAGATCCAAAACCATTTGCATAAGTGATCTTGTAATGTTTTGTCATTGGTAGTGACCAGTCACCCATGTCGTGAACAACAGGATCTTTAGTATCTAGTCTTGGTAAAACAGAAACCGCTGACATTGGATTGTTTGTAACAACCGCTTTTCCTTTTTCAATTGTAGGAATGATTTTTTGTCCGATAGCAATTAACTTATCCACAACCATGATAACGCCATCAAAAAATCCTGATGGTGCTGGAGTTTGACCTCCACCGGCAGCAGCTACTAGATTTGTTCCCGACTTATTCCCGCCTTCTTTTGTGCCTTCTGAGACTTCAGGTGGCTTTGGTGGAATGTTTGGAATCGTGATGGCCTTGTTAGTCCCTTCTGAAGCTTCATTAATAAACTCCATCGCTTCTTCTTCAGTCAGCTCTTTTACTTTACTTACTTTGATTTGAAAGTAAGGATCAGATATTGACTCTTTCTTGTTCGTTAGAAGCACTTCTTTGAACTTAGATCCGGCAAAAGCGTCAGCACTCACAAGTTGCACGGCCAAGGCCACTGAAAGAACAACTTTTGTCAGGTTCGATGTCTTCATTTGTATAATCCCCCACGATGTACAGTTTCGATTACATGCATTTAGCAATCCAATCTTAAAAACACAATTAGGTCTTCTCGGGCAAGTAAAAATTACATAGAATAGGCCCATTAATTTACAGCACGAGTACCGGAATCTAAAATATTCTCACATGAGTAAGAAAGTTATCATTAGAAAGGACGGATTGTTCTATCATCCGACCTTCATCAAAAAGCAGGAAAAAGAGGCCATCTTAGAATGGCTGGCCACTCTGCACCCGATATGGGAGATGCGCTACTCTGAGAACAATCCTCCTCCTCCAGAAGACACACAAAGAAGACTTCTACGTCCTGTCTACTGGTTAGGGAACTGGCAGTTTGCTTGCCTTAATTATTATCATCCACCTAAAGGTATCCATAACCGCTGCATCCATGCAGAAGGTTATCCGCCAGCTTTGAAAAAAATTATTGAAACAATTGAAGGCATTACCAAAATGTACTTTAAGAGATCCGAAGTTCCTAAAGGATGGAAGCTCAACACCTGTCTGATAAATTTTTACGGAACTTCAATTGATGAAAACGGCAAAAAAGTTGATACCGCAAGAGTTGGTGACCATAAGGATTTCGAGTTAGGCCCGGTTGCCTCTGTCTCATTCGGAGAACGTGCCTTCTTCCAGTTTGTCATGGGTAAAAAAGATTTAAAGAACAATGTTTTATTTGAGCAATGGCTTGAAGACTCAAGTCTGCAGATTTTTGCCGGCGACCTTTATAAAGACCGCGCTTTTCACCGCGTTCAGCGAGTAGAAAATAAACTAAAAACCATTTTCCCACTCAATGTGGAAAACTTTGAAACAAGAAGAATCAATTTTACTTTCAGGTATGTTCCCGCTGAACATATTATCGATTACAAAGACCTGCCTGCCCCACAAAAAAGTGACGTTACCGGCTACATGGAAAAGCTTGCTGAAAACTCAGATCACTTCAGACGCGCTCTCCTTAAGAAATAATATTTAGTGCAAATCCGATTCACTAGTTGTTAAATATCCTCATGAACTCATTCATCAATCAAGCCTTACTTTTTATCGGATCGGCCGTCATGCTCGTGCCTATCTTTCATCTTTTAGGATTAGGATCTATTCTCGGATACCTGGTTGCGGGAATCATTGTCGGCCCTTATGGACTGGCACTTATTCATGAATCAGAAAGTCTGCACCACTTTGCAGAGCTTGGAGTGATTCTTCTACTTTTTATTATTGGTCTGGAAATTCAACCGAAGAAACTCTGGTCCATGAGAAAAAATCTTATTGGCCTTGGCGGACTGCAAGTTGTTCTTTGCTCTGTCATTTTTATGTTAGTAGCAAAACAATTTGGCGTTTCAACAATTCCCGCGGCCGTTATTGGTTTTGCCATGTCACTTTCTTCTACGGCGTTTGCTCTTCAGACACTCGCTGAAAAAAGTCAGCTGGGCACAGAGCATGGCCAGTCTTCATTTGCCGTTCTTCTTATGCAAGACTTACTGGCCATTCCAGCTCTCGCACTGATTCCTGCTTTTTCAAGTGTAGATGCAGCTTCTGGGCTTACCATAAAGACTGCCGTCTTATTTATTGTGATTTTAATTTCGCTCGTGCTTGCCAGCCGTTTTCTTATCAGACCAGTCTTCAGACTTATTTCTTCGACGAGAATCAGAGAACTATTTACGGCCGTGACTTTGGCCGTCGTTTTAGGTGTGGCTGCTTTAATGCTCTCAATTGGTTTATCGGCAGCTCTCGGGACTTTCATAGCCGGAGTACTACTCGCTGACTCTGAATACCGTCACGAACTAGAAGCTGACCTTGGGCCATTTAAAAATTTATTGATGGGACTCTTTTTTATCGGGGTCGGTATGGGAGTTAATTTAGAAATTATTACTTCTAAACCACTTATTGTTCTGGGCCTTTCTTTTGGGTATATCGCTTTAAAAATGGCGTTAGTGTATTTAACTGGAAGAGTTTTTAAAATGAGATCAACCAACTCAAAACTCATGGCACTAACAATCGGCCAGGGTGGAGAGTTCGCTTTTGTTATTTTTGGTATCGCCATGACTTATCAGATGGCCGATCCTGACCTGCTATCACTTCTTACTGTCGTCATTACTATTTCAATGGCCATGAGCCCGATTCTTCTTCTTCTCAATGACAAATTCGAAGCGCTCGTTTGTAAAAATAAAGTTGAGCCTCAATATGATGTCATCAATAATGAATCCCCTGAAGTTATTATCGCGGGCTTTGGCCGCTTCGGACAAATTTTTGCCCGTATTCTTAAGAAGCAAAACATTGCCTTTACTGCCATTGATAGAGACCCAAATCAGATTGAACTGGTGAGAAAATTTGGCAACAAAGTTTATTATGGAGATGCTTCACGCCTCGATATTATGGAAGCTGCTGGAGTTGCTAAGGCAAAATATTTTATCAACGCCATTGATGATGTCGAAGACTCACTTAGTGCTGTTAAAACAATTAAAGAACACTTTCCTCACGTAAAGATCTTTGCGAGATCGAGAAACCGCGGACACTCGTTTGATCTTTGGGATCTAGGTGTAGAGAAAGTTAAGCGTGAAACTTTTGATTCGAGTTTAAACTTCACTAGAGATTTATTGCTGGATATGGGGATGGATCAGGCCCAAGTCGACAACATCATTAAAAAGTTTTCTGAGCACGACCGCTCTTTCATTAAAGAGCAGCACAAAGTCAGAAATGATGAAAAAATGTTTATTAGCGTCTACCAAAAAGGGCAGGCCCAATTAGCAGAAGTTCTAAAGCGAGACATAGAAGAAAAAATATAGTTTTAAAAAAGATTTGCCGGAGTGTTGACTTACGCAAAGATTACGCTTAAACTTTTTCTATGGCGATTACAAAAAAACAAAAAGAGTTCTATGATTACATTGTGGCCTACAACCAAGAGCATGGCCACTCACCCACTCAAAAAGAGATTAAAGACCACTTTGGTCTGAAGTCTTTTGGGTCAGTGCAAAAGTACCTTCAGTACTTAAATAAAGAAGGCCTATTAGAAACTCAATGGAACCAACGCCGAAGCTTAGAAATTAAGGCTGATGCTCCTGTCGATACCGACTCGGATCAGATCCCTCTTTTAGGATTAGTTGCTGCCGGGAACCCTATCGAGGCCATCGAAAATCCAACTAACACAATAGCTGTACCAAAAAATCTCCTTAAAGGAGGATTCCGCTACTTCGCCCTGACTGTTAAAGGGGACTCAATGATAGAAGCGGGAATTTTAGAAAATGATGTTTTAGTTTGTCGCTCAACCAAAGAAGCACGTAACGGCCAGATCGTCGTTGCCGTGGTTAACGGTGAAGCTACAGTTAAAACCTTCTCTCAACAAAAGAAAACAATAGAGCTTCTTCCTGCCAATAAAAACTACTCACCTATCATCGTCGATGAAACAGTTGAAGATTTTAAAATCGTAGGAAATCTAGTTGGTCTTCTTCGATCTTATTAATTAACTAAACGGCATTAACAATTTTATGCAGAAAAAGATAATCCATGTTGATATGGACTGCTTCTACGCGCAAGTGGAGATGCGAGATCGTCCAGAACTCACGAATGTTCCGCTGGCAATCGGTGGATTACCTGGAACACGAAGTGTTCTTTGCACGAGTAACTATATTGCTCGCAAGTTCGGCGTAAAATCGGCAATGCCAACTGACTATGCTGTCAGGCTTTGCCCAAAGCTAGTTGTACTGCCTCCTGATTTTAGAAAATATAAAAAGGCCTCGGAAATTATCCAGAGTATTTTTTCAAGATACTCTGACACAGTTGAAACAGTCTCTCTTGATGAAGCTTATCTCGACGTCTCTGGTGCTATAAGTGCGACAGATATTGGAAAAAGAATTAAGGCAGACATTTTTAAAGAGACAGGTCTCACCGCTTCAGTAGGAATTGCTCCTAATAAGTTTTTGGCAAAAATTGCCAGCGACTGGAAAAAACCTAATGGGCTTTTTGTGATTAAACCTCATGAAGTAGAAAAATTTGTAAAAGATTTACCGGTTAAATTAATTCCTGGAGTCGGAAAAAAAGGACTTCAGCATTTAGAAAGTCTAGGCATTAAAACTTGCAATGATATAAGACAATACCCTCCAGAAGTTTTGGCCTTAAGTTTTGGCAAGTTTAGCCTGGACCTCTTCTATTATGCTAAAGGCATTGATGAGCGCGAAGTGGTCAGTGAATGGGAGAGAAAATCTCTCAGTGTCGAAAATACTTTTTTACAAGACATGACAGATCCTGAAGAGATGAAGCAATATCTTCAAGAACTCTTAATGGAAATGAAAGATCGTGTCGGACGCCACTTGGAAGATGAGCCACATAAGAAAATAAAAAAAATCTTTGTTAAAGTTAAATACAATGACTTCAAACAATCTACCTCCGAAGAGACTATAATCCCCTTCGAATACGAAGATAGTCTCTTCGACCAGGTGGCCAATATTAACAACTATTACCGCCTCTTAAACGTCAGCCTTACGAAAAAAACTTGCCCTGTACGTCTCCTGGGAGTTGGAGTAAGATTCTTAACAGGTGAAGAGTCTGACCCTATTCAGCTTAGCCTCTTTCCTCTTTGTGCATAAGCACTAAAAAATATTATCCTGACGGCACTATGAACTCTTTTTCACTAAAAGATTACATGCAAACTTTTTCTGAGAACTCAGTTCCCGGCAGTCATATATTTTACCGTGAAGGAAGTAATGTTTTTTCGTATTTCCATTTAATTGATGATTCAAAAAAACTCGTCAGTTTTTTTGATGACCTAAATGATGAATATATTTTATTACAGTTTCATTCTTCGTATCAGCTCTTTGCTCACTTACTAGCGGGACTTCATTCAAAGAAGAAATTTTTAATTGTCTCTCCAAAAGAGCCTCTTTCAGCTCTTGAGCACTACAAACTCCATTTTCCTTTTACCAAAATTATTAAAGACCATGATTTTTCTTCACTTAAAACTCCTGGTCTTTTAAAAGATGTACCGATGGATCAGACGGTTTTTAATATTTTAAGCTCAGGATCAACAGGGCCCGCTAAAAGCATTCCTCTGTCACTTCAAAACATTTATCAGTCTAGTAAGAGCATTATTGATTTTTTTGAAATGAACGCCTCGCACACGACGCTAATGAATCTGCCTCACAATCATATTGGGGGGTTGATGATTTTATGGAGAGCTTTCTTTAGTTATGGATGTGTGACAAAAAACACTGAAGATAAATTTCAATTTATCTCTCTCGTGCCTCTTCAATTAAAGAGAATGTTTGAGAGTGCAAGTGACATTAAAAAATTGCAAGAATGCCGTGCTGTTTTAATTGGCGGTGCTCCTTTTCTAGAAGATCTAAAAGAAAAAGCAAAGCAGTTAAACATTTCAACTTATGAAACCTATGGGATGAGTGAGACGTCTTCTCTTGTTATGTTGAATGGAGTTCCTCTTGAAGGCCAGAGTATAAAGCTTGATGAGAATAACCATTTTCTGATCAAAGGAAAAACGATCTCTTCTATTATGCCACTGGATGATCAAGGATTTTATCATACAAAAGATGTGGGACTTCAAAAGGCAGATGGGTCTTTTTCTTTTGTAGAGCGCAGTGATTTACTGTTTAAAAGTGCCGGAGAAATGATTGACCCACTTAAGCTTGAGGCCATCATCAAAAAACACCCAGCTATAAAAAATGCTGTGGTTGTTAGTGTTCCTCATAACGAATGGACCAATGCTGCGACTTTAGTTTATCAAACGGATGATAAAAACTTAACCAACGAATCTTTGAAAGATTATTTAAAACAGGAATTGCACCCTCATTTAATTCCTAAGTATTTCCTTATCGCTCCTGAATCTTTAATGAACTCAGAGATGAAGCCTAAAAGATTTGAAATTAAAAATTTTGCCCTTAAAGAAGTTTTTAAGGATAAGTTGCATTATTTATATATCCCGCAAAACAACGCTACAAAACTGATGGTTTATTTTCATGGTTTCATGGAAGACCACACTGACATGATTGCATTGATGGACAATCATCACGGATTTAATCATTTGTTTATCGACCTTCCTGGACACGGAAAATCCCTCATTAAAAACTCTCCTTCAAGACAAGATATTTTTTCAAACCTTGAGTATTTAATCAAAGCGCTTCAAAACCATAACGAACTTTATTTTTATGGTTATTCAATGGGCGGCAGAGTTGCACTGGAACTTATCAGTAGAGGCCTAAGACCTGTTCTGTGTTTTGTTGAATCAGCTTCTTTTGGATTGTCATCTCTTGACGAAAAAACATCCAGACAAAATCAGGATGCACATCTTTTTGATAATTTTGAAAACCATTCGATTTTTTTTGATAAGTGGTACTCTAATCCTTTATTTGGAAATTATCGCAATCACCCACACTATAAATCAGACATTGAAAAAAAATCTTCTCACTCCTACCTTGAATGGCAGAAATCGCTGGAGTTTTTATCTCCGGGTGCAGCTCCTTCATTGTTAAAAGAAAATATTCATGATCTAGGAAATCAAAAGATCGTAGGAATTTTTGGAAGTAATGATGAAAAATACAAAAAACACTTTCAAGAAATAAAAAACGATTTAGTGAATCTAGTATTAGTAGAAATAGAAAATGCCGCCCACAATCCTCATAAGACTCACTTAAGTGAAGTCAAAAATATTATCTCACGCTTTATTTAATTTTATCTTTAAGGTTCTTAGCTCAGTGATGAGCTGATCGACTTGATCTTCTAGCTCTAAATACAACTCCTGCGCTTTTTCATAAGAGTCGCTATTGCCTTTTGCAAACTCTTCTAGTTCAAGACATAAGTCATAAGCAAGTGAAGCAAAGAACCCACTCATAATACCTTTAAAGGTGTGTGCTTTAATGACAAGCTCAGCTCTGCCGTGATTCTTTATCGCGGCCGCAATCCCCTCCAAAAGCCTCATATGGCCTTCTTCGAATGCTGTGATCATATCCAGTAGTATTTCTTCATCACCTAAGAAATGAAGTGCGAGTCTGTCGTATTGAAATGTTTTAAAGCTCATAAGAGTCTATTATAACTCAATAAATTTTAGTGTCTAAAGAAAAGTGCAAAACCAACCGATAAGATCAAGTATGAGTAATGGAATTAAAAGCGTAGAGTTCTTAAGAGGTTTTTATAAGGCCCAAGCTGGAGCAAATACCAGTAAGGAAGATATCCGCGAGCTTAGAGAAATTAAGAATGAACTCAAAGTCAGCAATGATTTAAAGGCCATTGAGCTCAACAACGAAGTGCTCACTCACTCTCCTTATTTCACAGATCAGTCTTATTATAACAAAGAAAAAATTTATAATTCAGAAAGAGAGACTGATTGGAAAAATGTCAGGTCTGAAGAAGAGAATTTAAAAGCTGCTTTGGCGCTACGGACGATGAAGAGATTGAATATTTTATAAAAAAAAAGGCCGCTTAAGCGGCCTTTTTTATTTTAAAAATCTTTTTACTTTTTCTTTTTCTTTCTTGCCTTAATTAAGAAGAAAGCAATAGCTGCAACAACTAGTAACCCAATCAGAGTTGTCGTTGTTGTGTCATCTCCATCTCCCTTACCTTTCTTTTGCATTCCGATATCAGCAACTGTTCCTGAATCTGGAATATAAGTTCCATCACCAATCAAGTCACCTTCCTGACCTTTTGGTTTCCATGTTCCACCAGCTGCAACTTTTTGATCAAAAACTTTCAACGTAGCAATAATTTTTTCAAAAATATCCTGATAAGAATCATAGTGATCTTTTGCAACTGAGAAAGTTACAGCAATTCCTAATGAGTCTTTTACAGTTGCAAGGTATCTCGTATAGAAGCCTGGAACTTCAGAAGCTAAGTGAAGTGAATCAACCCATCTTTGTCCGTTGATTTCTCTAACGGCCACAGACTTTGCTTCAGACACTTGAGTCTTTCCACCTGGAAGGCTGAAAGTTTTTGGTGCTTTTAAATAGGCCTGGTATAAATCGAGAGAGTCATTAGCTCCACGATACTTCGCTGCCAAAATAATGATGGCCTCTTTTTTTCTGTCTTTGTTATCACTCTGACAAACCCACTCAGATCCCTCTAGAGCACACTCCCATCCGTTAGGAAGTTCGAACTCAGCAAACTGGCTGGTAAATGTTTTAGCAAAAACACTGGTAGTTGATAGAATCGCCATAGCGATCAATAAAATGCGAAAATTTCTCATGCCATTTCCTCTAAAGAAGAAAAATCTAATAATAATAGTTTAATTTTACACCAAGCTGTCTAAATTTAAAGGGTTAATTTCTTCCTAATACCCTCTGGCCGCAAAACCAGGCTTGATTTCAATCTCTTTGTACTTTTTTAAGAGCTTTATGACCGACCAATCTGCCCCGACATCGTACGCGACCCCGGAAGCCACCAGCACATTACCGCCAAAATAATCTGTCTGATAGATATCAAACTTCATTCCTTTCTCTACGTCCGTAGAGAGGCCCTGATCTATACGTATGAAGTTCCCTCTGGCCGATACCTTTAAAACAGACCCATCAACATGGTACTCTTTGAAAGCATCAATCTTAACGGACTCAGCAGTGACTCCATCAGAGTTCCATCCGACAGTCAGCATTCCTGCATTTCCTCTATCAGTCGAGACACCTTTGACGATGGTCTGGCCTCTTACACCAATAATGAATTTGCTGAAAGCATAGTTTGCTCCAACATAAGGAGCAATCACTTCTCTGTTAATGCTATGAAAAAGTCTTGAAGCACCTACTGATTGAGGTGGCTTTAACAATGGCGTGTCTCCGAACTCATCTTTTTTAAGAGAGTAAATTCCTTCTACGCCGGCAAACAATCCGAGCTTAGAAAACGTGTACATCCCTTCAAGTTTATAATTGAGTTCTGCGCTTAAATTGTTAGCAGGAGAACTGTAACCAAATTTTGCATCAATCTTAAATGGATTGCCCACGTAAGTATAATAGACATCTACACCGTACTCACTTCCAGCATCACCTAAAATAATTTCTTCAGTCGGCACTTGCACAGTAGCATCGTAAGAGGCATTGCTATAGAGAGTCTGTCTATAATGGGCGCCAATCGCCCAACGAGATTTCTCCATTTGTGGAAAGCCGTACTTTATCTCAACACCCAATGACTCAGGCCCTGAATTGCTCGCCGAGACATTGTTGGCCGTCGAAGTGACACTTCTAAATCTTCCCATACCTGTGACTTCAAGATTTCTAGAGAGTCCATAAGACACACTGAAATCCACATTGATCATCTGGTACTCATCACCATCTGCCATTTCTTGCTCAACGCCTTCGTAATCATAATACGAAGTCGTCTGAAACATTGAGGCACTAGAGTTTACAGAATACGCTTTGGCATTTAGTAACTCAGCTCCACCTCTATGGGCAGCGGCCATGGCGTTCGAAGAAAAAGCTGATAGACAAAGAAGACTTAAAAAAATTTTATGCATACATTTCATACTTGATCTGATTATGGTTTCGAAGATCGAAATCATAAAGGTTAAACTTGTTAGACCATTCCTTGGGTGTCTTTTCAAAAAGAACAACACTCATGGCCTCCATAACAAAAGGAGAAGAGAACTCTAGCTTGGCCTTTTCAATCGCCGATTCAAGCATTATGCTTTGGTCGAATCTTCCGATTGGAAGGAGCGGCTTCAAGTCACTTTTAGTCTTCTGAAATTTTACCCCATAATCTTTCAGAAAAAAATAGAGCGATTCTTGACAGTGTAGAATGTCGGGAGAAATGATGGGAGTGAGAGACAATGGGCCCTTTTTGCCCATCCCAAAGGTCATTCCATTAAACTCTATTTGAGAAATCTCAGTCAGACCGTACAAATGGCCTTCGAGAAGCTCAGTCAGCTCTTCAATAAAGTTTTTTTCTTCTTCTCTATTTTTAAACTCAACACTAAAGGGGGGTAAAATAGTCAACTGCAATCGATGGTTGAGTGCGTACTTAGAGTCAAATCTTTGCCTGAAAGACTCGATAGCATGATGATGGGTAGAGCTTGGATCGAACGTTAAACCGATAAAGTATTCCATGCTCACTCCTTCTTGGATTGAATCGCTTATCTATAAGCATAAAAAGGAATTAGGTTTGAAGCAAGTAATTATGCAGGAATTTTGTCGGATATCTTCTGACTTCTAGGATTTTTAACGGGAAGGAAAATCTTATTTATCCAGTGGTTGTCTTTAATCTCGAATGAAAAATGACCTCCATTATCTTCGGCCATATGATGGATTGAATCCAGTCCAAGGCTCTTAATCGGGGTTACTTTTTCGTTAAGAATTACCTGCGCTAAATACTCGGATGAATGATCACCTTTTCTTACGTTCATAACATTTTTAGTTTCAATTTTAAGGCCAGCATAACTGCACATAAAAAGAAAATCTACATGTGTGCAATGTGATTCAGAAATATTTTTTATCAGGTTGTTCATGATTCGATAAAAGCTTGGGTAATGAATGAGGTCATCATCGCTTGCTGTGATTTCGAAAACAGTCTTTACCTCAACATTCAATAAATAAGTCTGGCAAAGATGTCCAAAGGCAAGTTTAGCGTAACTAAAAGGTACCCAATCATAAGTCTGAACAAGATTTTTATGTTTAAAATTGTAGTGATCGCGAATCAGACTCTGGAGAGTCTTAATCTCTTTTTCCATCATCATAACTTCGGATTGATCAATATCTTTTCCACTCATCATTTTTGAGTTCAGAAATAAAAGTAGCCCATGAGTTTGATTGATTAAATCATGAAAGAACAACTGCTCCTTTAAATCCTTTGGATCTTCAAGGTTATTTTCTTTTGATGATGATTGTTTCTTTTTAAATGAAAACACAAAAACCCTCACTAAACTTCAAAATCGTTTTTGTGAGGGTCTTTGTGATGAATGCTATTTTACTGGTAGGTAAACGGCCTTATCACCTAGCTCCTCTTCAATACGAAGAAGCTGATTATATTTTTCCATACGGTCAGAGCGGCTGGCAGAACCGGTTTTAATGTGTCCAGATCCTGTCGCTACTGCAAGGTCAGCAATAAACGAGTCACCTGTTTCTCCAGAGCGATGAGAGATGATAGCTTTGTAGTTATTGTTGTATCCTAACTCCATTGCTTCAAATGTTTCAGTCATCGTTCCGATCTGGTTAACCTTAACTAAGATTGCGTTGGCCTCACCGGTTTTAATTCCCGCTTCAAAAATCTTTTTGTTCGTTACGAATAAATCGTCACCAACTAAAACAACTTTTGATCCAAGCTCTTTTGTTAATTCAATCCAACCCTGGTGATCCCCTTCATCGAGACCATCTTCAATGGAATATATCGGATATTTTGCATTTAAATCTGAATAGTATTTGATCATATCGGCAGTACTGAACTCTTTTCCTTGCATACTGTATTTGCCATCTTTGTAAAATTCAGAAGCTGCAGCATCCAGAGATAAAGAGATATCTACACCTGGTTTATATCCAGCGTTTGTGATCGCTTTTAAGATCAGCTCGATGGCCTCTTCATGAGACTTAAGATCTGGAGCAAATCCACCCTCGTCGCCAACGTTAGTTGAGTAATTTGAATCAGTAAGGACTTTTTTAAGAGCGTGGAAGACTTCAACACCCGCACGAAGGTTTTCACCGAAAGATTTTTTCATGTGAGGAACAATCATAAACTCCTGGATGTCCAGATTGTTTGAAGCATGTGATCCACCATTGATGATGTTCATCAGAGGCGTTGGCATGATGTATTTTTTGTGAGCATTTGGTGCCTTACATTTTTCGAATAAATATTCATGAAGCGCCATCTTTGAATCAAGAGCACCAGCGCGACATGCGGCCATTGAAACTCCAAGTAGAGCATTTGCTCCCAGCTTAGATTTATTTTCTGTGCCATCCATCTCTAGCATCATCGTATCGATTGCTTTTTGAGACGTTACTTCCATACCAAGAAGTTTTGGAGCTAGGATTTCATTTACATTTTTTACAGCTTTTAAAACTGATTTCCCCACGTAATAAGCTTTATCACCATCTCTTAATTCAAGTGCTTCTTTAGATCCTGTAGAAGCTCCAGACGGAACAGCAGCTCTTCCCATGTTTCCAGCCTCAGTGAACACGTCTACTTCAACAGTCGGGTTTCCACGTGAATCGAGAATCTGGCGTGCCTTAATCGATTTAATTTTTGACATAAAAATCCTTATTTTTTAAATGGGCCAAAAAAAGTTTTGCGACTTTTTTCCAACCACTCAGGTTTACTGCTTGAATAAAATAAAAATGTATCAATAGAACTTTGTCCCGGGTCCTCTCCATGAAGCGAGAGCTCTCTCACCCTCTGAGCAATATAGGGACAAGGGCTCAGTGTTTTAAGCGATAAAATTTTTTCAATTTTTTCTTTTACTAATGGATAGTGAGTGCATCCCAAAATAGCATGAGTATAATTTTTTCCCATGAGTGGAGTTAACTCTTCTACTAACTCTTGATCAAAAGTTTTTTCAATAGAGGGATCTTTGTAAAACTGCTCAATCATTCGCGCTAAATTCTTTAGCGAGTAGCTATCAATAAAGCCGTTAGGATCCAACCTCTCTTTTAATCTTTTGAAGCGCTCTGACTTTCCAGTTGACTCAGTCGTGAGCACCGCCATTTTTGAAGGGGTCGTTTCTTTGTAATAGGCATTTAAATAAGGCTCAACCCCAACAAAAGTCATTTGTGGGTAGTGAGATCTAAGTGCGTCGATACTAGAGGCCGTTGCTGTATTGCATGCCACTACAATCATCTGCGCGCCTTTAGAAATAAGCTCATCTGTGATCTTAAAGCTTCTATCGGTAATGTATTCATCGGATTTTGGGCCATAGGGAGCGTGAGCATCGTCACTGTAGTAGAAAAAACGGGCCTCAGGATAAGCCTTAATGAGTTCGCTCAGAACGGAAAATCCTCCGATCCCAGAGTCAAAAACGCCAATGTTAGTGACTTTTGCGTTCATTTTTTTATCCACATTTTCCATATCGTGGACTATCTTAAACAAAGAATCGATTATTGTTAAGCCAAAGCTGAAGGATTTAAGATTGTTTTTTAACTTATTTAAAAAAAACTCATTCGCTCAATTAGAATCCTTCTATCTAGAAGAAGGCCATGCTCACGCGCTGGAGCAGACCCGCTGGATGGCACTGGCCATCAATCAAAGATCCCTCGCTGGAAGTGTGCTGACAAAAGAGCTGGTTCTTACTCCTAAAGAGGGTGCTTCAGGAATTTCTCTGCAGTTAGCGGAAGTAAAATCTGGGCTGGTTCACCATGTCTATCACGGGAAAAAAAGCATCTATAGCTCAGAGATGAGAGATGAAGCTGAAATTAAAAATACCAGAGTTCTCTTCAATAACTTGCTCGATGCTCTCATTCAAAAAGAAATAAAGCATTTTGCAGAGGCCATGAATAAAAGTGAATTTAACTCTCTTCAAAAAGAGGCCGAAGAAAAAGCACTTGAATGGATCAGAGTTAGTTTTGAAATTTTAACTAAGGCCATTATTGAAAGTTTAACTAATCCTGATTACTTGTTTCAAACTAAGCTGTTCATGGGAGTAAACCCTACAACTTCTAAACATGAAATCAGACTTATTACTTTTAATCTTGATATGACTTTAATTCTTTTAGATGATCATAATCTTCGCGTATTGATTTACAATGTAAAACCAAGTGAAGAGATTAAAAATTTAAAACCTGCCCTTTCGGGCGACTACTCTCTTAGAAAAAGAGAAATGTTTGATCACTTCATCAAGCTTTTATCTACACTTTCAAAAGGCATGCACGCCTAAAATTATTTTTTTGTTTTAACCGGCGACTTTCTCAAAAAGTTCAAGCTTGAACAAATATCGCATTGAAGCCCATCACAACCTCTGGCCGTGCAGTGCTCTCTGCCGTAAAAAATAATTTGTAAATGAAGTTTATTCCATTTATCTCTTGGAAAAACTTTTTTTAAATCCTCTTCAGTTTGCTCGACATTTTTTCCGGCCGTCAGTCCCCATCTTTGAGCAAGACGGTGGATATGTGTATCGACGGGAAAAGCAGGCACTCCAAAACTTTGTGCCATAACGACTGAAGCTGTCTTGTGTCCGACACCCGGCAACTCTTCAAGTGCTTCAAAGCTTTGCGGAACCTCGCCTTTATATTTATCTAATAAAATTTGTGACAACTCTGAGATCGCTTTTGATTTTCTTGGAGCAAGACCACAAGGTCTGATGATATCTTCGATTTCACTCACAGGAACCGTCACCATCTTTTTCGGAGTCGACGCGCGCTTAAATAATTTTGGTGTGATCTGATTGACTCTCACATCCGTACACTGGGCCGATAATAAAACGGCAATGAGCAATGTATAGGGATCAGTATGATCCAGAGGAATGGGAGTTTCTGGATAAAGTTCTTCAAGTCTGTTTAAAATATAGTCCGCTTTTTCTTGTTTTAAATTCATCCGCTCAGTGTAACAAATTATTGATGAGTTCTAAACAGTTTTGCGGTGACGCGCCCACAACTGTGTGACTTAATTTTTCATAAACCGGATTGAGCAAATTTCGCACGTGTTGATTAGCATCATTTCTATTAGCTCGCCCTTCTCTGAAGGCACGGGCCAGATCGTGTGACCACAACCAAACGTTATCAAGCTTTGGGTCTTCTTTCCCACTAACAGTACTTCCCCATATCTCCAAAGGAATGCGTATCGATTCGTCTGGCTGAATTGCGTTTGCTAGTTTTGCATCGATTAAAATTTTATTTCCATAAAAATGTTTTGCTCTTTTTTCAAAATGATCGACAGTAAGAAAGCCTCCAAAATCAAGCACAGCCCCTTTTTTTGTTCCCTGAACATTGATTCTTTCAATCGAATCACTTCTGTAAGCACCTGCTGATGTGAGTCCGTATCGTCTGAGAATATTTTCAATCTTAAGTGAGTTTTCTTCTGAAAATAAACTCGACTTACTCACGTATCTCTCGTGCGCTTGTCTTAAGACAATTCCTGCGGGGGAAGTCGATTTATCCGTGTGACGTAAATCAAAACCTGCATCAATAACTGCGTAAGTCCCGACTGTTTTAATGCCACTTTTACTGTGATCAAAAACTTTATTCACCATCTTCTCGTACACGAACTCGCGGATACATTCTCCAAGTGTCGCCAGGCCGTCACCATGATCGCGAAGCGCAGGATTTACAGCTCCCACTCCTTTTGCATCAATCAAACCAATCTCTTCTGTAGCAAGAGGAGCATAGGGTTTACTTACGGGAATAACGAGCGCTCGGCCATATTCAGGGGGTCTGTAAGCAGATTTCGTCGCCCATGAATTAATTTTTGTATTAACAATTTCCTGCGAGGCCTGAGTCTTTGACATAACGGCAGTATTTTTAATTAACCAATCATCTATTTCTTCACTGGAAAGATTTCGAAGCTCTGGAAAATCTAATCGAAGGAGCGGATAATCGGCCATGACGATTCTTGCATCTTGAAGCATCACCACTTCTTCTGCTTTAGAAGCAACATGAACGTCACTAATTTTTTTTAATGCTGGATTGACGGCATAATTTACAACATCGGCCGGCGTCCTATCAGGAAAACTTTGAGTCCCGGCACAACCGTAAGAAAATAGTAAAACCAGGATTAAAATATATTTAGTTTTCATTGAGAACTTTTCGGCAAATGCACTATAAAATCAAGTGACCGATTAATAACGTCGGACAAAAAGGGAAATACTTACATCTATCCTCCAAAAATCTCGTAAATGGGATAAAATAGTCAGAATGATCAAGGCAGTTCTCACAGGTCTTTTTTTCACTAGTCTTACTATTCAGGCATTGCCTGCCAGCGATCTGTTGTCCTCGCAGATAAAAACCTTCAATCAAATCGTAAAAAATACCGGCATTCCTGCGACTGGATCCTTTTGTGTAGAAAATATCGGTGACACTTCTAAAACAGCAAGGGCCTATTCTGCTGAAAATAAAAAAAGTATTGAGCTCACTGTTCTCTCAAGTGATGAAGCGATGGAAATATTCCAGGCACTCAAAGATGATGAAGAAAACTCTTTCGACTCTCCTCTCGACGCCTGTTTTGCCCGCGCTCATCGCATGGCCCAGGTAATGGATGAAAGAGATATTATATCTGGCAAGGCATTTGTTGAAGGAGAATTATTTGTCGATACAAAGTTCGGTGAACTGGGCTGGAGCTATCACGCTGCCAGTTTAGTTATGGTAAAACATAAAGGAGTTCTCACTCCCACTATTATGGACCCGACATTATTTGATAGACCTGTAAGTTACGAAGAATGGAAAAAGCTCTTAATACAAAAACCAAAATCAAAACTTAAAAGTGAATATTTTACGAAGAGGTTTAATTACGACATTCGTGAAAAAAATGCTGACACCGTTCAGTACGACGAAGAACAACTTGAAGATATGAAAATCAAAATAAAAGAAAATGCCCGTATGGGTTATATGATTGAGCTCATGGAGAAGAAGAAATGAAAGCTTTAATGGTGGCCATGGCCTCTCTGTTATTTGCCTCTAGCGCTTTTGAAGAAAAAGGCCAGATGACGAACCTTACAGACAGTTTTGCAGACTCAGTAAAATCTCTTTTTGAAGACCGCGGAAGCCTCATCGTCAACTTTCAGCGCCAGAACTCTTCCTACAGAGTCGGTCCGGAACACCCGCAATATGCAGATATTAAAGCAATGTTGGAAAAGGCCCAAAAAGTTAATCAGAAAGTAAAAGTTGTTGCTATAATACCTTCTATGACGATCCAAAAGATCGACGTTTAAAAGATAGCTATTAGGAGAAGCTTGTGAAACTAGATGTAGTTCAAGATGCTAAAGACCACACTTACACTCTAACCGTCAAAATTGACCAGTTCAAAACACTGCGTGACTACGAAGTGCTACACAACTTAATCAATGCCATCTCGCTTGATTTCGATCTCGATCCGGAAATTTCAGTAGAAGATTTAAAAAATATTGTTGTTGAAGCAAAAAAAGAAGAATCAACTGAGATCAGCTGTGAGATCGGACCGGAAGGAATAGACGTCGAATTTTAAGCGGCCTCTCCCTTATCACCTTTTAATTTTTGATTATACCATTCAGGTGCAAGGAAATTACTCTTTGGAAAAGGTAGCTTGTTGACAATAATGTCTTCAAAGAAAGTCGGTACGTAATTACACGAAACCATCTCCCCCAGATATTTACCAGTCTCAGGATCTTTTCCTGTTTGAACCCATTTAAAAATATCGCGTGAAATATAGTTTCCGTTTTTATCAATGCCAATAATTTCTGAAATGTGAGAAGTTCTTCTTCCCCCGTCATGGTAACGAGAGCATTGGACGATGATCTGCATTGCTGAACCAACCATTTTTCTAATGGCGTCTGCCGGGATCTTTGTGTCTCCCATTAAACATAGTGTTTCAAGTCTTGTGCAGGCATCTACAGGGTTATTAGCGTGAACCGTACCCATTGAGCCGTCGTGACCAGTGTTCATTACCTGAATCAAATCCAGGGCCTCTTCACCACGAACCTCTCCAACGATAATCCTGTCAGGACGAAGTCTCATCGCAGAGACAACCAGATCGCGAATCGTGATCTCAGTGACACCTCTTTCGGCATCTGCTTTTCTCGTTTCAAAGTTAACAACGTGCTCGGCCTTAACTTGTAGTTCTGCCGCATCTTCAATAATAATTAGTCTTTGAGTTTTTGGAATTCTCGAACCCAAAACGTTTAACATTGTCGTCTTTCCTGAACCAGTACCACCAGAAACAATAATATTTTTTCCCAGGAAGATACAGATATCAAGAAATCTTGCAGCCTCTTTTGAAAGAGAACCAAAAGTAATTAAATCATTTAGTGTTAATTTTTCTTTTGAAAATTTTCTGATCGCTACCGTCGTTCCGTTTTTTGCCATCGGAGGTAAAACAACGTGAATACGTGATCCATCTGGAAGACGAGCGTCTAGTCTTGGATTATCTTTATCAATTCTGCGACCTACTGACTGAGCAATGGCCCTCATCGCAGAGACGAGCGCTTCTTCATTGTGAAATTGGGCATCTGTTTTATAGACGAGACCTTTTTTTTCTACAAAAATTTCTTTTGGACCGTTGATCATGATTTCTGATACGCCAGCATCATCAAGAAGATCCTTGATGGGATAAAGAAACTGGTCAATGGCGTCTTTAAATACTGATGACATATTTTTATTCTTCTTCCTCTGTTCCTGCCACATCTCTTCCAAAACTAATGGTTTCTCGAGATGGTGGTGCTTCAGGAGCTTTTCTCATTTCAATTCTATCTCGGTCTAGGTCAATGTAGTCTTCTTTAATCTCTTCACGTCTGATTTGCACCCACTCGCTTGGAGTCTCTTTTGGCTTCCAGACTTTCACTAAATCAGAGGCAAGTCCTCTTCTTTGAGACTCTTCTCTATCGGATGCTTTCTCTAAAACCATGACCCTGCCAGTGAAGGTATTATTAGGGCAGTTAAACTGGAAAACTCCCACTTTATCAAAAAATACTTCTGTCTCGGCAATCTTATCTTTGGTCGGGCTGGAAAAAACATTCTTATCAGGAATGTTAAAACAGGCAGATTCAACACCCGCACTCGTTACAAAAAATCTCACTTTCTCACCCTTATAGACAATGATTCTATTAGGATAATAACCTTCTTTCCCAACGATAATGGCCTGCTCGCGATAAGGCACATCAAACGTATTGCCTTTATAATAAGTCTCTTGAATGGCGTATGCTTTTTGATAAAAAAGCGCCATGACGGTGATGAGTGTGATGTATGATAATTTTTTAATAACTACCTCTTTAGAGAATGCAACCCATTCTCTCTTCGGTAACCGACGAAATAACTTTAATCAGATTAGATTGTCTAAATTTTAGTCATTAAGGAACAATAACTGCTGAGCCACCAGTCGGTGTCGCAATATAATTCAGTGATCCAACGCCACTGACGGCCTTCCCTGTTGTGGTAATTCCTGAAAGAGAAGCTGTATTCACTCCACCATTTTTAATAGAATTAATAACATCATCCATTAAGTAATTCGGATTGTAGGCCATGATCATCGCCGTAAGACCCGCGACTTTAGGTGTGGCCATCGATGTACCACTGATAACATTGTAGGTTGAATTATTAAGAGTAAGAGTTGTTAAACTCAAATCTAGGATAGCAGCACCATTACCTACAACCGAAGCATCTGATGTTAATTGAAAGGCCAGTGACATGTTTGAACCTTTATAGGCAGTCAAATCATAAGTCATGTCTTCAATCGAAGATCCAGTCGAACCTGAAATTCCTTCAAGCTTAACTCCAGTGCCCGTTGGATTACTAGTTCCTGCTTGAGCAAAAATATTTAAATAATCTGCACCAGATTGTATATCTGCCACCAATCCAAAATTTAAAACTGCAGCGTCGACACCTGCTAGATTAAAACTTCTCCACATTTGTGAATTTGAATTACTTGCGTATTTTGTAGTACTCCCAAAACTGTAATTATGAGGAACCGCTAAAATATTTAGTGCTGTTCCATCTGTTAAATTAAGAGTTGTGTAATCCCATCTAGATCCAGTATATGTTGCTAAATTCCATCCAGAGGTCATTGAGGTATTTAAATTGGCCACAGTTCCAGGCCATGCACTCACAATATTTACACCAGGAGCACCGACATCAACACTTGTTGCTCCCCAATTTGAAAAAGATGCTTTTGCATACGTCTGAGTTAGTGCAGCAACACAGATAATATTACTTTGAGTATAACTGCACGGGTATGCCGGAGAGGCGTCGTTATTATTAGTCTCATTTCCTGCTGCTATAACAAGAATAGCTCCGTTATTTCGAGCATTGTCGATGGCCGCACTAAAAGCAGGATCAACATTTCCACCACCTAAACTGAGATTAATAACTTTTGCTCCATTAGCGACAGCATAATTTAATCCACTAGTGATTTGAGCCGTTGTTCCCGATCCTGTCGTATCTAAAACTCTCACTCCCATAAGACTTGCGCGCCAGCAGACTCCTGTTCCACCTAGCCCATTATTACCTACAGCTCCGATAGTTCCAGCAACGTGAGTTCCATGGCCATCTAAATCCATTGGATCAGAATCATTATCGACAAAATCATAACCGTGATTGGAAGATCCATCTGCCCACATATTAGCGGCCAGGTCCTGATGATTATAATTGATACCTGTATCTAAAACTGCGACAGTTACACTTCTACAATCAGTAATGGTGTTCCATGCATACTCCATTTTCATATCCAACCCAGAGGTACCTGGATTATTAGTGCTTGATGGAGAGTTCGGGCCACCTGCTGATACAATAGTCTGGCCAGTATTTCTCAGTCCCCATGTCTGTGCGAAGCGTGGATCATTTGGCAAGGCCGTAGCATGATAAATATAATTAGGCTGAGCGTATTCAACATTGGGATCATTACTAAATTCAAGAATGGCATTTTCCATATCGTGATCTTTAGTAAGCTTAACTCTCAGAGGAGCATTTTTATAGATCTTCCCGATTGTTGTCACACCTTCTCTTTCAACTGCATTTTTTTGAGCGCTCGTACTCATGGTCGATTTATACTTTACAAGAATTTCACCGGGAACAAAATTTCCAGTCAACTTAGCAAATGCACTTTGAGTGAAAATTGTTGTGGTTAAAAAAATTAAATATTTCATTTTCATGAGTTCTTTTCCTTAAGGTATATTCACTGAAAATTGAGTCGACGCTGCACTTTGTGAACCTGTCGTTAAATTCGGGGCATTGAGTGCTGAATAGGCCTGAACTTTAAAATAAGTTATTCCGGCCATGAGAGTATTAAAATTAACGGTGGTTGGAGCAGTCCCACTTACAAAAGGAACGTTAACAAAAGACGCCGTGGTAATATCAAAATTATTTGTACGACTATAATAAACTCTATACCCACCTCCAAGAGAATTAACCGCAGTTTCACGATTTGCGATCCAACTCACTGCAACTGTCGGAGGAGGACCTGAATATGTATAACTTCCAAGCATCGATGAGCAGGCACTGCTGCCGATAACATTGGTTGAGTATGAATAAAAATTATAAGCACCTACTGCCAGAGCAGAGGTTGTAATGACCGCATTAGAAGTATAATCGGCCACAGCAGAACCCACTTGAGTCGTGCACCCTGCATCTGAAAATAATTCGACAGTGTCTCCATTAGCAACACCTGATAATGTAACGGTAGGAGTTGAGTCATAATTAGGACTCGTCTCTGGATTCGTTAATATTAAATTTGTAGCACTCGTTGGAAGAACACCTGTGTATTGATAAGTATAAAGCGCACCTGAGCAAACATTTGTTCCAGCTGCATTTGAACTGTTCACATAAAAATTATGAGTGCCAATGGCCACTGCCAGAGATGTAATAGTGACAGTCGTTCCACTTGCCACCCCAGAGCCATAAACTGTCGAGCAGGCAGGATCGATAAAAATCCTACTAGTCTCCCCTGATTTAACTCCAGCAAGAATTAAAGTCGGAGTTGAATCAGCACTAGGATTTGTTCCCGGGGCCATGAGCGTGATGCTTGTAGCATTTTGTGGAGCCACACCAAGATATTGGTATGAAAGCATAGAAGCAGAACAAGCAGATGTAGTAAATGTATTTGTGGTCTTAGTAAAAAACTCGTGAGTCCCAACAGGCAATGACGAAAGTGTAACGTTCATGCTCGTTGCTGTTGCAGTTGTTGTACCAATCAAGGTTGAGCATGTTGAGTTTCTGTAAATCTTAACCATCTCACCGACAACAAGCCCAGATAATGTAACGGTTGGATTAGCAATAAAAGATGGACTTGAAAGAGGATTAAATAAAGTCATAGCAGCAGGAGCTGTTGGACTAATCGGTGCCCCTCCTGGTTTATTAAAAGTAAATGGTGCTGCGGCCGCAGGAGTTTTTGGTTTACAAGAAACCATTAATGCTAAAGCTGAGAGTGTTATTAATAAACTTTTCATTTTTATCTCTATTTAAAATAGTACTTCGCACCCATTGAGAGATACTGGTTGCTATAATTCATGTTCGTTTTAAAATCAGTCCCACTCTCTTTTTCCGCAAACTTTTGATTTCTTTTTCCCAGGTATTCATAACCGAGATTAGCCCCTAGCCCAAAGTGAGAATTGATATGATATTCAAAACCGACTTCAAGAAGAGCTGCTGGCCCAATTGAACTTAGCTTATAACTTTCTTCACCATCACTCATGGTTGAACTTAAATGAGAGACTCCAAGATAGGCCGCGATCACCGGCTTCCACGCTGAATAATCTAGGAAGATAAATTTATACCCACCGTAAAAATTTTTAAATGAATCCTCGTATGTCCAACTCCCCGTCTGTGAAATATTAGTATTTACATCAGTAAGAGTGAGAGAATCAGTTTTTTGCCCATTGAGCATTCTGAACTTAAAAGCAAGAAAGGTATTTTTATTTGTTCTAAAACCAAAACCTGCAGAAAATAAAATCCCTGCCTTGTAATCTGATTCAGAAGCTTGACCCCATCTGGTAGGGTTAGCTGATGTCGATGGAAGGGTTTTATTGTAGTCTTGTGCGACCGAAGATTTGTCTCCAATACTTATGGCGCCAGTATCAAGCTCGATAAAATATTTATAAGAATTAAATTTTTCCTGCTCACTCATGAAACCCGTGCGCTTTCTAATCTCTCTACCTGTTAATTCATTTCTTATTTTTTCAGGATGAGCACTCACCACACAAGTGTCTTTTGTAACATAAATTTGGTCTTGGTACTTAAAGGCCACAAGATTTGGATTTTTTGGAAGTGCTTTTACATTGATAACCAGATCTTTAAAAAGCTCTGCGCTCGCAGGTCTCAATGCGCCATTGTGATAAGACAGAACTCTACAGCTCTCAAGATTATTTAAAAAATAAGACTCAGTAGCACCTGCTTTTGAGCAGGCGAAAAGAATAGGAAAAATAACGAGGAATCTTCTCATTATCTAATTATGATCTTGTTTAGAAAGCATGCAAGTGGGAAGAATCCTTCATAGGGAAAAAGGCACTGCCCCCTAGATGCTTATGTCATTTGAATCTGGTGCTACCGGAACGACTTGTTCCTCTTTAGTCTTTTTATTTTTAGAAGCTGATAACTTCTTGAACTTTACCAGAAACTCACCTGCAGAGTTCTCAAACTCAGGACTCGTTTGATCAACATCGTCGGGTATTGAAAAGGACCTCTCAAAACTTACCTTTTTGGTCGACTTATTTTTTCCTGTCCCTGTTGTTGACTCGACGTCACCTTTAAACTTAATCATCCCCTTCTCGATTTTGATATCGAGGGGATGATCTTTGATTTGTTTAACTTTTATTTTTAAAATTTTATGAGTGTCTGTAGTAACCCAGTCATATTCACCGATGACAGCGCCCTCGAAATTATTCTGATCAAAAGGTCCACCAAAACCCAGGCCTGGCTTCATGAAGCGCTTTATAAGCTGATCCATGCGTGTATCTGCATCGACAGAATCATCCATGAGAGACTTAAGCATCTCCTCTCGGGCCTTCATGATTTCTTCAACTTGTTTTTGGAATTGATCGTCTTGTGCAAAGCCCTTAAAGGGCAATAAAAAAATTATTGTGAGAATTAATTTTTTCATATTCTTAGTCTCCTGATCATAAAATCAGCTTAACACAAAATGAGCAAAAAAAAAGGCCTCTCGATTTTGCCGAGAGGCCTCTATGAAAAATTATAATACTAGAGTATTAGATTATTTTTTCTTTGGAGCTGCTGTTGGTGCTGCTTCTGGAGCAGGTGCTTTCTCAATTCCAAGAAGTTCAACTTCGAAGATAAGAGTTGCGCCACCAGCGATTTTTGGAGGTGCTCCAGCGTCGCCATAAGCAAGTTCAGAAGGGATAACGAATTTAGATTTTCCACCTACTTTCATAGTTTGAAGACCTTCAGTCCATCCTCTGATAACTCTGTTAAGAGGGAAAGATACTTCTTGTTTTCTTTCAACAGAAGAATCAAATACCGTTCCATCGATAAGTGTACCGTGGTAGTGAACTTTTACTACGTCAGTTTCTTTAGGTGATGGCCCTGTACCTTCTTTGATAACTTTGTAAGCAAGTCCAGAAGCCGTTTTAGTTGCCCCTTCGCTCTTTACGAATTTTTCTAGGAAATCAACACCAGTTTTTTTAACTTCAACTGATTGCTTCTCCATTCTTGCTTTGAACATATCCTGGATTTTTTGTTGGTATGCCATTGGATCAACTTTTTGTTTCTCACCTTTAGCTGCATCTCTAAGACCAGCTGTAAGAGCGTCAAGTTCAGCATCAGACATGCTTAACTGAGTTAAACGTGATCCGAACATTGTTCCGATTGAGTAAAAAGTTTTCTCTTCTTCAGTCTTAGGATCCTTTCCTTTTGAACATCCCACTGCAACAGTTGCTAGTAGTGCCAATACTAAAATCTTCTTCATTTTCGTCATTCCTTTGTATGATGAGGGTGAATAATTTTGTTTACCCATATACGTTAATGCGCCTTTGTTTAAATATCAAGCTAAGGAGTTACTTTTAAAAGCTCAATTTTTTCAACATTCGACGGAAGGGCCCTTTCCCAATCTCCGTACAAAGGATTTGGAAGCATAATAAATTTAGTCCCGAAGTCCTTTTGCATTTTATCTACTAACGCATTGCGATCTTTCACCGATTTTTTCTCAAAATCTATGTGGAAATCTGAAAGATTATCCCCAACCAGCATAACGATAGAATACTTTTTTTGAATCTCAAGACGTCTTGGTTCTTTAGTATGGTCATCGCCCATTAACATTAGGTTTTGTTTCTTAACTGGAAAGCCTTGAGCAACTAGGTTGTCTAAAGTGTCCTGGAACATTGCTATACGTCTATTAGATACGTAAAAAACTTCGACTTGTCTTTCAACTAAGAATTTTATGAAATCAAGTGCTCCGGGAATAGCGACTGCTTGTTTTAATTTTACCCAATCAGCAAAGTGACTTTCTTTCCACGAAAGACCTTCTTGAATTTCTCTGGCCCCGCCAAATGAGTTATCAAGAATCGTTTCGTCGATATCAAAGACAACTGCACGCTTTCTATTGTGCTTGTCTTCTAATTCACGCTCGATTTTTTCGCGGGCAATATTGTAGGCCTGATAAGTAAGAGCGCGGTACTCTCCACTTGTTTGTTGCCATAAATAAGCAGAGATCTGATGCTCTCTAGAGTTTGGTGCTAATTTACTGTTGTTAGAATGAGTTGAGCACGACAGCGACAACACTAAAGTGGCCGCGATTAAAAATACTTTCATAAATCTCCTTGATATTAAAAACCCGCTTCATCCAAAGCGAGGTTACACATTTGATCGCACATTTCGTTTTGCGGGTGTCCCGCGTGGCCTTTCACCCATAAAAAATTTATTTTATCAAAGCGACTTACCAGTGTATCTAATTCCTTCCAAAGTGCAATATTCTCCGGCTCTTTGCCGTCTGCTTTTTTCCAGCCGCGGTTTTTCCATCCCGCTACCCAACTTGAAATTCCTTCTGTGACATATTTTGAATCGCTATAAACAAAGACCGGACTCTCACGATCTGAGACTCCTTCTTCAATCCATTTTTCTATCAATCCCTTAAGTCCTCTTATAACTCCTTCAAGCTCCATTTTGTTGTTAGTCGTAGGAACATCTACACCTGAAGATTTTAAAATCACCTCACCCTTTGAATCTTGAATCATCACTCCCCATGCACCCGGCCCTGGATTTCCTCTACAGGCCCCATCAGCAAAAATGGCATATCCTGAAGCAAGCTCTTGCATTTCATTGGGTAGTGGGAATTTAGATTCCCAGTTCAGAGACTTAGTTGTGACCGTGTCTTGAAGGTCTGGAGCGAGGCCCTCCAGGGTATCCAAAGCTTTCAAAGCTTCTGGGTATTGATCAAATACAGGACGCAATTTTTTAAGAATTTTAAGGACTTCGGATTTTTTCATAGCCAAAATTCTAGTTTAATTAATACTCTTTTTAAAGCGATTATGTTATCAATGTGGGATGAAAACAGCATTTTCCATACGTGTCTATAAGCAGTATTTTAACTTTGCTTCTTCTCATTTCATGCTTTTTAAGGATGGAACGAGAGAGCCTCTTCACGGCCATAATTATCGTGTTGCTGTTAAAGGCAATGCTCCGGCCCTTGAAGATGATATGGTTTTTGATTTTTTAAATATCAAACCTATCGTTCGTAAAATTTGTGACTCTCTTGATCACAGACTGTTAATTCCTAAAGATCATCCACATATTATTATCGAAGACCGCGAAAAAAATTATAACATCATCACTCCTGATGAGTCGGTATTCAGCATTCCTAAATCAGATTGTTTACTTCTTCCGATTGAAAACACTTCAGCAGAAAGAATTGCAGCTTATCTCGCGATGGAAATCAGAAACGAAGTTCTTGCCCAATATAAATTTGAGTTCGACGAACTGGAAATTGAAGTCGAAGAAACTCCCGGCCAGGCCGCGGTATACACTCTTTTCAAGGAATAGATAAAGATGAAATTTACAGAACTGCCACATGGTACAAGTGTTAAAGGTGAAAAAATTCCCGCTTACAAATCAGAGAAATCCGCTGATAAGTATATCTACATTTTAGGTGCTGTTCACGGCGATGAAGTTGAAGGTGCTCACTTAGCTCTTAAACTTCATGAATGGCTTGGTGAAACAAATGAAGTCGATATGCCAATCGTTATTGTCCCTGTTGTTAACGTCGATGGCTACAAAGCTGGAACGAGAGTTAACGGCAATGGTGTAGACTTAAACCGCAACCTGCCTTCTGCTCAGTGGACTCCGGAAGCTCGTGAAGCAAAATATTTTCCAGGAACCGCTCCTTTATCAGAGCCAGAAAATAAATTTTTAGTGGAGCTCTTTAACAAGTACCCGCCAAAATTTATTTTAAGTTTCCATTCTTGGTACCCGGTTATTAACTACAACGGAGCTTGTAAAGAAATTGCCGATTTTCTTGCTAGCTATAACAAGTATCCTATCGAAGCTGACTTCCTCACTCACCCGACTCCTGGCTCTCTTGGTGAGTTCGGGCCACAGGAGTTCAAGTCTCCTGTTCTAACTTTCGAGTGTCCGGTTTTATCAGACACCGTGACTCTTGAGTCTGTATGGAAGGAAAACGAAGAAGGATTTAAAAAGCTCTTCACGACAAAAATCATCGAAACATTTAAAGCATAATTCTTTAGTGGCCGGACACTTAAGTCCGGCCATTATCAAACACTTTCTGTCTTCACTTGCTCGCCTCTCTTTTTAAATACTACACTAAAGCTTCATCAAACTTTCCCAAGGATGGACGTTATGAAGTTTGCTTTAATGACAGCACTAATGCTGTCAACTCTCTCATTACACGCAGGTGTAACTCCCAACGAATTAGTCATTAAAATGAAGGCCGGAAAATCTCTTCCAAAACTTTCAAAATCTGCTCAGGTTCAAAACCTTTTTGGATCTGTTTTTATTATCAGAAACACCAATGCTGACCTATTAGAAAAACAGCTTAAGAATAATCCTGATGTTGAGTACACGGAAAGAAATCACTCGAGAGCGGTAAGTCTTCCAACTCCACAGATCGATAACAATTCTTACGATAAAAATAACGACAAAACTGTCAGCCAGTTTAATGACCCACGCGCGAGCAAAGTATGGTCATTTGACGATGCTGAGTACTTTGGTGTCTCGGTTGATGCAGCTTATAAGCTTTATTCAACACAAGCGACAACTCCAGTTATTGTTGCCGTCATCGACACTGGTGTTGATTACACTCACGAAGATCTAAAAGATGTTATGTGGATGAACCCAAATGAGATCCCTGGCAATGGAATCGATGATGATAACAATGGCTACGTTGACGATATTTACGGGATCAACGTCGTTGTCAGAGACAGTAAAGGCGTTGCTACAACGAACGTCAAAGATGCCCACTCTCACGGCTCACACGTCTCTGGAACAATTGCAGCGAAACAAAATAATAAACTCGGTATCGCTGGAATTGCTTCAAACGCACGCATTATGGCCATTCGTGGTGTTCCAAATAACACTGATGAAACAGATATCAACATTGCTGAAGCTTTCATCTATGCTGCTAAAAATGGTGCAAAAATCATCAACTGCTCTTTTGGAAAAGGCAGCAATGAAGGCAAAAACCTAATCCCCGATACACTTCAATACATTCAGGACAACTACGGTGTCCTGGTCGTTGCAGCGGCCGGAAACTCATCTCAAGACATTGACCGCTCACCTACTTATCCAGCAAGTCACAAAAATGATAACCTGCTTATCGTGGCCTCAAGTACAAGCAGCAATACTCTGAGTGGATTTTCTAATTATGGAAAAATCAGCGTAGATGTTGCAGCTCCGGGCTCAAGTATCTTTTCGACAACTCCAGGAAATAGATATGAAAATATGTCCGGGACATCGATGGCCAGCCCAACAACTGTTGGAGTAGCGGCAGAAGTTCTTTCTCATTACCCTAATCTCTCTCCTATCCAATTGAAGAAAGTTTTAATGGATTCAGTCACTCCTGTTGCCCGCTTTAAAGATAAAGTTGTTTCGGGTGGAAGAATTGATTTATTAAATGCATTGGAGCTTGCTCGTACAGTCAAATAGTTTTCATATGCTATTAATTTATAATTTCTTTTCGTTTTAACTTAAATAATTTTCACAAGATAACTTCTTAAAAAAATCATTCTCCTTGAACAAAAAGTTCAAGGAGAATTTATGCCAAAAATTTCAGAATTTTATGGAATTAAAATTTATATTTACTGGAATGATAATCAACATCATAAACTTCCTCATTTCCATGCCTACTACTCAGAGCATATTGCCGCTTTTGACTTAAAAGGAAATCTTCTAATAGGAAAGATGCCTAAGAGGGCGAAAAAGCTGATTAAAGCATGGGCACTAGAAAAGAGTAGTGAATTAATGTATGCTTGGACATGTGCGGAAGAATTAAAAGCTCTGCCCGTGATCGAAGGTTTAAAATGAATAAACATCTATATGACTTACGTATTAAAGATATATCGATTAGCGAATATAATGTCGTAACAATATTTCTTACAAATAATTCAAAATTTACAGCAAACTTAAGCTCAGATTTTTCTAAGTTATTTTGTTATCCAAAAAATTTAATAGAATGGAAAAGTGTTCGCATAAATGAAGGTGCTTTCGCACTCGAGTGGGATTCAGGATTTGATATACATTTTGATCAAATCATTGCAATCGCTGATAATCAGAAACAAACCGCTTAACAAACCCTTATCTCAAAAAAAAAGGCTTCCAACCGGAAGCCTTTTTTATACATTCAATTTAATTTTTTAATTAGCTAGCTTTCGTGAACTTGATAACTTCAACTGGACAAGCTTCAGCAGCTTCCTGCATCTTTAATCCGTCGTTCAGAGGAGCTCCCGGACGAATGATACATGTTGAGTCTGTTACTTCAAAAACTTCAGGGAAGATCGCTTCACAAGCGTCACACACGATACATCCTGGCTCAATCCAAACCTTTGCAACTGTAAAGTTTTCAACAGCAGGGCCTGCAGCAGCAGCTCCACCACCAGCAGCTCCAGCAAATTCACCAGCAAACATTGGATTCGTTGCCATCTTTAATTGCTTAGCTGTTTTTGGAAGAGGTGGAGAGATAAATGATCTCTCTGGAATTTCAAATAATGGTTTAGATTTTGTTGTTACAAACTTAGCTGCAACATCTTCAACTGTCTGAGTTGCATTCATTCTCTTATCAACAAAAGTAGATCCTTTCATTGATGACTTATGAGTGACACCTTCTCTTGAAGCCGTAACTTCAATTTCAACTGTCGCCTTATCAAGTGGACTTGCACTTAGGATTTTTTTGAACTGATCACCTAGGTCAATGTCTCTAGCGAAGTCTGTATCAGAGCCTTCGAACTCTCTCGTGATATCAACTTCAGTCGGGCTTCCAAATGGGTTAAATAAGTGAAGACGGATTTTATCAAACTTAACCGGCTCAGCATCCTGGTCCCATTTAAATGTAAAAGCAAATCCTGCATCACTGTTGGTCGACTTTAGAATTTCAATTTTTGGTTTAACAAAAAGAAAATTGAGCGCACCTGAAAGCAAGCTTAGTGCTCCGATACCAACTAACAATCCGATTCCTGCTAAGATCGCCACGATCATGGCAATGTATGTTGTACTCACTACGACTCCAAAAATAACGAGTTAAAATATCAATTATGAGTCTCATTTTAACATAAGATTGTGAGATGTTTAGGAAAAAAGTAGGTTTTTCAAAAAAACACAATGCGCCAATGGGAGATTCCCAAAGACTATTGTTTAGGAGCGACGTAGTCAGTGAAAAGGGCAATGGCCTCTTTAAGATTAAAGAGTGATTGAAGCTCTCCATCAGCAGCTCTAGCAGGCCCCAGAAGGTGTCCATCCTGGTTATAAACCCAAAGTATTTCCAGTGTAGAAATAATCGATTGATCTGTTTGATAGGTCACTGTGATTTCATCCAGCTTAAACCTGTGACCTAATAAATGGCGTGTTGTCTGATCTTTGGAGAGCAGCACTTTATTTAAACATAATACCTGATCGAGAGGTTTCCCCCATTTTTCCAGGTCAAATTCCTGCCCTTTTAAAGGCCATGCATTTTCTTTAATCGCTTCATTTGAGAGGTTTTCACCAATGGCCGTTCGCTCCAGTATTTTTAGTGCACCAACACCATCAAGAAGTTCTGAAATTTCTTCAAACAAACTTCTGACATAAGTTCCTGAGCTCACAGTTACAGCTAATTCCATTTCAGGATATTTATAATTTAGTATTTTAAAATCCAGAATTTCTCTTTTTACTTTTTCTTTTTGAATCATTCGACCGGCAACAGCGTGCTCATAAAGACGTTTGCCTTCAAACTTTGAAGCTGAAAAACTATGTGGCGACTGCCAGTACTCTCCTAAAAAGTGATTTTTTAATTTCACTTCTAAGTCTTCAAGTGACATGTTTTGAAATTCAAGAGCTATATCTTTTTGTGTCGTAACGTTAGAAGTAAAATCTCCTGTATCCGTTTTTCCACCGAAGACTCCCACTGCTCTATAAGATTTAGGAAGCAATTCATGAATGTAATTATTGAGTTTCTGAGCACCCTGAACACCAATTAACAAAACTCCTTCAGCAAATGGATCAAGAGTTCCAAAGTGACCGATCTTTCCAAAGTCATAACCGAGGTTTCGTTTAAAATGCTGAACAATTTCAAATGAAGACGGGCCTACAGGTTTGTAGACATTAAAGACTAGTGGTATTTTTTTGTAATCGGGATTTTTCACGCAAGGCTAACTTATTCTTCAGACTTATCTTTTTCTGAATTAATCAGATCCATGATCTTTTTTTCTTCTTCAAACTGATTGTCGTAAATAAATGTCAGTGCGGGAACGTGTCTGACTTCTAAAACTTTCGCCAGCTCTGATCTAATTCTTCCAGCAGAAGCTTCGATCGCAACTTTGGCATCTCCACGAGTTCCAGAGTCATAAGTGTCCCATGAAACTGTCGCGTATCCGTAGTCTGGTGAGAGTTCTACTTTGGTGATTGAGACCCTTGCAAGTCTTCCATCGTTTGAGTTCGTACGTAAAAGGCCGTTGATTTCATTCAACAGCCTTTCTTCGTATTTTTCTTTCTTAAAATTATTTGTAACTTTCTTTGCCATATATTTACAGTACTGCTCTAGCTTCTTTAGATCCTGAGTGGCTCATGCCCGCAGTATCATCAAGAGTTCTCTTCTTTTGAACCATTAAGTAAGCTTCAAAAATATCGGCCGCTTTAATGTCCACGTATCCTTCAAGAGAAATACCACACTCGTAACCGTTTTTAACTTCTTTAACATCGTCTTTGAAACGCTTAAGAGAAGATAATTTTCCGTCGTGCATGATCTTGCCGTTACGAAGTAGGCGGATTCCACAACCTTGAGCAATCTTTCCGTCAATAACGTAAGACCCGGCGATAACACCAGCTTTAGGAATGTTGAAGACTTCTCTAACTTCTGCTCTACCAATAAACTCTTCCACGAACTCAGGGTCAAGAAGACCTTCAAGAGCTAGTTTCACGTCATTGATAAGTTCATAAATAACAGAGTAGTTTTTAATATCTACGCCTTTATCTTCAGCTAACTTTCTTGCACTCGTTACCGGTCTCATGTTGAAGCCGATTAGGAATCCATTTGCAGTTGATGCCATCTGAACATCTGAGTCAGTAATTGGACCAACACCACCAGCAACAACTTTAACTGCTACTTCTGCGTTTCCAAGAGTTTCAACTGCAGACTTAATAGCCTCGTATGAACCTTGAACGTCAGATCTGATGATAAGGTTAAGAAGCTTTTGCTCTTCACCTTCTTTAGATGCATTCGAGAAGAAATCTTCCAGAGATACTTTTTTCTTTTCCGGAGCAGCTTGAAGAAGTTTTCTTTCATTCAATCTGTTTTCCGCAATTTTCTTAGCTTCTCTTTCGTTCTTAACAATATTTAATCTGTCTCCAGGAGCTGGTGCTTCTTCAAGTCCCAGAATCTGAACTGGAGTCGACGGGCCTGCAGATACTAGCTGAACACCAAGGTGGTCATTAAGCGATCTAGCACGTCCATAAGTCTCACCTACAACCAGGTAGTCACCTTTATTTAGAGTTCCACTTTGAACGAGTAGAGTTGCCATAGGCCCTCTTCCTTGTTCAATCTTAGACTCGATAACCACTGCTTCAACTGGCCCTTTCGGATCAGCGCGAAGATCCAAGATCTCAGCTTGAAGTAAAATAGCTTCAAGAAGATCATCGATCCCTTGAGATTTTAGTGCAGAAACGTGAACATATTGAGTTGTCCCACCCCAGTCTTCTGGAAGAAGGTTAAACTCTGTTAACTCTTGTTTTACTTTATCTGGATTCACACCAGGCTTATCCATTTTGTTAACGGCGATAATGATAGGAACCCCAGCATTTTCACAGAACTTAATAGACTCTTTTGTCTGAGGCATAACACCGTCATCAGCTGCAACAACTAGAACAACGATATCAGTTGCGTTGGCACCACGTTGTCTCATTGCTCCGAAGGCCGCGTGACCTGGAGTATCTAGGAACGTAATGGTCTTTCCGCCTTCAACGTTTACTGAGTATGCACCGATGTGCTGAGTGATCCCACCTGCTTCACCTGCGGCCACTTTATCTTTTCTGATCGTATCAAGAAGTGTTGTTTTACCGTGGTCAACGTGACCCATGATTGCAACAACTGGTGGTCTAGTCGGGAACTTGCTTTTTTCATCTTCAGAAATAACCGCTTTACCGATAATTTTTTCTTCGTTGAATGCTTTATCTTCCACGCGGTAGTTAAACAACGCACAGATATCAGCAGCTAGTTTTGGACCAACATAATCCGTCTCTTTTACAAGAAGGTTTAGCTTTAAACACTCATCAAGAAGATCTTTGAACTTAACACTTAGCTTGTGAGCTAGGTCACCAAGAACAACACCTTTATGGATATGCACAACTCTTTTTGAGTCTTTTACTTCTGTTCTTTCAGTCTGCTGAGTTGGTCCCACGTAATCCTTTTTTCTTAAAATTTGAGAATAAATCGGACGACCAGTTCCACTTAGAGCAGTGTATGATTTTAATTCTTCTTCAGCACGAGACATCGTTAAAGCTTGAGCTTTAGAAGCAATTGCTTTCTTTCCACTCATTAAAGATGCAAGACCGCCCATGCGCTTCTTGTTTTCTTCTTCTTCACCACGCTTTTTCTCATCTTCAGCTTCCTGAGCACTTCCTGGAGCAGCGTATTTTGGAGCTGCAGCAGCTTTTGCAAGTCTAGCAGCTTCTTCTTTTGCTTGATTTTCTTTGAAAAGAGGATCTTTAGAAGGAGTGTAAATAGGAGTGAATCTATGAGGTCTGTCGATATTTGATAATTTCTTTTCTTCTGCGATCGCCGCTTTGTCAGCAGCTTTTCTAGTGATGACACCAGCTTCGTTTGGAACTTCTTTTTTTACTGGCTTAGAGACAACTCTTAAACCACCAGTCGCTTGCTCTTCTACTGGAGCTGTTGCAACTGCTGCAACTTCTTCATCAGTTGAATCATCTTCTTCGCTGCTTGCTGATAGAGTCTCAGTTTCTTCAACTGCTGATTCCGCCATAACTGGCGATTCATCAACATCGTCAAAATCCTGATCCTGGTTTTCTGATTCTTCAGAATCCATCTCATCAGTTTTTCTGCGAATAACAGTAACCTTCTTCTTTACAGTAGAAGCTTTTTTAGTTGTTTTCTTTTCAGCGTCTGAAGAATCCTCAGCAGGTGCAGCGGCCTTTCTTTCGACTGTCTTTTTCTCAACAGTTTTAGCAGCGGCAGCAGGAGCTTTCTTTCTTACTACTTTTTTCTTAGTAGCAGAGTCTTCTTTGATTTCTTCATCTTTTTTTACAGCGGCAAGATAAGACGAGACATCCGCATCAGACAATTCTGTCATGTGGTTTCGTACAGCGAAACCTTTTGCTTTTAGCGTCTCGACTAGATCGAGTGGCGCCATATCTAATTCTTTTGCCAGTTCAAAAACTTTTCTAGGCATTATTAACTCCGTTTACTTCTTCATACTTACTTCAATTTAAAGGCCGCTAGCTCTTCTCTTAAGCGTCTTTCAGCTTCAGAGAACTTATCTTTTCCTTCACCTGGAACATCCTTGTGTTTATCAAGAAGTCCTTTGTAGGCAGGAACTGCTGAAGCAGAAACTAATTCTTCTTCATCGTCCTCAAGGCTGATAGTTCCTTGCTCGATAGCATCGTGCGTATCTTTTAAGATTTGAGCAGCGTCTGCTTCATTACCACTTAAGATTCCGGCCAGTGTCGGAGCTTCAGTCGCTGCAAGATCTGCAATCGACATAATTCCGTTTTGAACCATCATTTGTGCGCGCGCATCTGATACAGAAACAATCTGCATAAGGCTTGTAACTGCTTTTTTGATTTTCTCTTGAAGCTTAGATTTAGAAATGATGTTGATTTTGTATCCAGTTAACATCGCAGCTAAACGAACGTTTTGTCCGCGTCTTCCGATTGCTAATGATAATTGATCCTCTTCAACAACTACGTCCATAGAATAGTTAGCGTGATCAACCTGGATATTTGAAATTTCAGAAGGAGCTAAAGCAGCTCTAGCGAAAGTTTCAATGTCTGCGTTCCAACGAACGATATCAATTTTTTCACCTTGAAGTTCGTTAACAACGTTTTGTACACGAGACCCTTTCATACCAACACAAGCACCAACTGGATCGATTTCGCGATCAGATGTAAACACAGCGATTTTCGCGCGTTGTCCTGGCTCTCTAGCTGCTGATTTAATTTCGATGTTTCCATCAAGGATTTCTGGAACTTCAACTTCGAATAATTTTACAAGGTACATTGGAGATGTTCTGGATAAACGAATTTCCGGCCCTCTGTTTGTCATAACAACTTCAGATAAGTAAGCCTGGA
The DNA here is from genome assembly GCA_002428265.1 of Bacteriovoracaceae bacterium UBA6153. Classification (GTDB taxonomy): domain Bacteria; phylum Bdellovibrionota; class Bacteriovoracia; order Bacteriovoracales; family Bacteriovoracaceae; genus Bacteriovorax. The sequence continues at coordinate 293,013 of DIUR01000001.1, forward strand.
TTCTGTCACCAGTTTTAAAGTTTTCACCAGGAATGATTTCTTTGCGAGATAAAATCGCATCAGATTTTCCAAGGTCAACAATAACATTTCCACGTTCATAACGACGAGCGATCCCTGTAACCAGTTCACCTTCTCTGTGCTTGAAATCAGAAAATAGAATTTCTCTTTCTGCATCTCTTACTTTTTGAAAAATGATCTGACGAGCAGTCTGAACGTCAACTCTTGTGAAGCTTGGGTTTTCAATACGAATCCCTAACTGGTCACCGATTTCAACTTCGCTGTCTAGGTTTCTAGCTTCGTTAATTGTGATTTCGATAATTGGGTCTTTTACGGCCTCAACTACGTTTTTGTATTGGTAAATTTCAATTTCATCTTCTGCATCGTTGTAGCGAGTTTCATACTCACCTTGGATACCGAATTTTTTTCTAGCTGTTACAAGGAATGCTTGCTCAATAGCACGCACGACAACGCGCTTATCAATTCCGCGGTCTTTTCCAAGTGTTTCGATCATTCTTCCTAATTCTGAAAAATTCATATGAACCTTCCTCTCTCTTCTTTTGTATAGTCAGGACTATAGTTACTAATATTATTTATTCTTCTGCTTCTTCTACTTCAATTAATTCTTCATCAGTGGCGTCATTATCTGCAACTTTCTCGCGCACTTTGTTGATGTCAGTTTCAAGATTAGCCTTCTTTATTTGACTATAAGGAATAGCGATCTCGCTACCTTTGGCATCAACAATCAGACCTTCTTCGTTAGCACTTACAAGACCCACTTTAAGTTTTAAGTTATTGCGAAGGACTTTTGGAAAATCTGGATATTTTGTTTCGTCGATTTTCGTCGCAAGTGAGAGCATGACATCTTCGCCCACGACTTCTTTAAAGTGAGCAACAGTTGTCAGCACTCTATAAAGACCAGGAGACGAAACTTCTAAGGTAAAGTTATCCGGGATCCACGTTTCTGTTTCCATATAAGGATTAAAAGCGCGGTCTATTTTCACACAGTCTTCTAAAACTGCCGATTTCGTTTTTGGATTTTGGATATAAACCACAAGGTTTCCCGACGAAGCATTCCACTCCATCTCGTATAACTCTAAATTGTTTTCGCTCACAATCTTCTGAGTTAATTCTAAAAGTTTTAATTCCATTCCCTGGCGAGGGCCTTTGAGAACCATTTTTTTATCCCATATAAAAAAAAAGGGCGGAATTAAAATCCACCCTTAATATTTTCAGTACATTTAATACTACATTTCGGAGGTAATGCAGTCTTATAAGCTTTTTCAAGAATTCTTGAAACCTGGGCAAATAAAAATCATTACGGGCTTACTATAACGAAAAAATCTATCAAATGCAAACATTTACGCTCTTATAGACTGAGAGTCATGATCAATGCATCAGCACCATTGGAATAGAAATGCTTCTTTCGATGAATTATTTTAAAGCCGCTCTCCTCATAAACATGAATCGCCGCGAGGTTACCTTCTTCAACTTCCAGAAAAAATTCTCTTATGCCGCGATCTTTCAATTGCTTAATTGATTCGTTTAAAAGGTTTTTTCCAAGGCCTAACCCCCTAAGAGATGGAACTGTTAAGATTTTTAATAAATGAGCAAAGGAATCTACGAAAGAAATATCAAAAAGACTAAACCCTGCGACTTCGCCATCTTTATGAAGACCCAATAAGAATTTAGATTCAGAGAGCTTCATCCATGACTCTTTATCCCATGGTTGAGGGAAAAAATCTTGATCGAGCTGGGCCAAAACTAAAAGTGCCTTTGCAGATTCTGCAGAGGCACTATCGATTTGGATAAATTGAAGATTCATCAAAGATTAAACAGGAGAGCTTAAGTCAACGTTTCCGATTGAGCGCTCTGAGTTTGTCTTCACTTCCATATGGAAGCGGATTTTTGCAAGAGGGTTAAATGTATAACCATCTTTTCCACGGATAATATACTTACGTTTCGAATCAGCGTCTGTTGGCTCGATCAGTTTTCTTAAACGAGATACAGAAGTATAGATAAGTTTGTCGTGGATTAATGGGTTGTACTCATCTTTCCAGATCATCTTAGCAAGTTGTTCTTTATCGAAGTATGTTCCAGGATTTTTAGATAATAAGAAAAGGATTTCTAGAAGAACAAATCTGTGTTTGAAATCGATTGTTCCCAATGATCTCTCAACGATTTTTCTGTTTGTGCGATCAAGGTATAGATCCACTGTTGAATCATTTACATCGTCAATTTCTGCTTCGATTAAATGATTTAATCTTCTGAAAATTGTTGTATCAATTGACTCTTGAGCAAGGTGGAACATGCTTAGAGCTTCATCAAAGTTTCCGGCCTTCTTAAGTGCCGTTGCTTTTCCAAAAAGGATGTAACCATAAAGGTTCCAGCATTTTTTAGACTGAAGATATTCGTTAGCAAGCTTGTAGTAGTTAAGCGCTTTATCATTTTCATTCATTTCGATGAAAATCTTCGCGTAGTACGTGTACATTGCACCTGATAGGTAGAATTTTTTGATGATTTTTAAAAGGTCATTTAACTGATCAAGGTATCTTAAAGAAAGTTCCAGGTCTTTTCTATAGAAAGCGTTTGTCGCTAGAGACAGAAGACACTTAGAAAGAAGTTCTGGTTCATTTTCTTCATTAGACTTTTTATAAGCTAGCTCGAAGTTCGTTTTAGCTTCTTCGAAAATCCCGCTGTAGTTTTTCACCACACCCAAGTTATAGAAGAACTCGGCCGTAAGAGTTGGAAGCGTTCTCGAAAGAGCGTCCATTAGCTTCTCACTTTCCCCGATATATTTTTGAGCTTTGCCGTCTTCTAGTTTTTCTGACGCTATACGAATAAGAAACCCGTAAGTTTTAAGTACTGAAAATCCGTCTTTTATAGGATCTGCAAATGTAAGAGCTTTGATAAAAGATTCTTCGGCAGAAGTCAGGTCGGCCTTATCATAATAGACCTTTCCCAACTGATAGTATGACCTTGCGATCTCAGTTTTTGTCACGATTTGTTCGAGCTTTACCGACTCTTCCAAAAGACCGATGTAAGGTGTGATTTCATTGGGATTTGTTCCAACTGACAAACCTAAATCTTGACTTGTGACCATGAGGGTTTTCTCCATTAAATAAAACTTTTAATTCCCACTTCTTTTAGAGAAGCCACAAGGTCATATCATGCGACTCTTACAGCGTCAAAAGGCCATTGTAAGATTTTTTTAAAAGTAAGATTCAAGTCATTGATTTGAAAGCTTTCGGCCGGTAATATAACACTGTAAAAAAGTAATTAAATTTCTCATTTCGGAGACCTCCATGGCCAAATATGATCTAGACACGATTCGTCACTCAACTGCTCACCTTATGGCCCAGGCCGTATCGCGTGTTTATAAAGGGCATAACCCTCAGTTCGGGATTGGCCCCGTGATTGAAAACGGTTTTTATTACGACATCGATATGGATGCAAAGATCAATGATGAAGATCTTCAGACAATTGAAAAGACCATGCATGAAATTATCGATGAAAAACTGGCGATCACAAGACAAGTCATGTCTCGTGATGAGTCTGTTGAGTTCTGGAAACAAAAAAATCAGCCTTTAAAAGTAGAAGTTGTTTCAGGCATTCCAGCTGATCAGGAAATCTCTTTATATACCCAAGGAGACTTCACCGATCTATGTCGTGGGCCTCACGTTGAGAACACTGGACACCTTCCAAAGTTCTTTAAACTTCTGCACACTGCGGGAGCTTACTGGAAGGGAGATTCAAATAATAAAATGCTTCAACGTATTTACGCTGTAAGTTTTACAACTAAAAAACAACTTGAAGATCACTTAAACTTTTTAGAAGAAGCAAAAAAGCGCGACCATAGAAAACTTGGAAAAGAACAAGAACTCTTCCACTTTGAAACAGTGGCACCTGCCTCTCCGTTCTTCATGCCAAAAGGCACGACAGTTTATAATGAGCTAGTTGCTTTCATGAGAAGAATCTACGTGAAGTACGGCTACGATGAAGTTATCACTCCTATGCTATTAGACTCAGACCTGTGGCATACATCAGGGCACTACGCTCACTATAAAGAAAACATGTATTTTTCTCAGGTAGATAAGCGCGAGTTCGCATTAAAGCCTATGAACTGTCCATGTCACATGTTGATGTTCAAGCATTACAAATACTCTTATAGAGACCTTCCAATGAGATACGCTGACTTCGGCCGTCTTCACCGTTACGAGAGTGCAGGAGCTATCGCAGGTCTGACTCGCGTGCGCTCATTTTGCCAGGATGATGCTCACATTTTTATTTCTCTTGAAGGTATTCAAGATGAAATCGTAAAACTGATGGAAATGTTCTTTATCTGTTACGACCACTTTGGTTTTAAAGATATCAAGATCGGTTTATCAACACGTCCAGAATCTAAGGCCGGCGATGATGCTACTTGGGATGTTGCTGAAAACGCACTTCGTGGTGCCCTTGATAAAACAGGACACGCCTACCATATCAATGAAGGTGACGGAGCTTTCTACGGGCCAAAAATTGATATTCAAATTGCCGATGCTATTGGCAGATACTTCCAGCTTGGAACAATTCAGCTGGATTTCCAACTTCCAGACCGCTTCGATTTAAAATACACAAATGAAGAAGGTAAAGACGTTCGCCCGGTTGTTATCCACAGAGCTCTTCTTGGATCTCTTGAGAGATTCATCGGAGTTTACCTGGAGCACATTGCAGGGATCTTCCCTTTCTGGCTTTCACCAGAGCAAGCAGTTATCGTTCCAGTTTCAACAGATAAACATTTAGACTTCTGTAGAAATCTAGCGAAAGATTTAAAAGATTTGGGCTTTAGAATTAAAGTTGATGAAAGAAACGAGACTATGGGTTACAAGACTCGCCAGATTCAGCAGTCAAAAGTTCCTTATATGATCGTTATCGGTGACAAAGAAATGGAAAACTTGTCGGCAAGTATTCGCGGATACGGAGAAGCAGGATCTAAGAGCTTAACAATTGTAGAGCTTAAAGAAATGTTTACGAAGCTAAACCTTGAAAGAGTTCCAGAAAAACTAAGATAGTTAGAGAAAATTCAAAAGAACCTAAGGATAGGGTAAAAATATGAACAAAAAAAACATACTTCTACTATGCGGTGGAAGTGGAACAGAACATGAAGTTTCTCTAGTGTCGGCCAAGTTTCTTGAAAAAAATCTTCAGGAAATCGGTTTATATAACGTTATTAAAGTTGAAATCGGAAAACCGAAAACAACGGATAAAACATTCCGTCTGATCAATGCAGACGGAAGTATTGGTCAGACAGTAGAAATCAATTCAAAAAGACAGCTGGTTGGATCAAATATTCTTTTTGATCTTCACTACGTTGTTCCATGTATTCACGGCCCTCCGGGAGAAACTGGAGAAATTCAGACTTATCTTGAACTCATCAATCTTCCCTATTTTGGCTGTGGCCCTGAAGCAAGCATCATCTGCTTTAATAAAGTCACCAGCAAGTTATGGTTTAATGCCCTTGATATTCCCAATACTCCTTTTGAGTTCTTAACAAGTATTGAAGATGCTCCCAAAGCACATAAACTTATGGATCTTCATTCAAAAGTTTTTGTTAAAGCAGCTTCTCAAGGCTCAAGTGTAGGATGCTATCAAGTCTTTAAAAAAGATGAGCTCGATACTGCACTAAAAAATGCTTTCAAATACTCTGAATATGTTCTGGTTGAAAAAATGGTAACGGCAAGAGAGCTTGAAATCTCGACTTATGAGTTCGATGGAGTGATTCACGCCAGTGTCCCTGGTGAAATTAACTGCCCAAGTGCATTTTACTCTTACGAAGAAAAGTATGATCCAAAAAGCAAGACGACAACTGAGATCGTGGCCCCAGGACTCACTACAGATATAGTGGAGTCTATGAGAGCTTACGCGATTAAGGCCTTTAAGGCACTTAAGCTTCGTCACCAATCGCGCATTGATTTCTTTTACACTGATGATGGAAAAATTTATCTCAATGAGATTAATACTTTTCCGGGTGCAACTCCTATTTCAATGTTTCCTAAAATGATGGAAAACAACGGACACTCGTACTTAACTTTTATCAGCACTATTATTAAAAAAGACATTCTTTAATTGAGGCCATAATGAAATTACCAATTATCAACGCCCAAGATGCAGAGTTCGGATTAGACATCCTGAAGAAATACTACGCCGATCATATGATCCCCGCGGAGAAAAAAACATACTTAACCAAACTTCGCCAGTCGATTGGCCCTTATATGGGAATTGAGTCGAGTGATGGTTCAACTCACTATCTTCTGGATGCCGCTTCTCAAATTGCGACACTTGGACATGGATTCAATCCTTCAATCTTTTTTGGAACGACAGAGTTCTTAGAGAGCTGGACGAACGATGCCACGACTAAAGAGTTTAAAGATCTAAAACTAGCTTACAAAAATTTCTTTAATAGAAAACTAGGCTGGAATAAAACGCACATGACAATCACTCACTCAGGAGCAGAGGCCAACGAAGTGGCCCTTGGATACTGTTATTTGAGTCGAGCAAATCCTGAGGCCAATAAAGTTCTCGCTTTTGAGGGATCTTTTCACGGAAGGATGATGGTCACGCTGGCCGCGACTTGGAATAAAAGTAAGCGCGAGCCATTTGAATGGAAAAATTATCTTGCTGAGTATGTAAAATACCCGGAAATCGATGATAGTAAGATCAATGTCCGTATCCCTGAACTATGGCGCGAGACATGGAATGAAGCTTCTTTAAAGAACTTCATGATCCCGACAATCTGGAACTCTGATCCCTATGTAAAAAAAGAAGTTGAAGTCCTGCAAAAAGTTCGTGAACAGCTAATTTCGAAAAAAATATTCGCGATTTTAATCGAGCCTATGCAATGTGAAGGTGGAGACTGTTACTCGAGTGATAGATTTCATACTGCCCTTCTTCTTATGGCAAAAACATTCAAGGTTCCGGTCATTCACGATGAAGTCCAAACAGGGTTTCACCTAGGCAGAGAGTTTTTCTGGCACAGACAATTTAATCTTAAAGGATTAAATGGTGAACAGATCAATCCTGACTACGTCGTATGTGCAAAAAAAGCTCAGGTGGGAATTGTTTTATCTCACAAAGAGACAAAAAGTATTTTTAAAGGTGAAGAGCTCTCAGTGGCCTCAACACTTAGAGGATATGCTCACGCTATCAGCCTTGATCAGTGTCAGTCGAGAATCCTGGACCTTGAACGCCACATCGTTCCGCGTGTAGCGGCCCTTATAAAAAAACACTCACAACACTTAAAGAGACCGCGTATCAACGGACTGGCCTTTGCTTTTGATGTAGTTGATCCGGCGATGATGAATAAATTTGTCGATCTAAGATTTAAACACGGCCTTCTTTATTACCCGGCCGGAAGTCAGACTCTAAGATTTAGAATGAGCACCGCCTTTGGTGCAAAAGACTTAGATTTCCTTTTCGATAGACTGGATGCCATCTGTAAAGAGCTCTTCTACAACGAGCACACACCTCTTCCAACTCACGTTGAAACTGACGCTCACGAAGCAGGTGATCAATACGAATGGCATGAGCTTTTAATTCAAACCAAGCTTGCTAAAGTTCAAGGCAAAAAAATTGATATTAAGCATGTTTTTGATAAGGTGAATTCTCTTGTCAGTAAAACAGTTGAAGCTGCTCAATTAGAATTGATTGAAATAAATGCATCGAACTTCTTAAATTACCGCCAGGAAATCATCAACATGCAAAAAGCTGTTTATGAACCTGCAAGACAAACTGATATTGAAAAGTTTGAGCACACCGTTTTAGATAAAACTTCACTATGCTTAGGACTTTTAAATAAGAAGAAAAAACTGATGGGAATCGCTTTTGCGGGCCCTCTTCACCTTTATCCTCTTGAGCGCGGTGTGCGCATGGACCCGCATTTTGACGACCACGACTGTCTTTATATGCTCGATGTAACCATTGATCCTCATCTGCAGAAATCAGGTTTAGGTAGAGCACTAAAGTACGCCATCTCGGCCATGGCCATCGTTAAAGGAATCAAGCGTATTCAAGGAAGAAACCGCGACCGCCTGGCGGGCTCAATGATCAATATCAATTTATCTCTGGGCTCTTTTGAGCAAACTTATATTAGAGAAGACTACCCTGACTTTGAGTCTCATAGAGATGTTTTTTATTACACCACAAAGGCTGACTGGAAAAAGCCTGCGATTCACTTAAGCCGCGCGATCAATATTCCGATGTCGGTAAGAAGCCTTGATAAGACTTATATGGAAGCTCAGCTTCCTTACCTGGTTAACAAAGTCTGCTTATCTAACTTTGTTAGCGAAGCCTTTTTAAAGGCGGTTAAAGACTTCCTAGGAGTGCTTCCTGAAGATCTTCGTCACGGATATACAACTTCAGGCCAGTCTGAGTGTGTTGATAAAGTTTCAAAAGCAATTTGGGTAAAATCAGAGCAATCTATTAAAGATAAAAATATTACCAAGATGCTGACTTTTAAAAACCATTATTTTGGCAATGGTTCAATGATGGCAAGATCCCTAAGTCTTGAAGGAAATAACTATTTCCCAGTGACAAAACTTCCACACCCAAGTGAGCTCGACTATAGAGATGTCCTCACACAAGTAGAAAAAGAATTTGCCACTGGTGAGTATCTTACGGTTTGGGTTGAGCCGGTTCTTCAAAAAACGATGGAGAAGACTCCTTATGAATTTTTAAGAGGATTAAGAGAGCTCGCGACAAGATATAAGGTTGCTCTTATCTACAATGAGTCTGCTTCGCAATTTTTCAGATACTCTAATAAAGTATTTATGGCCTCGTGTTTTCCTGAAATAACTCCTGATGCAGGAATGGTTTATTTCTCAGGACAATCGGGAATCGCTTATACCTCAACGAAGTATTTCCTTGAGCAGCCTCTCATGATGATCAGTACATGGGATGGAGATGAGTTCCATATGCTGAGCTATCATCATGCTTTCAAGAGTGTCATGGAAAATCAGGAAGAGTATAAAAATACGGCGAGAGACTTCCATGAAAAACTTGTGGATAAATTATCACGCTATGATATCGACGTTATGAAAATTGACCAGGGCTTTGGATACTTCAAAGGATCAATCCCTGCTTCAATCAGTAAAATGTTCGTGCAACACAACGGGGTTTATCTGGTCTGCCCAAGCTTCGATGCTATGAAGGAGTATTTAGAGTCATGAGTACAAATTGTATGTTTCCCTATATCGTCTACGCCAAAGGAAAAACTAATCACGAATGGGGGCTTGCCCACGGTGAAGAGTTCAGAGGTGCTATTGCTGAACTAACAGAAATTAGACGTCACTTAATGCTGGCAAAAAATCCAAAACTTGCTCCTAAATTAGACGAGCTTGCCATGGAGCAATTTCACATGTCTAAAAAGTTTGCTCCCCATTTAGCGAGTGAACTTGAAGGGATTGCTAAAGGTGCAGGACTTACTATCCCCGATTTGGTTGTCTTAAATAACTACACAGACTTTAGAGATATCATTCTTCCAGAAGAGGGATGCTCTACTGTGCATATCCAAACTCCGACAGAAGTTATGGCCGGACAAACCTGGGATATGCATAGATCAGCAAAAAATTATATGTGCTTGATCCATGTTCCTCAAAATGACCAACACTCTTCTCAGCTTGTCTTAAGCCTAGTGGGATGCCTGGGACTAATGGGAGTATCAACAGATAACACCTTAATCGGTGTTAATAACATCAATACAACCAACGCTAAGGTGGGATTGATCTGGCCTCTACTGGTCAGAAAAACACTGGAAGAAAAAAACTTAGGACTAATGAGATCAACTCTCATGAATGCTCCAGTGACGTCAGGCCACAACTATATTATCGCCAGTCCTGAAGGCGGAGAAAACCTGGAGATCACTCCATCTGTTTCTGAAAAAGTTTCTGCTCTTCAAAAAGGTCAGGTTGGATCAATTTTTCACACTAACCACTGTGTAGGATATGAAATTGAAAAAATTGAAGATAAAACTTCAATGAGCTCAACAACTCATAACCGCTGGGCACTTCTTTCTAAAAAAACGTATCAAGTTGGCGACCTGGAAGACTTTAAAAATCTTCTGACTGACCATGACGAATACCCAAAATCAATCTGCTCGCATTTTGAAAATGGGGCTCAAGACCCATCGTTTACTTGTGGTGGTGGTGTCAGCGATTTAAACCGCGGCAAACACATCTTCTGGAGAGGATGCCCTGCTCACGATCAGGATTATCGTGAATATGAATTTTTAATTGATGGGCACGATTTTAAAAAGGTGTGATGTATGGATGAATATCCTTTTTTCTTTACCTGGGTAAAACAAAGTAATCCTCTGCGATTTTCTATCTCCAGCGTCGATGGTGTAAAACTCATCACTGAAAATGGCCATGAGTTAATTGATATGTCTTCCATCAGCTATCAAGCAAGCTTTGGACACAATCATCCGACCATTATCAAACATATGAAAGCTCAACTGGACACAGTTCCGATGAGTGCTCCCCGTGGAATTTTCCCTGGAAAAATTGAGACCACTAACGAGCTCTTAAAGTACATGGATAAAAAAGACGGAAAAATTTTTTATACCACTGGTGGAGCTGAGACTGTTGAAAATGCCTTAAAAATTGCCCGAGATGTCAGCAAAAGAAAACTCGTTCTTGCCAGAAAAATTTCTTACCATGGGGCAACTATGGGTGCCCTGGGTGCAACAGGTGACTGGAGAAATACCGCACACGCTCTTCCTCAAGACTGGGTTGTGAGATTTCCTGAGCCAAGTGAGCCAGATGCACTGGCAAAAACGAGGCAAATCATTCTCGATCACGGTCAAGAAAACTTTGCGGCCTTCATCATTGAAACAATTACTGGTGGCAACGGCGTCTTTGAAGGGTCTCAAGAATGGTGGGATGGCATCAGTGAGATGTGCCGTGAGTTCGGAATTTTATTAATCATGGATGAAGTGATCTGTGGATTTGGACGCACAGGACTTTCATTCGGATACATGCACTACAATGTAAAACCAGACATCATCTGCCTTGCTAAAGGGATCACGGGTGGTATGGTGCCTTTCGGTGCAGTATGGGTTAGTCACAATATTGCTGACTACTATATGGCCCGCGTACTTGCTTGTGGACTTACCAACTACGCTCACCCATTGGGAGTTGCGGCCCTTGCCGGTGTATTAGAGATTGTACAAGATTTTGATTTTCAAAAACACCTTGAACATATTTCAAAAGTTTTTAAGCGAGAGCTCGACATTATTCAAGCACTCCCTGAAGTTGAAACAATCAGATCCCGCGGCATGCTGGCCGGAATTGATTTGAATGTCGATATCCAGTGGAAAACTTTTTTTGATAAAGGGATACACCTTGCTACTCAAAACAAGAGAATTGTACTTGCTCCTCCTTTAATTATTACCGAAGAAGAACTCGTTGAAGGAATGAAGAGATTAAAAAAAGCAATTAAGGATATGGATTAAATGAAAAATAACTCTCCCAAAATTTTTAAAGACGCAGCTTCTGCTCTTTTTGATATTAAGTCGGGCATGACACTTATGAGTGGAGGCTTTGGCCTTTGCGGGATCGCAGAAAACTGCATTGATGCTCTGACATTAATTGATGTGAAAGACCTGACAGTCGTTTCAAACAATATCGGAAACTCTGGACGCGGATTAGTTAAAATCTTAGTTCAGGATAAAATCAAAAAGGCCTATTGCTCTTATGTCGGCGGAAACCCCGACTTAGAAAAACGTATGCTGGAAAAAAAGATTGAAGTTGAACTCGTCCCTCAGGGAACTTTTTCTGAACGCATCCGTGCTGCCGGAATGGGGATTCGTGCTTTTTATACCCCAACTGGATACGGAACATTGATTGCGGAAGGTAAAGACGTCAAGATGTTCGACAGACCCTGCATTCTGGAGACTGCTCTGCACGCAGACTTTGCTATCATCAAAGCACAAAAAGGTGATGCTTTCGGAAATCTTTGGTTTAAAGAAACAGCAAGAAATTTTTCACCACTCATGGCCATGGCCGCAAAAATTACAGTGGTTGAAGTAGAAGAATTAGTTGAGGTTGGAGAGATTGCTCCAGAAGACATTCACCTCCCAGGAATTTTTGTTCAAAGAATTTTTCAGGGATCAAACTATAAAAATGATATTGAGTTTCTAGTGACTGCTAAAGGAGATGAATAAGATGCCTTGGACAAATATTGAGATGGCCGACGAAGTCATCAAATTTTTTAAACCTCATTCATCTGTCAATCTTGGCATTGGCATGCCGACAGTTATTGCTGAGAGAATGCCAGCAGAACTTAATATTATGATCCATTCTGAAAATGGTGTCTTAGGTGTAAGTGGAAGGCCTTCTGCTAACAGTGTCTCTCCTACTTTAATCAATGCCGGAAAAGAGACTGTCGCCATAGGATTAGGAGCTAGCTTCTTTGACAGCTCACTTAGTTTTGGAATGATTCGCGGCGGACATATTGACTACTGCGTTTTAGGCGGTATGGAAGTTGATGCTGAAAAAAGTCTGGCCAACTGGATGGTTCCTGGAAAAAAAGTAACGGGAATGGGCGGCGCAATGGATCTGGTTAATGGCTCTAAACAAGTCATCGTCATGATGAATCACTTCAGCAAAGATGGTGTTAGTAAATTAATGAAAAAGTGCGCTCTTCCGCTCACTGGTTTTGAAGTGGTCGACTTAGTTGTCACTGAAATGGGTGTATTTAAACCTACAGGTTCATCTTTTCAGGTCATTAAACTTGCTCAGGGAGTAAGTGCTCAGGATTTAAAAATGGATGAAGGTCTTCTTACTCATTAAATAGTAATTAAATGTAAGTTCCCAGAGAAGTCTTTGTTGCTATAGGATTTAAGAAAAATCAAAGGAATGGTTTATGCTTAAGTCCACAATTGTCCTGATCGCACTCGCAATTTGGAGTGCTGAAAGTCTTGCTCTTACTAATTCGACTAGAGATGAATCCGTAGAATGGACTCCCGTCGTTCAAATTAAAAGTGAAGCGCCAGACTCAACAGGAGAAAGCCTACCTGGATATTGTAATGCGACTTTTATTGCAAAAAATATTTTAGTCACTGCTGCCCATTGTGTGAAACTTGCCTACATCTCAAAAGACACAAAACTTAATATTCAAACTGGTTATTATAAATACGTTACTCGCCCTGATGGCCAGGTGGTAAGAATCGGTTATGTGCCTAAAGAAAAATTCGATAAACACATCAATATTGAATTTCCAAAATCTCTCTCTGATAAAATAGCTAAAAAAGGTGAAAAAGCACAAATTGGCCCCGATGAAGACTTTGCCCTTTTATGGTGGGAGGAATCCACTCCTGAAATAGAGGGAATGATTGAATCTCAGTTCGTCACAAAACTAGAGCATGCTGAAATTGTTAAAAATATTAAAAACTATCCTTTTAAAGTCGTCTCTATCAATATGTTTTCTGTATCGACACTCGACTACAAGAGATCAGGTGACTTAAGCGTTGTAAAATGGAACAACGGATATATTCATTCAAAGTCTCTCGTTCGTGTAGAAGAGGGCGATAGTGGTGCGCCCGTATTTGTAAAAATTAATAACAAAATGAAAATATTCGCAGTTGTTAAAGGACGCGCTTCTACTGTCTTTGATAACTGGGACGTGTATCCTGCAGTGAATCCACACTTGTGTACATTAAATAAAAAAATGCCAAGCACGATGTTACTTCAAAGCTGCTTGTAATAATCTTTAAATGTATTTTGAAATTTTTTAGGTCTTAAAATAAAAAAGGGGCCCCCTGCAAAGGCCCCATTTTTTTTTTGGCATCCTGCCACTAGTAAGAGAACATCCTATCCTCTACACTTATGATTATAACCGTATTTATTTTTTTTGTAGAAAAATTTTTTGTGGGTAAAGTTTTCCACAAAAACAATCTTACGTTAAGATAGACAAAGGGGCCTAAAAGACCCTGTGACCACTAACCTAAGCTGGATTTACACCTATGATTGACCGCCTAGTATCCTTCCTAAAAGGCCTCCTAAAGGCCCAGAAAGACTACAAAATGCAAAGCTTTACCTTTTATATTCCTGCTCCTCCTGGACGTCTGTCAGGCTACAGAGAAAAGAACTTCGATAAGCTTTTTTATGAGTTCATAAATCGTGGCTACAAGATCATAAACTTCACTACCCAAGCATGCTCTAGTGGAGAAAAACAATCAGGTATGTGGGTTATTTGTATAGTCCAGGCGACAAATGAGGAAGCCGAAAAATTAAATCTGGAAGATATCTTTTTAGATCAATTAAAAAATAAATCTCAAGTTAAAGAAGAAGTTGAAGGACTTTATTATATTGATGATAGGGCCAACGAATTATGATTCAATCTCTCGCTCTAATCATTTCTTTGTCTCTGCTGTCAGGATGCACTTATCTTTCTAAGAAATTTGAATCGATGACCGAAGACAATACCGGCAATGCGGCCGATACTTCAAAAGCTCTTGCTGCTAAAAAAAGAAATTACTGTCCTGCCAATTCTAAGTTTCAATATATCAGTGAAGATGAATATACTTCAAAATTCTACAGTCAACTTCATCCTACTCTTTTTGAAAATAAAAATAATACGTTCGCTAAAAAAGCCGTTATGTTCTCACTTCTGGAAATGAGTAGAAGACCAGATCGCGCCTCACCCTATTCCAGACTGCAGTTTTACTTGAGACTAAATGGTAAGACCTATTACTACGACTTTCGCTCTAAGAATGTAGGTGATGATCAAAAGATGCCTTTCATGAAAGGACTTGAGACTATCACTCAAAAATTTATTCCTGGTCAGACTCTTCTTGGAATTGCCGGTGAAATGGACTCAATTGTTCCTAAGGGAATGGTCGTGAGCCAAGAGTTTGAAAATTTTCTAAGAGACAACAGGGCCGACATGTCTAAAAGCGATGAACTCACTTCTCGCTTCTTTAAAGGCGATGAAGTTATCACCCGCTATGAAACTTTTGACCGTGTTAATTACAGAGCATTAACTGACCTCTATTTAAAAAATTTCTCAAAGTCAGATGGTTATGAATTTGACAAAGACCCCCTTAATTTAAATAAATCACCAAAAGAAAACTTTCAGGCCAACTGTAACTACAATCTTAATAAAGAAATGACTTTAAGAGACGCTATAGTAACTTCTGATCAAAAAATTTCTCACTATATAGGTCTTAATGAAGGAAATGATTTTTTTCTAGCAGTCACTTCAAGTGATCTTGTAAGACCTTTTACTACAGTTCCGAAACTTAGCTATTTCATGAAGACCAAGATGCCAGCATCTCCTCTTCCCATATGTGAATTTAAAGGAAAAACTCAAGACATTGTTTTATTTTCCAGCAATGGCAGAAATCCCGTTCAGCACTTACAACATTTAGTCGCCTACGACATTGATCAGATAGACTCTCCATTAATGTTGAATGAACTTTTAAATTTCTCCCGTCACTTATTTTTATCTAACCCGGATAGGATTCTTTACGAATCAAAACGTGGAAGAAAAGCTCAGCTAGATTTCTTTCTGGCCATGAACTTCCCTATCTACCATGTCGATGCTCTTGGAAATCTTTTTGGCCACGCCAGCTTTAAAAATGACAAACGCTTGGAGAATATTCTTTATAGTGACGATAGAAGTTCGGCCAGAATCTGGTGCAAATAATGAAGCAATTGATCATCCGAGGCGGAGCTTCAAAAAAAGAAATTATACTTCCCGTATCTCCTCTGTTTATGCGGGATAATCTGCTTAATTTTTTACGAGATCACGAAATTCCGGTGGCCTCAAGTTGTGGCGGAGATGGGATTTGCCAAAAATGCGTCTGTGTAATAAAAGAAGAAAAAATTCTGACTTGCATGACGAGTGTCTCTGAAGTCTTAAATGGTGAGGACTCTGCGACTCTCACCATATCATATTTGTAGACAATAATACCCTAGACCGGATAGCATTATTTAAAACCCTTAACCATTGGCCATTTTTATGCGTTATTTATCTATCGACATCGAAGCAACAGGACTAAATGAGAACGACTATTTAATTGAGTTTGGAATGGTTCCATTTTGTACAGAAACAAAAAGAGTTGAAGACTCGCTTGCTAGAAATTTCTATATTAAATGTCCTTCATTTGAAGAGTTAAAACCCAGATTAGATAAATGGGTTATCGAACACAATGAAATGCTTATTCATAAAGCTCATGTGACAGGTCTGCATATGGACAGCTTCAAGGATGAACTTGAAACTTACATGATCAGCAAAGAAGTAAAAAATTATTTTAAAAATGATAAGAACGAAAAAGTCATTCTTTTTGGAAAATCAATGAGTGCGATCGATCTTCCTTTTATGAACAGAGATCTTTCGTGGGAGTTCATGAGAAAGCACTTTCACCATAGAAACCTGGATCTTTCATCAACGGCCAATACTCTTATTGATTTGAAGTTTATTCCACCTGAATGCTCTTCTGGATCAAAATTAATGAGCTTTTTAGGCATGGGCGAAGTTAAGCACACGGCCCTTGAAGACGCAAAAAATACGGCCATCATGTATCTAAAGCTATTAGATATGTTTCAGAAAAAATAGAAGATATTAATTAGCGGCCAGGAAGTCTGTTGGATCAATAGACTGGCCGTTCTTTCTCACTTCAAAATGAAGGTGTGGCCCGTAAGTTCTACCAGTCATCCCAATCTGAGCAATAACCTGTCCACGATAAACTCTTTGACCCTGACGAGTGAAATTAGATTTTGCGTGAGCATAAACTGTAAAATAACCATTTTTATGAGCGATGACAGTGATATTCCCATATCCACCGATCTCATCTCCAGCATAGACCACAACCCCATCAGCGGCCGCCACAATGTGTGAGCCGACTCGTCCTGGGATGTCTACACCTTCATGCTTTTTTCCCCAACGAGAGCCAAAAGCAGAACTCATCTTATTACTTGAAGGAACCGGCCACAAAAACTCACCTGAAGTTAGCAGTTGATTTGGGTCAAAGGCACGAACTGATTCGCTGTCTTGATTCAAGACTCCGCGCTTAAGTGGTATAAAAACCCATTCACCGCTCTTAACTGGCTTTGTGGGATTAGCTGCTTGAATTTTTTCTTTGGGAACGTTGAACTCTTTAGCAAGAGTATCGATAGTGTCTGTTGGCTTCACCATGACATAGTGACCACTTTGAACCGTGGCACATGCAAATGTAAATATGAGAGATAAAAATAATAAAGCGTTTTTAATTATGGTCATTATGCCAGCATCTTCCTTGAATCTTTCATCGATATGCAAGGCAGTCGCCTTCATCGAGGAAAAACTTCTTGTAGAAAGCCTTTTAGGCTTTCCATCAATTCCATCTGTGATCGTCCGTAATCACAGAGTTTAACAGGAGCGATTGAAATCATTTTATCTTCAACGGCCTGACAATCAGAATCTGAAAAATCTTCAAATCCTTTATAAATCCCGCCTATCCAATAATATTTTCTTCCTCTGAAATCGATTCGTTCTTCGATGTCTTGAGAATATTTCCTAAGCCCTGTTTTAGTAACTCTCGTTCCTAAAATCTCCGCTTCATTACTCCATGGAACATTGACGTTCAGAAGTGTCATGGGCGGTATTACTTTCGATACATTTGATTGTACAAGAGTTTTTATAAAATTTGAAGCACTATAATAATGCTGATCATTTTTATCAGGGTTTCTAAAATCCATACACGAACTAACTGCGATCGAAGGTATTCCATGGAAAGCTGCTTCTCTTGCTGCTGCTACTGTTCCAGAATAAAAAACGTCTTGCCCTAAATTAGCACCACGATTAATTCCAGAGATGACCATATCAATTTTTTTCCCAAAGTATTTCGTATCCTGGTTCTTGAATAAATGCCCAATGGCCATAAGAGAGCAATCTGCAGGAAATCCACTGCAGCCATAAACATCTTCAGATATCTCCTGAAGCCTCAATGTCGTATCAAGAGTTAAAGTATGTCCTGTAGTCGATCTCTCTGTAAGCGGAGCTACGACAACAACATTGGCAATCTCGCGCAGAGATTCCCTTAAAATATTTATTCCAGGAGCATTAACTCCATCATCGTTGGTTAAAACGATATTCATCATAAAAAAACCTAAAAATCCTTGGACATTATTTTATTTTTTTCTATCAGATCCATTTCTGTCGTTAATTTTTTCAAATCAACATTGCGATAACAAATCTCAATATTAGAATTGATAGAAAAGCTCATTAAATCGAAATCGAGATAATCAAATAGCGACGGAAAAACATTATCGTTCCAATCTACACGCAAAATAATTTTCTTATCTTCAGTAAGATAATTTTTAAAATGCGTATAAAAATTCATAATGAAATTTTTTAAGACGCCTCTGTGGTGAAGCTCTTCGAAAAATGAAAAATTAAAAATAAGTCCCGAAAACTGAGGTGAATTGCAAAGATTTAAATCTAACTCAGGGTAATAATTTAAATAATAATTTACGCTTAAATTAAGTGCTTCTTTATCCCACTCGTCTGTGTCGATATAAATATTTTCTTTCTGTATTCCAACTTTCTGTAAATCTGCAATGACTTTCACAATCATGGGATCATTGGATCTTATAAAATGGAGATGAATGCGATCTAGTGGATCAAGTAAGGGAATAAGCTCATTTAAAAAAACATGTTCTTGGATAAAATTGAAACTCTTGGGTGAAAAATCAAATCCAAAATTACGAAGTCCCTTTGCCTTTAAAAGCTTTAGAGTTCGTTGATCGTAAATACCTTCAATTTTAAAATTTTGAGTCATATCTTTAAGGATAACTCAATTAAGCTTTAGCTGATCAGACGATCAGATCTTGCCTAGCAATGTCCCCTTGCTCTCCGTGAATGAACTCCAATAACTCTTCAAAAAATAACAAATTATTTTCTGTTCCTATTGATTCCGGATGAAATTGGTATGATATTCCTCGGGGAAAGCGTCTGATATCCTGGGCGAAGCTTCCATCAACTACGGCCAAGGAGTTATACCTTTGGACTTTTAATGATGTGTCTTTAAAATTGATAGTAATAGTCTGTCCGTGAATCTGTTCTGATGATTTTAAAACTTTTTTCCCATCCATCATCCCTAGAATTTGATGACCTAAACATATTCCCATGGTGTAGATAGATTCAGTTTTTCTGAGCTCTTCTATTTTTTGAAAATAGTCCTGATAAATTTCAGGATGACCCGGCCCTGGGCCTAAAATAATTGCTCTCAGATTTTTTTCGCTTAAAAATTTTTCAAAATGATGAGTAAAAAAATCGTGAACATTGATAACTGATACACTCTGCTCCAAAGGATAAAGCACACTCGCCACATTGTAAGTAAAACTATCTTCAAAATCTATGATGAGTATTTTATCTGACACTGATTGATGTAAAATTGTTAGAGTTATAGTTAATATAAAGTAAAAGGCCAAATTTCTGGTCAATTAAGTCACGAGTGTAGTTAAACTCAAGCTTCCAACAATTATTTATGGGAGCATACAACACCGAGTACGAGCTTTGTGAGATAAGCTTGCTCTCAATATCATAATCCAGCGAGTTTTTTAGAGTGATAAGATCATTAATATTTAAAGTAATGTCATATCCTGCGAGCTTAGTAATAGGTGTATTGCTAGAGTTAAAAGAGTTATAAGTAAAATCACCACCGATACTCAATCTGTTTAAATTTAATGTCGCAGAAGAAGTTAATTTATGTTCACTTGTTTTATGAAAATAAAACTCCTGAATCGCAAAAGTGACCTTACTAAGAGTAAGCCCAGTATAGACATAAAGTCTCGTTAACCTATCCACCAGTTTACTAGTATTTTCAACGGTTAGATCCAAACCTTGAGAGACATTAAAAAAAGTAATATCGCTATATGAAAAATTATCTTTTAGATAACGATTATCTTTATAGGGATCAAATTTTCTAGATGTTTTTTTAATCAGGTTGTTATTCCACTGGAACTCAAGCGTATTACTAAGCGGAAGCGAATCCTGGGCCGTGGTTTGATTGGATAAATGCTCTCTTTCTCTAAGAGCGTCCAGATAATCAAACTGTCCATCGTCTTGTTCAATTTGATTTCTAAAATTCGCGTTGCCACTATATTTCTGCTCTCCAAGATAATAGTGCTTCAATTTAAATTCCTGAGAGTGCCTATAGCTATTGTTATAAACCAAGGCCGTCTGCTCATTGTTAGACATTCCAATCTTGGGTAAAACGCCAATAGTATTGTCTACAGCAGGGGCAGTCCCCAAACCTAAAAGCGCATCACTTGTCTTTGCCGGAGAAACATTATCAATCACTAATGGCTTTTCTTCGACATATGACAGGCCGTAAATTTTTTCTAACTCAACTTTGGCCTCTGTTTCATAAATGAGTCCTTGCTTTGAGAAATTTTTATCTGCCTCTGTCGGAAGCTTATATTTTTGATAATCGAGTTTTAAATTATGAGAGAAAAAAACCGGCCCAAGATTTCCTAGTTGCCAGTTTAAATAGGGCGCCATATTTAATCTTCTAGCATTTCTAATAGGGCCACCAGCGTTCAGGTCTGCCTTATTTTGCTTAAAAATAGTGTAATCAGCATTTATCCCTACAGAGATATTTTTTAAAAAAGGATAGTCGGTATGAACCAGATTAAAAGGAACTGAAGATAGTGATAATTTAGGAAGTATTTGTACATACTGTTTATCAAATTTTTCCGGATCATTGATAAGCAAATTTTTATTATAATAACTCTGCATTCCAAAAGAAAAAAGTGAAGAGCGCCCCTCCAGGAATCCCCCGCCTCCAATCTCTGTTCCGCGGATCTTATCTCCTGCAAAATAATCTAAATCTCTCGGCGTATCTAAATCAGATGAGTCACTGAAATACACATGCCCGTTTAAAAAGTTTTTACTGACATAATGGCCTTCGAAATCTGAAAAATGTCTGTAGGTTTTAAAACCACTTTGAGTCTTGTCAGTTTTGTAAGGCTCGTAAATTCTATCATCAAGCTGAAGAGTATTGAGTTCAAACCAGGTCTTCTCTTTGACTTCCTGCCTGTATTGAAACTCTCCACCAAGCCCGCGCTCTCCAAAAGTTGAAGGAACGATCGTTAAGTCTTTATGCTCATCTATAACGAAAAAATAAGGCTGCTGGTATTTGAATCCATCACTTGAACTAAAGCCAATCGTTGGAAATAAAAATCCTGATTCTCTTTTTTGCTTGATCGGAAAAATCAAATAAGGAAAGTACATTGCCGTCACACCTTTAACTTTTATAAAAGCGTGTTGAATCCTTACATACTGCCCTACTGTTATTGTAATTTTTTTTCCGAAAACACTCCACGACTCAGGACAATCTTTACAAGTCGTATACTCTGCATCTTCTGCGTAAATAACATCAGGAGTGGTTTGAGAGATTCTCTTACCAGTGATGATATAATTGTCTGAGAGAACTCTGGCATTATCGAGCTCCATCTTTTTTGTAAGAAAATTATAATTGAGTCTAGTTCCATACAACGTCATCTCGGGCGCAATATAGCGAACATTGCCGATGACTTCTGTTTCACCACTCGTAAAATTAATTTTGGCCTTCTCACCATAAATTGAATTTTTTAAATGTGTGATAACGACATTACCAACAGCTTCAAATTCATTCTCACTAGATTTTCTGAATGCCTTATCTGAGAGAACATTAATTTTCTGGCCCAAGTCAAACTCAAATGTCTCACGTGCATGCAGTGAATTGATAAATAATAAACTAAGCGTGAATAAAGCGCTGAACTTCACCGATGAAATAATAAGATCCACAAACGAGGATGGTTTGTGATTTTGAATTTTTAAGTTCTGATTTCCAATCGAAAGCAAAATTTAACATTCCCTTGTTAACTTTAGTACACATGCTCCTGATTGCTTCAGAATCCATGGCCTTGGGGTGATCAAAACTGGTAAGAGTTAGTTTTGCTTTTCCCTCAAAAAAATCCACAAGCGATTTAGTCATGACAACAATTTCGCCTAAGGGCCTTTGTGAAAAACTTACTAATAAACTCTCTGGAAAAATTAAGTCTTGAGACTCCAGATAGCTCTGCAACATCCTTCGCACACCATCAATATTATGGGCACCTATAAAGATAAGAGACTTTCCTTCAAAAGTCATTATCTCTCTACGACCTTTATAGAGAGGAAGAAGACGTTTCGCACTCTGAAATGTAAGGTCAGAATCCGGGCATAAATACTTAAACATTTCCCAGGCAAGTTCGTTATTTGCCTCAAAATAGTTTGCATGAGGATTGATGGCTCTCCAGTCAATCTCCTCTTTTTCACAATACTGTGCCGTCATCTGATTCAAATAATTCAGCTCAAAATTGGTAAATAAAGGATGTTTTTTTCTAGCGACGGCAATCTTTTCAGAGAGGATTTGGTCATACCTAGATCCTAAAATACTCTGATGGTCTCTGGAGATTGAAGTGATACATGCACAATCTGCATCAAAATGGTTAACAGCATCAAGACGTCCACCAAGACCAACTTCTAAAAGAAGGTAGTTCAGGCCCTGATGATTTTTTGCAATAATTAAAAATACCAAAAATAAGAACTCGTAGAATGAAACTCTCACCCCACCCATTTCATCTTTTAAAATTTTTTCAGCTAGGCCCATGGCCTCTTTTAATTCTTTGTAACTCACTTCATAAGATTCGTTATCTTTTGAAAGATTAAACCTCTCCTTAATGCTTAGAATATGCGGAGAAGTCCAAAGGGCACAACTCTTACCACTGCCAGTCAATAACGTTGAGAGCGTATGCGCGGTCTGTCCTTTGCCATTGGTGCCCGCAATTGTGACAACCTTCACACCCGCTTCTTTAAAATATTTAATAAAAGGAGCATAGACCGGACGAGTTCTCTCAAGCCCCGGAGTAAAGACTTCAAAACCATAATGCTGGATCAAGTGATCCATAATGGATGCTTCTTCTAATTGATTGTAGTCCTCGCTACCTTTTATCAAATTCATCTTAACCAATCTCTTCCTAATCTTTGATTTCACTGTAAAGGAGTCTATTTGGCCATTTTTTGTGGCAGTTGAAAAGCCTCTATAAATAATAATCCGACTCCAATTCTCAAGTTTTATTGAGTTCATACCGATATGTCTAGGTAGTAACAGGATATGGGCACAATATAGTAATGAAAATGAGAACAGCTAATAGATATATTCAAGCGATTACATTGGGAGCGATGCTCCTGACTGCAAGTGCTTTCGGTGCTGAAAAATGCTACACAACTGCTGAGCTCAACAACTTCAAAGAAATCTACATCGGCCTTCAACAAAAACTTAACTACGAAGGTAAGGATGCTTATCTCGACAAAAATCACCAGGTTCAATTAAAACCTCATCAAAAAGATGCTCCTTACGGTGGTAAAGAGTTCGAAGAGGCGATGTTTCTCGAATACCAAAACTCTATGAGAAAAGTTGGTAAGCTTTTTCAAAATGCAAAATTCGAAGGCGATGACAATTTCAAATCTAATCCTCTACTCGTCAATTTCATGGCCGCCATCGATGATAAAAAGAGCGACTCATCAGACTTCGTTGATAAAACAAAAGTTAAAGATGTCTTAAAGGCCCTTGAAGAAGCAAGTATTAAAAAATTTGGCAATGGACCAAATAAAAAATTCGTTCTTAATGCTGGTGATAAATACTTACTGGAAAAACTTCTGACTCATGCTCAGGATAGAATTTGTAGTATTACAACTTTCGAAGAAACAGGAAAAGGCACTAAGTTATTTAAGGCCGACTATCTTCAAAAAGTAAAAAATGCTCCTCTAAACAGATTAGTTAATACGATTAAAGCGTCTACTATAGATAAAGATTCTAAAATCGAATTAAAAGAAACATCTGCTCTAACCGCCTCTTTAGTTGATCCAACTCTTGCGACAAAATCGGCCGTCGCTGAAAACCTGCAACAGTTAAGCGACTGGGTAAAAAAAGTAAAATCTCGTGGAGACAAATGTCTTCAGGCGATCAAAAGTAAAAATTTCACGAACTCAATCCAGGCAAATATTCAAAGCTGTAACTTTGGAAGGATGATCGATACATTAAGTGAAGACAATTATAACAACCTTGAATCTGTTCTTCACTATATCAACGCTAATGAGCGCCTTCTTAATAATCCACAGGCAAAAGCTGAAACAAATATTGATGAACTAAAACTTGAAGGCTATATTGGAAAGACATTTGATAATCTTGGAAAAGAAATCAGATGTACTCAAATTGAAGCTTCTAATAACGCTGACAAAAAAATCTTTATTAGAAATCTTCCTTATAATGAACAGACAAATCAGTTCGACACGACAGGCATCCAATGTAAAATTAAAGGTCGCCTTCAAACGGCAGATCAATGTAAAAAGCAATATACGCTTGTATCAGATGGATTAGGCCGTGGTCTTGAAATCAAACCGAGAGTTGCCAACAGTGGAGTGGTATTTTCTATTAAAGAAAACGCTAACTGCTCTGACATGAGTTTCCCGAACAAACCAGAACAACCAGTAAGTCCTCCTAAGACCCAGGAAGATTGTAACAATGAAGCAAAACAAAAGAATGAAGGTGGAAAACTTCCACTGATCGTACTCATCCTCAACGGTGAAAAAAATACGTGTGAACCCAAAGCACCAGAAAAGAAATTTAACTGGTCACAAGAAAAATGTGATGCAAAAGCAAAGACAGATGCTGAAACAGATAAGAAGCCTATCGTTCCTGTGCTTTATGACAAGGAAACTGATGCTTGTGTACCGACGACTCCAAAACCAGACTTAACACTCACACAATCAACGTGTGACGAAAGAGCACAGACCGCAACTGAAGGTGGAAAAAATAAATTGATTTCCCTTGAGCTAAATGCAGATAAGACTGACTGTATTCCAAAGACGGATGCTGCTGATGCAGACGCCGATGATGGTAAAATGACTAAAGAAAAATGTGATCAACAATCAAAAGACTCAACTGAGAATGGAAAACTTCCTGCTCAAAACTTTGTCTTCAACGAAAAAGATAACTCATGTAATGTAAAATTAACTCAGGCAGATTGCGATGCCAGAGCAAAATCAACTTCTGAAAAAGAGAAAAAACCTTTAATCTCTCTGATTCTTAACGCTGAAAAAAATACTTGTGATGTTAAAGAAGCTGAGGCCCCGGCAAAGGAATCTAAAGAATCCGATGAAGAGAAAAAATGTAATGAAAAAAACGTTGCTCCAGAATTTAAATACTTCTGGGATGGAAAGACTTGTGTCGATAGATATCCTGCAAAAAAAGAAGAGGAAGAAGTTGAAGAAGTTGAAGATACAGGGCCAAAAGCTCCATCAGGTAACGTGAAAGCTCCTGCTCGCTTCGTCCCTATCAACGTTCCAGGAAGACAAATGTATGTACTACCAGGTATGCCTTAGAAAACGTAACTGGTGTCTCCCGATCCTAAGATCGTAATCCTTTCATTTTGAATGTCATCGATTTCTTTAAAAAGTTGAGATTGATAATTTGGCTTTAGATGCCCTAAAAAAATAGGAACATCCGCTGGCATTTTTTTAATTTCTTCTTTCATCGTAGCAGGCGTATGGTGCAAACTGTCTGTCGCCACTTTCGATAAAAAATTTGGAAAACTCACTTCTGTAAAAATCGCTTTTAAATTTTTTATCTGTCTAGCATATTCCCAAATCTGATCAGTAGGTCCTGTGTCCTGAGTAAAAACGACTGTGGCATTTTTTCTCTCAATAATAAATCCCAGTGCACCTGTCGAATGATTGACTGGAACAGGTAAAATTCTATAGTCCCCTAGCACTAGCCACATTTCAGGCTTGATATCATGAAATCTCAACGTTGGGTTTTCAACTGTGGGAAGCTTTGAAAAATCTGGCCAGATAATATCATTTAACAAGTGAGTTTTTATCGCTTCTCTTACCGGGCCATTAGCGTATATTTCAAACGGCCTTCCTTTCATACCAAAACAATTATCGGCCATGAAAGCAAGATCAGAGATGTGATCAAGATGAGAATGAGAAATAAGAATGTAGTCAATGTGAGTCTGCTCTTCGATCTGAATACCAGAGGCCACAGAACCAGCATCAATAAGAAGCTTTCCATCAATTAGATATGACGTTGCCTTAAATCCTGGAGAAACTCCACCATGACCGCCAATAATACGTACAAGCATACCTTTCTCTTTTGGTTTCTCAGTTGAGTTTTAAATAATAGAACTAAATATATTTTAAACAATTTCCAGAGAGTTTGGAATTTATTTTTACTTCACCGAGCGTGAGAGTTGGTCATACACCGATTTAGTGTCTGAATTTAAAATTTTAGAGAAAATTTTCGCCAGCTTCTTCGTGCTGCCGCCATTTTCTAGATAATCTTTTGTAAGGGTCATGACTTCATCACTTAGTGCACTTGAGCGCACTTCTGAATTATGAAAAAGTACAACAAACTCACCTTTGTCAGTGATAATCGATTGAACATTTGGCAGGTCTTCTTTCTTAAGTCGATACACTGACTCATAAGTTTTCGTCAGCTCTCTGGCAATAACGAGTGTGTTTTCAGGATGAACTTCAAAAAAAGCATCTATCGTTTCAAAAATCCTGTGAGGTGACTCGAAAAAAATATGTGTCCCGCCCATAGTCCCTAAGTCTTTAAAAAAATCTCTTCTCTCGCTCTTTCCCCTTCCAATGAATCCCCAGAAATGAAATGGGTTCGGCGGAAGTGCAGAGAGCTCGAGCGCTGTCACAACGGCCGTCACTCCAGGAAGTGTCTTGATTGTTACACCTTCTTCAACAAGTTTCTTTAAAAGCGGATAAGCTGGGTCTGAAACCATGGGGCTTCCTGCATCCGAGACGAGATAAACAGTTTCGCCATTTTTAATTTTTTGTAAGATCTGCTCAATCTTCCCGACACTCTGGTCATGGAATGAGTCAATAAACTTATCACTGTAGGATATTCCTTGAGCATTTAAGAGATCTTTAAAAACCCTGGTATCTTCGGCGTAAAATGTTTTTCCTGATTTTAGGGCATCGAGTGCTCTAAGAGTGATGTCCCCTGAATTTCCAATAGGTAGAGTTACTAGAATCAATTCCGACAAATCGTATCCCCTATTAAACTAATTGTATCATGGGCAAAATTTGATGAGCACTGAAGCAAATCGTATTAAGTGATAGAATCATTCTAGCACATTTAACCCCTAAAAAGGAACGCGCAAAATGGCCATGAAAGCTAATATCCATACCGACTCTTCTGGAAATATCATCGTGCATATGTCGGGAGGCCTTGACTATGAAAACTCAATCCCTCTTCGCCAGGAGCTTCAGGAACTAACGACAAAAAACCCTGCCTGCACAATCACACTTGATATGCATGCATTAGACTTTGTTGGATCTTCTGGAATTGGTATTTTCGTAGAAACACTTCACATTCTCAATAAGAACAAAGCGCAAATTAAACTATCAAATGTAAAAACTGAATTTTTAAAAGTTTTTAAACTTTATAACTTTGATGCTTTCAAATTAATGGAACATGAATTTGATAACGATGAAACAGAAAACCTAAATCAAAAATTCGGTAACAGAAAGCAGACATTTCAAAACTGATTAGAACTCCATATTAAGAAAATTCATAAAAAATAGAGGATCCTTTTTAGGGTCCTTTTTATTTTCGAATTGCGCCAGACGGTAGTCATTGATATCAACAGAGATATTAGTTTGCTCGTCTTCATATGGCCCCGAGCTCTCAGGGTAATAGTCCCCTTTAGACTCTTGTCCGTAACCACGCTTTTTCATTTCATAATTTAAAATAATGTATCCACCAAAAAGAATCCCTGCATAAAGGCCCAAAGAAGCACCTTTTGCGATTGATCGTCCACCTGAACCAAAGGCCATTGAAGCCGTTCCCAATAAGGCCCCGCCCACAACACCATAACCGGCCATGGTCCCAACCATTTTTAATTTTGGATCAATAGCTGCGTGTGACACAGAAGAAAATAGGAGTGTTAAAGATACACATGAAGCAATGATTATTTTTTTCATACTAAAAGTTTAATAGAGGATCACATTTTTGGCAAAACTTAACTTCAAGTTTTGACTCCATCTCCAAAAGCCTACTTAAATAGTCTTGTGTTCCCCTAAGCCTCTTCATCTGAAAATGTGAGGGATACACCGAAGACTTTGTCTCAATAATAACGAGAACCCATGATTTATTTTTATTTCTTTTGAGATAAGCGATATCAATCTGACCAAGATTTTTAGAGCGAAGAACGAGGGAAGAAATAAGGGCCGGAACACCTGCGCGGTGATAAATATGAGAAGTCTTAGACTCGTGCATATCCCCTTTCTGCATAAATTTCTTTCACTCCTCTAAAAGTTAGCCTGTGAAGTTCTGTTACACCCAAGAGTGAGATGGCCTCGAGGTGTTTTTTTGTAGGATAGCCCGCATTTTGCTCCCAACCATATCCAGGGTATTTTTCTCCAAGCTCTTTCATTAATTGATCGCGGTACTCTTTTGCTGCAATTGAAGCCAGTCCAATTAAAAGTGATTTAGAATCTCCTTTTACAACTGCCTCTTGTTCAGCATCATGCTTTAGCTTTTTATTCCCATCGACCAGAATCATTCCCGGCAAATGCACAGGACAGCTCTCTAGCATTGCGAGCTTCATAGCTTCTAGTGATGCTTGAAGGATATTGATCTCATCGATCTTAGGTGCGTGAAGTTCTTTGATTAAAATTTTGACGGTGATATTTTCTGAATGATGATGTGTATGAATTTGATCTACAGCGAGTGAAGTCATTGAAAGTTTTTTCAAAATTTCAGACCGCTCAACTGAGCTCAATTGTTTTGAATCGGTAATACCGAAGCGTGACCAAAGTCTTAGAAGTGATTTGAGTTCTTTTTGATCGTAAGTTTTTATTTCAATTGAGGCACAAGCTGCCACGACTGGCCCAGCGAGTGGACCACGGCCCACTTCATCACAACCAGCAACGAAAAAATTTCCGCTGTGAGATTCTGCTTTCGAATTAAAATACTTCAGATCGAACATGATTAAGTTTTCTCAGGTGAAAAGAAAAAGGCCCTTCATAACAATTCTATTATGAAGGGCCCAATATTTAAATACTTTAAAGTAAGTCTTAGTCGACTACTAGTCTTCTTACTAGTCCTCTTTGCGATCGTAATCGATAGCGATACGAGCAGACTTACCAGATCTTTCACGAAGGTAATAAAGTTTCGCTTTACGAGCTTTACCTTTTTGAACGATTACAACTTTTTCTACGTTTGGTGAGTGGAATGGGAAAACTCTCTCAACTCCAATACCGTTAGATACTTTTCTTACGCGGAAGTGACCATTGATGTCTCCTCTTTGTTTGAAAGCAATACATACACCTTCAAAAATCTGGATTCTTGATTTTGTACCTTCAGTAATTTTTGTGTGAACAGCAACTGTATCTCCAGATTGGAAATTTGGAAGATCTTTTGCTTTAGGATTTAAGTGATCCTGATTTACGATGTCGACTAAGTTCATATTGAACTCCTATTACTAATTGCTACTCCCAGAGGACCAACGTTGTTGTTGTTCTTAATCAGTAGACTGTATAAATTTATTCACCAAATAAGCGGTCTAAGTAAATAGCTACCGCAGATCTGACTGACAAGTGGTTATACCCGTCAGAATTTTTTGAAATAATCGGAGACAATTTAAATTCCGCTTTTTCAAGCGCAATTGGATGAAGTCCCCATCCTGTTCCAAATAGTAGAAAACAAGGCATATTAAGAACTTCGAGCTTTTTTGTCAATTCTTTAACATCCCCGTCAAAAGTTTCAAAGTTTGCCCCCGTCACAGCGATCAGTGGTCTTTGACCTTCCAGTTCAGTAATCTGAGCAATTGCCGTTTCAATAGAGTCGACTGCTCGCGCAATCGCCAGAGCATCCTGTCTATCTGGATTATAAGCGTTTGCAACGTCCTGCTCCCAGTGCCCTAAGATAGAGTCTACCAACGTCTTCTGGGCCTCAAACGGCGTGATAATGAAGTATTTCTTTACTCCAAAGGTACGGCAGCTTCTTGAGATGTCATGAATATCTAAATTGGTTACTGATGTCGTGACCAGCTCCCCTAGTTTATTTTTAATTGGATGGTGAACGAGCCCCAGGTATAACTTCATACTTACCCTTTTTCTTTATTATTAAGAAGATCGGGCCTGTGGAGTTTTGTTATCCTCAAACTTTCCGCCTTCTGATATTTCTCAATATTTTGATGATGTCCGGATGTTAATATCTCCGGAACCTCGACTCCGTCAAAAACTTTTGGTCTAGTATATTGAGGATGCTCCAGAGAGTTGCTCTGAAACGATTCCTGCTCTGAACTTTCCTTATTCCCCAGCACTCCACTAAAAAATCTTAATGCTGAATCAATAATGGCCATCGTAGGAATTTCTCCACCAGTAAGAATAAAATCCCCCAGTGAGATTTGCTCATCAACATAGAGATTTAAAAATCTCTCATCAATGCCCTCGTATCTTCCACAAATGAATACTAAATCCTTAGATCCTTCTGTAGAAAACCTCTTAGCAAAATCCTTACAATAAGAATTATTCCAAGTTTTTCCACGAGGCCCTGGAAAGACGACGTGAAGTTTATTCTTAAAATCTTCCCCGTAATTGCCTTCTTCAACAATCCCTTTCATTAAGGCTTCTTTTAAAACATCCGCACGCATAACCATGCCCGCTCCTCCACCATAGGGAGAATCGTCGACACCTTTATAATCTTTAGGAGTAAAGTTTCTTAACTGAACCGTTTTGATTTCGATCTTAGCGTCTCTCTCTCCACGAAGAGCAGAGCCAGTAATTCCAAAATTGATTAAAGAATCAAAGTAATTCGGAAACAATGTAATGATCCAAATTTTTTTCATTCTTTACTCAATCATTATCGGAGGAATTATTTCCATTCTATTTAAATCAAGATCTACCAAAGGCACAAACTGACTTAAAAATAAAACTTCAATAAACTCTTTATCAGCTTTAATTTTTAAAACAATCTGAGCACCATTTTCATAAAAATCCACCACGCGCCCAATAGGCTCTTTCGTATAATGATGAAAAACTTCTAATCCCAATAGATCATTTAAATAGTACTCATCCTCCTCCGTCTCCGGAAGCAGATCTCTACTCATATAAATATCAAATGGAATTAAAGCTTCAACTGTATTTCTATCGCTGACTCCATCAAGAGTCACAATAGTCTTATTACCAAAATTAATTTTCTTAATTTTATACTCTTTCCCGTCCTGAGGAACAGAGCTCCCAGGAGATCTCGGAGTAAGAGTAATAATAGATCCACTATCAAGCACAGAATCTTCAGGAGAATAAAGCACGAATGAAAATTCGCCCTTAATTCCATGAGGAGACGTACAATGACCGATATGAATGTTTGTTGATTTAGTTGTCATGATGAATTTTGTCGAACTCCCAAAATAAAAAAGCCCAAGATAAACTTGGGCTTTTTAAAAATAAAGAGGGTGCATTGACCTTTTCTCACACCAAGCTTCCCTGGCACTACCTTCGGCGCTGAAGAGCTTAACTTCCGAGTTCGGGATGGGATCGGGTGTTTCCTCTTCGCTAATAACACACCCAAACTGGATATATTCTAACAAATCGATAAATTTTAATTCAGAACTCACGCTTTATACTCTTATTCGAGTTTATTACGCAAGCTATATTTTCAAATGTATTTAACATTCACAAAACA
>DIUR01000031.1 GCA_002428265.1 Bacteriovoracaceae bacterium UBA6153
GAAAGTGACGAAAATTAAGTACATTCGCTAGTTAAGTGTTGAACCTAAAGACTGCCAGAAGCTCGCTCTATGAGTGGGCTTTTTTTGGTAATTTTTAGTCGGTTTTTTTGAAAATATCCCTAAAAAATTTGAAAACAGTAATATGAGCGGAATACTTTGGAGGATCTGATGAAAAAGTTTTCTTACTTGCTGGGACTTATTGCGCCCTTTGCGACTGCTAAGGCAATTGCACAGGATTTTGATATGTCTGTGGTTAGGAGGTATACGCCAAAAGACCCAATATCAGACAGATTAGATAGAGCAAAAGAACTTGATGCCATATCATTGTATGAGCAAAGCTCTCAGGTCGAAAGAGCGTATTACTTATATAAAGTTATTGCTACTTCTAAAGAACAACTTCAATCAGGAGTTAATCGTCAGCTTATTGAGAGACGAGTAGAACAAATACTTCAGTTATCAGAAGAAGAACAAAAGAAAGAAATGCTTGAAGAAATTCGACGTGGAGGCATGAGATGGGGAAAAATCGGGGATCCCACACGACCTTGCTTGTAGTTATTTTAATTTCAATTTTTAATATGATTGGCTGTATGCAAAAAGATAATTCAATAAAAGCACTGTTTCCATATCCGAGTACGGATAATGTGATTGATCCGAATTCAGTGGATATGATTCATAGATATTATCTGGTTGATAATATGAGTGCAAAGCTTGTCTATGTGAACCAGAAAAATGATTTTGAATATATTTTGGCGGATGAAATTATAAAAACAAATGATCATTCCTATTTGATAAAAATTAAAAAAAATGCAGTTTTTTCAAATGGTGATTCAATTAAAGCAATGGATTTTGTAAAT
Source organism: Bacteriovoracaceae bacterium UBA6153 (assembly GCA_002428265.1). Lineage (GTDB taxonomy): Bacteria > Bdellovibrionota > Bacteriovoracia > Bacteriovoracales > Bacteriovoracaceae > Bacteriovorax. The sequence goes on from DIUR01000031.1 coordinate 855, forward strand.
TCATTCAAGAGGTTGATTCTATATGGATCAGCACATATACCTGTAAGAGATATAATAAGAGAATCCGAAAAACTTAAATCAATTGACGACACCATATCTGGCCTTGAAGTTATTGATGAAAAGACATTTAAAGTGAATCTTTCAAGAAAAGTAAAAGATTTCCTTTACTACCTTTCACTGGCAGACATGTCTGTTATTCATTCAAGTGTTGTAAGAAAAAAACAATTAAGTCGAGATGATTGGAAGGTAATAGCAGGAGCATATTTTCTTGATGGTAATGTCTTGAGAGCAAATAAAAGATTTATAAATTACAATAAAAATATGCCAGAAAAGATAGAGATATTTAATTCGCCAACTACAGGTGGCGGAAAGGATTTAGTTGGTTATGATATCGGGACAACTGCATTCATAGATAAAAATTCAGATGATCTACAAAACTTACCTAGGCAAATTACGTTAGCCTCAGATAGCTATACATATTTAGTGTATTTACACCTTAATCCTGAAAGTAAAGTATTTCGTGATATATCACTTCGAAGATCTATCTATAAAAAACTTACAAATAAATTTAAGACACCTGATAGAAATAAGATATTCAAAAAATCAAAGCAATATTTCCTACCAGAGGTTGCAGGTGTAAATTTAAATTACGATCCTAATAAAGTCTTAAGTTCACTTCTTGATGAAAAAGATATTCCTTCATTTAAGATTTTAAGTACTCAGGGCACAAGAAAATATACTTTTACTGGTTTAGATCAAGAAATCTCGAATTCACTTGGGGTTCAAGTTGAAATTGACTTTATCGATTTAGCTGAGAGCTACTATAAAAGGATTGAGACCAGAGAGTTTGATGCATATCTTTTGCCGGTTTCCATGAATTATAGTTCACCTCTTGAAGCTTTAAATCATTTACATCTTGAAAAGAATAATATGGTTAAACTTGGGTCATTAAAACTTAAAAATTTAATCCTAGAACTACAGGACAAGAAAATTGAGACTGGCGTACTAGACCCAATTCTAGATGAAATGGCACTCGATGCAACAGTGATTCCTCTGTTCTATGTATCTTCTCCAAAATTTTATAACCAAGATACTGTAGATGCTTCTTTAATGAACGTTACAGAATCAATGGTGTTCTGGAGACTCCGTGTTAAGTAACCTAAAGCTTCTCTACCATCTAGATGATCTCAAGTCTGGAGTCTTTGACTACTTTGATAAGACCTCAATAGAGAACTGCTGGGTTCATGGCGAGAGAAAAACTGTTCACCTTAGAGCATGCAAGGGTGATAAGGAATACAACTCCTGGGGAACATCATCAAATGAAGTACTTGCTATTGGTGTCGCACTAGTGGAGATGATTGAGCGTGTACATTTGTCATCGCTCCCAAGGATATGGACTAATTTAAAAACGTTGGAGCAATTAAATCACGATGAGTTGGCAGGAAAGTATTCTTGTCTTAATTCATTTCTTGCCACAAGTTCAGGCCTTGCCGCGCATCTTGACTTAAACCGATCGATACAGAATTCATTATCTGAAATAATTGAAAGGCACGTGATTACCAAATCGACTTTATGTAATCTTGGTTTTGAAAAAATTGATAAAGACACATTTCTTACGAAGGGCCCCTTAGGGGAGTTTGTGGTGATTAAGCGATACAAATATCTTGATTCAGGTTATCTGTATGGCACAGCCTCTTCAAATTTTTTGAATGATGCAATTAAGTCTGCCGAAAATGAACTTGCCCCACAGATTGCATGGTCACAAAATCCTGCCAATCTAAAGGACTTATCTGCAAGTTTTTCTATAAACAATGCTTCTGGAATTCAATTTTATAATTTAAGTAATGATCTGGATCTTGAATTGAGAAGTGATGCAAGAGTTGATACAAACCTAGATCGTTCAGATTTTTGGTACTCAGAAATTGAAATATTATCTTCTTTTAAGCACATCAAGTCCTTGAGAGTAACTCGCGCTTTTTGCCCAAAATTACAGCCTTTCTATTTTGGTCGCTTACTCGATGGTCCTTTAAACCCAGAAGCCTTTGACGGCTACAAAATAAACCCATCAAGGGAGTTCAACATTGTTGCGTAGGTATCTGTCGGACATCGACAAGACCTTTATTCTGTTTGTGTTAGGCTGCCTCTTCGCAGTTTCCTCTGTCTTTGTCATTGGTGGAATTCTACATCATTCACGGTCTTTCGATCGAGAAGTGGCACAGTTTCTCCAGACTCAAGTTGTTTCTACGATTGTTAATCTCCAGCACGAGAGAAGAACTGGTGATTTTTATCGCATAAAGAAAATCATCGCGGGCCTTCCCAATATTGAATCGATTGCGATCTACGATAAGAATTGTCGTCAACTAACCGAGTCTTTTTTGTCTATTTATCCTGACAATTCATGCCCGACGAATTCGAGTGTCCATGTGGTGAATTACCCCGACGTGGTGTCCAGCATCGGAAGCATTGCTTTTAAAATTAAGCGCTCTTCATTTAACATTTGGGACTACTCAAAGGTCATCCTCTTAGCTTTTTCTTTTGCCTCTCTTTGCTGTGTTATTTTAACTGTTCTCTGGAGAAAGCTCATTTATAAACCACTCATCACTGAGATCGATGGCCTAACCTCAGGGCAAATGCCCAAGCTACGCCAACTCGGTAGTCTTGGAGTCAAGGTTGAAAATCTCATCCGTAGCACGACGGAGTACGAACTTAATCTGTCGAGGATTAAAGAATCTGAAGTTAAAGCCAGAAAAGCCCTTAAGGTTGCACATGATATTTTGAATCCTGTTTTTTTACTCAAGTCAGAACTTTCAAACCTTAATCGTCCCGAGATAACAGACGCACTATTAAATATTGAATCAATTGCCTATGATCTTCTTCCTGAAAAGGCACCCATCGTTTTCTCTAAAGTCGATTCTGGCGATCTTTCCGCAAGTCTTCTTTCACAATCTAAACTTTTCACAGCTCCTGTGAAGTTGATGAGGGATAGTTTGATTGATTTGCCTGTCTTTACCTCTAAGTCCCACTTTTTGAGGGTTACTGCAAATCTCTTGAAGAATGCTTGTGAAGCAACACCATCAGGTGGAATAGTTGAGATTGGGTTTTATAAGACAGGTAGTTTTGCTGAGTTTCGCATAATTGATCAAGGTCCTGGTTTTGACGGGATCTCTTCCTCGACGACAAAAGCATCGGGGAGCGGACTTGGGTTAGAGTCAACTCGTGAGCTGATTAAACAGCTTAATGGTGAATTAATATTTACTAAAAAGATTGATTTAGGAACGACGACGATTGTTAAGTTCCCGTTAAGCGAGAAATCTGACCATGATAATCTTGAAGTGTGGCTTGTTGAGGACGATAAATATATTCGTAGTACCTGGAAGGCAGCAGCCTTAAAATCATCGATTGATCTTAAAATATTTGCTGAATTACCCATCGATCTTCCTGGAGAGAATACCATTGTGTACCTCGATCGTTTTCTGGGTGAGATCGATTCAGCAGAGTGGGCTTTGAAGGCAATTCAAAATGGAGCCAAGGTTCACTCCATCTCAGCCATTGATAGCGCAAGTAAGACTCCACCTTGGAATACTCATTCAGCAATTTAACAACCGTGAAATCTCTTCGCCCCATCTCTATCAAATCTTAACCATTCCCCAGTTCCCATTCTCGTCATATACCTTCTATAAAGACCTCACTTAACCCGGAGGTTTTATGAAAACATTAGTTTCTCTTGTTCTTGCCATTTCATCGTTTGCTGCTCAGGCGATGGAGATCTCAGCTCGTCACCAAACCCTCATTAAAAAAGCGATTGAGGAAAAATGCCACATACGTCCTTCACTCAAGCTTGAGTCAGTGAAAGTGGTCGAGGATCGCATCGATCAGGGCGTAGTGGATTACTACTTCACCTCTAACTACACGGCCATGGTTCGCATCGATCAAGGCGTGTTTGATTTTTATGACGTGACTGTTAAGTCAGCGGTGTATGACCACTATGATCACCAAGCCCAAGATTGGGGTG
>DIUR01000024.1 GCA_002428265.1 Bacteriovoracaceae bacterium UBA6153
CTGGTTTAACCCGGTCAGGTCAAAGGGACTGCTGTAGTTATGATCATTAACTCTTGTGTGTTTACAATATATAGTCACAATATCGCATACACCAAGACAGGCTTAACAGACAGAAAGCATGCCACAAATCCATATTATCAACCATACAATCAGCTTATTATAGCAAATAGCAGTCAAAGCGAGTATCAAAAAGCATTTGAAACGATAGAGAAGAACCCTGGAAAACGATTTATATTTTCAGGACAAGAGGTTCATGTCACATACCCTGCATTACTCTATAAAGCTAAAAATGAGATTGTGTATTTAATGCAGAAAGATTTAGATAGTGTCTATACATATGAAGAAAATAATAAATATAAATACTTAATAGATAATTTAGACAATTCAGATCTTTCAGATGTTGTTATCGTTAATTTACCAATCTCATTTGGTTATAATAATATAGAAGAGAAGGAAACTCGAGTAGATCCTTTGTCTGAAGAAAGCGAAATTACATATAGTCTTGAAACCAAAGATGGAAGAAAATCTTTCGGAAACATAAGTGGCAATTTCGCAGGGAAGTTTGAAAGTAAATATCTATTGAGAGTTTTCTCTCTGAAAGAGAAACAGGTTCAATTTACAATTAATTTTAAAAGTGAAGAAAATGAAGTGGCACCTCCGATTATCAATGTTAAATTTAACGAAAAGATTCTCTTAGCAGTGCGCGACACTAATGGTCGTTATTCAATTCGCAATTTTAATATGAAATTAGAAAAAGGTCTTTCAACGCACTATCTTGAATTTACATATTTAGGTGCTAATAAAAAAATGATTAATATAAAAGTAAGGCCTGAGACCACATACATAAGAGTTGATACAAATAATTAGGAAATAAATATGTTTATTCATCAATCAGCAGATGTTGCTTCAAGTAATATTGGTAAGAATACTAGAGTGTGGCAATTTGTAGTTATATTCAAGGATGCTCAGATTGGAGAGGACTGTAATATATGTGCTCACACCATAATTGAAAATGATGTTGTAATTGGCAATCGAGTAACTGTGAAGTCTGGCGTATATATTTGGGACGGAGTACGCATTGAAGATGATGTGTTTATCGGGCCATGTGTTGCTTTTACAAACGATATCTTTCCTCGCTCTAAGCAATACCCTGAAAAATTTGATTCCATAATAATTGGCAAGGGTGCTTCTATTGGTGCCAATGCAACTCTCTTAGCCGGAGTTAAAATTGGAAGTAATTCAATGATTGGCGCTGGGGCGGTCGTTACTAAAGATGTCCCTGACAATGCAGTAGTTGTCGGTAATCCTGCAAGGGTAATTCGATATCTCGATACTTAAAAAACCGTAAGCTATACACTCTAGTGGCTAATATTTGATCGACTAATAACTCTATACGCAGTTAAAAAAATGATCTTTATATCAAAAAATAAAGATCTTCTATCCAGGTATTCTTTATCAAATTGAACTTTTATAGGAATCGATAACTCATCTCTGCCATTAACTTGTGCCCAGCCTGTAATGCCAGGAGTCAGTAGGTGAACGTTTTGCTTGGTGCGTAGTTCAATAAGATCATCTTGATTGAAGAGTGCTGGCCTAGGCCCGACTATATTCATATCTCCAACAAATACCGACCACACTTGCGGTAGTTCATCTAAGCTGCTTTTACGCAAAAATGCTCCTACTGGGGTCAGGTGGCTATGGCTATCACTTAGAAGATGTGTAGCTACCTGTGGAGTGTTTATTTTCATTGTCCGAAATTTTGGCATTAGGAAAATTTTATTTTCTCTTCCAACTCTCTTGGACCAATAAATAGCTGGTCCAGCACTCGTTAAGCGAATAACGAAAAAAACAATTAAAGCAGGAATAATGAAAAGCATTATTAAAATTAGAGAAATAGCTATATTAAATAATCTTATCATTAACGTCCCGTATCAATGTTGCTCAAGTGAATAATTCAATCTATCTTAATAAATCTAATTTGTTATGAGAAGAGTGGATATAATCTATTTATGATTAAGCTATTTAACCATTTATACAGCTCTAAAAAAACGTTAATTGTACTAACGTTTGATTTCTTTGTATCTGCCTGCACATTTATTTTTGCCTATATTTTACGCCTAGGTGATCTGCCGCCATATTTTTATACTACAAATTTCCTAGCTAAAACTTTTGTATTGAGCTGTCTTCAAGTTGCTTGCTTGTATCAGATGGGAAATTACAGAGGTATTTGGAGATTTTCGAGTACGCCTGATTTGTTGAGAGTTATTAAAGGAGTAAGCTTAGCTGTACCCGTATCTTTTCTTGGATTATTCCTTCTGAATTTTTTAGAAAATGTTCCTCGTTCAATTTTTATCATTCAGTGGTTTCTTTTATTAGTTGGTTTAGGCGGTGGAAGATTCGCCTACAGGCTTTATAGAGATAACTATATGAGTGTCTCTAAGTTACCAATCGAGAGAAAAATTAAAACTCTTGTAGTTGGTGCTGGATATGCGTGTCAGCAATTATTAAGAGATATTAAAAATGATGTTCATAGCGATGTAATGATTGTCGGTCTCATAGACGATGATTTTAACAAGCGTGGAAAATTCATTCATGGCTCTAGAGTATTGGGTAATATTTCTGACATCGCTCAAGTTGCAAAAGCTGCTGAAGCTACTCAGGTTATTATTGCTATCCCGAGCGCCTCTAAGGAACAGATGAGTAAAATTATCATTGCTTGTGATAATACAAATCTTAAAGTTAGAACGATTCCAAAATTAGGTGATCTAATCTCAGGTAAATTACAAATTACCAGATTAAGAAAAGTAACCCCTTCAGATCTTCTGGGCCGTGATCAAGTTGAGCTAAACCTACAATCAATGTCTCACATGATCACTGATAAAGTCGTCATTGTAACAGGGGCTGGCGGTTCAATCGGAAGCGAGCTTTGCATCCAGATCGCAAAATTCAAACCTAAAAAGCTTATCTGCTACGACATGAGTGAGCTTAATATGTACGAGCTTGGATTTAAGCTTGGAGCAAATGAGCAGTTCTTCAAAATCAATTACATTATTGGAGATGTAAGAGATGTCGAAAAACTAGAAGACGTTTTCGACCAGTATCGTCCAAGCGTTGCTTTCCATGCAGCCGCGTACAAACATGTACCCATGATGGAATTAAATCCAATTGAAGCCATCAAGGTAAACGTTAACGGAACCCATATTGTTGCAAGTCTTGCTGATAAGTACAGGCTTGAAAAATTCGTTCTCGTTTCAACAGATAAAGCAGTTAATCCAACCAACGTAATGGGAACAACAAAACGCATTGCTGAAATGGTTTGTCAGGCGATCCAAAAAGAATCAAAAACAAAATATACTATCGTTAGGTTCGGAAATGTTCTTGGAAGCTCGGGATCAGTTATCCCTAGATTTCAAAAACAAATTGAAGAAGGTGGGCCAGTTACAGTTACTCACCCTGATATTCTTCGCTACTTCATGAGTATTCCAGAAGCTGCTCAGCTTGTTATTCAAGCAGGAGCAATCGGGAATGATGGTGAAATTCTTGTTCTTGATATGGGAGAGCCAATCAAGATTGACAACCTTGCTAAGCAGATGATCACACTTGCAGGGCTTAAAGTTGGTGAAGATATTGAAGTTGCTTATACAGGATTACGTCCTGGTGAAAAACTTTATGAAGAGCTTCTTGCTGATGGTGAAACAACGATTGCTACTGCTCACGATAGAGTAAGGGTTGCAAGAGTTAGAGATGTGGCACCAAATCTATTTGAGCAGATTGCCATGCTAACTCATGAGAGTTCATTAAGCTGTATTAGAACTAAGTTAAAGCTGATCGTTCCAGAATATAGTATCCCAGAAGAGCTTGTTGATTCCAATGTTGTGAAAAACGTTGTTGATATTAAGAGAAGCTCACTTAGTTAATAAGCATTCTTCCCAATAAACCCCTTAAAGATAGTCAGAAAAACAATTTTTAAGTCGAACCATAACGACCAGTTTTGGATGTAGTAAAGATCGTACTCGATTCTCTTTTCCATCTTATCAATAGTATCTGTTTCACCTCTAAAGCCGTTAACTTGCGCCCAGCCAGTGATGCCTGGATTAACTTTATGTCTTTGCATGTAATTATCAATTTTGTCTTTGTAATCATGATTCATTGAAACAGCATGAGGTCTTGGACCAACAATCGACATACGTCCTTGGAGGACATTAAGAAATTGAGGAAACTCATCTATGCTAGTTTTTCTTAAGAATTGTCCTAGCGGAGTAATTCTAGAATCGTTTTTAGTGGCCTGTTTAAACTGGTTGCTGTCTGAGTGATACATACTTCTGAATTTATAAACTTTGATCGTTTTTCCATTCCAGCCATGGCGCTCTTGTTTGTAAAGAATAGGGCCCTTAGAAGTGAGTTTAATCAATATAGCTACGACTAATAAGATAGGTGAGATCAGGGTAATGATAACTAGTGAAAGAATAATATCTTCAATTCTCTTCAGTACTCTGCTTGAAGAGCTCATCGGAACACCATTAATTTCAATAATAGGGATACTCGCAATTTCTGTGATTGAGCTGTTTAAGAGTCTAAAGTTAAAAATATCAGGAATAAATCTAACAATCGCAGTCAAATGTCTTGTTTGATGAAGAATTTCTAATACACGCTTATCTGCTCTTAAGGGAAGTGCAATCCAAAGTTCATGACAGCCTTCCATAAGTTCAATAATTTTTTCTGGAGAGTGAATTTTAACATTGTTGATTGAAGAGCCGTGAATTTCGCTGTTGTCGTCTACAAAGGCTGCAATGTCGAAACCAACTTCATAGTTTTCTGAAAGCTTAGAGCTGACATATTTTCCAACATCGCCCGCACCAAAGACCAAAATTCTTTTTCTGTTTATACCTTTAGATCTTAAGTGGTCTAAGATTAAGTCAAAAATGAATCTGTATAAAGCAAGGTAGACAAAGCCAGCGAAGGCCCATGTGAAAAACCAAACACGAGAGTATGTTGCAGTGTTCTTAATAGCGAAAGAGGCGACGATTAAGATGACAAGCACTGTGGCCCAGGCGTAAGCAACAGAGGCGCTGCGCTTCCATTTGCTTCTTCCGCGCCATGAATAATACAAATCGAAATTTGGAAAGATCGTTAGAATTAAGAGCGCGTTAATGATGAGGACGGAAACATATTCACTGGGTAAAGAATTTGTTTTGGCATAGATACAGAAAATGACGGCACCTAGTGAGGTCAAGCCAAGGCTGTCTAGGGCCTGTGAGACAAAGCTAAGGTTATCAGTTAATCGAGCGTGTTTTTTTTGTCCAAGCATGCTAAATTTTACTTTAAATGAAGATAACTTGGAAAGAGAAATGAAGGTCTTGTTTGTAGATCTGGAATTTGATTATGGGCTAGCGTCTCGAGGTATTAATACTATCGGACAACTTGGATTTAAAACTAGTTTTGAAAAACTGGGCCATAATGTAGTTCCCTTTTATTATGACAGCTATTTGAATGGCAATCTTGAGGCTCTTCAAAAAGATCTCATTGCTAAGGCCGATGCGGAAAAGCCAGATTTAATTTTCTTTATTTTATTTAGAGATCAATTTAAAAAAGAAACTCTTACTTATTTAAAATCAAAATACAAAACAGTTAACTGGTTTGGTGATGATACCTGGCGATTTGAAGACTTTACCGGCCAGTTTGCACCTTATTTCACTTATTGTATTACTACAGATAAATTCTCAATTCCTAAATATAAAGCGCTGGGTGTCTCAAATGTTATTCTTTCTCAGTGGGCAGCCATTGATGATGCAAAGTTTGGTGACATTGCGCCTATGCCTTATAAGCATGAAGTGGCCTTTATTGGTGGACACAATCGCTATAGAGCATGGTTTATCAAAAGACTTAAAAAGCATGGCATTCATGTAGAGTGTTATGGATTTGGCTGGGCCAATGGTCCGTTAAGTAATGAAGAGATGATTAAGTTATTTGCTTCGACAAAGATTAATTTAAATCTCTCTAACAGTGCGAGCTTTGATTTAAGATATCTTCTGACTCATCCTAAGAATCTTGCTCATACTCTTCACACTACCAAACATGCAAGTCAGATTAAAGCACGCAATTTTGAGATCAATTACTTTGCAGGATTTCAGTTGGCAGATTATGTCCCGGGCCTTGAAGATTTTTATGAAATTGGAAAGGATCTCGCTTGTTATGCAACACCGGAAGAAGCTGCACTCTTAATTAACTATTATTTGAGTAATGAAAAAGAAAGAGAAGAAATAAGAGATCGTGGAACTATTAAAGCGCGCGGCAAATACACTTATACTTCACAACTCAAAAAAGCTTTGGATGAAATCAAATGAAAAAAATTTCATTTGTTGTTAATAAAGATTATCAACAAAATAAGATTTTTGATCTTTCTAATCCTGTACTCAATAGAGACAACTGTCTCTCGCCTTATTTTGAACTTAGAGAAAAATTTAAAGAAAAAGGCTATGACCTTCAGACAAGTGATATTTTAACTCCTTCTCAGGCAGATATTGTTCTCTATAATGAAATGCCAAAACCTTTTCCTGAAAACATAGAAACAAAAAAATCATATCTCATGCTTTTTGAGACGAGTATTATTAGAAAAGACAATTGGGATATTAATAAGCACCAGTTCTTTAAAAAAATTTTCACATGGAATGACACTTTTGTTGATGGAAAAAAATACATCAAATTTAACTTTCCGAATGAAGTTAAAACAACACCTCCAGGATTAGAAGGTCGCAATAAGCTTCTTACTTCAATCTCAGGCAATAAAACCAGTACTCACTCGCTTGAACTCTATAGTAAGCGTCTTGAAACGATAAGGTGGTTTGAAGGCCATTATCCTCATGAGCTAGATTACTACGGAATAGGATGGGATTATTCATTTGATGTCTGGTGGCAAAAACTTTTTAAGAAACTTCGTATTTTAAAATATTTTCCAAAGCATCAGTCCGTTTCTTCAAAAGGAAGAGTTGATGAAAAGCTTTCAACTTTAAGAAAATATAAATTTGCTCTTTGTTATGAAAATGGCCGGGATATTGATGGCTATATTACAGAGAAAATATTTGACTGCCTTTTTGCCGGAACAATTCCAATTTATTGGGGAGCAAATAATATTACAGATTACATTCCCGAGAACTGCTTTATAGATAAAAGAAGTCTTAAGTTTGATGCTCAAGTTTATTCTGTCATCAAGAATATGAGTGATGACGAAATTCTTCAATACCAAAAGAATATTGAAAGCTTTTTGAAAAGTGAAAAGATGAAGCCTTTCACTAATGAGTATTTTGTACAAACGATTGTTGAGAACATAATAAATGAATAAACATCTGATCATTATTTCACTCGGGCGTCTGTCCCAGATGATTATTATGTTTATAACATATAGGGTTTTGAGTACCGTTTTATCAGTTCCTGAGATGGGGATTTATTATTTTCTCCTTTCAATCTCTGCTGCTTTTGGCCTGATCTATGCTAATCCAATCGGTATGTATGCTAATCGCATGCTTCATGGATGGCAGGATCATGGTGTCATGATTAGAAATTTGAAAACTATCGTGAATAGTTTTTTTGTCGGGAGCTTGTTAACAGTTCCTTTGCTCTTCATATTTAAAGAGAAGATCTCTCTTGATAATCATAATTGGCTATTTCTTGTCGGTGTTTTAGTCTTTTATGTTTTTTCGACAACATTTAACGGTACTTTAGTTCCTAGTTTAAATCTTCTGGGTTTCACCAATCAATTTGTGATCTGGACACTTGTCACCAATTCATTAGGATTATTGCTTTCTTATTTATTAGTAACATTTGTTTCATCTGATCCTCTATACTGGCTTATTGGCCAGGGAATTTCGTTCACGTTTTGCGGGATAGTGGCCTATGGGATTTTACTATCTAAAATTAAAGATAATCCTGAACACGTTAGTGTTGTAAAACCTCACAACAGATTAAGCCGAGTGGCCAAGTTTGCCTTACCAATTGTGATTACTAATTTAGCAGTATGGGTATTGGGGCAATCGTTTAGGTTTTTCTATAAAGAGAATATTGATTTAACTATGCTGGGCGAACTCGCTTTTGGTTTGGGGTTAGCGACTTCATTAAGCGTTGCTGTGGAGTATCTATTCCAGCAACTTTATTTCCCGGATTTTTATCGTCAAATTAATAGTTCTACCTCTAAAAAAGATGTGGTCTGGAATCAATTATTAAACAAGCTAACGACTCCTTATATTTACTTCACAGCTTTTTTAATTGGTCTTTCGCCATTTATTCTTAGAGTGTTGGCCGATGTAAAATTTAAAAACTCGGGAAAATTTCTAGCGTTAGGGGCACTTGTTGAGTTGTTGAGAATGTCTGGAAATGTTTTTACCATGGCAACCCAGAGTGAGATGAAAACTCATAAAGCGATCGGACCATATTTGACCGGTGGAGCTTTAACTTTGTTGGGAATTATTTATATCTCTCATCATCCCGAGTATGTTGCTTATACGCCATTAGTTCTGATGATTGGATATCTTGCAGCTTTAACGTTTTTAATAATTTCTGTTGGGAAGATTATCCAGATAAGATTAGATCTTTTTAAGTTGTTAAAGACGATTTTAGTTTCTCTGATTTTTATAACGGGATTAATTTTCTCACAGTATAGCGATAGTTTGGGATTATCTATCTTGATCAATACTCTTTACGGCCTTGTGTTGCTTTATTTGCTTTATCGCTCATATGTGCAGGCAAAAACTATCGAGGCATTATGAAAGAAGTCGTCGTATGCATTCCTACTTATAATGCCGAGTCTACGATTGCTCAGACGATTGAATCCTTGATGATACAGGACTACCCAATCAAGAAAATTAAGATTTTTGATAATCAGTCTACAGATAGAACAGCTCAGATCATTACGCAGTTCATTTCAAAAAATTCTACTATTGAATTAAGTATCAACGAAACTAATGTCGGAGCAGAAGGCAATTTTACTAAATGCATCCAGGCCGCAGAAGGAGACTACTGCGCTATTGCTCATGCAGATGACCTTTATAACCCCAATTATATCTCGACTTCAATCAAGGCACTAGAGGCCCATCCAGATTGTGTAGCAAGCTTTTGCGGGGCCTATGAAGTCGATGCAAGTGGAGTTACAACTGGTGAGCGCTTTTATCCTTCAGAGTTGAAAGATAAAGAAATTTCTATCTTATCTTTAAATGATTTATTAGGCCTTACTTTCAAATATGCAAATTTCATAACATGCCCATCAGTGATGGTGAGATCCAACGTCTATAAAAACAATATTAAATTTTGGAATGGCGAAAGATTCAAATCGTCTGCAGACCTAGACGTTTGGCTTAGGCTTACTCAATTCGGAAATATTTTAGGAATAAAAGATAAGATCATGCGCTATAGAGTAGCTGAAGCAAGTTACAGCTTTAGAATTGCCAAAAAAAGAATCACAAGGCATGACATTTTTTTGGTTCTAGATCATTACAAGTCTCTCTATCAATCTAGCCTTTCAGATAATGATGAAGAAAATTATTATTTTTTAAATTTAAAAGATCAGGCCTTGAGAAGTCTTAATATCCTTCGAACTAATAACAAAAGCGTAACCTTTCCAAGTGATATTGATTTTCATTTAACTATTGTTTTAAAGAAAATGTTTGCTTCAAAATGGCATTTTAAAATGGGATTATCCATTGTTGGCATTTATGCAATTACCAAAATTGCTAAGCTAGGATGGAAAAAATAATGCAAAAGGTAGTTGTTCAGTTATTACGAGCTCCAGCTGGTGGTATCAGAAAGCACGTGTTGGATATTATCGATGAACTTTCAAATGATAAAATTAAGCAAATATTCATAACCAATATTAAAGAATCTGATGTTGATCTGTCTTATCTTGCGAAAAACAAAAATATTGAAATCCATCACCTCGATATTCGTGAAAGCCCCGGATTTAGTGACTTTAAAAATATAATTAATATCTACAAGATTTTAAAAAATAAAAAAGTTTCAGTTATTCATGGGCATGGAGCCAAGGGAGGCCTGTATGCAAGAGTGCTTGCGCCTTGTCTACGCGCCAAGTGCGTTTACACTCCTCATGGAGGAAGTCTTCACAGAGTGCACGGGAAAATCAAAAATATTGTTTATGACATTATTGAAAAGATGATGATGCCTGTAACTGACGTTTTATTATTTGAATCAAAATACTCAAGTGAGATTTATAAGAAAAATATTAGTGATGGCGGACAAAAGGTTCTTATAAATTATAATGGTGTAGGTTTGCCCGATAGCTTTTCAAAGAGTCTTTATAAGGCCGGTGAGAAGATGAATTTTGCCAGCTTTGGTCTTTTGAGACATCTCAAAGGGCACGATATTTTTCTTGAAGCCTGCCATCTTCTTAAAAATAAAAACATTCCATTTTCTTATACTATTTATGGCAGCGGAGACTTCGAGCCTGAACTTCTAAATTTAATCAAGAAGTACAATCTTCAAAATGAAGTTAAATTTTTTAATTATTCACCCAATGTTTATCAGGAAATGATGAAATATGATTTCATTGTTCACCCATCACGATTTGAATCTTTTGGTTACGTTCCAGTTGAGGCAATGGCGGTTAAAGTTCCAGTGATTGCGTCTCATGAAGGTGGATTGAAGGAAGTTGTCGATTCGTATTCTGGATACATTGCCTATGATAACTCGCCTGAATCTTATTTGAAAATTGTTGAGAGTTTATTTCAAGGTGATCCTGAGCTAGAGTCTAAAATTGAGCACGCATACAATCGTATTCAGCAGCTATTTTCTAAGAAGGCGATGATTTCTAATATTGAGAAGGTTTATCTTTCATAAGCTGATTGTTTCTTAATAAGGAGCAACCCTTTCAGGTTTTCATTTGCACATATATTCAAAGCTATAAAATCAGCAACTTATAAAAAAGCCCCCACACCTTCAACTTGCATAAGATTAAGCAGCATTGATTGTTTAATTTATAAAGTATATACTTTGGTGGTTCCTTGTGGAATATGTTTGGGATTCTAAAAAAGCTCTAATTAACTACGAAAAGCATGGAGTTCGCTTTGAAGAAGCTCAAGTCATCTGGTCTGATCCATATTCACTTGAGTTTTTAGATCCTGATAATTCAATGAATGAGGAACGTTACTTAAAAGTTGGGTTAAATCCTTTCAGGGGGATCCTGCTAGTCGTATTTTGTGAAATAGGCCACGGTGAAACTATTAGAATAATATCCGCCAGAAAAGCCACATCAGCAGAGAGAGAAATATATGAGAAAGAACTACGATCTTAAGACTTTGAAAAAAAAGCCAGGCAAACCAAAGGTTGATCCAGAAGCTACTCGCACAATGATATCCTTAAAAATAGATGCAAATAATTTAGCTGAAATCAAAAATGAAGCAGAAAGATTAGGAATGCCTTATCAAACTTTAATGAACAGTATTCTTCACAGATATATTCATGGTGAACTCATTGACAAAAAAGATTTGAAACTTCTAAAACTAGGATGAATACTCACAACTTATAATTTAGAACCCGACCCCAAAGCAGAGTTTCATTAAGGCCTCCCTCGGTGAAATTCTGACCACGAATTTTTTTGCTAAAATACATATTTCATTTAATAAGGATCAGATCGCACCACGATCATCGTGTCATTGGAAAAAATTGCCGAGTAAAAATTGGCATAACATTGGCAACTTCATCAACTAAGACCACGGATTTGGTCTACCAATAGACATTAATCAAATATAGGAGCGCCAAGGATGGAGCTAACTAAAAAGCCTGCACAAAATGTGCTTATGTGTTCTCTTTTCTTTATTACACTAATATTTAACTCGGCCTGTACACCTGTTCCGGGTGATGGAGTAACAACTGATGATACAACTCAAGAAGAAACAGTAGGCGAATCAGAAGGACAAAATCCAATTCAGCCGACTAATCCTCCGGCCAGCATAGAAGATGTCACGCCCCCTTTGGATCTTAGTGAATATATCAGTTCATCTTCACTGATTGGTGGAATCGTAGACGATTATCAAAATCAGACAGAGCTTCTTAAAACTAGAAGTCTTGTGAATCAAGACAAGGTCGATACATGTAATGCTGATAAAAACGCAAACTCTAACGAGAGATTCTCCGACCAAATCAGCTACTATACAGAGCTCATGATGAAGAACACGCCTGCAAAAGTTGGAATCGTAGGAAGTTATTATGGATCACCGTCTAATGATGCTAGTTATTTTCCAACGTCATTGGTGAGTCATCCATTGTGCATTTCAACAGCATCGTCACTGACACAAACTCTGAAGAAAGTGCCCTCACAGGCCGTAATAGACAAACTCAACCGTTTTGCAACTAAGGTGAATGATCTTAGAGACCAGGCGATGTCAGGAGACAGAGCGGCCAAAGTAGAGCTTCTGCAAACATGGACTAAGTTATTTTCATGCTTAGCCTATAAAGAATCCTTAAGCTCCGCTGACAGTAGTGCCTCTAGAAGTGTCGCTAGTGCAAATGCACCAGCAGGTTACGTAAAACCATCTGGTGTGGAGTTCTATAATGATCCTGCTCAGGATGCAGCTTCAAGATTAAACATTGGAATGTTTCAATTTACTCCAAACTCTTCGGGTAATATCAGACCATGTTTGAAAGCATGGAACGAGATGCATTCAACATCACCATCGTGTCAGGTTAATGAGACTGGTTCCCAAGCTGAAATGATTAAAGTTCTTGGTAGCTCGCTTCAAAGTTTCAATGCATTCTGTGGTGTTCACAAAATTGTTCAAACTTTCGCGATACAAGTTAATACGACAAGCTCAGGATCAACTCATCCTGGCAATAGCGGCAAGAGTGCAGCTAATAGATGTGTGACTCCACATTTTTATGCAGGGAAGGCTTATAATCATTTTGGCCCGCTTCAGAACTCGACGGGGAGTAATATGAATCAATTGTATTCTTGTATTGAGGATTCTTAAGTTAATCATTGAATGTTAACGATATGTTTTATCTAAATAAGATAGCGACAGGTCCAGCGGCTCGCTAGGAAGCTTTCTGCTGCATTTCAGTTGAGTCAAATCCAATTAGAAACTGCAGAGAAATAGACCTCTTCAGATATTGATAGCTCGCATTTCTAAAATAACAATTATCAGTACTGTTCGTTAATAATTTCAAGGCTTTCGTTTTTAAATATAGTTAAGGACATTGCAGTTTCTTCTAAAGAGGAATGCAATGAAAAAAAATGACTTTGAACTGTTTTTTTGCCAAATTTTAGATATTGATTTGAATCTAACCCAAGAGCGCAGAGAGCATATTGTAAGAAGACACCCTGAATTTAGTAGTTTAGAAAGAGAGTTTTCTGAAACAGTCCTTCTGCCAGATTTTATTATTAAGAAACCTACCGAAGAGTGCCTTTTGTAAAATGGCAAAGTTCAATTTTTAATGGTAAGTTTATGGTCGTTGTTGTGAAGCTTGATGTCGCCCGCAATTGGATAATTACAGCTTACTTGAGTAGAACAAGACCAACAGGAGAATTACTGTGACTGAGCAAGTTAATAATTTAACATTTGAATATGATTCAATTGGCGATATTTTATATATTTCAAAAATTAAACCTTATCTTCTTCAAGAAAGTGATGAGATTGATGATGGAATTATTGCGCGAATGAATCCATCAACGTTAGAAATAGAGTCCTTGGAAATTTTAAGCTTTCAAAAACGCTTAGAAAAAAATCCTTCTTTTAGTCTTCCAATTATTGCTAAATTTTTTAAGTCTGCTTAATTTGAGCGCCAGAGAGGGGGCGGTAGAAGTCGCCCATTTATCTGCTATAGAAAATGATGCTTACGAATTAACCAAAAAAAATCCAGAGAAAATTGCTGTAAGTCTTGGCGTTCATCCATTGATTATCTTATTTCCTCGGGTGTTAACCATTGGTTTCCATCCAGAAACCATTTTATATAGACTAAGGATTTTAACTACGATAATTTCTTTAATTGATGAATGAAATAACTCAACATAAAACTCTTCTGCTGAAGTATTAAAGAGCTTTCTACAAAAAAAGAATAAAAAAAAATCTGTACTCGTTGCGCGCTTTTGCACGAGACCTAGGTATTTCCCCAGATTTTGTGACCCAAATCCTTAATGGAAAAAAACGAATTAACGTTAGTCGAGCAGTCGAAATAGCTAAAGCGTTGAAACTTACAGAAACCGAAAAATCTTCTTTGGTAGATGCCGTTTCTCATGAAAGTGGTATCGACCTAAAAGTTCGAGAAGAAGTCAATTACGATGCGTTGGTTGATCTTTCAAAAGAAGAGTTTATAGCTGTTGCGAATTGGTATCATTTTGCGATTTTAGATTTAGTAACGACAGAAAATTTTCAACCAAATTCCTCTTGGATTGCCAACAAACTAGGAATTTCAGTATCTGATGCAGAAATGGGATTAGCACGCTTATTAAAAATAGGCCTATTGATAGAGAAAGATGGAACGATTAAGAAAGCCAACAGACAAGTTCGATTTCCTACAAAAGTTTCTATTGATGCAGTCAGAGAGCATCACAACCAAATGATGGATAGAGCAAAGAAGCAACTTGAAAGAACGGATGAAAATTCGTTTAACAAACGCATGGTTTGTTCAATTACTTGTGCAGCTGATCCTCGAAAAATTGAAGAGGCCAGAAAGCGAGTGCTTGATTTTCAACAAGAGCTTGCTAATTTTCTAAGTGCCGATGAGGGTTGTGAGGAAGTTTATCAGCTTAATATTCAATTGTTCCCTCACACGAATTAAAGATGGAGCTCTATTTATGAAATCTAAAATATTTATCTTAAGTCTTTTAATGTCTTTTTTATTTTCTTTGAGTGTGTCTGCAATAGAGTCTTCTGGTAGAACTTCTGGCGTTGGTGGCGGCGGCGACGGTAAGATGATTCGCTCTCTCATTTTAAAAGCAAAGCGCGAGAGAATGGTTGATAGGCTTATTCAGGTCTTTACTTCTCAAGATGTTATCGACTACGCCACTATAAGAAATAGTTTATATGGCTATGCTTTGGGAACTACTAAGTTAGAAAATCTTAAGGCGAATGCTATTTTGCAAGATATGATTTCTAAAGGATTTCTGGCCGATTTAAAAACAGTGAAATTTATTGCCTCTAAAAAATGTGTTGATAGTGATGGAGTAGAGAGAGCTGCAAGTACCACTATGAACAGACCTGGTGCTGATATTTGCTTTAATCCAGAAAGGATTGTCGATGAGTTCGGCCCTTATATTCAAGATAGCGATCTAGTAGGCTTAGTGATGCATGAGTTTGCTCATCATTATGGGTATGAAGATACAGATCATTTTTTTGCTGCACATGTGGCGATGGAGTACCAAAAAAAGTCCAATAATTTCTTAGTCCCATTTAATGACTCATTTTTTTATCGCTAACTGTGACTATTTTTTCCTGCATTAACTCTCAGTTAACACTTATATACTCTTTCGCATAAGTTGTTTTTTGTTTGATGATTCCTTTGTATTCATTGGTGTTTTTTTAATGCTCTCCCAAAAATAGCTTCGTTTTAGATGAAATGAAGCCTTGGTCGGTTTTTTTAAATAAACAAAATTTTTATTATTGTCTTAAAATTAATTTATTAATTGAATTGGAGAATAATAATGTCGATCAAACCTAATTTTACTTTTCGTAACAGTAGAGGGTTCTCGTTAGTAGAGGTCACAATCGCTGCGGGAATAATGGGTGCATTATCTTTAGCTACAATGCAAATCTTTAAAGAGAATGCGAAATCACAAAAAAGAAGTAAGACTACACTCGAGGCTCAATCTTTAATAAATTCTATTCAGACTACACTATTGAATAAAGAAAGTTGTGAACATACACTCAATAATATTCCAGTGGTAAATGGATCCAAAGTTAACGAGATTAAGAATAGAATGGGCGCTACACTATTAGGCACATCATTGACCTATGGTAACGCCATAAAGATAGATTCAATGTGGCTTGATGACTCATCTATTGTAGGTGGTTACGGTGAAGCCAGCTTAAAAATAAAACTAGAAAAAACAAGTAAGCTTGCAGCCACTGGTAATAATCGTTTCGTTGTAAGTTCAATCCCAGTGCGAGTACAAGTAGAAAATGGTCTAGTTAAAAGTTGTTATTCATCAACTGAAAACGCAATAGATACTTCAAAGAATGAAGCTTGTACCGCGCTTGGAGGTATCTTAAAGGATAATAAAACTTGCGAGCTAGTTCAGTATCCTCAAGCACCTTCAAGATCTCTTGCTGTATCAACTGATTACATAAGTAATTATGTAAAAAAAGATGGCGATATGATGACTGGGGATTTAATCGGAACAAAGTTTTGTGTTGGAGATAACTGTCGAGACTTTACTGAGAAGACATGTGCTCCAGGACAGTTAGTAGAAAAAATAAACGGAGATGGATCTCTTGTTTGTAAGGGAATTTCGTGCCCGGAGAATAAATACTTTGAAGGCTTCAATGCCTCAGGTGGAATCATTTGTAATAAGTTACCAACTGGCTCATGTGATTCAAATCAGTACATTGTAAAAATCAATTCAGACGGATCAGTTGTGTGTAAGGATGTCCCTTATCATTGGGGAGTTGTTTGCAGTCCCGGGACTTATATTGAGCAAATTTCTAGTTCTGGTGTTCCGACGTGTAAAACTATTACTTCGCTTTTAGGTAACATGAATTGTCCAGCGGGGAAGGCTTGTAAAATTGGAGAGGTGCTTAGAGGATTTGATGGTACTGGTGCCTTGATTTGTGAGGAGGCTCCGGGCGGGAGATCTTGCAAGACTACTCACGCCTCAAATTCTAATCGCTTCGCGTGTCCTGTAACTCTCTCTGAGTTCGGTGATAATTACTCAGGGTCGTGTTTTGATAGTGAAGTTCCTCATATGGCAATAGGATATTCGGGAACTACCTCTGGTGGTGCTGCGAAGATTTTTCTCACAAAAACAAGGTTTACTGGTATTCGTGCGAGTCTTCTTTGTGTAGATGGGGTTGTAATTTCCATTTGATGAGCTTGGCAGTAAAGATCATCATAATCTTATTTGAGGATTCTTAGAACTCTCTAATTTTAATGACTTAATTTAAAACTCCAAAAGATAAAATGAATTAAACACAATAAATCTTAAAACTATGTCATTGAGTGACACGGTCAAGGCGCTTGTGTGTCTGAAAAATCCTTACTGGCTCATAGATCAAAAGAAATATTAAATTCAGGATTATTACGAGAAATAGTTATAGGCGAGAGGTCTCTTTTTTATCTATTTAAAACTGTTAATTTTTTGTTAACGATTTTATGAAGCTAAGTCAGTTTTTGACTACTGCTGATTTTTGCTGGGCACGGCACTTTTGTGGCACTCGGATTAACAACTCCTATTGAAACGTATATTGACATTTTGTAGCCTTTGGGCTACAGTGAGGTAAGGATGGAAGTAAAAGAACGATCTATAAAAATCTATGAACAAGTTGATGGTAAGAGGCCATACGAAGAATGGCTTAATGACCTGAAAGACGGAATGTCTCGTGCTAGAATCAGAGCTCGCATAGACAAGGTCGCTACTGGAAACTTTGGCGATCACAGGCCCGTTGGTGACAGTGTCAGTGAATTGAGGTTTATCTTCGGACCAGGTTTTAGGGTTTATTACGCACTTAAAAATGAGACTATAGTCCTCCTATTAATTGGAGGAGATAAATCAAGCCAAGAAAAAGACATAGAAAAGGCTAAAGAGTTTTGGAGTGATTACAAGGAGAGAACAAATGAGTAAAGCAAGTGCTGATTATAGAGATGCATTAGTT
Source organism: Bacteriovoracaceae bacterium UBA6153 (assembly GCA_002428265.1). Classification (GTDB taxonomy): domain Bacteria; phylum Bdellovibrionota; class Bacteriovoracia; order Bacteriovoracales; family Bacteriovoracaceae; genus Bacteriovorax. The sequence goes on from DIUR01000024.1 coordinate 17,805, forward strand.
AAAGTTCTTCGCGGTAACGAAGAAGAGCAACTTCTATATCTTCAAGCGACATTAGAAGACAATTGGGATTCTCCTGTAGCATTTTTGCTTTGCCTTAAAACAATTGCAGAGGCCCGTGGCTTCAAAAACTTTGCTGAAGAAGCCGGCCTTTCTCGTGAGAGCCTTTATCGCACTTTGTCTGCCGATGGAAATCCAAAGCTAGATACTGTTTTCAAAATGGTTCATGCTCTTGGACTAAAACTCACAGTTGAGCCAATTGAAAAGAAAGTCGGCTAAGAAGTTAGGCATTTGTGATGAGCTTTTTTTGGCAGTAGCATAGTTAGTTAATTATTTTGAATTATACATTTTTGTTATTTAAGAAAATTGATATCTTAGATTTTCAATTGTGAGATCTCGTTTGTATTAAAGGTATGCCGAACAAACCTTTAATCAACTCTAATCATCTGCCTTATCATGTAACAAATCGAACTATCGATCAAGGGCCTTTCCCAATAGAGCTTAGTGATGTATGGAATCTGATACAAGAAAGCCTAAGGGAAAGTTCCTGTAAGCATCCAATTGAAATAATTTCTTTTGTCTTGATGAGTAATCATTATCATATGATTTTAATAACTCCTGAAAGAAATCTGGAAGAATTTATCAGTGATTTTAATATGAGAGTCGAATCAAAAATAGTAGATAAAGTTGGATTATCTACTAGAGTTTTTGAGAATCATTTCCGATGGCAGTTAATTCAAACTCAGCAATATTTTATGAATTGTTATAAGTATGTTTATCAAAATCCTGTGAGGGCTGGCCTAGTTAAATATTGTGAAGATTATCCTTTTAGCACTATTAGGAGCCTGGTCAGAAACACAAAATTTAGCGTTCAGGTTCATGATCGTTATGGGTTTAAGGATGAGTTTGGGTTGAGGTGGGTGAATAGGAAGGTGAGTGAGGAAGAGGTAGGTTGGGAGGAAAGGAGATTTAGAAAGGAGGAGTTTTAGAAATAATTTTTTTTAAAAAAGTTAAATTTTGAAATATTTCCTTAGGATGTCCAGATGTGATTGAAATATTCGTAAAACCTTCATTGTTAAGTAAAGTTGCTACTTCTTCTCCTTTAATCTCATCTTCTAATTCTGAGTCTACATATATAATTGAGTCTTTTGATAAATCATTTTTAATTGACAAAAAATCTTGATAACTTTTAAAGGTTTTTAAGTTAACATTGTTTTTAAATGCTTTTGATTCCCATGTTAATCTAACTAACTCATCGTCATCTATTAGATAAGTACAATTCTTTATTTGTGGAAAATAGATCTCGATAGAGGTACCACTTCTACTCGTTTGAGATATTTTTAACGTGGAATTCCATTCTTTCAATTCCTGAACTGCATGCAATAAACCTACTCCATTACCTTTTATCTTGGTAGAGAAACTTTCTTTTCCAATCTTAGATATCACGTGACTTGGAATACCTTTTCCTTTGTCGGAAATTTGTAATGTTATGATAGATGCGTTTTCGATTATTGAAATTGATATGATTTTTTCTCTATTAAGCATAGATTCATAACTATTATTAATTAAATTTGAAAGTATTCGTTTTAAGCCATCAGGGTTACAGTAAATATTGCATTCTTTTAAATCTAAAATGATGCTTAGGTCAGGGAACTCAATCTTTTTCTCGATTAATATTTCCTCAATAATTAGATTTAAACTATAAATGTCGTAGGCTTTAATTGAAACATTTCTTGAAAGATCTAGATATGTGTTTGCGATTTTATCAATTCGAGTAAGAGATTTTTTAAAAATAATCATTTCATCTATGGTTAAAGTCTTGTCGGTATTTGCTAAGTTATGAAGAGCTGCAATTGGAGATCTGATATCATGAGATAGTTGTTTAGTGAAGTTTACCAGCATGAAGTTTTTTTCATTTTCGATTTTTTCCCATTGCTTTTTCTTTAAGTATCTTAAGGATATTAAGCTCAATGGCATTGTGATTAAAGTTGATCCGAGTAAGATTTTAAATGTGAGTAAAAATAAATGGTCTAAAGAGAAGTAGAATAGAACATGGCCTTTAACATTTTTTGAGAATCTATCAGTCCCGATAGATTTTTTTATTTTTAAGTTAATATATCCTTCATCAGCAGAAGATTGTGCCAAAATATTATTTTTACTATTTAGAGCAATGATTTTTGTAAAATTATTAGATTTGACTCTCTCTATGTCTCTAGTCACGGAGCGGAAGTCTGTAATTAAAAAACTTTCTCTTATAAGTCTTGTTGTTGCGTCTGCTATTTGATCTTTTTGTTCTCTTTCTAAAATTGCAAAAGAAATAACCATGAAAACATACAAGATGATATTAAAAAATATATAAATGCAAATAGGTGGTAGTATCTTTTTCATGGTAATAAAAATGGATAGTTAATGTTGTGGTTTTTTAAATTGCATACTGGCCCTAGTTTGCCCCATTTCGCATCTATACATTGAGGGTGTGTTGCTTTGACTACGCTAAAAAAATAATCATATTTATGAGGTAATTCAGTAAATCTATAAAGACTATCGCAAGGAGCGGGCGGCGTAGAAGAAATAATATGTCTTTTGGATAAATAGTCTTGAGCGAAACTTGTATTAATGTACAAGTGAAGATGATCTATCGGCGTAGGGTAAGGAATGTCATTAAATTCATCTATAGTAATTGATACAATTTTTTTGCTTAGGGCTGCCATGATGTTGACAAGGGCTTCTTTGAAGCTTTTTTCTATGCATCTTTCAATGCTCTTGTCGCAACTTGCTCCATATATTAGACCAAATTTCTCTTGTGACGCTAAACCATTACCTTCGCAAAGAACTACAATGTTATTTTGATCAGAAAATAGCTCATAAAAATTTATTTCTATTTTTATTTTTTGCAATTCTTTAATTATTTTTAATACCTGTGTGGGGAGGTTCGTTTTGATCATTTTTTGATCCCAGTAACCTAACGTAAAAAGCATAACATAGTGTCTTTCAAGTAACTCTTTTTGTGCTTTTAATTTAGACTCTTCGAGTGTTATATGAAATGCACATCCATTTGAGCTTTTTAAGTTATTATTATCTAATGCATATCTTTCAAGAGCTTCACCAACACTAGCTGATAATGCTTTGTCTTGAGAGGTGTCAACGCCTCTTCCTTCAAAATATTTGTCGTCTATGTTAATTAAAATTTTATAATCGTAATAGGGTTGAGAGGAAAAATAATTCCACTTTTGTTCATAAATCTCTAAATTATTAGAGAACTCATCAATGGCCCAATTAATTAATTCTTTTTTGTTATTTTCCAAACGGGAAATCCTACAAAAATAGTAGGAGGAGCAGCCTCCCATTTTTTATTAATTATTGTTACATATGGCGAGGAGCCAATAGTTAAGCAGTACCCTGCCATTAATGAATTAAAATGAACATTCTGTAGAATTTTTAATCTTTCATTTTTCGAGTTAGCATCTATGTAAAGTTGCATTTCTTCATCTGATATTTTAAAGATACCAAAGTTTTTTGCATACTCAAGTAGGTCTAAGCTTTCCTGAAAACTGGTATCTATTGTATCAATATATAAGTCAGCTTCATTTTCTAATGATTCATCTGTTAGCTTTATTGTCTTAATCATATCAGAGTTTAAAAATACTTTGTGATACCTTTCATAGTTGCCGGGAAATAGTCCTAGGACAATAGGATATTTTTTTGGCTTGTGTTTCAGGGCTAAGTTATAAGTATTTTCAAGCTCAATGGCTTGTTCTGTTCTGAGAGCTCCATCGCTACCGCTTGGAAAATATTCTGTTTGAATCTGACGTATATTAGGAAATGAATCTTTGGAATTTAACAAAGCTTTCTTAATAGACAGTTCGTGGTGGAGTAAATCGAGTGAAGAGAATTTATTTTTTCCATTTTGGGTAGTAAAAATCATCGCGTTTTTAAGTGGCCCTGTATTATAGATTTTTACACTAGAATCATTATCTTTCAGTTTGTCGAGCTTCTCAATTCTCACACTAAGTACATTATGAATGTAATTGAAGCGAGGATTTAATTTGTTTTCAACAAATATTTCTGAATCTTCCACTAGGGAATAAAGAATACTTTTAGGAAGATCTTTGTTTAGAAAATGAAAATTATTAAGCTTAAGTTCAAAATGATTAAGATTCACATCCTTAATGTCTGCATCAATATAATATGGTCCAGTCGTTTCAAGGAAATTTATAATTTTTGACTCCGGACTTTGTGAGCTTAGTGCTGTTGTTGGAAATATTACGTTGTCAGCACTCGTTAATAAATTCAGTATAAATGGAATGTATGACTTTTTTTTAGCAACTAATTTAAGTTCATAATTCTTTGAAGATATTCCTGGGCAGTCAGGAGAATTTTCTTCTGAGCAAAGCAATTGAGAGAGTCTTGAATGGCTACCTTTAGATATAATTAATCTCTTCAAGCTTATTTCAGCATCAATCGCCTTGATTTCATGATTGTTTTTAGTTCTTATGCCTTTTTTAATTTGAAATGTAATAGTTCTGTCATTTATTTCATAATCTTCTGCTAATAGAGTAACTAGGTTTGAATCTTTGTCATATTCAAGCAATGTTAAATTTATATTTATTAACAGCTGATATTGAAATGTGGTTTCGATAGTACGACTGTCAATTTTGCTTAAATTTACTGGCACGCTCATTGGTGCATGTAGGGTGTCGTCGTTTGTATTCATTTTTTGGCATCCAACTAATATGAAAGATAATAAAATTGTAGCCTTTAAAATCATGCTCCGCCACCACCTTTAGATAAAACGGTTTTAGTGATAGATTCAGTTTGCAGTAAACCTTTCGCTCTTAAATAAGTTTCAAGTTCTTCATCGAAAACAATTTCATCTGTATTTGAATCATATTTGATTAAGTCATTATCAAAATTTTCATTTATCAGATTTTTTTCTTCATTGTTTAAATTTTTGTATGGAATGGCACCTGCTATTGCATTAGACAAGGATAGTACTAGTAGAGAAATGATTCCGATAATTTTATTCATATAAAAGCTCCCGTTTTTGTATCAAGTACATTTTTATTTATTAAAGAGTATCAAAAACCTATTTTCAATCAATTAAATTGTAATTTATACTTAAGAAAAAAATAGTAAGTAAAATACACCTTGTATTTCTTATGCGACCTCGTTTTTTCGAGGGGTTAAGGGGCTCGCTAAATGTTTTAGGGAACCCTTTTAAAGCCTAAATCCTAACTTTCGTTAACTGATAATTCTTCAACTTCTTCTTCTTATCAAATACCAACGTCAATGTAGTTGTCTTAGATCCAGTCTCAGACTTATCAGAATCAATAACCCCACCAACAAGCGAATAGACCCCCGGCAAAAAGGCCAATGCTCCAGTCCTAAACCCACTCGATTCTGTTTCACTCTTATGTTTGCTATAAATCCAAACATCCTGCTTACCTGAATCTTCAGTTGTAATATCAGGCGCACCAAAGGCCTGAACAATTTCGACTTGTGATGTTTTTCCTTCTTGCAGAGTTTCCTTAAGAGTAAGGGCGTCGAAAGGATTTTTAACATCCTTATCCTTTGTAGATGCACATGACGTAGCGATAAGTCCGATAACCAGTAATTTAGCAATTCTATTCATAATTCCCTCCAAGTTTGATGACGCACTTAAATCAAAAAAATGCACTTAATAGAATCCTCAGGCCCTGAAGAGCTAGTTTTATTTCATTTTTGAATCTGAAATTGCATTAATTATTGAAAATCAACCCAACCCCAGCTAAAACTCCCTCAACAACTTCCAGAGGGAATCCCAATGCTACTTAAATCAATTTCATTCGCGCTAATAGCTCTAGTCGCCTTATATTCGGCCGAAACTAATGCAGCTAATACAATTACGGCAAATAAATGCACATTAGGCCTATTGCCCTTTGGAACAACTCTCGCAGTCGATACTAAAAAAGATCAAATCATAAAAGCATATGAAGCTCGTGGTTTTCACGTTTCAGTTCTCACATCACCTTCAGAAGTTTCAGATGTTGAGTTCATTAGCGATGCTTCAGTAGAGTGCAACTCAACTTATTTCGGAATCCTTGCCACAACAACTGTTCGCTTAATCGAGACAGCAAGTAATAAAATCGTTGCTCGCACAACGTCTCCTGCAAAGATGGAACTATACAATTGCAACATTGATTTATTCTCGGCAATCAACGCGCTACCAAGTTGCCAAATTAAGTAATGAAATTATCTCAATACCTAACAGATGCATCGTGGTCAGACGTTCTTAAAGACGAGTTCAAAAAACCATACTTTCTTGAATTAGAAAAAACTCTTTCTAAAGCTTATGCTGAAGAGACTGTCTATCCGCCAAAAAATGATTTGTTCACGGCCCTTAACCTGACTCCATTTTCAAAAGTTAAAGTCGTCATCATCGGCCAGGACCCGTATCACGGGGCAGGGCAGGCGCATGGGTTGAGTTTCTCTGTGAAAAAAGGAGTGAAGCTTCCGCCATCACTCGTGAATATTTATAAAGAGCTAGAGGCCGACGCTGGTATCACTCCTCCAAAAGATGGAGATCTCGAAGCATGGGCCAGAGAAGGCGTTCTTATGCTCAACAATCAGTTGAGCGTGATAGAAGGAAAACCGATGTCACATAAAGATATTGGGTGGAATGAGTTCACTAATAAGATTATCGAAGTTTTAAATGAGAAGAGAGAAAATATTGTTTTCATCCTTTGGGGAAGTCCAGCGCAGAAAAAAGCGCAGGCAGTAGATACAAAAAAACATCACATCATCAAATCCGTGCATCCGTCACCTTTGTCTTCATATAGAGGATTTTTCGGAAGCAAGCCTTTTACAAAAGCTAACACTTTCTTAGAATCTAGAAGTATTAGGCCAATAAGTTGGAAGCTGGATTGCTAATTTAAGTTTTTCAAGCGTATCATTCACTCTATGGATGATTTACAACAATTCGCTTTTACAATCTGGACATACTTAAACTATCCCATTATTTCGGTTGGAAAAAATTCCATCACGGCCTGGGCAATAATCCTTAATTTAATTCTCATTTTGGGGTTCATTGTCCTTAGTTCAAAAGTTAAGAGTTGGATGTTGAAGACCATTTCGAAAAAAAGTGGGCTTAATACCAGTAACTGGCGAGCTGCAGTGACACTCAGTTATTATGCCTTCATAGCTGTAGGCCTCGTGGGGATTTTGCAGACAACCGGGCTGGATCTAAGTTTCTTTACAGTTCTCACTGGTGCGATCGGAATCGGGATCGGATTCGGGATGCAGACGATCTTTAGTAACTTTGTCAGTGGAATTATCATTCTTTTAGAGAAGCCTATTAAGCTAGGAGATAGAATCGAGGTAGGTGAAGTTTCAGGTAACGTTCATAGCATTTCTGTTCGTGCCACAACTATCGTTACGAATGACAATATCTCAATCATTGTACCAAATTCAGATTTTATTTCTAAACAAGTCATTAATTGGACTTATTCAGGTAATAGAGTGCGCACCAGAATAAGTGTGGGCGTTGCCTATAATTCAGACCCTGAATTAGTGGAACGACTTTTGCTACAGGTAGCAGAGAACGAGCCGGGCGTTTTAAAATCCCCTCCGCCAAAAGTGCGTTTAACTGAGTTCGGAGAAAGTTCCTTGAAATTTAGTTTATTAGTTTGGACGCAGGAATATGCAGACAGAATGGGAGCACTTAAAAGTCTTCTCAATTTTGGAGTCTTGAAAGTTTTTAAAGAAAATAATATTCGTATGCCGTATCCGCAAAGAGATTTACATATTCACAATGAAGAAAGCATCAACGAGACTAATTTATGATTTTTGGTTTAAATAATGATCAGTTAATATTTATTTGCATTATGATTGGTGCAATCTGGCTGTTCATCTCAGAATACCTTCGAGTTGATGTTGTAGGAATGCTGATCATTCTCTCACTGGCCATAACCGGATTAATTGATACTAAAGATGCATTCTCTGGTTTTTCAAGCGAGCCGGCGATTATCCTTGCTGCAGTTTTTGTTTTATCTGCAGGTCTTTCATATACAGGTGTTACTGATCGAATTGGCCAATGGGTAATTAAATTATCCGGCAAAGGAGAATCCAGAGCTATTTTTGTAATCATGCTTGCTGTTGCAGGTATGTCAGCATTTACTCACCATTTAATGATTACTGCAATGATGCTTCCGATTGTTATGAAGATTTGTAAAGACGAAGAAGACTTACATGCTTCAAGGCTTCTTATTCCAATGGCCACAGCGGCTTCACTTGGAACAACCATGACGTTAATTGGGGCTCCTGCATTTTTACTTGCAAATAATGTTTTAAAACGCTCTGGTGAAACACCACTTAGTCTTTTTTCAGTAGGACAAGTTGGGGTGCCACTGGTATTTACTGGAATTTTTTTTTGCATTTTAATGAGATGGATTTTACCAAAGCAGTCAGGTGTGGACGATTCAGTTAATCAATATAAATTAACAGATATCACGACAGAATTTTCTCTTACTGAAGATAGTAAATGGATAGGTAAAACTTTAAGTGAGTTAGTGACAGCAACCAGTAAACAATTTAAATCTGTTGTACTTGAGAGTAAAGATAAGACCTCTTCTGGCATTCTTGATGTCGATGACACTTTAATTGTAAGAACAACACCAGATGAGCTTGTTTCATACACAGCTGCTGACGGATTGGTTTTGAAGGCCTTGCATAAATTCAAGGGAGGCAATATTAATGCACACTCTCTTGAAGGCGAAGAAAAACATATATTAAAAGCCGTCATTTCTTCTAAATCTGAATTTGTTGGAAAAAATGTAATTGAATTAGATTTCTTTCGTCGCTTCGGAGTTGTCGTTATAGGGATATGGAGAAAGTCGGGATGGATTGCCAAAGGTGTTTCTGAAACAATACTCATGCCAGGAGATACTTTAGTTATCTGGGGGCCAAAAGAAAAACTAGATGACCTCTCTCTTCAACGTGGTTTCTTGATGCTGCTTCCATTCTATGCAACAGTTACCAAAAGAAGCAAAGCACTGACTGCTTCAACGATTATGTTAATTTCCATTGGGATCGCTGCAACTGGATTGCTCCCAGCTTATATTGCGTTTGTATCTGGTGCAGTTGCTATGATTCTTACTAAATGTGTTGATATCGAAAAAGCTTACTCATCAATTGAAACAAAAATCTTTGTAATGATTGCCGGAGTTATTCCGCTAGGGATAGCGATGGAAAAAACTGGTGTTGATAAACTCATTGCAGACCAGATCGTGAATTATACTGGCGGTTGGCAGCCATTTGCTATGTTAATGGTTTTTTTCTGGATCTCAGCGCTCCTTACTCAAATTATGTCTGACTCAGCAACCACAGTTCTTCTTGCACCGATTGCAGTTTCATTTGCAAAATCAGCAGGGATTTCTCCAACTGCTTCTGTTATTTGTGTCACCATCGGAGCAGTCGCATCTTTCTTAACTCCTATCGGCCATCACGGAAATCTTTTGATTCTGAGTCCTGGTGGATATAAGTTTAATGATTTTCTAAAAATTGGATTACCACTCACCGTTATTCTTTCTTTGATCACTTGCTATTTATCGTTGATGATTTGGCGATAAAAATAACGCGGTGATGTTGTGGAATGAATGGGTGCCAGTGTGGCACTAGACCGACTTTTACGTTCAAGTAATTCTATTCGCTTGACGCGAGCGCTTTGTGAAAAATAATTGGCCACACGTTTGCTCTACAGCCCCTGCTCACTAAAAACTTATCTCGGGGGGGATAAAATGAACCGGTTAATGAAGGCAATTCTATTTTGCTGTCTCATCACACAATCTAATGTCAGTTACGCTGAAACTTCACAAAAAATTGTTTTTCAAGATCAGAGTGTTGAAAACTTCAATTTAGAAAATTTTTTAAAAGAAATTAAATATGTTGATGAAGAAGTTAAAGATACTTGTGTAAAGAAAGTTCCCTACCAAGAAAACGTTTGTAAAGATGTTACAAAATATAAAAAAGAATGTGCCATTGTTCCAGCTCACGAAGAATGTAAGCAAGTTAATTTTCCTATCTGTCATACAAAAACTGAGATGGTTGAGGAGTGCTACAATCTTCCGAGCCGTCAGCAGTGTTCAACTGTCAGTGTCCCAGTTTGTAAATATGAAACTAAATATGACAACGTTTGTAACACAACACCTTCTCGTCAGGAGTGTCGTCCAGTTACAGAACAATCATGCAGAGTTGAAACAAGATATACAAATGAATGTAGAACTGTGCCTGGTGAAAATCAGTGTCGCGTAGTTGTCCGTTACCGCAATGAATGCTCTCAAGTTCCAGGTGGACAACAATGTCGTACGATTCCGGGAGAAGTTCAGTGTTCAATAGTGAACGGTGAGAATCGTTGTACAAAAATTCCTCCGCGCCAGGAGTGTACTAATGCTCCTTCACGTCAGGAGTGCCGTCAGGTTCCGTATGAAGAAAGAGAGTGTTCTCAAGGACCTTCTCGTCAAGAGTGTCGTCAAGTTCCAAAAGAAGAAAGAGTTTGTGAAAACCACACGCGCCAAGAGTGTAGAACTATTCCAGGTGAATACCAATGTCAGCAGGTTCCAAGACAAGAGCAAGTTTGTAGAAATGAAAGTCAGCAACAATGCCAAACAATTCCTGGTGATGAAGTTTGTAGAGACGTTCCAAGAGATCGTGAAGTATGCGTAGATAACTACAAAAAAATCTGTGAAAACATTCCAGCAAAAGAAGTCTGTAAAGATGTTCCTTACGTTGAGAAAGTTTGTAAGATGGAAACAAAATACAAAGAAGAAAAGTATGAATGTACAAAAGTAGTGAAAGTTCCAAAGGAAACATTACTAAAAACTCACAGAGCTAGTGTTGCCGTAGAGTTTAGTGCTCTATCAAAAATTCTTGGGCCTACATTTACATTCAACCTTGATACAAAAGGAAATGTGAGTGTTGCTTCGAAAAAAGCTAACCAGGAAGATCATTGGAGTACGGATTCAAGTGTGGCCATGGCCTTTGTTAAAAAAGAAGTAAAAGCTGATGATCGTGGAGAGATCAACGATATTAATGCAAAATTCAAAATTCTTCTTTTAAATAAAAACGAGTTCATGGGTTACCTGAATACTCCTGAGAGGCTAGATGGAGAACTAAGTAAGTATTCATTCTCTTTCAAGTTAAAAGGTAAACTTGATTCTAAGAGAACTGCTCTGGCGATGAAGATTACAAAGAAAGAAAAAGTTGAAATGGATAAAAAAGTTAGCAAAGGAAATATTAAGTACCAATATATTGCTAATGAAAATGTCACTAAAGTAACTGTTGATCTAAAAAGTGAAGGGGCTAAGATTGGAAGCATCTTCACCGGAGAGACGACGCAGTTCAGAGTTATTTTAAGTTTTTCTCAAGACTATAGTGATGCGGGCGAAGCGCAATTGACGACGATTAGCAATCCAGTCTTTAATGGCTGGGGAGATTTCACTCTCACAAGATAATGATGATTAGAAGGACCAGCTTAGGCTGGTCCTTTTATTTATTACCTGACTAATTAAGACCATCAAAAAAACCACCAAAAAATTTCAAAATTGTTTAAACTATTTGTACACATAAAAATTTTCAAAGGAATGAATCATGCAAATGGAAAGAAACACAATCATTGAATACTTAAGATCAACAGAAGGATCAGATTTCGATCCAGAAGTTATGGGTTATTCACTGATGGATCTTATCGACACATTAATTGATAAAGTAACAGAGACAGAATTAGATTATTCTATTCTTTCAACTGCATTCATTAACAAAGTTCACCCAGATCGTTTTGACCAATTCCATGATGCGGTTATGAGCCAATACGAAACTATCACGACAGGTCAGGAAATCCCTGAGCCAGTTTTAGATAGAATTGCTTCTCAATACAGATAATAGACAAAGGGCCCGGGGTTGTCCCCGGGCTTTTTTTTGCCCAAAATCGTGAACTTTTTTCATCATCATTCTTAACAGAACTTGAATATCCATAATGTTTATTAGAAGATTGTTAGCTAACCAAAATCATTACTGGGGCGATTTCTATGAACAATATTTTTAAACTAACGCTTTTGTCACTTTGTTTGCCGCTGGCCCTTGCCCAGGCCGCTGACCATTCAATTGTAACGAAAACAAGCTTTGCAGTATCAACGGCCAGCGCTTCTGAAAGATTTGAAGATACAGTTTTAACGACTGAAGGATTTTTAAAAAGATTTGATCCATCTGGAGTTGAAATTAAAAAAAAGGTGATCAACGGAAATGCTTTTGAATACCTGGTTGTTAAAAAATTTCTTGGAATTGCTAAAGAAGTTGAAATGATCGGAACAATGAATTTTGAACGTACAACAAATGGGTGTAGCAATAACGAAACTGCTTATCTTGGAACAATTGACTTTACTGGGTCTCAACCAATCATTACTGACAACATCGAAAATTTCACACTTCTTCTGTGTTCAACTGAAAAATCTAAAAACTCTTTAAGTGTAAAAGTAAGAAGTACTCTTTATTACAAAGGCGAGAAGCTTGGATTTATTGTTGAGAAGTTTGTGACGAGTGTAATAAAAGATCAGGTTGAAGCGATCATTTCGGCCATTAAAGCGGAAGCACAATCAGCTAGAAAAATTTAATAAAAAAAGCCCACTTTGAAAGTGGGCTTTTTTTTATCAATTTTATAGAGCCTAGACAAACTTCATTTGGGAGACAACAATATAACCATCATAAATGGGGTTCATGTGGCCGAAGAAAACAACGTCATTCTCTTAGAATTAAAGCGTCTTGCGACCGAGTGTAGAATGCACTCAAAAGGCAGCCGCCCTCATTTGTCGTTAATGAGAATGGCCAACTCTCTTGAGTCTCTTTCTAAATCTATTGATACAACTTCAGTGACGTCTAAGAACCCTTTAACGGCCAGAGAGAGGGAAGTCCTCTTTCATGTTTCTCAAGGCTTTACCAATAGAGAAATCGCTTCGGCCTTTAATATCTCTGAAAAAACCATAGAGTTTCACCTAAAATCGATTTTTACTAAGACAGACGCCAACACCAGAACAGAATCAGTAAAAAATGCCCTTAATAATAAGTGGTTAAGTTAACCTAGGGAAGTCCCTAGGTTCATAAAATCTCGGCTTCGTTTAGACTTTATCTAAGCGAGGAAATCATTATGGCGAAAGCAAAAACAAACTCTAGTTCACTTAAAGCAGTTTTAGGACCTCTTTGGAATGTGTTTTCAAAAGACACTTGTTGGGAAATTATTATCGATTCATTTGAAGATGTTCACAGTGCAAATAATTCTGGAATTAAAGCAGAGAAGATTTTTAAGACGAGTAAAGATTTAGATCTTCTTGTAAGCAGGCTTTTAAAATTTTCTAAGAAAAAGATAATCGAAGGACAGTATTCTTATTTTTTCAAGCTTGATGATTACACGAGAGTGAATATTGTATTGCCGCCAGTTGCAGCGAAGGGACCAAGTGTGGTTATTGGTAAACTTCCTTTAAAAGAAGTTACGTTTGACGATTTAGTTAAGTGGCAAGCGCTTACTGATGAAGGTGTTGAAGTTATCAAAAAAATTCTCAACAGTCAGAAGGGTTTTCTTGTTACTGGAAATATGGGATCAGGGAAAACAACTCTATTAAATACACTTATTAACAATCTTCCAGAAATGCATAGGGTGGTAACTCTTGAGAGGATGCCTGACCTGGTTATTAAAAGACCTCTTTTATGTCGACTGCATTCGCAGACTCAAAAAGCAACAGAGATGATTGAACTTATCGAAGTAGCGGAAAGATTGAGAGCTGACTTTTTGGTTCTTTCGGAATGCGTGGGGCCTGAAGTCGGACCGTTTGTTAATATGATTAGAAATAACTGCACAGGAATCGCCTTAGCATCAGGGGAGAGTTTAGTTGATGCAGTAAAAAGAGTAACGACGATGACGGTGCTTTCATCGGATGGGTTTTCGATTGAAGAAGCAAACTATGCACTAGCGCAGGCATTCTCTTATGTTATTTATCAGGAGAAACGAGCTGATGGGACGAGGGTAGTGTCTTCGATCTGTGAGACTAGATATGAAGGTGGAGAGTTGAAGTTGAAAGTGATTTATAAGGCCTAGTTTAATTATATTGGTGGTTTGAAGGCTCATTCTTAAGCCTCAAACTGCCGTAATTTCATGTTATTATATAATAGTAAAAACCGATAAAGAAATATTGGAGTTTTATGAAATATATATTTCCTGCCAAAAGTTATAACGTAGCTTTCAATTTTTTCAGCTATGTACCAAACTACAGTTTTTCAGATTTTTGCAAAAAGAAAGATGTAGTATTAGATGAAGACCAATTATTAAAAATTGTTAACTACAATAACAAATATTGCCTGATATATTTTTCTATTAATGAGATCTCTGGATATTTTAGTATAAAAAATACTCCTGAAATTATGGCATTAAATTACCCTATAGAGTTCGAGGATAAGAAATCAATTAAGCTGAAAGTTTTTCTTGATGCAGTAGCTACGATTCTTCATTGGAGATCTCCACTTTACGCAGTACTGCTTTTTTCAATTCTTTATACTTATTTGTTTATCTTTTTTAGGTTTGATATTTTTCCTGAGCTTAAAAAAATTGGCCATTACGTAAGTGAATATTGCAATAGGGAATGTGTAAATTATTTTGTAAAGCCTTGGGTCGTTCTTATATTTAGGTCTTTAAACTGGCTTGGAATTATAGGAATTGTACTAGCTTATTTAATTTATTTTAAAAAGAATGTTAAAAATAATATAAGAGTTATGGCGATTAATTGTTCTTGCATAACTTTTTTAATGTTTTCATCATATAATTTGAGCTTAGATATTTATAAGGGAGTTAAAGGTAATAATTTAAAAAGAATTCAAATAGGTCGCAAACTTATTCATAACCCTAAGTATTTTGATAATCCAGTAGAACGTAAAGTCGCTTCAGAAATTCTTGGAAGAGATCTTACTAACAGTAAAAAATAAAAAGCCCCAAATTTCTTCAGGGCTTCTTGTGAATTATCTAATCATTATGCCATTTCGAAGCTAAGTCTCTCGCACTTCCATTAAACACGTTCACATCCATATCAGCTTTCGTTCCAGGAACGTTGTAAAGGCATGATCCAGTCGTTGTACAGTTAATCTCGCTAGAGAACTGCCACAAGAAATAGTTTGGCCAGATGGCCGCAGGAAAGTCTGTAACGTTAGCTTTAAATCTCGCATACCAAAGTTTTGATTGCTGAAATAACGGGTGATTTTTAACTTTTTGATTCAGAAGCACTGTTGTTGAATGATTTGCATACACAGTAGGAATTTTTCCCGTTTTTTCATAAACGTATTCCATAAAGACGATGGCTTCAGGAATACTCATAAAGCTTCCAGAGTTTGTAGTATCTTCAAGGTCCAGAATCATAAGTGTGTCTGGATCATCTTGAACTAGTGAGAGAAAAAAATCAGCTTGAGCGATTGTATTTCCTGGTCTTCCTAAGTGATAAGCTCCCCAAAGGTATCCGCGCTCAAGTGCAATTTTTCTGCGTGCCTTATATTGAGTATCAACTTTCATTCCAATACTAGATCTGTGGATAACTCCGACAACCTTTGTATCAGTGGCCATTTTATTCCAGTCAATTGAGTTACCTTCGTAAGCATCAATAACAATCGATGTATGAGATTTATCCCATGGACGATTGAACGAACTCATATCTGTTTCATCAATAGGTGGTTTTGGGTCTGTTGGTTGAGTCGGCTCTGTGGGCTCGCTTGGTTGTGTTGGTGTCGTCGTATCATCACCAGAACACTTTGCAGATGCATCTGTTGCAAGACTGTTTTGTGAAGTTGTGCTTGTTCCAGTATCTGATTTTTTGGCGCAAGGGTCTTCTTTCACACAAGAGAGCGCAAAAAGAGTTATAAAAAGAACTAAAAGTTTTGATGTATGTGTTGTTTTCATAACAGCTATATCGGTAGGGGCAGTGAGAACATTATTTTTTTAGATTGGACTTTCTTACTCGGAAATCACCAATGGAATTAGTGTAGAGTTTGTACAATTCGAGAGGAAAAAATAAGAGCGCAAAGTCCTTGATTTCATACCTGTTTGACAACTTTTATTGATATGTTATATTAAACCTTGTGGTTAATTAACCGATAGGTAAAATATGGATCAAGATAAACTAAGTTTAACGTTTTCAGCCTTGGGTGACCCAACTAGAAGGGCAATCTTGGTGCGTCTTTCTATGGGGGAAGCAAGCGTTTCTGAACTTGCAAAACCTTTCATGAAAGAGATGAGTGCACCGGCCATCACAAAACATTTAAAAGTTCTTGAGAAAGCAGGTCTCATTACAAAGAGTCGTGAAGCCCAATGGCGTCAGTGTAAAATAAACGGCGAGCCTCTAAGAGAAGTTTCAGACTGGATAGAGCACTACAGAGTTTTTTGGGAAGAAAGTTTCGATAGACTTGATGAATATTTAAAAACGATGACAACTAAAACCACTAAGAAGGGGAAGAAAAATGTCCGCAAAAAATAAACCAAATGAGCTCTACATCACGCGTATTTATGATGCTCCTGTAAAATTAGTCTGGGATGCATGGACTGATCCTGCAAAAACAGCAAAGTGGTGGGGGCCAAGAGGATTTACGATTACGACTCATAGTAAGGATTTAAAAGTCGGCGGACATTGGCATTATACAATGCACGGACCTGATGGTGTCGATTATCCCAATAGGACTGTTTACCATGAAGTCGTGAAATACTCTCGACTCGTTTATGACCATGGAGGATATGAAGATAGACCTCCTTTGTTTCGTGTGACTGTTGATTTTATCGATCTGAATGGTAAAACAAAAATGGATATGACAATGGCGCTAGAAACTCCAGAAGCTGCCAAAGAAATTAAAAAGTTTATTAAGCAGGCCGGTGGAAATTCTACATGGGATAGACTTGCAGAATATTTATCTCCTAATGATGCTTTTGTTATCAATAGAAGTTTTGAAGCACCGATCACTAAAGTTTTTGAAATGTGGACTGATCCAAAACATATTTCAAAATGGCTTCCACCTGTTGGATTTAACATGGAATATCTAAAGGCCGATGTAAGAGAAGGTGGAGCGTCAGTGTATTCCATGAGCAATAATGATGGAATAACATTTTTTGGAAAATCAATTTATACTGAAATTAAAAAACCAAATAAGATTGTCTACAGACAGCTATTCGTCGATGAAAATGGTGCAATCAGTAGGCATCCGATGGCCCCTGTTTGGCCAGAGTCAATGCTCGTGACAGTCACGTTTTCAGAAGAAGAAAATAATTCGACTAGGGTGACTGTTACAACTGAAGTCGACGGACCAGCGACGCCAGAGGAGCTTGCAGCGATTTCAGAAGCGAAAGCAGGGATGACATTCGGATGGACTGGATCATTTGATAAACTTGAAGAATATCTAAAATAAATTTTTACGGTAGAGGGATGTTTAATCCTTCTACGTTTTTTCCTTTAACCAAAATCCAAAAGCAGACAAGACTAAAAAGCTTACTCCAATAATATAAACTTTTGATTCAAACTGAGTTAGAAATAAAATCGAAGCAAGAGCAGCGATTGCAGGAATTATTGGAAATTTACCAAGACTTAAAGGAACTTTAAAAGCTCTTTTTAAATCAGGCTGAGAGTATCGAAGAACGATTAACGAAACATTGACGGCAAAGAAAGCAACCATTGTTGTGAGCGATGAAACACTTGCGACAACTTCAAGTTTTCCAACAAGCAACAATAAAAACGCTGCAATCAAGACCACAATTGAGGCAATCCATGGCGTTTTTCTTTTTGGTGATACGATGGCCGTCGCCTGAGGAAGGGCCTTTGCTTGGCCCATGCTGTAGAGAATCCTGCTAGCACCAATAAGAGAGATTAGTGCAGTGTTGGCCGTAGAAAACAAGGCAACAGCTCCTAGAATCTTTGCGTATTTTTCTGAGATCACTTTTGCTACAGACATGAGTGGTGCTTCACTTGCTGCCAAATTTTCTGCAGACAAAATTGTCAGAGCGCTGATACTCACCAGAATATATAAAATAGTCGCGATGATAACACTTATTAAAATAGCACGTGGAAGATCACGCTCAGGATTTTTAGTTTCCTCTGCCAAGTTTACAATATTTTCAAAGCCAAAAAATGAAAAAATAATCAATGCGCTTCCTGAGATTGTTCCTAGATGAGGAATGGTCTCTAGCGCATTTCCAAATTTTTCAGAAGTTAACCCCAAATAGATAATGAAAATCAATCCGCCAACTTCAATGATAGTAGAAATGACTGTTACCCAGCCTGAAGTTTTGATTCCAATAATGGCCACAATGGTAAAAAGAATTAAAACTGATAAAGCTGTTATAAACTCAGGGGCCTGAATAAATTGATTTAAATAATTTGAAAAAGAAAGCGCGACGGTCGCAGCAGTAGCCGCACCAGAAAGTGCCATTGCAATTCCGGTAGTAGAGCCTATCCATGTGGCCTTTTTAAAAGTCTCTCTCAGAAAGACAAATTCAGCACCGGCCTTTGGAAACATTGTGGCGAGTTCAGCATACGATAGCGCTGTCAAAAAGGCAGAGAACCCAGCAAGTGCAAAACCCAGCCAGAGAGTCTCACCCGTCAGAGCGGCAGCCTTACCTATAATGGAATAAATTCCAGCACCAAGGATCATTCCCGTCCCATAGAAAATAAGCATCGGGAGTCCGAGAGTTTTATTAAGACCATTCATATGTATTTCCAGAAGATAGTATGGGCAATTTGCCTCAAAGTATTAAAGATTGAGCTTCATTGGCCCTCTAGCTACATTAATGCAGAGTTTATGCCAGCGTTGCTCCATGTAAGTTTGCTAATTAGTCAAAGTAAAAACTTGCTTATGTTATTTAATAAAATTGATTATTTTTTTTCTTCAGATATCATTAAACAATAATACGAATCAAGGATGAGCAATGAGTAAGTTTGAAAAAACGCCAGAAGAGCGTATTGATGATCTTGAAAAAAAAATGGATTATATAATAGAGATTTTAGGTGTTAATTCTTTAAAAAAATCCAAAATTGATCCAGACATTCCACCTCCCTTGCCTCAATCAGTTTTAATTCCAGAAGCTAAGATACCTTCACAGGAATCATTATCTGGGGAGACAGAGGAGGGACATTATAATTTACTGCCAATACTTGCGGTCATATGCTTTTTCTTGGCTGCGATATTTATTGTAAAATTAACTATTGAATCAGGTTGGATGACTCCAGTGAGACAATGGGGGTTGTTATCATTTTTTGGAATTGCACTTGTTGGGTTTGGTTTAGCTGTTGAAAAAATATCTTCTGAATATAGAAGTTATATAGGAGCAGCTGGCGTAGTTGTTCTTTATATTGCTGCTTATAGCAGTTTTCTTTATTTTGGCTTATTCGACCCCATTATTTCAATATCTCTGGGCGCCTTAGTTTCTTTATTGTGTTTCTATCTTTTTAAATATTTTAAATCAGAACTTTTTGTCGTTATCTGTGTGGTTGGTACTTATATCTCACCAGTTCTGCTCGGAAAGGAGACAGACTTTATCTATTTAAGTGCTTTTTTCTTATTGTGGGCTGCTGTTTTTTCACGACTTGGCATCTATTTTAAAACTAGAACACTGTCTTTGTTGGCATCATATATGGGATTAGGGATTTTCACCTTTTTAAATATTGAAGCTGCACACTCTGGCGACGTATTAGATGTAATCGTGGTTCATAGCATGCAGTTTATAATTTATGCAGGTGGTGTTTATTATTATTCAATAAAAAATGCATCACCATTATCTAAAGAGATGGCAATGGCCTATCTGCCCATTTTATTATTTTTCTATGGAACGCTATACTATTTCCTAAATATCTTAAATCCATTACTGGCGCCATGGATATCTTTGGGGTTTGCTGCTTTTATATATTTTCTTTACTGGAGAGCGAGTAAAGCAAATCTAAAAATAGAAAGCACTGAAATGGTCCACACCTTTTTATCAGTGGTTATTTTTCATTCAGGCTATATCCAGCTTGTTCCAGCAGAGGGTAAACCCTGGCTTTTGCCTGTCATTATCTTGGGATTGTACCTGAGTGAGCAAAGAGAAAATAAACCCGGCCTAAGCGCAGTACTTAAAATAATGTTTTTCATTGTTGGATTATTAGAATTTTTCAAGCTTTGCTTTAATTTGATAGCCGATGCAAATCTTTTAAATGTTGTCCCAGCTCTTTTTACCATTGCTATTGGGAGTTTTTACTATTTCAAAGGCGGAAGACAAGTTAAAAATAAAGAAGAACTCTTTCTCTCACTTCTTCATATTATAAGTATCCTTTCTTTATATAGAATTGCTTATGATTATGGCACTCTTGCGGTATCTGTTGCATGGGGGCTTTATTCAGTCATAATTTTAGTTTTAGGGTATTTTAATCGTCACGCTATCCTTGCTAAGTCTTCACTTATTGTTTTAATGGTGACGACTATTAAAGCGCTTATTTACGATGCTAGTCAGGCGTCTTCTGGAAGCAGGATTGGAACATTAATTTTGACAGGAATTATTCTCTACGGAGCAGGCTATTTATTTCAGAAAATTAATAAGTGGAAGACTGTTTAATATAAGAAAATTCGACACTAGGATCAGCCATGATCTTTTACAATGAGTGCACTTCATCTTGAAGCTCCTTCGGTAGAAGTTTATAAAACTAATTTCTAAAATGTATGTGTTTTATTGCAAGAAACGTGTACCAAGAGTGGTTTCTTGTAAGTAGGTGATTAATAGAAATATAAAAATAATTTTTATATTAGAAGTAGTGACGTTATGAACATTTATAACAATCTGTTATTTATTTTTCAGTGCTAAAAAATCACTGTATGAAAAGGTTGGGTTTACGTGAGGATTGCTGATCTCTATCATGTTTTTATAATGTAGTGAGGTCCATAATGAAGAAAATGAGTCACTCTGAAAAATTAAGATTTATCAATGAGCCCTATAGAATATTGTTTCCGATCGGAACGCTTTTTTTATTATGGGGAACACTTATTTGGCTTCCTCAGATCTGGACTCACTCAAATTACCCAACACTTGCTCATCGGTATTTGATGCTTAACGGGTTCAGTGCTTCATTTGTCGCTGGATTTTTAATGACTGCTGTTCCAAAATTCTCCCAGACAAAAATAGCTCAAGGTTATGAGGTAATGCCTTTTGTTCTTTTAACTGCAGTTGGTGTTATTTGTGCCTATGCCGATTTAATACAACTTACTTTTTTAATCTCGGCCTGTCAGGCACTACTAATCCTCTTTTTTATATTCAATAGGATTCATCAGCGAAAGACCAATCCACCTTATTCTTTTGTCTTTATGTTATCTGGACTATCGCTGTGGTTTATTTCGGCCTTAGCTTCTATGTATACTCATCAAGACGCATTTTTAAATCTCCATTATGAAGGATCAATGATGGCGATTATCTTAGGAGTTGGAAGCAGGCTGATTCCTGGGATTTTAGGACATGTTGAAATCGTACAGACTCAGAGAAAATTATATGAAACTGATAAACCCTTTTTCTTAACAGTTCCGTTACATTTCATTGCTCTCATCTTATTTTTCACGCTCAGCTATTTTATAACAACAGCTGTCGGTATTTATATTAGATCTTTAGTAACACTTGTTATTGGAGTGTTTTATTGGAGAGTTGGAAGTTTCCCAAAAGTTAAAACTTCGCTCACTTGGAGTATCTGGATTTCTTGCTGGCTCATGATCCTTAGTTTTTTTCTGAAAGCATTTTGGATTGACGGATTTATCCATGCAAGCCATTCATTCTTTTTTAGTGGGATTGTTCTACTGACTTTATTGGTTGCGATCAGAGTTCTTCAGTCACATGGGCCTAAAGACTCTAAATTAGAAAATCTTAAAGTTATTTATGGCATAACATTTTTAATCATCCTGGCAGGAGCGACACGAGTTAGTGCTTTCTTACTGCCTGAGCATTATCTAAAGCATCTAGGATATAGTGCGCTGGTGCTCACTGTGGCAGTCTTATTGTGGGCCTTCAGGTTCTTAAGATACGTTTAGTGTTCAATATTAGGTTTCTTAAAATTCTTAGGTTGAATTCCATTTCATCTTCCTTCATAATGATCTCAGGCATCTTATTCATGCCACCCCCCTTCAAACGGGAAAGCACTTAAGTGTTGAATATTTTCTAATGATCACCAAACCTTTAATGATGGTTTAGGCAGAAGAAGGGAATGCTTTTAAAGACCAAAAATTGGAGGTTCGTCGTGAAATTATCTGCACCTATTCATGTTCTTAAAGCTGAAGCTCAAAAGCTTAAAAAAGAAAAATCTATCACAAATACAGAGGCACTTGACTTAATTGCTAAGCGAGAAGGATTCAATTCCTGGGCACTTTTGCAATCTAAAAAAGATGATATGTTTCCAAAATCTTATGATGAAATATTAGATTTTTTTAATCCTGGCGACATCGTCTTGATTGGAGCTCGTCCATCAAAGGGAAAAACTCTCTTCACGATAGGTCTATTTGTTCAGGCCATTCAGAGGAAATTAGCACCAAATTATTTTTTTACATTGTCAGAAGTTCATAAAGATATTGCTGGAAGAATTGCAGTGTATGACGAGACGATTGGAAATGTGAATGAATATCTGGGATATATTGCTGTCGATTATTCTAATGATATTAGCGCTGATTATATTATTGAAAGAACTAAGGGGAGCATTGCTAAAAAATCTATTATCGTTATCGACTACCTTCAGCTATTGGATGAAAAAAGAACGAAGCCAATCCTTGAAGAGCAAGTGTTGAAGCTTAAAAAGTATGCTCAAGAGAAAGAATGCATAATTATATTTATTTCTCAATTAGCTAGAGAGCTAGAAAATAGAGCAGATAAAAGACCAATGATGGATGACGTACGATTGCCAAATCCAGTGGATTTGAAGTTCTTTAATAAGATTATTATGCTTCACAAAGAAGATGAGAACTCACCTCATGTTAGTGTGCTCTTTTACCGGCCAAAAGAATTTAGTTTTAAAGTTGGATGGGATAAGAATTTAAAATTTTATTCACTATAATTATTGCATATAGGCCCCGAAGCTTGGTCCGGGGCCTATATGTGAATAATCCCATCTTCTTTCAAACATCTATTATACATAAGTAATATTTAAACTTTAGTAAGGACTATGAATATTGTCATTTCATCATCAGTTTTTCAATAACGGCAAAAATCCTTAAGACTAGATAAATTTTTAATCATCTTGAGTGTTATTCATAAACTTTACTATACGTGGAGTGTAAATAGAGGTCATAGTACTCCTAGGCTTTAAAGTGGGAGCGATATTGAATGACATTAAATCAAAATAGCGCCCATCGCGATATCGTGATTCTCTGGGAAGAAAAAAATATCAAAGATCTTGGAACCGATCAGGCAATTCAAGTTTTTGGAAATGCACTTCAAACTATAGAACGACGATGCTTAATTACCTTAAGTAGTGTCACTGTACAGGTTGTTCTAGATAGAATTATTCATCAAGGAATTGAGAAGTTTCCTCTTTTAGTAGAAGTCACATTAGAGTCTACCGGTCTAAATTTTAGCAGCATCCATCAAAAGAAAGAACATTATAATGCTCACGAAATCAACAACGCTTTTAGATACCTACTCATAGAACTCTTGACGGTCATAGGCAATATTACTTCTGAAGTTTTAACTGCCCCTCTACACAAGGAACTCATGGAAGTGACTAGTGCAAGTGCTCTTAAGGTGCATGATGTGCAGAATTTGAGGCCAATGAATACTGCAAAAAAGAAAGGTGAAAAATGAAAGTAACTAATCTAGACGAACGAATTTTGACCGGTGTGAGAAATTTGGATGAGGTTCTCTCTGGCGGCTTACCTGTTGGTAATATAACAGTGCTCGCTGGAACGCCTGGTTCAGGTAAAACTATATTGGCCCAACAGATAGCTTTCAAAAATGCGACACCAGAAAACAGTGTTCTATTTTTTCAAACTTTGTCAGAGCCGACGGCAAAAACTTTACGTTATCTAAAGCAGTTTAGTTTTTACAATCCAAAAAAACTGGAAGATGGAAGTATTGAGTTTATAGACTTGGGTGAAATTTTAAGATCGGATGGTATTGGAGATGCCCTGGGTTTACTTATGGGGCACGTGAAGAGATTAAAACCTGCTTTTGTTATAATAGATAGTTTTAAAGTTTTTGCAGACCTTGCAAAATCCCATGAAGAGCTCAGAAAGTTTTCTTATGAAATTGCGATTAATTTAATGGGGTGGGAGTGTACGACATTACTCTTGGGTGAGTTTAACCAGCAAGACCTTCAGACCAATCCACTTTTTTCAATTGTCGATGGAATTATTTCTCTTAAGCATCATTCCGAATCAGGTGAAGAACAGCGTTTTATTCAGGTGATAAAAATGCGGGGAACGAATCATAGTAGAGATGAGCATACTTTTCTAATTTCTACCAATGGTCTGGAAGTTTATGCTCCTCGTGTAACAATTCGTCGATTACCTTTTATGGATAAAAGTAGTGAAGAGGGCAGACGTGCTCAAGTGGGTATTTCAACTCTCGATGATTTGTTAGGTGAGGGAATCCCTTATGGCTCTAGTATTTTGGTGTCGGGTGTTGCTGGAACAGGTAAAACACTCTTGCTACTAGAGTTTATATATAAAGGAATGAGCAAATTTAAGCAAAAAGGCATTTTCTTTTCTTTTGAAGAGACCACTGAGAGATTGATTTCCAATGCCAGAATTATGGGATGGGATATCGAGAGCGAAATCAATAAAGGAAATATTGAAATTATTTTTATTTCTCAATCAGATATTCTAGTTGAAAAGCATTTATTGATGATGAAAGAGAAAATAGAAAGCTTAGGTGCTAAGCGCATCGCAATTGATTCAGCTTCAATTTTTGTTCACAAGGTAAATGATCCTCAGATTGTGAGAGAGAAGATTTTCCAGCTTGGTACTATCATACAAAATGCTCAAGGCATTGGCATGTTTGCCACTGACATCCCTTATGGAAGTAATACTATTAGCAGATTTGGAGTGGAAGAAACAGTTGTGGATGGAGTCATCCTCCTTACGTCAGAACAAAAAGGATTAAAGCGCGAGAGATTCATTGAAATCTATAAATTAAGAAATACTTCACATGTTGATGGCAAGCATAAGATCGAAATCAAAAAGGGTGGCATTAAAATACTTAATAAAAAAATTAAGCATGCTAAAAAATAAATGAACAAAGATGATCACTCATTTAATTTAAATAAAGACAATCGTCAACGTGGTGATCATGATGGCATTGATAGCTCAGCTCTTTTTACTTGGAAGGAGCATGCCTATGAAAGGCTAAAGGTGCTCTACGGATTAAGTAAGATACTTTCGTCATTAGATAATACACAGAATGCATTTCCTGAAGTTCTTTCAGCTTGTTCAGCAACTTTTCCTTTCTTAACGGCTGTTATGATTGAAAAAAGAGGTAATGATTTGAAGGCAATGGTTTGGAATGCAGAGAATACAGATGAAAAATCAATTGATCTGGCCATTAATAATGCTAAAGAATCTTATATATATTTAACAGATGCTCCAGCATCTGACTCTGCTAATCTTAGGAGTATGAGTGTCTGTTCCGAAGTATTAAAAAATATCAGCACTGTTAAAAAAGTTTATACAAAAAAAGAAAATTTTTGCGTAATTCCTTTAATTGTAGACCGTCTGCCGGCATTTGGCATTCTTCAGTTAGAAGGATCATTGGGACTTACAGAGAATGATTTAGAGTTTATAGGTGCCATTGGTGACCTTGTTTCAATTGCGCTTGATCGTCATCATAAAACTCAATTTGAGCATGAGTTACGCCAGCGAGAGGCGATGGAGAGCTCAGCAAAGCTCTCTCGTTCAACAACCCAGGTTCTCAATCTCGAAGCAGAAAGAGAGCTTAGAGAACGGTTTGTATCACTTTTAACCCATGATCTTAGAACTCCATTATCGGCAATAAAAATAAATTCACAACTTATAGAGCGTCATTATAATAATGGTCCTGTGGTTCTTACATACGCAACCCGTATAAAGGCCAGTGTTAATCGAGCTGATCAAATGATTAGTAATCTTTTAGATGCAAATTTGATTAGAAGTGGTGAATTACTACCTATAAATGCTGAATCTTTTGATCTAACTTCTTTGGTTGAAAAAACTCTAGAAGAATTATCAGTCATCCATGGTGAACGTTTTATTTTAAATGGTGCTGGCTCTATTCAGGGCCATTGGGATATAAAAGGACTTCGACGGATTGTAGAAAATCTATGCAATAATGCTGTTAAGTACGGCTCACCTACGACTAAGATTATAGTTAATTTATATGAGAAAGCAGAAAATGCGATCCTTGAAGTTTGCAATAATGGAGATCCTATTTCAGAGCAGGATCAGAAATTTCTCTTTCAGCAATTTCGTCGTGGTAGCAAAAAAATGTTAGTGAAAGGCTGGGGAATCGGTTTAACTTTAGTTCGTGGAGTCGCAGAGGCACATGGAGGAAGGGTTAAAGTAAAAAGCGAGATGGAGACAGGTACAGTGTTTACGGTCATCATCCCACTAGACTCAAGACCATTTACTGTTCATTAACCCCACCTCTGTGAAAGGTGGGGAGATAAAAAATTATTTCTTAATAGCTTCTGCCCAAATACGAATTTCAACTTCATTACCTACAACTGGCCCAAGATCAATTGCATCGCTATAGTTGATATTAAAATCTTTACGATTGATTTTACCAGTCGCTCTTAGGCCAACTCTTTCTTTCCCTTGAGCGTCTTTAACTGCACCAGTGTAAGTTCCAGAAAGAAGAACATCCTTAGTAACATCCTTAATCGTTAACGAAGCAACCATTTTAAAATTACTTAGCGTTCCAGTGATTGTTTTACTTTCAAACTTCATATCAGGGTATTTTTTTACATCAAAAAAATCTTCACTCTTTAAGTGTTCATCTCTTTTTGCAACACCAGTGTTAATTGAGGCCACTGGTACACTTGCAGTTAATTTTGAACCCATGATGTCTTTACCCATAGTGATTGTTCCTTGAACATCATCAAAACGTCCTTCAACTTCTGAAATAACTAAGTGAGGAACTACGAAAGAAACGCGCGTATGTGCTGGGTCAATTGAAAATTCGCCAGCGAGTAGTTTTCTTGCCTGACTTTCAGCTTTTGCGTTTTTAGTTTCTGGAACAGGGGCAAGTTTTTTCTGAGCGAACGCGCCAGTTACTGTTAACCCTAGTAGAAGAGTTGCAAATAGTATTTTTTTCGGCATAGAGATCTCCTTTGAATCTTGATGATTTTTTATAACAGTATATACTTGGTTGAAAAATAACAAGGATGACTTATGAAAAAATCTATTTTTGCACTTAGCGTATTACTTTTGACCATGTCGCCGTCTTTTTCGGAAACATGTGTTGAAAAAATTGCAGATATTGAGAATAAGATGAAGTTGGCCGAAAATAGTGGAAATAAAAATCAACTCAAAGGTCTTGAGACTGCTTTGAGTGAAACAAAGTCAAATTGTACAGAAGGGAAGCTTCTAGGAGCTCAGCAGGATAAGATTAAAGAAAAAGAAGCAGACTTAATTGAGGCCACTGAAGAATTAAATAAGGCCCGTGCAGACAAGAAATCAGCTAAGAAAATTCAAGAAAAGCAAAATAAAGTTAACGAGAAAACGAAAGAGCTAGAAGAGTTAAAGTTAGCAAAATAGTGATACGACATTTGGGGTGAGTTTATCGCCCCAAATATTTCTTATAATTTTCATAAAAATCATGTCACGGTGTGTGAATAAAATTTACATACTCCAAAGTTAAATTTTCTAAGTTAGGATTTTAAGAAATTCTAAAAGGAAAATTTATGAGCGAAACCAACACAACACCAAAACCAACCGCTATTCAAGCATCTTCAAATGCCGTAGATCGCTTTGCATTTGAGTCACGAAGTATCTTTATTAATGGAGTGGTTGATAATGAATTGGCCCTAAGAGTTAATAGAGAACTGTTGGCACTTGAAAAAGCCGATCCAGAGGCACCCATTATTGCATGGATTAATTCTCCAGGAGGAGAAGTCTATTCTGGGTTTTCAATTTACGATACGATTCAATTTATTAAACCGAGAGTGATCACGGTTGTTTCAGGAATGGCCGCAAGCATGGGATCAGTTATCTCACTAGCAGCAGAGAAAAAAGATCGCTTTATTTTTCCAAGATCAAAAATCCTTCTTCATCAACCTTTAGTTGGAGGAACTATTACAGGCCCTGCTTCTGATATTGCGATCCATGCAAGAGACATTATAGATTTAAAAAATAAAATGCATGAATTATATGCGGAGAGGTCAGGTACTCCTGTGGAGCGTTTTGTGGAATTGATGGATCGTGATCGTTGGGTTTCACCACAAGAAGCTATTGAGTTGGGATTAATTTCAAAGATTATTTTTAAAAGAGAAGAGCTAGATTTGATGATTGCTTAGTTTAATTGTGATAATTTTAGAGTATATGCGATCTCTGTAGCTAAACAGCATTAGGCGGAATAGTTCCCAATGCTGACATCCCATTAACAACTAGTTTTCATAAGGTAGACCATTTCTAAGCTTTGTCTAGTTGGCTTAACACTCCAAGTATAGATATATGTAGGTTAATATATTTTTGTATTGGGAGGAACTATGAAGACCTTATTAACCAGCTTATTACTTACTGTATCTGTTAACCTCTTTGCAGCTAACAACCAACCAGCGCTGCCAACAGCAACCAATGTTGATATTGGACGCTATATTGGTAAATGGTATGCGGTGACAAGTCTTCCTCAAGTTTTTACAAAGTCTTGTATTGCCCAAACAGCTGAATACCAAATTTTAACTGAAAATTCAGTGAGTGTCTTAAATACATGTATTAAGGACAATGGGAAAACGACTGACATTAAAGGGAAAGCTGTTGTTGTAGATCCTAAGACAAATGCTCGTTTAGAGGTGACTTTCAACAATTTCTTCACAGTTCTTTTTAGAGTAAAAGGCGAGTATGTTATCATTAAGCTAAGTGAAGGTTATGATACTGTACTGGTTGGATCGACAGATAGAAAATCTCTTTGGATATTATCTAGAACGCCAGGAATCGCTCCAGAAGTTTATAGCGAATATAAATTGTTCGCTAAGAATCTAGGTTTTCCAGTAGAAAAGCTAGTTGATTCTCGTTTTTAATAATACAAATATCTAAGTAAAAAAAATGAGTGATGAAAAAAAGCCAAGCCCCGTTGATGTAAGTAAAATTAATCTTGAATTAATGAAGCTTAAAGTTACAGATGTACCTTCTTTGCTTGAATATGCACACAACGTGGGTGGCTTTTCTATCGTTCCAACAAACGAAGGACAAATTAAAAGTCATGCCCGTGAAGCTATGAAAGAGCAGACGGAAGAGCAACTTCAATTAATCTTTGAACAAATGAAAACGCTTGCAAAGCAAGTTCAAGATATCCAAAAAAGAGTTTATATTTCAGATCTAATTTACAACGCTGAAATAAAATTTACCCCGGTCGTTGGGAAAAATTATTTTCTCTATGAGACAAGTCCAGATAAAAGATATCTTTCGTTAATTTCTCCTACAGAATGGGGAAAAAACATGGAAGATAAGTTCATTGCAGAACTAAGATTAAATGCTGACCATACTTGGAAAGTGATTAATTCAGATGTCGACATAATGAATATAAGATCCGAAGAAAAATAAACTCTAAGCTATGTCTAATTGTTATTTCCCCATACTTAATTCATATTAAGCTCATGAGTAATATTTCAAAAAAATTTGCAGTTGAATCTATTGGGCGTTCAGGAATTTCATCGAGCTGGGTCAATCGACTAAAAGATAAAGAGTGCGATGATCTGGTAATGGCCATTCCAATAGAATTTGGAGGAGTCGGAGGAACTTATTCCCCTGAAGACCTATATGCTTTGAGTTTGATGAACTGCTACTTTGCCACCTTTAAGTACATTGCGGAAAAATCAAAGCTTGAATACGACACTATTAAAGGTGATGCTATCTTGAATGTGGATATAGGCGAGCGCAAAACTTTATGGATGGAAAGCATTTTGATCAGAATTAAACTGCTTGGGTGTACGAACAAAGATCGCGCATTAATGATGATGGAAAAGACAAAGACTCAATGTATGATTATCAACTCTGTAAGTACTAAGGTTGAATTTGATTTTTCAGTTGAGTAGTTAAAAAATATGATTAAAAATTTCATTGTTATTGGGGCGGGGATAAGCGGATTAAATATTGCTAGGAGAATACAAGGCTTGAACCTTGGCAGTACTCTGGTTGTCGAAAAATCGCGTGGGGTAGGTGGACGAATGGCCACTCGGCGCACTCTTGATTGTCGCTTTGATCATGGCGCTCAATTTTATAGGCTTAAGGCAGATATCAAAGAACTTCATCAAGGCTGGCAACAAAGTGGAATTAGTCATGAGTGGTTTGTTTCCTCAAAAGGAGATCACTGGTGTTCAGGATCAGGAATGACCACTCTTGCAAAATCAATGGCGGAAGGATTGGAAATTTCTTTAGAAAAAGAAATTCAAAAAGTTCATTTTGAGAATAATATATGGAAATTAACATCTAATAAAAATGAGGATTGGTTTTGCCAAAATCTCATTATTTCATCGCCGATTCCTCAGACGGCTAAGTTACTTGCTGGTGTCGTGAATGAACAATTATTAGCAAAAATAACAAAAATTAATTATACAAAGGCACTTATTGCATTAGTCACATTAGAAGAAGATCTGATAATAAACGCTGGTGGTTATGTTGAGTTCGATTCTGGCCATTATTTTTCGATCAGTGACCAAAGAAAAAAAGGCGTTAGTAATATCCCTGCTC
This sequence comes from Bacteriovoracaceae bacterium UBA6153, assembly GCA_002428265.1. Classification (GTDB taxonomy): domain Bacteria; phylum Bdellovibrionota; class Bacteriovoracia; order Bacteriovoracales; family Bacteriovoracaceae; genus Bacteriovorax. The sequence continues at coordinate 48,714 of DIUR01000024.1, forward strand.
TTACAATTACCATGTCTGCGGATTTTTCCGAGCAGGAGTTTGAGCTTGTAGATGAATTAATATTAGAAAAAATAATAATGCTTTTTACTGCCGATTTTCCCAATGCAAAAATAAAAGGCAAAGAATTAAAAAAATGGCGATACTGCCAACCCCAAACTTCATTTGAAAATCTTTTCCTGGAAATAGCTCCTAATTTATTTTTAATTGGAGATGCATTCGGGGGAAGTAGTTTGCTTGGGGCAATTAGGTCTTCAGAGGCACTAGGCAATTTTTTAATCGAGAGTCATAAATGAAAATCGTTATAGCTGGGGCCTCAGGATTTGTTGGAAGACAGTTATTAAAAGTGCTCAACACTGATTATGAGGTTGTTGGCCTTTCTAGACGCACTCGAAAATCAGTTGATGGAGTACAATGGGTTCAATGCGATTTATTTTCTCTCTTAGATATTGAAAAAAATTTGATGGGGGCCGATGTTGCCATTTACTTGGTTCACTCAATGCTTCCATCTGCTCGTTTAACTCAAGGAAGTTTTCGCGATTTCGATATGATTCTCGCTGATAATTTTTCAAGGGCCGCTAAGAGTGCAAATGTTAAGCACATTATTTATTTAAGTGGAATTATTCCTCCTGATGCACTTTTGAGTGAGCATTTACAAAGTCGCTTAGAAGTCGAAAATATTTTAAAATCTTCAGGAATCCCTACAACCAGTTTGCGTGCAGGATTGATTATTGGGCCAAATGGATCATCTTTTGAAATGATGTTTCGTCTAGTGCAGCGATTGCCAGTTATGGTTTGTCCTTATTGGACGTCGACGCTTTCTTGCCCCATAGCAGTTTGGGATGTTGTTAGTATCATAAAACATTGTATTGATACTGGCCCATTAACAACGACAGATTGTCTTGATATTTGTGGGCCAGATCCCTTGTCATACGAAGAGATGATGAGGCTCCTTTCCATAAAACTACATAGAAAACATTTTTTTCTTCCTGTTCCTTTTGTGTCTCCAAGATTGTCAAAACTTTGGGTACGGCTTATTACGGGAGCACCAAGAGATCTCGTTTATCCTTTAGTTGATAGTTTAAAGACTCATATGATTCCTCTTTTTCCAAAGCCTCGTGAATTAGATTTCATTAGCCCAATGAGTTTTAACGATGCTATTGACCGATCATTAATTGAAAGAAAATCAGATGAGGCACCAAGGGCCTACAAGTATCATGGTATAGATAATGATTCTTCTGTGCGATCTGTTCAAAGAGTGACGACACTCTTTAGGTCAGAAGTAAAAACTATAGCTAGTGTCTACTTTAAATGGCTGAACGGTTTTCTAAAGCCAATAATTAAAATTGAAGAAGATGGCGCCTTTTTTATTATTAGATTGATATATATCAAAACACCGCTTCTGGTTTTTGAAGCTTCTGATAAGAGAAGGCTTCCAGATAGAGAGCTTTTTTATATTCGCTCGGGTTTACTTGTGGGAAAAAACACCAGGGCCCGTCTCGAATTTCGTAATATCTATCAAGGACTTTATAAAATTATTGCCATTCATGATTACGTGCCAAGTATTCCTTGGTTTATTTACAAATATACCCAAGCTATTTTTCATCTTTTTGTTATGAGATCCTTTGGGAAATACCTCATTCACAAAAAGCTATAAGGATATATGGATAAAGATATTTTAAAACTACTCCCACAAAAAGCTTTTAAGTTATTATCATTTAAAGAAACACTTCGAATTGGCGGTGCCGTAACGAAGTCTATTTTTGATAAACAGTTTTATGAGTCTAGTTTCAAAAGAAGAAGTGAAGGATGGAAGTTTGACGATGTTAAGTTAGTTAACGATTCTCTTAAGTCTACTGATGCCTTACTTAGCAAAGAAGATGGTGAAAAAATTTTAAAAATTTATTTCTCGCAATTTTTCGAAAAAAATCTTCCCATTCATATCGACCTAAGAAAAAGTTCCTTCTCTAAAACAGACATATTATGTTGGACCCCTTCAAGAATCAATTATAAGTTTTCGCAAAATTTTTTAGATGGAGTCTGCTCTCTTTATTCAGGATTTTATTTTGATGATGAAGAGAAGTTTGAAGTTGGGCTAACCCAGTTAGGAATGATTAATGCATCCATGAGTGACGCTCAAAAAAATAACATGAAAGAACTTTTTCTCAATCACTTTGGAGAAGGGAAGAAGGCTGCCGTTAAATTTTCACTCAAAAAACTTCAAGCCTCTTTTAACGAAATTTTTAGCTACTTTCTAAAAGAAGACATCCCCCTCAATCCAGAGTTTGCAATTCTTGGTGTTTATCTCGTTACATTATATTTAACTCTTGAAGACATTCCACATGCATTGAATGTAAGTGAAGTCTTTAAAGATGTTGCTCTAAAATATGGAGAAGTATGACCGTAAATATTCTTAAAAGGCTCCACCAAAGGAGACCTTATTTACTTATTGATGAGGTCATTGAACATTCAAAGATGAATATTCATGTGACAAAAAGGCCAACAATAGAGGAGCATTATTTGCAAGGCCATTTCCCGGGAGCACCAGTTGTCCCAGGCGCGATGATGCAAGAAATGACAACTCAGGCAGCAGGGCTCTTGATCACTGAATATTATTCCCCTGTGCCTGACTATGATTCAGATAAAACAACAGGGTATGCCCTTGGAGTTCTTCGCACCATTCATCATGCAAAATATAAGAGCTTCGCTCGCCCCCAGGATCTTCTTCATATAAAAGTCGAATTAATTCAGCATGTAGAAAACTCGTTTCGTTTTAAGGCCAGCATTGAAGTTAACGATAAAAAAATTATGTCTAATGAATTTACGTTGGTTAATATTTCAGATGAAAAATTGATTAGCAGAAAGTGATTAACTTCTTGTGGAGATTTTCCATTTTAATCAATAAGAGTAGTGTAGATACTCAATACACAAGGCATGAGTATCCCTTTTGATTAAAGGTTATTTTTAATAAGAGGCATTTTTTTGTAATTCTATTCTAAAATCTGGTTATGTTCATCGATCATTCCTTCTAGTCTAGCTAATGTGATAATCGTATTGGAAATTATATGTTCAAGATTTACACTCGAAGACTGAAGCCACTTATGAATCATCTCATCTTGTGGTTTTTGGTTTAAGCATTGTTGTTGATACTCTGTAAAAGCTTGGATTTGTCTGTAAATATCAATCAGTTGCCCTGGGCATTGACAGGAAACATCGGGAGCCTTTTTTTGTAGTTTTTCAATAGCTTCTTCTGATATCAAACCAGACTTATTCAGCAAATCCGTATTATTCATATTATCTCCTTTAGGGCTCAATCTTTTTTGTAAAAATAAACTTACTACTTAGTTTTCGATCAAATAATCTTCAATTTTTCCAATAATCTGAATTTGGGTTTTATGACATCGAATGGGCCTGGACTTTGGTAAAAGTGGATTGTTGGGGAATTTTACCATCATTTCATCATTGTCAATTACTGACACAACTACCCCTTTACCGAAAATAGGAGTTGTCTTTGATCGAACAATCACTCCAACTTCAATTTTTTCTAGAGAAGGAGTTTTAGCTGGTTTGACTAATTTATTTATAATTTCAAGCCAATCTTTTATATAGATAGGACGATTTAATAAGCCAGCACTTCCTTTGATAAATTTTTGACCTATGATTAGAAAAGGAATTTTCACCTCTTCTAGTGCTTCTTGATTATTTTTAAAATCCTCTTCTGGAAGACAAATCAAATCGTAAGGATCAAGTTTGCCTACATTTGCCAGGCTACTCTTGTAAAAAACGCTGAAACGACTAAAAGCACTTTCAATATTCATCATTTCATCAGGAGCAAGACCAATGAAAAGCAATTGGGAGCGAAATATTTTGAATTTATTATCCATTCAGCAATTATCATTGATTATTCAACAAAGTGATTTAGGCAAAAGTTAGACACTTAACAATTATGAATAAATAGTAAAGCAGACCTGTCTTTAAGAGATATTTATTAAAGATTTTGGACAAAAAAACTAAAAGCTTAATCCAGGGCTTTTATATGATTGCTTCTTGCGAAGGTCGTCACTGAAATTTTGTTACGAGAAATAGGGTGATATATATGGTGGTGAAGACAATCATATACAACCCTCGTCTTTATCGCGCCATTTGTGACACAAGCTTAGGTAATTAATATCTATTTATGGCGAAGCTATTCGTAACCATGATTAATATCAGGTTTATCGTTAAGCATTGATGCTTAACGATTGTTTGCCAGTACAATTAGAAAATAGTTGTGCAAGAAGAAGCAATTATTATTAATAAGGAGTTTTTTAATTGAGTTTATATAAAAAAATCATGGGGATTCTATCCGGACTCTCACTAGTCATCTACTTATATGTTAATTTTTTTGTCATTAATAAATTTCAGAGACAAATGATAGAAAGTGTCCCTGAGTCATCTGTTCGTTCAATTTATTCTGTAATTGATCAATATGGAAAAAAAGTTTCAGCTAAGGAAATAACTGAAGAAGATGCCAAAAAAGAAGTTATGAATTTAATAAAAAATCTTCGATTGGCAGACGGAAACTATTTCTGGATACATGATTTAAATAATAGGATGATTATTCACCCCACTAAGCCAGAGCTCAACGGTACTGATGTTTCTCAAAATAAAGATCCCGATGGAAATTTTCTTTTTGTTGGGATGACAAATTTAGTAAAGAGCAATCGAGGAGAAGGGACCTATAATTACCTTTGGCCTAAACCTAATAAAAAAATCGCAATTGAAAAAACATCATTTCTAAAATTATATGAGCCTTGGGGATGGATAATTGGCTCTGGGATGTATGTCGAGGACATCCAAGCTACAATGTCTGGGTACATAAATCAGATTCGTATTGTCCTCTTGCTTATTTTCGCTTTAGGTTTAGTTGCTTGTCATATATTAGTAAAAAATATTATGAAAGGTATTAATAATACAGTTGAGTCACTTTCTTCGACGGTACATGATTTACAAAACTCCTCTCAAAAAATGAATCTTATAAGTCGAGGATTAACATCTTCAGTTGACAGCCAGGTTTCGAGTATCACCCAAAGTGTGACAGCGATGGATGAGATATCGGCAACGATAAAAAACAATGATCAGTCGGCAACACATGTTTATCAATTATCAGCAGAGTCCAAAAAATCTGCTGAGTCTGGCAAAAAAACAGTAGATAGGATGATTTTTGAAATGAGAGAAATTTCATCAAGCTATGATGACATTCATCATAATGTCATCGAGAACGGTGAAGAAATTAAAAAAATTATAGGCGTCATCGCTCAAATCGCTTCCAAAACAGATATTATTAACGATATTGTTTTTCAAACAAAACTTTTATCCTTTAATGCTGCTGTTGAAGCTGCTAGGGCAGGAGAGAGTGGAAAAGGATTTGCAGTTGTTGCTGAAGAAATTGGAAAATTAGCAAGTATATCAGGTCAAGCTGCGAGTGATATTAATAAAATGCTGGTTGAGTCTCAAGAACAAGTTCGCTTAATCGCAGCGACAACAACAAGTAATATCGCTCTAATTGTTAGCCGAGGGCGTGAAAAAGTTAATACGGGAAACACTGTTGCCTCTGAATGTTTAAGAGAGTTAAATCAAATCCTGTCCTGTGTTCTTGATCAGGACAATTCTATTAATCAAATTACTGTGGCGATAAAAGAGCAATCAGATGGTGTTGATGAAGTTAATAAGGCCCTAAAGCATCTCAATGACGATACAAGCAATTCAGTAGGTATGTCTACACGCTCGAAAGAGGCATCTGAAGACCTAAGGGTGCAATCAGGTAAGTTGAGAGCTTCAATTCAAAGCTTAAGAAAGATGTTAGGATCTAAAAAAGCTTATGTTGTTACTGACGTGGTAGATGAAGATTTGTAATTTTTGTAGGTTTTTTTACATTGTCTTGTTGCACTTCCAGTAATTTGCGTAAAGCTTCCGGTTGAGAGGAGTCTAGTTTAATTAGGGGTACGAACATTCACAAAATCTTTAAGGTTTAATTAAGTTAATATTTATAACTATTTGACGATAATGATAACAATCGAAATATAAAGGGGTTGTTCATGTTCAAAGACAGAAGTCTTAGTTTCAAATTAAGGGCATCATTTGGCGTTCTTATTCTTCTTCTGATTATGGTCGGTGGAATTAATATTTATTTTTTATAAAAAACAACAGATAAGTATCAACACATTACAACGATCAATTTAGGTAATGCTATTACGCTGAAACACCTGGATTCGCATTCTCGTGAAATCCTTAGAAGAATTTTACAATATACAGTCAAAGGTAATGAGCAAAAAGACTTCGATAGGATTGATGAAAGTATAGCTGAAAATATACAGCAATATCAAAAATATAGTAAAGAATATGAATCTATTCCTTTTGTGGATGGAGAAAGTGAAATTTACCAAAGAGTCAGTGATAATTGGCTTAAAATGAGTAGTTATTTTTCTGAACTTGCTCTTACTGCTAAATCTTCCAAAGAAGAAGATCATATTAAATTTGGTAATTTGTATAGAAGTGAGATTAAGGAATCTCGCGATAATTTCTTTAAGGCATTAGATGAACTAACTGAGTTCCAAGTCAATGAATCAAAAAAATGGGCAGCTTCTGCAAGTGAAACATCAAAACTAGCTGACAAAATCACCATGATCACGATTGGCCTAGGAATGATCTTTGGTGTTCTCATCGCTTACTTCATTTCAACAGGACTTACAAAACAGTTGAATGCTCTGACTGCGAATTTATCAGAAGGGGCCGATGTCGTTGAGAAGGCATCTTCTAGTATCGCTCACTCAAGTGAGGAGCTTTCTGCAAGCGTGAATGAGCAAGCTGCCGCCATTCAAGAGACAACGGCTTCGACAGAAGAGCTTTCTGCCATGGTCAGTAAAAATCAGGAGAATGCACTAGAGTCAAATCGTGTGTCTAAACAAAGTACTGAATCTGCCATTGAGGGGAAAAACGCTGTTAAAACTATGATTATTGCCATTGAAGATATTCATAATTCCAATCAAAAAATGATGACTACTGTAAATGACAATAATAAAAACATTGAAGAAATTATCCAGGTAATTCACGAGATTTCTAATAAGACAAAAGTTATTAACGAAATAGTTTTTCAAACCAAACTTTTATCATTCAATGCCTCAGTAGAAGCTGCCAGAGCTGGTGAACAAGGAAAGGGGTTTGCAGTTGTTGCTGAAGAGATCGGAAGCTTGGCACAGATGAGTGGAAATGCTGCTCAAGAAATCTCTACGATGTTAAGTGAGAGTACTGCTAAGGTTGAAAGGATTGTAAATAAAACCAAAGAAGAAGTTAGCCTGCTCATAATTGAAGGAAAAGAAAAAGTTGAGCATGGGATAAGTGTTGCTAGAGAATGTGATGCCGTACTCGATCAGATAGTAGGTCATGTTAGTTCAGTTAATTCGATGGTGTCAGATATAACTGTCGCCTCAGAAGAGCAAAGCAAGGGAATCAACGAGATTTCAAAAGCTATGGGACAACTTGATCAGGCGACACAGATGAATGCAAACTCTTCTCGAGAAATGGCATTTTCATCGGAAGAACTTTCAGGGCAGGCAAAGAAACTCAATGGCTTGGTAAGTGATTTAAAAGATACAGTTAAAGGTAAAGCTAGTTAAAAAGATTTATATTATAATTCATGAATAGGGTTTATTGACGTATTAGTTCAGAATATATACGGTACTTATAAATAAACCCTATCCCTCGCCAGGCTATATTGGCATCTTGTGAAAACTAATTTTAAATTTGATCCAGCATGGTTACTTCAAGTAATTGAAGAGACAGTCGCAATTGATACTTATCTTCAAGGCCAACCCGAAAAGGTTACTTTTTTAAAAACAAAGATCCCAAACTGTCAGCTTTTATACATACGACAAAATGAAGATGGTTTTGAAAATAACATTAATCTCATTTTTGTAGATTCTATAAATGCAAATCAACCCGGATCAGATTGGCAATACAAAACGAGTATAAAGATTGAAGCAGTAGGTGCTGATTTACATTTCGAGATTCTGACTGACGATCGCATTGGAGAGGTTGAAATTTGGTTTCATCCAGAGTCAAAAGAACTTTCAAAATTATATTGGTTACTCAAACAATGAATTACTAATTTTCGAATCAATTTTTGATCATCAAAATTAAGAAACTATAATCGCCTCGACTCTATTGGGGCTTTAATATGATCGATTTCTTGCGAAGGTTTTCACTGACATAAATGTTACGAAGAATGGGGTGGCATGTGGTGGTGGAGACAACCATATACAAAACGGTATCTTTATTACGGAAAAAAGGGAGGATTTCTCCTCCCCAAGCCCTAGAGTAAGTCCCTTAACGACTTTAAAATTATTGTTAGTAATTTTAAAATCAGGATTAATAACTCTAATACTTTCAAAACCTTGAGCATCCGTGCCTCCAAAGAAGGGCCTTCATTGGCCTTGGAGCTCTCGGCTTGAATAAGTTTATAATTATGCTAAAATTTCTTATTCCCCAAGCCAGGTTTGTTAGACCTATTTGGAGTTTCAAAACCTTAAAACCCCTCTTACCATGAGGGGTTTTTTATTGGTGCAGGTTCCTGCAATGTTCATTAGATTTTTTCAGAGTTGAAACACGAAGAGTTTGTGATCAAGGTTTGGGTAATAAGCATTAGTTTTCGACAATATTGACTTCATTTTATATACTCCATATATTTCCTTTTTCTAAAAGGATGAGGCGTATATGACTAAAGTAGTACTTCTATTTCTCTCTGTGATTTTGTTTTCGTTCAATTCAGTAGCTGATACAAAACTCATAATAAATAACAGAGTATTCAATTTACTCGAGCAGGAAAAACCAAATTGCGGTAAAGAAAAAGGCGATCCAGAATATTCTGCAGCTTTATTTTTACTAAGCACTGCGCAGGGCTTAGGAGAACAGTCGGGCAGTGTTGAGAATGGAGTAAGATCTATTTTCAATTTTATACGAAACTATCCAAGTAGGTTCACAAGTACTTCATGCGCATTGTTGCGTGATGTATGTGAAGCTCGATGCAACAAGGCTTCAATCTTTTCCCAAGAGCAATGTAAAATTGAATGCAACCAGTACGAAACATGGAACCGTTGAATAAAAATTGATCAGGAGGACGCACCTCAAATCACTAAATATCGAATCAATCTCTGATTATTAAAACAAAGAAATTGTAATGGCCTCGACTTTGTCGGGGCTTTTTATTTTTAAGAATGAATATATTTTTGAAATTAGAATTTCAGACAAAAAAAAGCCCCAGAAGGTTAACCCGGGGCTTTAATATGATCGACTTCTTGCGAAGGTTTTCACTGACATAAATGTTACGAANNGCTGATGGGGCTCGAACCCACGACACCCAGAATCACAATCTGGTGCTCTACCGACTGAACTACAGCCACCATAATTCGTATGCACATTTATAGGGGCATGAGTCTTTTCAGTCAATGAAAAACTTGTGGTTTCATAGAGCTATTGTACTTTTTACCTGTTTAATTTTGACTCTTTATATTTTGTGCTATTAAATAAAAGAAATGACGTTGTGCTAATTGAGGAAGGTTAATATGAAGAATTTAAAAGGATTATCACTTTTGGGCCTAGCTTTATCACTAAGCTTTGGATCAACTGCAGCATTTGGTTACGGGATGGGGATTTCAACTTTCCCTCTTGAACAAGATAAAAAAGTTCTTTCGGCGGAAGCTACAGGTATCGTTTCTAACGGTGGCGGTGTTGGTCTTCAAGCTCGTTATACTCAAAAATTAAATGAACTTTCTTCAGTTGATGCCGGTGTTGGTATCTCTGCTGGTGAACGTTCAGCTCGCTTGTTCGCTGGTTATGATTATGAACTATTTCCAGACTACGACATGCAACCACGTACATCGATTAAAGCATTTGTAGAAAACTCTAAAGAGTTTGGTACAAGAAAAAATATTCTTGGTGTTGCTCCAACTGTTTCTAAAGGATTCAGTTTCTGGGGACAAGAAGCTTTCCCATATCTATCTCTTCCATACGGGATCAGCTTAGATGGAAAAAGAAATCAGTATGAAACAACTTTAAGTGCAAACCTTGGTATTTCAGGAATGATTGCTAGCGAGTACTTAATGGTAAATAAACCAGTAACTGCAAACGCAGAACTTATTGTTGGGCTTAAAGATAGCTTCACAGCAGTGTTCTTTGGTTTTGGTTACCCAATCGAATAATTAAAATGCATAAAATTGTTTTTTCCGACTTTGATGGGACTCTAACTTATAAAGAAGGTTTGAGTCCCATTTTTTTTGATGTGCTCTCACTTCTTGAAAGTAAAAAAACTCCGCTGGTCATTGTGACTGGAAGATCTCTTTCATGGGGACATTTTCTGCTGACACATTTTCCTTACCTGACTGACGTTATCGTCGAAGGTGGAGGAACAATCGTCTCGAGAACCGGCAAATTTATCACTGAAGAATGCTTGATCAGTGATGCTGATGTAAAAAGACTGGCAGATTTTTGTGTCGATTTTAAACTAAAATTCCCGAATACTCCTTTATCTGTCGACTCGTTCGGAAGAAAAACCGACAGAGCAATCGAGCTTCATGACCTTCAGGGTGGAATGCTTTTCTCAGATATCGAAGCTTATCTGCGCGAGAAGAATATCAATTACTCAACTTCTAATGTTCATTTGAATTTCTGGTGTGGAGAAGTTTCCAAATTCAAGGCAGTTGAACACTTTTTAAAGCTTAAAGGCGAGAGTGCAAGTGACTGTGTTTTCTTCGGTGACTCTCTCAATGATCAGACAATGTTTAAGTCATTCAAAAACTCTGTTGGTGTAGCAAACATCAAATCAGTGATGGATCTACTCCAGTATAAACCTACAACGATTCTCACTGGAGACGAAAATGTAGGGCCTTGGGGTGTATTGAATTATTTGAAAAAAACAATGTAATAGATCGTATTTTTTAATTATTAAAAAATTCATTAAGCCCTTACTCTTATCCAATGAAACATTTGAATAAAAAATCGACAGCGTCGTATTTGTATCAGCGATTCCTATCAATTGATGAAAGAATGAGAAAAAAACTCATTGTAGCAGGCAGCTTATTTTTAGTTGTTGGGCTTACAGGTTTATTTTTATTTTTAAGCAGTGTGATTAGATTCGGTGGAGAGTTATTGGCAGATTATAAAGGTGCACCGGAAAAGATTGAAACTTCCAGATACAATTAAGTAAAATGCGGCAAGCTGTTACCCTTGCCGCATTTTATTTTATTTCGCTAGTTCTGCATCGATTGCATCTTTTAAATCCTGATAACTAAGTCTCATTAACATTTTTCCATTGATGAAGAATGTCGGAGTTCCTTTTACACCAAGCTGTTGTCCTTCTGAAACATCTCTAGCTAGAGTTGATTTGAAAGTAAAATCATCGTAAGACTTATTGAACTCTTCTACGTTAAGATTAAATTCTTTCGCATATCTTTCAAAAATATGTTTTGGTGGCTCTGACTGATGTCCCCATTCATTTTGTCTTTCAAGAAGTGCCCCGTACATCTCCCAATACTTTCCTTGTTTCCCTGCGCCTTCAAGAGCAAGGGCCGCCACATTCGAGTTTCCGTGATAAAGCATATACCTAACTACGAATTGAACATTTGGGTATTCAGAAATAATTTTTTTAAAGATTGGGTGAAAAGCAGCGCAGCCTTCGCACTCAGGGTCAAAGAACTCAACAACAGTCACTTTCGCATCTGCAGGGCCTACTGAGTAGTTTCCTTCTCTTAATACATTGGCCGTTGGCGCGACAGGTGCTGCAGGAGCAGTCTCACCAGTTTTTTCTTTGTTAAAGAACATGATAGCTCCGGCAAATAGAATTAATGCCAGAAGCGGGAATAGAACCATTTTAAGATCTTTTTTCATTATGAAGCCTTCCTTGTATTTTTATAAAATAGAATAAGAAAAATTATTGAGAGAGTTAGACTAGTGAATGCCATCAATGGAATGGTAATAAATCCCAAGTACTCAATCTGCTTACTTGTACATGATACTCCGCTCGAGCACAGTGTAATGGCCTGAGGGATAATCTTGAAATATAACAGATTGTGATAAAGAGAAATAATCCAGCCGATGGCCGCCAATGGAGCTGCATAAAAAAGAACATTGTGATCTTTTTTTACAAATCCTACAGCGAAAATGACACTTAATGGGAAGATGCAAATTCTCTGTGCCCAGCAAAGCGAGCAAGGCGGAAGCATCATCACATTGCTAAAATAAAGTGATCCAGCGAGGGATACGATATTTACCAGCCATGCAAAATAGATAAAAGTGAATGCGTTTTTATCTTTCATAGAAATCCTTAATTAATGTTGAGAAAAATAGATTATGAAATGAGTTTTGCTGGAGGTCTATCGAGTGTAAAAATAAATTTAGCAGAGTCAGTGTTGATAAAGTCGAAATATATTTCGCCCAATAGTGATGGGATGAAAACAATAGTGAGAGTTTCTAGTTTATTTGAAAATGTGGACTCCATATGAGGAGTGCAAGTTGAGCACTGAGAGCTGGCCTGATGCTGTTCTTCGCAACAGAAGTATCCTTCGCTGCAATTTGAAAGCATTAAAACGCTCAACAATATCGAAAGTATTGATGTGATGATGAAAAACTTTTTCATTTATACGTTATTGTAATATTTTTTGACTGTTAATTGAATCTTTTCTTCAAGAGCTTCGATATTAAACTTGGTATTGGCTTCAATCCAGTCACTCAAATCCTTTGGGATCTTTGTAATGAAAAGTTTTTCTTGCCCTTTATAGGGAATTTTCAAGGCAATCGCATGAAGTGCATGTCTTGGAAGCTCCATCGTGTCATGGTCTTCTTTTGTCGCCAGATGATCCTTAAAGCGCTGGAACATCTCATATGTCCCAAGATAGAGTTTATCACCAATAAGAGGAATGCCATGTGCCTTAGCGTGGACTCTGATCTGGTGCTGCCTTCCGGTTTGAGGACAAGCGATTCCAATCAGGTATTTTTCATTTTTTTCTAAAATATAAAAGAATGTCCTGGCATGTTTTCCTTCTTGAGAGTTTTCAGGATAGGACTGAACAACAATCCTTTTCATTCCTTCATCGGGATTTCCCATGCGCTCGTTGGCTATGAACTCGTCTTGATGTTTAAAATTTTCGTTAATGCGTGAAATAAAGAGATAACACTTTTTTACATCATCATCTTCAAAGCGCTCCATCATCTCTGTGGCCATTTTGGGATTTTTTCCCATCATCAGAATACCTGATGTCTCACGGTCAATTCTGTGAAGAGAGTGAATGGTATGGTTGTACTTCATTTCAAAGAAGACGGTCGCGCAATTGAATAGGTGTCTTCCTGCCGGGTGAGTCGACATGAAAGCGGGCTTTGAAATAACAATCAAGTCATTATCTTCATAGACAACATCGGGAGTGGTTTGCAGCTCGAGCTTTTCGCCTCTCCAATGCTCGTCTTCAAATTTACTTTTATAGAATTTAATAATGACTTCATCACGGTGATGAATAGGGCTTGATGGTTTATGAACACCAGGTCTTCCGACAATGATGATCTCGCCGTCTTTTATTTTTTTTTTGATAATTTCCCGGGAGAATGACTCTAAGTAAAGCCCCAGGAACTGATCAAGTCTCATGCCTTCGTGTTCTTCGTCCGCCATATGGCGGACTTCAAACACATCATCACGATAAACTTTATGAATAATACTCATTACAATTTTTTTGTTAGTAGCGCTCTTTAATAAGAAATTTCACCAGGGACATTGCTGCACCTTCAGTGTAACCGACTCGAGTTTCTAGACTGGCCAGTACTGACTTGATCTGCTTTCTATTTTCATCAGAAAGAGGTGAGCCTTGATTCGGGTCCAGCGTTTTAGAGTACTCTGCTTCAAAAAAGACCATATTGCGAGAAATGTTTTGAATAACTTTTTTCTGCTCGCTTCTAAATGATTCTTGTAAACGATCAACCAGGTCTGGGAAGACATCAGTATAAACTAAGGCCTTACCGCGGTTATCCAGAGAGTACGCACCTAGCTTTGATAAAAGTTGAGAGCGGAACGTTTTTGAATCTTCTTTTAGTCCAATAGCAGATTCAAATTCCTTGATGAAGAAATCATCCGGGTCCACGTATTTGCCAAGCGCCGTGTTTTTGATTTTTTCACCCTTATTAAGAGCGTTGATATTTTCAATATAGCGGCGGATATAATCTTCGTATGACCTGTCATCAACCAGACCTAGAGCAGATCTAAGTTCTCTGTCGAAAATATTTAGATTGTGCTCTTTAATAAGTTCGATGAAGCGTCCTGGGTTATGGTAATCCGCTTGAGGGGCCATGTTCAGGAAGTCGTATTCGCTCTTCTTGTGAATTAAGTCTTGAAGGTACTCAAGAACTTCAACAAAAGTTACATTCTTATGAAGTGAAGAAAGTCTGTAGATAATGTGTTTTACATCTCTTGGTGAAAGACCAAACTTTCCTTCATAAAGACTGTCGTTAATGTACTCATAAGCGATTTCATCAAAACCTTGTTTTAAAATCTGCTTAGATTCAATATCGAGCCTTTCCGGCATTTCAATCCCTGAAAGGTACAACGCTTTTTCCAGAGGATTAAGGTTTGTTGCGATGTTGGCCAGCTTCTTATCGTTGTAGTTTTTAGTCTGACAAACGCGAAGTCTTGTCAGTACGGCAAAGAAGCAAAGAGCGTTCAGTGCGTGCGGTGAAAATTGTGATCTGTCTCTAATACCTAAGATTTGATCTTCGTAAATTTTCTCTTCATGTTTTACGTCAATCAAGTAGGGAACAGTAATGAAGTTAAATCTTCCTTTAAATGAGTTAAAGTCAGGATGCTGTTTAAAAGCAGCAAGGTGAATTTCATTAGATGTACCAATGAAGAAAATATCAAGCTCAGTTAAAATTCCCTGAAGATTGATCGATCCTGTTTCCATTGTCATTAAAAGGTATTTGTAAGCATCTAGTGGACGCTTTAATAAGTCTGAATACTCAAGAACTCCACGGTTAGCAAGAACCGCCTCACCTTGAAGAGAAAATAGATTCAACGACTGAAGACTTGGAGGAAGACTTGAAAGTCTTTTATCCATGGTGATTTGTTGCATGCGAGCATCAACATGAATTTGAGGCTCAATCGTCACAGCAGCTGTTGAGTAACGTTTACTGATAGAAAATCTCTCAATGCGGATGTGCTTTAAAACATCAGCGTGTTTTCCTTTATAATTTTTTAAAAGAGCGTCGTAGATCATGCGGTTTCTTTTTGAAAGGTCCCCACGGTATAAGTAAGATTTCCTCACAGAAGCTAATAGTCTCTCGTCACCTTTAAGAGCTGTCTCAATAAGTTTTTGTCTGTGCTCTTTTGGAACTAATAGAAGCGGGTGATCTTTTAATTCAGAAGGCATGATCGCTGAGATTTCTTTATCTTCTAGATAAGCGTAACTTCCGTGATGGCTTTCTCTGATGGTGCTGTTTAATCCAAGAGATCCTTTGATGTAGTTATCTAGAGGAAAGATCCAGCTGAAGCTAAAAAGCTTTCCACTTTCTGATTCTGAATACTCTTCAAGGCCTTTAATCATTTTATTAACTAAAGATGATTTTGAAGATCCGTTAGGTCCGATTAAAAGAATAAATTTATTGTTAAAACCTTCTTCACTAAAATTCACCAGGTTTTGGTAAAGAGCTTGCTGAACTTTTATTTGTCCATGAACCGCCGGAGAGTCTGGGTGCTTTGTTTGAAATAACTTAAAAGATCCATCAGCATTCACACCGTAGTGGTTAAGCATATCGCGGATATATTCATAAGTTGGTCTACATTCCATCTTTGCATTTTTTTCAAAGATCTCCATATAGTCGGAGAATGATAAAGTTTCTAAGTTAGCATCACTTTGTTCAGATGCTTGATTAATCCAATCTTGATAACTCATATGTGTATTTCCTTTAAGATCATTGTTAGTTATATTGTAATCTCTTATGAAAAATTACAAAAGATTCATTGTTCCAGTAGCTGTTTGTGCCGTTGTAATAGGCGCAATTGGATATTATTTTTATAAGAATCAGAAAAATCTTTCTAATCCCGATCGTTTTATTCAAGAAAAGGCCGCTTATTTGAGGCTTATTCAAAACTCTTCAGAGATTCATAAGCTTTGGGAAGCGGGAGAAGAGTCTAGAGAATGGACACTTATTAAGTCAGACTGCTTTAAAAAATTAGGCATCTCTCAAAAGTTTGATGAATCTCTCTTGCGTTGTCATCCATTACTTCTTCAATGCCATGCTGAGTTTTCAAAAAATCTCACTTATAAAATTATCAATGTGGAAGAGTATGAAAATTCGGCTTATAGGTTAATGACTAAATCAAACAGTTCTTATCAAGGGCTGCGTGAGACGGGAGTGGCCTTAACCATTGAAGACCTCCAGTCTAAAAAGAGAATGGATCTCTTTTTAACAGATCAATGCCATGAAGTTTACCTTGAACAAAGGGCCTATGCTTATGGGGAACCGGTTGATGCAAAAGACGGTGACGATTACAGGTTTGATAATTTTAACCGCCATATTTATTTAGATAACCATCTTGTGACGAACTCAGAAATCAATGACTGGATAAAATTCGGCAATCCTGATTTTACCAGAGGTCTTAAATCTAAAAGTGGGGATGACCTTTTTCTCCCGGCAGTTGATTTAAATTATTCACAAATTGAAAATTATTGCTCATTCAAAGGTAAGCAAGTCATGCTGGCACACTTTTTTGATGCCGCTACTTTTTTACCAATGGATCTGGCTGAGAAAATTCCTAAAAAAAATCTTCGCTCTCCTTATTATTGGACTAAAAAGGCCAGCGAATATAAGGCCGATTGTAACCTGATTTATTCCAAAGATTGTGTGAATAAAAAAGGTTATCAACTCAATTCAACTGGGCCAAGCTGGGCAGGTATTCACGATTCAATGGGAGGAGTTTTTGAAGTTTTCAGAAATCCCATTGATCCTGAAAGTAATTTAAAAGCATCCTCTTTTTATTTCGATTCTAAGTCTTCATGGCACAAATTAGGTTTTAGGGCCGGTTGGAATGGAGATGGATTTGATTTGAGAGATTTTGACTTTAGAGGATTAAATCCTTTTGTCGCAATCGATAGGTTTCAAGTGGGATTTAGATGCATGCGAGAGGTGCTTCCGTGAAAATATTAATGCTCGCACTTCTTTTAGTATGCTCGTCTTGCATGAGGAATGATCCTGAAAATATGACAGCAGAAGAAGCAGATCAGCTTTTGACCACAGAATGGGTTTATGCCACGGCACTGGATCAGCTTAAGTATAATGGCGAAGTCATTACAAGGCCTCCTGGGTTTGAACAATTAGTGATGAGCCTGGTTATTCCCACAAAGGGTGGTCTCAGCAGCAATAGACACTGCGTATACTATCAGGTTCCTTATAAAGAAAAGCAGGGGGTACTGATTGTTGAAGTTGTAAAAAATGCAGAGGCCTGCGGTGAGACTTCCGGCGAAAATAAGAATTTTTTAAAATTAACTGGGATTGATAAACTAAAGGTCACTTTTCAAAACTTTAAACTCAATTTGGATTTTAGCTATAATAAAAAAAGCTACACCATGAGCACTCCACTAGCGAACATTGAAAGTGGCCTCATTCATGAAAAGTATCAAGGATTAAAAGAGAAGAGATTGGTGAGTGGGTTAAGGCTTCTCAGGCTCTCTGATGAGAGTTTTGATTTTGGAAGCAATAAGTACCTAGGAAAACTTTCAGACCGCTTCAGTCGTGGCAATGCTATTCGCTGTGAGCAGGTTAATAAGGACTGTGAAACGATAGGGGAAAACCGTTGTGATCAATGCCGCTATGGTTGGTATGAAGTCGTAGATTTTCAATGCCCACAAGGTGGATCTAAGTTTTGTGGACAAAATCATTGTGGTGAAAAAAATGAGCCAGCATGCCCGCGTGGGATAAAGGTCATAGACCCCGAAGAAGCTGGGATTTGTCAGAGTGATTTAGAACCTAAACCCAATCTGGATAAAATCTTAATCTGCCAGTGAGTTGATGAAATTTGGTGGAAGCCTTTCCATGACTTCGTTAATTTCAGAACCAATTGTGTGAACAATAACAAATGCGCTTAATGGAATTGCAGGAGTTGAGTTTGCAGCAGTGTCTTTTAAGGCAAGCTTTCTAGCTCTTAAAACAGCAAGAACATAATCACTCACTAAAAATTTATCCATCGTTAGAAGCTTATCAAGATTATTATCAGAGATACCAATCAATGCAACACCATCATGAATAACGTAAGGAGTGATATTTGGTTTAGTCACGATGTTGTCTTCATTTAAGTCAACAACTGAGCTATTTAAAAAACGTTGAGGGTATTTTTCGAACAAAATGCCTTGTTGATCAGCGATGATGAAGTCTTCAATTGATAAATTGACGACATCAATTCCTTTACCGGTTAAAGCTTCAAGAGCTGCCATGTTCTGCTCTTTTGTTTGTCCGATTTTTAAAATATGGCCGGTGTGAATGATGAAAACATCTGGGGATGTTTTAGCGACAATGTCATTTCTAGATTCATTCGTTGCAGTTAAATAAAGCGGGAAGCTCATACTGCTATTTTTTATTAGGCCACTGCTAGCACCTGTTATAGAAACAGAGTTTTTCTTTTGTGAGCTAGAACATGAAATCGTAAAAACGAGCACACACAGAAGAAGTAGTGCAGAATGTTTATTCATCATTAAAAGCTCTTCACTTTTGTAAGTTTAGCATAGGCCGACGTCAGGGCCACTGTTAATTGGTCATAATATTCAAGTGGAGAGTTCATACATAGACTGATTCTCACGACTCCGCGGCCGACATCGTCAGCTACACCCATGGCTTTTAAAACTTTTGAAGTTACCGGCATATTATCTGAACAAGCTGAAGACGTTGTGACAAAAATATCTTGAGACTCAAGCTCAATTTGCACGGCCTGGCCGTGAATACCTGGATAAGAAATATAAGTTGTCGTCGCTAGTCTTGGCGCATTTTCACCAAGAATAACAACTTCTGGGAAAGCTGCTTTCATTTTACTTTCGAACTCATTTCTCTTTTTTGAGAGCTCTTCAAGTTTCACAAAGCCTTCGTTTAATGTGTTAAGTGCCACTGCCAGAGTCTCATTACCTAAATAGTTTTGAGTTCCACCGCGGTGACCTTTTTCCTGGCCTCCACCAATAATCAGCGGGCAAAGTCCTTCAGGATTTTTCACTAGAAGAATACCTGTTCCGGTAAGAGCTCCCAATTTATGTCCTGAGCATACAGCATAGTCGAAGTTAGATTCTTTGAAGTTAAAAGGAGTTTTTCCGATGAACTGAGTAGTGTCACACAGAAAAGGAATTCCATTATCAACACAAAGTGAATTGATTTCTTTATAAGGCTGGATCACTCCAGTTTCATTATTAGCGGCCATGATGGAAATCATAGCGATGTTCTTTTTATTTTGACCAATCCACACTTTAAGCATTTCAAGATCAACGACACCATCACCATTAACCGGTAGGACTTTTACTTCAAAACCGCGCTCAGAAGCGTAGTAGTTTGCAGTATTGATGATAGCTGAGTGTTCGATTCCTGAAATGATAATGATTTTTTTATTAACTTCGTTTTTTAAAATGCTGTGAAAAACAGTTGAGATTCCTTCAGTCGCTCCAGAGTTAAAAATAACCTGGTCGAAATCAGCTCCCAGAACTTTTGCGCATACTGCGCGTGCGTTCTCCATCCCCATCAAAGTTTTTGAACCAAGATAGTGGATAGCATTCGGGTTAGCGAAAGGACCTTTTTCAAGTCTTTTGAAAAGGTAATCTTTTACAGATGTGCAAAGTGGTGCACTTCCATTGTAATCAGCGTAAATCATATTTTTTCTGCCTATTTAATAGCTAACATTCGGTCAAGCGCCAGAAGCGAAGAGCGTTTTTCATCTTCAGGTACAGTAATAATGTTTATCGGCTTATTGTCTTTGATCGCACGGAAACTGGCAAGTAACCAACGCGGTCTTACGCGATACATAGTCGTGCAAAGGCACTGATATGGCGAAAGAGAGACTATTGTTTTATCTGGAAATTGAGCGGCCAGACGATTAACCAGGTTAATTTCTGTCCCAACGGCAAACTTACTACCGGCAGGAGCTTTTTCGATTTTATCAATGATGTATGAAGTTGAGCCATTATCATCAGCGGCCTGGACCACATCAAAGGGACACTCAGGGTGAACGATAACAGTCATGTCGGGATCTTTTTTCTTGATCGCTGTGACCTGATCTTTTGTAAAACCTTGGTGGACTGAACAAAAACCGTACCAAAGAATAACTTTTGCGTTGGCAATTTGCTCAGAAGTCAGGCCGCCATTGAGCATATTAGGATTGTAGACAACCATGTCTGAAAGGGGGATTCCCATTTTAAAACAAGTGTTGCGACCTAAGTGTTGATCAGGGAAAAATAATAATTTTTCACCTTGGTTTAAGGCCCATGAAATAATTTTCTCTGCATTTGAAGATGTACAAATGCTTCCGCCGTTGTCTCCGACAAAAGCTTTCAAAGTAGCAGCACAGTTGATGTAAGTGACTGGTATAACTTTTTCTGTCGTTGATTTTTTAATGAAGTTCCATGCGCGGTCAATTTCAGATCTTCTGGCCATATCGGCCATCGAGCATCCTGCCTTTAAGTCTGGCAGGATAACTTTTTGATTCGGGCCAGTCAGCATGTCAGCAGTTTCGGCCATGAAGTGTACGCCACAGAAGATAATGTATTCTTTATCTAGCTTAGCAGCCTCACGGGCCAATTGAAGAGAGTCACCAGTAATGTCTGCAAAACTGATAACATCATCTTGCTGATAGTGGTGACCTAACACCACTACGCGATCTTTTAATTCTTCTTTAATTTTTTTAAGCTCAACCAGAACTTGATCATCAGAGAGTTCTTCTTCGCTGATGGTTGGTTTGTACTGATCGCCGCTTTCGTCAGAAAATAAATCTAACATAGTTATTCCTTATTTTACTGCAAACCCAGAACCTTGCCACGCCAGGATTCCACCTTCCACATTATTGAGGTCAGTGTAGCCTTTTGAGAGAAGGAACATGCATGCATTCATACTGCGCTTGCCGCTTCTGCATAAAATAGCAACAGAAGCATTTTTATCAGTCAGGACTTCTTCATACTTTTCCTGAAATTCAGAAAGAGGAAGGAGAGTTGATCCTGCGACATGCATTTCGTCCCATTCGTTTTGTTCACGACAGTCGATGAAAAAGAATTTTTCACCGCTGTCGATTTTTGATTTTAATTCATTAACGTCGATTTCTTTAATCATAATTATTCCGATTAAAACTTAGCTACTAATGCTGTCGTTAAAAGTTTATCTGTCTTAGTTGATGTTCCAGCAGCTGGAAGGTGGTCATATCTTAACAGGTAAGCAGATTTGATTGAAAAAATCTCAGATAGTGCAGCTGAAAGAGAAATTTCAGTGTTGATCTGGTAGTCTTTTCCTTCTTTTACATTTGGAACGTATTCAACAAAGTACTTAGTTGAAACACTTGGGTTCCATTTTTTTTCTGTCTCTGTGTAAGCACGTAGAGAGTTTTTATAATCGTGAGTTCCGTTATTTAATTTTTCATTTGTATATCTGTAACCGGCTTCAACCAACCAGTAGAACGTATCAGATTTTGTAATGTTGTATTTCGCACCGGCATCAGACATGTGACGAAGGTAGTAGCCAGCGAATTTATCTGATTCAAAACCTTGAGAAAGGTAAAGAGAGAATTTTTCATCAAGAACACGCTCATATCTTAGAGCACCAAATAAATAACGCGCACTTTCAACATCGTTAGAAAATGAGTTAAGGAAACGAGCATCAAACTTTAAAACGTTATCGCCAATTTTATAAGCATTAGCTTGTTTAACGTTAAAGTTTTTTGAGCTTGTATTTCCAGAAGCCACGGCAACACCGGCTTCAGATTCGTTAGTAATTTTTGATTCAATAGCTTCAATAGCAAATGCGTTTTGAAACATAGCAAATGATAGGGCTAAAAACAGGGCTTTCATGAGAGGACCTCGCTGTGAAAAAGGTTATAAAATGAACCTCATACAAATCTCTCATACACCCAAAAAAGTCTAGTGAAATGCACACTTGTCGATCAATTGCTTTTGATGCAAGCTCTAAATAAATTTGAAATAATCAGTTTAACATTCACAAGGATTAAAAAATGCTAAAAGAGTTCAAAAATTTCGCAATTAAAGGAAATGTCGTTGATTTGGCGGTAGGGGTCATTATCGGAGCGGCGTTTGGTGCAATCGTTAAATCATTAGTTGACGATATTATTATGCCACCTATCGGATTTCTTCTAGGAAATGTCGATTTTTCTAACTTGTTTGTAGTGATCAAAGAAGGGGCTAAGGCTCCAGGACCGTATATGACTCTGGCCGATGCAAATGCTGCAGGTGCTGTGCTTATAAAGTACGGTGCATTTGCCAATACAGTAGTGAGTTTTTTAATCGTTTCTTTTTCTGTTTTCTTGATGATCAGTCAGCTGCAGAAACTTCAAAAGAAAGAAGAAGCAGCTGCCGCACCAGTATTGCCAAGTGATGAAGTGAAGTTGTTATCTGAAATCCGCGATCTGCTTAAAAAATAATTACAGACTGCTTTCTTCTAATAAACTTTCTTTAAAATCTAGAATAAGTAACTGATTCACACTGTCGTTAAGCGGTGTGAGTCCAGTTGCTTGATTCGTTTTCCCTGCAATCTGAAAGTCATTGTCGTAAACAATCGCCACCTTTTTTTCATTGATAAGTGCGAGTCCTTCGATCTTTTCAAGATTGTTAAATGGAGTTGTTTTAAGGTCTGCCATTAAAGTCTTTTTTACTAACTGGTCTGATTCACCAAGGGTGATTTTGTAAATTAGCTTCTGGCTTTTTTCTCCGACTTTTCCATTTTGCTCGATGACCAGAAACGTTTTTGGAGCAATTGCGATAGCATCGCCAATTCTATCATTTCCTTTTTCGAACATATAGAAGTACTCGGCCGTGGCCTTCATTGTGTCTAGATCCACTTCAACAATGCGTGAGAACTCACCGTCTTTTGAAGCCTGCTCTTTTGGAAGAGGGCTTTGTAAGAAGCCAAAAATTTTGTTTTCAAATTTAGCGACAGCTTCAAAACCTCTGTTTGGTTTTCTATCAGCATACATTCTTGGAAGTTCTACTCCAGGAAAAAGACGTCTCGTCATTTTTCCATCTTCACTGAAGCGAACGAGAGAAGGAGCGTATTCTTCGGCCATCCACCAGCCGCCTTCGCCGTCCATAACGATTCCTTCAATGTCCAGGCCTTGTGGATCCACTGAATAATAAAGTCCAAAAATGTCTGTTGGGTTTTCTTCTAGTCTATTGTTTGGAAGACCTGATAGTGGCGATCCATCTCTTTTTCTTAATTTTATTTCAGCTGAAACCGTTAATTCTTTTTTTGCAGGGTCTGCTTTGAGCACAACCACGGTAGGAGAGTACTCTGGAAGTAAAAATGGGCGATCGATTCCATTTGGTTCACCATTTGGACCTCTATCTGTGACTGTCTGGAAAAAAAGTGAGCCGTCTTTATCGCCGGTAAAAATTAACCCTGAAAATCCTCCAAGTTTAATCTTTTGTCCTGATAAAGTTGTTCCAACAGTTGGAGTGTTGTTCATTTTATAAATTTCAAATCCTGTCACAGCTTGTTTTTTAGATACAAAAGATCCAGTTGTTGAACATCCGGATAATAATAAAGCACTAGAAAGAGCTGCAAAGATTGATTTCATTTTTTTGATCTCGAGGTTTGTTAGACTTCTACGATATATGAAGACTCACTTTTTTAAAAGAAGCGGATGATATCGCCCCTATGATTTTTGATAGGGGCATTTTTTCTTTGACATCTTGTTTCGTTGCTTCCAAAATTTTATATAAGTTATTAAAAAACAGGAGTGATTCATGGAAGTTATCACGATCGGCAATAACAAGGGTGGCGTTGGTAAAACGATGCAGTGCTACCAACTAGCTTGTTATCTAGCAAACAAAGGTCACAAAGTTCTCGTTATCGATCTCGATTCACAAGCTAATTTAAGCTCAACATTTGGTGTGCAAATTCAAAGAACATTGGTTCCTGAGTGGCTTATCGGTGACGTTGGTATTGAAGATGTTATCGTGAAACCAGAGATGACTGGGAAATTATATAAAAACATCAGACTTATTCCGGCCAGCCGCCACTTATCGAATCTTTCTAAACTACTTATCCTTTCAGAAGGTGAGATTAGAAAAGAAGCGGGAAGAAAAGAGCGCCTTCTAAGAAAAAGACTTCTAGATGCAAATCTAGATTTTGATTATGTCGTTATCGACACTCCACCAATGCTTGGTGATGAGTTGATCATGTCACTCGTGGCTTCAAACCGCGTATTAATTCCTACTCAGGCACAAGATTATTCAATCGATGGTCTGGAAGAATTGATGGACACGTTCGAAATCATCAAGGAAACAGAAAACCCAAGTCTTGAGTTCTCAATTATTCCATCGATGGTTAACCCTCGTAGAAAAATTGAAAAAGTGAGAATGGAAGAGCTGTCACAGTCATTTAATATCACTCCAATGATTAGAAACATGGTTCAAATGCAGGAGTCTATCTCTACGAGAAGACCTATTTGTATTATGGGAGCGAAGTCTGCTGGACGCCGTGACTATGAAGAACTTTGGAAATCGTTAAATTTATAATTTATTTTTTTATAAAATAATTTGTTCATAAGGATGTGGAGAATTATATATGTCGAAGACATTTGCTGCCCGTGTATCTAAAAAAGAAAGAACAACCATCGATCTATCTGAAAAAGTAGGTCGCGATATTTTTAAAATTTCAGACGACCGTCTTCTTCAAGGAGCGAAGTTAACTGAAATTCAAATGAAAGAAATCGTCGTAAAAGAGCAGGTTAGAACTAAGTTCAACGATGAATCTATTAAAGACCTTGCCCGCAACATTGAAGTTAACGGTCTTATTCAGCCACTGGTTCTTCACCAGGATAAAAATGGTAAGTATAGACTGATTTGTGGTGAGAGACGTTACCGCGCTCTTAGTTTCAACAAAGCTATCAGTGCTCCATGTTTTGTTTTAGAAAACAAAACTGAAGAAGAGTTAATGGCGATTCAATTCTCTGAAAACTCTTCAAGAGAAGAGCTTCACTATGTTGATAAAGCTGACGGGATTTTAAACTATCAAATCGCAACAGAGGCCAGTGAAAGAAAAATTCAGGCCGCTCTTGGTATTTCAAAGTCAGAAGTTCACCGCTCGCTTCTTATTGCTAAACTTCCACGCATCATTAAAGAAGCTGCTAAAAAGCACGACATTGAAAAATATGTTCTTCTTGAGTGGGACGCCCTTTCAAAAAGCTCGCTGAAGTCTGACATTGAAAAAAAGATTCTTGTTGGCGACATCACTAAGAGAGCTGAGCTTGCACGTATCATCAATGCTGGTGGACTAGTTAAAGCTGGTAAAAAGATCCCTGCAAAAGCTGCTCTTCCAAAGGGTGTGAGTGCTAATGCGTTCTTAAAGGCGATGACTTCTAAAACGAAAGACTTGAATCTAGATAAAAAGACTCAAGAGCTTCTTAGGACTTTAGTTGAAGAAACTAAAGAGATGATGGACCAATAAAAATTTCAAATAAAAGCATCCTTAAGTTTAAAGCTTGAGGATGACTTTTTTCTCAGGCGAAATGCCCACTTAAGTCCTTATTTATACAGACTTTTCTAGTCGTGTTTAAAAGTTATGCACTTTTTTATTCAAAATTTTACGACCGGCAAATAGTAACGCCTTATATCTCGCATACTTAAGTTCAGTTAAGCTTTAAGTATCGTGAATGAGTATCTTGGCATCTCACTTGCGATAACAGTTTTAAGGAACAGGTTAAAAGTCCACTTTTAGGACGTAACTTATGAAATCTATGAAGACGATAAAACTGAAAAACTTACACACATGTTTAAACTTTAAACACCCGATGTTGATAATCTTTGCTTGTTTATCATTTTCAATAAGTGCGGCCGACAATCTTAATAATAAGTCTGTATCAAGAGCTCCAGCAGCTGTAGATGAAGAAGTTCTAACGATACCTTTTAATAATGAAGACAGCTTTTTTACAAACGATAATATGTTTGCTGAAGATGATGCCGGAGTTATGAAGGATATGAAAACAAACCTTAGTAATTGGGAAAAAACAGAAGAGTACGCTCGTGTTTGGGACCTTCAAAGAACGGGTCTTTATGTCACTCCAACATCGTCTGAAAAAGGAAAGTATATCTCAAAGAGATTGCTAAGATATGCTGATAAGAGATTATCAGGTGAAATGAAAAAAGCTGATGAAGGATCAACCCTTCATAAAGTAAGTCGTGTAGAAAAAAATCTTCGCCCTAATGCTTCTGTGAATATGTCGAAAAACTTTGGATTAAAATTCAAGGCCCGCGTCCTTCAAGGGAAGGCGATCATGGAAGTGAGAAACCCATGGATAGACTGTAACGCTACAGTGAGTGCCAATGGTAAAGCAAAATTGATTACTAAAAAAGAGTTCAAAGAATTAGGCTTAGCGTCAGGTGCTGAGTACTCTCTTAATGATGATCAATTCCTTACATATATTGATCAACAGCTTACAGACAATATTAAAGCTCGCGTTTCAAATACTTCAGGTAATGACGCGGACTCTAGAATTGAAATGACAGCTAGCTTCCCATTCAATCTTTAAAAATTTACCAGCTCTCTAGCAATCTCAAAAATAGCAGAGTAATCTTAGACCACTTAATTTTTCGGAGGTCTTTAGATGAGTTTATTCGACGCTGCTTTATTTCAGGATGCTATTAAGCAACTTGAAGATGCTGCAAAGATTATGGGATTAGATCCTAACGTTGCAGAGAGATTGAAATACCCAAAACGTGCCCTACAAGTTTCTGTTCCTATTCGTCTTGACGATGGAACTGTTAAAACTTTCATTGGATATAGAGTACAGCACAACCTTTCTCTTGGACCAGGAAAAGGTGGGATTCGCTACCATCCAGGTGTAGATCTTTCTGAGACTGCAGGTCTAGCGATGCTTATGACATTTAAGTGTGCTCTTGTTGGTCTTCCATACGGTGGAGCAAAGGGTGGTATCTGTGTTGATCCAACTCAACTTTCTCGTCAAGAGCTTCAAGCTCTAACAAGAAGATATGCGACAGAAATTAACATGATCATCGGACCTCATATCGATATCCCAGCTCCAGATATTGGAACTGATGGACAGACTATGGCGTGGTTCATGGATACATACTCTCAAATTAAAGGCTACACAGACGGCGCTGTCGTTACTGGAAAGCCTCTTGAGATTGGTGGATCAAAAGGACGTGCTGAATCGACAGGTAAAGGAGTTGCATTCTGTGTAAACTTCGCTGCTGAAAAAATCGGTATGACAATTAACCAAAAAACAACTGTAGCTATTCACGGTTTCGGAAAAGTTGGTATCCCAGCTGCTCACGATCTTCGTGCTCAAGGTGCAAGAATTGTTGCCGTATCTGACGTGTCTGGTGGTGTTTATGATCCAAACGGATTAGACATCGAAGCGTGTGAGAAATGGGTAAAAGAAAATAAAGTTCTAAAAGGTATGCCTGGAACAAAACACATCACGAACGATGAGCTATTTGCTCTAGACGTTGATGTATTAATTCCAGCAGCAATCGATGGTGTTATCACAAAAGATAACGCTCACGTTGTAAAAGCAAAAATCATTGCTGAAGGTGCCAACGGTCCTCTTACAAAAGAAGCCGTAGACATCGTAACAGCTAAGGGTGCATTCCTGATTCCAGACGTTCTATGTAACGCTGGTGGGGTTATCGTGTCTTACTTCGAATGGGTACAAGGTCTTCAGTCATTCTTCTGGGATTTAGATGAAGTTAATAAGAGACTTCACTCAATTCTTAAAGATGCATTTGAAAACGTTTATGCAACTTCGAAAGAGTTCGAATGTAATATGAAATCAGCAGCTCTTGTTGCTGCTATCAGAAGACTAGAAAAAGCTATGAAATTACGTGGTCTTTGGCCTTCGTAGTCTTAATAAAAAAGGCTCCTTCGGGAGCCTTTTTTTTTGCCTAAATTAAGTTATAATTTTCTTTATGATTCAATCATTTATTTTAACCATTCTTTTATCGATCAACATTCAAGCTGCTGTTGTTAAGCACGAAACAGTCAGTGCAAAATACGAAGAATTTCCCTTAAGAGAAGTTTGCGAAAAACTTGGCGCTAAAAATTTTGAACTCATTTCTGCGAAGTCGAGCAACGAAATTGATTGCATGGGAAAAGTCTTTAAAACAATCGATTTTTGTCTTCAAAAGTTTCCAGAAAATAAATCACTTACTAGAGCGCTTATTGACGAAAAAAATAAAGTGCTAAAGTGCGAGAGTGCCTCTAATGTAACTTTATACTTAAGCTGTGATCAAAGAGATGCGAAGTATTGCCTCAATCCTAAAAAGGGATGTGAAGACCTGCAAAAGATTTATGCTGTAAAACTAGAAATAGCTCATCAGTCTGTAGTTGATAAAACACTCAATTGTTATTTTTCAAAACCATTAGGAGATTTCGATGCGACTAATTAGCTTTATTTTTTTCTGTTTCTATTGTGTGACAGTAAGTGCGGCGAGCTCATTTTTGCCTAATGCTAATATCGTGAAGATTCACGGTCAGGCCTTTATCGATAAAGAGAAAATTGAAGAAGGGGCCGAGGTGGCCAAAGGAATGGAAATTAAAATTCCTAAAAAAGGCGACTACGTTATTATTAAATATCAAAACGGGCACAAGGTCAGACTTAGTGGGGCCATCGTAAAAGTTGAGGAGCTAACAGAAAAAAGTAGCCTCTTAAATCTTATAAAAGGTGAAATTCATACTTTGGTTAAAACATTAACGAAAGATGAAAAGTTTATCATTAAGACAAAGTACGCTTCTTTTGCAGTTCGAGGAACAAAATTCGGAATCAATTTAGATGAAGAAAAAAAGAAAGCTTACCTTTGTGTTTGTGAAGGCGTTGTGAGTGCCACTCAGAAAAACATGTCAGTTGATGTGGGGAAAAATGAAGATTTGTGGGTAGGCATGAATGCAGCAAAGCTTGATGTAAAACAATCTACACCTGCAATGTTCAACATGACTAATGATATAATCGAAGAGATGGATAAGCTCTAATTAGAATTTTTTTCCGATATACTTAGGTCTAAGCATATTTTCTACAGAAAAAATTTCATCAAGTTGTTCTTGAGTCAGTAGCTTCCTCTCAAGAACAACTTCGCTGACGCTCTTGCCACTCTTGGCACACTCTTTACCGATACTATCGCAAGTCTCATGTCCTAAAACTGGATCGAGATAAGTGACAATGGCAATTGAGCTCATGACGTTTCTTAAGCATATTTCTGGATTAGCAGTAATGCCTTCGATACATTTTTCTTTAAGGTTATAAGAAGCATTCTTTAAAAGATTGATAGATTCAAAAAGCGAAGAAGCAATGACTGGCTCCATGACGTTGAGCTGGAGTTGTCCTGCTTCACTGGCCATTGTGATAGTCAGATCATTTCCAATAACTTTAAAACACACTTGGTTTACAACTTCTGGAATAACCGGGTTTACTTTAGCAGGCATGATACTTGATCCGGCCTGAAGTTCTGGAAGATTGATTTCTTTAAGTCCTGCCCTAGGTCCTGAAGAAAGAAGGCGTAGATCATTACAGATTTTTGAAAGTTTTACTGCAGTTCTTTTTAAGCATCCAGAAATCATGACATAAGCACCACAATCAGATGTGGCCTCAATTAAGTCTTCAGATAAAACATAATTAAGTCCTGTGACTTCTTGAAGTTTTTTAACGGCAAGTTCAGCGTATCCAGGAGGAGTATTAATACCTGTCCCAATGGCCGTTGCACCTAAGTTAACTTCAAGAATTAAATCTTTGAGTTGAACTAATAATTTAATGTCTTCTTTTAAAAGAGTTGAGTAGGCATGGAACTCTTGTCCCAGACACATTGGTACTGCATCTTGAAGTTGTGTTCTTCCCATTTTTAAAACAGATCTAAATTCTTTTGATTTTTTAAGAAAAGATTCATTGAGTACGCTTAAAGCAGTAATAAGCTCAGTGATATGTTGGTAGAGAGCAATTCTAAAAGCAGTAGGGTAAGCATCGTTAGTAGACTGGCATTTATTTACATGATCATTTGGGTGAACAATATTGTAATTGCCTTTTTTCTCTCCAAGAAGTTCAAGTGCTAAATTGGCAATCACTTCATTAGCATTCATATTTACTGAAGTTCCGGCCCCACCTTGATAGATATCAGAAGGGAATTGATCCAGGCATCTATTGTTAAGAATGATTTCGTCACAAGCTCTTGCGATAACAGCTGCAATTTTTGGATCAATCGTTCCCAATTCACCATTGGCCAGAGCACATGCTTTTTTAGTGTAGGCCAAGGCCTTTACCATAATAGGGTTGTTACTAATTTTAACGTCTGAAATTTTAAAGTTATCAATCGCTCTTTGAGTGTGGATTCCATAATAAGCATCTAGTGGAACTTGCAACGGACCAAGTAAGTCGTGTTCTGTTCTTGTCTGCATATTTGAGTTCATAGAGTATTCCTTTTATGGGGCTGCGCCATCAGCTTTTGACGGCGGGTACTTTAATTAAGTCTGATTTTAACTACTAAGAATGATCTCTCACTCCTGTTTTTGCAAGGGAGCATGCAGGAGATTTTTTATGAACATGAGAACAAAAAGTTTATATCCTTTTGCAGGCCAGTACTGTCCGGTGGATATTTTTGGCTATGCCTCAAATGGTATCCCGGGGATTGAAATAGTGGGGCTAGGTAAGTACTCACGATCGATGAAAGAAAAATTTATTTACCTATCCCGTGAAAAGAAGCTTCGCTTTCCCTTGAAGCGCTTTGTCTTATGCATTGAAGGAGAAGTAGAAGGGAAAAAATTTAAAGAGGAAGAGTATCGCTATCTTGAGTTGCCATTGCTGTTGATGCTCTGGAGCCTTACCGGGCATTTACCACTTGAACATTTAGAAGACTGCTTTGCCTCTGGAAAAATTTCTATCGAAGGTGATATTCAGGCGCTGTCTCTTACACCGCTTCAGCAATCTTTTTTAAGTGATATGTTTAAACTTGAAGAGCACCAGTCTTTAAAAATCATAGGGCCTAAAAACATGGACGTGCATGAAGAGCATTATCACTTACCTATAGAAGGCATAATGGAGTCACTTTTAGCTGTTAACTAAGGGCCTTAAATCATAAGAAACTTAAGTAAAATCTATAACCTGCCGATAGGTGATTAAAATGGTAGGTTATATGAAATATGCTTATGGTGTGCTGGCCTTAGTTTGTCTATCTATGAATGCTTACTCAATTGAATTTGAGAAGATGGAGATTAAAGGTTATGAGAAAAAAATAATCTCAGAAACCCAAATTCGTTACGTAAAAAGAACGAATCCTAAAAAAGTTATTCATTTGCAAGTAAGTCAGTACAATCCGGAAAATCTCTGGAAAGAAGAGACGATCAAAGATGAGATTAGTAAGATGTTTGAAACCAGAAAAAGCATGTATAAAGTTTTTGGTTTTTCTGACATAGAGTTTTACGATTATAAATTAGCGAACACTAAAACTCATCCGCGCCTAGATATTTTTGGATCTTATAGAAAGATCAATGATAAAAAAGTTTATTTCTCTGAAACAAACATCTATTTCGAAAAAAAGTTCTTACAAGTAAAAATCATTAATGAAGCACAGACGGATTCGGGAAAGATTCCAAAAGTGGAAATAGATAATGTTCTAGTGCAAATTAAGGCACAAGAGCTAGAGGTAAACTAATGAAAAAACTTCTTAGTCTCGTGCTTATTTCTTCATTGATACTTCCCACTTTGGCATGGTCGGCCTCTACCAATAAAAAAACATGTCCTGAATGTGAAATGAAAACCAATGCTTTCACAGAAGATAAAATCGTCAGAGTCTGTAACGACGTCAGTGATATTATCTGTAAAGATGTAAAGCTTGATGAGCGTCGTGCTTGTAATGAGTCAGATGAAACAATTTTTAGTAAAGCTACAACTAAAGAAGATATTTTTAAATTTGCACAGGGATGTTTTAAGTCTGGTGTGACTTCTTTTGTTCAGTTTTTTACAGATTTCCTTCCTCAGTTATTGAGAGGTATTTGGGATGCAACTAAAATGGCAGCAGGTGCTGTCACTGGTGACTCAGATGTCTGGAGCAAGCTAAAAGGGATGTACGAGTCTTCAACTTCAATTGCTGCTGATATTTATGAGGCAGTTCAAGAAGACCCAGGAGCTTATTTTTCTAAAATCTGGTCTAAGGTCGTTGATGTTGTGGGCCCGATGGTTGCTGGATATGATTGTTTAAAACCACAGAAAAAAGTTGAAAATATTTGTGGGTTTATTGCAGGATGGATTGTTCCACCAGCAGTTCTGGCCAAAGTCTTAGTAAGAGGAGTTAAGGAAGTTAAATTTCTCAGAGATCATGGAGCTCTTTCAATAAGTGAAAAAGGAAAACTTGCAAAGGCGCTTGAGCATGCAGAAAACAGACCTGTCCTTACGCTGAAACAAATGCAAGAGTTAGAAAAAAGTTTTGAGAAGCTTGGTTATACGGATGATCAGTTTGAGTTCATTTATAAATCGGGTGGACTTCAAAAGTTTAAGTTAGCAGAATTAAAACCAATTACTAGCGCTGAGGGTAAGGCACAAAAATTAGCTTTACTAGGTGAGCAGAAAGCAGCTGTAAAACAAACCGCTAAAAATCCAGGTCAGGTCGCGCTTAAAGCAGATGTTTCATCAGACTTTTTTACAACGACTTCTACTGGAGTCAATGGAGTTGTTAACTCTTCAGGGCAAATCGTGGAGAGAATTATTGAAAATGGTAGTGAGGTCGCTTATAGAGTCAGGATGGTAGACCCCAACACCAAAAAGATTATTGAAACAACTTTTTCAGCAGAACAAATGGCCAGGTTAAATGCTAAAGCGGCCAATAAAGAAACGACTGCTGCTATTACGGCAGCGATTGCTAAAGATCCTAAATTAAAGTCTCCTCAGCAAGAGTTCATAGAGCTTCAAAAGAAAGAAGACGCTAGGCTTGCAGCTAAAAAAGCAGAACAAGATAAGGCCAATGGATTTGAAGTTAAAGAAGTTGATATGCTGGAATTTGAAAGAGCAAAAGCTGCTCAAGTAAAAAATTATGAGGGCGGGATTGACTACGTAGCAGAAAAGCCACCTGGAAAAATTATTCTTACAAAAGAGCCACCGAAAAAACCTGAGCCACCTAAGGACCCTACGAAGCCGGCTTCTTTATATGAGAGTGGATATGTTCAGGTATTAACAAAAAATAAAATGGGAGTGACGACAGTAATGCCGGCCCAGATTATGAAGACGGTTGTTGAAAACAATGTTGAAAAATATGTTGTGAGGATTTTAGATAAATCATCCAATACATATATCGAAAAGAAATTTAGTGCGCTTGAAATGACAATGATGAGGGCAAAAGATGCTCCGGCAGTAGGTAATGAGATCAAAATGTTTGATCGCGCTGCCGGAGTGACTGGTTTAGATTGATAGTGATGTCAGAAGATCTACTTCTGAAATATCAAATTCATTTTTCTTTCTCAAGCAATTTGCAAGAGGAATAATAATAACTTTGCCACTTACAAATACAGTGGCAGAGGCCTTCTCTCCAGCAAGTAGCGCCTTAACAGCAGAATGACCCATTTGAGAAGCAATCAGACGATCTGTCGGCGTTGGGTTCCCACCTCTTTGGATGTGCCCCAGAATACAAACGTGAGCTTCTAATTGAAACTGCTCTTTTAAGTTTTTTTGAATCAGATACCCAACGCCAGGCTCTTCACCTTCGGCTGCAATAATAATTGAAGATGTCTTTCCACGTTTAATACCGCGGTCAATATCGCCGGCAATTTTTTGAAAATCAATATTCTCAGCAGGCAGAACGACGTTTTCGGCCCCTGTACAAATCCCCACCTTGAGTGCGATGGCAGGAGATTTTCTTCCCATAACTTCAACAATAAATGTTCTAGCGTGTGAGTTGGCAGTATCTCTAATTTTATCTACGGCATCTACGGCATTTTGGACGGCAGTATCAAACCCGATAGTATAGTCAGTCCCACTAATGTCGTTATCAATAGTTCCAGGAATGCCTACAACTTTAATTCCATGCTCTTCATGAAGCTTCATAGCTCCGTTATAAGAGCCGTCTCCACCGATGACGACAAGAGCATCTATCCCATGTGATTTTAAAATATCTGCGGCTTTTTTTCTTCCTTCAGGAGTTCTGAACTCTTTAGAGCGCGACGTCTGAAGAATTGTTCCACCGTGCTGAAGAATGTTACCAACTGAAGAAACACTTAGCTCTCTGATGTTATTTTCTAGAAGACCTTCATATCCTTTTTGGATTCCAAAAATTTGTAAGTCTTCACCAATGGCCGTTCTCACGACAGCTCTGATAGCACAGTTCATTCCCGGACTATCTCCACCGCTACAAAGAACACCAATCTTTTTAATTTTCTTAGTCATAAACTTCCTTATTTAAAAACACTCAATCCTTCGAAGATTGGTGGATTTGGAATTCCCATAATATGTAAAACTGTCGGGGCCACATCTCTTAGGGCCTTTTGTCCTTCATTTAATTCTAGTGTCTCATTTTTCAGCCTAGGATCAACAACAATAAAGGGAACCAGAGATTCCGTGTGTGACGTATGCATGTCACCATTTTCATAAACCATCTGATCAGAATTTCCGTGATCAGCGGTGATAATCATGGTGACTCCTTCTTGCGCACATTTTTTTACCAGTCGATCAACGACAACATCTAGCGCTTCAATCGCTTTAATGGCCGCTTCATAATTTCCTGTGTGGCCTACCATATCTGAGTTGGCAAAGTTCACAACGTAGAATGAGTAAGAGTGGTCAGCTAAGGCTTCTTCAAGCCTGTCGCAAATAAGATACGCACTCATTTCCGGTTTTAGATCATAAGTCGCCACGTCTTTCGGAGAAGAAATAAGAACTTGCTCTTCGCCAGGAAAAGGATGTTTATCCCCACCGTTAAAAAAGAAAGTCACGTGAGCATACTTTTCTGTTTCTGCTATTTTAAATTGTTTTTTATCAAGAGACGATAAGTACTCGCACACAGTTCCTTGCAACTTTTCTTTGTTGAATAAAATAGGAAGTGTCACCCAGTCTTGCACATAAGGAGTCATGCAAAGAAAATACCCAGGGTGCATCGGAACTTTAAACTCTGTAAATTTTGGATCAGTTAGTGCAAGTGTAATTTGAATCGCTCTATCTGGCCTATAGTTAAAAAAGAAGACGGCATCATTAGCATTCATGGCCAGAGATTTATCAAACATAACTGGCGTGATAAATTCATCATAGATTTCTTTAGCATATTCTTGCTTCATGTATTCAACAGGAGAGAGATCAGTTTGAGCTCCCTGACCGGTAAAACATTTATAACAGGCTTCGATTTTTTCCCATCTACGGTCGCGATCCATTCCAATCGAGCGGCCTTGAAGAGAAGCGATTTTTAATCCAGGAATATGCATGGCCTGTTCAACAAAATCCACTCCTGTATCGCGGGCAGTGTCTCTTCCGTCAGTAAAAGCATGAAGGCATATTTCAATATCGTGCTCATGAAAAATTTTAGCAAGTGCCTTGAGGTGATCAATATGAGAGTGAACCCCTCCATTTGAAAGCAGTCCCATCATATGAATGCGATTCGAATGTGTTTTTGCCCACGCCATAAGATTTTTTAATTCAGGCAGATCTTTTAGAGTATCTGCAAACATGGCCTCATTAATTCTTACCAGGTCCTGGCGTACAGATCTTCCCGCACCAAGGTTCATGTGACCAACTTCAGAATTTCCAGCAACACCTTTTGGCAGACCAACGAGCACGCCACCGGGCTCGATAGTCGTCATGGGATAATCTTTCATAATGGCATCAATGTTTGGTTTTTTGGCGTGAAGAATAGCATTCTTCAAATCTTTAGGAGTAAGTCCAAAACCATCAAGGATGCAAAGAAGAACTCTTTTATTTAAATCGTGGATTGATTTCATGAATTTTCACCTTTTGATAATAGTCAGAAAGAATGACGGCACTTGCGACAGAGACGTTCAAACTTTCAACATTGTCTGTTCCGGGAATTTTTATTGTTGTACCAGTTTGCATGAGGTCTTTACTCAGCCCCATGGCCTCTTCACCAAAAACGATGACGGCCTTATCTTCCCATTTTAATTCATACAAACTTTTTTTAGCATGAGATGAAGTTGTGATGATCTGGTATTTATTTTTAGCAAGAGAGGCGAGTGCTTTTTTAAAATCTTTGACTTCAAAAATCTCTACGAACTCAGAGCCGCCTTCAGATGTTCTGATCGAAGAAGCTGATTCGGCCACTTTTAAATCAGAAACAATAATAGCATCTGCACCAAAGTGAGCAGCATTTCTAAGAATCGCTCCGATGTTATGTGGGTTCGCCACATTTTCAAGAGCAATAATAAGTGATTTTGCCGGCTTCATTGAAAGATAAGTTTCAAGAGGTCTACTTGATGCTTTTTTTATCAGCATACAAATGTCTTCATGGTGAGTGGCCTTAGTCATGCTCTCAAGCTCAGAGCGCTCAACTAAGTGATAAGCTTTTTTGTTTTGAGCACAGTATTTTGTGATCTGTGGAAAACGCTTCATCATGTCTTTAGTGAGAAATAGCTGAATGATGTCTTCCGGGCGTTTTTTAAAAACCGCCATGCAGGCATTTTCGCCATATATTCTTATTTCTTTTGTCATTAAACCATTAATTTTTTTACTCATAATCCTGCCTATGGTATCAATTTTAGTACATATGGGCCAAATCATTTTGAATCAGACATTAACTGGGTATCTCGCGCCTCTGGACTTTGAAGAAGATCTTAAAACAGAGCTTACTTTGATGGGGATTGAGATTGTCTCGCAGCACGGCAGACTGTTTTTATGCAGAGGAAGTGCGCAAGATGTGGTCTTTGCTCAGGATACATGGAAAAATGTTGAGATCCTGCCTTATACGTCTATCTCAAATGCCGCAGAGCTGTTGAAGTCAAAGGCACGTAGATGGAGCCATTATTCACTTAGCCACCACAGAAGAGCTGAGCTTATTCTTGATAAAGTTCCTTCTGTAAGAATAAAAAAATACGATTTTCTCGAAGAAATCCCAAAAACGACAATTGGAGTTTTTGCACTTTTATCAGAACAGGAAATTATCGTTTCACCTGAGACGACTTGTCCGCTACCTTTTGGAGAAATCCATTTTAATGAAGATAAAATCAATCCTCCCTCAAGAGCTTACTTAAAACTTTGGGAGCTCTTCACACTATATGGGTATAAACCAGAAGCGGGGATGAAGACGATTGATGTGGGAAGCTGTCCCGGTGGATGGACTTGGGTTCTTCAAACGGTTGGCACTCACGTTGTGAGTGTTGATAAAGCACCATTAGATCCAAAGATTGCAGCATTACCAAATATCGAGTTCAAGCAAGAGAGTGCATTTGGACTTCGTCCTCAGCACGTTGGACATCTAGATTGGTTTTTTTCAGACATCATCTGTTATCCAGATAAACTTCTGGAGCTAGTAGAGAGATGGAGAGAAGCAGGTAACGTTGATAATTTCGCCTGCACAATAAAATTTCAAAAACCGACTGATTTTGAAACGCTTTTTAAATTTAAAGCTATTCCGAACTCAAGAGTTGTGCACCTTTCATGCAATAAACACGAAGTGACATGGATTAATACGAAGATAAATACTAAGGCCCAGGAGTAATAATGAAAAATTTCCATAAGAATCTCAATATCGCATTTGTCGGAGGAATCATTGGTCTTGCCGTTATGACATGGCTTGGTCCAAAATTAATTGGAGCTCTTCTTACTCCACCAGTGAGTTTCGGTGTTAACTGTGAACCAGCGACAGCGTATTCAATGCAAAAACTTATTTTAGCTCAAGTTGTCGGGTTAGTTTTAGGTGTGCTTGTCACTTTTTGGATTCGCTCTAAATTCGTAGTCACTAAAGCTCATCCAAATGATACAACTGTTTAATACAATTTCTGCACGCATTCCCGCTACTGGTGAATGCGTGCGTCTCTTTCATGGGCGCGGTAAAATGTGGCCAGGGCTTGAGCATTTATCTATTGATATTTTTTCAGCAGTTATTCTGATCACTACCTATAAAGAAATTACTGAATCCGAAAAAATTGAATTAACTAACACTCTCAAATCTATTCCGGAATTGAAGTTTGAATGTATTCTTCTTCAAAAGAGATACATCAAAAATGAAGACGTAGAAATTCTTTTTGGGGCCCTTCCATCAGACGTTTTTGCAGTGGAGAACTCTGAAAAATATTTAATCAATCTTACTAATCCACAGAATATCGGTTTTTTCCTTGATATGGCCATTGGTCGCTCAAGGCTTAAGAAAATCTCTTCTGGAAAAAAAGTTCTCAATCTCTTCTCTTATACATGCTCACTTTCAGTGGCGGCCTTAAAGGGCGGCGCTAGTGAAGTGATAAATGTTGATATGAGTAAACCTGCTCTTGGTGTTGGCGAAAAAAATCATAAGCTCAATGGCCTTGATTTAAGACAGGCCAAGTTCCTTCCTCATGACATTATGAAATCATTTGGCAATATTTCTAAAAAAGGCCCATACGATATCATTATTATTGATCCTCCAACCAATCAAGGCGAAAGCTTTAGAGGGGATAGGGATTATCATAAAATTATTAGAAGACTTCCAGAGATGTGTAGCAAGAACGCAGTTGTTATGGCCTGCTTGAACTCACCTTTTCTTAGAAGTGAATTTCTTATCGATGCATTTAAAGAGCATGCACCTCAGTTTATACTAGAAGAGAAAATCTATTCAAGTTTTTCAAGTCAGGAAGTAGATCCTGAAGAAGGGCTTAAGATTTTGTTTTTTAGAAATGTTTAATTAAGAAACATCTTTATATACAGGCCGAATATTGAAGTGAGTATAAGCCCGAATCCCCACATGAGAACCGTGTAAAGGCGATCGAATCTTTTATCGAATTTGGATTCAATGTGTGTAAACCTTTGATCTATCTTTTTAAACTCATCTCTAAATTCAACATCCATATGATGAAAGTGATTAGTTTGGGCTTTAAGAGTAAGGATAAGCATATCTTCTGTAGTAACTTTCTCTTTATCCATCTTAGATAGGATTTCCTGGCTCTTTTGATTAAGCCAGTGATCAAATAATTGATTTTCAAGCATACGTCTTTCCATGTTTAGAGTTTAACATATATAGCTTATGCATGTCTTCACTAAGATCTGGTTTTTAACTTCTTGAACTTATATCAAGCTATAAAACTGGCACAAAAAATCCTGACACCTACTATCTAAATCTTAGCCATCTCACTTAATGTAAGTACTTATTTCCTTCTCAAAAAGCGTCTAAGTTTTAGACAGGTGTTTGTAGAATGTTCATACAGATTATTTGCCGTCCTTCTAACTATCATGAATTTCTGACTCGGTGTTTGGCACGACAGTTGCTCTTATACTAACAAACGATTTATCAACACGCCTTTAGGGAGGACGTTATGAAAAAATTATTACTATCACTTATGGTATTAGCTACGCTTGCTTCATGTGGAAAAGACAATAAGGTATCTTCTGGTGCAGCAGCTGCTGCAGCTCCAAGTACAAATGCAATCACGATTGTAGACCAAACAGGAATTGCTTTAGGTGGAATGATCGATAATCATACATCTCAATTTGGTACTGGTATGGTTTACACAACCCAAGGGCCAACAACTTTAAACAATCTTGCTTACGGTGGTGTAACTCTTTATTACAAATATACTAAAGCAACTGCTCAAACTGGTACAGGATCAGGAAATGGGTATACTTGTGAAACAAAATGGAAAATTTTCCAAGTTTGTTCTTACTCAAGTAGCAATACAGGTACTTCAACTTTAACGTTATCTAGAAACATTTTACATAACTCAGTTGATGTAAACTCTAAGATTGCTGAACTTAAGTCGATCATTAACAGTGCTAATCCGAATATTGCGATTCAGGTTCAAGGTACTTCAAACCTGATTACTTTAACTGACGGTAGACAGTTTATTATCGATACAAAGTACCCGCTTCAAGCTAACCCAATTGGGATTAGAGATGCAGCTGGTGTAACTGAGTACTTGTTTAACATCACGTCAAACGCATACTAAGAAAACTATCAGGTTTTAATCAACTAATAAAAAAGAGGGGATCAGAAATGATCCCCTTTTTTTTTGTCCGTATTGCTCTATAATAGAAGTAATTCAAATTAATAAATCAAGGATGGTTTAGCGTGGCTCAGTTCAAGACAGATCTAAAAGATATTTACTTTAATCTATTCAATGTTCTAAAAATCCAAAACCACGGTGTCGTTGAAAACGATATGAAAGATATTATTAACGAGTGCAATAAGTTCGTAGAAAAAGAAATTTACCCGAGTAGAACGATTGGTGATGTTGAGGGTGTAAAACTTCAAAATGGTAAAGTCATTGCTCCACCTTCATTTAAAGATGGAATGAAAAAATATTACGAAAACGGGTGGCATGCTATTGGTTACCCGGAAGATATCGGGGGAATGCCGGCTCCACATACTGTGTCTTTAGTTTGTCAGTCAATCATGAACGGAGCGAACGTTGCTTTCGCCATGTATCCGGGCCTCTCTCGTGGAGCAATGGATGTTATTTTAAAAGTCGGATCACAAGAGCAAAAAGATACTTACGTTCCAAATATGATTTCAGGTTTATGGGGTGGAACGATGTGTTTGACTGAGCCGGGAGCGGGTAGTGATGTTGGAGCTGTTATTACAACGGCGACTCCAGGAGCAAACGGGACTTTTAAAATTAAAGGTATCAAAATTTTTATTTCTAGTGGTGACAATGATTATTATGAAAACGTTGTCCATATGGTGCTTGCAAAAACTCCAGGTGCTCCAGCAGGAACAAAAGGATTATCACTTTTCATCGTTCCAAAAATTCGTTTAGATGGAACTCCGAACGATGTTCATTGTACAAAAATTGAAGAGAAGATGGGGATTCACGGACAGGCCACTTGTGAGATGACTTTTGGTGGTGCTGGAAACTGTGAAGGTGTTCTCATTGGAAAAGAGTTCGAGGGAATGATCAATATGTTCATTCTTATGAACGAAGCACGCCTTCTTTGTGGTGTTCAAGGTGAATCGCAAGCAAATCTAGCATTCATGCTTACTGAACAATATGCCAGAGAGAGATCACAGTTTGGAAAAGAAATTATTCATCACCCGGATGTTAAGAGATCAATTTTAAAAATGAGATCTATGGCCCGTGGAATGAGAAGTTTGATTCTTTATACTGGAGATCAGTTTGACCGCGCTCATCATGGAGAGGCAGGTTCAGAAGATGAAA
The DNA here is from genome assembly GCA_002428265.1 of Bacteriovoracaceae bacterium UBA6153. Taxonomy (GTDB): domain Bacteria; phylum Bdellovibrionota; class Bacteriovoracia; order Bacteriovoracales; family Bacteriovoracaceae; genus Bacteriovorax. The sequence continues at coordinate 90,234 of DIUR01000024.1, forward strand.
TTGCATTCCTAACTCCTATTTGTAAATCGTACTGTTCTGATGAAGGATTTAATGTTGCCGTTGATGCTATTCAGACTCACGGTGGATATGGATTTTGTTCAGAGTATGGAATTGAGCAATTCGCACGCGATTTAAAAATTGCTTCAATCTACGAAGGAACAAATGCTATCCAGGCAATGGACTTCACGATGAGAAAAGTTTTAAAAGACAATGCGAGAACATTCTTGAGCGTTGGTGCAAAAATTGAAAAAACCATGAAGAGAGCTGAAGCTCAAGAGTTCCCTGAAGAAGTAGCTATTCTTGGAAAAAATCTTCAAAAAGCGGGAGAGATTCTTGGCCACTTTGGAGGTCTTGCAAAAGCTCAAAAGTTTGATTCAATTTTATTCAATTCTCAGTCATTTTTAAATTTTAGTGCGAACTTAATTGTTTCATGGTTACTCCTTGAAGGTGCATGCGAAGCAATAGTAGCAATGCCAAATGCTACAGGAGCAGAGGATAAAGAGTATTACCAGAGCAAAAAAGTCGACTTTAGGTTTTTTGTACAACAGCAACTTGTTAAAAATGCTGGTATTGCACAGTCTATTTTGAATTTCAAAGAGGACTTATCTCAATTGTCTGTTTGATCTTTATAGTGTTACACTGAAAAAGATTATACTTTTAAAATTGAGCTATTAATGGACATTCAAAAAATTAGCGAAGAGATAACACTCTTCTCGTCATCTACTCATGGGAGTAGTGACTATGACAAAGATGAATACTTTGTCATGAGCGAAGACCGCAAGGAGTTCGCACCACTCAAATACATTTTAAAAAAATTCCCCGAGCACAAGGACGTTTATTCGTTGTTGAAGCAGGGGTTTGTTTATGACTCTTTCGAGTTATCAAACAACGAAAATTTTCAAATCTGGTATGAAAAGCAATTCGCAAAAAAACTCTTAAGAAGAGATGCCAAAAAAATCACTATCGTTTATGTTCCCAATAACAAAATGATTCTGGATCAGATTGGACTCGTGAACCGCTCTTACGAAATACTTGCTCACGAGCAAATTCTATTAAACGGAAAAAATCTTCCAACTCAATTAGGTGAATGGTACGCAAAATGTATCTTCGGCCTGAAACAAGTAAAATCAACTTCTCAAAGAGGCTTTGATTTCGTTATGGGAGAAGGGAAAAGAGTTGAAATTCAAGTCGAGTGGAGTGATGCCTCTTCACCTAAAGGCGTGAAGATCAAAAAGACGCTCGTGGATTTATCTGATTATTGTATTATTATTTATGTCGCTAAAAATTTTATGATCAGGGAAGTTTGTTTTCTTGATTCAGAATATGTTTCTAGAAAGTTTTCAAATAAAGGGCATACGATCTTTTTGAAAGACTCTGATGTTTCATCATACTTCTTTTCAAAATCTTCTAAGCACTTTGATAAAATCATTAACCCAATTACATTTTTGAAGTACGCTTCTCCCAATCTCGCTATGAAGCTTTCAGAAAAACTGAGTGGCTAAAGATGAATCATCTTTGTAAAAAAGGTTTTTCTTTGGTTGAGATGCTGGTTGTTCTGGGCGCTCTTGGTGCAATGGCCGTTGTTGTCATGCAATTAAGTAAGAACTCTTCTTCGATGCAAAGTGAAGTTGTGGCCAGCAGCGAATTCAATGATCTTAAAAGTGAAGTGGATATTATTTTGAATGGTGAAAGCGACTGTACTGCAAGTTTTAAAGGATTAACTTTTAAGGCCAATGCTATCAATGCCAAACCTCTTGAAGTAGAGCTTTGGAATGGTGATCAGAATAATCAAAGAACGAGGAAAAAATTCTCATCAACTGATCAGGAAGCTAATAAAAGTGGAAAGACTGTACTGGAGTCTATTCAACTAAGAATGCCTGATTATACCTCTGAAGCAAATTTTCCTTCAGGCAAATCAACTTTTAAAGCCGAAGTCTTAGTGAAGCTTCAAAAACCGGCCTCTGCAAAAGCTAAAATTTTTTCGGATATCAAAAAATCAGTTTACCTGACTTTTAATACAGAGATAGATGGAACGAGCACGATTGAGTCTTGTGGGCCTAGTGCTGCCGGTGGAGGCGTTCGAGTTATTTCTTCGGGTGATGGACACGATGGAGTTTCTGGAGCAACCGCATGTAAGAGTGTTGGTGCTGAATGTGCTTATGTTCAAAGTAATAATTATATGACTGAGGCCATTGCATGCGCAAACATGGGAACATGTATTCAGACATGTATGACTTATTATAACAACTCCCTTCCGGGTGTTGTTAATACAAACGGACACGACAACATTCATTCATGCGAGGCCAAGATAGGAAATTTTGTAACCTATGCTGATCCCGCAGTCGTTCGCTGTAGCGCTTATTTTCACGCCGTCTGTAATCTCTAATTAATTAGTAAAGATCGTACTTCAGTAAACGACACTCAAGACTTCCGTTGTAGAAAGTGTGACGTGCACTTGTTCCAAGTGAGATCTCTTTTCTTAAAAGTGGATTTGATGTGAAGACGTAGGCCCTGAAGCCTTTAAAGTTGTGCTTTAAGTTTTCACCGTAAGATTTATATAAACTCTTCAGTTCTTCTTCTTCACCCATACGCTCTCCATAAGGAGGGTTACAAATGACGATTCCAGGTGGTTCATCCATTGGTGTGATCTTAGTAGCATCACGCTTGTTCAACGTGACGATCTGTTGATCAATCATAGCGTTGTGAAGGTGGACTCTTGTTGTTTCAAGAGCTCGCTCAGTAATATCAAAACCAAAAAATTGTCTGGTTTGAAGTTCGTTAAGTGCACTTAGTGAATGGTTGTAAATCGCTTGAGCTTTCTCTTCAAAAATTCTTACTGTTTTTCTATCTACAGTGAACCATGGGTGCTTAATAAAATCGAAAACCGGAACTTTCTTTTCAACAAACTGTCTGATCTTTAAATAAGTCGGAGCTACTTTTGCTTTAATCAAAATCCCTTCAATCAGAAGAGTTCCTGTTCCACACATTGTATCCATGAAAATATCTTTTTCAGTATCAAAGTCAGTTGTCATGACAATAGCAGCAGCAAGGTTTTCTCTTAGTGGAGCTTTAAGAGACTCTTCTCTATATCCTCTGTTTGAAAGAGGCTCTCCACACATATCAACCAGGATACGGGCATTGTATAAATCTGTTCCTTGTTTTCTTTCTACGCGAAGTAGGAAAGTAATATCAGGTCTTCCAGTGTCAACACTTGGTCTTTCACCGAATTTCTCTCTGAAGTTATCAGCGATAGCATCTTTTAAAAGTTGAGAGAAGATAATTGAGTTATTGAAATTCTCTTTTGTTTCGCGATCGAAAAGAGTGTTGATTTTAAAAGTTTGATTAACGCTGAAAACTTTATCCCACCATTTTTCTTTTGCGCGCGAGTAAATATCTTTTTCGCTGGCAATTGTATAAACCTGAAGTTCTTTGAAAACTCTTGAAGCAATTCTTGATTGTAATAAAACATCAAGGGCCTGTTCTGGCTCACATTTAAAAGCGATACCGCCTTTTTCAGTTTCAATACGAGTGATGCCAAGAGCTCTGATCTCTTTTTCTAGAAGGTATTCAACTTCGCGCGGACAAGAAGCAAAATAGGTCGATTGATCGAACTCTTTTACTCCATCAGCATTTACTTTTGGTCTTGGAGTGTCTTTTACGTCACTATGTTTTTTAGGAGCGCGCTCAGCACGCTTCTCTCTTTCTTTCTTATAATCTTTTTTGAAGCCATCTTTTTTTGGCGGGAACTTAGACATATTTATGATCCTATAAAATTGATACTTTTCTCATTTCAAAATAGTGAAGTGCTCTGACTAAAAGATCCTGATAAGAATTTTCCATCAAAGGATTGAGGTTTCCTTCTTTGAATCTTTTGATTCGCCAAAGCGATATTGATAAAAGTCCAAGCGTGATGGCCTGGTCTAAATATTTCTTTTCAACGTCATTCAGAGATCTGACTGATTCATACCCTAGAAGGAATGAGTTTACTAGTGGTGTTATTACTCGTCCTTTCTCTAAACAGGTTCCACTGATTGAGATTCCCAGGTCCAATATGTATTCACCAATTCCGGCCTGTTCAAAGTCTAGTACAGTACTGATTTTGTTGTTATCGAAGAGGGTATTGTCGTAATAAAGGTCTCCGTGAATGATTCCTTCAGCGAATCCTGCGTTCATAAAGCCTTCAAGATTGTCTGGAAAAAGGACCTTAAAACCCGCTCTAAAATCTTCCGGGCAGCCCGGAGTTTGAATGTAGTCTAATATTTCTTTAGGGCCAAATCCTACTGCTTCATGGCGTCTTAGTTTAGATATTTTATTTGCATCATGCTTAAGATTATGGAGCTGAGCAATAGCTCTTCCCACTTCTTGGCAAGTATAGTCAGAAGGTCCTGGCGGAATACCCTGCACAAAGGGATAGAGTACACCGAAGTACTGAGCATAGTTGTAAATGAAAGTGCCATCTTTCAATGCATGTGGCTTAAGAGAGTAAGGGTAATCTCTGTCTTGTAAATACACGAGTATCGCTTGTTCATCAGCGAGCTGAGCTTGATTTTTATCATTGGAGATTTTTAGTAAAACAACTTCGTTTTCCAAATCAACTCTGTAGTTGGAGTTTGAAATCCCCAATGAAAGTGGAGTGCATTTCAAAACATTTGTCCGACCGTAGAGCTTGAGAATTTCTTGGGCTTCAACGAGCGTGATTTGTGTATAGCTGGCCATGACTAAATTACCTTGTGAGCTTTATTCGAGAATGTTATAGTGAGCCTGTTAAATTCTATTAAAAAAAGTAAAAAACCACTAGGGGGAATTATGGCCTTTACGGATTACAAAGTAAAAGATATGTCGCTGGCTGACTGGGGACGTAAAGAAATCGAAATCGCTGAAACAGAAATGCCGGGATTAATGTCTCTTCGCTCTGAGTTCGGAAAATCAAAACCATTAAAAGGTGCCCGCATTGCTGGTTGCCTTCACATGACAATCCAGACTGCTGTTTTAATCGAAACTCTGGTTGAGTTAGGTGCAGAAGTTCGTTGGTCATCATGTAATATTTTTTCAACTCAAGATCAGGCCGCTGCTGCTATTGCTGCTGCTGGGATTCCTGTTTTTGCTTGGAAAGGAATGACAGAAAAAGAATTCGACTGGTGTATTGAGCAAACTCTTAAGTGGGCTGATGGTTCAGCACTTAACATGATTCTTGATGACGGTGGTGACTTAACTGTTATGGTTCACGATAGATTCCCTGAGCTTCTAAAAGAGATCAAAGGTCTTTCAGAAGAAACAACGACAGGTGTTCATAGACTTTACGATATGGTGAAGAAGGGACAACTTAAAGTTCCAGCTATCAACATCAACGATTCAACGACAAAATCAAAATTCGATAACCTTTACGGATGTCGCGAGTCACTTGTTGACTCTGTAAAGCGTGCAACTGACGTAATGATCGCTGGTAAAGTTTGCGTTGTTGCTGGTTACGGTGACGTAGGTAAAGGTTCAGCTGGATCTTTCAAAGGTCTAGGCGGAAGAGTTATCATCACTGAAATCGATCCTATCTGTGCTCTTCAGGCAGCTATGGAAGGATACCAGGTAATGAGAATGGAAGACGCTGCAAAAATCGGAGATATCTTCGTAACTGCAACTGGATGCCGTGACGTTATCACTGGTAAACACATGGAATCGATGAAAGATGGAGCTATCGTTGCTAACATCGGTCACTTCGATCTTGAAATTGAAGTTGCTCACTTAAATAAGACTGGTAAAAAAATCAACATCAAGCCTCAGGTTGATCAATACGTAATGCCATCTGGAAAAAAACTAATCGTTCTTGCAGAAGGACGTCTAGTAAACCTTGGATGTGGAACAGGTCACCCTTCTTTCGTTATGTCTAACTCGTTCACAAACCAAGTTATGGCACAAATGGAATTATGGGCCAACCATAAAAACTACAAGAACGAAGTATACGTTCTACCAAAGCACCTTGATGAAAAAGTAGCTCGTCTTCACCTTGAGAAAATCAACGTGCAACTTGATACTCTTTCAAGTGCTCAGGCAGAGTACCTTGGTATCAACCCTGCTGGTCCATACAAACCAGATCACTACAGATACTAAGAAGTAAAAAAATGAAAATAGTAATCGGCTCAGATCACGCAGCATATGAAATGAAGGAGAAGGTAAAACTTCTTCTTCAATCTAAAAACATCGAGGTTCTCGATGTGGGGACTCATAGCGCTGATCGAGCTGATTATCCAGACTACGCCAAAAAAGTAAGCCACGAGGTTGTTGCTCAAAATATTCAGGGCATTCTTCTTTGTGGTTCAGGAATCGGTGTTTCGATTGTGGCCAATCGTTTTAAAGGTGTTCGCGCAGCTCTTTGCAGAACTCCTGAAGATGCGGAAATGTCCCGTAAACATAACGACGCCAATGTTCTTTGTCTTGGAGCCAGATTCAATTCAGAGAGTGAAGTTCAAAAAATTATCGAAGCCTGGTTTGAAAACAGCTTTGAAGGCGGACGTCATGCGGATCGCCTGAATAAGTTTTCTGACTTGGGAGAAGACTGTTGAAAATTTTTGAAAAGATCATGTATCCGGTGCTTATCATTCTGATATTTTTCTATATGTATCATGCTAGAAACAATGCGCCTTATTTTGAAAATGTTCTCGCTCGTGAGGGCGGACCACTTCAATGGTTAATCATTTCAACTTTGTTATTTGCTTCTTTAATGTGCTTTTACCGTGCAAGTATTTTAAAGCCTTTTAGAGGGGGAGTCTTTGCTGGCTGGTCAGTGTTCATGGGAGTTATTTTTCTTATTTTCGCCATGGATGAAATGTCATGGGGACAAATTGTTTTTGATTACGCTACCCCTGAGTTTATTCGTCTAAGAAATTCAGCTGGAGAAATGAACATCCGCCATCTTGTCATTGGTGGGTTTGAAATCACTGATATCATTTTTACAATTGGTATCAAGATTTTAGCGACTGTTTATTTCATCGTTCTGCCTTTTTTCTACTCTCGACTTGATAAAATTAAGAACTTTGTAAATCGTTTTGCTATTCCTCTTCCGAGATACACTCACACCGCGGCTTATGCATTAGCTGCTATCTTGATGAGTTTTATCCCGTCAGATCTTCGCTACATTGTTTTCGAATTTGTTTTTTACTGGATTCTCGTGTTGATGATGTACAACCCATTAAACGAAGAAGTGTTCTCTAGAAAAAGCTTAGTTCGCTAATTAAGAGTTCCTATTAATTTTTTGAATCTTAAATAGATGAAGATCTTAATCGCTTCAATCATAATTCCTGAGCTCATTTTAGAGACACCAAGCATTCGTTGATAAAAGATGATGGGAACTTCCACAATCTTCATATTCATTGAGTGGACTTTGTAATTCATTTCAAATTGAAAAATGTATCCTTTTGAGACTATATTTTTAAGATTGATTCTCTCCAGAGTTTCTCTTCTAAAGGCCTTAAAGCCTCCGGAAATATCTCTGGTTTTCATACCCGTAAACCACCTGAACATAGTTGAAGCAGAGTAGGAAAGGATGAGTCTTCTTAAGGGCCAGTCTTTGGTCCTGCGCTCGTTTTCGCTGTAGCGTGAGCCAATGGCAAGGTCGGCATTTTCAAGTGCTTTTATAAGGCGAATAACGTCTGATGGATCGTGAGAGAAGTCGCAGTCCATTTGAACAATGAATCTATACTGTTTTGATAAGGCCCAATGAAAGCCTTCTAAATAAGCTGTTCCAAGACCTAGTTTTCCAGCTCTCTTGATGATGTGTAAGCGTGAGTAAGTTGATTGCAGGTCTTCCACAACATTTGCTGTTTTATCGGGAGAGTTATCATCAATGATGAGTACAGAAATTTCAGGATAAAGATGGAACAAGCGCTCGATCATCGAATGAACATTGAGCGCTTCATTGTAAGTCGGGATGATAACGAGAGAGTGATTAATCACACGAGTCCTTAATTTTCGACATCTACTTGCAGAAGCCTTCTACCAGAAGTTTGATAGCGCATAGAAATAATGTCAAATAAAGGCGTGTCTTTTTCTTTTCTAATCTGACCGCTTTGTGCTTGATTCTCTGCTCGTTTAGCAAATTCTAAAATTTTTGAATTGATGGCACCTTTTTGATTGGGTTTTAGTTTTGCCAGTAATTCCTCAGCACCATTTCCACCTGACTCTTTTGTATTTCCTTTATAACCCAATCCATTTCCGCCACTGAAGTCTATAATGTTTGAGCGAGCAGGAGCTGCAGCACCACCGGATTCTCCACTTGCGCCTGAGAATTTACTAGCGACAGCATTCATCGCTGCTGCACTTGGTGGATTTGAGGCCATCAAAGAAGCGATGTTGGCAGGGATTCCTTTAGACGTTATGGCATCCATTAAACCTTTTTGGTCTTTAGTTAGATTTGAGTTCCCTGGGATTCTGCTATTGATATCGGCCAGGGCCTTTTTAGCAATCGCCGCTGTTTTATCGTAAGAAGAACTGTTAAGTGTTCCACCGACCAATTCTCCACGAGCAAGGGGTCTGATTGATGAATAAACTGAGCCACCATAACCTGAATCACCAAGAGAGATGATCCCTTCACTCTGAGTTTCAATAAGAGTGTCAAAGCATGAGTTACTTTTTTCACAAGAACAAGTTGGGTCTAGTTTTAAATTATTGTCTGTACAAGCCATTCTGTACGAAGTCGGATTAAGATTTTTTTTGTGTAGTCCCGGCATACAGTATGTAGGATCGTTTTCTGTCGATGGTTGAGAGCAGTAACAAACATTATCAGTGATCGGGTTACAGTCTCCTTTACCTGGAAGAGAATCGGCCAGTTTCTTAATTTTGTCAGCATAACCTTTATTAGCAGAAACTTCGTTTTGATAAAAAGCACCAAGCAACGTTGCAGCTCCCATTTTAATGGCAAGATTTTTATCAACTGCAAATTGTCCCATGGCCGCGTTTACTCCGTAACAAGCAGCTCCTCCAAACCATCCGGCCGCTTGAACCTGTGCCATCTTCGCTCGAGAGCTATGGCTTTTTGCTGCTTTTAAAAGAGCGTCTTTTTGAGCAGTATCACCATTTCCAATTTCTTCTCCCATTGATTTCGTCTGGGCCACTTGAACAGCTGTTGCTATTCCTTCAGTCGCAGTTGGAATGAATTTACAGTAGTCACTCGCGTTTTCTTCTTTTTTATCTCCTGCCTTTGCTTCGTCAGTTTTCGCGTCAGTCTTTGTATCTGTTTTTGTGTCAGCAGTTTTTGAATCAGATTTTGCATCAGTTTTTTTATCGTCAGACTTTTTATCATCAGCATTAGGGCCTTTTTTAATAGCACCTAAACTATCTCCGGCCAGAGCACCAAACATGGCGTAGGCCTGTGAGACTGCTTTAACTAAGTTTGGGTCTAATCCCAGAAATTTATGTTTACCTTCCTGACCGGCACAAACAGATTTCATGTCGCCCGTACAAGTCGCTTCAACCAGTGCGTTTGCTTTTCCCTGGTGAATATAATTTTCACTTAACTGTTTTTCATGGTCAGTTAAATTGGTATTGGTTTTACCTTTTCCTTGGGCCGCATTGATGTAGCGAATTTCTTGCTTGGGAGCATCGGCCTCTTTTTTTTCAATCGCCTCTCTTGAAGCTTTGGCATTATCTAAAAGCTGTTGATTAAGTCCTGTCTCACTTGTCGTGGTCGCAGTCTGAGCAAGTAAATTCTGTGAATTTGATAATAAAAAGGCCGTCATGAGAGTGATTTTTAAGATTTTCATATAACTTATTTTAACCGATCGCTGGGATAAGGATGCTGGGCAAAAAGGTTTCAGTTTAATGGCCTTTAAAAAACACTGGTTTAGGGTCTTATACCAGAGCTCTTTGGTCACACTTAAGTGCCTTGTTTTGTAGGCTTTTGACTCGTTGACTGACACCGATTTGGTTGGTACAAAATTGATTATGATGACAAAAACACCAGACCCAAAAGACGGACACGAAAACGAACTTTCTCACTCGATGGTTCACTACCTTTTAACGATTCACAAGCTGAAGGAAAACAGAGGATTTGCAAGAGTTACTGATATTGCAAAAGATCTTGATCTGACTAAAGGGTCAGTTTCTACAATGCTTAACAATCTTAAAAAGAAAGGTTTCATTCAAGAAGAAGACGAATGTAAATTTGTTGTTCTTACTGATTTAGGTCACGAAGAAGTTCACCGTATTTTATCATCACGTACACTACTGTTTTATTTCTTAAGAGATTTCGTTGGTGTTGACGAAAAAACTGCCGACTTCGACTCATGTCAGATGGAACACTTGATGAGTGCTCAAACAAGTGAGAAGTTTTTCAATTTCATGAAGACACTAGCTTGTTCATGTGAAGATCTTGAGAAAGCAGGGACTCTTCCAAAGTCGTTCCAGTTCAAAACAACTTTGGATCTTTGTTCATACTCGAATGCAGATGACTTCATTCACAATCAAAAAGGCGACAGCCATTTACAGACTGATAAGTAGTTTTTTAATCTTATCGTTTTTAAGTTCATCTTTTGCAGCAGAAGATCTTGTAGGATTTTGCTTTGAGCGCTCTGTTAATCTGAGTCAGGCGCAGCAATCTATGTCATTTTTACTTCTACCTCATGAAAAGGTCTTTCCTAGAGCGGCCGACCATTGTTTTGATGTTTTAACATCGACCGATAGATCAAAGTTATTAGAAAAATTCTTAAGTCGCAGGTACAATCTTATAGCAGAGACTGGGGTTTCTGCTGCGAGCTCTGATCTGCAAGATATGCAATGCAGACTAGAGCTCACAACCACAAGAATTAGAAAAGAAGAAGTGAAAGGCTTTCGAGCAGGGACTGGACTCATGGCCGCTGCGGGAACTAAAGATGTAAAAGAAGTTTCTTCTTCAGAATTGCTGCTAGCTTTTGGAAGGCCAGGTACATTAGATCTTGAAGGACGCAGTCTTCAAGTTGAGTGCACTAAAGGGGCATCAGGAGTTTATCAGTTAACTTTTTCATTCAGCGAGCAATATAGAAGCCGCGTGAGTAGTTCAGTCAGTTTAAAACAAGGTGAAACGTTACAAGTGGCACAGGTGACAAAAGATCTGACAAGTCAGAGCAAGGCTTTAGGATTACCTCAGGCCCTTTATGAAGATATTCAAGGAAAAGAAAATATTAGTTACGAATTGCGAATAAAGTAGGAGAGACAATGAACGTATTATTAAAAAAATTTACTACACCGTTTGAAACGGTTCCATTTAATGAAATTCAACCGGAAGATTTTCTTCCAGCTGCAAAAGAAGCTATCGCCACAGCTAAAAAGAGAATTGAAGACATCAAGACTAACAAGTCACCTGAGACTTTTGAAAATGTTGTTGAAGCTCTTGAAGCAGCAGGACCGGAAATTGAACTGATTGCTGGAATTTTCTTCAATCTTCACTCGGCTGAAACAAACGATAAAATCCAAAATATCGCGAAAGAATTTTCACCGCTTTTAACTGAGTATGGAAATGATATCAGTCTTGATGCTGATCTTTTCAAAAAAATTAAAAAAGTTTGGGATCACAAAGCAGAGTTCAAATTAAATGCTGAACAAACAATGCTTCTTGAAAAAAGCTATAAGAGTTTCGTAAGAAACGGAGCACTTTTAAATGATGCTCAAAAAGAAAGAATGAGAGAGATCTCAACAAAACTTTCTACTCTAGGTCTAAAGTTTGGCGATCATATTCTTAAAGAAACAAATGATTTTGTCATGTTCATCGACAACAAGGATGATCTTAAAGGTCTTCCTGAAAGTGTCACTGAAGCAGCAGCTCAGACGGCAAAAGAAAAAGGCCAGGAAGGGAAATGGGCGTTCACACTTCAATACCCAAGTGTGATTCCATTTTTAACTCACGCTTCTAACCGCGAGCTTAGAAAGCATTTATGGCTTGCTAACTCGACTAAGGGATACAAAGACGGAGAAACTGATAATAAAGAAATTATTAAAGAGATTGCGACCCTTCGTCACCAGAAAGCAAATCTTTTAGGTTATGAGTCTCATGCTCATTTTATTCTTGAAGAAAGAATGGCTTCAAATCCAAAAACTGTTTTTGAGTTTATGGAAAATATTGTTAACCATGCAACTCCAGCGGCAATGAAAGAAACTGAAGAGTTAAAAGCTTACGCAAAAAAACTAGATGGAATAAATGATCTTCAGAAGTGGGATACAGCTTATTACGCTGAAAAACTTAAGAATGAAAAATTCCAGGTTAACGATGAAATGCTTCGCCCATACTTCAAACTAGAAAACGTTATTGATGGTGTTTTCCAAGTTGGAAAAAGACTTTACGGTCTGAACTTTGTTCAGCGCTTTGATATTCCTGTTTATCATGAAGATGTTAAAACTTATGAAGTTCTAGACGAAAATGGAAAACATATCTCTGTCTTTTATGCTGATTTTCACCCGAGAGCGACTAAGAGAAACGGAGCATGGATGACAAGCTTCAGAGGACAAAAAGTAGATAATGGTGTTGAGGTTCGCCCACACGTTGCTATCGTTTGTAACTTTACAAAACCAACAGCTACAAAGCCATCTCTTTTAAGTTTTGAAGAAGTCACAACACTCTTCCATGAATTTGGACATGCTCTTCATGGAATGCTTGCTGATACAAAATATGAAAGCCTTTCAGGAACAAATGTTTACTGGGATTTCGTAGAACTTCCTTCCCAAATTCTTGAGAACTGGGCATATGAAAAAGAGTGTCTTGACCTTTTTGCTGAGCACTTTGAAACTGGCGAGAAAATCCCAGCTGAGTTAATTCAAAAAATCAGAGCATCATCAAGCTTCCTTGAAGGAAGAGCAACTCTAAGACAATTAAGTTTTGCTACTGTCGATATGGCATGGCATTCATCAAATCCTGATTCAATCAGAGACATCGAAGAGTTTGAATACAGAATGATGAATAAGATGGATTTCCTTCCGGCCGTTCAAGGGACAAGTATTTCAACTGCATTCTCTCACATCTTTGCAGGTGGGTACTCGGCAGGATACTATTCATACAAATGGGCAGAAGTTTTAGATGCTGATGCTTTTGAGTTCTTCAAAGAAAAAGGAATTTTCAGTCGCGAAGTGGCTGATAAATTCAAAGCAAATGTTCTTTCAAAAGGTGGAAGCCAACACCCAATGGATCTTTACGTTGCTTTCAGAGGTAAACAGCCAAATCCAGATGCACTTCTAAGAAGAGCAGGATTATTGTCGAAATAAGGAGATTTTATGGTGGCTAGCGCGGTTTTTAAATGCATTATGCTTGCGGGTTTTCACGTTGAAGTGGTTGAAGTGCCAGTTACGGAATATGAAACGGCACACATCAGTCAGCTTCATAATGGGGCTCAGTTTGAAGCTTCAGTAATGGAAGGAAGACTTAATTATGTTTCAATTGAAATTCCTGAAATTGGCGCAAAAACGATGAGCCATTCTTTTAAGGACTATGAGCAAAGAAGTATGTCGACTAGGCTGGAAGTGAAAAACACTCTGGCCACTATGGATTGTGAAATTAATAAAGTTCCAGTTAAATAAAAAAAGGCTCCTTATGGAGCCTTTTTTTTAATCTACTCTTCTATCAAGTAAGTTTTTTAAGGCTTCATCATATTCCGCAATAATTCTTTTCGTAATGGCCGCTACAGTTTCTATTGCGTGTGAGAACTCAATCGTGGGCCCCGCAACCCATACTGTTTTATATGTTGCTGCGAAAGCTGCATTTTCTACGGCCTTCATGCCTTTATAATACGTAAGCATTTTTGCGTATTTTTTGACTTGTTTATTTTTATTTAAAAACGACTCAAGCATATTTTGTTCAGTACCAATTTTTTTAACATACGGTGTGTTGATAACAGAGCATGGGCTTCCTGAAATTTTGTTAGTCATGACAATATCTTTTGCACCGAAGTCGACGACAGCTTGTTTGTACTCTTGAGAAACACCAGACTCGGTCGTTGCAATATAAGGAGAACCAATAGAGACACCTTCAGAGCCAAGAGCAAGGACAGATAAAAGTCCCGCACCTGTTCCGACACCGCCAGCATTGATGACAGGAAGAGAAGTTGCTTTTAGTAGCATGGGAACTAAAATAGAAGCAGCAATGGGACCAGCGTGCCCGCCAGCTCCAGAGTTGACTGCAATTAAAGCATCCGCTCCGAGGGATTCAACTTTTTTAGCGTATTCAACATCAACAACATCACAAAGAATTTTTACACCTAGTGGTTTTAGTCTTCTGATAACTTCTTCAGGTGAACCTAATGAGGTAATGACGAAAGCTGGTGGATATTTTTCTAGAATTTTTAAATGCTCGCTTAAGTGAACGTTTGACTTATTTACTATGAGATTGATTCCAAATTTTCCATTGCACTGAGTTCTCAAATCCGCGATGGCCGCTTCAAATTCAGCAGGAGTTCTCCAGTTTAGAGAGGGAATGCAACCTATGAATCCATTTTTATAGGCTTCAATCAGCATTTTGCTATTAGAAACAAGGAACATTGGAGCGAGAATAATTGGATACTTAATATCGAAAGTTTTAGTGATCCATGTCGAAATCATACGTTCCCCTATGAGGTGAAAGAGTTTTATACAAAAATAATTGTAAGAAGTAAGAAGAGAAAAGGATAGAAAATTAGACAAATCTAATTAAAAGGAACAAACTTTTTAATAATCAAGGATGATTACAGCCTAAAGGAATAGATTATGAAAAGCTTGAAAATTTTTACAGTGGCGCTGGCAATGACTGCTACGACCGCATTTTCTTCAACAGACAAATTTGTCTACATCTCAATCGACTCTGATGCTCTGAACTTTTCTGAAAAAACTTTCGGAAATAGAGTGGAAGAAGTTAGTACAAAAGACGGAATCAGCATTGTGAAAATCGATGAAGAATCGCTTCCGTGGCTCTCACTTTTAATGCATAGAAATTTTAATCGTTGTGGAGGCTTTATGCTTCACGATGATGAAAATGATGCTATGGAATTATTAGCGTCTCAAGATGGTGCTCAGTTATTTGCTAAGAATAATGTTTTTGCAAACTACACTATTGATCAGGAAAACCTGGTTAAGCCCCTTGTCGAAGATGTTAAAGCTGATCACATTTTTCAAGTGATCACTAAACTCTCTTCATTTAAAAATCGTTATTATAAAGGCGAGTTTGGAAAACAATCAGCTGCATGGATCAAAGATTACTGGACAGGCTTGGTCAAGAATCGCTCAGATGCAACAGTTGAATATTTTCCACACGCAAGTTGGGATCAACCATCAATCGTTTTAACGCTTAAAGGCGAATCAGATGATGTGATTATTGTCGGAGGTCATCAGGATTCTATTAACGGATCTTTTGGTGGAGCAAGTTCAACGGCACCTGGTGCTGATGACAATGCCTCAGGAATTGGAACAATTTCAGAAGTTATCAGAGTTTTAGTTGATAGCTCTTACCATCCTCAAAAAACAATTAAGTTCATGGCCTATGCTGCTGAAGAAGTTGGCTTATTAGGGTCAAAAGAAATTGCAAAAAGTTTCAAGCAAAAAGGGACTAATGTCATTGGTGTTTTACAGCTTGATATGACGAATTTCCAAGGAACAAAGACTCTTGATATCGTTATGATGAGAGATTATACCAACGATGATCAAAATAATTTCATTGGATCAATTATTGATCGTTATGTCCCAGGAATTAAGTGGGGATTTGATAAATGTGGTTATGGCTGCTCAGATCACGCTTCTTGGCACGCACAAGGTTTCCCAGCATCAATGCCATTTGAAGCTAGAAAAAATGACATGAACGGAAACATTCACACGGCACGAGATACACTCGCAGCATCAGGCGGAAATGCTAATCATGCCGCGAAGTTTGCTAAAATGGCCGTTGCATACGTAGTTGAATTAGACCGATAAGAAAGCAGATGATATAATCAGTCGTGAGTAACTAAAAAATAGGATTTTTTATTGAGCACGACTGATTTTCCCGCCCTCCCAGATTACCAAGGCATTAGAACACTTCTAGATGCTGAAAGAAAAACCCTTATCAAAATTCATTCTTTTTCTGAAAATGATGATTATCTTCGTACTAATGAAGATGCAGAAATCGTTTTAAATTTCGTTGAAAAAACGCAAACAGCTTTGTGGACGACTTTTAAGCAATATCCTTCTCTGGTTTCAATTTTTAATACAGAGTACGTGAATTTCTTTGAGTTCATGCAAAGACAAAATATCGTTTCAACGATTTTCGTCGATGACTGTTTAATGCCTGAAAAAGAAATTTTCTTTTTTGGACAGGATGGGGGATTAAACCCAGCAGTTCTTGATTTGCATTATGCTGTTTTAAAAAAATGGGTTGATACAAAAGAAGTTAATCACGTTGAAACACAAAAACTGATTAAAGAAAATTTTAACCTGGAATTAAAAACATCTAACCTGACTTGTCAGTGTGTGGCCTGTCTTGCTGATTATAGAACAAGAGTTCGTGAAGTTATTTACGATGATTGTGTGGCCGCTATCAATGATACAAAAACTAAGATCGAAGAACAGATTGCTTCTCAGAAAGGTGATGCAATTGCAGACGTTACTGTTATTTATCAAAATCTTTTAAGATCCCTTGATAAAAAGTTTCAACAAGCACAGTTTAGACTTAAAAAATCTTCACTGAATCGTCTTGAGTCTCAGATTAAAGTTTTAACGGAAGAAACTTTTACTTATCCAAGTGTTCTTGCCAAAGATCATGCAAATAATCTCATCCTTTACTTTCACCGCCATCTTTCAGAAGAAGGTCTCTCGAGTGAACTAGTTAGTGATGAAGAGTATCACCGTTTCTTTAAACAACTTTCAAGCAACATCTGGAGACATGAAAAGTACCTGGTTGCTGAATTTAAAAAACTTATTAAATCAATTCTCGTATTAAAGAGAAAAGATATTTCATCTAATATTCTTCAGGAGTATTTAGGTCAGTTCTGGATTCACTCTCACGCCAGAAAAATTCCTCGTAAGATTATTTATCACATGGGGCCTACGAACTCAGGAAAGACTTATCATGCGATTCAGGCCTTATCTAAGGCGAGAAAAGGCTGCTACCTTGCACCACTTAGACTTTTAGCTGCCGAGCTTTACGATACGCTGAACACCTTAGGAGCTAAGACTACTCTTCTTACTGGAGAGGAAGTTATTGAAGTAGAAGGGGCGACTCATTACTCATCAACCATTGAAATGGCGAAACTCAACGAAGAGTTCACTGTTGCTGTCATTGATGAAATTCAGATGATCACAGATAAACAAAGAGGATGGGCATGGACCAGAGCTCTTGTTAATTTGCATGCATTCGAAGTTCATATTTGTGGTGACGGATCAGTTCTTAATTTAATCCAACAGATTACTGATCTTTGTGGTGATGAACTCGAAGTCAGAAATTATGAGCGTATGACGGAGCTTAAAGTTGAAGACCGTCCAATCACTTTGGCTCAGCTGCAAAAAAGTGATGCTCTTATTGTTTTTTCAAGAAGAAATGCACTTAAGTATAAATATGACCTTGAGCAAATTGGATTTAAGGTTTCTATTATTTATGGAATGCTCTCTCCTGAAGTTCGTCGTGAACAGGCCAGAAAATTTGATAAAGGACTGACAGACGTTATTGTAAGTACTGATGCCATTTCTATGGGGATGAACTTACCAATTAAGAGAATTGTTTTTTCGACTCTTACAAAACACATTAATTCACAAGAGTATCCAATTACTCCAAGTGAAATTAAGCAGATTGCCGGACGTGCTGGTAGATTTCAACGCTTTCCTGTTGGGGCGGTCACTTGTCTTCAAAAAGTTGAAGAGGGTCTGTCTGATATCCAGGATGCACTTGAGTCAACACTAGATCAACAAACTCAAAGTATGGTCGGTCCCGATCTGGATATTTTTACGAAAGTTAACAATGCACTTTCATCAAACAATCTTCCTATTTTAAAGCTTTCGGAGTTTTTAAGATTATTCAACACGATGACTTTTACTAAGCCATTTTATTGTGTTGAACTCAAAGAAATGATCGAGCTTGCAGAAACGGTTGAAGATATCGACAGCAATAACATGCTTTCATCAGCAGAAATATTTGGATTTGCCTGTGCACCTGTTAACTTAGGTTTACTAGAGCACGTTCAGTACTATGTTTGGATGCTGAAAAAATATGTTACGAACGACATTATTAAAAATGAACATATCAATCATAGTTCAAACGAAATTGATTATCTTGAAACAACTATTAAATGTGTAGAGTTATTCCAATGGCTGGCACGTCACTTTAACGGTAAGAATTTTGAATTTGACGAAAAAGACTTGCTGGAAAATAAGCTTCTGGCAGTGGATAAACTTAATATTCTTCTTTCTGATAAGATCACTCCATCATGTTCAAGCTGTGGTGCTAAACTTCCTGATACTGCTAAGTTTGCTATCTGTGAAGAGTGCTTTCAACAAAGACGTTTTACAAGACGACCTTTTCCTCAAAGAAGAGGACCAGGAAAGCCTGGAGATAAAAACTCTAATCTTGCTTCTGCTGTTGGATCAACGAAAGAAAACTTTCGTCAGGGGAAACCTTCGAAGAAGAGAAAATTTGCAGGAAAGCCTAAGAGATAGTTGGTCATGCATTATAGAGAATACGCAAAACAAATTTTGGAAGGGGCCTCACTTGATGACAAGCTCCTTTCATCTAAAGCAATAGTTCTTACAGAGAGTCTCGATTTATACGATCTTCCTACCAATCCAGGTAGAGTTAAAAAATTAGAGTTTAATAATGAGCAGGTAAAATTTCCAAGAAGTGCAAGTTTTCACCTCGAGGAAAAGCGTGGGCTCGCGCTACACTTTTTTGCCAATCATGAACTGTTGGCCATCGAGATGATGGCAGCAGCACTACTTTTATATCCAGATACAACTAAAGAGATGCTGACTTTCAAAAAAGGCTTGATTAAAACCATTCAAGACGAACAAAAACATCTTAAGATGTATATTGCGCGTATGAAAGAGTTCGGAATAGAGCTGGGAGATTTTCCACTCAACGATTTTTTCTGGCGATCAATGGATAAACTTAAAACTCCTTCACATTTTTATTCAGCGATGGCGATGACCTTTGAGTCTGCCAATCTTGATTTTGCCCAATTTTATGAAGAAGGCTTTAGAGCAGTAGAAGATTTTAAAACAGCAGAAATCATGAGAATCGTGCTTGAAGATGAAATCTCTCATGTTGCCCTGGGCGCTCATTGGTTAAACCAATGGAGAGGCGATAAAGACCTCTGGAACTATTACAAAACACACCTTCCAGGTGTTATGACTCCGGCCAGAGCAAAAGGCATTCACTTCGATAAAGAAATCAGATTAAAGGCCGGACTAGACCATGAGTTCATCAGAGAACTGGATGAATTTAGAGATGAGTTTAAAGTCACTAACCGCAAGAATTGGTAATGAAAACTTATAAAGTCGATCTCGACTACGAATCCTTTTTATTTGATCCCAACTATCTTGAAAATTCAGCTCCTTCTCAGAAAATCATTCGTGAATTTGAGTATGTTTTTTTTCTTATCAATAAAGAATCATCTGTTTTAAAAAATATTAGAAATTACGATAAAAATTATCTCAACAAATTAGCTAAGCTTGAATTTGTGATTCCCAAGCTGGATCCAGAGGCAAAATCAGCAGAGAGTTGGTGGGGGCACAGACATAATTACGCCCTTGAGCAGGACTTAAATTCAAAAATTACTTCAGCTCAATTAGCAAAAAAATTTAACTGGGGACTGTTTCACGGTGCAGTGATTAATAATGTGGATGAACTAAGCACGCATCTTGAAAAAAACAGTCAATACAAGAATTGGATTATTAAGCGCCCTCATGGATTCAGTGGAATCGGCCATTATACATTTAGCAGTGATAATATTAATAAATTTATCTTGAATAAGATTTTAACAACTCCAGTTTTACTTGAACCACAACACCAGAGAGTTTTTGATATTGGTACAACATTTATTGTTAAGGATGGCATTATCCAAAGACAATTTATGGTCGAAAATTTTAATTCTCCTCAAGGAGGATTTAAAGGTGGGGCAGGGGCAGATACTGTGGATAAATTTAAAAAATATATTCAGGATAAGTATCAATATGACCTTAGCGATCTTGAAGTGATCACTAAAAAGATTGCTGACGAATATTTACAGATGGGTGCTATTTCAAATATCCAAATCGACTCATTTGTTTATCTTGAAGATAATCAAATGAAGCTCTATCCCTTAGTTGAAGTAAATTATAGAAAAACAATGGGGCTGGTCATTCAAACTCTGGCCGATAAGTATCCAGAGGCCAAAAGAGTAGAATGGATTGTAAAATCTCAAAAAGAAATTGCAGAAGACAGCGATTTTTACAATAGAGGAGAGATGACAAGACTCTCGCCTGATGGAACCCACTTTCAAACTTATCTAAAAGTTATTTCTTAAACGAAAGCGATATACTTATTGTAAAGCTCTGTCGTAAGTCGTCCGGCCTCTTCCAAGGTTGGTGCATAGATAACAATTCCATCTTCATGCCCTTTCATGCAAAAGACTCCAGAGTTTTTACCTTTAATGCATTTTTGAGTAGCATGTGCCATTTCAACAGTTCCATAAGGAATACTGGCGCAAGTTGAATCAGCACATTCATCAATCATCTTAGTCCAGATAGGATTAGAGTGGATGTGAAAGACTGCCTTAATAGAATTATTGCTTTCATAGATAGCAGCGTGAGTGAGAGCTTCACTTGAAGCTTCAATTGGGCCCATCATTTTAATTTTTAACTGATCAACATTGTAATCAAGAACGCGAGTGTAGTGAGCACCAGTTAGGTCAGCATGTTTACCAGTTTGAGTCCCAGTAATAATGAACTGTGGATGAGTGCTTTTAAAGTAATTGGAATAATCACTCACCATCGACATGTTACCAAAACCAACTTGCGCTTCAGGGTACTCGCCAATAAGATTCATTTTGTAGAGCTTTTTTCTCCAGTATTCCAATTTTTCAAATTCTTGGTCCAATATAGGTCCAGATAGGGAAAAATTTGACCGGTCGTACTTGATAACTCCATCATCTATGACTTTCATGAAATTCCTTTATAATCAGTTATATGTTTGAAAAACTTATCACAGACCTGAAAAACAGTCTTCCTGCGCCGATTCGTAAAAAATTAGGCATTGCAGAAAACTCTGAAGAGTCAGAGGTGGAAGACTCTGATTATAATGAAGAATCGGAAGATTCGGCATCCTCATCACCAGAGGCTTCTGCTGAAGAGCAAAAGAAAAAGCGCAATAGCATGATTGTGAGAGTCGTTGTCATTTTGGCATTGGCCTATTTTGCTGTTGATGAATTTGTTTTAAAGCCTAATGAAGTCGTAAAAGAAGATAAAGCGTTTGATCCCCGAAAAAATAGACCTAAGAAAAAAGTTGCTGCTACAGAAAATGCAGCGGCCACGCCAGCAAATGAAACTGCTGCAAATCCAGATACAACTGCAGCAACAACTACTACAGCAGCAGATCCAAGTGCACAGCCAGTTCAAAATTCACAAGGCTCAGAAACCAGCACTAACTCTGAACTTTCAGCATATGAGCCAGCAGGGACTAGCACAGAGACAGCGGCGGGAAGTGCTGAAACTGCGACACCACCAATTGAAAACGTAAATATTTTAAGTAAAACCGAAACGCCTGATCAAAAAATTGATCAGCTTTTAAATGAAGTAGACACGTCTGCGGATTCTTCTGCTAGTTCTTCTTCTAGCTCTTCTTCATCTTCAACAACGAGTGAAACAACTTCAGGTTCACCGTCAGTAGGTGAGACGACGACGGCACAAGATTCATTCACTCCGACAGTAGATACTTCAATGGAAATTCCAACAGAGCTTCCAGCTGAGCAAATTACAATTCCTTCTCAACCTAAAAAATCTCAAGAGTCTTCTTCAGGCAATTCAATGGCCTCTAAAATTGCTGAGGATGCTGTAGAAACACCGCCACCAGCTTATGACCAGGTAGGAAGAGGGCTTGTTTATAATTGCAAAGACAAGTATTGGGCGTGTTTAAATAAGACAGCGTATGTTGTTTGTAACAAAAATATGAAGTGGAATAAATCGAAAGGAGAATCTGCTGAGTGTGTTGTTCAAAATATCTATAGCTCAGATGAAGACTGCGCTAAGGTTCAAAAATATAATGTAAGTACGAATGTTGCTACGAGTTTTTGCCAGAATTAAGCAGCGTCTTTTTTGAAATCGCCATCAATGACTTGAAGTTTAAAAGTGTCTTCACCTTTGGTTTGCTCTTTAGTCATAGAGCTGATGAATTTCTCAACTAACATTGGATCAAATTGTGTACCTGCGAACTCTCGCAGTTCAGCGAATGCTACATCAAATGGAAGTCCTTTTCTGTAAGGTCTTGTTGAAGTCATTGCATCGAAGGTGTCAGCAATTAAAATGATTCTTGAAAAAAGAGGAATGTCTTCGCCCTTTAGTCCTTCCGGATATCCACGGCCATCAAAACGCTCGTGGTGATATTTTGCATTGATCGCCATTTTAGAGAAGATTGGAAAGTCTTGTAGAATTTCATAAGACTTTGATGGATGAAGTTTCATTTCAAGAAATTCTTCATCAGTTAAGCGAGAAGGTTTTTTTAAGACCGCATCAGGTACACCGATTTTTCCTAGATCATGGAAAAGGGCAGAGACTTCTAATTCATAAATTTCATCTGGAGAAAGGTTCATTTCCTTTCCAACAGACACGCATAAATAGGCCACTCGTAGTGAGTGTCCCCATGTATAGTCATCTTTGCATTTTAGTGCGCTCAAAAGAGTCTTTATAGAGAGTTCAAAATATTCTTTTCTAATTTGTTTAATTGAAGGCGTATTTTTAATCGCTTCTGAAACAAGCGCTGCTTTGGAAAGAGCGTCAGCTTCTTCTTTAAGCTTTAATGCTCTTTTCTCTTTGATTGCTGATAGTTGAAATACGTTATTCTTTTTAGTCATCTCTCATAGTATCGGTCAGGTTTAGGGCCTACTTTAGAGATTTCCGATCTTGACCAAATTACGAGGGTATAGGCGGAAAAAATCGCCTTGGGCCTGCCCATCCAAGTAGGCAAAACATTTTTAAATATCGCTTTTTCCCACCTTATTTTAGAATGTTAGGATCAAGGAGATTTAATGCGAGATATGGAATGTGTGCGCCAGAACCCGGCCCAAGATGAGTATTTAAAGAAGCTTTTAGCTGCGGCCAAACTAGCGCCTAAATTTATCACTTGGGAAGACTCAAAAATTTCCAGTAATTCACCACTCATTTTGATGGTGGATGAAGATCATATCGATGCTTTAATCGAAGTATGTGAAGACCGCGATCTAAAATTAATCGTGGCCCTTAACACCAGAAAAGAATTTAAACTTGTATCACGTTTTAAAGATCACTTTGATAAAATTTTTGGATTCATCGATCTGTCTCAGGAAATTGATTACAATACACCTATTCTTTTAAACTACATTAATCTGAACTTTTCAGCTAGTGCCGTTAAGTTAGATCAATTAGCAAGTGACCTTGATAAAGTTTATGAGTTCACCAAGAGTGAGTTAACAAAAATAAAAGATCTTCACGATCGTTTGGTAAAGGTGAGAGTTGATTCACTGAAAGGTGTCACTGTAACCAGCAAATTCATGGCCGGTGAAAAAAGCGGTGGTGAGTTTTTTGATATGATTCAAACTGATGGCAATTTTTTATTCATTCAGGCAGGAAGCGATAGTTATATTCTTTCTTCACTTATTTTAAATGAGCTGGAAGTTCTAAAACTATCAACTCCTACAACCAGCAATATTGCCCAAAGTGAGCATTTTGAGAAAATGATTAATCATCATGCATCGGAGACTGGTGCTTCTCTTAGTTATTGCATTATCAATATTGATCTAAAAACTCATCAGGTCGTCTGTCAGTTTAAAGGTAATGGATATCTCTACTACCAGGAAGAGCTAATTGATTTTTCAAAGCCTGTGAAGATGAACTTGAAGCCTAATGAGAAATTCTTTTTATTATCCAATGGCGCACTTAAAAACTTAAAAGAGTTAAACCCGAATCTTTCAGTGAAAAAATTCTATACCGACAATGCTGAGAAAAACACGAGAGATCTTATCAATGAGTTCTTCTTTGAAGTTTCAAGAAATAAGGCCGGGAACTTTTTGATCTATGATGCTTTGATGAGTGTGATTGAAGTGGAACATAAGAATCTTTATAAGTTGTAATAAAAAAGGCTCCCGAAGGAGCCTTTTTTTATTTCTTAAACACCTTTAAAAGCATTCTCTAAATCTTCCAATAAATCCTGAACATGCTCAATACCCACTGATAAACGAATTAAGTTATCAGAAAGCCCAATAGATTCTCGAACCTTTTTCGGAACAGAAGCGTGAGTCATGATAGCTGGATGCTCGATCAATGATTCAACTCCACCAAGACTCTCAGCTAGAGCAAAAAGTTTTACACCTTTTAAGAACGTCATTGATTTTTTGATGTCGCCTTTTAGGAAGAAAGTAATCATCCCGCCGTAACCAAGCATTTGCTTCTTAGCAATCTCGTGTTGAGGGTGAGAAGGAAGTCCTGGATAGACAACTCTTTCAACTTTTGGGTGATTTTCAAGGAACTCAGCAATGATCATAGCGTTTTTCGCGTGAGCTTCCATACGAACAGCAAGAGTTTTTAATCCTCTTAATACTAACCACGAATCAAATGGCGAGTGACATGGGCCGATTGAGTTCTGAAGTACCCAAAGTTTGCGATACATTTCAGTATCGTTCATCATCATGGCACCACCAACAGCATCACTATGGCCGTTAAGGTATTTTGTCATTGAGTGAAGGGCGATATCAGCTCCAAGAACCAGAGGGTTTTGGAAGTATGGACTCATGAAAGTGTTATCTACAACCGTGATAGCTTTTGCTTTTTTAGCAATGGCCGTGACTGCCTGGATATCTGTAATTTTTAAGAGTGGGTTTGTTGGAGTTTCAACCCAGATCATGGCAGGCTTAAATTCCTTAACTGCTTTTTCTACCGCTTTTGGATTCGTCGTATCGATGAATTTAAAGTTGTGCATGTTTTGAAAAACTGTCGTGAAAAGTCTGTATGTTCCACCGTAAACATCGTCACCGCATAGGATGTTTGATCCAGCAGGTAACATATGCATAATAAGCATTTCAGCAGCAAGACCAGATGACGTTACAATACAGTGCTGAGCTTGCTCTAGTGAGGCCAGGCACTCTTCTAAGCGTGATCTAGTAGGGTTGTGGGAACGTGTGTACTCATAACCTTTATGAACGCCTGGAGAGTCCTGAACAAACGTTGATGTTTGATAAATAGGAGGAATGATCGCTCCTGTTTCTTTATCTGGCTCATTACCAACGTGGATTACACGTGTAGCGATGTCGTGGATAAGTGTTTCTTTTTTTGAAACTACTTTTGTCGTTTTCGCTGTAGCTTTCGCCTTTGGTTTAGTCTTAATAGCTGTAGCTTTTTTAGGTGCAACTTTTTTCGTCATACAAATCCTACATACTCTCGCGTTTAGCGATGTAATTTAAAATATCAATATTAGTTAATAAATTTACCGGCTGACCTTTTTCAGTTACGATCACGACATCTTTCTTTAAAAGAGAGTCAGCTACGTTGGCGAGTAGGTCATTGATGTCAACGATCTGGTATTTATTTGAGTAAGCAAGAGATACAGAATCACTTAAAGAGAACTCACCGTTAAAGAGTGGCTTCAATAAACCGTTCTCACTTAGAACTCCTTTAATAACTCCCTGAGCGATAACTGGAAGTTGAGAAACACTTTTTTGCTCCATCACTTTAACTGCATCACCGATTGTTGCGTGGTCATCGATTGAAATCAATTTACCGTTATCTTTTCCAAGATCCTGAAGTAGGTCTTTGATAAGAACGTTGAAAGATGAATCGATGTAGCCTTTGCTCATCATCCACTCATCGTTGAAGATCTTCGATGTGTATCTGTTTCCAGAGTCTGGAAGAATAACCAGAATCTTCTTTGGCTCTTTTAAAGTCTTAGCGTACTTGATAGCTCCAACAACTGCAGATCCACCAGATCCACCAGTGTAGATCCCTTCTTGTTTTAATAGAGCGCGAGTCATAAGAAATGATTCTTTATCACCAACAACAACCCAGTCATCAATCACTTTAAAGTCGTAGTTCTCAGGAATGAAGTCTTCTCCAATTCCTTCGATAACGTATGAGCGAGCTCCCGACATGTCTCCAGTTCTTGCGAACTGAGCGACAATTGATCCTTCAACGTCTACACCAACAGTCACGAGTTTTGGCATGACAGTTTTAAGATACATTGAAACACCAGTGATCGTTCCACCTGTACCAACTCCGGCCATATAAACATCGAAGTCACCTTTAGTTTGCTCGAAAATTTCAGGGCCTGTTGTGGCCACGTGAGTTTCGCGGTTCCAAAGGTTGTCGTATTGATTGACGTAGTACGAATTAGGAATTGTTTCTGCAAGACGCTTTGAAACTGAATAGTAAGATCTTGGATCTTCCGGCTCAACATCAGTAGGGCAGACAACAACTTTTGCACCAAAAGATTTTAGGTTGTTCACTTTTTCGATTGATTGTTTATCGGCCATAACGAAAATACATTTGTATCCGTTAACAGCTGCCCACATTGCAAGGCCCACACCAGTATTTCCCGATGTTCCTTCGATGATTGTTCCACCTGGCTTGAGTTTGCCGGCAGCAATCGCTCTATCCATAATATATCCGCCGATGCGGTCTTTACTTGATCCACCTGGATTTAAGTATTCAAGTTTTACATAAATTTCAGAATCCACACCCGTTGTCACTTTGTTAAGTTTCACGATAGGCGTCCATCCAATGGCATCTAAGATATTTTTCTTAGCTCCTGTCATCATAATCATATCTCCTTTAATAACTTCTAAAGTACTTCTTTAATCTCATAAGCTGAGGCAATTGTAGCAAGGCGAGCGATCACTGAGTACATCGCTTCTTTTGTCGTGTGGTCTTCTGCTGAATTCACAACGTCACCCATACATAATTTTCTAAAAACCATTCCACGGCTGTTAAGATTTCCTAAGTCATCTTTTTCGCCGTTGACTCTCATGAATCCACCGATGCTTCTGCCATCGATCAGATAAATTGTAATTTCAGCAGGCATGTCATCGTACTTAATAATTGTCTCAACGCCTTCTTGAACCAGAAGGGAAGTGAACTTAATACTATTTTTACCCACATCCATTTTGTTTCTGGTTTTTCTATTCATGTTGATAATTTCTTCACCTGAAGACACAACACTGATTCCCATTCCATAAGTTCCCTGTGAAGCTTTCACAAAAACTTTTGAGCCAGGTTTTAGTTCGCTGATAAGTTCATCAACAGCAGTTCCAAGTTTTTCAAGACCACTTTTATTTTCAAAGTCGACATCTTCTACGGCCTTAAATTTTGCCTGAATAAGATCAGGATTAATTTTAAAGTGCGCGCAGAAATCATTTGCAACTTTATTGTAATAACCAAAGTGAATATTTTTTTGTCTTCTAAACCATCCGATCTTTGGAGTCGGAGAGATAACCGTTTTTACTTCTGCCCAGTCGATGGGCCATGGATTAGATTGA
This sequence comes from Bacteriovoracaceae bacterium UBA6153, assembly GCA_002428265.1. GTDB lineage: Bacteria > Bdellovibrionota > Bacteriovoracia > Bacteriovoracales > Bacteriovoracaceae > Bacteriovorax. The sequence continues at coordinate 117,863 of DIUR01000024.1, forward strand.
TCGTTATTACAAATGATCATATCCATCTTGTCAGCGTTTCTATAAACTTCGCCGTCTTTCACCAGTGCTTTACAGATAATCACTTCAGCACCTGAGTTTGAAGTCAGACCTAAGCAATCAGCTCCTTCTGGAAAAAGAGTATGATCAAAACTAAGAAGGCGCACTTGATAGCCGGCATCTTCAACAATTTTCCCCAAAGTTGCCAGGTGATCCAAGTACATTAAATTTTTTGTATGAGACTCAGGAAAGATTCCTATCATTTTTGCGTTAGGGCTTAGCTTCTTTAGCGTTTCACCGGCCACTTTGCTTGCTTCTTTAAAATCAGCAGAGCAAAGATTATTAAATCCTGCGGGAAACATATTGTGATCGACTGGAGCATATTTAGTTTTGCTCTCTCTTACGTCGACACTTGAATAAAAAGGAATTGGTAAGTCAGTTTTTTTTGCTTCGATGTAGTTATTAACTTCATCCCAGTTTTTTAAAATGAAGTTTTCTAATTCTTCTTTTGTATTAATTAAAATGCTCATGAAACCTTCAGTGATACTAGGCCTTAAATTGCAAGGCCAGACCCTTAACGTGCTCTAGCGGCGAGGGGTTGTTTATTTCATGGAATTTTAATACGTTTCTGAAGTTTTTACTAGCAAACTCCGACAGTCTTGCCTCACGAGTCACCATTGTATTTTTAAGAGCGGAAAGCGGACTGTTTGATTCAGGCTGCCAGGCATCGAGGTAGGGAGTCAGGCACTTGTTGATAACCAGGAATAAGTCATTGTGAATGAAGTTTTCCGCTTGATCTTTAAGGCCTTGCGCTTCGTTAATCTTTTGTTGTTCCACCGATGTTACTAAGAACCAATTAGAGAAGCTCTCTTCTTTTAACTGCGCTTGAAAATCTAGCGCATGAAGGAAAGATTCGCGGCTTTTATAAAGAGCGAGGACAGCGTCGATAAATTCTCTGACAAAGTCTGCTCCTGTCACATCTTCCAGATAACTTAAAAGCTTTTTTACACCGGTCGAAATCATCAGCGTAAAGATGTTTTTGCTCTTTGCTTTTCCATGAATGCTTTTTCCCAGGTATTCGAAAATTTCCAGGAAAGAGTGGTCAAAGAAGTTTTTGATTTTTTCAGATGACTCAAGGAAATCGATAAAATGTTTTCCTGGTGGAGTATCTAAAATAATCGTGTCGTATACATTTCTCTCCAGCTGATGCTGAACTTCAATGATAGACATAATTTCATTCATTCCGCCGTAAGGACGAGAAAGAGTTTTAATAATGTTTGATTCAAATTCTTCTTCTAAGCCTTTTTCTGCAGCAATTCTCTTAAGAGTTGCTCCTGGAGACATGAGCATTGCATCGAAAGACAATTTCGGGTCTTGATCAAACATACCAAGATTAATTGTATTAACGGCGCCATCATCAACGTCAGGAAGGTTTAGAATCTGTTTTAATCTTTTGGCCGGGTCAATAGTGATGAGAAGAACTTTTCGGCCTTGTGAGGCCAAGTGAAGAGCTCTGCCTGTGGCCACGGTTGTTTTACCAACACCGCCTGTTCCACAAAAGAGTTCAACTTTTTTATGAGGAATCTTAATCATACAATCGCCTCCATATAGGGAGTGATTTTTTTGATAATCGCCGTCTGGCCATCCTGATCAATATGAGGAAGAGCAGGCGTAATACCTATGATATTTTTTTCAAGCTCAATCCTGTTTTTTAAAAAATCAGGAAGATCTATTTCATTAATTTTATTTTCTTTGATGTATCTGATGAATGAATCGTTCACGATGATTTCGACCTTCAGGTCAGGTCCTGTTGTATTAGCATCAAGCTCTTTTTTTAGATCCTGAGCTTCGTTCATCGCTAGCTCGTTAGCAAGCGTCACAATCAGAGTTTTTAAATGATTGGGCTTCGCCAAAAACTTGTGCATTTTCTCAATGTCTTTGACGATGAGACCGGCACGAAAAATCTTTTTAAAGTTAGATGATGACTCAAACATTGTGAGTGCATGCCCAGACGCGGGAGAGTCGAGGACAATTGTCAAAGTCGGATCTTTTTCAAGTTCATCAAGAATATTTCCCAGAAGAATCATGTGTCCCAGACCAGGGATCATTTGAAAAAGTGATTTGAAAAAATGAGTCTTCATGATCCATGAAGCAATCGTAGTCGATTTTAACTTTCTTCCGATATAAGTTTCTGCACTTGAGTTGAGTTCAATATCAAGAACTGGAAGATCGAGCTCTTTCCAAAGACTTCTTTCAGGCTGCTGATAAAATGAATTGTATTTTACGTTTTGACCTTGAGACTCAAGGTATTTTGTCATGGCCATGGCCAGAGAAGTTTTTCCAACTCCGCCTTTACCTGTGAAAATATAGAGACGTTTGTATGCGCTCATTAATTGAACGTATACATAGCAAGAATAAGAAGCTTCAAGTATGAACCTTCTAAATCAGCACCAACTTCCTGTCTTACATCGAATGGATCGTGGTAGTGAGCGATAACTCCAATTGTAGCTTCGCTGTTAAGTCTTAATTCAACACCAGCACCCAAGTTCATGCCAAACACTAACTGTTCACGTGTTGGCGTAGACACCCCATTTAGGATGCGTGTCGCTTTAGGCATATAAAATCCAAAACCACCAAGAACGAAAGGAGAGAAGGCATCAAACTGAAATCCTTTTCCTTTAATCGCAAGGGCCAGACCTTTGATCGTGACGTCGCGGTTCATGTATTTGTGTTTTGAATAATGAGCGTTAGCTGTGAAGTCGAAAGAGTAGCTAGCTGAATAGTTATAATAAATATCAGGAGTGATCTTATCTGTTCCATGATCATGGAAGTCAGAGCGTAAAAATGTTTGCCCCAAACCGATACCAAGAGAGTGCTTATTTACATCACCTGGAATTCTTGAATCTGATGAAGTAGGGATGTTGTTACTAACTTTTTGAGCTGTCCCATCACTTGTCAGGTTATGGATATTTGGCTTCATTTGTTTTTCTTGAGCGTCTGCTCCAGAAACAAAAACACCCGCCATTAAGACGGGTGTTATAAGAACTATTTTTAAAATTTTGTTTAGCATTAAGAACCTTTATAAAAAAGAATGATCTAATGCTACTAATTTTAGTTTAAAGTAGTTGTAGTTTCAATAGCAGAGTTTTCATTGTTCATGAAAGGTGCTTTGAACTCAGAAACTTCGCCACCAGCTTTTCTTTCAAGAGCTTTGATGTGACCAGTAAAAGTTCCTTCTTCTGAGCGGATTACACGCTTAAGAAGTTCAACATCTCCAGCTCTAGTTGATTTTTTCTCTTGATCAAATAGAAGTTGGATTTGAGTGATGTAAGTAATGTCATTTTTAGTTTTGTTGTCGATAACTTGGATTTCGTTACCTTCACGGATGATTTGCGCGATCTCTTCTAGAGTCACGTAACAGCTCTGGTGAGTGTCATAAAGTTTTCTGTTTTGGTAACGCTTAATGATTCTTACGTCGCTCATAGTATTCCCCTATTTATTTGAAGGCTAATGGCCTTGCCGAATATTGGTTTTAAGGCTTTATGCCTGAAACTTTATCTATCATATAAAAAAAGTGATGCACTCTGGTTTTGCAGACTTCAGTACTTTTTTCACTTTCGTAGTCACATTACAATCACTTCGCCCCAAAGAGGAATTTTTTTCCTTTAAAAACAAGAGGTTAGTTTGTCTTTAGCCGAAAATGGTGCCTCTCTCAGGCTTAGCGAGCCAAGAAATAGCAACATTGAATTGATGCTGTCAAACATTTTCCCAAACAATTTTTAATGTTTGCTTCATAATTTTTAATAATGCAATTAAATCAACTAATAGGAACACAGCGAAAAATTGGCCGATTCTCTGGGGATATTGAGTTTTAGTTAAAGCAAAGCTTTCAGAAGTTCGAAAAAGATTTGAGGGAAATCATTTCCTTTAGACCGCCTCGGATGGCTTATGCGCATATTTAAATTTTCGCTGCTTTCTATTCTCACACTTCTTATCTCTTGTTCACAGATGCCTGTGAGCCATCATAATTCTACCGCTAAGGTAAAAGAGTTTAATCCCGGTGCAGAATTGGGAATTAAAGGTGCAGAGCTTAAAGAGATGGTGGAGAGTGCTATTAAGGCAGGGCCAAAAGCTGCTGAGTTTTTGGCGACAGATTTATTTATTAAAGCAAACGACGCTTCAATGAGAGGAGACTTTCAAACAGCGGGTAGAGTGTTTAGGGCCGTGGCAGAACTTCAGCCCGAAGATGCCTATGTAAAGAGAAAACTGGCCTTCGAACTTATTCGTTCGGGAGAGCTTAAAGAAGCAGAAAAAATTCTGGAAGCTGTTTTTAAAAAATCAGAAGGAAAAGACGATACAGTCGGCCTTATATTAGCAAGTGTTTATTCTTCTCTTGAAAAGCCAAAAGAAGCACGTATGACTTACCAGCGCTTGCTTGCAGTTAATCCTGAATCGGAAGAGGCTTGTTTATACCTGTCTCGTTCATATGTAGCAGAGAAGCTTTTTAAAGAAGCTCACGCGCTATTAGCAAGTTGTGAAAACAAAGCATCTGACAACCCAGTTTTCTCTTTTTACAGAGGAAGAGTGGAGTACGACAGAGGAAATAAAACTCAGGCTAAAATATTCTTTGAAAAATCTTTAAAAATTGATCCAACTTATGCACAATCTGCTTTGGCCATTGGTGCTTTGTATGAAGAAAAAGAAAACTTCAATGCAGCTTTAAAAATTTATAAAGACTTTATTGCAGATGAAAATAACAGCACTAATACTCAGGTTCTTTCTAGAATTGTGACAATCATGTTCTCGATGGAGAAAAATGCTGAAGTTATTCCATACGCTGAGACATTAAGCTCATTAGATAACTCAGATCTAAATCTTAAAGTAAGACTTGGTCTTCTTTATTCTGATGTAGAGCGCTTTGATGAAGCTACTAAACTTTTTGTAGATGTTTTAGAAGTCGTACCAGATTCAGATAAAGTTCTTTATTACCTAGGTGCTTTAAAGCAACAGGCTAATAATCCTCTAGAGGCCATTCAATATTTTAAACGTATTACAGTAACCAGTCCTCTTTACGGAGATGCTGGTCTTCAAATTGGGCAGGTTTTGAGTTCTGTTGCCAGAGAAGATTTTGTTCAAGGGAAAAAAGAGAGAATGGGCGAGTTTAACAACTTCGTTGAAAATCGCGTGAAAGAAAACCCTGAAATGCAAATTGAATTAAAAATGCTTCAGGCAAGCTTCTTTGAAGACACGTTCCAGTATAAAAATGCCATTACGACATTGGTAGAATTAAAAACTCACAAGAATTTTACAGAAAGCCATAGCTACTACCTGGCTTCAATTTTAGAAAAAGATGGGCAGTTTTTAGAGGCGAGACATTTAGTTCAGGCCATCGTGGATAAAGATCCAAACAATGCTCATGCTTTAAATTTTCTTGGGTATTCTTATTTAGAAAGAAATGAAAAACTAGATAAGGCCTTTGAATATATTTCTAAGGCCGTCTCTCTTAAGCCGGAAGATGGATATATTAGAGACTCACTAGCATGGTATTTTTATCAGACTGGCAAATTTCAAGAAGCTTTAGTGGAAGCTAAAAAGGCCATTGAATTAGTCAAAGGTGACCTAACGATTACGAAGCACCTCGGAATGATTTATCAGCGTCTTCGCGCCTATGATAAGGCGAAGGTTTATTTAACCGAAGCCCTAAAAAACGCGCAAGTGCAATCAGAGCGAGATGACGTATTAAAAATCTTAGAAGAAGTAGAAAAAGGCAGATTACCAGCATCCGTTCCTTAGGATGGTGCGCGCTACTACTACTTGTTTCATCTTGTGCCACTGGGCCATCAGTTAAAACTGACCAGGCCTTAGAATTTAAGAAAATTTGTGTTGAAGGCAGTGGTAAGGGGCGCATTGAGCTCCTTACTACTAAACATACTTTTTCTTATGAATCTCAAATGGACAGGCGTAATAATAAGTTTGATTTAGTTTTAGACTTTGCCGTTATTGGAGAGAGACAACTTGAACTCTCTCTTGATCCTGAACTCGTCAATCGTACAATTAAAAATTCTGAGATTACTGAGCTGTTAAATGATCAGCTAGGTGAGAGAGCAGATAAAAAAAGAATCGCCAAAGCTATCGAAGAGTTTTTTGTTTTCTCATCAGATTTTATGCGCTCAAAAGCCGCTGGCATTTATCCTAAACATTTTTCCTCATCGTTTAGTGATGGTCATTTTATTTTGGAGAGGAGCACACCGACTTATAGGTTTGTCGTAGATAGTTATGGAGCAAATTCTAACTTCTATGAAAGAATCGTCTTCAAAATCTTCATCAAAGACCTATCTTCCAATGCCATTTTGACACTGTTTTTAGTCCCTCAATCTTGTGATGTGTAAGATACGCGTTAGTATCGTAACGCATTAAAAAAAAATCCCAAAAAAAATGACAAATGCAGAGAATCATAGATATAAATAAAAGTCCGACAATTCTAATTTGTTAATCGAGGTTTTTAAATGAAAATGCGAAACATTCTATTGGTGATGACTATGGTCATTACTACTCTTTTAACTGGCTGTGCAAAGAAGCAAGATGCTAGTGAACGCGTACTTAATATCGTAAGTCCCGCGGAGATTAAAGGGTTTGATCCTATTATGGCCGACGATCTTTACTCTGGTAGAGAGATTGGAAAAATTTACGAAGGTCTACTAGCGTATCACTGGTTAAAAGTTCCTTACGAACTTGTTCCAAACCTTGCGGAAGCAATGCCTGAAGTTTCAAAAGATGGAATCACATATACATTTAAACTAAGAAAAGGAGTTGTGTTTCAAGACGACGCTGCTTTCCCGAATGGAAAAGGTAGAGAAGTTGAAGCATCTGACTTTGTTTATTCTATTAAACGTCTTGCAGATTCTAAGAGTCAGGCAAACGGATGGTGGATCCTTGATGGAAAACTTAAAGGCTTAAATGAGTGGCGCGATAAAAATGAAAAACTTCCAGTAACAAACTATGCGGAAGAAGTTGAAGGTCTAAGAGCTGTAGACAAATATACACTTGAGTTCAAACTTGCTAAGCCATTCCCACAATTCTTATACGCCCTTGCAATGGGATTCACTTCTGTTGTTTCAAAAGAAGTTGTAGAAAAATACGGAAAAGAATTTATCAATCACCCGGTTGGAACTGGACCATATATTCTTCCAAAATTCGATCAGGGAAAAAGAATCACTTATACAAAGAACCCAACTTTCAGAGAAAAATTCTACCCGTCTGATGCTTCTCCTGAACTTAAAGGACTTCTTGGCGACGCTGGAAAGAGACTTCCACTTGTCGACAAAATCGTTGTTCACGTAATGGTTGAATCACAACCAGCATGGTTAAAGTTTAACAAAGGTGAACTAGACTATTACTCAATTCCAAAAGATAACTTTGCTTCTGCAATCAAGAACAACACTCTTGCTCCTGATTTATCTGCAAAAGGAATCAACCTGATCATCGCTCCTCAATTGGATCTGACGTACACAGGGTTTAACTTTGATAACAAGCTTTTCCACAATGTTAAGTTAAGAAGAGCTATGGCACTTGCTTTTGACGAAGCTAAGAGTAACGAGCTTTTCTATAACAATACATCTTTCTCAGCACAGGGACCTGTTCCTCCTGGGATTGCTGGAAACATTAAAGATTACAAAAATCCATACAAGGGACCAAACCTAGAAGCTGCTAAAAAAATGCTAGCTGAAGCTGGTTACCCGGATGGAAAAGGACTACCAGAAATTCTTTACGATATTCCTGATTCAACAACATCACGTCAAAGTGGTGAGTTCTTCCAAAAGCAAATGGAACAAATTGGAATCAAGATCAAGATCTCAGCTTCACCATGGCCAGAGTTCCAAGCTAAGCTTAAGAAGAGAGGCGGACAAATGTTTGGTCTAGCATGGGGAGCAGATTACCCGGATGCTGAAAACTTTTTACAACTTTTCTACGGTCCAAACAGTTCACCAGGATCTAACAGCACGAACTACAATAACCCTGAGTTCAATAAGCAATTTGAAGCTGCAGTAATGATGCAAGATTCTCCAGCGAGAACTGCTGCATACGAAAAGTTAAACAAGTTCTTAGCAGAAGAAGTTGTTGTAATCTTCAACATGCACAGACAAGCTTATACTCTTCAGCAAGGATGGCTAAAAAATTACCACAACAGTGATTTAAGCCACGACAGCTACCAGTATCTAGATCTTGATACTGCTAAAAAAGAAGAAATGTTAAAGAAGTTTTAATTTTACTTTGGATTTATAAATGAATTTGTATTCCTATATTTTGCGCAGACTCCTTTACGTCATCCCAGTACTACTGGGAGTCTGCTTTTTGATTTTTATTATTTTTAACGTCGTGGCCCCTGATCCGGCCTATCTTCTATTAGGAAGACACGCGACAATTGAGCAGATCGCCACTCTTCACAGAGAGCTGGGAATTGACCGCCCGTTTTGGGAGCAGTACCTGGCCGTTGTAAAGACTGCTTTTACTTTTGACTTTGGTTACTCATGGTCATCAAAGCAACAGATCTGGGAAATGATTAAAGCAGGAGCAGGGCCTTCTCTATCGATCACGGTTCCACTTTTTGTTATTACAAATACAATCGCCATTTCAATTGCATTACTTGTATCTTTTTACCGTGGAAAGTTTATCGATAAAGCTGTGCTACTTATCTCGATTGCGATGATGAGTATTTCAAGCTTAGCGTACATTCTTTTCGGTCAGTACTTTTTTGCATACAAGCTTGGGCTTTTTGAAATCTCTGGTTATGAACCAGGATTCCCTCACTTCATCCCTTACGTTATTCTTCCTATTATTCTTTATGTTGCTATCAGCTGGGGACCTGACACGAGATTTTATCGTTCAGTTATCCTTGATGAAGTTTATCAAGACTATGTAAGAACAGCGCGAGCTAAAGGTGTGGGCGAGTTGAGCATCATGTTCAAACACGTTTTAAAGAATGCGATGATTCCCATCCTGACTTATGTAATTATTCAAATTCCTTTTTTAATTTTAGGACTTTTACTTGCTGAAGCTTTCTTCAGTATTCCAGGCCTTGGCGGGATTACAATTAAGGCCATCAACACAAGTGACTTCCCGGTTATTAAAGCCATGACAATTTTAAGTGCGGTTGGATTCATCATCTTCGGTGTTATCACAGACGTTTTATACACTGTCGTAGACCCACGCATGAGACTTAAGTAGGAAATTATTAATGACAACAGCAACTGAAACTATGAACCTGACGGTTCCAAAAAAACAAAAAGCATCTAAGTCTTTATGGCAGCATGCTTTTAGCACTATTGTTAAAGACAAGCTCGCTTGTACGGCCTTAATTGTAGTGGCCATTTATTTCTTTATCGCTTTGATGACATTTTTAGGAATCATTGCAAATGACTGGGGCGCGACTGTCGGTCCTTCTTATGCTGAGCCAAGTGCTGACTATATTTTTGGAACAGATATCTTCGGAAGAAGTGTTTTTCTAAAGATGATTAAAGGTGCTGAAACAGCTGTCGCAATCGGACTTGTAACTTCTGCCATCTCACTTGTTATCGGTACAACTCTTGGAGCTCTTGCTGGATACTTCGGTGGCCTGATTGATGAACTCGTTGTTTGGTTTTACACAACGTTCTCATCAATTCCATTCATCATGCTTTTAGTTGCTATCGCTTTCATTATGGGTAAAGGAACTTCAACGGTATTTATCTCTTTAGGGGTAACGAGCTGGGTTGGTTTATGTCGTATTGTCCGCGGTGAAGTTATGAAGCATAAAGACCGTGAATATTCACAAGCGGCAAGTGCATTAGGTGCTGGTCACTTAAGAAAAATTTTCAAACATATTCTTCCAAATATTTCTCACGTTTTGATTATTAACTTTTCATTAACGTTTGAGTCGGCAATTAAAGCTGAAGTTATTCTTTCTTACTTAGGGCTTGGAGTTCAAGGCCGTCCTAGTTGGGGAACAATGATTGATGATTCAAAGCTGGAATTAGCAAGAGGAGTCTGGTGGCAATTAGGTGCTGCAACTCTGGCGATGTTTATCATCGTTCTTGCCTTTAATATTTTAGGAGATGCTCTTCGTGATGCTCTCGATCCGAAATTGAAAGGAAAATAAAATGTCTGAAAAAATTTTGGAAGTTAAAGACCTTGTCGTTGAGTTTAAAACTGACCGCGGAACTATTAAGGCCGTTAATGGTGTTAACTTTGATGTCTTTAAAGGTAAAACTGTTGGGATCGTAGGAGAGTCAGGATCAGGGAAATCTGTTTCTGCTCTAGCTATCATGGGACTTATTCCTAATCCTCCAGGACGAGTGGCCAGTGGGCAAATTCTTTTTAACGGAAGAAGTCTGGTGAATATGGAAGCCAGCGAGATGAGAAAAATCCGCGGAAATAAAATCGCGATGATTTTTCAAGAGCCAATGACTTCACTAAATCCAGTTTTTACAATTGGAAATCAAATTGAAGAAGTTATTGAACTTCACCAGCCCCAATTATCAAGAAAAGAGCGAGAAGCAAAAGCAGTAGATATGCTACGTCTTGTAGGAATCCCTTCACCTGAAAAAAGAGTAAAGGAATACCCTCACCAATTATCTGGTGGGATGAGACAAAGAGTTATGATCGCGATCGCACTTTCATGTGAGCCGGATGTTTTGATTGCAGATGAGCCGACAACGGCTCTCGATGTAACGATTCAAGCTCAGATTTTAGAGCTGATGAAAAAACTTCAAAAAGAATTGGGAATGGGAATTATCTTAATTACCCACGATCTTGGTGTCGTTGCTGAAACTTGTGACACTGTTGCGGTTATGTACTGCGGACAAATCGTTGAGACAGCTGACGTAAAAACTTTATTTAACCACCCGAGACACCCGTATACGAAAGGATTGATGGATTCAATTCCATCTTTTGATTCAACGACAGGGCATAAGAAAGACAGATTAAAAACTATCGAAGGAATGGTACCTTCTCTTTTTGATCTTCCAGCAGGATGTAATTTTCAGGATCGTTGTGTAAACGTGACTGAACAATGTCGTGGATCTCTGGGAGAGCCAATGCTTAGAGAGATGGAATTACCTCAGCATAGAGCTGCATGTTTCAACCCTCTTAAGGAATTTGAAGGAAAAGGTCTATGAGCGAATATTTATTAGAAGTTAAAAACCTCTCAAAAGTTTTTCCAATAAAAGGCGGACTTCTTGGCCGTGAAATCGGTGCAGTTAAAGCTGTTAATGATGTTAGCTTCAAGATTAAAAAAGGGGAGACTCTTGGTCTGGTTGGAGAGTCTGGTTGTGGTAAAACAACTCTAGGTCGCTCAATTTTAAGATTGATTGAGCCAACTGCCGGTGAAGTTTTATTCGATGGTAAAAATATTGTTGATTTTTCTCCGAGTGAAATGAGAACGATCAGAAGAAAGATGCAGATCATTTTTCAAGATCCATATGCTTCTCTAAATCCACGTATGACAATCAGAGATATTCTTTCTGAGCCAATGGATATTCACGAGCTGCACACGAATAAAGAAGCGAGACAGAAAAGACTGCTTCAACTTCTTTCTCAAGTTCAACTACCACCAGATGCACTTAATAAATACCCTCACGAGTTTTCGGGTGGACAAAGACAACGTATTTGTATCGCAAGAGCTCTAGCTGTTGAGCCAGAATTTATTGTTTGTGATGAACCTGTTTCAGCTCTGGATGTTTCTGTTCAGGCCCAGGTTGTAAACCTTCTAATGGATTTACAAAAAGAGTTGGGTTTAACTTATCTCTTTATTGCCCACGACCTTAAGGTCGTTGAGTATATTTCAAATCGTGTTGCGGTTATGTATCTTGGAAACATGGTAGAGGTTGCAGAGTCGTCTGAACTTTATGGGCATGCAAAACACCCTTATACTAAAGCGCTTTTCTCGGCCATTCCACACCCGACAACTGAGGGCCGAAAAGATAGAATTATTCTTGAAGGGGATATTCCAAGCCCGATGAATCCTCCATCAGGATGTCACTTCAATCCAAGATGTTGGAATGCTACAGATGTATGTCGTGAAAAATTTCCAGGACAAACTCATCACTCAAGTACTCACATGTACCGCTGTTATCATCCTATCTCTAAGTAAGATCTCATTTATAATTTCATACTAATTCGCTTCAGTTTTCCTGAAGCGAATTGGACATTTCTTGTACCAAATATGTTCAACTGTTTTTAATTTATACCGAATAGTTTTATAGGGAAAGTCCCTGAAAACTAAGGAATACAGTGAGCTTTAACTTTAAAGCGATTAAAAACGAAATCCTGTCGCCTGGAAATATTTTTTGGAAAAAAAGATCAGGTGACCTCGTTCTCATCACACAAAAAGGTGATGTAATTAATCACGACCTCATTCAAAAACTTCAAGATGCTCATCACGATATTGTGATGAACGATCAAATTGATCCTCATCAAAGAGATAAGCTAAATAGTATTTATGAAAAATATTGTTCTGAACTTTTAATGAGAGACAAAATAGGATGGCGTGATCAGTTAATTGAGCTGATGAGAGTTGATTTTATTGTTAATCAAAATTCCCAATTCGAATTTAATCAACTTGCATGGGATTTTTTCTCAACTTTCTCCAATGATGACATTGCTTCGTTCATTAAAAAAGATAGTGAGTTATTTAAAAGAAATTTAACTATCGCAAGTAATTATGCTTTTACTGCTTTTGTTCTTGGTTATTACGAGCCTAAGTTTTTAAGCAATCTTTTTACAAAGACTCTATCAAACTTAATGGATCTTGGAAATTCAAGCAATGTTTTAAGCTTAAAAGAGAAAATAGAGTACTTAAGAATGCAGGATTCATTTCATGAAGATGATTATGAATCAATGAAAGAAATTGCCAATGAAGATTTGCTTTCGTCTACGGTGTTATTTGAAAGATATGACGGGTCAGGATTAAGAAAAATAAATGCCAGAGAAATGACGGATCTGGAAGTTGTTTTAGTCGCCCTCAATCGTAAGTATGGATTTGAGTTTTCAAGCAGTGAGAATGTTTTTTTAGAAATAAGTAGAGATAATTTTAATTGTGGGCCTAGGCTTTTGAAAACCCTTCAAAAGCTTCTGGCCAAAAAAGATAAAGAGATTGTGATAGCAGCATAAGGAATTGTTTTGAGCAAAAGAATAGAAAAATTCATTCTAATGTCAGAGGAGCTAATGAGCTCTCCTGTCGGAGTGTTTTTTCAAGATTCAGGCTTTGACCTCCACACTCAGCCTATAGAAGGTGTTAATTATGATTTTATTTTAAATGACTATTGCCCAGAGCTTATTAATATTCCAAGACTGCAGACGATTGAGAAATTAACCCCAACGGTTATCCCATTTGTTAGAAGCTACATCCATAAAGATCTTTTCTTAAGTACGAAAGGCAAACAGATGCTTTCTTCATACTTTGTGGACGGGGTAGATGTAGATCTTGTGGATCGATTTTCAAAAGAATATAAGCAAATCTATAATGTAAAAATTCATGATTATCTCAATATGGGATTTTTCATCGATAGCATTATCCTGGAAGCTTATAAGAATAGATTTGATATCAAGATTCTTAGAGACTATTTGAATACTTCACTTCTATACGCTTTCAAAAAAATGGAAGCGATACAAGACAGTATGCCACTGGATCTGTCGTACTCACACGATGGTGAGGCCTTCACTATTCAAATTACTATTGGTGGAGTTCAGGCCTTTAATGGTCGTGAAGATTTGAAAGAAATTTTTGAAGACTTAACTAAAAAGACAAATTATTTTGATGCCGCTTATTTCTCAAAAAGAAAGAAACTGGTTATTTCGAGTTTGTTTTTTAATGACACAAAATTAAGAAGCTGCACTTCATATTTTTTCACTGAAATAGGAGAGAGGTCTAAGCTTCAGTCTCCTAAAGAAGACTCAGAAATTGTTTCAGGTCTTGAGCCCAAAGATTCGGTTGATTACAAACCAGAAAAAGCAGAAGATTTCCAGGCACGCAAGCTAGCTGTTGCGAGAAAGTTCACTCTGTTTATTAAAAACTACAGGGTCAATGAAGCTAATGCGATCCCACTAGAGAAAATTGAAAATAAAGATGTAGAAACTTATCTTGAGTTTTATCCAAGACAAGAAGCCGTGACAGAAGCCGATGACGAGGTTAAGAGCTATATCTGCAAATTGTTAAAAGACGAACAGCTCTCAAATGGAATTAACGAATACGTGCAGAAAGTTTCCGGTAATATGGACACTCAGCTGCCAGAGTTTCAACGAATCCTAGGCAACAAATCACTTCAAGATATTGAAGAAGTCATCAAAATAAGTGGAAATTCAAAACTAGATAGTGATGTTAACGTTGTTAAAGGCTGGATTGAATCTAAAGACAAAGATGGTAAAACTATCGTGTCGGGAAATGATTCTGGCATGAGTGACAATGACATATGGGAAATTAAAAAGAGTCAGCTTAATGTAAAAATTAAAGACGAAGTCCAAAGAATTAAGTCTAAAGGAAAAATTGTCACTCAAGACGACGTGATCAGGATTATTTCAACTCAGCTTAATACCAATGAAAATGATGTAAAGACTGTTGTAAAAGGTATTCTCGAAGAAGTGGTTGCTACTGAGCTGGTTAGAAATCAAAAACTAGAAGAATCATTTGCTCTCAAAATTTTAGGTTCACAAGGTGCAGACCAGGTTCGAGAAAAACTCGAGTCCCAGATAGGCCGCATGAAAAAAATCATGGACCAATTAAAGAGAGAGCTCGTTAAGCTTCAAAATGAAAAAACTATCAGAGAAGCAAGTCATCCAAATGGAGAAAGCACTGGCGTAAGCGAAGATGCTCTTCAGGTAAAAGCAGCTCTGGGTCGCTCACTGGAAGCGCTCAAATTGAAAGATCGCATGATTGAAAAAGCAAAAAGCGATTTTGAGCAGATCTCGAAAGCTAAAGATCAGAAAATTGCCTCTCTTGAACAAAGAGTTGAAGAGTCTCGTGTAGAATTTGCAAGAAGCCGTGAGTTTGCCAATGAAGAAAAATTACAGCAATTAGAAGTTGAAAATAAGAGTCTCAATGCCCGCTTAGAGCTTGCTTATAAAAAAGTAAATATCATGAACGGCAACCTTGAAAATCGTGAAACTGAAATCAACGATAGACGCGAAAAAGAACTTGAAACACTTAAGGCCAATATGCAGGTGGCCCAGTCTGTAATCGAGCGCTTTAAAAATGATAAGCTTGAAATGGAGCAAAGATTCCAAGAAGAGCGTGAAGCTTCAAGAAAGCTGAAAGAGGGCAGTGGAAGTGTTCAGAGTTTAAAGACAGAACTTGAAGAGCGCGACAGTCAGATTAGCTCACTTCAAAGCGATAAAAAGGTTATCGAGGAGAAGTTCAGAGCGCTTTCTATAGAGCTAAAAAAGGTCGAACAGAAGCTTAAATATAGTACCTCTCAGCTGGAGTCATCTAATAAGAAAGCAGTCGCTGCCTCAGGGCAAAAAAGTGTGGAATCTTATATAAAGCAGGTAGAGCAAGTAACGAGCAGGTTTAAGGATGCTACCAATGAGATCGCTGAAAAGCGCAAAGAGCTCGTTAAACTTAAACAAGAAAATACTCTAATGCAGTCTAAGCTGGCCGAACTTGAAAAAAAGTTGGGTATGGCCGATAAAAAAGCATCATAATTCTAATTTTCCACTTGTCAGGATTATCACTTTTGAGTAAAAATAGGTTCTCAAATCGACGCCCTGCTGGTGAAATTGGCAGACACGCCAGACTTAGGATCTGGTGCGCAAGCGTGGGGGTTCAAGTCCCTCGCAGGGCACCATTTGATTTGATCACCACTTAACTCCCCAACATTAATAAATTTTCTTCTCTATTAGATTCTCGCGGGTCTAAAACGGGGACATTTTCAATTTCTTCATTTGCCATCTCCATAAACTGAATTGATTTTTGAAGATGCTTTCGAGAGAGATGGGCATATCTCATAGTCATTTTTATGTCTGTATGACCAAGAAGTTTCTGTAGCTCAAAAATATCTCCACCATTCATCATGTAATTTGAAGCGAAAGTATGTCTCAGGTCATGCACTGTAATATGTTTCACACCGGCTTTCTTTTGAGCCTTCTGAAGACGTCTATAGACGTGAATGCAATCAACCTCAGAGCCATCATTTTCTAAGAAGATGTATGGATTGTTTATTCTTTTTTTAAAGAGATTGAGAAGTAATAATCTTGTTTCTAGTGTGATCGGTACATATCTTGATAGACCTGTTTTAGTCGTTTCTTTTAAGCCGTATCTATCCCTAGAGCGTGTGACATCTAATTGCCCATATTGGCCTGACGAAAAATCAACTCGATCCCATTTAAGAGCGTATAGTTCTCCTGGCCTTAAGCCGGTATGTATACCAACAAAATATAAAGGATATAATTGATCCGATTTATTTGCTAAGAGGAATTGAATAATCTCTGACTTTACCCAGAAATTATCTTTTTTGAGATCAGGTCGTGGCTTTTTAATATTCTCAATTGGATTAAAGGACAATAGTTTCTCTCTTAATGCTTTATTGATTACGGCACGTAGTACAATCCAAATGTTTTTAATAACTGATGCTTTATGGGAAGTTTTAAGAGAGTTCATTAGCTCCATCGCAAGTTTTTCTGTCACTTCAGTTAGGTCTAATTTTTCAAATTTTGGATAGAGATGAATCCTTAAAATACTATCGTAAGACGAAAATGTTTTTGGTGTGCAATTTGTTTTTACATGAGAGTGTAGCCATTCGTGTGCGTATTCGCGAAAGTTCACATTACGTCGGTTTATGTAATGCTCTCCTTGAGCCAACATAGAAAGCTTTTCAGTTTGAAGTCTGCTTTTCCAAATCTTGGCGTCAGTTTTTCTTGTAAACCATGGGCTACGAATCTTTTTGTTACCCACGTAATATGATTCGCGATAACGGATGATACCGTCTTTCCTTTTTACTGTTTCCATTTGATCTCCTTTTGAGAAGATCTAGAACTTTGTTGTCGTCTACTGTATTTGAATGTTAAAGAGCGTTGTCGACTCTTATATAATCTACTGTAGGTTGTATTCAAGATGATTTTCCTGTTTATGGATTTTTTCAATAATCTTAGTAGTTTCATCCGCATTAAAAAAATGACGTAAGTTTACTTGGTAAATTTCATTCAAGGTTTTTTGCATATTTATGGGATTAAATTGCTTGAGATGGTCGCGTTTAAAATTATTATTTTTGTTCAATTTGAAGTAAGCATGAGTAAAACCACTCTTTGTAACTAATTCTTCGAGTTCTGAGTGCTTTATGGATTCTTGTGAAATCATATAAAATTCTAAGTTACTAAAAGGATTGTCATCAACATAAGAACTAAGATCTAAAAAGTTATTATATTTAATTTTTTTATTCGTTTGCCTTAGTTCTATCCTCGTTAGATCGCCTAGCGGGGATTCTTGATTACGCTTAAGTTTCATCTTATTAAGCTCATACCCTTTGTCATATATGCAATAAATTTCAGGGAGTGCGCCAAGATAAAAACCAGTAAGCGTATCCCTTTTATAAGATTCGGATGATTTATCAAAATATTTCTGATTGCTTTGTTTGCCCTTGATCCTCACACAAGAGTGAACAAGCTTTAAAGACATGGGAATATCTACAGCATGATCTAATCTTGTGATTTTCAAGTGAGAAGTATCTACGAGATTGGATAGATGCAAATTCATTTCAATAGAAGACTGCCATGAACCTGGATTTGTCTGGATTTTTGTAGGAGAAATATTATTCCAGATAGGATGTGTGGATACCGTGATAAGTTGTCTGCCATTTCTAGATATAACGATACACTTTCTATATTGATTACTCGGTTTGTAAGAAAGTTGATAGGTCGGGAAAAGCTCACGCACTATTTTTGTGTCGATTTCCTGCATTGTTGTAAGTTCTAATTTATCTAGCATGGGGGTACCAAGTGAAGTTTCGTCATATGACTAAAGTTTTATAGTTAATATAGGCACGCATTTTACATCTTTGATTTTACGTTTTTGAGTAGATAGTTTTTTTTCTGCTCTAGCCACATTATTAAATCCTCTTCACAAACTCTAATAAGTCTTCCAAGTTTAATGTCCCCCTCTTTTTGGAAAGTTGACC
>DIUR01000030.1 GCA_002428265.1 Bacteriovoracaceae bacterium UBA6153
TCCAAGCTTCAATATAAAAATTTTTTAAAATTTAATTTAACAAACTAACTATACGGATTGTCTATTCATTGACTGAACTACCTCACGGTAAAACAGCTCCGACTTTTATCACCAACATTTTAACTGTAATCTAATTGCTTAGATGTGACTGAATAGTTACGTCAGATATTTTTTGTTTGGGACCTTTCTCATCTTGAATCGAAACCTTTCGGCTTCAAATCTTTTATCTCTATTAGAATTTTAAAGAACAATTTTTTACCAGCAGCGAAATTTTCGTTCGCTCGTTAAGCTCGTTTGCTTGGCTGGTGAGAGGCGATAATATAGATCCTGAATTAACTCGTCAATAACTTTTTTCTTTTTTCTCATCTTTTTTTTAAAAAAAATTATTTTAAATTAAAACCTGCCTTTGAAGTCGCGTCAATCAGGGCCACTTCTGCTTGTTTTAAGAACTCCGAAGTCAATGTTTGTGCCTCATCGGCAAGTGTTGCACGAACTGTAATAAATTTCTTATTTTCATTGGTAAAAACGTCTAAAATTTGAACGTCTTTCAACTCTTTTAATTTAACTTTTTTGCATGCATTCAGAACCTCTGAAGCTAACGTTTCCGGGCCTGCAATAATAGTCCAATCAAAGGTCGAATTTGGAAATTTATTTAGTGGTTTATACTTAGTTTTATCTTTTGCAGAGAAATTTTCGAACATAGAAAGATCAAAAAGAGCGATTGTTACATGTCCTTTGATTTTCAAATTCCTAAGAACCAATGGATGCACTGATAATACAGCTCCAGCAAACTTTCCCATCACTCTAATATTCTGAAATTCGTAAGGGTGATTGCCTATCCATGCAGTAGGAACAAGAGGATTTTCAAACTTCACATTTCTCTCTACGAACTCTGGAGTTACATTGAGACTTGAGAGTAAATTTGTCATCACGTTGATCATATCTACGTATGGGTTTTTATCTTTATCAACAAAGACTGCTCCTAAATGAAGTGCTTCTTTTGAAAATGTTTTTGCGTCTTCAGTATAAGCACGTCCTAATTCGAAAAAGCGGAAACGATCAGAGTTTTTTGAGTTCGTTCCACAGATCTCTAATAGACTTGGGATTAAACTCGGTCTCATAAGATCGTGATCCTGAGAAAGAGAATTAATTAATTTAAGAGAAGTAGGTACGGGCCATGAAACGCTCTTTAAAAGTGAGTCGCCTATAAGTGGATATGACATCACTTCGAAAGACTTTCCTTGCATGGCCATGAAGTCGCGCACTCTTCTTTGAACTTTTTGAAGTTCAGTTAATTTCACAGGAGAGATACCATCAAGTGGGCTCTTAGGTGTGATGTTATCGTAACCGATAATTCTTCCAACCTCTTCAATTAGATCTGCTTCTTGCTCTACATCTTTTGTGGATCTATAGCTTGGAACAATGACAGTGATTCCCTCACCTTTTTTCTCTGTTTTAAAATCAAGGGCATTTAAAATTGAAAGAAGACGCTCCTCAGTCAGGTCATAACCCAGCACTGTTTTAATTTTCTTTAAAGATGTATTGATTGTGAGCACCTTTGTAGCTTCAAGGTTGTCCCCAGCGTATTCAGGCTTGCCAACAACAGTAGCTCCCGGACAAAGCTCCAGAATCAGTTCTAATGTTCTTAAAAGGGTTCTTTCTGTCAGCTTGCTGTCGAGAGTTTTCTCAAAACGCTGAGAAGAATCCGTGCGAAGCCCAAGGCGAGTTGATGTACGACGAACCATGGCCGCTTTCCAGTTAGCAACTTCGATAAAAATGTTTTTTGTATTTGCACTTACACCTGATTTTAATCCACCCATGATGCCGGCAAGAACTAAAGGCCCGTTAGAATCTGCAATAACTGTATCGCCTGCGATAAGTTTTCTGTCGGATTCATCGAGAGTTTTAAAAATCGTGTCCGCATCGAGTTTTTTAATGATAACTTCTGATCCTGCGATTAAATCGCGGTCAAAAATATGCAAAGGCATACCAAGCTCAAGCATCACGTAGTTCGAGACGTCGACGATGTTATTAATTGAGCGAAGGCCACATGCTTTAAGGCGAGCTTTCATCCATTCAGGAGACTCTCCAACTGTGACATTTTTCATTGAAAGACCGAAATATGAAAGTCCCGCACTTTCTCCGTCAAAGCGAACAGTGATTGGACTAGCATCACTAGTGAAGTGCTTTTTTAGGCCTGTCATCCATGCTGAATCGAAACGATTTTTTAATGGAGACTCGAAAATAGCAGAGAACTCACGTGCCATTCCGTAGTGGCCCCAAAGATCTGGTCTGTGAGTAAGGGACTTATTATCGATATCAAAAATAGTGTCTTTTTTCATTTTGAAATACCTCAGCATGTTTACACCTAATGGTGCGTCTGCAGGCAATTCCATAATGCCTTCTGATTCTTCGGCAAAACCTAGCTCTTCTTCAGAGCAAAGCATCCCTTCAGATAAAACGCCGCGGATTTTTTTTGGTTCTAGCAATAATCCGTTTGGAAGTTTAACTCCTACGGCAGCGTAAGGGATTCTGATTCCCACTTTTACGTTTGAGGCACCACAGACGACTTTTCTCACATCGTTGTTGCCGATAGTGAAAGTCACAAGGTTGAGCTTGTCAGCTTCCGGGTGTTTTTCGAAAGAGAGAATTTCAGCGATAACAATTTTTTCTAAATGCTCGCCTACAGTAGTCACATCTTCAACTTCAGCAGTCGCAAGTGTAAAGCGTGTATATAAATCCTTTGCAGGAAGGTTTGGAACATCAGTAAAGTCGCGGATCCAGTCGATTGAAATAAGCATATGTTAAATTCCTAAGATTAAAATAATTTAAATTGAGAGTTGAAACGAAGATCTCCACTTTGCAGATGGCGGATATCATCGATTCCGTATCTCATCATGACTAAACGATCTAGTCCCAGGCCAAAAGCGAATCCGTTGTATTCTTCAGGATCGATACCGCCGGCCTTTAAAACATTCGGGTGAATCATTCCACATGGAAGAAGCTCTACCCATCCAACTTGTTTACAAACAGAGCAGCCCTTTCCACCACAGATAAGGCAGCTGATATCTAGCTCAAAGCCAGGTTCTACGAAGGGGAAAAATCCCGGACGCAGGCGAACCTCAACATCTTTTTTGAAAATTTCTCTCAAGATTGTTTTCATAAAATAAATCAGGTTAGCAACTGAGATATCCTTTCCAACCATCATTCCTTCAAGCTGTGTGAAAACCATTTCGTGAGAAGCATCGGTTCTCTCTGAACGAAAGACAACTCCTGGAGCGATAAATCTAAATGGCGGCTTACGAGAAAGCATCCCACGCACCTGAATATTACTTGTGTGAGTTCTTAGTAAGAATTTTTTTGTCTCTGCTGGAGTGTTTTGTGGATCGTGGAACCAGAAAGTATCCTGCATATCGCGAGCTGGGTGATCAGCTGGAATGTTGAGTGCTTCGAAGTTGTGAAATTCGTCTTCGATGTGCGGGCCATCTAAGACATCAAAGCCCATTGAAAGAAAGATGTCTTCAATTTCTTGCTGGATAATTGTTCTCGGGTGGTATCCACCAGATTTAATCGTTTTTACCTGGATGTTATCAGTTAAGCTGATATCAATTCTATCTTGAGCTAACTTTTTATTGATTTCTTCGATTTCAATTTTAGATAGCTGAAGGCCAGCTTGCTCATTGATGAAATCTTTTAGCTCGTTTGCTTTTGGGCCGAAAGCTTTACGCTCTTCCGGGTTCATGTCTTTAAGCGACTTAAGCATTTCAGAGACGACGCCGGTTTTACCAACGAACTCTGATTTTAAATTTAGAATATCTGCTTCTTTTGAAAGTGCTGTAAGCTTTCCAAGAAAATCCTGTTTTACTTTTTCTAGATCGTGACTCATTAAATTTGCCTTTGAAACTGAGGGTTTTTTTAAGGCAAAATTTTTTCATGACGCCTTGAGTTTGGCAAGGCAAGGCCAGTTAAAAAAGGAAATAAAAAAGGGCAGAATACCTTCTGCCCTTTTTTTATTATATTTAAATTTTTTAAAATTTTAAATTTGATGGAATCAATTTTTTTGAGAGCTCTTTAAGAGTAAGCCTCTAAACTCCTGCTGTCTGTACAAGTCCTCCCGAGGTGTCTGCACAAAACTCATAAATGAATGTCGTGAAAAACTTTGAAAACTTGAGATACGTTACGGACCCAAAAAATCCTCCCAATGACCTAAAACCTTCTTTCAATCGCTGTGCTCGCCACACAACAACCGACCCGTTCGTCTAATAAAGAAAGTGGCCATTTACCGTTTCGGCAACCTAATAAACCAGTAGTGCACCATGAAGATGCCCCTTAGGTCTTAAGCTTTGCTCTGATCCCCTTTCGGAAACCATCGCCCTTTTCCACGGGCTTATCTCATTGATCTTACAACCAAGAGACAGCTCGATCATAACCTATCGCGTCAAAAATGTCAAGTATTATTTTTTGGATTGAAGCTTTCTAACAAGTTCCAAATAGAAGTGATTAAGCTCTTTGAGATCAACTGTCGCAGTGCCTTTTTTAGCCACGACAACACCTGAAGCACAGTTAGAAATCCATGCTGCTTCTTCAAGACTTGCACCTGCTAGAAGTGAGGATGTAAGCGCACTGATGGCCGTATCTCCTGCTCCAGAGACATCGAAGACTTCGTTGGCGACAGTTGGAATAATTTTTAACTCAGAAGATTTTTTCACATCCATCAAGGCCATACCATCAGCACCGAGTGTGATGACCAGCATGTCTAGCTCTAATTTTTCGACCAGGATTTTGGCCATCCCTTCAACTTTCTTTTCTTTATAGCCCAAGCTCTCAACCATCGCGCGTGCTTCAGCGAGATTTGGTTTAAGGAGATTTGCTCCTTTGTAGTACATAGGAGGAGTTGATCTTCCCGGGTCTACTGCTACCAGTTTTTTTTCTTCTTTAAATTTTGAAATTAGATAACTGATAACATTTTTTGTAAGAGATCCTTTGGCATAGTCTTCAATAATCACGGCTGCGTGAGTTTTAGAGAACTCATCAAAGCGCGCGATTAGTTTTTTTTCTGTAGCATCGTCGATATCTTCTGAAGACTCATAATCAATGCGACAGATCTGCTGCGTATTAGTTGTCACTCTTTCTTTGAAAATAGTTGGGCGAGAATTTGTTCTAACGATTCCCCATGTATTGAGTTTTTCATCTTCTAAAAGTGTATCGAAGACGTTAGCGTTATTGTCTTCTCCAACGACACCACAAAGAGTTGACTGCACTCCCAGAGTTTTTAAATTATGTGAAATGTTCGCAGCAAGACCAAGCTTCAACCACTCTTTTGTCACTTCTAAAACAGGAACCGGTGCTTCTGGAGAAATTCTTTTTACTTCGCCAAAAGTGTACTTATCAATTCCCACATCTCCTACAACGACAATTGGAGTGAGAGTTGCAAACTTATTTGTTATTTCATTGAATCTTTCTAGAGTGATTAAATTTTTCATTATAATTCCATAATTGCAGTGGCCTGTTTTACCACGTCTTCAACTTCTATTTTTCCCATACACTCATAATATGGACATTCTCTTTCTGCGCATTTTTTCACTTCCCCGCAGATAACATCGGGAACCAGGATTTTAATTTTATCAGGATTTTTAGTCACCGGGGCCCAGCGAAGTGCCGATTGAACTTTTATCGGAGAATAAAGGCCCACGACCGGAACACCTAAGACAGAGGCAATATGAGTAGTCCCCGTTGAAGGTCCGACAAATAATGTGGCATGTGAGAGCACACCCATATACTGACGAAGCCCGTGTTTCACGCCGTTGAAATAATAAATTCTGCTTTGTAAAAAAGCATTCTCTGGTTTATCGAGAATGTCTTTCATCCCCTGCAGGTAAAGATGATCGCTTGGTGTATGAGAGACAACGTATAAGAATTTTTCTGGAAATTTTTGTTCCATTTTCAGGATCAAGCGACCGTAGTTTCTTGAGGACCAGTTTAATGTATGTCCTGTCATTCCAGGATGAATGAAAATCATTTTTTTGCCAAAGTCTTTTTCTGCAGATTTTAAGTCAGCATTAAAAACATTCATGCTTTCATTTTTTTCTTCTTCAGTTAAAACGATATCTGGAGAATATTTTTCTTTGTCCTGAAAATTATAATCAATGCCCATCGGAGACAATAAGTTTAAATTGTATTCAGACTCGTGCATGCTGACCATCGAGCGCTTTTGTCTCATCCCTTTATTTAAAAAAAGATAAGTGTGCCATCTCGACTTAAGCCCTCCTCTAAAAGGAGTGACTGTTAGCCATGCTACGAAGTTTGGAAGAAAGCCACCGCCGACAAAAAAATAATGTGTGGGCTTAACTTCAGAAAAGACTTTGATAATTTCTCTGATCTTTAAATAGAACCTGGCATTTCGGTGATAAATTTTAACATCATCAATGTAAGGGTGATTTTTAAAGACATCGGCAGATTTAGCAGCAATCAAAAATGTGATTTTTGCCTCTGGAAATTTGTCTTTAATCATTTTCGCCATTCCTGACGTGAGGATAGAGTCCCCAATGGCATCTGATCTATTGATCAATACTCTCATAAGTTGAAACCGAGATGTGAGGCCCTGAATTTAACTTCATTAGAAAGAATATTAATAGTATTTGCTAGATCAAGATCAGTTGTATCAAGTAACATGGCATCGTCCGCTTTTTTCAAAGGAGCGACCACTCTGTTCATATCTGTTTCGTCACGCTTTCTGACGTCATCTTTAATTTGCTCAAGTGTCACTTTCGTATCTCCACTTTCTTGCAATTGCTTAAGCCTTCTCACTGCTCTGATATCAACAGAGGCCGTAATAAAAAACTTACTGAAAGAATTAGGAAAGACCACTGTTCCAATGTCCCTACCTTCCATGACACAAATTTTATTAAGTGCTAAGTTTCTTTGAAAATCCAGCAAGTATTTTCTTACAGACGGAAGCTGAGAAATAATTGAGGCCAGTTTTGAAACGTGATGCTCACGGATTTTTTCCGTCAGGTCTACGCCGTTTATGCGAATAAGAATTTCCGGAGAAACTCCGTAATCCATCTTTATAGAATCTAAAAATTTGTTAAGTGCTGGGCCTTCAGTAAGATCAATATTTTCTTTATCAGCAAAATATCCGAGTGCACGAAACATTGCACCTGTATCGATATACAGAACATTGAGAGTGCGTGCCAGTTCGCGAGCTACAGTTGATTTACCAGAACCCGATGGCCCATCAATCGCTATGACCTGAGAAAACTCAGTCGGTTCTGTTTGTAAGTTGTGAGACATAAGGGTTAACGTCCATGAAAAAATTCGATTCACTAAATCTAGCAGACTAGCTTGATAAAAAAAGACGCTATGAGATAATTGTCAGAAATTAAAAGAGTTTAAGCTAAGAATTTTTTAGAATATTGCTGCCAGATTCTCTGAAGTAGATGGAGCAAATAGTGCAGAGAGCTTCTCTTCCATCTTTAAACCTTGCTCAGAATACACGTAGGTTAATTCAAATGGTTGTGGACGAGCTTTAATGATTTCAGAAAAATTAAGCGAGATAAGATCATATCTCTCTTTAACTTTAACTAGATATGAGAAGTTTTTAACATCCAGACTTTTTTCAGTCAGACGGTTTCTTAGTTTTTGTGGCCCGATATTATAGGCCACTGTTGCAAACTGATAGTTCATTCTAAAATTTTGCAAAAGCTTTTTTAAATAAAAAACACCGACTTCAATATTTTCTTCAGGGTGATAAAGATTTTTTGTCACTTGATCTTCAGTTAAAGTTTTTTGCATCAACTGATAAAGATGCTGGGCCGTATCGGGCTTAATCTGCATCAGGCCGCGAGCATTTTTATGACTTTTTGCTGTTAACTTAAAATTACTCTCCACCATAATGATGGAAATAATCCAGAATGGATCCATTTGATATTCAACCGAAAAATTTAAAATAGGATTGATGAGTGGCCTAAGCTCTTTTTGCACCCTTGGTGTAAAAGCGGCCATGATAGCTTCTTCAAACTCAGCTTTTGTTAACTCACTTGCACGCTTAAGCGGTAAGCGTGAGTCGAATGCCCCAGCTAGTCCTTCATAAGAATAGCTCTTAGTGGCAGATGCCGGAAGCGGCCCATAAGGAAGCCTTCCAGCCAGTTCTAATTTTTCAATGCGAGAATCACTGATTGATCCAGCTAGTCCCCAAAGACTACCAAGGATCATGGCGATGCCCAGACCTTTTAAAAATTTCATGATCTACCCTTATCCAAAAAGGGCGACTCAAGTCTAGACGTAAGAAGTCATCGTGAAAATTTTTACCCATTTCAGGCCATGGTGCATAATCAATAATTTCTTCCCTTTGGCCAGAGGCCGAGCGTATAATTAAGCTCTTACTTTTTTTATCACAAAGGCCAACATTATGAGTTCAACACTAAACTTTAATCGTTTGAAGACATCACAATCACTCTATTTGAGACAACATAAGGACAATCCTATTCACTGGTGGCCTTACGGCCCAGAGGCCCTTGATTACGCTCAAAGAACAAATAAGCCGATCTTTTTATCTATAGGATACTCATCATGCCACTGGTGCCATGTCATGAGTCACGAATCTTTTAGCGACAAAGCAGTTGCTGATTTTATGAACGAAGAGTTCGTCTGTATTAAAGTCGATCGCGAAGAGTTTCCTGATATAGATAATTATTATCAGAAAGCTGCGCAACTTTTTGGTAGTAGCGGTGGATGGCCTCTGTCTGCTTTTTTACTTCCAGACACAAGACCATTTTTTGTTGGAACCTATTATCCATTAACTTCAAAGAGTGATGCTCCAAACTTTCCTGGATTAGTAAAAGAATTAAAGCGCGCTTATAAAGAAGAAAGTGAGCAAGTTGAAAAAAACGCCGTTCAAGTCACTGAAGCGATAAAAAACGGAACAACACCTCCGGGTGATGTGAACTTTGAAGGTCACTTCCCTGCTCCTAATGCTGTATTAGAAGCTGTAAAAGAGTTCAGAGATATGAACCACGGCGGATATGGAGCGGCTCCAAAGTTCCCAATGTTTGCTTATTATGAATGGGCATTAGAACAAATGCTTGAAGGAATGATTTCTAAAGAGCAAGGCGAGTTCGTCGTCATGAGTTTAGAAAAAATGTTAATGGGTGGAATCAACGATCAAGCACGCGGTGGGATTCACCGTTATTCAACTGATGCCACATGGACAGTGCCACACTTTGAAAAAATGCTTTATGACCAAGCGGGATTTTTGAGAACGATGACAAAATTAAGTCTCGTTTATCCAAGCCCATTAGTATTTGATTCATTAATTAATACTCTTGATTATCTTGAGCAAG
Organism: Bacteriovoracaceae bacterium UBA6153; assembly: GCA_002428265.1. Classification (GTDB taxonomy): domain Bacteria; phylum Bdellovibrionota; class Bacteriovoracia; order Bacteriovoracales; family Bacteriovoracaceae; genus Bacteriovorax. Next base: position 9,342 of record DIUR01000030.1, read on the forward strand.
AAATGCTCTCTGATGAAAAAGATGGAATGAGACACTTCTTTGCAGCTCAAGACGCTGACAGTGAAGGAGTTGAAGGACTTTATTTCACATTTACCGAAGAAGAATTTGAAGATCTATTAAACCGCCACGATGACGACGCTGAAACTCTTGGCAAAAATATGGATAACATTAAGAAATGGTTCCAGATTACGGCCAAAGGAAACTTTGAACATAATCTCAACGTCATCAGCATGAATCCAGAACATAAAGAAGAGTTCTACCAGCAGGCCAATTGGGACATTGTAAGAAAAGTAAAGCGCGCTATCTTGACTGAAAGAAAAGACCGCATGCCTCCAGCAACTGACAACAAAGGTGTTGCAAGCTGGAACTTCATGCTGATTTCTGCTTTAGTAGACGTGGTTCAATACTCTCAAATTGATGTCATCAAACGCATGGCCTCTAACCTAATTAATACAACGATCGAAGCAGTCTTTAAAACATTCCTGATCACATCCGGTGATGGAATGAAAATGAGACATACGACGACAGTTGAGTTCTCTCATCCATACTTAGAAGACTTTGTCTTCTTTGCAGAGACTCAACTTCGTCTTTATGAAATTTCATCTAATGACGTTTTCAAACAAAACTTCAAAGATGCGATTAACTTTGTTACAAAAGAATTTTTAAATGAAGGAAGCATGACAACAAGAGCGAAACTCTCTGAGCACCTTGAGCTGTATCCAAACCAGGACTACACTCCATTTGATGCTTCTTTCAAGTCCCCGGTTGCCACTTATCTTCAACTCATGAGAAGAGCTGCCGTTTTATTTTCTGACAGAGACTACACTGACACGATTTTAAACTTAAAAGATGCTGTGACTCAAACTGTGTTAAAAGTAAATCCTGTAAGCGCTGGTGAAGCCCTTAGGGCCCTTACTTATCCGGCAGAAGCTTACAGAGTGATGAAGCTTCCAAAGCTTTGGGCACAAAATGACGACTTCATTAAGTTCATCCCTTATTTCCTACCGCGATTTGTTCTCGACTATCACGATGGATCTAATGGAGCTGACATGTATGAGATTTGCACGATGAATGCTTGCGAATTAAAGGGCACGGGCTTCCAAGAGTTCGTGAAAGTTCTTACCCCAGCTCAAGCACAGGAATAATAATGAGTGAAAAACTTTTAAGTGGAATGAGAATTATCGATCTAAGCCACAGGCTTCCAGGTCCTCTATGCGGAAAAATCCTCACAGAGCTGGGGGCCGAAGTTATTAAGATTGAAGATCATGAATTTCAGGATCCCTTTCTTTCAGGACTTTTTGCAAAGTTTGATTCTAGTTTTGTTTCTTGGTATGAAAATTTAAATCGTGGGAAAAAAATTGAAAGGTTTGACTTCAACGATCCAGCTGATCAAGAAAAAATTCACAACCTAGTCGTTGGAGCAGATGCTGTTATTATCGGTATTCCTCATAAGACTAGAGCAAAATTAAAAATTACAGACACTGACCTTACGCTGAAGAAACCTTTTGTTGTTATTGAGCTTCTTGCTAGCCTTCATGAAAAGAAATCGATGCATGACTTAAATGCGATGGCGATGACAGGACTCTTGTCTCAATACGTTGCTGGAAGAACAGAGAAAATAATCGATCCTCCTTTTCTTCCGATAGCCGGAATTAGCTTCGGCCATAAAGGTGCCACTGATTTACTTGCCGGCTTTATTAAGTCATCAAAGAATAACTCTACTGAATTTGTTAAAACTTATCTTGATCAAGCGACAAAAGAAATTCTTGGAATCTTCTGGCCTGAAGCTGATAGATTAATCGGTCGAACAAAATTCCTGCATAACGGGATTTATCCTTGTTACTCTCTCTATCAAACCAAAGATAAAAAGTACGTTGCCCTTGCTGCTGTTGAAGAGAAGTTCTGGCAGAAGTTCTGTGAAATTTTTACAGTGCAGACTTCGATGGATAGATTTCATCATGAAGACTCAAAACTCTTTGATCTCATCTCAGAAAAACTTAGTTCATTCACTCAAGCGCAGATTGATCAGATGACAACGGATCACGATGTCTGTCTTTCTATCATCAAGTAGTATCAAAGTGGCCCAGCGACTCTTTTGACCCTGGGCCAGGTCTATTAAAAAAACTCTAAATGACACCAAAAGGCTCGGTTATTACCAAATATCCGATCAAATTACTTGGCACGAAACCTGTATTACTACGATTAAGAAATAACGGTCATGGATGATCGAATTAATCAGGAGGTCATTTATGAAGGGACTCATTGTATTTGCATTTTGTTGTTTACTATCATTGGGAGCTAACGCATCTCAAGGACTTAAGGCACAGGACGTTAAAGGACTTAAGACGCATGCTGGTAAAATTATTATGAATTTGAGCTTGCAAGAAAGTACTAAGGTGCTAAAATCATTGGAAGCTGACGAAAACATCGAACTTCGTGATGAAGTCATCTACCCTGAAGAAGTTTCAGAGCTGATCGTGGGTAAATTGACAAAAGCGAGAATTACTGAGAAAAGACCGAATCCAAAGGATTATAATTAAAATTTTTAGGGCGCCAACCCTAAAATCCTCCGAAAGGATAGTGTTTGTTGTTGTGTGAAGGGCCCGCGAAAGCGGGCTTTTTATTTTCTACAAACCACTCTTAAAACGTCACATTCCCCATGAGCATTCGAAAAACTAAGTCCTCTTCCAATCATAAAATATTCAATCTTAAATCCAGAATCTAGTATTTCTTTTTCTAAATCAAATGCATCCGGCACGTGCTTATAAGGCATATTCACAGGCATTCTACTTTTTTGAACCATCATTTCAGCAGCGAGAAGCCCACCCACATTCAGCAGCTGATAAATATTAGCAAAAGCATTCTTGCGATCTTGTAGATCAGTTATGCAATGGAGACAGTGAGAATCAAAAATTAAATCAAAGCTCTCATTGGGCAGATCTTCTCGTTTTGAGATATCGCCTAGGATAAACTTAATCGACGAGTTTTTTGCAGCTAAATCCAGCGCTCTATCTGAAAAGTCGATCGCCGTAATAAGGGTTTTATCGACTGATGTATCTTCAAAAATAGACTTAGACCCAGGCCCTATATCGAGGACTCTTGCAGAAGTTTTTACTTTCTTTGAGACAATAGTGTCATAGAAATCAAGCAGGCTTGATTCATAAAACCCATCGGTTTCAAGTGAATAAAATTTATTAAATTGTTCCAACGAACTCAAATCGATTATCTCTTGAAAAAGATGCGGGAGAATTTCCTAACTCACCTTCAGGAACAACACCCTTGAAATACTTCGTCCAATAATCAATGTGCTTTTGGTATGTCACTGGAAACGGAACTGTTTTTTCTTTCAGAAAATGATCCATAAACTTAGCGATGAACTCCGAGCAATATAAAAGCTCAACACCTTTTGAATTAAAATTATTCCAAAGATATTTAGAGTCAAATGGTGCGTGTTTAAATTGTTCATTGAATACATCAAGCATCACTTTTTCAAGGAGTGATCTTTTTTGAGCAGAAATATTTTTAAGCTCTACTGCTCTATAAACGTGAATGAATGTTCCAGGTGTTTTATTTTTTGAAAAATCAGCATACGAGTAATGATCCAGACTCCCCAAAGATTGAGCGATTCTGATTCTTCCCTCTTCATCTTTAATTGCCACACCAGAGTGTGAAAAAAGTGAATTAGTCTCTGATTCAATCACTCTGCACTCATAGCAGTTCAATGAAATAAGAAGAATGTCTCCGGGCCTTACGTCAGACAGACTCATACCAAAAACAGTATTAGAAATAACAAATGTCAGGGCAAGTAGTAGTGTTTTCATGAGCGCACCCTATCATATTCGTCTCACAAATGCCTACTTTTTAAGTCAGCTACTTTAAAAGACTATGCTAACAACACATTAATTTTTAAGGCCCGATTACTAGTATGCCGAAAAGATAAGTAGTGGAAAAATTTAAAACGTATAATACATTCATGTATAAACTTAATTGTTTAATCACATTACTTGCTTTCGTGGCCTCCACTGCACTTGTTGCTGATGATGCTGCTGTTGAAAAAGTCATGGCAGAGCAACTCGCGGCCTGTTCAAAAAACACTGCTATGGAATGGAGTGCAAGCCTAAATCGTTGTGTAACAAAAGCAAAAGCACTTGAAACAAGAAATGAAGCAAAGGCCTGTGAAAGTCTTGAAACACTTGAGGCAAAAAAAGCGTGTCACCTTCAAATTGCCACTAAGAATGCTGGTGTCTCCGCTGATCCAAACGCAGTTGGAGAAAAAGTTTCGAGCTTACAATCTCAATCAGCAGTGATCAATGCGGCCACGACCATTGTTTCTGCGCTAAACTTTTTTGCCAAAGAAGGTGCCGGCAGTAACTGTATGTCAAAATCAATTCTTGGAGTAACGTCTCTAGGAGGATTTGCGACTGATATTTATTTAAAAATTCAAACAAAGAAAAAATTAAAAGGGCTTCAGGATAAATATATTGTCGATGATAAAGACAATACATACGCCACTCAGGTTAAAGCTCTTGAATATTTAAAAGAAGAGCAAACAGTTGTGAAGAAAATTGCAGCTGCTGAAAAGAAAAGGCAGATGCTTTTGATGATTGGTTATGGTGCCGCTGCTGCGACTGCTGGTTATGAGATGTTTACTTCTTCGACCTGTGCTGATGGGCCACCAAAAAAAGAAGGTGACGCCACTGCAAAGGCGGATGAAAATGTAGCTAAAACTGAAACTTTAGAATCAGATAATCCTCCTCCGGGTGCAAAGACTTCTCCTGTTACAAGAGGAACGGCCGAAGGAACTCCTCTTGAACCACTGGATGCACCTACAACTAAATCACTTGCAGCTAGTCCAGAAGTAGCTACTGTCGCTGATCCGGCCATTCCCAACAAATATAAAACGCTTGAATCTGTAAAAGATGGAAACGTAGTACGCAATGTTTTAAAAGATGATATGGGAAAAGTATCTGGTGTAGTTCATAACGGTGAAGTTTATAATACTTTTACAACTACAAAATCTGGCCAGGTGCTCGCCACTGGAACTCCCATTGGAAAATTTGATTACTCCTCTGGTGTTTTTGCTGGTGGAAAAGTTGATAAGATCGCAATCACTTCTGGTTATACTATTAATACTGGAAAATTTATTAGCGGTGGCTCTGGTACTACTCCAGTAAGTGGAACAAGTTTTGGGACGGGGAAAAAATAGATGAAAAAAATATTTATCATTCTATTTATTCTTAATTCTACTTTATGTTTTTCACAAAACATCGCCAAAGATGTTGCAACAGGTGCAGCCGTTGGGGCAGCAAAAAAAGAAGGCGCAACAATGGCAGCAGATGCAGTTGCTCCAGGCTTCACCGACAAAATCGGAAAATTTTTATCCAGCCCGCCGGGAATCATGATTGTCGCAGGAATTGGTGGTCTTAATTCCGCAATTCTTTATAAAGCGGCAGGAGATCAAGAAAAAGAAAATGAAGAAAATATTAAAAAAATTGATAAGCTTCTGTCTGTCTATAAAGACTCTTGGACAAACAAATGTCCTAACGGAAGAGAAAAATTAGAAGAGCCAAAATGTTATTGTTATCTGGAATCAGGAAAACAAAATACAGACCGAAGCAATTCTCAGATCTGTAAAGACCTCTGGGCAAAAAATAAATACTTCCTCGACTCCACTGCTACAGATTATGCGGCACTAACGTTAAATGCAGATCCAGCAGGATGTATGACCCTAACCGGTCAGTTCGATGAAAAATGTAATTGTAAAAAAATGGTGAACTCAAAAGGTACAAATGCTTGTATGAAATCAGTTGCGATTAATATTGGTGACAACGCTCTTGGGTCTGCTTATTTGAAATCTTCTGGTTTTGATAAAGTTATGCAAAATGCGGCCTCTACTTTAAGCGGGAATGCCAACATTGGAAACCTTAGTGACAAGGCATTGAGCTTAGCGATTGCAAAGCAAGGTGATCTTAACAATGGTCTTTTTGAAAAATTAAATGCCAATCCTGCAAAGAATATGTTTCCAAAAATCGATAGCAATATGGATCTCTTAAAACTTCAGGGTGCAGTATTTTCAAAAAATGATTTACAAAAATTAGGTTCTGCTTTCGGAGGATCGGCACTTGCAAGTATCGGTAGTGGATTAACGGGTGAAAAGGCCAAAGCGATTCAAGACGTCAAATCCAAACTAGGCCTTGAGCTCGCTGGAAGTGGAAAAGGTTTAGATGCAAAAAAAGCAACTAAGAAGCCTGGAATAGATTTGAGTTTTTCTGATAGTGGATCAGCTGGTGGCGGACAAGTCTTAGGAAATTTTCCAGAGAAAAATTATAATTATAAAAATAGCGATATCGTAACAGATGATGGTGCTAATCTTTTTGAAATTATTTCTAACCGTTATATTCAATCGGGTCTCAGAAGACTCTTTGATGACGGCAGCACTCCTACCGAGTAATACTTAAGGCTCAATAAATTCCTTAAGGCCTAGAGCATTCAACCATTCTGGTGTTGGTGAAATTAATTTTCTAGCAGCGAGATCCATCATCCCTACTGACAATGTCATAGTCGAAGCAACTTTGCCGTCTTCTTTGATCATTTTCTGATCCAAGATCATGACGTATTTATTTCTCATTTCTGGGCGAGCTTGTGAGACGATTTTTATTTTTTCGCGATTTTTTAACTCTGCTTTAAAAGTTAGCTGAACATCAAGCAGTACCGGGCCGATTTTTTTGTCTAGGATCTCTTTTAAACCCAAATTATTTTTTGTAATGAAATCCCAACGGGCCTCTTCATATAACGTTAAATAGACGGCATTGTTCACGTGTCCGAAGGTATCTAAATGCTGCTCAAGAATTGTTAATTCATACTCGTAAATTGGGTTGGCCATAAACACATTCCTATTGGGAAAATGCCTTTAAAAGAAGGCATTTTGATAGACTTTACAAGGCCCTACTTTAATAGATTCGAATCCTTATTCCAAGGGCTTATTTAAGGATATTTGCTAGTTGATCAATAAACTCAAGAAACTACAGGGATCTACCGATGAGTAGTCGTATAATTTACCTAAGGGACAATGGTGAGATTATGAAAAATATTTTATTGATTACAGGAATGCTCTTTAGTGTGCAATTGTTTGCAGCTGATCCACCAGTTTCTGCAGAAAAAAGTGAAGCGGTCTGTAAAGAAGAAGCTAAGTCTAAATATGCTCTAAAGGCCTCACCTGTAAGTGAACAAGGTCAAGGTGGCCAATACCCAGGAACAAACTCATTTAGGAATTGTGAAAAACTCTCACGTGGATGGATTCGTCAAATTTACGGAAAAAATGGAAGCAGACGCGATGACTTTAAATGGGCACCCTATATAGATTACGCTTGTGCAGAAGCAGGAAAATGTCCAGGCTCTAAAGATTATGAGGATTGTAGGAAATTGGAAGAAAAAAAGGCCATTGCTTGTGAATCAGTTCTTCACGCCATGAGTTTTTACGATAGAGATTGGAGTGATCAGGAAATGATTACGGAACAATCTGGTAAGGCCGCAGCTCCAGCAGCTGGTGGACAACAGCAACAACAAGCTGGTGCAGCTTCCGTTGCAGCATCAACATCTTCAATTAAATGTCAGTCTGCAGGGATTGAAACGGTAGACTTTATTCCATGTAGAAAATTTCAAGTTCAACTTGAACTCATCGATGCTGTTCAAGGTATTGCTTACGGAACTCAACAAATTGTTTATCAAGAAAAAATATCAGACGCTCAGTCTAAATATGTAAATGAAGAAAACACTGCGACAGGTGCTCTAAAGGCCACTCGTGATTCATTAAAAATGCAACAAGACATGTATCAACAAAGAACGGCCGTTGATGCAACAAAGCTTGCTTATCTAGTAAGTGTCTATAACGAAGTTCCTAAAAGTGATGAAGTCCTTGCAAAATGTGAAAGGCTGACTTCAAAAGATGGTGATTCAATGGGCCTACGTGCTCCTATAGAAAAAGAATCATGTAAAGCGGCCGTTCTTGCAGGACGCGGTGGTTTCGCACTTAATATGAACGGTGCTCAAATGGACGCCATGAAAGCAAAACTCGTTCAAATCGCAGCACAGGCCGGAAGTAGTATGCTGTTGTCTAGCCTACTTGGAAAACGTGCTAAGGATGTTGATAATGCCATTGCAAAAATCGACGCCTTCAAACCTCTTGATCCGTACGTTGTCTCTGAAGAAGATGAGGCATCAACTTTTTGTAAACAAAACCCAGGACTCGCTCAGTGTTTAACTGGCGGACTTGAGAGAACGTTTGATCAGATCAACGATAACGTCATTACTTTCGGCGACAGTGGCCCTGCGACTAACTACGCTGGGGCAAATGGAAATACTGATGGTCTGGGAAGTGGTGAAACATCAACAACTCCTGATGCGACTTCTACAAAACCAATGGGAAGTATTATTTCATCTGCCGTTCAAGACAATTCAATTGAAGACTCTAACGCTGCAAAAGTTACAACGACTGGTGCTGGCTCGAAAGGCGGCGGAGGTGGCGGAGGCGGTGGTGGATCAGCTGGTGGCGGTGGTGGTGGTGCTCCACCAACTCAAGGAGCAGGAAGTGCGCCTGTGAACCTGGCCAAAGCTCCAACCTATGGTGGTGGTTCAGGATCAATTGCTATGATGGGTGGATTTGGTATTAACAAACCTAAGTCAGATGCAAAAGTTGAAGACAATCCTTTTGGAAAACTTTTTGGCAAAGATAATAAAGGCCCGGGAGTTGTCAATTTTCGTGATCCAGCTTCAAATAAAGTTGGTGGAAAAGACGATAACCTATTTGATATGATCACCAATCGTTACAAAAGTGTAAGTGCTGATAAACGACTAATAGAATACGAATTGGCAAAATAAAAGTTCTTAACTGTAAGAGAATAATAGGTCAGATCGCTGTCATTTTGGCCCTATAGTAGAAATTATAGGGCAAGATCCATCATTTCACAGAAAATCATTGTAAAAGAAAATCCAGATGACTTAAAATAATATCAAGACTGAGTTGCTCAAGATGAGCTCCTCGTTTTTTATTTTCATCACCCGCTATCAAGGAAGATTGCATGGAAGCTACGAATACCCTACTGCTCGCAGAGTTTTTTACGGCCACTGGATACATGGACCGCCTGTTATTTGCGTTCACAGAACTTGAAAGACTTCACTACGGGCCACGTGGAAAAAACCAAATTCAAAAGCTTCTAAACGATGCAAGTGTCTTCTTCACAAAAGAGTTTAAAGAGTTCGATATGACGGCAACTGATGTTGAATGGTCACAGTTTAAAACTCAACTTCGTGCTTACCACTCAACAATCGAAGCTTTTATCAAAATGCCATTCACCAGTGCGCGAAAAGAAAAGATGGTTATCAACTACATCAATCTTCTTTATCGCAATGCTTTTGAAATTCACAATTTTGTTATTGAAACAACTGACCTGGAAATTCAATTCCCAAGACTAGGCTTGATTCAAGAAGAAACAATTCCTTCTATTACTCAAGCAGAAGAAGCATCTCGCGCTCCTCTATTTTTTCTTGATGAAGCCAAACTTCATTCATATAGCGAAGAAAATACTAAAAAGAACTCGCCTCTAGTTTTCTTAGAGATGAGACGTGAAGAAAAATATGATTATTATCTTCATAAGGGCCATTACTTCATCGCTCAAAAAAACTTTGATGAAGCAAAAGCAAATTTTTACAAGGCAAGAAACTATAAAGAAACAGCTGAAGTCTTAACTCTTCTAGCGTGGACATATTCTTTAATGGAAGACAGAATCACAGCAAAGTCATACTGCTTAAAGGCCGTTCAACTTGATTCTCAATACGGCCCGGCCTACAACGACTTCGGAAACTACATTCTTTTTGAAGGCCAGGTAAAAGAAAGTATCCGCTGGTTTGAGCTTGCTAAGCGCGCTCACAATTATCAAAACCGCGAGTACCCTTATATCAATGCTGGTAGAGCTTACGTTCTTTTAAAAGACTTTGATCAGGCCTTGACAGAGTTCTCTCTGGCATTAACAATTGCACCACACCATCATGAACTTCATGAAACGGTGGCCAAGTTGAAAATTAGCTTGGAAAAAAGCCAACCACATTTTACTGCTGAAACGGTTATAACGAATCAGCCTTTTAATTCATAACGGATAGACATGAACACCATAGAGCTCGATGATTTTTTAAAAAAACTTTTAAAACCCGAGCTCTTTGATGACTACTGTCCTAATGGTTTGCAGATTGAAGGTACCAAGGAAATTAAGAAAGTTCTCTTCGCTGTCTCTGCAACTAGAGAGTCTGCCGAACATGCACAAAAAATAAAAGCTCAGGCCCTCATTGTTCATCATGGCCTCTTCTGGAAATTCCATGGAACCAAACCCCTGACTGGAGCTTTTTATCATAGAGTCGCTCCACTGATAAAATCTGATATTAATTTATTTGGTTATCACCTGCCTCTTGATGCCCATGAGGAAGTCGGAAATGCTGCTCAGATCGCGCGATTACTCGAGATGGCCGATCTTAGTCCGTTTGGAAATTATAAGGGTGCATTCACTGGTATTATGGGGTCACTGCCTAAATCGATGGATGGTACTGAGCTAAAAAAACTCATTGAAACAAAACTCAATCATACTGTCCTCTACTCTAATCCACTTGAAAAAAAATCTGTTCAAAAAATTGGAATTATTACAGGCGGAGCAAACTCACAGTGGAGAGAGGCCCATAAGCTTGGCCTGGATGCCTATATTACAGGAGAAATGAGTGAGCACGACTACCATGAATCCAGAGAGTCTGGCATTCATATGTACGCCGGAGGACACCATGCGACTGAAAAATTTGGAATCCAGTCGCTGATGAAAAAAGTCTCGGAAAATTTTCCAGAACTAGAATGCTTATTTATAGATTCTGAAAATCCTGCTTAAGACTTAACCTTTAGTGAGAGTGTAAGAACAAATTTTGCCACCACTTCATTAGGGTTAATACTAGGAACAACAGCATTGATTTCCACCGGAAAATTCATTCTTTCCCCGCTTTTGATCACTTCAGCTACAAATTTTTTAATTTCTTTAATCTGAGTCACTTTAAAGTGAACATCACCTTCAGCTCTCTTTAAAAAATCGGCCTGAAAATCTTTAAACGATAAGGCCACTCTTTTTCCTGATGCCGTGATTTCGTTCATAGCAACTAGACCACCAGCGATGTCAGCTCCCGTGCAAAGAACTCCAAAATACATAGACTTTAAATGGTTTTTTGTACGGCGATTAAGTGGGATTTTAATCACACACTCTTCGTCGTTCATCGTGACAACACTTGGAGACACCCAAAAAATAAGGGGTACTTTCATGAAACCAAATAAACGGACAAACATTGTGTCTTGGTATTTCTTTGGAACATTTTTTTTAAGTAGTTGCTCTAACATTTTAAATTCCTTTCTTTAATTCTAATGTACGCTTATGGGCCGCTGTAAAAGCTCCTCCCAAAATATTATCAAGGTCGTTTTTTTCAAGTATTTGAAGAGCTTCATACGTCACTCCCTTTTTAGAAGTCACCTGCTCTCTTAGTGTTTCAAATGTAACACCACTACTGATGGAGTTCTCCAGTAGTTTAGCACTTCCTAAAAAAGTTTGTGCGATAATCTCTTTTGCCTGAGGGTTTCCACCACTCATAGCATTTAAGTGCTTTTCAAAAATTCTCGCAAACTCGAAAATAAGGGCCGGGCCAGAGCCACTAAAAGCAGTAATGGCATCTAACTCTTTTTCTGAAGACATGATAAATAATTTTCCCAATGACTCCAAAAGTCCTGTCATCTCGCTTGCCTCAAATGGAGAATAAAATAAATTGGCCCCCATTCCTAACTGAGAAGGAGTATTGGGCATGAGTCTCGCAACTTTTGAGATTTTAAATTTCTTTTCAAGCGTATCAATGCCTGTGCCAGCAAGAACTGAAAGAATTTTTGCAGATTCATTAAATTGAAAGCTGAACTCATTCAAACTTTGAGGCTTAAACGCCAAAACATACCAATCAAGATCTGTTGGCATTTCATTAACGTTTTCAATAAAGTGCCCGCCAGTTTTAATAGCAAGCTCTTGCGCTTTTGTTTTTGAAGGCGTGTAGAAATACTGCTCAATAAGCTGAGACTTTGAATTTTTAAATCCGAAGGCCAGGGCCTGCCCCATATTTCCACAACCAAAAAAACCTATGCGCATAAAAATAATCCTTAGATTTCAAGATCCAGTGGAGCACCATGCCTCATTGTATTGACTGCAAGAGACCTAACCCAGACGTAGTTTAATGTCTGGTGATAAAAGTCTGTTTCTTTTAAATGATCATTAACCGTTAAAATTAATTTCATTCTCTGGTCATTTTTAGCATCATCTAAGAAGTCTCCAACGTGAGCAGAAAACTCTTCCATCAATCCATCATAAATAATGGCCGAAAGCATCGGGTTGTTGATGATATTTTTTAGTTCATCCGTTTTTGTGAAATACACTTCAATATTTTCTTTCGAAAATCCTGCACTAAACATCAGGTCTCTCATACTCATCCACCATTGGAATGATCTGTTGTTACGGCATGCAATCGTTAAACCTGTTCCCGCTGCTAGAGTTGAAAATACCTGAATAAGTGTTTTCAATTGAGGTCTGTCAGTTGTCGCCACTAAAAGGGCATGTTCAGCTGACAATCTGTAGTCATTAAAACTTAATTGTCCTGGGATCACGCGGTTTTTATGCTCTCTTTCAACAAAACCAATAAAGCTTTTGTTCATCCATTTTTTATAATCGCGAAGGGTTTCTTTATAATTTTTATAGATCCCCTGGTAGTGAGACTCAAATCCTGAAATGAAACTATCAAGGAATTTATCCATGCGTTCAAGTCTGGCATGAGGCCCAAGCTTTGATGGTTTTTTCAAGTGCACTGGTGAATCATGCCCCTCTTCAACAGCAAGTCTTGCAACATTGCTTTCTGAGTTCTGAATATCGCTGATCTGGTGAAGTGATAAAATATAATGTCTTCCACCGGCCTTTGGCCCTGTTCCAGAGAGTTTAAATCCACCGAATGGTTCGATAGCAACTCTCGCACCAGTGATAGTACGATTGATATAGATATTCCCACTTTCCATTTTTGTTAAAAGATAGTCGATATCATTTTGTGACTGGCTGAAAATTCCGCCGGTAAGAGCGTAGTCAGTAGAGTTAAATAAATAGGCCGCTTCATCCAGACTATCGAAACCAACAATGTGAACCACTGGCCCGAAGAGCTCTTTTTGAGCAAAGCTTTCTTTATTTAAAGCACGAGCATATGGAAGCTCGATGATCGCAGGACCTACACAGTATCCTGGAAGATTTTCGTTCGTTCTATCGATAACAACATGACCTCCAAAATTCACGGCTTCATTAGAAGCTTCGCGAACCGCTTGTCTCAAACGTTTTTGGTCTTCTGCCGTAATAACCGGGTTAACTGTAGTATCAAACTTATAAGACTCTCCGACTTTTAAATCAGAGCTTGCCGCTTTTAATCTCTCGATTAATTTATCTTTAAGTGAGTTGTGAACAATCACTCTTGAGCAGGCCGAACATTTTTGTCCTGCGTGGCCGAAAGCCGAGTAAAGAATCCCTGAGACTGTTTCATCGAGTTCAGCATTTTGAGTGACGATAACAGCGTTTTTACCACCCATTTCAGTAATCGCTTTTACTGGATAAGTTTTTTTCGTCAGCTTATTTTTATAAAGTCTCTTTCTGGCGATACTTCCAATATATGTTCCAACTGCTTTTGAACCAGTGAAGACAATCGTCGATGTTCTTGAATCTTTTACTAAATAATCCCCAACAGTCTCTCCTTCTCCTGGAAGGTGAATCAGAACATCTTTAGGAACTCCTGATGCGTGAAGAATATCTACTAATAGCTGAGTGATAAGTGGAGTCTGTTCTGCCGATTTTAAAATAACAGTGTTGCCACAAACCAGTGAACTCACGGCCATCCCACAAGGAATCGCTAATGGAAAGTTCCATGGAGAAATAACAACAGTTGGTCCTCTGCTCGTTAAATCAGTCAGGTTTCTTTGAAGGAAGGCTTCAGTTCTGGCGTAGAAATTAAGGAAGTCGATTGCTTCATCAACGTCAGCAAGCGCTTCACCAACTGATTTACCTGCTTCATAAACAATAAGCGCAGAGAGCTCATTTCTTTTTGCCAGCATAAGACTTGCGGCCTTAACCAAAGTTGCTGTTCTAAATGGCCACTTTGAGTTGGCCCATGATCCTTCGTTATAACTTTTATCAATTGTATCAAGAGCAATACTTGCATCTTCAACATTGGCAAACCTGATACGCCCAACCAAAAGATCTGGATTAGAGCTGGCGTGAATTTTTACCCAGTCACCATTGATCATCTGTGAATTGTTATAATCAATCCCTAACGAGTGCATTTCAAAATTTGTTAGAGCTTTTTCCATCCACAGTCTTTCGCTGTCGATATATTGACGAAGTGGAGAGACGTTAAAGAACTCGTCTTCCAGTTTTGATACAGAAGAGTCTCTGACAATTTTTCCTTCTTTGATTTTTGTCTCGTGAATAGCGTATGGTGACTGAAGAGTTAAATGCTTCTTGTGAGAGCGCATAATGGTAAGAACTCCAACTTGCGATGAGTTCTCCATAATTCTTCTTACCAGGTAGGCCATTCCAACGAGCAGGCTTCCAACGGGAACGTAGTTTCTTGTTGCCCATCCCATTTTTGCCAGAGCTGTTGAGAGAGCTTCATAAGTCATGTGAAGACACTGATGCTCAATTTCTCCAACTTGTGGATACAGAAGCTCTTTTGCTGCTTCAGCAAATCCATGGTCGCTGAAATTGTGAGAAGCAAGAGCAAGTTTTAAATGCGGGTGAGATTCAAGAATCTTTAAAATAAGTTGTCTAAAGTGGATATCAGTTTCTTCTTTATTTAAAAACTGAGGAGCATCGAAGCTGTGAGCGTCTCCTTCAACAGTTTCAGCATCCCAATAAGCACCTTTTACCAGACGAACTGGCATAGGAAGTTTTCTCTCGCTAGCAAGAGCGATAATTTCTTTTAAGTGTTGGTATCCATCTCTTAAGTAGGCCTGGATCACAATCCCCGTTGCCTTATAATCGTGAAGTTCAGTCGTCTCTAGAAGAACACGCTTATAAATTTTAAAGACCACATCGCGGTAGTGGTAGTGTTCAGCATCGATATTAATAAAAACATCTTCCGCCTTAGCGGCAAGAAGAATTTCTTTAAGCCTTGGGGCCACTAAACTATAAGTGTAGTCAAAAGCATGTGGTTTAAAGTCAGAACATAATGCTGAAACTTTAATTGAAACGTGAGCGCGGTTAATTCCTGCCACATTTAGCTCACCTCTTTTTACGTGAAGTGAAAATCCTCTCACCAACTTTAGAACTTCTTCTTTGTAATGATCTGCTTCTTTCTCAGAAACAACTAACTCTCCCAACTGATCGAGTGTTACGTCTCGTCCTGTATCACTCAAAGCGCGCAGAGACTTATCTGCTTTTTCAATACTCTCTCCTGCAATAAACCTGCGGGCCATGATCTTAACGGCCGTTCTCACAACTTTAGCTAGAGGCCATGCCGGAACGATTCGGGCAAGGTAGAAAGCAATTTTTATTCCCAACGTATACGTACGTGGCAAGGCCCTATCTTGGCCTTTCTTTTTTGCCTTTCTCGCTTTTCTATTGTCTTTAAGAAAGCGCGATAATGCTTCAATAAGGATTCTTTTTACTTCCACCCCTTTTTTGTCGTGGTCAAGCGATGGTAAAATCGCCAGGAATTTTAAAAGATGGATTCTAAGAAGTGCATACTGAGCAGTCAGCCCTAGACCAAAGTCAGAGACATCTTCAAACAGAGTCGGTCTGTATTCATTTAAAAAGCTAAGAAGCTTTTTAACGATTTGGGCAGATCTCTCTTCGATCGCCTTATACTTAGGGTCTTTTAAAAGATCAGGAAGACCTTCAACCTTGATGAGTTCTTCAATCACCGTTGGAAAGTTTTTAACTTGCAGGGATGCGGCCATCTCTGCGTGAGCACGCATATCTTTAACCTGCGGAATATTTAAATCAAGAATGTCACTTTGTTGAAGAACAAAAAGTTCCTGAGAAAGTTTTGGTGTATAAAACCTGATTTCTTTCCTATCGAAATAAAATCCGACTAAAAAAGGCACTGACTTAAAAACCATCTGGCTTCTAAAGTTTTGATTGAGATTATTTAGATACGGGCCTAATTCCGCCAGAACATCGCTACTTATTTTTTCACCTTTTTCTAAAAAGATTTCAGAGAACTCCTGATAGAAATAGAACGTCCAATCGTGGTGATCGACGCTTTTGATGGTCATGAGAAAATTCTCGGGTACTAAAGGCATAAACAGACTCCCAAAACTCCCTAAGCTCCTTAAAGAGATGAAAATTTTAAAATTAAAGTGTCCACAAAGTTATCCCAAAAGCCTCGATTCGACTATAGTTAACCTGACTCTTTTTGGAGTTTGACTAATAGCATTTCGCTACCTAAAATTTAGTTATGAATATCCTGGGACTCATGCTTCTTACCCATTCATTGGCATCTGCTCAATCCACACCTCTTTACACGCTAAAGGACCTCGCTGTTTTAGAACAAGAAAAGAATTTTGAAGAGTTCCTCTCGCACGTCAACGATATTAGACCTAGTGAAAGGCAAAAGCTGTGGAAAGATATGTACCAGGCCATGGCCCTGGAGATGATAGATTACAAACTCAGGACTAAAGACTTCAGCATGAAGTCCTATAAAAAAATTGAAGAAATCGGGCGCTCAAGTGCCCTTGTCAATGATGAGTTCTACCAATTAAAAAGATCAATTTATGCTAAAACATTCTTTACTGAGTGTTACATGCAGGTTTCTGAAAAAAAAGAAGCCGATCGCGCTCCTGCCATGAAAATTTGTGACAACGAAATGAGTGCCTTCTGGTTTTTTTCTAAGAAAGACCCGGATATAGGCCTGGAGTTCGCAAAAATCCTTGAGCGTCACCATAGTCCTATGAAAACTTGGCCCTATTATCAAAGGGCGATCAATGACAGTATTGCCAATTTATATTGTGAAAAACCCAATGTTCAAAGAGCAGTTATCAATAAGCTCACTGAAGAAAGTTTTGATGCTGACTTTGATAATAATTACAAAACGCTCATTAACCGCATTGTTCCGGAAAAATGTTTTGTAAAACTCATTCCGACTCTTCGCCTGGCGCTTCAATCCACTGTGACAAATGGTATGGAAAAAGAGATGGCGATGAACTTCCTGTCTGCCAAAGGCGTTCTCTCAAAAGAAGAAGAAGACTTCTACGCCGTTTTATACATGCTGGATGGCCCCGTAGTAGGCGACAAAATGAACCTGGCATGGAAGAAGATCGAAGCTCTCTCTGGACAGTATACAAAAAGAATAAAGATCTTGGCCCAAATCAGGTCAATGCCGCTTATTCCAGATAAAATCTTTAAAGACCCGAAACTTCCACGCCATAAGGCCATCATCAATCTCTTTGCTCAGAACTTCCCTGAGTACTTAAATTTCTATGGTGAGTCCTGTGTGAAGTACCTGGAGAATAAAAGCTCCGTATCGGGCAATCTGGCCTCTAGCTTTCAATGTCATGAGTTCTTAAAGACTGCAAGTGAGTTTAAAAAGACTAAAGAAGCTGACTGGGTTAGTGATTCAGTCACACGCGAATACTCTTCTCTTAGAAAATAATCAAAAAACACAAAAAAAAAGCCACTCCGAAGAGTGGCCTTTTATAAAAGCTTGTCTTAATAAATTAAGAAAGGTGCTTTCCAACGATCCCAGCAAGTTCGAACATAGTTACTTCTTTTTTTCCAAAAAGTTTAGCTAGTTTGTCGTCTGCGATGATGTTTCTTTTGTTTTTTGGGTTTTGAAGGTTGTGCTTCTTGATGTAGTCCCAAATTTTAGAAACAACTTGTGTACGTGGAAGTGGCTTGTTCCCTACGATTTCAGCAAGGATAGCTGAAGGAGTAAGTGCCTTCATGAAAGCTGCATTTGGCTTACGTGCAGTTTTAACTTTTGCAACTTTTTTAGTTGCTTTAGCTGCTTTTGGAGCTGCTTTTTTAGTAGCTTTTGGAGCTGCAACTTTCTTAGTTGCTTTAGCTGCTTTTGGAGCTGCTTTTTTAGTAGCTTTTGGAGCTGCTTTTTTAGTAGCTTTTGGAGCTGCTTTCTTAGTAGCTTTTGGTGCTGCTTTTTTAGTAGCTGCTTTTGCTTTTTTCTTAACTGCCATTCGAGGATCCTCCGTTAAATTAGACATGTTGTTGATTGTCTAAAGTTGTTATAGGTAAAGAAATCGTTAATACATTCTTCTAAGTTTTTTCTAATTCGAGTTTTTCACTCGAGAAATTCATCTATACGTAAATTATTGCTCGAAAATTTTCATCATGTCTAGAGTAAAAAACATTTTTTTTACTTTTTTTATCACTTTTTCCCTAGGGAGATTGATGAAAGCTCCTAGGAAACACGCTTATTTTAGCGTCTTCACCCACTCAACCACTAGTCCATTAGGCCCTAGTTTCTTGGGAGTTTTCTTATATTGATGAGATTCATTCAATGAATACATTCTAAAATTATCAATACGACAGTAGTGATAAATCTTCTTTAATTTTTTTTCACGGGCCACTTTCTCGAAGAACTCCTTAATAGAGTGAGAAAGCCCAGCACCTTGGTGATCTATCTTTATAGCAGTATTTTTTGTTAGAAGTGAGTCTGTCTCTACTTTATAGAAGACGGCAGCGACAACTTCGGTATCTTCCATTAATGAATGAAGTTCCCATCCGTCGGCAACTTCCTTCTTAATTTCTTCGAATGTCCACTTAAAATCTGGAGAATCTGAGAACGCGTCGATGTTATAGTCGTGAATCGACTTGATATCTTTTTCGCTTTTGGCCTTTTTAAAAGTGAGCTTCATGGCAATCCTTTGCTATTTTAGTTGTGACTTTTATAATTAGAGAGTCAGAATATAGGCTGCCAGGTCTTTAATGTCCTGCTCAGTTAGCTTCGCTACAAACGGAAGCATTTCAGGGTTTTTTCTTACCCCATTTTTAATTTCTGTAATTTGCTTAATTGTGTACCAGTCGTGCTGGCCAGAGATCTTTGGTGCTTTTTGAGCAGGATTTCCTTCACCTTTGTCTCCGTGGCATTGGATACAAACAGCATAAAGAGTGGCCCCTTTAGCAGCATCTTGAGCGAAAGCTGGAGAAAAAAACGCCGAAAAAACTAGAACTGATAAAAACGAAAGCGCACGATTCATTAAAACCTCTCGAAGAAAAACAGGAAATATTCTTTAGCTGTTTGAATTTTACTCTAAAAAGTGATTAGACGGCAACCACTTTCATAGGGAGAACTTTTCCCATGGCCCCTAAAATTCCAAGAACGACACTTTCTAGGTCTGAATTTTCCCCCTGAGGGCCGAGACTATGGACTGTTAAAACGTCTTCAAAATAGAGCACTAACTCAAAACCCATAGGCCTAATAATCTCACCCAAAAAGGCATTTCTAGCTGCTAAACTGAGCGTTTCCCAATTTAAAAGAAGCTGTGAATACCTGCCACAATTAGAAGAAAGAGCGCTCATAGATGCTGAGACAATTAGTAACATTTTTAATTTTTGAAGAACCTCTTCTAGGTTTTTTTGTTCGCCTTGAAAGGCCGGAAGGTGATTTTCATCGCGTAAAAAACTTTCAATTTCTCTAAAATGGATGCTCCAGATCTCTGGAATTTTTTTATTAACAGCAAATTTCGACAGGACTTCTGCAAAAATTAGCTCGAGCTCGCTTTGAAACGTTCCGTGGAAAACTGTCAAAATTCTGTCATGTTTATCCATCGTCACTAAAAATCCGCTAGAAATCCCTACCTGAAAATACTCAGGAGACTCTACGAATTTTTTTGCTCGTGCCGAGAATGTGTTCAAATTTTCTTTCAAGTTGCAAACGCCTTCATTATAGTCAAAAGTGTATCAATATTGATTTGGACAGACATTAACATGACAAAAAAACAAAAACATCTAGAAACTAAGCACTCGATCTGCATTGTGGTGGGCCCAATGCCTTTTTCAAAAAAAATACTGACTCGCTACCAGAAAGAGAGTGATCTTGATTTGGTCTTTATAGATGGTGGGGCCAAACATCTTCAAAAATTTGCCAGATTAATTAAAAAAAATGGAATCTCTCCCCAGTATTTTGGAGATGGCGACTCCTCTAATAAGGTTATGAATCATAAAAAAAGGGATCAAAATCTTTCAGACCTGGCCTATTTTTTAAAAAATGCAGTCCTTAAAAAGAATCTTCACAAATATGAGCACTACCTTTTTTTAGGATTTTTAGGTGGGAGAATGGATCATGAGCTGATTAATATTGGCGAATTTTTCCGTTTTATGAAGTCTTTTAACGCCAAAACTACACCGAGAGTCTTTATAGAAGATAAAATTGAATTTTTTCCCAAAGGCCTGATGGAAACTAATGTCATGGGCACGTTTAGTGTAACAACATTAGAAAAAAGCAAATTTAAGATCAGTGGCCAGTGTTTATACAAAACCAAGAGCCCCATTACTCTTCAAGGATTGAGTTCGCGAGGGCTCTCCAATACTGGAAAGGGAGTCATTAAAATTGAATCTACGGCGCCCTTAGCGATCTTTAAAAACAACTAAGGAGTAAACGTCATCTTTGAATAAATCTCTTCAGAAGAGACTTCTAACAACTGTGGCCTATACTTTCCTTCTAGGAATCTTTCCACCTGATCTTTAAAAAATGGCGACATGACGTGTCCAGAATTTCCAGCTGGAAGAATCCCCCATGATCTTTCAGGGTGAGCAAAGTTTATAATTCGTCTGGTAGAAGGCCCCGCCTTAACTTCAAAGTCTCCTTTAAAGCTTGTGACCTTCTGATTGCTCACTTCTTGAGTGGCCCCAGAAATAGGATATGGGCCGAGATTAAAAATCTTATTAAGAGGTTTTACTCTTCCTAAAGGGTGATGAAACTCCAAAGTATGAAGCTCTCCCCATTTCCAAGTATCAGAGTTATCACCTAATCTTTTTTCCAGGTCCCTGACTGTCTGAATAAAAGTCGTTCTTAAAAAGTCTGCGCGGTTAAACTTTTGCCACCAGATTGAATCTGAATTTAGAATAACACGCTTAAAAAAGATCCATCCATTGGGTACTTTGGCAAAAACTTCGCGCTCTTCATCGGTTAAATCTTTAAGTAAATGAACCTGAATTGATCTGGCCCATGAGTAATATAAGGCCGGGCCACTGGAAGTAGCATCTGAACTTAAGTCCCAATTTTTTAAAATATTAATAAATTTTTCAAAAGATTTTTTTTCTTCAGTACTTTTAAAGACGATATCTCTTAAAAGAGCGTCTATGATAAGCTTGTTTTCAAAATTCATGGTTAAGGACTGTAGCTCCATCGTCTCTTCTTCTGACCAAAGAATTTTTCTTGAAAGCGTATTTTCGATAGTCTTTAATCTATCATCAGGCTGCCAGTCTCCACGAAGATTCTCCGGATAATTTTGCGGCCTGGTATTGGCAGAAACAATCACACCGCTAGGAGGATTAAAGGCATGAGGCTTTTCTTCAAAAGTTAATGAGCCAAGTATTTCATCCTGACCGTTTTCACCGTTTAGAATAAAATCGGTTTTTATTCCTGGTCTTTTTTTCCAGATTTCGCCAAAAATCCACTGTCCGATATTTTCTTTGTCAGCGTAGAGAATATTAAGTCCTGGGGCCATTCCTGTTGCGACGGCGGCCTTAAACTCGTCAACGTTAGTTGCTCTGCCCATTTTATACACAGCACTCAGCGGGTCATTTGAGGGATTATAAAAGGCCCATTGAAGTGAAAGCGACTTATCAGGAGTCGTATCACTTAAGGCATAATCGAGAACCGGACCATGATGAGTACTAAAAATATTGAGTACTACATCTTTGGATTTTTTTACTTTTATAACTTCTACTCTCTCAACTAAAGGGCGCTTTTCGCCTTTGAAGATGTAAATTTTATTTTTTAAATCGAGATTTTCTTTATAGATATCCATGTCGTCTGTAAGACTCATGGTGAGGCCCCATGCTCTTTCTTTATTATGTGAAAGAATAGGAAAAGGGATTAATGGAAGGAAGTGCCCGTAGGTTTCAAATGTTGGTGTCTTCACATGCGCTTCAAACCAGATGCCAGGATGTGCGTAATTGATGTGTGGGTCATTCACCAGCATCGGACTTCCTGAAGTCGTGCGCTTGCCGGATAAAAGCCAGCCGTTTGATCCTTCAAAAAGGCCAAACCCCATCTGAAGTCCTGAAATAATCTGTGAGACTTTCTCAGAAATAGTATTTTCAACGTGAACAACTCTCGACTCAGTTATAGGAATTTTTTCGTTTCTTAAATCCTCAACAAGGTCTCCACCAATTCTTTCTACAAGTTTTGTAAGAAGAGGCTCTGTCATGACAGCAATCCCAAAACTAAACCCCATCAATCCTACAAAGCTTTGCCCATCTTCCAATGAAAAAGGCCTAGGCCTCAACCCCAGAAGAATAAACTCTACGGGCATTTTTCCAGTCTCTATGAAGTGATTAACACCTTCATAAAAAGCACTAGAGTCTTCCAGCATTTGTGGGTCAAACGACTTGTCTGCTTTTTTTCTATCAATCAATTTACGAGCAGCATCTTTTAAACCAAGATTTCTAAAAAGCTGATCTGAGGCAAGCGCCTTGTCGCCAAATATTTCTGCTAACTCTCCATTAGCAAGCCTTCTGCTCATTTCCATCTGAAAAAGCCTTTCAGAGGCCATGATATATCCCAACGTATAAAAGGCATCGCGGTTATTTTTTGCTGTAATGTGGGGAATACCATTCTGGTCACGAATCACTTCAACTGGAGCACTCAGCTTTTGTAGCACAACTTTGCCGTCCATCTGGGGAGTTCTCGAAGAGAATAAATAATAGACACTCATTGCAATCAGGATTAACAAGCACGCCAATGAGGAGATGACGATTTTTATCGTTTTCTTTTTGCAGGAAGATTTATTCATGAAATAATCTAAACATAACTATGGAAGATTTAAAACACAAAAAAGAACGCTCTCTCCTCCTCGATACTCTTCGAGGCTTCACTGTTGTTTTAATGATTATTTTTCATTTTTCATTTGATCTGGATTATTTTGGGTTTATTAGTATAGATATCCTGCACGATCCTTTCTGGTATTTTTTCCCTAGATTAATTGTTTTTCTTTTCCTCTTTGCTGTTGGTATGGCCCTTCATGTCACCCACAAAAATGGAATCATCTGGAAGCCTTTTTTAAAACGCCTCCTCCTCCTGATTTTTTGGGCTGCCGTCATCAGCATTGTGACCTATATCTTCTTTCCTGAGAGTTGGATTTACTTTGGCACTTTGCACGCAATTGCCGTTGTTTCTGTCTTCTCATTGCCATTTCTGAAACGTCCCCGAGAGGCCTTGATTGTCGGCCTTTGTTTGTTCATTCCATCAATTGTTTACGACCAGACTATCCCTTGGTTTTCGCTTTCTCATTCGTCGTGGGATTATATTTCGCCTTTCCCTTGGCTAGGTGCCAGCTTATTAGGTATATTTGCCGCGCACAAAGGTCTGCATCATCATCAAATTCCAAAAAACAAACTGACGAAATCTCTGTGCTACTTAGGGTTGCACTCCCTTTTTATTTATCTCATTCACCAACCAATTCTCTTTGGTCTTCTCGCGTTGATTGCTAAAATTAAGCATTCCTAGGCCATAATCCCTGTGGTATAAAAAACCCATTACATATTCGGGAAAATCTCAGTGAAAAAACTAGTTAACATCGACTGGAATAAAGTAGAGCGCACAATAGGCGGACTCAAGTTTGCCGTTATCATTATTCTTTGTTTTACCGTCGCCATGATCATCGGAACTTTTTTAGAATCTTATTACGGAACCGACTTCGCCAACAGAACAGTTTATAAAACATTTATCTTCATGCTGATTCAATTCGGTATGCTCATGTCGATTATTTTTGCAGCCTTTCTAAGGCTTCCACCTAAAAAACGCCTTTACGGATTTTATACTATTCACGCGGGCCTCATCATTATTGGTGTTGGATCAATGATTACCTATATCGCCGGAGTTGATGGCGTCATCTCCCTTGCCCCGAATGAGCCCAATCGCCAAGTTATTTTATCTAAAGATGTTTTAAAGTTCACTTATCCTGAAGAAGGAAAGCAAGTGACTACTGAGCTTCCCTATTCTGCTTTTTCTAAAGAGATCAACCAAGAATATGAAGGCATCAATGTTGTAGAATACATTCCCTTTGCTGAAGGAAAATTTGTCTGGGCAGAGCCTATTAACAGCTATCCTGAATACGCTCCTATTCACTCATCAAAATACTTTTTTAAAAACCCATTTGCTTCTGAAGAAATTCTTCTGACTCTTCATCCAGAATCAAGCAGTGAATTTTTATCATCACAGACCATGGGCCCTTTAACGTTCAACTAC
Organism: Bacteriovoracaceae bacterium UBA6153; assembly: GCA_002428265.1. Taxonomy (GTDB): domain Bacteria; phylum Bdellovibrionota; class Bacteriovoracia; order Bacteriovoracales; family Bacteriovoracaceae; genus Bacteriovorax. The sequence goes on from DIUR01000030.1 coordinate 33,852, forward strand.
ATGCCAAAAAATCTGGCAGAGTGTTTTGCACTTAATAACCCTTCTGGAATTATTATCTGGAACTCTGAGCGCGGGGACTGCTTTACTCCTGAAGAAAGAAATCTTCCGGTAAAATCGACAACTGCCAACAATCGTTTTGTCGTTGTTCCAGTTAACGGAAAGCTAATCACCTTTTTCCCGGATTTTTCTCCTTTCCCTGTTGATACACAATTCCAGGTTGACCAAAAATCGACCATAAGGTCTTTTTCCAAAAAACTTTTTGAAGAAAAGCCTGCTCTCTTTTTATTTGGCGACAGACTTTCTTATTATTCAAAAGATTCGAAGAAATGGATTGTTGAAAATATTGAACTCAAAGGAAAACCGGTCTCTCTTCCATGGATGGGAGCTGAAATAAATCTTTTGGATCATCAGGAAAGATTTGTTCCTTTTAAACTTCCAGTAGCAGTTGTACCGATTCAAAAAAATGGAGTCGTCATTAAAGGTGACATCCGCGCCGTGCGTATGAATATTCTAGGCAGAGAATACTGGGCCACTAACTACTCTCCTTTAAGTCTGATTATCGGCGGACAAAAAGTTATTATCGAAGTAACAAAAGAAAGCCTTACGCTGCCATTTGAATTGGCCCTTACTCAGTTTAAAATGGACAAAGATCCAGGAACTAATAATCCGGCCAGCTACGAGTCTTTTCTCAAGTTATTTTCAGACGGGAAGATGACAAATCATCACGTGTTTATGAACAATCCACTAAAGCATCAAGGTTTTACATTTTATCAGGCCTCATACTCACAAGACAGCGGCGGAAACTACAGCTCAACACTGGCAGTTAACGTTGACCAGGGACGATTTTTAAAATATCTCGGCTCACTGATGTTAGTCCTAGGCGGAATCTGGCACTACAATCTGAATAAAAGAAAAAAAGGAGCTCAGGCATAATGAAAGCACTTATAATTTCTCTCTTAGTTATCTTAAGTTTTAATTTCACCAATACTGCATCAAGCGCAGAAACCTTTTTCTGTAAAGATGAGCTTGAAACTCTTCCCACCCAGCAAGGCGGAAGGATTAAACCTCTTTATGTTCATGCTACTGAGGTGATGAAAACCCTTACAGGTAAAGGCAAACAAGACGACGTTTCAGCAACGGTTGCTTTTTGTATGCTTTCACTTAATGGCATGGGACTTCCTACTGAAAATAAACTTATGGCCAGAATTGATCACGTCGATGCCATGAAGTTTTTAGGTCTTCCTGAAGGCGAGCACTCAATTGCCTATGAAACTCTTCTTACAAGAGAAGATGATATTAGAAACGAAGCAAGAAGAACTGATACGGCCGAGTCTTATAAGAAATCAATGGAGAGATTATTCAACAATGTTTTTCTCTATAAAGAAGTGAAGGCCGGAAACAACTGGCACTTGGCAGAAGTTCAAGACAACTCACTGACATGGGTTCCCCTTATTACTTACCTTACTGAAGAAAAAGTTATCGCTCAAAAACAATTAACTCCTGTTGATCCATTTCTTCCGGTACTGATGAGATCAAAAGCTGTTTATGACCAGGCCTTTGGCACTAGGTATATGGTTGAGCTTTATTATGCAAAAGCAGGTCTTCCAACTGTTGCCATGCTGCTATCTATCTTGGCCCTTGCTTCAATGGTTCTCTTTAAAAATTTTAACATTGCATTGGGATTTTCCGGATTATCAATTGTGGTTCAGATCGCTTTGATTACTTTAAGAGTAATCATTTCAGGAAGAGCACCGATTACGAATATGTATGAAACTGTTTTATTCTCGGGTTCAGGAGCACTGTTATTAGGATTAATCCTAGGCCACTTTAAGAATGAGAAAATCTATGTGTACATGGGACTTTGCTACAACGTCTGTACACTGATGATGATTAATTTTGCTAACGGAATGCTCACTGCGACAATCTCACCTCTTGTTCCAGTTCTTCGCGATAACTTCTGGCTATCAACTCACGTAACAACGATTATTCTTTCTTACGGCGCTCTTGCTTTAAGCTGGATTCTTGCCAATACAGTTCTCATTAAAAGAAAACTGGGAAAAATGACGAGAAAAGAAGAGGCCACGCACGCTGACATTATCTACACGACATTAAAATGGGGTACGACAATGCTTGCTGCCGGGATTATTCTTGGAGGCGTTTGGGCCGATTATTCTTGGGGAAGATTCTGGGGATGGGACCCAAAAGAGACATGGAGCTTAATCGTTCTATGTTTTTACACTGCTATTTTACACGGCCGCTACACTTCATGGATTAAAAATGACCGCTTTATGACAGTAACAGCAGCTGCTTTTATGAGTGTTATGATGGCGTGGTTTGGAGTTAATTATATCCTGGCATCAGGACTACATTCATATGGATTCAGTGAAGGTGGAGCAGTCTTTCTAGGAAGCTTCTTTCTAGCTCAGATCATTATTCTGGTTATCACTCTCAATCCAAAAGATGGACCAAAAGAAGAGTTCACACCAGCTGTTTAATCAGCTGGTGATTGTATTTTTTAAGTTTTCTTCTCCAGCCAATACGGCCCGATGGCCATAGCATCGAGATTGGTATTTAAAAAGCAATCCATCGCATGCATCGGCTTACACACTACCGGTTCTCCATTTCTGTTAAATGAAGTGTTAAGCAGAACCGGCACGCCAGATCTCTTTTCAAATTCTAAAATAAGCTTTCGAAGTAAAGGGTGCTCAGTATCGCCAATTGTTTGAACTCTAGCCGTTCCGTCGTTGTGAGTAATCGCTGGAAGAACGGCCTGCTTATCAGGGCGAACTTGAGGGGCAAGAAGCATATAAGGTGAATCAATATTTAAATTAAAATACTCATGACAGCGCTCTTTTAAAACCATAGGTGCAAAAGGTCTAAAGGCCTCACGCTTTTTAATTTTTAAATTTAAGATGTCTTTCATTTCAGGAGAACATGGGTTGGCAAGAATTGATCTTCCCCCGAGGGCACGAGGCCCAAACTCCATACGCCCTTGAAACCACCCAAGGGTTTTATTTTGAGCAATACAATCAGCTGCGCGAGCAAGGAGCTCATGCTCATCAAGTTTTACGTAGTTTTCAAAGCGGTGCTGCTTAATGGCCTTAAGTATTTCATACTCTGAAAACTCAGGGCCTAAAAAACTGTGATCCATGTGATGTCTTGGCTCACGGTAAAGCGTATTTGAAATATAGAGGGCCGATCCAATGGATCCGCCGGCGTCCCCTGCTGCTGGTTGAACAAAAATATTTTGAAAATCAGTCTCTTCAAGAATTTTTGCATTGGCCACACAGTTTAGCGTCACCCCGCCGGCAAGACACAAATTTTTACTGCCAGTCTTTTTTTGCTGAGCACGTGCAGAAAGAATAAAAATCTTTTCAACCACTGTCTGCAAAGAGGCCCCAATATCATAATGTCTTTGTTGCCATGGTTCTTCGTATTTTCTAGCTGGCCCAAAAAGTCTTTCAAACTTTTCATTCCACATTTTTTTTCCGCGTCTATATGAAAAGTATTCTTGATTTAATCTAAAGCTTCCATCCGGGAAGACTTTAATCACTTTTTCCATTTGTGATAAATACGAAGGAGTTCCGTATGCCGCCAGTCCCATCGTCTTGCCTTCACCACCGTGGGCGTGAAAACCTAGATAAATAGTAAATGTCGTATAAAGAAGCCCTAGAGAATCAGGATAGACAATTTCTTTATTAATTTTTATATCATTGCCCTGTCCATGGCCTAATGTCATCGACGTCCATTCACCGACACCATCACAAGTCATGATGGCAGCTTCTTCAAAAGGAGAAGGTAAAAATGCACTTGCTGCATGAGAGAGATGATGTTTAAAAAAGTGAATCGGAGCTTCAGTGGATAGCTCTTCGTGAATAACCATAGGTAGAAGTAATCGACTTTCCATCCACTGAGGCATAGTTCTCAAAAAACTACTAAGAGAAAATGGGAATTGATTAATATGCTCAATAAGCACTCTACTGAATTTTAAGTAAGGCTTTTCAAAATACCCAAAGGCATCGACATCTTCGAAAATTAAATTCCCTTCTTGCGAGCAGTAATTCAGCGCTTCGATCGGAAAGGCATCTGTATTTTTTTGTCTTGAGAAGCGCTCTTCTTGAGCGGCAGCTATGATTTTTCCATCTCTCACCAGACATGCTGAAGAGTCATGGTAAAAACAGGAAATGCCTATTACATCCAAAACTAAACTCCTGCGTAAATAAATGTCATAATGATACTTGCACCTAGTTTTACAAACAAAAGTGCGACCAGTGCCAGAGATAAAATGAGAGGGGCCAGGAAATATAATTTATGAGCAGAAATTAATTTCTTCATTTCGCTGTAAATAAGCTTTAACTTTTTCATCAATATCCTTTTGAATCGCTAAAATCCATCATCAAGATTGTACAAAACTATCTTCTTTTGATCCTTCAAAATTATCTGTTTCAATCCAGTTACTCTCTGGAGACTTTGGAGATTTATTCAAAGCAGAACGTAAAAAGATTCTGGCAAAGACACTAGTAGGCCCCAAAACAAAAAAATAAACCACAACGAGAATGAATGGCGTCAAAAATTTTCTGAATAAAACCTGAGTTATCCATTCTTTTACAGCGCGGTGAAATTTGAGGAATTTGGCCTTGAATGTATCTTTCATCAAGCGGCCTTGACAATAAGGACCCAATGCCCTTCAACTGCATGTGACTTACTTACAATTTGATGACCTTCAATTGAAAGCGATGAGGGAACGTTTTGAATCGGCTCACCATCGTCTAAAAAAATTTGAATATTTTCGCCACTATCTACTGTCGCAAGATAAATGAGGGCCTTTGATGTATTTCTTGGGCAAGGAATATTTCTAAGATCGAGTGTATCCAATGACCACCTACCGTTGTCAGGTAAAATGAAAAATTAGTTTTTCTATTTTTTTGAGCTTTCATTAAGTATACTTTTATAAAGGTTTTTGTAAATATAAAATGATTTGATTATGCGAGGATGCGATGAGCGAAGCCATTAGTGCCACTGATATACAATTCAGACCGGAATCTCTATGTAAAAGATGTGTACTTCCAGAAGTAAAACCAAACATCTTTTTTGATGCTGAAGGTGTATGTAACCTCTGTCATGAGCATGACAATAATCTTGAACTTGAAGAAGAAGCAAAACTTCACGAGACAGATCTTCTAAAAATTCTTAAAAAGAATCAAAGTAAAGGTAAGTATGACGTACTTGCCATGTGCAGTGGTGGGAAAGATTCAACCTCCGCTCTTTATTACATGAAAACCCGCTACAAGCTTAATCCACTTGCCTTCATGTTTGATAATGGATTTGAAACTGAAGACGCGATTAGAAACGTTGAGAAGGCCGCAGACAAACTAGGCGTCGATTTCATGTTTTATAAATCTAATTATATGAAAGACATGTATGGAAAAATTCTGGAGACAGGATCAAAAGCAGTTATCTGCCACCCATGCTCGCTTTGGTATATGGACTTGGCCTATGAGATTGCTGATCGCCATGAAATTCCCATCATCATTGCTGGATGGACTAAGGGCCAGTCTACCAATCAAAAAGTTATGAGTAAGTGTGGGTGTAACTCTGCTTCACCTGAATTTAAAGAAATGGGCGAGGCCACTAAGAGCTTCCTCGACACTTATGTAAGAAATGATCCAAAATATAAAGACTTTCCTTCAAGTATGGAAGAGGTTTTGAAAAAAGCGAGTGAGAGAAAAAATAAAGCACTCGTTATCTCCCCTCACTGGTTCCTGCCTTTTGGCGCTGAGGTTTACGTTCCCACAATTCAAAAAGAACTTGATTGGGAATACCCTAAGTTAAGTTATCCAGGACGCTCTACAAACTGTATGCTGAATTTCATTTCAGTTTATAATTCAATGAAAAATTACGGATACACTCACTATCACGTTGAGATGAGTAAACTCATCAGACAAAACGTCATCAGCCGCGATGATGCTCTAAAAGATCTGGAATTTCATATCAGTAAAGAGCAATTGAATGGAATCGCAAAAAAATTAAATTTTAAATATGAATAAAAAAGATCTCTACCTCGACTACGCGGCTTCATCTCCTCTTCACCCTGAAGTTTTGAGATACATGACCTCTCTCTATGAAAAGAACTTGGGCAATCCAGCTTCAATTCACAGATCAGGAGTTATGGCCGCAGTCGAGCTCGAGAAATCACGAAATGCAATTGCCAAAAAACTAAACTGCTCTTCTGAAGAAGTCTATTTCACATCTGGGGCAACTGAATCTAACAATCTAGCTCTTAGAGGTTTGGCACAGTCCCACTTGCTAGGAAGCAGAAAAGAAATTCTCATTTCAAGCATTGAGCATTCAAGCGTTAAACAAACAGCTCAGGACCTTGAAGAAAATTTTGGCTTCAAAGTTTTAACTATCCCTGTACTGCCTTCTGGTCTCATCAACATAGAAGAACTAAAAAAAATGCTAGGACAAAGGGTTTTAGTTGTCTCTATCATTCATGCAAATAATGAAATTGGATCAATTCAAAACCTAAAAGAAATCGGCCTTTTATGTAAAGCACACGGCATCCTCTTTCACTCGGATGGCGCTCAGGCCTTTTGTAAGACGCCCGTGGACGTTACCGATATGAATCTTGATCTCTATTCAATCAGCTCACATAAAATTCATGGGCCCCGAGGAATAGGCGCTATCTACATCAAGTCAGGACTCAGAGTTCAGCCGCAAAATATTGGTGGTGGACAGGAAAGCTCAATGAGATCAGGCACCGTTCCAGTAGAACTCATCTCAGGTATGTCAGCGGCCAGCGAACTCTATACCTCATTAAGTCTATCCAAACTTGAATCACTTAAAGAGCATTTCATAAAAATACTCAATCAAAAGATTCCCGATGCAATCATCTATGGCACGACAAAATCATCTCTTCCCAATATTATAAATTTTGCGGTTCCTGAATTATTAGGAAAAACGGCACTTCACCTACTAGATCAAAGAGGAATTAGGATTTCTGTCGGCTCTGCTTGCCATTCTGGTAAAAAGAACCCTAGTCACGTCTTAAAGGCCATAGGACTTAACGATAAAGAAGCCTACGAAGCTCTACGAGTCAGCTGGGGGGTTCAAACACAAGTAAGTGATTTAGATTATTTTATCGAGCAGCTTCTTTTGGTTCGCGACCTTCCAGCTTAAGCACTACGGGTGTCATCAAAGTAGCAATTTCTATATTTCCAAGTGTACTTTGGTGATTATCTGATGGGCCATACTCTTGTGAAAAGTATTTATCCCCGTCATTTTTTTCATCGAATTTTTCATTCAACATCAAACCGACATCCATGAACTCAATGTCTGACTTATCCTTGCGATTGCTCCACCATTTTCTTATGACATCGTCTGCAAATCTCTCTATGTTTTTTCGATAAGGCGGATAAGTCTGGATGACGACTTTCGCACCAGAGTCCTTAATTGTTTTAACAATTTTATCAAGATCATGAACAATCCATGCTCTTTCGAGCTTGTTTGTAAAAAAGACTTTCTTGAAATTTTCATCATTTAATACAACTGAAAGATCTTCTAAAAGCTTTTCTACTTTAGGCTTCAGGACAGGGTGAACTTTCGCTGCTTCTGTGGCAAATGCATACAAGTCAGCAATTGGGGAAAGAGGATTAAGTCTTAGACTCATTTCAATAGTGCTAAAAATTTTTAATGGATCTGCATTATTGTGAAATAATTTCTCACCTATTTTCATATTAGATGGATTATTTTTATAAATATTTAGTAAAAATGCATTCTCTTCTTCAATTGAATTAAATGTTTTATTAAAGGGACGCTGTTCCCAATCCATAAGAACGTCTAAAGGAAGCTCTTTTGGCAAGGCCTCAAGGGCATTTTTTAAATTTAAATAACGATCGCGGTATTTTTCATGAATGAACACTCCAAGCCCATTCATTCGTCTGTAAATGCCGAGATTGAAATGTGTTAAATATTTCAAGGCCAATTCATTATAGTGGAGAAAATTTTCTACATCCCGCTTTTTTAGAAAATATAACTGAGCTGCACTTGAGGCCGCTAGCGGATTTTTATCTTTATGAGAGATAAAATTTAAATGCTCTATGGCCTCATTTGTTTGGGCATTATCAAGCATAGAGAACTCTTTATGAGTGGCGACCTGTAGAATACCTAGCCAAAAATACCCTATCTGTGATTTGTTTTTTTCTGTTAATTTTAAATTTTTAAAAAAAGTTGAATATCCTGCATCGCTATCTGATACAAAGCTCTCATCGCGATTGATGGCCAATTCAACAAGTCTAAAAACCTTAGACCATCTCAGAAAATCCCAACTGATATAAGACTCCTCTTCTGGTTTATACTTTTCTACATACCGACTGAAGCCATATTTATTCCAGCGATTCGGCTCACCTGTCATAACAAAAACGACTTGAGGTCTATCCTTTTTAAGCCAATCCGGAAGATTCTCTAAAATATAAGTTGAATTAACATTTCCTCTTCCACGATTGATGACTTTATATTTTTCAGGTTTGTGTTTATCCAGCATTTTCTGAAGCTGAGCGGGATAGCTTTGCCCTTCAGGTGCTCCAGCTCCAGCAGTGTAAGAGTTGCCAACTGTTAAAATTTTATATTGCCCATGACTATTATTATCGATGGCATCCCTGTCGAGATTGTCAATAAAACCAATAATTCTTAAGAAAAGTTCTAAAAGAACCAGAGAAAATAAAATCCCAAGAAATATTGAGATGATTTTTCCTCTGGCATTTTTTTTATGATTGATTTCAACAGAAGAAGTATTCACAAAAATGCACCAACGGTTTTTTGAAATAATTAAATCCTCGAGAAACTAGAGTTTACTTTGAAAATTCAACTTTCTCAATTCCAATTATTCCTAATAACGGCGAGCGCTTTGCTACAAAGTTCATTTTTGCGAACTCTTTTTTATTATAAGTCATCACGGCACGGTCTTGATCAATCCCTGTCTCAATGGTGTATTCTTTTCTTTCACCCTTTACGCCATTGTAAAGAGTGTCAAGATAAAGAACTCCACCGCGCTCTTGATCAAAGTTGTGACTGTATAATCTTACCGTAATGTATTTGTCTTTTTTATGAAGAACAATACCATCACCATTTAATGACTCTGGATCAAGTTTGACTCTTTCGATAAGCTTATTATCAAGATATCTTTCTTTAAAAAGACTCTTAATCCCTCTTCCATCTTCGTCCATCTCATAAACCATTTTTCCCACTTCTTTATCAACATCGCTCGTCACCAAACAAAGAACTCTCTCTGCTGCTGATAAAGAAAACGTTAATACTGATAAGCTGAGTACTAGCAATGATTTTGAAACGGCATTTGATAAATGCATATAAAACTCCCTTGTATGATGGATACAAGGGATGATCGGTAAATTTTGCCTGTGTCTGTAGGCTTATTAAAAGAGATGCTTTAATTGATCAACGTACTCAGGCTTCTTCATTCCTACTAGAACATAATCAAAACCATAATCTAGATAAGTTTCAACTGCCATGACTGCAAATTTTTTATCCTGATCTTCTGGTAGTAAACCTACTTGCTGGGCCTGATTCCTGAACTCACTGGCCTTATTTGACAAATTTCTACGGGAATAAAGTTGAGAATACTCCATCAGGTTATAAAACGGAGTGGCCTCGGCCGCAGTTAAACTTCTTCCCCAAATTCTGGCGACAAAAGGAAAGATATGGCCAAAATAAACCTGCTCTACTGCATCAGGAGTTGGTAAGTCATTCCATAGAGTTTTGAACTGATTAAGAATCTCAATTTCATTAAAATCGTCTGCTGTGGCCATCTCATCACTAACTTCATCCCACTTTGCTTTTAAAACTGCGATAGCGTGCTCAAAGGCCTCTTGAGCTTCCTTATCATTTAAATTTTTATAATCATTTTCATAAGTCGCAAGTCTAACTAATTTGTTTTGAGTAAAAGCATTTAATGGTCTGTTAACTACGCTGATAAGACCATTTTGCATACACAGCTCAAGAAGACTTTCGTCTCCATACTCACCCAGCTTTTCCAGGGCCCCGATCTCAATCAGGTTAAAGGGAAATTGCACCATTTTAAAATTTTCAGCTTTTATCTTTTTTGTGATTTCCAAAATTCTCGAAAGATTAGTGACATCTCGGGCCTCTATCGGTAGCACGAAATTGTTTGAGCTTATGCCATAAGCTTTAATTCTTCCTTTCTTCACTTCGCTTTCACAATATTGAAAGGCCTTTTCTAAGCGAGCATAATACTCACCTTGAGTGGCGCCTTCGCTTTGAAAATAATATTCAGGGTTATGTAGAAGAAAATAATCTACTGAGGTTTTTTTCAATCGCTCAAGGCTTTGAGTAAGCTGACTTTCTAAAAATTCAGGATGAATGGAATGCTTTAAATTGTCGTCCAGATCAACCAGGTCTTCAAGCGCCTTTCCTGCTGCATTTAGATCAGCAAGAGTCTTGAGATTTTTTCCCTGAACATATCCGGCCTTCGTGACAATAATGGGGTTAAACTCAGGATTTTTTGAAAGGATATCACCGATAAGCTCTTCTGATTCACCATTTGTATAATTTGATGATGTATCAATCAGAGTGCATCCTGCTTTTAGTGCAGATAAAAGTGCTTCTCTATGTTCATTCGACTTAATACTTACTCGATACGTTCCGAAACCAACCTGTCCCATAAAAACTGCCTTATAGCTAACTAATTAAAAGGGAGGAATTTTATTAGCTCTAAAAATACCCTCTCCACCAACGTCATCATGATAACTCATATTACGGGAACATCCAACTTCTGGATCTGGATAAAAATCTCCTTGTCCATTGACTAAAATTCCTTCAACTTCAAAGGTTTCAGCATTAAAAACCGGAGATCCTGAATTTCCTTGGAATGCATCAAGACGGGCACTGATCTCCCACTCATTGGTCTCTTTAAGAACTGGTGTTTTTTTAGAGTACATTAATGGAAGCCCCAAAGGATGGCCTATCATAAAAACAGAAGTCTCTTCATTCTTAAGACCCTCTCTATTGATTTTCAAAAGAGGACGATTTTTTACTTCGCGATCAAGCTCTATGACCGCATAATCTTCACGATTTCCAAAACTGTGATGAATAATTCTTTTGCAGCTAAAAACATTGCTTGTATTAACTCTGTATCCGCCTTCAACTTGTTTTTGTGCATCAACATCAAAAACAACTTTTTTATTGCCACAACCATCCACTTGAAAACAATGCCCGGCCGTAACCATTGTAGTCGGTCCCACTAAAAAGCCAGTGCAACCAGAAAGGGCCTTAGAGTTAGCAAAATTTTCATCTGAACACACACTGGCAAAGTCAGTAAGAGTGCTCGCCTTAATCAGAGTTTTAAAAAAATCAATTTTCATAATATCGGAGCTTACAATAAGCGCAATTGAGCGTGAGAGCTCTTGGATTTTTTTGCTAGAGCGTTTTGAAACAAACTCTCTATCGTCTTCACCATAGATGGATTGCATACCTGTGAAGTTAATCTTTGGTGCTGCAAATCCTGAGGCAGAGAATGTAAATAGGCATAAAAAAAGGATCTGGCGCACGCTTTTGTCTCCTGTGAGATGAATGCGCCAGATCCTATCATAGATACAAAGTTAGACTGAAATTAGTGCTCTAAACTATGAAATTATTACTTAAAAAACCCTATAATTTCATCAATTCTTTGATATTTGTAATGCGGGTTACATCTTCTCCACGGCATCCTGACTCTGTACATACCTTAGGGCGAGTACAATTTTGAACCGGGTCCCCCACATAATCAGTTTCTCCACGAACTAAAATCCCTTCAACAATCCCTGTTTTCGAGTCAAAGACGGCCGAGCCAGAGTTACCGCCAAAAGTGTCTAAATTGGCCTGGAAGAAAACTTTATTTGAATTTGATCTCACGATCGCTCCATCTGAAATTTTCGATGGAAGACCTGATGGGTGACCGATAACAACGATATTCGTTTTATCTGCAACCTTGCCACTTGTTCTAAATTTTAAAGGAGTGCGTCCTTCTACCTTGCGGTCTAGTTTTACTAATGCGAAATCGTCTTGAGAGCCTCTATCAAGTTTTCTTGCGATGATTTCTGTACATGTATAGATATCACTTTGAGAAACGATATGCTCTTTTTTCTCTTCAGTCTTATTTGAGAAATTAAATACCCATGAGTATCTTCCACAGTCATCCATTGAAGTAATACAGTGGCCAGCAGTCACTAAGTATTGATCTCCGACTAAGAAGCCTGAACAGTTCGCAGCGGTGATTTGTTTTGCAAATCTTGCATCTGAACACACCCCATCGTCTTCAAGAGTGTAACCAGTAATTTTAAATGTCTCGGTATTTTTCTGGGCCTCAAGTTGAGACGTCGAGATCATCGCAGCAGTTGATTCTGCCAAAGACTTATAAAGCTCGCTCTTTGATTCAAAAAGATCAAGGCGGTTATCGTCTCCATAGACGACTTTATCAATAGCGAAAGTTGAAAATGACAGTGATAAAAGAATTGTGCTTAAAAGAATTTTCATGAGGTCCCTCCATAGAACTACAGTCACACTTAATCATGAAGAAAGTTTGTGGTGCTGGCAACATATTAAAGGCGGCACTAAGGCCGCCTTTTTTAAAAATTAATTTTAGATTTAATTAATTAAGAGTAAGTCCGTCGAATGGATTCATGTACTGAGCTTTTACTTGGATCATACCTGAGTTGTCTTCCATTGATTCGAAGTATCCGTATAATGCACCTTCAGTAAGTTTTTGGTTTGCATAGTAAGACTTAATAAAGTTTCCAGCTGTATCTTTAATTGAAGCACTCATTGGAACAAAACTTAATCCTAATTGAGCAAGTGTTAACATAACACGCTTTCTTTGAATTTGAGTTGGACGATCATAGTTAAATGCTACTGCCGGGCGGCTTTGAAACATTGATTCATTGTCGAAAAGGTTAACAACAACTTTTTCATTGTTATAAGTAACTTTTTGAAAAGCATAGTTCATTCTTTCATTTACTTCAGTATAAAGAGTTCCTGCTTTCGTAAGTTTTGCCGTTGCTGCTCTGAAGTTAGCATAGAAGTTATTCACTCCGTACTTCATCCAGTTATTCTTAGCAGAGCTTGATTCCCAGAATGCATACCATGGAATACGAGACTCATAAATTGATGACCAAACCATGTTTACTTCATCGTGAGTTAAACCAAGTTCTTTTTCATCAAAGTTTTCAAGATAGTGAAGAAGCATGTTTTGGTGAAAATTTCTTCTTTCAGTAATAAGTTTTTCAACCTGGACAATAACGTAGCTAACAGTGTTTAGCATAGGAACGTTACTTAATCTCTTTCTTGCAAAGTTAAGTGCCCAGTCAACTGCTTTATAAGTCACGTTTCTCTTATAGAAGAAAGTCGGGTCCTGAACATTAGAGAGAATTGTTGGATCCAGTAAAAGGATTGCATCAGTAATTTTTCCTTCATACTTTGAAACAACTTCACTGAATGCTGGGTTTGCAAAAACGTTTTCAACGTTAACCACTGCAAGCTTCTTTAATGAGTCTACAGTTGTTTGAACATATCTATCGTAATCACTTTGAGAAAAGCCTTCTGATAATAGAAGCTCTCTGTCTTCGTTAAGAACTGATCTTACCTGTGATTCGTACTCACCACTGGCAAGATTAGCTTCTGACATAAGAGACTGCTCTTGAACTAGTTGCGACTTAACCATCGCAATATAAGGAGCAACAGAAAATTTTACAGGAAGAGTTCTGTCTCTAATTCCTACTAATTTTCCATCATCACTTCTGATAACTTGAAAGCGCTTGTGAAAAGCGTCTGCTGATTTTGCGAATGCAGTATTCGTATTAATGGCCAAGAGACAAACTAGTCCGGCCAAAATTGTTAATGATTTCATTTTTCCTCCTAATTGAAAAACGTGCAAGTAGGATTTATGTTAAATGAAAATCAGCAAAAGACTTGAATGTAAGAAAATATGATTTTAGATGATATTATTTTGACAGTAGATTTTTTTCTACTTCATCCCATAGTGCGCTTCGTAATTTGAGTGATTGAACTCCAGCTGCACGAGCTTCATTCCATTTCACTTCATCATTTCCGCAGAGAGATTGAAGACAATCCTGCGCTTGATGAGAGTGCTCTCCTCCATCAATTTCAATATGTCTTGCGAGATAATATTTTAAATTTGGAAATTGGTTTTGACTCTCTTTCGAGAAATTTGTTGTAAGATCTCCCAATATAGAAGTAAACATGTCGGGAATTAATTTTTCTCTTCCGAAGAAAAAGGCCGCTCCCACTTCATGAATTTTTCCATTACGGGCCAGGTCAAGATTGAAGCTCACAAAATTTTGTTGTGCTTGTGTACACCACTTTTGATAATTTAAATCTTTCGAAAAACTTAGTAAGCGATCAGGACTTGCACCGATATCTTTCATTGCTCTTAAATAAAGTGTGAAATGATCACAGGCCTGGCCTTCTAGATCCAAATCACTTTCTTCACCTAAAACAATTTCATTAATCAAGCGAACAACATTTTTAGGATATGGACTTGGATTCCATGGAAGCTCAACACATGTAATATCTTTTTGAAGTCTTTTTAAAAGAGACATAAAATCCCAGACAGCGAAAACATGAGTCTCCATAAAATTTTTTAGATCATCAATCGTATGAATTTTTTTATAAAGAGAATGATTAGCTAATTTTTCGTGATGAGAGATTAAATCAGGGTGATTCATAATAGATAACATAAGCTTTCCTATCAGTTTATATAGGAAATCAACTTATCATTAAATTTCGAAATCGTCGTATTTTTGATCGAATCTGGCGTCTAATTCTTTGGAAAAAAAGCGCCTTGAAAAATACTGCCCAGCTCTGATGGTGCGAATAAAATCATACTCTTCTAATTTTCTTAGTGATGAGTAAATATCTTCTATAGCAACACCCAAATTTTTTGCCATCTCAGTATGCGACATCATTTGCGAGATACCATGCGAACGATGAAGATTTGGAAAACACCATACGCGTCTGTAAATATACATCAGCACAAGTATTTCAATTCTTGAGAGTTTAAAATCAACAATGATTTGATCAAAAAAGACATCCGGAATTTCTGAAGTTGTCGGTGAGTATTCGACGTTTCTGCCACCAGCATCAACATCATCTTCTGAGCGGCCTTTGTCTTTGCCCTTAGAGCGATGATCCGCCAAAATTGAATGTATATCGACCATAGTCAATCCTGGTAAGGCGTTTTTTGCAATCCCTGCATGAAGCCCTACAACATTAGTATAGCAGATAAATTACTAAATGGAAAACATCTAGAACTTACCCGTTAGGGTAGCTCGGGTATTAAGACACTTCCCATGAAATAAAGCTGCATTCCGTTAAACTCACGGGTCTCAGTTTTATTAAAGCCCAGACGCTGATAGAAGCTCACATTTTGAGCATCAGGAGAAGTTATGAGGTGCAGGCCCATGACATTATTTAGTTTTAAGAAATTCATGTAGTGCTTAACGAGAATTGATCCCAGCCCCTTGCCTCGTGCTTCTGGATGAAAATTGATATGCAGATGGGCCGGATAACTTTGGAAGAGATCATGAAAAACGGCAAAACCAGGCACACTCACTTCGTTAAGTGCTCTAGTGGAATCGCTACAGCCACTCAAATAACCCATGACTTTAGGGCCTTCCATTGCAACAAAAAACTCTTCCGGATAAAAGCTTTGATAATCAGAGCACCAGCGTTTATAAAACGCCGCTTTTCTCTCTGGTGATGAAAAAGATTTTAATGAAGACGATTCAAAAAAAATAAATTCAATTTGTCCCAAAATATCTGTGACTTCATTTTCATCAAAACTCGATAGGGTTCTAATCTCAAGCATTGCCAAAAACTCTCTTAATAGCATTGTGAAACTTTATGAATGATCTGGATGCAACTGGTGCAGCTTCAATCTCATGAGTTGGCACAGTGATATTTTCCCAGTCTTTCCATGAAACTAAAAGAGTGTCGTTAGAGTATGCTCTCCACTCTTTTTTATCTTCAAGATTTTTCAAATCTTTTAATATTTTGAAGTCAGTGATTTCTTCAATTTTCATATGAGCTAGACTGATAAACTCATCACGCGGAGTCTGACTGATATTATTGATTGACTCATGAAATGATTTTAAATCTTTTAAACGTTTATCTGGAAGAGAGAAAAATTTAGCGACTTGGAGTCCAGCATTTTCATTCTGTAAAAAAGCATCAACCATGAGATCATCAATGGTTTCGATATCCGGAAGAAACTTTAAAGACTGCCAGAATAAATACTTCTCTGGAACTTTAAGATAAAAAACTGAAACCAAATTATTAAAAGCATTTATAAAAATACCGGGCTTTGTAGACTTCAGCATTTCTTCTGTAAAATGATGAACGGAAAGCTCACTTAAATCAAACTCAGAAAGTCTTCCCTGAATACTTGCTGACATTTCAAAATTATACTTAATCATAAAACGAATCAGCCTTAGAAAGCGCACTGAATCCAGAAAAAAATCATCACTCATCTCTTTTAAAGTCTTAGACTGTAAGGCCCCTACTCCATTAAAAGGATCAATCACGGTTTCTTTATTGTCTTTTAAATTAAGCTCAATTCCGATCGCATTTAATGAAAAATCTCTTCTTTTGAATGATTCTTCATAAGTAAAATTGATATCTAAAATCGCCTGAAAATGATGATGAGTTTTATTATCTAATAAGGGAATTTCTTTTCTTGGATTTGAAAATTCCAGATCAAATCCAAGAAATCCAACTCTCACAATATCATAAGGTAGCTCGTTAATCGTTATGTTCTGTGACTGAAAAAAGCTCTTGAGCTCTATTGTCGTTTTTCCTCTGACTTCAAAATCCAGATCGCGGCTTAAGTAAGACCTATCCAACAAATAGTCTCTTGGTGCTCCACCAATAAGACACAGAGAAAAACCAAGGTTTTCTATATCAGTTAATAATTTTTTTAAAGGCACAGGAAATAGTGAAACAATCGTCATATCTTAAATGTATCACGATGTGAGAGCAGTCTATCAATAGTATTTTTAATTCTAACTAAATTTTCTGATTCTTTATGATAGACAATAAAAAGTTTTCCACTAGGAACTTCGAACTCATCTCCGAGTGTCAAGATTTTGTCTTTAAAGTAAGATCGATTGAGAACGTGATTCGGTACAACCGCAATCCCTAGTCCTTCATTCACGGCCTGAAGCATGTGCCCGTGAGAGTTGACGGAAAAGCGCACGTTAAGCTTTTTAGGAAGGGCCTTAAATTTTGATCGGCACCATTTCATAAAAAGAATATCATTTTGTTCAAATAAAATTGTCGGGATTGTCTCAAGCATAGCTAGAGTTAATTTTTTCTTAAAGAGATCTTTCATCTCTTTTGGAAAAACCAGTGTTGATTTTTCTTCAAGAAAAAATTCTTTCTCACCATGAAGAGGAAGATCATCTTCCGGCATGATAAGAATATCTAATTTATTATTTTCAAAATCTGTTAGTAAATCTTCCTGATGGCCCATGTGAACAGAGAGCTGCAACTCAGGATTTTCTTTTGCATGCCAGACAACTTCTTTAGCAAGCCAGGTCTTTCCGATCCCCGTTAAGGTACCGATGCGAACCTTACCTTGCATTTCATCACGGTCCCCCTGGAGTTCGGCCAGGGTCTCTTCCATGTTAGCAAGAAACTGCGTTCCTAGTTGATAGAGCTTCTCACCTTCAGTTGTAAGGACAACAGATTTACCAGAGCGCTTGAAGATTTTAATTTCTAATTTTGATTCCAGGTTTTTAATACTCTGGCTGATAGCTGATTGGGTAACACCCAGGACTTCTGCCGCTTTGGAGAAGCTCTTAGCACGAGTCACGGCCACTAATGTCTGTAATTGAGATGTTTCGATCATGTATTAGGTGTACCTAATATTAAACTAAATGAAAAGGAGTGTGTAAAAAGGAAAAAAAAGGGCCCCAAAAAGGGGCCCTCATTAGAAATTTTGTAAGAACAAATTACTCTGCTTGAGCAGCTAGTTTGTCTTTTCTTTCAGCGATAACTTTTTCAGCCACGTTGTTTGGACATTCACCGTATTTAGCGAACTCCATCGTGTATGAAGCTTTACCAGCTGACATCGAACGAAGAACAGTAGAGTAACCGAACATTTCTGATAACGGGATCAGAGCGTTGATTGTTACTTCACCTGTATCGTTAGATTCTGAAGCCTGGATAATCCCTCTTCTAGAAGAAAGGTCACCAATAACTCCCCCTTGGTACTCATCTGGAGTTTCAACTTCAACTTTCATGATTGGCTCTAGGATAACAGGAGAAGCAGCTTTTACAGCTTGTCTCATCGCCATACGAGAAGCAATACGGAAGGCAAGGTCAGATGAATCGACGTCGTGGTAACGACCGTCTTGAAGGTAGACTTCAACGTTGATTAGAGGGAACGCTGCAAGAGGTCCCTTATCCATAACGTCGTTGAATCCTTTTTCACAAGATGCAATGAACTCGTTTGGAATAGATCCACCCTTGATTTCATTGTAGAACTTGAATACTTGTTCATCGTTTTCTTTTTTATCTTCTTGTAGAGGCTTGATCATCCCAACAACCTGACCGAACTGACCAGATCCACCAGTTTGCTTCTTATGAAGGTAGTCAAACTTAGCTTCTTGTCTGATTGTCTCTCTATAGTTTACCTGAGGTGCACCAACTTGAACGTCACAGTTGTATTCACGCTTTAATCTTTCTACGTAAATCTCAAGGTGAAGCTCTCCCATACCAGCAATACGTGTCTCAGCAGATTCTTCATCTGTATAAACATGGAAAGTTGGATCTTCTTTCATGAATCTAGATAGACCTTTTGAAAGACGAGTTTGTTGATCTTTATCTTTAACTGAAATCGAAAGTTCGATAACAGCTGCAGCAATGTGCATACCTTCACATGAAATGTGATCCCACTTATCGTCACCAACAAATGTATCCCCTGAAGCACAATCGATACCGATGATAGCGATGATGTCCCCTGGTCCTACAGTTTCAATGTTCTCTCTGTCGTTAGCGTTCATACGAACTAGACGACCAACGCGTACTTTTTTCTTAGTACGTGTGTTGATGATTGTGTCACCTTTATTTAAAGTCCCTTGGTAAATACGAGTATAAGTTAACTGTCCGAATTGCTCGTCAGTAATCTTGAACGCCATACAAACAAGTGGCTTAGATCCATCTGGAATAAGTTCAATTTTTTCTTTCGTGTCGTTATCGATAGCGATCGGTCTCTTACATGTAAGTGGAGACGGAAGGTATCTTGAAACAGCGTTAAGAAGAAGTTGAACACCTTTGTTTTTGAAAGCTGATCCCATGAATACTGGAGTTAACTTTAAAGTCTGAGTTCCAATCTTAATTGCATTGTGAATTTCAGCTTCAGTAATCTCTCCACCTTCAAGAATTTTTTCAACCATGTTGTCATCAAAGTTTGATGCAGCATCAAGAAGCTTCTCTCTGAATGATTCAACATCGTCGATCATATCAGCAGGGATTGCTTCAACTCTTACTTTCTCTCCGTTTTCTCCGTCGAAGTAGTAAGCTTGTCTTGTAATTAGATCAACTACACCTTTGAAGTTTTCTTCAGCACCGATAGGTAACTGCATAAGAACCGCATTGTGGTAAAGTTTTTCTCTTAGAGCAGCTACACCCTTATGAGGGTTAGCACCCATACGGTCCATCTTGTTTAAGAAGGCCATACGAGGAACAGCATATCTCTTCATCTGACGGTCAACTGTGATTGACTGAGACTGAACACCAGCAACTGAACAAAGAACTAGAATAGCTCCGTCAAGAACGCGAAGTGAGCGTTCAACTTCAACTGTAAAGTCAACGTGGCCCGGAGTATCGATTACGTTAATACGACAGTCTTTATCAATGCCTTCAGCAAATGTAATTCCTGCGTTGTCGATCCCTCTCCAGTGTACTGTAGTAGCAGCTGAAGTGATCGTGATCCCTTTTTCTTTTTCAAGTTCCATGTGGTCCATAGTCGCACCAGCACCACCACCACGAACGTCTTCAATCTTGTGAATCTTGTCACAGTAAAAAAGGATACGTTCAGAAAGAGTTGTCTTTCCTGAATCGATGTGGGCAGAGATCCCAATGTTTCTAGTTTTGGCCATTAATTTCATACTTCGTCTCCAAAAAGGTTATTTACCCTAAAAATTTTGTAACTTTTTTAACTTTAATTTAAGGTCGAATAATAAAAAATTTAGAGAGATGAGTCAATGAAATAACTGTTTTAAGGCCGGGAAAAAGATAAACGGGGAGCATCAAAGAATTGACAGAATCTTTAAAAATCTCTAAAAATTTTTTTCTGGTTATTTTTATAACCTTCAACCCAAATTAAAGGCACAATCACATATGAGCGGAGATCTAAGTAAACAGGACCTCTACGAAGGCGTCAAAACCCTGATCGAGACTGACGCTGTCCATGTTCACCTAACGCAACAAAAACTTTTTACTCTGTTTTCCGTAGGTTTCCAGTACCTTCTATTCGAATCAACTCGAAATCCAGGGGCCTATATTATTCGCGTTGAAGACGGTTATCTGGCCGAAAAGCTGGCCAAAAAATCAAAAGACCCCTCAACTAGAAAATTTATGCAGTCTCTCATGATCCCGCGCAAATTTAAGTATGAGAAGTCCTTCTTCTATCTGGACTACTTCCATTTCGGATCGTGGAACATGACCAGCGAAATTCCTCGTGAAAAAATCAAGGCTGCCCTGATCGTAAAGAACACTTCTTCAAAGCCCATGACTGAAATTGATATGCCAGAAGAAGGCGACTCGATGGTGATCGATACAATCAAAAACGGCGACTATTTGAAAATGCTGATGGAGTTCGTTCCAAGAACGATTACGATTGCATTCGAAGAAACCTTCGAAGGCACAAGTCCCGTTACTTTCCCTTTCATTAAAAAAGAAAAAGAGAGAACGGTCTCAGGTGTGACCATTAATTCTGATATTGAGTGGGACGAATAGTCCCTACTTCACGACTCCACTAGATAAGTTTGCCAGTCCTCTAAGATACCTATCCTGGCATTTGTTGGTATAGGCATTCTTAGCTTTTTCATACCCCTTAGATAAACTTGTCGAGTATAAAACTTCCGGAAACTCACTGCATTTTGCCGGCATTTTATCTTTTGGTTGATGTGCATACTGATAGCAATAAGCGTCCATATGGATTCTGGACATCCAACTCATTTGCTCTTCAGAGAGCTTCATCTCAACAGTGTTATTAGCTCTTACTACTAAATCTTTTCTCATAATTTCTTCCGCTGCAATCGCCCTCACACTTGCTTCGTCACGCTTTTTGAGCGTCTCTTCGATATTGGCAAACGTATCATTACATCTGCTTCTTTTTTTGAAGTAAGCGAATAAGAAAAAGGTTTTTGTTAACTCTTCTTTAATTAGTTTCCCTTCTTCATTTTTTCCATCCATACAGGCAGAAAACCAATCTTCCTTAGTTTGCTTATGAGTCTGCTGGATTCTATCCATTATTTTTTTATCAAAGGCCTTCTTTTCTTCCAGGGTATTAGCGATACGGTCGTTGACTTTGCCGATTTCTTCATCGCGCTTTTCTATAGAATCAAGCTGCTTTCCATAATACTGATTTTCAGCAACCAGAATCTTTAATCTCAAGTCCTGCATCTGAGTTTCTGCACCAAGAATTTTTCTTTGGAGCTCTTTTAATTGATTACAAAAATAGGCCGGCCCTTCAGTGATTGAAACATTATTATTGGTCGCAAACTGAATAACTTTATCGTATTCCTTGAGTTTTTGATCCAGTTCATCGGCAGCATTATAAAACATTTTCCTACATTCAATATCCATATTCTGGTCTTTGAATTTTTCCATGAAGACATCGCGGTCAAATCTCATATCTCTCATGGCAATATTTAATTGTTTTACATAATCGTTACCGACATTTTTTCCTTCAAAGAACTCAAAAGCGGCCAGATAGTTATCTACAACCTGCTCCATCTTCACCAGGTCATTTAATTGCGTGTCCCATACCTGCATGGCCTTTTCAAAATCATCCCATTCAAGTTTTTTCTTTTTTGCCCCAGTGAAAAGTTCGTGTAAGAAACTAATCCCTTCACTCACACCTTGAATTGCAAGATTGACGGCAACTCCACCGAGAGCTGCTCCGGCCGCCGTATAAAAACCAACTTTTGCCATGTGATTTGGATCCGTTGCCTTTGCAAGAATTTTATTGGACTCTGCCCAGTTGGAGTTCATATCTTTAAAGTCGCCAGAGAGTTTTTCAGCAGTATTGTTTGCTCTTGTGATTTCTTTATTCGTATCGGCCCAGTTGAGATTGGCATTATCAAGAGAGCTGTTGAATTTATCGATTTGATTATTGGTATCTCGCCAGTTTTGATTAGCACTACCCAATTGATAATTGGTATTTCCCCAATTGACGTTTGCGTTTCCTAATTGATTATTTGTATTTCCCCAATTCCCATTGGCAACTCCCAACTGGCCATTTACGCTATTGCCTAGTGCTGTTACATCACCTCTTAGGCCCTGAACACTGTCAGTGATACCTGAAAAATTGCCTGTTAAATTATAGCTAAACCCGCTTCCACTTGCTCCTGAACCTGTGTTCATTCCACCCAGAAGATTACTTAAATTTATTCCAAATCCATCGGCATGGGCCGACTCAATTCCAAGCCAATTCATCCACGTGGTCTTAGGTGCATTTTCTTTTGGAATAACACCGTCATACTTTAAAAGTATTTCGTGAAGTTCCAAAACTTCAGCTTCCAGATTTTTATAAAGCCCCATTCGGGCAAACGATGTAATGATAGTTACATTGTCATTTTTCTTTTGAAGGTTCACTTTGATATAACGATTAAGTTTTTCAAATTTTCCTTCTACAACCATGCTGGTTGCATTTCCAGTCACCTTCAGTTTTCCACCAAAGCTTTTTTTCATTGATTGAGCAATATAAGTCAGCTCATTTTTTTTGGGGTCAATATCTAGAGTAGGATTTTTTAGAAAAACGAAATTTGTATCGACAACACTCACCGGTCTTTTTTCAATCCACAACAATCGCTGGAACATTTTTGTTTGAACAGTCGTCTTCCCTTCGGTGCGCTTGACTAGTGGAGAGAAGTTCCACTTGGAATTAAACACTTCCTGAGAAGTATTAATCTCCACGGCCTTTTCAACTGCAAATACAGTCGGAAAGATTGAGTTAATAACTAAAGTAATGACTAAAAATGATGTTTTCATAAATGACTCCGTAGTTTTTATCGGCAAATACCCGACAAAACTTGAATGAGACTACCGTCTTTTGCCTGAGGCCCTAGGCCTTAAGTCCATAAAACTAAAGATTTGAAATGATAATTCGATAAGATAGGAAATCAATTGGAGGATTTTATGTTCACAATAGTGGGTGCAATCGTTACTACAGTCTGTGTTATCTTGGGGTACGTTCTCCACCACGGAAACCTAGCAGTTTTATGGCAGCCAACAGAGCTTCTCATCATCGGCGGTGCCGCAGTTGGGTCTCTTGTTATGGCCACTAGCCCTTATGTTATTAAAGGCATTATTGCCAACAGTATAAAATCATTAAAAGGAAGCGGAATTAATAAAGCTGCCTACATTGAACTCCTTCAATGTATGTTTGAACTTATTAAGATGGCCTCTGCTAACCCGATTTCAATTGAACCACATGTTGAAAATCCTGAGCAGAGTGAAATTTTTAAACGCTACCCAGCTGTTTTACACAATCACCACACTATTGATTTTATCTGTGACACGCTAAAAGTTCAGATCGCTTCATCACTTTCTCCTTACGACTTAGAAGATTTAATGAACTCGGATTTAGATATCGTAAATGAAGAAGAGCACGTTCTTGTCGGATCAATTAACCGCGTTTCGGATGCCATGCCTGGTCTTGGTATCGTTGCTGCCGTTCTCGGGATTGTTATCACCATGGGAAAACTGACTCAAGGTAAGGAAGTCATCGGTATGTCGGTTGCGGCCGCTCTGGTAGGAACGTTTTTGGGAATTTTGGCCTCATATGGATATTTACAACCATTAGGAGCTAAAATTGAATCTAACTTAAAAGAAGAAATGCGCTTCATGATCACAGCTAAAATTTGTCTTCTCGCTTTCTCAAAAGGTGTGAATGCAAAAGTATGTGCTGAGTTCGGAAGAAGAAGTATTGCTACAGAGTTTCGCCCTACATTCAAAGAAGTGGATGAAGCGACGGCCAATGCTGGTAAGAAATAAGTTTTAATATTAATTAATCATACTGAAAAAGGATTTTCACTATGGCAGATGACAAAGCACCTATCATTATAAAAAGAATTAATAAAGGCCACGGTGGAGCTCACGGTGGTGCCTGGAAAGTTGCCTTCGCCGACTTCATGACAGCGATGATGGCCTTCTTCCTGGTTATGTGGCTCATGGGTGCTGATGAAGAAACAAAAGCAGCTATCGCCGACTACTTTACGACGGCCACGATTTTTAAAGGTGGATCTGACTCTGTAGGAAAAATCGGAAGCACTCCCAATTCATCTTACTCCGTTTTAAACGGTGGTGAAGGTGGATTTGATCAGGCAGATATAACAGAGCCTGCTCGCCCTCGCCCGGTCTATCTTCAGGAACATAAAGTATTATCAAAACTTGTAGATGAACTTTTTGATGGAAATGCTTTTTCTGCTGATTACAATTCTGAATACCTTAAGTTTGCTATTCCTGGAAATGTCGTCTTCCAATTTGGCTCGACTGAAATTTCTTATGAAGGTAAAAATTATTTAAAAAAATTAGCAGATGTCTTTAAAGACTATGAAGGATCAGTCTCCATTATCGGCCACACTGAAAAAGCTGAAGGGGCCACAGATCAAGCGAACTGGGACCTCTCTTTTAAGCGCGCTATGGCCATCAGAACTTCTCTTATTAATGACTTTGGTGTCTCGGGAGATAAATTAATCCCTGTGGCCCAATCGAGTGCGACCGTCTCCTCAGAAGAAGAATCCAAAGGAATTAATATCAACCGCAGGGTTGAATTTATTCTGAGACATAGAAATTTCTAAGAATTGTCTAAAGTGTTTTGCTCAGGTATCCGATATGCCCCTTATCAACTATTGTAAGGTTGAAAAAAAGAAGGGGCATACATGGATCGCGACAGTTTTTTAATCACACTCATTGCACAGTACAAAGAAGAAATTGAAGAAGTATTAGTAGAATGCGAGCACGTTTATCGTTCAACTATCGACTACGAACTTCTAGATGGTAAAGTTGAAGAGCTTCTAAGATGCGCTAAGGTTGACGGTCTGGAAGAAAAAATCGTCTGGGATATGCTTCAGTCAAGAATTCCTTCTTACGTTAATTATGTAAATCATAAGTCGACTGGTAAAAAGGCCGCTTAGCTTTTATACTCGTATCAAAGATTATCTTTTAAAAGGATTTATTTTTGATACGAGAGCTTTTAACTTATCTCTTCGAGCGTCCTCTACTGTCCGAAGCTCGAACTTTCGGACACCTTAGTGAGAGTATCTCGCTTTTATCGCGTGAATCTCGCTGCCAGAAATCGTGGCTTCCTCATCGCACCCAATGTAAAAACTTTATCAAAGATCATTTAAAACTCGCCTCTCACTTTGACTCTGTTCTTGTCCTGGGATCAGGGCCTCTTCACGAAGTTCCCATAGAAGAGCTTTCAAAAGCTTTTAAAAAAGTTACGTTAGTAGATATTGTTCATTTAAAAAACACAAAAGAATCAGTCGCGCATTTAAAAAATATTGTATTTGTAGAACATGACATTACTGAACTAGAGCACTCTCTTCATCATGATAAAAATTTGATAGACCATGTTCCACAAAAATTTTTAGATGAAGACTGGGGACTCGTACTTTCTGTAAACTTGATGTCCCAACTTCCAATTCATCTGGAAAAATACATAAATAAAAAATTAAAAAATAAATTCAGCTCTCAGGACGTAAGTCGCTACCTTCAAAATTCCACCAGAAATCATTTAGCATATTTGCATCTGTTTAATGCCCCTTTCATCATAATCACTGATACAGAAGTTCACTACTGTGATAAAAATGATAACGTCATTCAAATCGATAAAAATTATGAGCATCTCTCATTACCAGAGAAGCTCTCAAGCTGGAGCTGGTCTCTCGCCCCCATTCCTGAGTTTCAAAAGGACATCGCGATTAAAATGAAAGTCAGTGCCTTTATGATAAAAAAGCATAAATAAGGATTGATCTTTCGCATGAGATTCCCTTTAATTAAATAATAATGAGTAATAAAAAAAGTGGCGCTCTATTTGTTGGTATGGGAATTTTTCTCAGCAGAATTGCTGGTCTTCTAAGAGAGAGGGCCTTTGCCCACTATTTTGGAAATTCTGATGCCGGAGACGCTTTTAAAGCAGCATTGAAAATTCCAAATTTTCTTCAAAATCTTTTTGGAGAAGGTGTTCTTTCCGCATCGTTCATTCCCGTCTACGCCGGTCTTCTGGCCCGTGAACATAATGAGAATACTCCTAATCCCGAAGATCACCTCGAAGCTTCTAAAGTGGCCATGACCATCGGTACACTACTCTTTCTCATGACACTTTTTTTAGTGGTAGGTGGAATTGCTGCAACTCCATTTTTAATTGATACCATTGCCCCGGGGTTTGAAGGTGGTAAGCGCGAACTGACAATCAAGCTTGTTCAGATTTTCTTTCCTGGCACAGGTTTAGTCGTCATGTCGGCCTGGTGTCTGGGGATCCTCAATAGTCATAGAAGATTTTTTCTTTCTTATGCTGCTCCGGTAATCTGGAACATCTCGATCATTGCGACTTTGCTCTTTTTTGGAAACGGAACTTCACAATACGATCTTGCTATTATTGCGGGATGGGGACTCGTTCTCGGAAGCTTTCTTCAAGTTGCCGTTCAAATTCCAACGACAATAAAGTTATTAAAATATTTTAAACCACGCCTCGACACTAAAGTTCTGCATGTCAGAATCATCATGAAAAATTTTGTTCCAAGTGTAATTTCTCGTGGAGTTGTCCAGGTCAGCTCTTATATTGATAACATACTGGCCAGTTTACTGCCGACTGGTGCAGTTTCCAATCTTGCTTTTGCTCAGACTATTTATGTTCTGCCTGTCTCTTTGTTCGGGATGAGTATTTCAGCAAGCGAGCTTCCTGAAATGAGCTCTATCATCGGCTCACCTGAAGAAATATACGCAAAATTAAGAGATAGATTACAGCGTGGGATTCAAAGAATTAGTTTTTTCATTGTGCCTTCACTATGCGCTTTTCTCATTCTTGGGGATGTTCTCGTCTCTGCTTTGTACCAGACAGGGGAGTTTACAGAAAAAGACACCCACGTTGTCTGGATCGTTCTCATCGGATCAAGCGTAGGCCTTCTTGCCTCTACAATAGGACGACTTTATTCGAGCACTTTCTTTTCATTAAAAGACACCCGCACAACATTAAATTTTGCTTTTATCAGAATCTTTTTTACGACAGCACTTGGGTATTTATTTGCTTTTAAATTAGCTCCCATGATCAGCACAGATCCGGTCTATGCAACAGCGGGACTCACATCTTCGGCCGGCATCAGCGGCTGGATAGAGTTCACACTGCTTAGACGCAAGCTCAACTCTATCATCGGAAAAACTGGCGTCGATTTCAGGTATCAATCAAAACTTTGGGGCTCTGCTATGATCGCTGCCTCATTTGCTCTTTTTGTAAAATGGTTCGTGCTCTTTGGTTTTTTTACTCATCCCATTCCAAGAGCGTTTTTCGTATTGGGAATTTACGGATGTCTTTATTTTGGAATTACTTATCTTATAAAAATTGAAGAATCGCAGACCATTATCAATAAATTGAAATCTAAAATATTGAGACGAGGATAATACTATGGAAGTAAGCCCTGCTATTAGTGATGTTTTAAAATATGCAATCACTCTTATTTCAATTATCAATCCTCTTGGGGCCATTCCCGTCTTTTTAGGACTCACTAGAAATCATAAAAACCTCAATACTAAAAACGTCACGAATACCTGCTCGATTGCCTGCGGGACAACTATTATAGTTAGTTTAGTTATTGGCCAGGCACTGCTTAATTTTTTCAGCATCTCACTTGCCTCTTTCACTATTGGCGGTGGGCTTCTTTTATTCATGACGGCCTTCAGTATGATTTCCGGGCACCAATCAAATACAAAAATTAACAACGAAGAAATTCGCTCAGTTGATTTTGAAAGAGAAATTGGCGTTATTCCGCTGGCGATTCCACTTTTATCAGGCCCCGGCGCGATTTCCACATCAATTATTCATGCCAAAAATTTCACGACGACCACTCACTGGGTGGCCGGAATCTTTATGGTTCTCGTAGTAACACTCATCATAAAAATTGTTTTGAGTTACGCAGATAAAATTGGTGAGAAATTAGGCCAGCTTGGTCTTAACGTTATGACGAGAATCATGGGTCTTATTCTTATGGCCATGGCGATTGAAATGATTGCTTATGGTATTAAAGAAATCATGCCTATCTTAAAAGAGACATTCTAAAAATAACAATAGAATCCTGACCAAATCCAGACGAGCTAATTAGCTCAATGTCACTTATATTCATTACACATTAATATTTCAATGGAGGGATTGTTATGTGGAATGCATTTACAAATTTACTGACAAAATTTATGAATACAATATCAAAGCGCGATACTAAAGAAACATGGAATCTTCTTGAGATGCGCCAAAGAACTAATCTCGAGAACTTGGAAGACCTAAAAAAGCTTCGTATCAAGAATTTTTAGGAGTATAATTTTGATACAACTTTTTAAGGGGTATGAATTATATGGAAAGTAATCAAAGAAAATATAATAGTCTCGATGTGGATTCACGCGCGGTTGCAACTGCGGGTTTCATGACGAGAGTTTATCAATGGATGTTTATCGGTGTTTTATTAACAGCTGGTATCTCAACTTACATTGGGACAAATGAGCAGCTAGCAATGTCTATTGCTGCCAACAGAGGACTCTTCTGGGTTTTAGTTATCGCTCAGATTGGTGTGGTTATTGGTCTCTCAGCAATGATCAACAAAATGTCTACTGCCATGGCACTAGGACTTTTCTTTCTCTACTCTGCACTAACAGGTGTAACTCTCTCAGTAATCTTTTTAATGTACACTCAAGCTAGTATCCAATCAGCATTTTTCACAACGGCCATTGGCTTTGGTGGACTTTCTGCATTTGGATTTTTTACTAAAAGAGACTTAGGCCCTATTGGAACATTTTGTTCGATGGGACTATTTGGATTAATCGGTTACAGTCTTCTTGCTTTTTTCTTTCCTGCTATGATGGGTGGAGCAGCGGGGCTAGTATTTAGCTTAGTTGGACTTCTCATTTTTGCGGGGCTCACTGCCTATGACACTCAGAAAATTAAAACGATGGGGCAAATGGCAAGAAGCGATGAAGAAAGATCAAAAATTTCTGTCATCGGCGCTCTTACCTTATACCTCGATTTCATTAACCTTTTCATGATTATCTTAAGATTTACAGGCGATAGACGCAGATAAAAAATATAAGGCACTGTAAAGTGCCTTTTTTTTGGTTCTCTTATAGAGATCAGAAGTGATAGGATTCTGGAGTTAATTACAAACATGGAGTTCTTAAATGAAAACATTGCTTGCTGCTTTAATTCTTCTATCATCAATATCCGCAATGGCCGCTGATAAAGTTGTTAACTGTACTAAAAAAAGTAACGTCAACCACACTCTGGTTATGACTTATGAGATCCCAACTCTAAAAATTAAAACTGTTACAATCACTAATCCAAATCCTGAAACTGAAGAGATGGAAAGTAAGACGATTCGTCCACTGGGACAAATGCCTTGGCAAAACTTTGCTTTCTTAGTTTCTCTTCCAATGGGAAGAAACATGATTGTTCCATTTTCTGTTTTCACGCAATCGCCTTCTTCTGAAGTGATTCTTGATTCATCAATTCAGTACAAGTGTAAATAATTTATTAGATTTTAAATTAAGACTGATTTAATTTTTTGAACGATCTCGGCCACTTCGTTTTTTGCCAGGAATGGAGAAAATGAAAAACGAAGGGCCGCTCTTGAATCCTCATAGCTATAACCCATACTCATTAAAATTCTATTTTCTTTAATAATTCCTGAAGAACAGGCCGATCCTGTAGAGAGATCAACTCCGGCCATATCAAACTTAACACTTAGTGTTTCTGCTTTTTTTCCATAAAGGACTAAGAAAATTGTATTGAGATTTCTGTGTGGAGCAAAGCGGGCCACAACTTCTCCCTTATCGCCAACATGTTGAACCAGCGTCTCTTCAATTTCACTTTTAGCAGCTAAAAGTTCATCTGCATTGAAATGCTCTTTCATATCATGAAGGGCCAGCTTAATCGTATAAACACCCAGAGCATTTTCTGTTCCGGCGCGCAGACCTTCTTGCTGAGTCCCTCCTACAATGAGAGGACTATAATCGATATCTTTTTGAATAAATGTAAAACCGATTCCTTTTATGGCACCAAATTTATGGCCAGAAAAAGTATACGCATCAAGCTTACTTGAGAGCATGTCCCAGTTAGGAATTTTTCCTACCACCTGAACAGCATCCACATGAATGAAGGCATTAGTTTCTTTTTTGATTTCTTCTGCCCACGATAGGGGCCAGACGACTCCAGATTCATTATTAACATAAGTGTAGTTCAGGAAAGATAATCTTCCTTCACTTGTCTCTTGTAGAATATTTTTTATTAATTCTTGTTGATCGAAAAGACCATTATTATCGACAGTAAAAAAACTAACCTTATGACCTAATTTTTCCAGATCGGATTTTAGTTGAATAACACAAGCATGATCGACTGTTGAAAAGAAGAAAGTCACTTTCTCTTGATTATAAAAATGCTTAAGAGCAAGCCCTTTAAAGATGGAGTTAATTCCTTCTGAAGCACCTGAGTGAAAAAATAATTTATGAGTGTCAGGACTAATTTGAAATAAGTGATAAAGGTACTCAACAGACTCGTTGATTATCTTTTTTGATTTTTTCCCAGTACTATGAAGCGAGGCGGGGTTGCCAAAAAGAAAATCCCCGCTGCGTAGATAGTCTGTGACTCTCTTCGACAGCGGGGATGTTGCATTATAATCAAAATAGAAACGATTACTGATTGATCTCTCCAATCGGGCTTCTGATTGCAGATGCCATATTGTTAGCTTGTTCAGTAGAAGAAGCGTTACCGATTCCTGCTTCTGTTTCAGTTTCTTTAGTCTTACGAACTAAGTCACCAAGTGATGTAGTTGCAAGATATTCTTTCATGATAATACCTAAGTTCATGAAGTAGTTCTTAGACAGGTGGAACTCAAGAGAGTTCGCTGCTTCAGCTTCAGTTCCTACGATATCTCTAGCTGGGTTGATGTTTTCACCAACACAGTCAAGAACGTCTTTAATAGTGATTTGGTCTTGGTTTCTAGCTAGTACATAGCCTCCACCAGGTCCACGAACCGACTTAACTGCTTGGCCATTTCTTAGCTTTCTAAAAAGTTGTTCTAAGTAATGAAGACTGATGTTTTGTCTTGTTGAAATTTCTTGTAGTCTTACCGGATTCCCATTTGAATGAGTAGTAAGGTCTAACATTGCTCTAACTGCGTAACGCCCTTTTGATGTAAGTCTCATTGGTCTTCCTCCATAAAAAATCCAATTGATCGTAACCTAATTTTTCGAGATAAATTCTTAGAGATGCGTGTGTCGTCTACTGTGAGGTTGCTCATCCGTGCTCCCTCTTCTAGTTCCTGACTTTCTCTTTAAGGATCAAGTCTCGCAATAATAGTATGACGTGTTCGAAACACAGAAGTCAACAACCTATTTTCTAACTTTTGTGTGTAAGGTATTGAAATTAAGGTAATCTTAAGCGTTAAGATCGGGTGAATCCTCAATAAAACCGCCTAATTAGGTCACTTGATTCATCGCTTTTTATTGATAAAAAAATAATTTTGTGGAGTGAATTGATCGGAAAATTTTGCCTGCCCCTATGAGATTTTAGTAAGCAAAAAGTTGCGTGAATTGTTTTCGTTGATCTCTATCTTTAACTGATAGTACTTAAATTCATCACCTATAATTCTTTGAAGTTCTCGAAGATAAGGCATTCCCCACTCTATAAGAAAGTAGTCTTTCTCTTCCAGATACATTGGTATTTCCAGATGAATCAGCTCTTCTTTTTTTTCTATTCTATAGAGGTCAGCGTGTAAAAGATTGTCGACTTCATTGATGATTGAATAAGTAGGACTTGCTGTCCCCTTTCTATCAATAAAAATTTTTGTAAACGTCGTCTTACCTGCACCCACTGGGCCTTCAAGAATAATCACACTTGGCGGCTCAATAACTTCTTTCATCTCGCTGGCAATATTAGCGAGATCAGATTCTAAAACTTTTTTCCATGTGCGAACTTGAGTCATAGTCTTGCCTTACTTTAACGGGTGAGCTTCAAAAACATTTTTTAAATTCTTAACAGTATTTGAAAGACCGTTAAAAAGTGCATGACAGATAATCCAGTGACCAATGTTGTATTCTTCAAAAATTTTATGCTCTAAAAGAGGGACAACACTCTCATCAGTCAGCCCGTGGCCTGCGTGAGTGGCGATTTTATTGTTGGTCAAAAATTCCTTAGCGGCCTTGTATTGCTCTATATATCGCCCTATATCGTCTCCATTGCTGAAAACTCTGGCATACTCACCCGTGTGAATCTCAACGGCATCAATGCCTAACTGAGTGGCCTTAATAAGCACTTCAATTTTAGCTTCAAGAAATAGAGAGATCTTAACATCTTTAATTGATGACTTTAATTTCTTAACAGCTTCTTCAATTCTAATGAAGTTAGCATCGTCTAATAAATCAAGGCCTCCTTCTGTGGTTTTTTCCTGGCGCTTTTCAGGCACAAGACAAATCCATTCAGGAGTTGAGGCAATAGCAATCTCTACGATTTCAGGGTTAACACCCATTTCAAGATTAAGAGGTTTTCCAAAACGTTTTGTAACTAGTCTTACCGTCTCAACATCAGTGTCCTGAATATGGCGGCGGTCTTCTCTTAAGTGAATGGTAATTTGATCTGCACCATTGAGTAATGACACCTGGGCTGCATCAACGACACTTGGATAATCTTCGCCGCGTGCTTGTCTTAAAGTCGCTACGTGGTCGATATTAATTCCTAAACGAGGGATCATGAAATACTCCTAAAATTAACCAATTTCTTTTGTAACAACTTGAATCAGCCTGTTACATTCTGCTTCAACCAGCTCCGCATTGTCACCTTCAACCATCACTCTTAAAAGAGGCTCTGTTCCTGAATAACGGAGTAATACTCTCCCTCTTCCGTCGAGCTTCTTCACAGCTTCTTTAGTTGCGTCATCAATACTTTTTACTGTTTCAAGTTGAGGCTTATTTTTTACAACAACATTTTTAATGAACTGAGGAAAGAGTTCAACTTCTTCAACTAAGTCTTTTAGTGACTTGTTAAAATACTTCATCGCCTCGATAACTTTTAGACCTCCAAGAGATCCATCCCCAGTGGTTGAGTGCTTGCTGAAAATAATATGTCCTGAAGGCTCTCCTCCAAGAATACAATTATTAGCACGCATATATTCGATGATGTACCTGTCACCGACTTTTGTTCTATGCAGTTTTAATCCAAGAGACTCAAGGTAGAGCTCTAGCCCTAAATTAGTCATGACAGTTCCAACGACAGTGTCACCTTTTTTAAGTTCACCACGAGCTAGTAATAATTTGGCAAAAAGACCAATGAGTTTATCACCGTCAATCAGTGTACCTTCTTGATCGATGACACTTACTCTATCGCCATCGCCATCAATACAAATACCGATGTCGGCCCTATAGCGCAGAACTTCAGCGCGAGCTGCTTCCGGGTGAAGTGAGCCACACGCTTTATTGATGTTTTCTCCATTGGGAGAAATCCCGATTGAGAAAACTTCTGCTCCCAATTCCTGAAAGATCATGGGAGTTACTTTATAGCCAGCACCATTAGCGCAGTCTAAAACAATTCTCATTCCGTCCAGGTCATAATCGTGACCTAGAGCAGACTTCACCTGAACAATGTAGCGGCCGTAAACTTCTTTTAGTCTTTCAGCATTTCCTAACTGGCTTCCGTATTTAGCAGGCATCATTTCAGGATTTAAAATTAGGCGCTCGAGTTCAATTTCCACCGAGTCAGGAAGTTTATTTCCTTTGCCGTCGAAAATTTTAATCCCGTTATCTTGAAAGTGATTGTGAGAGGCCGAAATCATAACGCCGGCATCTGCTCTCATTGAATGAGTGACAAAGGCAACTCCTGGAGTTGGCAGAGGCCCTGTAAGAATAACTTCTCCACCCTGTGAACAAACTCCGGAAGCAAAGGCCATCTCAAGCATATAACAGCTTAAGCGAGTGTCTTTACCAACGATGATCACCGGCTTGGTATTAGTAGGATTGATATTTTGAAAATAGAAAGTTACCGCGCGCCCCAAGGCCGTAGCAATTTCTGCTGTCATCGGATAAGCATTGGCCTTACCGCGTATTCCATCTGTTCCGAAAAGTTTTCTTTCCGACATACGTTTTCCTTTTTTCAATCATCAGCTCTTAAAACGTCATTAGTCTTTTTTTACAGACTCGCGCTTTGGAACTGTTAGCTGAACTTTATATGTTAATTTCACCCTAGGATTTTCTTCATAAGTAAGTCTGGAGTCAAGCTCTTCAAGAGCGACAAACAGCGTTCCTTCTTCTTTATCAATGTTTGAGAGATTGACAGCACTTGTGTCGACTTTAGAATACTTTCGGAGGACATCAATAGGCCCTGAAATCAGGATTTTTGAGGGCTCAATAGAAACCTCTTTAAACCTTTTATCGTAGGCCATTGTTCCAACGTAGTGCATTTTAACCGGGAGCTCCATCTGGACCAGACGCTCAATTTCAATGCTCGCTTCTTTTGGATGCATCTCTAGGATATCTACTCCAAAAGGAACAGAGATCTGAGAGGTGTAATAAAACACTTTAAAATTTTTCCCGAACTTTTTAAAGTAAGGCTTCAGGTCTACCACCATCTTTTCTTTGTTAGAAAAGACATTTCCGATAAAGGCCTTTGAGCCTTTTAACTTCAGCTGCAACTCTCTATCTGTCTGGCTTGAAATGGCATAGCCTTTAGGCAGGATAAACTCGATCTGCATTTTTTTGTCGACTTCAACCGGTTCGCTATTTAAGACGTAGAACCACAAAGATACTGCAAAGAATATCGCGATAATTTTCAGAGTATGTCTCTGGGCCTTTTCTAATTTCAACGAACAATATCCTTGGTCTTAATAGGTCTAAGGGCGCTATCTAAACTTTCATTACTCCAGATATGACGGAGATACTGGCCCAATTCCCTTTCGGATTTGCACAGGTAAAAGACTCCTTCAACACATAAGTTAATCTTACCACTTTCTTCAGAACAAGTGATAACTAATGCGTCGGTCACTTCAGTCAATCCTAGAGCGGCCCTGTGGCGGGTTCCTAGATGTCTTTCGATATCAAAGTTTTTAGACAATGGAAGAAAGCATCCTGCGGCAGTGAGTTTTGAGTTCTGAATGATGATGGCACCATCGTGCAAAGACGAGCTCGATTCAAAGATCGAATAAATAATATCCGAATGGATTCTCGAATCTAGACGAGTTCCGGTATTGATATAGTTGAGTAAACCATGTGTGCGCTCAATAACTACCAGCGCCCCGATCTTTTCGCGCGATAAAGCTCCACAGGCCTCGACGATTTCATCAATTTCAAAATCGTGTTCGTCTTTGGAAAATACTGTCAGGATATTTCTTTTTGTTCCCACCGAGGCCAGAGCACTTCTGAACTGATCCTGAAAGAGCACGACGACGATAATAAAAAATGAATCGAAGAAGTGGGCCAGGACCCAATTGAGTGAATAAAGCTTAAAAGTGATCCCCAGCCAAAAGAGCCCGAATAAAAACCCCAGCCCCACAATCATTTGTGCGGCCTTGGTTCCTCTCACGATCAACAAAAGTTGATAGATCAAGACTGCGACAATTAATATGTCGATAAAGTCTTTGATATTGAGATGATTAAAAAATGGGCTTAAGAAAGACATCGTCCTTCCTTTTTACGCCGCATTTGCAAATTCGTCATCTTCTTTTAAGAATTTCAATCTTTCTTCTTCAGAAAGGTTCAGAGACTTCAGGATGTCGGTACTCATCAGAAGCTTCTTT
Organism: Bacteriovoracaceae bacterium UBA6153; assembly: GCA_002428265.1. GTDB lineage: Bacteria > Bdellovibrionota > Bacteriovoracia > Bacteriovoracales > Bacteriovoracaceae > Bacteriovorax. The sequence goes on from DIUR01000030.1 coordinate 70,151, forward strand.
CTCAGAGCTTCGCGGCTAATGCCCATGGCCTTAGCTGCTTTTGACTTATTCCCGTTACATCTTCTGATCTCGGCGTGAATCATCTCTCTTTCAATCAGTGACATGCGGTCTTTAAGCGCAATGCTGTGGTCACTAATAAAAGGCAGATCGCCGAACATTCTCTTTTTCTCTGAAAGATCCACAAGTGGAGACGCCGAATCTTCGATTTCGATATCGGTGATCACATGGGCCTTTGGATTATACATCACGGCCCTTTCAACACAAAGACGAAGCTCTTTAATGTTTCCTGGCCAGTCGTATTTCTTTAATTTCTCCATCAGCTTTGGTGCAAACGATTTAAGAAGAAGACCTTCTTTTTTACATTCTGCTTTCAGGAAATAATCGACAAGAATTTCAATATCGTCTCCGCGTCTTCTTAGCGGCTCCATGAAAACTGTCGCTTTAGAAATATACTCATAAAGCTCTCTGTCAAACTCGCCGTTGGCAACTAAAAGACCTAAGTCTCTTGTCGTTGTCGCAACGATACGAACATCCATACTGAATTTTGTATCTGGAATGTGACGTGTTTTAAAAACCTCTAAAAGCTTTTTCTGGTGTGCCATTGAAAGCGCCCAGATCTCATGCAACTGAACAGTTCCGCCCTGACATGTGATCAGCTTACATTCTTTTTCGTCTGGCCCAAAGAGCATCTGGCCGACATAGTCCTGATCTTTTTCAGCACAATGAACGACTTCAAATCCTTTCAGACCGCGCTGTCCTTCGACGTGAAGAATTTTTGCGTAAAGAGATTTTCCAATCCCGCGCTCACCATAAATTAATACCGGTGCTTCAATATCTTTTAATTTTACAATGGTAGATCGTAGAGAAGCCACGTGAGGAACTTTCCCGATCAATGCATTTTTTCTGTCGAATGGATTAGAGAATCTTCTAATAAGTGACTTGTCACTCATTGGAGTAAAGTTATAAAACACTGATGAAAAAATCAGTGATAAGACTTTCATGGTCTTTTCATCTTCAATAGAAAAGCGGTCTTCGTTTCTCTTGTTTAAAACTTCAATAACACCAATGATCTTGTCTTCACGATTATGAATCGGGTGACAGATAATTGACTTCGTTTCAAAAGCAAATTTTTTATCGAATGCTTCGTTAAAGCGCGTGCTATCATGAACAGTATCAATGTTCAAAGCGACCCCTGTGGTAAAAACAGACCCTGCAATCCCCACGCGGTAATCAAACTTCAGCTGCTCTTTTCTAATCCCCAATGCACAAACGGCTTCAAGCTCATTTGTCTCCGGGTTAATGAGAAAGAGTGATGCTCTTTGAGCATTTAAAATTCTAATAACTTCATCCAGCATCGATTCGATAAAACCTTCTTTATCGCCGAAGTGAGTGATGTCTTTAAAGAGTGATAATAAAAGAGAAAAGATTTCAAATCCATCAGTGGCCTTTGTGTAGCGCTCTTTAATGGCAGAATCAATTAAGCAGTTTTTTAATCTCTCGCCTGAAAAACCTAAAATATAGTGCTCAAGGAATTTTGCAATCCCCTTTTCTTCTTCAATTTCAATCCCGTAAATGATCTTTTGATCATCTAGAGTTTGAGAAAAAGCGCGCACGACTTTTCCAGTTAGGTCCATATGGTGTTTTTTAAATTGTAATGAAATAGTAATTTCACGACCGACAGAAATTCTCTCTGCCGTAGCAAAACCTAATCCTGTTAATGAGATATCGATGAGTTTAGCATCGTTGATATACTCTTCCGGCCCGCCTTTTTCTCGCGCCATCTGAACTAAAAATCTTAGATCATCTGCCTCTTCAACAGGAATTCTGAATGATTGATAGAACTTAAATTCAGAAAAACTTGCTAACATGATTGACTCCCGACTAAAGACTACGAATTAACTCTTCTGTCTTGTCGGCAAATTTAAGAGAAACTTAAATTTTATGCCAATAAAAATTTGCAGGTCTTGTAATCACCTAGTGACTAGTTAGGCGAAGCTGGTGAATTTCCAGAAGTTGGAGCATTTGGTTTACCCACTTCATCTGGAACTGGGGCCTTGGCAATATTCTGGCGAAGGTTGTGAACGATCAATTTATGAAGGGCCGATTTAAACAGAGTCCAATACTCGGGATTTTTTCTTGGGTCTGATGAAGGAAGCTCTAATGTATAAGTTGGGATGTTGCGCTCTTTACCGGCCCAATTTCCCAGAGAGCCTGGAAAAAACGGATAGTCCTTTATATTGTAGCCTGAAGCGTCCTTACTCATTTGAATAAGTAATTCATGAGCTTTTACTCCATCCATGCCATTGGTCGTGGCCACACTTGGCCCATCGTAATCTAAAAGAGTTAATGGCGAGTGAACAGACACAATCTTGTCCGGGTTGTATCTTTTAATAAGATTAACCTGAAAAACAACTTCTGGCTCGCTATTGGCCTTCATACCAGGATTTCTTCTTTTATCTCTTCTAAATTTTTTCAGCCAGATCTGTCTTGCTTCAAGCTGCCAGTCTTTTGTAGGAAAATTTCTGTTGGGATCAATCCCTCTGGCATTGACTCTTGTCGGTCTTGCTTTGAAATAGGAATCAGGATTCACCAATGGAGAGACAAGAACAACTTTATTGTGAAACTCCCCTTTTACTTTTTCAGGATCAGCATAGGCGTCTCGAAGATAGTACATCAAATCAAAACAAAACTTCACAGGAGTGATTTCATCTCCGTGAACTCCGCACATAACAATTGTGACATCTTTATCTTTAAAGCTTGGAAGCTCTTCATCACTTACATCACCAAAGACTGTCCACATAAGTGGATCACCTAAAACTGAATTTCTATAGTGATTCCATTTAAAAGTTTCACACTGGCTTTTTTCCCAACCGAATCTCTTAAAACTTTTTTCTAATTTTTCACAATAATTTTTTATCGCTGGAGTCTGTTCTGGATTAGCAACTGGTGCTACCTCTACAGCGACAGGTGCAGGAGTTTGTGCATGTAAATGTACAGTACACGTGAAAAGAACACTAAATAGAATTAATACATGACGAGCTTTCATTATGGGTGATATTATACCTGTGAATAATTTAAGAATTCAAATCAAATCCGAGAATGACTATGGCAAAACTGAATATAATTGTATCAAGCTTGAATCCTGAACTTTTCACCACAAAAAGACTTTTGGACGAGGCCACAAAACTGAAACACTCCGCTTTATATATCAATCCTTATCAGTTTCAAATCCCACTAAAGTCACAAAAAATGGGTGGACTCTACTTTCATCGAACTACCGGGACAAACTATGATGACTTTGACTTAGTCGTCACTAAGCATCATGCCGATATGGGAATGACGGTAACCAATCCAATTGAGGGTCTTTCACTTTTTCGCACAAAAGACTCTCAATCACTTTTTTTTAATCTTCATAAAATCCCTGCTATTAAGACTATGCTCTACAGAGGTGTACTTACAGAAGAGATGAAGCAATCTCTTAGTGATCTCTCTAAAAATGGTAAGTACATTTTAAAAATGAGCAGAGGCAATCAAGGAATTGGAGTTAACTTTCTAGAAAGTAAAAAATCATTAATGAGCATTCTTGAAACTTTTCACGCTATGAAAGACCAGCGTTTTATGATTCAGCCTTTTGTTGAACACACTAGAGAGTGGCGCTTGTTTATTGTGAGAGGTGAAGTCCTAGCTTGCATTGAAAAGAAAATCTCCAGTGAGGATTTCCGTGGAAACAGTAAAAGATCCACTGCTAAATACCTTAAAAAAATTCCAGCTGAAATCGAAAGCATTGCTCTTCACGCTTTTTCAAAAAGTCACCTTCACTATGCCGGTATTGATTTACTAGAAACAAAAGACAAAAAAATCCTGGTTTTAGAAGTTAATGCCATCCCCGGTTTTGAGCAGGCCGAAGAGCTCTCAGGCAGGAATCTGGCCCGTGAACTCCTGATTGCCCACTAACTTCTGGTATTTCCTACCTACTAATTGTTAAGAATATTAAGCACTTGTTAAATAGTGCCGATAAATGTTTGACTGGGCATACTTTTGCCCTATAATACAACAATAGAGGAAATACCAAATGTATATCTGTATTTGCAAAGGGATAACTGAGAAGATGCTGCAAGACCAGGTCACTGGCTTCAATCGCTCTGAAGAACAAATCCTAAAAAATCTCGGAATCGGCGACTCATGCGGATCATGTGTGGTTGATGCTGTAAAAAAAATCATCGAAAATCAAAACAAATTAGATTCCAAATCTAGTAAATCCAACTCATAATCTAGAGCAATTACTCACCATTATCTTCAAAATTTATCGGAGTGCTATTTTATGAAAGGAAGCCAGGCCATCATTGATGCTCTTAATTCTGTTCTTACCAAAGAATTAACGGCCATTAACCAATATTTTCTACACGCAAGAATGCTACAAAACTGGGGACTAGAAAAACTAGGTCGCCTTGAATACAAAGCTTCAATTGATGAAATGAAACACGCTGATGAACTTATTAAGCGCATTTTATTTCTAGACGGACTACCGAATCTTCAAAAAATCGACAGAATCAGAATCGGCCAGACTGTCGAAGAAGTCATGAGTGCAGATCTTGAAGTTGAATACGAAGCGATTCCTCACCTTAAACAGTGCATTCAGCTTGCAGAAAAAGAGCACGATTATGTAACTCGTGACCTGTTCCTTCACATTTTATCAAGTGAAGAAGAGCATGTTGACTGGCTTGAGACTCAGCAAGGTCTTGTGAAAGCGGTTGGTGTTCAGAACTATATCCAGTCTCAGATAGAGATGGAGAAGGCATAAGAGTTCTATGAGCTCATTGGCCTTAAAGAAAAATTCCCTCAATCTCATAAGTTTTCCGGTGGGCAGCTACCTTTGTAACTGCTCCATCCTCTATTCTGATAAAACCCGTGAGGCCATTATCATCGACCCGGGTAATGATCACGACTTTATCATTCAGAAAATAAAAGACCTAAACCTGAAAGTTAAAAAATTGATTCACACTCACGCTCACTTCGACCACATAGGAAGAAGCACAGAGGTATCAAACTTCACAGGGGCCACACTGCATCTGCATAAAGGCGATCAATTCCTCTACGACGCTCTTCCTCAGCAAGGAATGTTCTTTAGACAAATTGTCGGAACTCCCAAAGCGATTGACTCTTACCTTGAAGAAGGAATGGAGTTTGGATTTGAAGACCCAGAAATTAAAAATTTTCTCACGACTCTTCACACTCCAGGACATACTCCTGGGTCGTGCTGCTTTTATACTGAATATTTTGATGAACCAATAGCTTTTGCAGGCGATACACTTTTCCAGCGCTCTATCGGCAGGTCTGATCTTCCAGGCGGAGATGGACGCTTGTTAATTAAATCAATTAAAGAAAAGCTTTTAATACTTCCTGATGAAACGAAAGTTATTGCCGGCCACGGTGGGCCGACAAGAATTTTCGATGAGAAAAAATCCAATCCTTTCTTGTGCTAATTAAGCTTCAGAATGTTTTTGAACGTCAGGCAGTTTTGCTACCATGAGAATTGGAATTAACAAGAAGACTGATCCAACATAATAAGGAGCAGCTGATCCGTATTTGTAATAAATAATGGCAGCACTTATAGGCCCGATCACTCGAGCAAGAGCTCCAAGAGACCTAAAGATCCCTACACTTCTACCCTGCTCTTGAGCTGGAGTGTACAGAGTTACAAGAGTTGTTAAGCACGGAATGATCAAAGAAGATCCCACCGCTAAGAAAAATAAGCCGCCGTAAAGCATCGCATTTGAATAGGCCAGACCGATCATGATGAGTCCTGGAATCAAAGCAATCAGACCTTGCATCGCCATTTTCTTTTCACCAACTTCGTGAGCTTTTCTTCTCACGTATCCACCTTGAACCATCGCTAAAATAAATCCAATGAAGATGAATAAGTAAGCATTTTGCATTGATGTATAACCAAGGCGCTCAAAAGCTAAAAACGTTAATGTGAACTCCATTCCTGAGAAGGCCGTAAGGAATAAGAAGTTTCCGAAGTTCACCAGGTTTACACCTTTATACGGAAGTGGAGAGAAAATCTTTAATGGGTTTGAACTTCTTTGAGTTGTAACCAATCCTCTCTTAGATGCTGGAAGTGATTCATTGAATTTTCTATAAACCCAAATAACGTTAAAAAGTGAAAGTAATAAGGCCATAGCGGCCGGTGCGGAAAATGGATTCACACCGTAAGCAATTAACTGTGGATAAATTTTTGTTAAATCAATCAATGATAAAATTCCACCGATAGCAGGCCCGATAACAAAGCCTAGCGCAAAAGCAATTCCGATAAAGGCCATTCCTTTTGAGCGGTTTTTACTAGTTGTCACATCTGCGACAACAGCTGTTGCTGTCGAGATGTTTCCTCCCATGATCCCACCGATAATTCTGGCGATAATCAAGGTCGTAAATGATCCTGAGAAAAACCAAAGGACATAACTTAAAGCAAGACCTGTAAGAGAAATGAGAAGAACCGGCTTTCTTCCGATTCTATCTGAAAGGCTTCCCCACATTGGAGCTGCCACAAATTGAAGAAATGAATAAAGTGCACCTAAAATACCGCCGAATAAAACGATTCCTGAAAAGACGCCTGTGCCTTCAGTATAGTTACTGATGGTCTGAATTGACCCAAAGATCGCTTTAAGGAAAAAGTTATCGGGGTCATTGAGTAAATAATGTTTCGCCAGACTTGGAAACAATGGAAAAATAATTGAGAAACCTACCAGATCTAAAAAGATTGTAAGGAAAACAATTTTCAATGAGGACTTCGATTCTGGTGTGAGAGGCTCGCTTTTCATTTTTAATTCTTCCTTACTTATTTTGTGAAATTCTTCATAGTTATTTTTTTCGAGAGTATAAAAATCCTGTTCTCTCGTCTCACTATCAGCAAGGCACTGATTCTCAACAAATGAAGCGAAGTCTTTACACCACTGATCTTTATCATTTAGACATGGAATAAAGTGAATATCTCCACCGTGCTCATTAGCAGTATGCTTAAGCTCTACTCCCAACTCATCTAATGTCTCTAGACAGTCGGCCACAAAACTTGGCGAGTACACTGCCAAATTTTTCTCGCCTCCCTCAACCAGCTTCACAACCGTATCTTCTGTATAAGGAGTCAGCCATTCTTCTGAACCAAAGCGCGACTGAAAAGTCATAGTGACTTTATCGTGTGTGATATTTTTTAATTTTGATCTTAAAAGAAAAAATGTTTCATAACAGTGCAGGTAATAAGCATCTCCCTTATTCACGACTCTTCTTTTTTGGATTCCATGAAAAGTTAGAAGTAGCCTGTCGATAGACTTTCCTGAGTCTTTAAACTTTAAAAGATACTCATCAATTTGAGAGGCGCTGTTATCAATGAAAGCTTTTGAAGTGTGAAAGTTTGTGACAATGCTGATCTCAGGAATCTTCACTCTGTTTTTTATAACGTGAGCAAGCCCATCTATCCCTGAAGCAATAGTAGATTCAGAATATTGAGGAAACATGGGAATAACTTTTAGCTTAGTCGCAGGATTTGGATCACTCTCCCAATTATCCCAGACTTCATTGACTCTTGGACTCGAGAGTAAAAAAGCGTGTTCGACTTCCACTTTTGGAGACTTAAGAAAGCTTCTGATTTTTGAAGTAAAATCGCGGGTAATCGTTAAAAGTGGAAAGCTTTTACCATCCCAGATTCTGCGGTAAAGCCTGGCCGACTTGCTGGGCCTAAATGGCAGAACAAAAAGGTTCAGGATCAGCCACCAAAGTGTGGGGTTGATGTCAACCACACGTGGATCTGCCAAGAACTCCTTTAAAAAGGCCCTTACATCCCTGACTTCAGGGCTTTTTGGTGAACCTAACTGTACAAAAACAACTTTTGTTTTCCCTTCACTCACAGCTTTATTCCTTCGTGTTTAAATGTTATAAAAGTAATATCAAATGATGAACACAACGACCATGGGAACCCTATGAAAAAGAGCAAGAATATCGCTTCGAAATCAACTAGACAAAAAGAGCTGGCAACATTCGCTCTTGGTGAAACTCATACTGACTACCCTCAAAATTATGCGCCCCAAGTCTTAGAGGCCTTCGATAATAAAAACCCAGGTAAAGTTGCATGGACGACTTTTATCTGTACTGAGTTCACTTCACTATGCCCAAAAACAGGACAGCCTGATTTTGCAAAAATTTTCATTAACTATATTGCCGATAAAAAAATGGTTGAGTCTAAATCGCTGAAGCTTTATTTATTCAGCTTTAGAAACCATGGCGACTTCCACGAAGACTGTATTCAAAAAATTTGTGATGATCTTGCAAAACTCATGAAGCCCCAGTACCTGGAAGTTGTTGGTGAGTTCACTCCTCGTGGTGGAATTGCGATTTTCCCATTTGCTAGTTACTCGTCATCAGACAAAAAGTTTACTGCACTAAAAGAACAAAGATTAATGAACTATGCTCCCGGGAAATACTCGATGGAGCTCTCTAAACTATACTAAGGACAAAGACCATGGGTATTGGATTAACAGAAGGACTTCTGATTGCAGCGATCGCACTTCTTCTTTTTGGTGGAAAGAAAATTCCTCAACTTGGAAAAACACTTGGTGCTTCGATCAAAGGGTTTAAAGACGGGATGAAACACGACCCCAACAATAAAGAAGTTGAAGTCGAGATTATTGAAGAAGATAAAAAGAAGAAAAAGTCTTAAGCTTGTTTCTCAGAGCTGAACTGTTCAACCAGCTTCAGCACCAAGGCCTGATCTCTCGGTATTTCATCTTTTAAACTAAAACACGCGCGAACTAAGTCTTCATAAGAGACAGTGATTCCCTTCTGCTCCAGAAGGGTCGTTGCATATCTGACAGCGCGGTCAACAAGTTTGTTATTACTAGCTCTCACCCAAGTCATCAGATTGGATTCATAACGCCCCATTCTTCCCATGATAATAGTTGAAAGATTGTTCATTAAAATTTTCAGTACCAAGTGTACTGATAAAAAATTAAGTCCTTCTAGTCTCAAAGTATGATCGAGATTATCGAGTTCAAACCTGATAACATTTTTCTCTGGATTATAATAAATTTTGAAATGATGATGATCTTTATCTAAGTATTTTTTTCTTTTTTCAGGAAAATTTTTACTAAAATCAAACCCCTTCAACCTGTCTCCAGAAGTTTGTTCTGTCACTTCTTTCCAATGAAAAGTACGAGGCTCACGCAAAAGAAGCTCACGCCATGCATTTTGACCAGTCGTCGAGTTTTTAAAATAAAGATAAGACAGAGATGGATTCTTCACACTGTCTTTTTGATTTTCAAAAGGATAAAGACTAAATGTTGGCGATCTTTCTGTAGTGTCTGTCAGGATACTGATTCCGAGATAGGGATCAGTTTCATAAAGCAGGTATCCTCCGCTTTTATAGATATCGCTTTCTTTTTCGATAAATGCTTTGAGAAAATTAAAATTGGTTTTTTCGATGAATAAAATAATGTCATCAACTTCATCTTCAATTTTACTAAAATTGCTGTCATAAAACCAAAGGCTCAGCCCAACATAATACATAAGTATTGTTGTGGCCTGCATGCGCGTACTCCCTGTCAGGGCCATAGGCCCTACGGTGAGATTAATTTTATGGATAAGAGGATTTTCAATAACGTTTTTTGATCTAAGTGCTGTCTCTTTTAAAATATCATCTGGATTACAGTACAAGAAAAAAGGTGAATTGCGGCTGATTCTCGCAGCTGCTTCTGTTGCCCCAATCACAAAAGGAGTTTCTCCTCCTTCTGTCGTAGAAATTAATAAGTCGCCAGGCCTAAACCCCAATTCAAGCAGCTGTCTTTCTCCGAACTCCGGAAAGTCTTCAAATTTTTCAACTGAGTGAATAAGAGCAACGTCTCCACCGGCCATGAAACTGATAATTCTTCCAGTGAGTTTTGAATTATTTTGGTGCTGATGTCGCCAGATGGTCTCAAGAGCGAGAGAAAGTCTTCCAGTAGCTCCACATCCACACAGATAAATGTTGTAGCCATTCTTAAGAGTTGAGGCGACTTTCTCCTGCAAAAAACGCAGGTCTGATAAATTATTTTTTATTGTTTTGAAAACATCTTGATCAATATCTTTGATGCTACTAATGGCCTTAGAAATATTATTTTTCGCATCTGCTGATAGATTGATTGTTTTTGGATGCGTTGATTCTGTAGGAAGTTTTCCAAGACGAAATTGTTCTGCAATTTTTAAGAACTCATCCGCATTAGAGCGCGTAAGAGCATCAGCTTTAGGGGCCAGTGTTTTTTCTTCCATGAAACCAACTTTAAAAAGAACTACATAAGGGGGTCTATAATTTAATATCTTTTTTAATTCTCTCTAAAATTTCATCAAGGTCAAATGGTTTTAAAATAAGGCCACTTCCGCCACTATTTTTCACCTCTTCTTCTGGAATATCAAAAGCTCCAGTCAGCAGATAGAAGACTGGTAAAGTTTGATAATGCTCTTTGAGTTTTAGCAACAGTTCCATACCCGACATTTCACCCATGTGGGCATCAGAGATGATGGCCTGTACATTTGCTCCGCTTTGGCAGAACTCTAGGGCCTCTTTCCCTGAAGTAAAACTTACGGTTTGGACACCTTCTATTTGCAAAACTTCTTGATACATATCCAAGAGGTCAGAGTCATCGTCGATGATTACAAGAATGGGAGAATTATTCATATAAGATATTTTAGTACACTTAGTAATTTTTAGGTGAGTTTAAGATGGTAAAAGCGTTTAACAGATTGAAAATAAAAAAAAGGAAGCCGAAGCTTCCTTTTTTATTGATGACTTGATTTGGTGGCTGTAAATAATTTTATTCTATTATTTCTAGAACCGAGCGCTTTTTAAGTTTAGTTGAAGCAGCATTTAGGATCGTTCTTAATGATCTTGCCGTTCTTCCTTGCTTACCGATGATTTTCCCTAAGTCAGTTTTATCAACTTTTAGTTCGATCACTGTTGTCTGCTCTCCCACTATTTCATTTACAGAAACAGCTTCAGGCATATCAACAAGAGCTTTACTTACATAACTAATAAGGTCTTTTAACTCACTCACAACAAACCTCCAAAAACGTATATCTCAAAAAGCCCTAAAGCTTAAAGAGCGATTTTTTGGTTTTTAAGTAGAGTTCTTACTGTATCAGAAAGAGTTGCACCAACAGCTACAAGAGCTTTAAGGCGGTCAACTTTTACGTTCTTAAGTGAAGTAGCGTCTTTTGGATTGTATTGACCTAGTTTTTCAAGGTATCCACCGTCTCTTGATTTGCGAGAGTCAGTAGCTACGATTGTGTAAACAGGATCATTCTTTCTTCCACCACGCGATAGTCTAACAGTTAACATCTAAAATTCTCCTAAAAGTAAAAAAACAGATTCAAATAAATATGTCATGTGCGCTAATTAGTCAATTATTAAAGGGAGATTTTAAAAATACCCTTTACCCCAAGGCCCTTTGCCGCCTTTTTTCTTATCTTTTCCGCCCACTCCCGGCATTCCTGGAAATTGCGGCATCGCGTTCGGATCAGTTCTGAAGCCCTTTTTCTGGCCCATTCCCGGCATCCCTGGAAAACCACCGCCATTCATCATAGCGCTCATTCCGCCCATCATCTGCTCCATCTGCTTAAACTTTCCTAGAAAGTCCTTCACGGCCTGTTCTGTGCAGCCTGAGCCGGTAGCGATTCTCTTCATGCGAGACTCTTTTATAATTTTGTAATCCTGGCGTTCTTGCTTAGTCATCGAAGAGATAATAATTTTCATTCTCTTCATCTCTGCTTCAGCAGGAGAGAGATCTCCAATTTGTCTGAGCATTCCGCCCATTCCTGGAATCATTTTTAAAATTGAGGCCATTGAGCCAAGGTTGCTCATCATGTCCATTTGTTTCATGAAATCATCAACTGTGAATTTCCCTTTCTGGAAATTCTTCATCATATTTTCAGCATCACTTTCGTTGATATTGTCCTGAGCTTTTTCAACTAGAGAGAGAACATCTCCCATATCAAGGATTCTTTTAGCAAGACGGTCAGGGTGGAAGAGCTCCAGGTCCTTCATCTTCTCGCCCATTGAAACGTATCTGATAGGAACACCTGTTACGTGGCGGATTGATAGGGCCGCTCCACCTTTGGCGTCAGAGTCCATTTTAGATAAAACAATTCCAGTGACACCAATAGCGTCGTGGAAAGTTTTTGAAACTTCAACGGCAGCTTGTCCTGTCATCGCATCAGCGACCATTAATACTTCAGGGTTTAAATCAGCTAACGCTGCTTTCACTTCTTTAAGCTGATTCATTAATTCTTCATCGACGTGCAGACGTCCTGCTGTATCGATGATCACCACTGACTTGTGACGCTTTTTTGCTTCTTCAATCGCCAGAAGAGCAATCTCTTTCGGGTGAAGATTTAAATCAGAATCAAAGCAGTCTACTTCAATTTGTTTTGCAAGAGTTTGAAGTTGAGCCTTAGCGGCCGGACGAAAAGTATCGGCCGGAACAAGTAAGACATCTTTTTTTCTTTTATTTTTTAAGTGAAGAGCAAGCTTTCCAGAAAACGTGGTCTTTCCTTGTCCGTTTAATCCAACGATTAAAACCGGAACAACTCCAGGGCGCTCAAGGTTGATTTCTTCATTGGCGTCTCCCATGATTTTTGCTAGCTCATCATGCATAATTTTTACGAACTGCTCTCCGGGATTAACTCCCTTGATGACTTTTTCGCCAAGAGATTTTTCTTTAACAGAGTTCACAAAGTCTTTTACAACTTTAAAATTTACGTCGGCCTCTAGGAGAGCCGTTCTGACTTCTTTTAAAGTCTCTTCAATGTTTTCTTCAGAAATTTTTGTTTTTCCCTGAACATATTTAAAAGCATTGGCAAATTTTTCACTAAGAGTATCAAACATAATTTTCTACCTATAATTCCACATTAAATTTTTTTGCAATTATTTCTCTGCAATCCGAGGGCGCGCGGGCCACTAGCGGAGTTTTCATTCTGAAATTTTCTACCTGATTTGGACAACTCCAGCAAGCAGCGATCACCGAAATACCAAAAGCAGTCGCCCCATCGACATCTCCGAGACTGTCGCCGATATGAAGCACAGAATCTTTTTCAAGACCTTCTGTGATTTTCTCAAGGCCTTCCGGATGCGGCTTAGGCATTCCATCATCATGCCCATAAATATCAGTAAAATACTGGGCAATGTCCATACGCTTCAAGCTCTCAAGCGTTGAGCGATGGGATCTTGCCGTCCAAACGCAAAGAGTGAAGTCCAAGGCCTGTAAATCAACTAAAAGTTCTTTAATTCCCGGAAAAACTTTGAAATCAGGAGTCTCCGTATTCACTAGTGTTCCGTCATGGTCAAAAACTATCATTTTAAGGGTTGATATATTTTTCATTTCTTGTGATTCCATTGACGACAGGCTCAGGTCTCTGTTAGAGATTTTTTCATGACAAAGAATGCACCATTTACTGCGGAACTTCAAAAGAAAATCGACACCTTAAAGGCGCGTCGCAAACCTGTTCAAATGGGCTCAATTCACTTTGACTCTCCACTTCTACTTGCTCCTATGTCATCGATTTGTACCGCTCCATTTAGACTTCTCATGGAAGATTTGGGCGCAGGTGGAACAGTTAGTGAGCTTATTTCCTGTCATGGAATTAATTATAAAAATATCAGAACGACAGAAATGTTGAAAGTTGACCCAAGAGAAAAAAATATCGGTCTTCAACTTTTCGGCGAAGGTGCTGAGGCCATGGCCAATGCTGCAAAAGTCGCTGAAGAGTTTAATCCAAAATTTATCGATATCAATATGGGTTGTCCGGTAAAAAAAGTTGTGGGTACAGGTGCTGGCTCTTCTCTTTTAAAAGATCCATCGGCCCTTCCTATTTTTTTCAGCACGATAAAAAAAGCAATTAAAGTTCCTCTTACCATTAAAATCAGACTTGGCTGGGATCACGATTCTATTAATGCCATGGAAGTCATTCACATTGCCCGAGAAGAAGGTGTTGAGTTCGTCGCCGTTCACGGACGCACACGTGCTCAACAATATACCGGGAATGCCAACTGGGATTTGCTTGAGCAATTAGGAAGTAAAGCGCCTCTGGATATTATCGGCAATGGCGATTTACACACGGCCAGTTTAGTAAAAGCAAAAATGAATAATACCAACTGCCAGGCCTTAATGCTTGGACGTGGGCCACTGAGAAATCCTTTTTTATTTTTAGAGCCTTATATGACTGAAGAAGATGATATTTTCTTTACACCGGAAGATCATCTTGAAGTTATTAAAAAACTTATTGAGTACTCTGCTCCTTATGCTCATAGCGATCACACGCTTCTTATCTCTGTCAGAAAACATTTAATCTGGATGGCCGCAGGATATAATAACGTCAGCTATTTTAGAGATGTTATTTTTAAGACACCAGATTTGAATGAGACCATTAAAATTTCTGAAGATTTTTTCTTATCTCTAAAAGATCAAAGAAAACGACTGGCGGATCACGACTCTTTTATGACTAGTGGGCATGGCTAGGTCAGTGCCATCATTCTGAGCAAGGTAGTGGCCCTAAGCTCTCGAATAAACTTCATTACTTGAAGAAGTTCTCACCTAAACTTTAGTATTTTGCTCAACTTGTCGATAAGATTTGTACTATGAGTGCAAAAAAGATCTTATTCACCCTCTCAATGACTTCAGTCCTGCTATTAGGATCGACGGTTATTGCTCAAGAACTAAGATCAAAACGAGGGCCCTCAGATAGACCGGGCAGGCCACAACAAAGACCAACACAGAAGCCTGAGGCCAAATCATCTACAAGTAGTGGCATCACTGCTGGCATGGGTTCTAAAGCAACGGCCCATAGTTATAATCAATTTTGTACTGAAGGCGCTCAAGACATGATGGCCTCACTTGATCGCGCTAATAAAAAAAGATTTGAGCAAATTGCAGAATATAAAAAACAACTTCAAGACCTGACGAAATACAATGCTATGCTGGCACAAGCCGCTGGGATTAGAAAACGTTATCTAGAAAGTGTCGGCGAACTTTCTGCTCCAAGAAATAAAGAAAGAGCAGCGGAAGTCACTTCAAAACTCGACAACATTAAATCTGTTTTAAGAAATGGACTTACTTTAAGTGCGGTCTCTCTTCTTATAG
This sequence comes from Bacteriovoracaceae bacterium UBA6153, assembly GCA_002428265.1. Classification (GTDB taxonomy): domain Bacteria; phylum Bdellovibrionota; class Bacteriovoracia; order Bacteriovoracales; family Bacteriovoracaceae; genus Bacteriovorax. The sequence goes on from DIUR01000030.1 coordinate 85,306, forward strand.
AAAAGCAAGATGAAAGCAAGAGCGATATGCCTACTGTCCTTAATATGGAATCTCTTTGTAAAGGCAATACGACTCACGTTTTATGTAAGAAAGATGAAAAGTCACATATTAAACCGTTTTTTGGGGCCGAGTCACATAAACTGGATGAGACTCTAAAAAACTTTCAATCAATGTCAACACTACCTCCTGCTCAACAAAAAAGTTTAAAAGAGGAAGTTAAAAAAATTGTAGCGGCCATTCCAAAAGACATTTCACCGGATTCAATTCTGGAGACTGTCAGCACAGCTGCTCCAACTTTAACCAAATTATTATCTAACCCTGTTTCACGTGAAAATTTAATTCTCTGTTTAAGTGAAAAAACTGATGAAGCTTCAAGACAGGCCTGTAGTAATGTCCTGGCAAATCCAGAAGACAGAGAAAACTTAATTACTGCTTTTAACCGTGAAACAAAAGAACTTACTTCTAAATTAGCACCTACCGGTGACGTGGTGAACCTCGCCCTTGCCAATACTCAAACCGATCTTGCAAAGGCCGTTAGCTCATTTGATAGTTCTTCAAAAACCTCTGTTGATAATATGAAAGGCATGATCGTAGACTCACGAAAGCTAATGCATACTGCTTCTACTTTAATGGCATCAAAAAATAAGAGTGATCAACTTGAGCTTCGTTTGACTCAAGAAATGAGAGGACGTGGAATTGCTTCAGAGAGCGCGACTGTCAACGTTCAAGAGCAACTCATAGAAAGAGAAAAAGAACTCACAGACCAAGAGTTCCTTTTCTATAAAAGGCCTTCTTCAAATCAACCAGACGTTCTTGCATTACAAAAACGCGCAATGGATGCAGCAAAAACGAATGCTGACTATTTTGAAAAAAATTGTGATTTCTCAGGGGCAAAAACACCAAACGAGAATGAACGTGTGAAAAAATGTGCTGAAGTTCTTGGAAAGGCAACCAATAACCTTGATGCTTTTCAAAAAGATCACCTTGATCAGATGGCATTATTAAAAAGTAAGGTTAACGATTTAACTTCAGAAAAAGATTTTACAGTTAATGAAAACTTAAAAGAATACCTCGCTCTAAAATATATTTGTAACTGCCAAAAAGATAAAAAAGTATCCATGAATGTGACAGATAGTCTGACACTTGCCACTCCAATTTGTTCTGAGCAGTTTTTGACTCTTTCAAGAATCCAGGGATTGAGTGACCAGGCCGGGGCCATTGCCCACACTCTTTATGCCAATGAAATTGTCCCTCTGGATGATACAAAAAGTTGTTCATTTAGTACGGCGAAACTAAAAACGTTTACAGACTCATGTAGTAAAGTAAATTCACAAGATGGTTATTCTCAAAAGATTTGTGAAAATATTAAAGCGGAATACACTGTAAAGGTTGAAAAGAAAAACGAAGAAGAAAAAGTTTCTAAAAAGTGGGATGATCTACACGCTAAAAACCATGTAACGTATGATCCAAGAACTGGTGGCTACACTGCCATTCCAAAAAAGTCAGCTCTTCGCATTTTTGGAGAAGGTGTTCTTCCAGTTGCGCCATCGCTCATTCCAATGTGGCTAGGTAACTGGCAGACTAAAAACTACATTTCAACAATGACAGATATGGCGATTGATCAAAAGCAATATCTCTACAACATCGACGTCTATAGTAAGTCACCATGGATGTACGACTTCAACTACTTCCTCAATAATCCATTTGCTAATTTTGGCAATGCTGGACTAAATATAAATACTAATAATCCAGGCTTCAGCTTCTAATACCTGACGGGGGCTGCCACCTATTAATGGCAGACTAAAAATTTCTCTTTTTTACCGAAAAAGTAAATCCTGTAAAAATTGCGAGTCATTTTAATCACTTAAAACATATTAAAAGCTAGCTAAAAAACCGCGTAAGACTGTCTGATTTGAAAGGTAAAATATACCTATCCCCTCTGAACAATTATATATTTCAACAGATTTTGAGAGTGGACGATAAAGATTATGATGAAGAACTCTCTAAACTTATTATTCATTCTCGTATTTTCTTTGGTGCTACAAAGTTGTATCGGCGCTAAGCCATCAACCAATCGTAAGTCATCAGCAAATACAGTAAAAACTGCTGCGACAGCAACGACTCCAACATTTGCAGCAGATGAAACACTATACTGGTTTACCTCAACTAAAATCTTGGGAACAATCACAATCAACTTAAACAGCGAAAACGTTGTTTATGTTCGCGGACAAAACGTTCACAATTTTTTAATAAGCACTGATCCTGATGCTAAAGTGCCTTACTACCAAAATAATAAAAACTACTGTCTTGTCGCTAAATACGATGGTTACAAGCAACTCAGAGTAAGAGCTGTTCCAGTTTTCACTAATAATTTTTCAACGAAAGTTGTTGAAAGAATGTTTCGAATTGATATTCCAAACAAAGCTGAAAATCAGGCAGCTTGTCCTGGAATCATAAGCAATGTTGCAGCAACAGATGCTGCCTACTCTCTTAAAGATATTTGTCCAAGTTGTTTAGGTGCCACGATGTTAACGTCTGCAGAGTTAACGTTCTTCTCTGGAGTCAATGCTCCACTGGCCCAAGTACCATTAACTAAACTTTCACTTTCAGCATTAAAAGTTAAAGTTGATCTTCAATCAAACTCAAGTGATGGAAGCAACCTTTGTTCAAATAGCTCGTGTGAAGCAAAAGGTTTTGACTGCTGTATTGAAGGTCAATGCGTAAGAGATGGAACAGAAAAAGCACTTGGTTACCTAGAAGACGACTATGAACAAGCAGTCATTGATCGCACTGCAAACCCATTAAGCTTTTTAAATTACCCACATATTTTTAATATTTGTTCAAATATCTCTCACAATCCTCCTCCTGTGACTCCAACAACTCCACCTAAGACTCCGGCCGCTGAAGCTCAGGAAAGAGTTGATGAGTATATGAAACACTGGAAATGTATTAATGAAACTGTTGTCACTCCGGCGTGTACAGCACTAGGATCTAAAAAATACCTAGCTGAACAGTGTGGTTGTCCAACAGGACTTACAGATGACCAGAGGGCGATCAAATGTCCTGAATGGGGAGTTCGTCCGATTTATAAATCAACGACAGTTGCTGATTCAAACATTATCGATTTTTATTGTTACACTCCGGCACCAGAAAATCCAATCGGGCCGATTACAAATTTAAATGTAAATGTTTCAAGCAGAAGTGCTCCTCACCGCTTTTTTGGTAAACGCAATGACGTTGCAGATACTATGAAAAGTTATGACGATCCTACAAAAGCAAATGCTAAAGTTGAACAAGAGGGAGAGCCTTTCTATTATCTTGATGAAGGAAATAAAGCAGCTCCTCAAAATGGTGAGTACAATATCAACTCAATATTAGGAAGCATGCACGTAAACATTTCTCAAACCCAGCCTGCAAAAATGGTTGGTGTTGAATTAGGAAAAACTTATATCGTTTCTGCTACAAGCGGATATTTTACTCCATGTCCTCAGTGTGCAAAAGACAGCTGGTTTGCGACATTCACAGCACACCCGGCAACGACGAATGGACTAGGTCTAAGAGCTGTAGGCTTCACTACTTCAAGAGACACTTATGGTGCAAACACCACTCTTGGAAACTATGAAGATACAAAATTCGGTAGAGCTTGTTATGTACCAGTGACAATGATTCCTTTTTCTCACAAGAAAACGACGACAAATGAAGAAACTCAAAGAGCAAATCGTTTGCAAACTCAGGCGGCCTTTTATATCAACGGTTACCAAAGAGACTGGTACGGATTTAATAAAGGTGCCCTGATTGGATCATTCGATGGTGTAACGTGGTTTGCAGTAGGCTCGGGCAGAAGAGTGACAGCAACATCAACTAAGATGTTCCTGGCGATCAACGCTGCATTCTCAGACCTCGCAACAAGAACTGATACTGTTGTTAATATCATCCCAGACGGATCTTCAAGTACAGCTCCTGATTATGACTATGACCCTACTCTTGCTATTACTGATCCAAAACAAAGTAGTGCCGGATCTTGTCAGCAATACCACCAGTGTTCAACAGACTCTGAATGTGTGAGCCAACTTGGATGGGAATACACTTGTGCAGATGTTTCACAATTAAAAACTCACTGGCCTATTTATAACTCTGATGGACAAGAAATTCTTAACCAGGAAAAAACGGGGACAATTTTTGAAATCCTTGCTGGAACAACGACTCCCGGAAATAGTCCAAAACGTTGTGTGTACAGAGGAGCAGGAGCACCATGTGTGCGCGACTTCACTACACTTAACGGCCAGGTTAATCAAAAAGCGTTAACATGTGCGCCTAACTTCTACTGTGCTGCTTTAGCGACAAACAGATTCAACAGTGAACTAGCAAGATCTCCAAATGAAATGAATGACATTTTATTTGGTATGGACGCTAATATCCTTGGCCGTCCACTAAACTATGTTACAGCTTCTAGGCTTCTTCCTGCTCAAGTCATCAGCAACATTCAGTATAATGGTGGAACTGATACACTTGGTTTAAGTACTGCTCAAGTTGCTGACATGGGTATCTGTAGACCTGGAAAGAGTCTTTCTCCTACAGCTTCTGTGGCCCATGCAAACCCCGACAATGCAAGAAGAACCGACTATATCAATCAGATCGCTTCTTGTGATTCAACAGCTGTTGGAAGCTCTAGAACAGTAAGTTGCCCTGCCTTTGGAGATGATTTAAATTATCTTCCATACAACAACGTATTCCCTTCTCCAACTGCTTATAAAAAACAACAAAACATGTGTGGCGCTGAAGCAAGAAATACAGTTGCTCCTTATGCAAGTGCATTCGCTAATATTGAAAAAGGATCTCTCGGAGTTGTCGGAAATATTATTCAACCTACTTTTGCTGCTGATGCTTGTTTCAGAAGAGCTGGATCAATCTGTCACACTGACTTAGATTGCGGCCCGAATAAAATGCATGAAGAAATTGTAAGCTCAATGGCCCTAAGTTATTTTGGTGGAACTGAAGCAGAACAAAACTACTGGAAAGAGTCTCTGATTTGCGGTCAAGGAACACCTGTGCCTGCTCTAGGTGGAGCAAACTATAAAACTTTCAAGTTAAGCGAAAACAGATGTTGCCGTGAAATTGGAAAAGACTTCACTATGTTTACTGAAGGGCCAGCGACAATTGTTCCTGAGAACATGAGCACGAATGTTAACTTAGTAACAGACAGACTTGCTTCTAATGATCCAAAAGCTGCAGGAAGATACTCTCGTTATGAAATCTCTAAAACAGGGGCAGCGTTCTCAACAGCTATTCCTGAAGTAAGAGCAACAGTAGAGCCAGCAAGTAATCAGTGGAAAGTTATCAATGAAACCGGCTCTCTTACATGTTGTGGTGGCGGTTGGGTGAGAAAATTTGCCGATGGAACTCACGACTGGAAAGTAAAAAATCGTCTAAACTTAGATACTGGTAATTTCTCATGTTTAAATTATCGCTCTACACTTGCCTCTCCAAATTATGCTAATTTTCCTATTGATAGAATCCACCAGGATACTTATCAAAGAGAATTTGAATCTTTCTGTAAAGCACCTGGACAAGGTGGATGTATGCAAATTCCATTTAAGGATTTGGATACTGCTTATGGTATCAAGCCTCCAACGAGATACTTACCAAGTATCAATGGAACTCCAGGGACTCACGCTCTGATTGATACTACTCCGGTTGGAGATATCACGACTGGTGCATACAGTTTCAATTTAAATACAGACGTTCCGTATTTACCGTTTGTTTATTATTTTACACAGAGTCCACCTTACGATCTTTATATTTACGAAAATGGTCAGAAGAGATCTCTGCCTTTCTTCATTGATAAGGCCACTGATCATGGCGTAAGTTTATACCTTCCGGCCTACGTTCAGCCTGAGCAGTTTGAAGACACTGCGACGATGAACGCACTTGGAAATACTATCTCTATCAGATACGTTATAAAAACAACTAAGGCCGTCGTTATTAGAGATATAACAAATACAAAAGTTGATAACGTCTCTCCAACTTTCATGTGCGATGCAGTTGCAAATCACAGCGGTGCTGGGCAACCTGTTTCACAACTTGGTAAAGGAACTGGCGAGGGATGGTGTATTTCTAAGAATAATAAAACTCAAAACCGCTATGTATTGCACATAAAAGCAGACCATAGTGCGAGTATTGATTGGGAGACAGCTTCGGTCTTAATAAAATTCCGTCCTCTTGAAACAGTTCTTGATACAAACATTGCCAGAACTGTCGCTGAGCCAGGAAACCGTTACTATTACCTTTCAAAACTTGGACGATTAGAACTATTAGGGATTCCACAAATTACTTATGAGCCGATATACTGTAACAACAATCAAAATAATATTGTTCCAGGAATCTTTACTGACTCAATGACAGTCGGAGTTCCGTCGAGTCCAGATGGATACACAACTCAGAGAGCACGTTTTACTGCTAAGGCAAACACTTACACGACGTTTGACCCTATCAATGATTATATTGAAGATGGATCGGTGGCCACTGAAAGTGCTAATATTGGAAATTTCACAAAGAAGTTCACTTACCAGGATAAGGTTGCTCACGCTGCAGTCTTCTCTTCAAAAGATTTTACTTGTTGTACTCCACTTGGAAATGAAACATCGAGTGCAGCAAAATGCTGTTCAGGTACAGCATCAACTGTAAACAATAAACTCACTTGTAAACTTCCCTCTGGAACAGACTTACATGTGTACTTCAATAAGTTTGTATCAAGTGAAGGTGTTGGCGAAGATCTTTTAACTGTAAATGGAACAGATGAAGAAATCGACTTTAACGCTTTTACAGGTGAACCAAAACTACGTGACTCTACATTTACGAAGATTGCAAACCTTGGGGCCACTCACTGTCAAAGTGGTATCGTAAAAACTGGTGGAGCATTTGGATTCTTCCCTCCAGAGCCATACTCTGGATATGAAACTCTTGATGGTGAAGAAATTGTCTACCCACTTTCTATCGTAGACTCGATCATTGACTCTCAAGAAGATGACGATGGTATTGGTAAGTTCCCTTTTGATAACGGTTTCCGTTGGGACCACCACTACTATTGTAAGTAAAAAGTTTTCTTCGCTAGAATTTTCTGAAATTCTCTGCTAGATTCGGCGCTATGAGAAATACAACTTATTTAAGCATTTTACTATTTGTTTTCATATACTTAGGAAACGCTTCGGCCGCCACTCAGGTTTCATGTTCGCACCCAGAAATCTGCAGACTGGCAAAAATCATCTTCAATGAAAATGAAGCCCGCGATTACGAGTTTACGACTATTGTAACAATCGCCGGTGACCCACATGAGTACGAGCCCTCAAGCCAAGAAGTAAAGAACCTTATTAAGGCCCCCATCCTTGTAGCAGGACCCAGTGAATTGAATCCTTGGATTAAAAAAGTTAATTATCAAAGATCAAAAATCTCTAATGCAAAAACAATTAATATTCAAATTGCTAAGAAAGACTATGCCCTCTATCCCGGTGCTACTCAAGAAGCACTCTCACACTTCTGGCTTTATCCTCAGATTTTCTGTTCATTAAAGGCCACTATGGAAGCTCAATTTATAAGTTTAAAAATGCTTCCCATCAGTATTTCAAAAAAAGATTGTCATGCGGACGTTGTAAAAATTGAAAATGACCTTCGTGCAACATTGAAAGCAATCAAGACTCCTATCATTCTCACTCATGATGCTCTTCTTCCTCTTCTGGAGTCATTAAGCAGTAACAAATATAATGTGGTGGCCATTAAAGGCTCAGGACATCACCAGGAAGCCACTCCCAAGTCAGTTAAAAAGCTCTACGATGCTCTTAAAGCGCCAAAGGCCATCTGGATTGAAGAGACGGGAATTAAAGTTCCAACAAATATCCTTTCTAAAAAAAGACCAACTGATCTGACTGTCAATATCGATACTGCTAAAACAGAGGGCCTTGAGTATTTTCAAATTTTAAAAAACCTTAATGAGAAATTAAAGGCACTAGCAATATGAGTGACATCATCTTAAGAGCAGAAAATCTAGGTTTTAGCTATGATGACTCTGGGTCTATTCTTAAAGATATTTCTTTCACTCTAAAAAAAGGTGAAAGCCTAGGCGTATTAGGGCCAAATGGCGGTGGTAAATCCACTCTGATGAAAATCATTGCTGGTTTATTAAAACCGACAAGCGGTGAAATTTATTTTCATGAAAAAGCATTAAGCACAATGCCATCTTATCCCTACCATCTTTTTTCATATGTTCCACAGACCAATGAGCTTAACCCTACAATGCCGGTTAAAGTTTATGAGTTTCTAGATTTTTCAATTAGCCATTTTAAAATTAAAGATAAAAATTTATTAGATGAACTTCTGGCACTTGTTGGAATGTCTCATAAAAAAAACTCCTTAATATCAAAGCTTTCAGGTGGAGAAAAACAGCGTGTCTTAATTGCCAGAGCGATGATTCAAAAACCGGAGCTACTCCTTTTAGATGAACCCACAAAAGGTTTAGATAGCAATGGACAAGATCAGCTCTTAAGCTTGATCGAGACTATAAAGCGCCGCGACCACACAGCTGTTATGATTGTCGATCACAACATCAATCAGATTATTAAAAGCTGTCAGAATATATTATGTCTTAACAGACACTCTCATTGGCATGATCACAGAGACTTTCTCACAAAAAATATTCTTGAAGATATTTATCACTGTGAGTTTGAGCATCTTCTCATTCATGAAAAAGATCTTCAAAACAATGAGCGCGCTCCTCACTCGCATGATCATCATTTTTGTGGCCATGACCACAGCGATGCTCAAGAACTCAAGACTAAACCCCACCCATTCATCAGGAAAAAATCATGAGTGCGATTTTTACTGATTTTTTACAATATGATTTTTTACTCTACGCTCTTTTTGGGACAATCTTCTTGTCTCTGACGTGTGGCCTGATCTCACCTTTAATTATTGCCCGAAAAAATGCTTTTATGGGTGCTGCGATTTCTCACTCGACACTTTTAGGTCTTGCCATCTCTCTTAGTTTTTTTGAAGCGGCCCAGGCCCTTCCAGTTTTTATTTCAACGTTGATCATCACTATTTTCTTAACACTCTTTCTCGCCTATTCGACTTTCAGACAAAAACTTCCAAACGATTCTATGATAGGGATTTTTTATACCTCGACCATGGCCCTGGGAATTATCATTCACACTCTTTTTGCCAAAGATCAAAGTGATCTTCTGAGTTTTTTATTTGGGAATATTTTACTCCTGACCAAAGAAGACTTATTTCTTTCTCTGACTATTTTAATCATTACTGCTGTTGTTATTTTACTGCCTCTAAAAAAGTGGCTGTTTCTTACCTTCGATGAAGAAGGAGCAATCACCTCGGGAATTAAGGCACAGATTTACCACTACACTTTTTTTGTTTTACTGGCATTTTTAATAGTTACCAGCATAAAACTGGCCGGAACCGTACTAGTCGAAACACTTCTTCTTGTACCGGGATTTTTTGCACTAAAATTTGCAAAGAATATCAGGCAAACTTTTATTATCAGCACACTTTTTTCCGTCATCTTCGCAGTGACTGGAATTGTTCTTGCTAATGCCTTCGGTCTGCCTAGCGGGGCCACACTTGCCGTAGTGTTATTCACGGCCCTCGTTGTATCTCTTTTTCTAAAAAGAGTTTATAATTGGTTGAGATAATACTTAACTCTCGAGGTCTTAATGAGAAATCAAAACGAGCCAAAAACCGTTGCTGAAAGTGCTGTTGAAATGCGCTTTCTGGTCATGCCCAACGATACAAATCCACAGAACTCAATTTTCGGGGGCGTAGTCATGTCGTGGATCGATATGGCAGCAGCGATGGTTGCTGAACGACACTCTAATCGTCCGGTTGTTACTGTCCACGTAGATGATATGAGTTTTAAAGCTCCCATTAAAATTGGGGATCATGTTCTCATCAAGGCCAGCATTAACTTCGTAGGTAAAACGTCTATGCTTGTTGGGGTGAAAGTTATTGCTGAAAATCCCTTCACTGGAATTACTAGACACACGACAACCGCCTATCTTGCTTTCGTCGCTCTTGATGATATCGGTAGACCTATTCAAATAAGAGGCCTCATCCCTGAATCAGAAGATGAGATCAGAAGATTTGAAGAAGGAAAAAATCGCATCGAAGATATGAAAAGAAATAAATCAATAAAGAAGACATAATGAGTGACGATTTTAAATCTTCAAGGTTATCCAGATTCTTAAGTGTAGGCACAAGTCTTACCAAGGCCTCGGCCCAACTTGCTCTTGATGCTGCAAAAACAAAAGCGCAAAGTTATCTCGATAAGAATCCTGATATAAAAGATATGGGATTAAAAATCAAGGCCTCAAAAGAAATCATTCAGACAATGGGTGAACTCAAAGGGGCCATGATGAAGCTGGGCCAGATGATTTCGATCTCTGAGGATATGTTTTTACCCAAGGAAATCTCTGATTTATTCAGAGACCTTCAAAAAAACTCTCCTTCAATGCCTAGTTCTGAAGTTGAAAGAATGATTTTTGAAAACTTCAAAAAACCAGCAAATGAGCTTTTTTTAGAATTTGATATTAGGCCAGTCGCTGCTGCAAGTATAGGCCAGGTTCATAAAGCGAAACTTCACTCTGGACAAACTGTTGCGGTAAAAATTCAGTACCCAAAAATCGTCAACGCTATTAAGTATGATTTTCAAAATCTGCATAAGATCGATAAACTCATTCACTTGCTCTACTCTAACAAACCAAATATCGATAACATCATTGAAGAGCTCAAAACCTCGCTGATGCAAGAGTGTGACTACATCCATGAAATGAATCAGATGATTTTTTTCAAAAATGCCTATAAAGATTTATTTCCCATGATCCATATTCCTGATGTGTATCCAGAGCTTTGCTCTGAGCAGATTCTCACCATGGAGTGGATTGAAGCAGACTCCTTTGAAGACAGCCTTCATTACACTGAGGAAGAAAAAAATTTTCTTGGACAATCTCTTTACGACAGCTACCTCTATTCATTGTTTGAACTGAACAGGCTTCACACTGATCCTCAAAATGGAAACTATCTTTTCAAAAAAGATAAAATCGTCATGCTCGACTTTGGATCAACCAGAGAGTTTGATCACGACTTCGTTGTCGACTATGCGGCCTTATTAATCTCGCTGGAAGAAAACCGCCCCGACATTTATTCCATCGTCGCAAAAAAACTCAACATGTTCAGAGACGACGATGAAGAAGAACTCATGGCCCGCCATTTCGACATGATCAAAACATTGTATATGCCTTATACAAAAGAAGGGATTCACAGCATTAAAGAAATAAATCCATTTCAAATTTTTAAAGATTTCGTAAAAGATATCGACTTCAAAGGCAGAAAATCACCCAGACAAGAATTTCTCCTTCTCGATCGCTCAACATTTGGACTCTACGCTAAACTTAAATCATGGAAGGCCCGGATAAATTGGGTTTCAGGGCGAAATAAGTTTAGAAATTCCATCGAAAATGAGGTTAAATTTAAGTATCAGTTTTAGAGGCCACAATATGTTTGAAATCATTATGACATTTTTAATTTCATTTAATACAGAAGCTCTGGCCGCACTGGAATACTCTAAAATTGAACACCCCGGATGCCCAGAAAATGCTTACTGCCAAAAAAATACCGGAGAAGTCAGAAAAAAATGGCTGGACGCTCTAGAAGACCTGAATAAAGGCAAAATCACTGAAGCTAAATTTAATGCTTTTCTCCAAAAAGAAGATGGCGCTCCTGTTTCTGGTTGGGCAATGGAAGAGGCCGGGATTCTTCCTCGAATCATGATGTGGGACTCACCTTGTAAACAACATAAAAAAGATGCTTCAAAGTTCTACATTAGTGAGCTCTTCAGAAAAAATCTGAATCCTCTTGAGCTTAAAGAAATTAATAATGTTTATTTTCCAAAGGCCATAGGCCTTGATGCCAATAAAAAAGTTTACTCTATGATAGTTCCACGCGGAGAGATCCCTACTTTTATTGAAAATGATTATTATCATTTCTTAAGAGAAGACGATGGAAAATACTACGGGCTGATGATCAATAGAGAAGGTAAACTTAAAGTCACTAAATCCCAAATTAATAAAGAACTCCCAAAAGATGTCGTCTGCACAAAAGAGCAGATCGATTTATTCTTGAGAGAAGCACCTTCAACAACTTTCTATGAAACTTATCACTGTAAAGAAATTTGGGATAAAAATTCTAAATCCTACAAGTCCATGCTTTTTGGATGGAGCTGTAATTGAAATTATGCCTATATAACGTAGAAAATCTTTTTCTTTTGAATCAAGGCCCTGGCGAAGGCTATAAAAAACCTCTCGATAAAATTGAATGGGTCGCGAGAACTATCAGAGAAATTGATGCTGACATTGTCATGCTGGTTGAAGTTGGAGGCCTGACGAGTCTGGATCTCTTCAACAGCCGCTACTTAAGTGACAATTATTTCACTGCACTTCTGCCGGGAAATTCTGACCGCGGAATTGAAATGGGATATCTCATTCATAAACGTTTCGCGCGCTTTCATCAGATAGTCAGCCACAAAACACTGAATTTAAATTTCAATTATCCCCATGAATTGATGGAAAATAAAAATACTGGAAAAGCCCTGAAAAACCACCGTTTCTCCAGAGATATCTCTGAGCTACGCTTATTAAAAGACGGCCAGCTGGATATGATTATTCTTCTCGTGCATTTAAAATCCAAACTGGATAAAGAGGGCATTGATTTTAATGGAACACTTAGAAGAAAAGCAGAGCTAAAAAAACTAGTCGAAATCTACAATCAGCGCAGACTTGATCATCCGGGAGTGCCCGTCGTGGTGGCCGGAGATTTCAATGGCCAGGCCCAAAGACAATCTGTTGATCCTGAGTTCGCCCCACTCTACGAGGAAAGTGACCTGGAAGATGTGCTTGAAGTCATTAAAGAGGCCCCCGAGCGCAGATTTTCTTACTTCCATTTCAACCGCGATTTCGTCCGCGAAGCCTCACAACTCGACTATATAATGCTCCCGCCAGAGCTCCACGGCCTGGTGGAAAAAGAAGAATCAGGCATTTATCATTACCGCGACCAGCACGGGGTCGTCCTCCCATATCCTCAGGATTCCTTCCAAAGATACGCCCTTCCCTCTGACCATTACCCAGTGGTAGTCACCCTAAAAATTTAACAATTACCGTTTGTGCAATCTGTTTAAATACGCTACATTTTGCGTTTAAAAATCATATGCTTTTATAGAGGTGAAACGGACATGGAAAACGATAAAAAGCGCACGCCTACTCCTTGGTCAAAAGAAGACGCCGACAGTGTTTATCACATCAGTCGTTGGGGAGATGGATACTTTGATATTAACGATCAGGGACATTTATGTGTGCTGCCTCACCGTGAAGAAAACGGTCCGAGGATTGATATTTCAGAAGTTCTGGAAGAAATGAAAGCTCAGAATATTCCACTTCCAATCGTTGTTCGCTTCCACGATATTTTAAGATCGCATGTAAAAGTTATTAACGAAACTTTCAGAGATGTTATCAGAGAAGCTGGATACAACGGCCAGTACAAAGGCGTTTATCCAATTAAAGTTAACCAGATGAGAGAAGTTGTTGAAGAGATCGTCGATGCCGGCGCTCCTTATGACTTCGGACTAGAAGCTGGGTCAAAGCCAGAGCTTCTTTCGGTTCTTGCTTACAATGAAAATTTAAATGCACTAACAATTCTTAACGGATACAAAGACGAAGAGTATCTTCGCCTGGCCCTTCTTGGAAATAAACTCGGAAGAAAGGCCATTGTTGTTATTGAAAAATTCTCTGAACTCTACACTCTTTTAAAACTCTCTCGCGAGATGAACGTTGCTCCTATCATTGGTCTTCGTGCAAAAATGGTTGTGAAAGGTTCTGGAAAATGGGCCGACTCAGGTGGAGAAAAAGCGAAATTTGGTTTAACAATCGCAGAGATTTTAACATGTGTTCAAATCTTAAAAGACGAAGGCTACATCAACTCACTAAAGCTTCTTCACTTCCATATTGGTTCTCAGGTAACTGACATCAGAACTGTAAAAGAAGTTATGAGAGAAGGCGGAAGAATTTTCGCGAAGCTCGTTCAGCTAGGCGCTCCTCTTGAGTACTTCGACTGCGGTGGTGGACTTGGAGTTGACTACGACGGGTCTCAATCGACAAGTGATTCTTCAATGAACTACAAACTTGCCGACTACGCTTCTGACATCGTTTATATTTTAAAAGAAATCTGTGATGCTGAAAAAGTTCCGCATCCAAATATCGTCAGTGAGTCTGGACGCGCGATTACTGCCCGTCACTCATGCGTGATCACAAATGTTGTCGACAAAATTGAAACATCATTTACTGATTACAAAACTGATGTGGTAAAAGGCGATCACTCTCTCGTTGGAAACATGAGAGAACTCCTTGAAACGATCAACGAAGAAAACGCTCAGGAAGTTTATAACGATGCTCTAGACTTTAAACGTGAAACACAAAATGCTTTCCGTCTGGGAATCTTAACTCTTGAAGAGCGCGCTCGCATTGAAACTCTTTTCTGGAAAATTACAAAAAAGATTTCTGCCCTTCTGCCGACGATGGAGTTCATTCCAGAAAATTTATACGATATCGATCAAGGGATTGCTCCTCAGTACCTTTGTAACTTCTCTATCTTCCAGTCTGCGCCGGATTTATGGGCGATTGGACAATTACTTCCCATCGTTCCGATCACACGTTTAAACGAGAAACCAGAAGTTCTGGGAACACTTGTAGATATCACTTGTGACTCTGATGGAAAGATCAATAAGTTCATCGATATCAATGAAACAAGATCACTTCTTCCTCTTCACGAACTCATCCCTGATGAAGAATACCATATCGGATTATTCTTAACTGGTGCTTACCAGGACGTTATGGGAGATCTTCACAATCTTTTCGGAAGACTCAACGAAGTTCACGTCTTCTGTGATGATGAGGATCCAACAGATTTCTATATTGAAGAAGTTATCAAAGGTTCATCTTCTGAGTCTGTACTAGCAGCTATGCAGTACAATCCAGAAGCGATGGCCTATACAATGAAAAAGAATATTGACCGTCAGATTCAAAGTGGAAAAATCAATCCAAGAGAAGGTGTTCGACTAGTTGATTTTTACGAGAGTTGTTTGAAGTCATATACTTATTTAAAGTCTTAATACAGATAGAGGTAATAAATGAAACGCGGACCAATTTCAGAATTTATTGAAAAAAATTATCTTCACTTCAACTCTGCAGCTCTTGTTGATGCAGCAAAAGGTTGGGAAGCTCACTTGGCTTCGGGCGGAAAAATGTTCGTCACTATGGCCGGAGCAATGAGTACTGCCGAGCTGGGAATTTCATTTGCTGAAATGATCAGACAAGATAAAGTTCATGCTATCTGTTGCACGGGTGCAAACCTGGAAGAAGATATCTATAACCTGGTTGCTCACAACCACTATCACCGCGTACCAGACTGGAGATCATTAACAGCTGACGATGAAATGGCACTTTTAGAGCGTGGCCTTAACAGAGTCACTGATACATGTATCCCTGAAGACGAAGCGATGAGAAAAATCGAGGCACTTATAAACAAGGAATGGCATAAAGCAGACCTTGCTGGAGAAAGCCATCCTCCTCATTACTACTTCTGGCAAGTGCTTCGCTCTGGAGCGCTTAAAGACGAATACCAAATCGATCCAAAGAACTCTTGGATGCTGGCAGCGATGGAAAAAAATATTCCAATCTACACTCCAGGATGGGAAGACTCTACTAACGGAAACATGTACGCTGCTGCTGTGATTTCCGGAAGAATTAAAAACGTTCACACAATGAACTCTGGCATTCAGACGATGATCAGACTAGCAGACTGGTACACTGAAGTTTCAAGCAAACACTCAATCGGATTCTTCCAGATTGGTGGTGGTATCGCTGGTGACTTCCCGATTTGTGTTGTTCCAATGCTTGAGCAAGATCTTGAGAGATCTACTCCACTTTGGGGATACTTCTGCCAGATCAGTGACTCAACAACGAGCTACGGATCATACTCAGGAGCTACTCCTAATGAGAAAATCACTTGGGGTAAACTTGATAAAACGACTCCGAAATTTATCATCGAATCAGATGCTACAATTGTAGCACCGCTAGTTTTTGCCTACGTCTTAAATCACTAATCAAAGTACTTACGCGCCTAGAAGAAATCTCTCTTCTGGCGCGTAAATTTTTTTTCCGATCCGCCGATAGGTTTGTCAGCTCTCTAACTTGAGAGTCAAACCATAGAGGCCAAAATGAAAAAAAATACCTGCATCATCGCCACTCTGACTCTAGCCGCTCTTGCCTCATGTGCAGGTCCTGAAAGTTATCAGGCAAAAATGAATCGTTATACACCAAGACATTTTGGGGCCAACCAGGTTCCAGAAATAATGACTGAAGGTTTTTCTTTTTCTAAAAAATCAGCAAGAACTCCTGCCTCTGCACAAACAGAATCAAAATCAAACGTCACTGAAATAAAAACAGATGAAGCGGCCATCTCTAATAAGAAACTTTATTTTCTAACGTTGTTTGGCCAATACGAAATCATGAAAAAATACTCTTCGGAGTTCGATGCTCCGGCGGTAACAGTATGCCCACAATTTCACAATAGTCTTCTAGAACACAATGGAAGAAGACCAGCTGGATTTGCAGGACACGTGACTTATAAAAATAATAAAAAATTTATCTATGATACAAAAAGATTGGCTGATCCAAGCTACATTGCTCTTCACCCAGAGCTTTCACTTCCCCTTGTTAAAGATGAAGTGACCCCAAAAGTTGTAGATATTTTTCGCTCTGAAGGGGCAAAATTAACAGACTCTAGAATGGATGAGATAGTCCATTCGGCCATGGATATTCACCTTTCTAAAACTTATAACGAGATCAGAGAGCTATGTGAGTATGGAGTGAGTGATAACTACTATATTTACGAAAACATGATCACTCATATTAAGACCACAACTTTCGCCCCTGCGGAAAAAAACATGAACACACTTCTTAAGACGACAGTGTTTTCAAATATTGCTCTAGTGACGGCACTTGAAAAAGTCCAGGCCACTCCAATGAGATCAATCGCATCAGTTGAACCTAAAAAAGATACATCAGTGCCTTATTCAAATGAAGTGATGACAAGACTCAATGTCGAGTGGGCGCAAGAATACTATAATCATTTAAAGACAGCTAAATAATTACTTGAATAAGAAAAGTCGGTTTCTCGATGTTAAGACGGCAAGGTTATCCCCTGTCGTCATCATCTCTCCAAACACTGCTGAATAAGCATGTCCAAACTTGTAAGTGTAAACAACTTCCAGATTTTTTTGATCCACCAGTTTTAACTCACCAGTTGTTGTTGAAACAGCATAGTAAGTCTTAAAAGGAACAATTGAAGTCACAACCCCATTAGAAACTTTTACAGTTTTAAGTGGGTTTAAGTTTTTATCAGTAAGAATCAACTCTCCGTTTGGAGTTCCAAAAATAAGCTGATCATCTCTTAAGATCGGAGCTCTTGAAGTTGAAAAATCCGCCGTTCTCAAAACTTTTCCAGTATTAGGATCAATTAAAGAAAGCGCTCCGTTTGCTGGAGAAATGTAGACTCTATCTTGATAAATAAAGGGAGTATTATCAACGTCTACGAATTTAGATGCTGTAGAGAGTTTTGTATCAAAGAGTAAAACCCCTTCATCCATTGACAGCCCTGCAAATGTTCCATCTGCAAAACCCACAAGAATTTTGTCTTTATAAACAATCGGAGTTGAAGCTCTTTGAAGTGTTGTTAAATAAGGAACTGAACGTTTGTATCCCCAGATAATTTTCCCGGTTTCAACATCCAGACAAAACACCTGATGGTTTCTAAGTTGGAAAAAGATACGTCCATTATACACGACGCCTCTTGTTTCAACTGAAGCACCCAGGTCAACAGAGTATTTAATGGCCCCAGTGATTCCTTGACGAGAAATCACTCGTCCCTGAACTGTTCCATAAATCACCTGGTCTTTATAGGCCACTGCACCTGCGTGATAAGCAGAGCCATCGTATTCGCTCCAGACTAATTTTCCGTTATCAAGTTCATAGGCCTGCATATAACCGGTATTATGGCCGGCATAAACAATTCCTTCACTAATAAGGGGTGACTGAAGAGCAATAGGAAGATTTCCACTGTCATAAACTGGATCAAGGTTTTTAATCCAGGCCGCAGTCATTACGGCCTCTTGTCTCCCGTCTGCTGTAGGGATTAGTTTTTTCATTGTTGTATTCATTGTTGTACATGATGAAAGAACTGCAATTAAAAGCATAACGGGGACGAGGCTGTATTTTTTCATTTTCAAATAGTTCCAGTAAATATCAATTAAAGCTTAGCTAGGTACAATTGGGCAATTTTTACGAACTCAGCTTCGTTTTTGTTTTTTTCGATAACGTGAGTAAAGCTTGCTTTCGCTTTTTCTTTGTTACCAGTCTTTAAATAAAGACGGCCTAAATCAAGGTAAGTTTTTCCTTCGAAAATTTTTACTGATTGAGAAGTCATTTTCTCTAGAGTTTCGATAGCTAGTTTTTCTTCGCCCATGTCTTCGTATACAACGGCCTGACGGCTAAGAATAAAATATTTTGCATAATCATCACTTGCAATTTTATCCCCGATAGCAAGCACTGTTCTTGCTTCAGCGTAATGAGAACTTGCTGATAGAGCATCACTTGATTTAATGACTAGTGGTAGTAGCCCTAAATACTCACCCATTTCAAGGTTAAGATTGGCAATACCTGTCTCAAGAGCTTTCGCTCTGCCTTGATCAGTTGGAGCATCAGTATATTCTTTTAAAACAGTCGTCTCAAAAGTATAAATTTTTGTGTTGTACTCTGCTTTTGATTTATCAGAGAACATCTTAATCATTCCAAAGGCCAGAATCCCTACAACGATTAAACCAATGGCCGAGAAAATGGCAACTTTGTTCTTTCCAGCAAAAAAGTTAACCTTATTTTCTGAAAGAATGTCATTCATTTGGCGATTTGGAGAAGACGTAGTTGTGCTATTCATGGAAACCCTTGGTTTAAAGTATAATTTTTTAACAAAGTTATTCTAAAAAGGCTTTGTTAAGTTGTCAAAAATAGAGAGCTTAGTTAGAATAAATAAATACAAATAAAAAGGGTGTGTAACAAGACGCGCATTCTCTCTTTGATCAGGTAAGAAGGATTATACCGATGCAAAAAATGAAAATGCTCATGATGAGCAAAGTTATGTTAGCAGTATGCTTAGTGTCTTTTGCTTTTGGAGCACAAGCGTTAGAAAAAACTAACCGTTTAGGCGTTGGAATGACCAATCAGCTTAAAAATGAGTTCCCCGCACTTTCTTTTAAAATACAAAAATCCAAATCATTTGCTCTTGGTGGAATGGCCGGAATCTCCTCTTCAAACACCGATGGTGGCCATGGAGTTGGTTTAAAATTTTATCGCAATATCTTCGATGAGCCTCAATTAAATTTTTATTTATCAGGAATGGGTGCACTTCTTTCAAACAAGATTAGCGGAAAGAGATATTCTGGCTTTCAGTTTGATTTAGGTTTTGGAAGTGAATTTCACTTCACCGGACTAAACTCACTAGGATTTTCTTTTGAATTTGGTCTTTCGGCCAACAAGAAAAAAGATTTTGTTTTTGAAACTCTTGGCAACCACTTCATCGTGGCAGGGATTCACTTTTACCTATGAAAAAAATACTCTCACTCCTACTACTCACTCTCATCACTATAGCTCCTGCTAACATTCATGCGCAGGAAGCGGTCAATGATATTTTCACTGCTGATGATGACGATTTGAATGTTGGCGGAGATATTTTTACTGATTTTAATGAAGACATCGATAGCACAAAGATGGCCGAAGATGAGCGCTTTTATAGATATGGAAGATTTTTTTCTTTCAACCTTTCTCTGGGGCTCACAACTTTTGATGGTAACCGCGGCCTTGCTTACGAAAATCAACATCCGTCGTACGGATTATCTTTCACTTTCTTTAAAGATTTTCAAAATGCATACGGGCTTGGTTTCGAATTTTCAAAACACACCATGTTCTTAAAAGATGCAGTCAGAGGATTTCCCAATAAAACTTCTGCCGAATGTGCTCCAACAAAAGGCTGTCCTCCGGGACTTGTTGATGTCAGCCAGCTAAGAGTCTTTTTCAGCTATAGATATTATATCGATACGTCGAATCTTGGGACAGCGATCACTTACTCAAATCCTTATTTTATCGGACGCCTTGAGTACTGGTACACAACAAATGAATACAAAGATCAAAAACAACTTCCAAAAGATTCAGGAGGAGGTCTTGGTGCTGGAATTGGCTTCGGCCTTGAGTTCCCTATTGAGATTAAAGAGTCTTATATCGGGTTAGAGTTTCTCTTCCACTCTGTTGCCTTCTTCGACAAAAATAGCCAGAACTATGCGCCTTTAAACGATGGTGGATACGGTTTTGAAGATCTCGGCGGGAATGCATACAGTACAATGCTTAGCTACGTTTTTAATTGGTAAAAAAAAGGCCGGAATCACTTCCGGCCTTAAAATCATCTTAGTTAATTTCTTTCATCTTCTTTCCAAACTTCTTGCCTAAATCCTCACCAGTTCTAAAAATGATGTGAATTGGAGTATTGTCTAAAACGAACTCTTTTCTCAAACCATTCTTTAAATAGTTTGTGTAGTTATCAGGAATATCTTTTGAAAGGTTAGCAAAGAATAAAAATGTCGGAGGATTCGACTTTAACATCGAAGCGTACTTCACTTTTAAACGTTTTCCTGCTTTCTTAATAGCTACCGGGTTACTTTCAATTAACTGATAAACATAACGGTTCAGTTTTCCTGTTCCGATGTTGCGGTTTCTGATGAGCACGGTCTTTTTAATCGCTTCTCTCAGTCTTCCGATATGCTTATTGTATTTTGCTGACAATGGGATCAGGTCACAATGCTTTAACCATGGAACAGTTGCTCTTAAATCAGAGATCCATTCTTTTTTGGCCTCTTCATCAACCAGTCTGTCTTTTAGTAAATCAACTTTATTAAGACACACGATAACTGATTTTCCTTTTTCAAGAGCGATATCTAGAAGACGTCTATCCTGATGAGAAATTCCAATCGTTGCATCGATCATGAAAATGATAATATCACTTTCAGTAATACATCTTAGCGATCTATAAACTGACTGTTGCTCTATAAAGCCATCAACGGCCTTTTGGCGTCTGATACCTGCTGTATCCACGATGTGCATTGAGCGCCACTGAGAGCCTTCAATTTTCGCTTCTTCTTCAAGCTTCTTCATCGCTGCTAAATAATCTGGTGAGTACTGGTCATCAGACTCTGCTTCAGCGTTTTCGTCCATATCGAAATCGACATCATCTTCAACAGCAAAAACTGTATCGTATAATTCTTCTTCTGTTTTTTGGATTTCATCATCTGATAAAGCTTCATCCATATCAATGTCTGAATCAGCTTGCATTTCGAACTCAAGATCTGCGTCTTCTTCTTCTTCATACAATGGAGTTTCTGGGCTTAGGTAAGCGTCTTCATCATAAATAGGAGTTCCACGCGTCCCTTCTTCTTCTAAGTTATAGCTTTTTGCCAATGACTCATAAACGTCTGGGTTGTTGTTTCTGAACTCTTCATACTGTTGAAAAAGTAGATTGTCGGTTTTTGCGAAACTAACGTCACTTTCCATTTGTTCAGCATCTTTACCAAAGAAGATATCAAAAAATCCTTCGATTGGGTCTACCGTTGTTCCAGGAATATCACTGACAAGAGCGCGCTCTGAACCTAATAAAAGGTTTAGCATCGTAGACTTTCCAGCGTTAGGAGCACCAATAAGGGCCAGACGAGACACGACTTTCTCTCTTGGAGTGACGCCTTTTTGAAGCTTAGACATCTCATCTTTTTGAGTCTGTTCAAACTTGATAATTTCAGCGTGTAGTGCTTGTTTTAAATCTAATAAACCAAGTCCGTGCTCAGCAGAAACTTTAAACATTTCTTCTTCGCCAATTCCCAACTGATAAAACTCCAGCTCTTCGCCTTCTTGTTTATCAGTGTCGTACTTGTTTACTAAAACCCAAAATGTTTTTTTCTGTGCGCGGATATAATCAGCAATAGTCTGATCGAATGGAAGAACGCCTTCACGTGAGTCAACAACAAAGAGAATCAAGTCACTTTCGTTGATCGCCGTTTTCGCCTGATCAGTCATGATGTTAAAGAACTTATTCATGATCTTATCTTTTTGCTTTGGAACGTTCTCTTCGATTTTAGTTGGATAGAATCCCCCTGTATCAACGAGAATGGCCTCACCAGCTTTCGTGTGAGCAAGCTCTTCAAATGTTGCGATACCGTAGTGGCGGTCTCTCGTTACACCTGGTTTATCATGAGTGATGGCCTTGTGAGCTTTTCTCATGAGTCTGTTAAACAATGAACTCTTTCCTACGTTTGGTCGTCCAATTAAGGATACAACCATCGTGCGGTGGTATGTTTGATTTGTTTCCATTTTATTTCTTTCTCCATACGCGGTTCGAATCTTTCGCACGTGGAAGGCCGATTTCTTCCAGTACGAAGTTATTTGAAAACCATTTAGGTGAAACTTTAACGTGCAGGTTTAAATGAACCGGCCCACCCGTCATAACTTCAATTTTCTTTCTCGATCTGATACCAATTTCTTTAATCATTGATCCAGATGAACCAATAACGATTGCTCTCTGTGAAGGTCTATTGACTAAAATAGAGGCTGAAATGTGAGACTCAATTGCCTTAGGGTCAACTTTGCCTTTCACTTCTTTATATTCATCAATCACAACTGCTACTTCATAAGGAACTTCATCCTTTAATAATTCGAATGCCTGCTCACGGATGTACTCAGTAACGAAAAATCTTTGGTTTTTATTAGAAACATCTCCATCTGGATATAAGTGTGGTCCTGAAACTGCTTTATCACATAGAGCACCTGTTAAAGTGTGAATATTCACTCCTTCTTTAGATGAAATAAGGAAAAACTTTTCAAGGTTAGGGAAAATTTCTTTTCCTTTCTCAAAAACTTCCTGAAGAGGAAGTTGTTCCGAGCTTTCAATTTTATCTGATTTTGTGAATAGAACCCAAGTCGGTCCAAGTTCTTGCTGGATGTTTTCTTTGAAGTCTGTGAATTGTCCAAGGATGTCTCTAGAGATATCGATCAGAAGAAGATTTAAGTCTGCCCCTTCAGTTCCTTCACGTGCTTGCTCATTTAATCTTTTGTTAAATTCCTGGTTTGATTTGTGTAAACCCGGAGTGTCTACCAAGACAACTTCTGTGCGATCAACAGTGAATACACAGTGGAATTTGTTTCTTGTTGTTTGTGGCTTGCTTGTTACAACTGTCAGGTCTGTTCCTAGTAAACAGTTGATCAGTGAACTCTTACCTACGTTTGGTGCCCCTAAAACAGCTACCATAATGGCCTTGTTCAATGGGTGTTGGTCTTCTATTAACATTCTCGTCTCCTTTCTTGTTTTCTACTAATATTGGTTTTTAGTAGAGTTTCTGGTCTATTATTTGTTTCGCTAATAACTTTTCAATTTTTTTCTTCGATACACCACTCATCTCAGCTAGCTTTTTTTGTCCCAGCCATACTTCGACGTGAAAGCCTGCTCCCGCTGGAAGTTCCTGTGCTTTGTAGGTAGGAAAAATCCCGTGGGCGGCCATAGTGAGCTCTTGAAGCTTAGATTTTGTATCGTAGTCAACAAGCTGCTCAAGTGAGTAAAAATATTTTTTCGTAGCATCCTGAAAAACGTCAACAATGTGTTTAAAAGTTTTTTCAAGAGTTTTAATATCATTATTTGAATCGAAGTAGATCGCTGCAAAGAGCGCTTCGAAGGTATCTGCTAAAATAGAGTCTTTATCTGCACCGTTTGATTTAAACTCTCCACGGCCTAGAAAAATATACTCTCCCAGTCCGATAGTGCGAGCAAGCTCAGCTAGTTTTTCTTCATTAACAAGAGCACCACGAAGCTTTGAGAGATCTCCTTCGTTGTTTTCTTTATACAGATCAAAAAGATTTTTGCCTACAATAAAGTTGATAAGCGAGTCGCCTAAAAATTCCAAGCGCTCATTGCTTGAGAGATTTTTTTCTTTCATCTCATAACAAAACGTTGATTGCATAAAAGCATGAATCAAATGTTTTTTATCTTTAAATACATAATTTATTTTTTGTTCAATTTTTGCGAAAGAAATTTCGCGAGAAATAATATGATACAGGTCCAATTCATCGAATTTTTTTAGTGACGCT
This sequence comes from Bacteriovoracaceae bacterium UBA6153, assembly GCA_002428265.1. Taxonomy (GTDB): domain Bacteria; phylum Bdellovibrionota; class Bacteriovoracia; order Bacteriovoracales; family Bacteriovoracaceae; genus Bacteriovorax. Next base: position 109,641 of record DIUR01000030.1, read on the forward strand.
TCAGTATAAAGCGCATTCAGCCATGCACTGGTAGATGTAAATACACCAGTCCCATCTGTCTGAGTTTCTTCATTAAAGGTCGTCTCTTGCACTTGTATGCCTACTAATTATTTGAATGTTTTGTTCTCGACGCGTTTTATCACTTCTCGCCTGCGTTATCAAGACTCTCTTTTTTGGTTGTTAATATTTATAAGCTTTGATACTATGCCCCCCTAACACTTTGAAATTAGTCTTCACACACACACCTTTTCTAGAGAGACGATTTAACTATGAGTACACACACTACTATTGAACAAGGCATAACCGCTCCAGCGGCCGTCATCACCAGCACTCCCGGACCTGAGCTATTTGAATTACAACAAGAGTTTTATAAGAACCTAAGAGCTCAAGGCAAAAGCCAGAACACTCTAAAGAACTACAAAACCGACCTAGACTGCTTCAATTTTTACCTTAATACAGAGTACGCCTCTGTAGAAGTTAAGAACTTTGACCAGGCCCTAGTGTCTAACTATGGAAAGTACCTTGAAAACAAGTACTCTTCAGACAATTCAAGAAGAAGACGCGTGCAAGCGCTTAGAATCTTCTTCGATTTCCTTCTTAATAAGTCTCTAGTTTCTTCTAACCCGGTTAGAAAACTTCCTACATCGCCAAAGTTTTTGGACATTCCTCGTCCAACTCCTTTTATCGATGTAAAAACTCTTTGGACTTATTTAGTTGAAGAGTCTCATTCACAAGACAAAATCCAGGAACTACTAAGCAAAAGAAACCAAATTCTTTTCCTTCTTATCTTCGGTGCTGGATTAAAAGTTTCTGATCTCTCTGAGCTTAATGCTTCAGACATTACGATCATTGGTGGCGAATCAAGAGTGCTTATTCACCACCCAAAAAGAGATGCATACACTGTTACTCTTCCAAAGATTTTCGAAAAAGTTTACGCTGATTACTTAGCGATTCTTGATGAAATGAAAAATAAGTCTCAGATTAATTTTGATAAACTTCTATTCTACGCTAACCCATACAGAATTATTTCTGGTGGATTAAGCCCACGTGGAGTTGAGATCATTTTCGAAGACTACAGAAACAAGCTGATGATTACCCTGACTCCAAAGTCACTTCGCCAGGCCTGTATCTTTAAATGGATCCAACAAGAAAAGAGCACTACGCTTATTAAAGAATGGCTTGGTCTTGCTCCTTCATACGATCTTAAGTTGTATCTTGAGCACGCTCCGAATTTTCTTTATAACGAAGATATTCTGGAAGACATCTACAATAACTATAGAAAACACTAAAATAAAAAGGCCCTCGAAAGAGGGCCTTTTTATTTTAGTCTATTGTTTTTTCGCCACTGGCGCGCTTTGGCCTAAGCTCTTCAGGCCTATCGTACACCGGATAGCCCAAGTCTTTATCTAAGTGCCACCTATCTACCATTAACTCATTTTTATCAATGCGGTAGAAGTCTAATTCTTTATCAATGTTGTCGAGCCTAAAGGCCAGTTCTCGCTGCAGTTTGATCTCGTCATTTTTTTTAGTAAGAAGCTCATCAAGAGCTCGCAGTTTTTCTTTTTCCATCTCTACAATACGACGGTCAAAGTCTGCGGCCATCTGGACTTTCCTTTCTTCGAAATTCCAAATCCCATTGTTAATATCGTTAAGTTGTCCCATGAAATCTTTTTTCTTATTCATGAGAGTCGCTCTATAAACTGAGGCTTCACGCACGCGCTGAGCAAGCTTTTCCGAGCGCATAACGAGCACTGTTCCTCTTCTAAAATATTCATCTTTTGGAAAACAAGGAATGAGATCTTTAGTAAACATGACGAAATAATCAGGCTCAATGCTTCTCACAAAGCCCTGGCAAAACTCGCCTTCAGTGTTGTTTTGCAATTTAAATTCGACTAGATCTCCTGCACGGAAAAATTTTACGTTCTTAGTCTCACTGGAAATTTTTACGATAGAAGCTGTTGAGTCCCTATCTGTCACTCTGCCGGAAAATGATGTGTAGTCAAAAGTGACATCATAGAATGAATCAGCATCAATTTTAAGAGTCTCTTTTGCCATTTTTTTGGTCATATCTGAGCGCACAGTCAAACTATTCATGGCGCGCGACTCTTTCAATTCACGGGCATTTGTGGAGCTCAAAAGGGCAATAATGGGTAAAAATAATAATGACTTCATACCCCTATTATAACCCACTTTTTTTATTCACCCAGTGGGAAAAAGGCAGTACACTCGTTGCATACATTTTTAGGGAGGACTTATGGAATTTTTTCTTGATACGGGAATCATTGCTGAAATAAAGGAAGCAGTTCAGTTGGGTATTATTGATGGTGTAACAACTAATCCATCACTCATTGCTAAGACTGGTAGAAAGCAAGAAGACGTTATCAAAGAAATTTCTGAAATCATCGACGGGCCTATTTCTGCTGAAGTTATAGCAACCGACTTAGACGGTATGATAAAGGAAGGAACTGAGCTTTCAAAAATCCATAAAAATGTTGTTATCAAGCTTCCTTTAACTGAAGCTGGAATCGCTGCTTGTAAACATTTTACAACTAACGGTATCAAAACTAACGTGACTCTTTGTTTTTCAATGAATCAGGCCCTTTTAGCTGCTAAAGCTGGAGCGACATATATCTCTCCATTTATCGGTCGCCTGGATGATATCGGACAAAACGGAAACGATTTGATTTCTGAAATCCGCCAGATGTATGACAACTACGGTTTTACGACAAAGATTTTGGCAGCAAGTATCCGCCACTCTGCCCACGTGAGAGAAGTTGCTTTAATCGGAGCTGACGTAGGAACAATGCCTCTATCTGTTATCAAGGCCCTTTATAAGCACCCGCTTACAACAAACGGCCTGGAAACTTTCCTTGCCGACCACAAAAAAGCTAACACTAAGTAAATTCATGAGAGGGTAAAAGTTAAACTTTTACCCTCATAATATTTTCTCAATTCCCGATAAAGTGGGAATGAAGAAGCTTTCTATTCTATTCATTTTCACTGTCCTTTTTTCTGCTTGTAAGAACGATACAAAAACGTCCACACAAGCTATCAATGCAGCATCACCTTCATCATGTATTATTGGAAAATGGAGAGACACAGCTCTTCCACTCAATATAAAAATGTCTTCAGAGTTCTCAGGAGACTTCACCAATGCAGATTTGGTGGCAACCCTTAATCCATTAGAACAAATGGCAAAAGTTTGGAATACAGCTGTCTCTCCAAAAACTCTTGTCACAACTCCTTTTCCTATTGCTGGTACAACTGGTTATTCAGCAACAACATCTTATCGAGATTCGGAAGTTGGAATTTATAAATCACATACATGGTTTCCCAATGTAAGCTCAAGCGCTCTTGCTATCACTCAGTTTTATGGAGTGGTGACAAGTTCAGTGGCCCTAGGCCAGTATATTGAACTCACTCACGCAGATATTATTGTTAACTATCGTGACTACGGATCAAAACTTACGATGATCAATAATCCATTGGTAGAATTTGATTTGCCAACAGTGGTCCTTCACGAAATGGGACACCTTCTTGGGCTTTGTCATGAAGTAAACAAACCCTCTATCATGGCCCCTTATTACCTAACGACTCAGAGATCTCTTCAAGTGGCAGATAGCGAGCTTATTAAAAAGATCTACACCGATACTGGAGTGAGTCCTCTTCAAATTAAAAATAGCAACGTTAATGCGCTCTCAGCGCGCCCTGGAAGTGAAGTCACAGGTGTCATTGAATTGCATACTGATGGGAAGTGCATCCATTACATGAATGGGAAAAAGACTCTCGAGCATATGGTGAAAATTAAGTAGATATTTTGATAAAAAAAAGGCCCTCGTAAGAGGGCCTTTCTATTTGCGATAGTTTTTTTGTAAACTACTTTTTAAGCGAATTCTTAATTGCAGTGAATCCAGCAAAGTCAGTTGCTGCGATTTCAGCAAGCATCTTTCTGTTGATAGTTACACCTGAAGATTTCATAGATCCCATGAACTTTGAGTATGAAGTCTCTAGCGTGCGAGCTGCAGCTGAAATTCTGACTACCCATAGTTTTCTCATATCTCTCTTAAGTAAACGTCTTCCAACGTAAGCGTAGTGTAGAGCGCGTTTAACAGTCTCTGCAGTGTGCTTATATTTTGTACGGCGGTCAAAGCTGAAACCTTTTGCAAGTTTCAATACTTTGTTTCTTCTTCTTCTAGCTTTAAAACCTCTTCTTACGCGTGCCATTTTTCACTCCTTAACGATGCCTGGGGGATGATTTATCACTTATGCCCAAACTTCTGTCGATTATTTTTTTATGCAATACAACTTAGCTAGCTTTTCGCAGACTAGAAAGCGTATGGCAACATTCTTCTTACTTTTTCGTGCTCAGATTGGTGAACTAGAGCTGGACCACCTGCTCTGTTTTTCACTTTAGTGCTTTTGTGTTCAAGTTTATGGCGAAGACCACACTTGTTTCTTTTCACTTTACCTGTTCCAGTCACGCTATATCTCTTAGCTGCTGATTTTCTTGTTTTCATTTTTGGCATGGAATACTCCCAAAATCGCTATTTCTAACGGTCTATATTAAAATTTTTCTGCATTAAATGCGTTTTAAAGGAGGTATAAATATCAATAAATTCATACCTTGTAAAAGACTTTCTTAATCCTTTTTTGCTTTTTGATCAGCTTCTTTAGGTGCGTCTTCCTTTTCCGTCGTCTTTTTAGCAGGTGGCTTCTTAGTTGAAGCTAAAATGGCGATAATTCTATTACCCATCATTTTTGGCTCAGCTTCTACGATAGCTCCCATCTCAGTGACTTGTGCCATGATAGACTTAAATTTCTCCATTCCTGCATCGCGGTAAGACATTTCACGTCCACGAAACTGCATAACCATCTTAATCTTGTCACCTTGTTCAATGAACTTAGCGCAGTGATTAAGCTTAGTATTAAGATCCCCAATATCGATATTGGGTTTTAATTGGATTTCTTTTAATTGAATTACAACTTGTTTCTTCTTAGCTTCTTGAGCTTTCTTTTGAAGCTCATACTTATACTTTCCGAAGTCGATAAGTTTAACAACAGGAGGTTGAGCTGTTGGAGAGACTTCAACTAAATCAAGGCCTGCTTCATCTGAAATTCTTCTTGCTTCACTCATTGAGACGACGCCATAAGCATGTCCATCATCACCTAGTAAACGACACTCAGGAATTCTGATTTGCTCGTTAACTCTTGGTCCTTGATTTTTGTTTGAATTGTTGAAAGAAGGTCTTTGAAATGCGCCTGGATTCGGGTTCTGGTTGTCTTTAATAATTTACCTCTTGATTGAGACTTTTTAGTTATTTAAAAAGCCTTCTCTTACTAGTACTACGACTCAATATAATCTTTTTGAATAAAAAAATGAAGCGCTAAATTCTTACCCTCTAAAACTATATGATAGTTGTCATCCAAATTGTAAGAAACGCCCCTTATAATCTCCTCCGCGCGCTTTTTTATTGTCAAAAAATCGACATCAAAAGCGCTCTCCGGGAAATCATAGACTAGACCTGCGCAGGCCTCATAGTCTTTAAAACTAAGCCCTATCTTAGGAATACCAAGGACTTCGATCATGACGAAGAGATCTTCTGTCTTGCGATTTGTACTTAAGAAGAAAATATCTCCGACCAATTGATAGGCCGAGTCCATAAGAACCTTTTCTCTAAGGGCACTTCCTTCGTCACTCCAATCCAGGGGCCCAGAAAGCGCTGAACTTTGAATAAAGCGCCTTCTGGGCCAGGATGTTTTTTTGATTTTGTGGGACTTCATAGGCTAATTGAGTAAATTGATGCTCAACTGGCTGGTCAGGTCAGACTCGACCTTGGCCAGGACTTCAGAGAGCTTTACAGCGTCACTCACGGCATAATAGCCGGCGTTGCTGGCAACAATTCCCGTGTGAATGAAATACTGTAAACTCGACTTAGAAAGCGGAACAGAATAACTTTCCTGATACTTAATGATGCGTTTTAGTTTTCTTTCACTTTCAAAAACTTCTTTATAGCGCTTTAAGAAAGTGTCCATCTTAAAGCCTTCTTTATACTCTTTTGAAAGAGCTGTTAGAGTCAGTCCACAGATATAATAAGCTTCAATTGAATAATTGCAGGCGCGAGAAAATAAACTCACTTTTGCAAGAATCAAATAAAGCTCTTTATGAGTCAGCTCCATACACTCTTCAAGTGTGGCCACTTCTCTTCCTACAGCATCACTTACGATGGCCAGAGTTTCCTTGAGAAATTCTTTCACAGTCGGAAGATAGAACTCGTGTTGCAGCTGTTTTCTTTGAGCGATAAAGAACTTTTTCAAATCATCAACGTTGGCGATGTGGCCTGAAAATAAATTTACCCATCCCATATTCACCATCCATGGGATCAAGAAGTGATGAAGGACAGTGTTTTTGAAATAGAGAATTTCTTTTCTAGAATCAGGCTTAATCGAATAAAAGACATGATTTCCATTCGGGTTCCCGATGGCCTCAACTTTTTTATTTCCAATTAAAATATCAATAGATCTCTCAAGAGATTTTTCCATATTCTCTGGAGTGATGGAATCGGTAATCGGCACATTAAATTTCTGGCAATAAGTAATAATGTGACGGGCCTTCGCGAGAATTTCTTCCCACTTCAGTGCTCCTGTCGGCTCATCCAACAAAATCATCGCCAGAAGTGATGTTGGTGTCACACGCATATTTTTACCGACTTCAAAAAAGCACTCGAAAGCAATTTTCTGCGTCTGCGTTTTTAAATTTTCCATATCTATCACAGGCAACTCTACTGGGCGCCCGATATTGATGTGAACATTTCCGAACTGGTAAGAAAATAATTTCACCAGACCAAAAACCTGGCCGGCACTTTCTTTCTTCTTTTTTCCACCTTCAAGCTCACGGGCCAGAGACTTTTGTTCAGGAACATATTCGTGAACAATTGAAACCGGGATAAACTTTAGCGGTTTTCTCACTTTTTCTGGAATCGCCTGATGAGCTTCAATCAGCATCTGATAGAGACCATATCTTGGTGGAAGGAGTTTTCCTGTTCTCGATCTTCCGCCTTCAAAGAAAAACTCAATAGCATTTCCTTTAACCAGCATGTAATGAAGATAAGCTTCAAGAGTTAATTTATAAAGAATGTCATTGGCAAAAGTTCTTCTGATGAAAAAACAGCCCGAACGTCTAAACAGCGGCCCGATAGGAAAAATATTTAAATTATTTCCGCCGGCCACAAAAAGTGGCGATTTATATTTTTTAAAATAAACGTAATTAATCGCCACATAGTCTGCGTGAGACTGATGATTCGGCACTAAAACGATATTATTTTCTTTAGAGAGTTTTTTTAAATTAGTGTCGTTATCATTGAAATTAATTCCGTCATAAAGCTGCGACAGTGAGGCATCGAGAAACTTTTCAAAACCTTTTAAAAATGGCAGAGACAATTCAGCTCTGATTTCCTTAAGATTTTTAATCGCGCGATCGCGGTCGTCTTCACGACCGTTGATTCTATCTTTTAATTTAGGATACTTTAGAACGATCTCTTCCATTTCTTTGAAGTTATCAAAGAAGCTTGGGATGCCTCCGAAGAAGCCTCCCAGTTTTGCAAGATTTCCAAGCTTGGAGAAATCCATTTTAGCGAACTCCGTGAGGCTTAGACTCACTCATTCCACTTGCCGTCATCTGGATAAAAAGTGCAGCTTCACTCATGGCCTTAATGTTATCAACACCAATATATGTCATACCAGAGCGCAGTCCGCCCATTAATTCTTCAACCACGTTTACAACAGATCCTTTACAAGGAATTTGCGTCGACTCACCTTCTGCGGCCATGCCTTGTGGCATATCCCCTCTCCATGAAACCTGAGCAGCTTTTGAGGCCATTCCTCTATATTGCTTCATTCCACCTTTTAACTCACCTGGAGTCTCAAGAGTTCCTGATACAAGAGATCCAACCATAACTGATGAAGCTCCAGCACAAAGTGCTTTTACGATATCTCCAGAATTTTTTAATCCACCGTCAGCGATAACTGGGATGTTGTAAACGCTCGCCACTTTTACAGCAAGAGCAATCGCAGACAACTGAGGAACACCGTGACCGGTAATAATTCTTGTCGTACACATTGATCCCGGGCCGATCCCCACTTTTACAGCGTCTGCTCCGCGCTCGATCATGCGCTTAACTCCATCACTTGTAGCGACGTTACCTGCGATAACATCTACCTGAGGAAATCTTTTTTTAAGGTAGTCGAGAGTTTCAAGCATCATAATAGAGTCGCCGTGAGCGATATCTAAAGTGATAATTTGTACACCTGCTTCAACTAGTAAATCAGCGCGTCTCATTCCTTCTTCTTTAACACCGATAGAAGCAGCAATAGGAGTCGTAAGGTTGTGGGCCTTATTGTATTCCTTTATCGCTTTTACCATGTTGACCTGCTCAGCTTCTGTCATAAAACGGTGAAGAGATCCAATCCCTCCCATCTTTGCCATCGCTGTCGCCATTTCCACTTCAGTAATCGTATCCATATTGGCCGTAATGACCGGCAGATCAATTGAGAAATTTTTTGTAATTTGAGTTTTAAGCACCGGGTGCTTTCTTGAAGAAATTTCTGAGTATCTTGGAACCAGTAAAACATCATCAAATGTTAAACCGATACCTCTATTAGTAATTTCTTTTGCGCTGAACATTAGCTCCATGGACTCTCCAAAATTGAGTTAGATCGAAAAAATAAAATACGTTAAAGGATAGAACAACTTGTGGTTGCCTGACAAAATTAATTTGTGGCGATGCGGGCAAAAAAGATCGGAATGAGGATGTATAAAATGGTGTCACGCACTAAATAAAAAAGAAAAAAGTAAATAAAGGCCTTAGGTCCCTTGGTCCAAAGTTTTTCAATACCTAGGTATTGCACTTTTTTAGACATAGCGATCATAAAGCGGCTTTTGCCGTAATGCTTAATAAAAAAGGTGATAGATCCATCAACTTTTCTATCAAAGGCTAAAAAAGCCCCCTTTACTGGAGCGTATATGCTTTGAAAGATATTCATAGCGGGAACCATAACATACAAAAAACGATAAGAAAAAAAGATAAAATCTACACTTTTATGACAATTATGGGGATTCTGAGAGATATAACTAGTTAAGACTTATGATAACAAACTTAACAGTCATTAACTTGAAGGCCAATTCGCACGCTAACCCTAGTGAGGGTGACGTATTCGTATTGAAGACATGCCAGCGTACACTGGTTATGGGCATTGGTGAAGCACCTTTCCTACATTTAAGAAATAATGCTTTAAGAGAAGACGTTATCACTGACATTTTTGAAGGCCAGCACGCCTACACTTTTCTTCTAGAAACCATCTGTGGTCTGAGATCAGAAGTGGTTGCTGAGTATGAAGTCGTCGGCCAGTTCAAAGATGCCTACCAAGAGTTCTCAAAGACTCCCAATAGAAACACTCACGTCATGTCTATTTTGGAAAAACTTTTTCAGGATAATAAAAAAGTTCGCACAGAGCATTTAACTGAGATTGGTCAGCTAACTTATGCTGGAATTGCCAGAAAACTTATTCACAGCGCAGTAAGTGATGGAGATGTTCTGGTTTTAGGTTCGGGGACTCTTGCTGAAGATCTGATTAAACTTTTAAAGAAAAAACACACTGTGTATATTTCTGCCAGAAACTCTGAGCGAGTGATGGAACTCAGTAAGACTTACGGACTGGAAGCTATTGCCTGGAATGACCAAGCTAGCTACGTTAAATTTCCTTTTATCGTAAACACCATTGGTGCCAGTGATATACTATTCAACGAAATGTTCTTTTCGCAATTTTTTGCTCCAAGTTTTTTAGGTACTCTTTCTCAACAAATGAAGCTCTTTATTGATCTTGGCTCTCCCTCTGTGATAGAAACTAATCTCACAGAAAACGAAGGCGTACTTCGTCTAGAAGATATCTTCAGACAAAGTGCAAAGCTCAATATCGAAAAGATGGAAAAAGTGAACAAGGCGAAGATTTCAATTCTTCTCCTGGCGCAAAAGCGTATGACACCAATTTTATCGAGCACACCATTTGATTGGGAGGAGTTACAAATTGCCTACTCATTATAAGATCGGAACCCGCGGAAGTCTTCTTGCCCTTACTCAATGCGGACAAATCAAAGACCAACTTGAACTTTTAACCGGCGACACTTTTGAACTAGTGGCGATTAAAACTCAAGGTGACATCCAAACGTCTCAGCCACTTTGGCAGATGGAAGGAAATAATTTTTTTACGAAGGAACTAGATGAAGCTCTACTTAAGGGCGAAGTCGATCTGGTCGTTCACTCATATAAAGACCTAGGATCAGTCAGACCAGAGGGAATCACCCTCGCAGCAGTAACAAAAAGATCTTACGCTCACGACATTCTTCTTATAAAAAATGAAACGATTCCCACCATAAAAAATAGAACTGAGTTCATTGTAGGGACTTCATCACCAAGACGTGTAGTCAATCTTGAAAAAAACCTAGCTGAGTTTTTACCGAAAGGAAAAAACGCCGTTGTAAAAACGAAAATGCTTAGAGGCAATATTAATACTCGTATTCAAAAACTAAGAGATGGCGAATACGATGCGATCACGCTCGCTCTTCCTGGTATTGAAAGACTCGCTCACACATCAGCTTCAATGGTTGAATTACAAAGACTTCTTGATGGAATCAATTTTATGATCCTTCCACAATCAGTCTTCCCTTCTTCAGCTTCTCAGGGTGCTCTGGCGATTGAAACAAAAACCGTAAGAGATGATAACGGCGAACTTCATAGAAAGCTTGCGATGGTTCAGGACACTAAAACCAAAGAAGAAGTCTCTCGTGAACGCAAGGCCTTCAATGAATACGGCGGCGGCTGCCACCTGGCCGTAGGAATTAACGTCAGAAAACTTGGAAGTGAAAAAGGAGAATTTTTTCTTCACAACCACCAGGGTTTTTTAAACGGCGAAGATGTTTCTTACTTTGAACTTGAAGGAAGATCTCTTCCAGCATTCGTGGCAAAACCCAAAGTTTTTAACGGACATCCTTCTAATGATCAATTGATCTGTAAAAAGAATATTCCAGTGACATTAGACCCTGGACTTCATCTTTATATCACTAGTAAATACTGTCTTGATGCTATTGCCGGAAGTAACCCAAAATCACTTTGGGCCGCTGGAACAAAGACCATGAAAGACCTTGCAGCCCTAGGGTATTGGGTGAATGCCACTTCAGATGCTATCGGTGATGAAGAGATTCAAAACTTGAGATCATCTCGAGCTGTTTCAATCATGATTGATAACCAGGCACCATTGATTGTTTTATCTAATGACGAAGCTAAGAGCACTCTGACGACAGCAGAAATTCTTGCTTGTTATAAAAGAGAGATTAATCCATCAGTCACTCAGGAATTTAAAGACGAGATTTTAAAGACTGAAGCTTTTTATTGGACCAGCTTTTTTCAATACAACGCTTATCTTTATCACTTCCCGGAAATTAAAAATAGAATCCATGCCTGTGGCATTGGAAAAACATACGATTTATTTAAAGCAAAAAATATTGAGGTCTATCCAATGGCAGGTATAGAAGAATTTAAATCGTGGACTCAGTCTTAAAACCAATTAAGGATAATATTATATGAATATGCAAACTGATCTTTTTAACAAATCTAAAACTCTCGTTCCAGGCGGCGTTCACTCTCCAGTGAGAAGCTTCAAGGGATTAACTAGTACGCCAAGATTTTTTAAGCGCGCAGAAGGCGCATACATTTATGACGTTGAAGATAAAAAATATGTCGATTTTTGTATGAGCTTTGGCCCGATGATTTTAGGTCACAGACACCCAAAAGTTGAAAGTGCTCTTACTGAAGCACTTGGACGTGGATGGAGTTATGGGGCCTGTGAGCCTTACTCATTAGAGCTTGCTGAGTTCCTTATCTCTCGCCTGCCGCATGTTGAGCAACTTCGTTTTGTGAACTCTGGGACAGAAGCTGTTATGACTGCCCTTAGACTTGCTCGCGGAGTAACGGGAAAAAATAAAATTATTAAGTTTAACGGCTGCTACCACGGACACGTGGATTCAATGCTGATTAAAGCAGGCTCAGGCCTTGCTGGTGAGGCAGAAGCTTCGTCTGCAGGAGTTCCAGAAGGAGTCGCTCAGGATACATTAATTCTTGAGCTTGGTGACACTGCTGGATTAAAACAATGTTTTATCGACCATAAAGATCAGATTGCAGCGATCATCATTGAGCCGCTTCCGGCCAACAATGGACTAATGGTTCAGCCAAAAGAGTTTCTACAATTTTTAAGAGACATAACAACTGCCAATAAAGCGCTCCTTATCTTTGATGAAGTTATCTCTGGATTTAGAGTGGCCTTCGGTGGAATGGCGGAAGTGACAGGGATTAAACCCGATATCGTTACATTAGGAAAAATCATCGGTGGTGGTCTTCCTGTTGGAGCAATCGGAGCTTCTAAATTTATTATGGAGCATCTTGCTCCTATCGGTCGCGTTTATCAGGCAGGGACTCTTTCAGCAAATCCACTAGCGATGGTTGGCGGATTAACAACACTGAAAGAGATGACTAACGACAATTACAAAGTTATTGAAACTCAAACTAAAAAGATTACTGATTTACTTACTCACTGGATGAAAACTTATAATGGTGGTGAGTTCAGCATGTTCCAGGTGACAACTTACTCATCACTATTTTGGATTGTTCCAAAAGAAAATGTCACAAAGATCTCTGATATCCCGGCAAACCTTACAGAGAACTTTAACAAACTGTTTGAAGTGATGTTAGAGCGTGGGATCTACCTTGCTCCTAACGCTTATGAGGTTGGATTCGTAAGTCTTGCTCACAACGATAGTGTTGTAGCAGACCTCGCTAAAAGACTGGATATAAAACTATAATGATAAAGCGTAACCCCTTTAACAATTCATCAAAGCTCCTCTTCACACTCTCACTATTGTGGTCATTGGTGCTTTTATTAATTGGTGCATGGTGGGTTTATATCATGATCAATGTTGATACTTTTTTAAGTCATGCCGAAAGACCCCGCATTACTAAAATGCTGGCCTGGGAAGGAGGAAGCTTTCTCGTTCTTTTGATGCTTCTATCAATCTCGCTTTTGATTCTTTATTTAAAAGATCAAAATAAAACTAAATCACTTCAGGCCTTTTTTGCTTCACTTACTCATGAACTAAAAACTCCACTGGCGAGCATCAGGCTTCAAGGTGAAGTCATCAACGAAATCCTGGACGCTAAAAAAGACCCGGCACTAGACAGGCTCATCGGCAGACTCATTGATGATACGGCAAAACTAGAAGCACAGATGGATAAGATTCTTCAGCTGTCTCGCATTGAGCGCGGCGGAGAACTGAACTTAACTTCAGTGGCCTTAGTGCCTTTCATTAAAAACCTGGCAAAGACCTGGGTTCCTGATCACAATGTTGAGATTACCGGGGTTGAAAGTGCTGCTTCAATTGAAGTAGATGAGTTCGCCCTTTCGCTTATTGTAAAAAATCTTTTAGAAAACACCCGCATTCATACCACTAGCAAAAAAATTGTTATCAGAATTACAGAAGATCATCACCGCGTGAAGTTTTCTTATTTTGATCACGGCGAGTTTAAAGGCGACGTCGAAAAGCTGGGAACTCTTTTTTATAAATTTAATTCGACTAAAGGCTCTGGTATTGGACTCTATCTGACTCAGAAGCTTTTAGAGAAAATGGATGGTAAACTTGAAATCAATCGCATCGAAAATGGACTGCGCTTTGATTTAAGTTTTAAGAAAAGTGAGGATGTTCATGCTTAATATTCTCATTGTTGAAGACGAAGAAAATTTAGGAATAACATTATCAGAATACTTAAAAGGTTTAGGCCATGGCTGTTATTGGGCGAAAAATGCTCAGGCAGCAAGAGAGCTCTTTAAGGCCCATCACCCCGGTGTGATTTTAATGGATATAGGGCTTCCTGATGGCAACGGGCTTGATCTTGCCCGAGAGTTCAGGGCCATCAGAAAAGATTTTGTCCTCCTGTTTTTATCAGCACTCAATGATCCTGAAACAAAAGTTGAGGGACTTGAAATCGGCGCTGATGACTACATTACAAAACCCTTTGCCCTAAAAGAATTGATCTTAAGGCTCAATAGGATTCTTTCTTCACAAAGTGAAATCAGTAAACTTCCGGAAGAGATCACCCATGGGCCACTAAAAATATGGTTCAAGCGTTATGAGGTTCAAGAGGCCAATGGCACAGTCATCGCATTATCTCAGAAAGAATGTGCGATCTTAGAGCTTTTATATACCAGAAAAAATCAGGCGGTAGACCGTGAAGAAATTATCGAAAAAATATGGGGAGAAGATAAGTTCCCATCAAATAGAACTGTCGATAACTATATTGTAAAATTGCGCAAATGGTGTGAAACCGATAAAGGCAATAGTCTTGAGATTCAAAGCATCAGAAGTATCGGCTATAAATTAATTATTCAATAACTGCTATAATAAGGATGAGACAATGGGATTATTTAACGACCGCTTAAAAACAGAAAATAATAAAACTCAAGTTCCCGTTTGGTTCATGAGACAGGCAGGAAGATACCATTCTCACTATCAGAATATTAAAAAAGACTCTGACTTCATGACAATGTGTAAAGATCCCAAGCTTGCTTGTGAAATCACAATGGGGCCCATCAACGATTTCAATTTCGATGCGGCGATTTTATTTTCTGACCTGCTTTTTCCACTAGAACAAATGGGATTAGGATTAACTTATGCTCCAGGACCGATTCTAGAATTTAAACTTGAGACAATGGCCGACTTAAAAAAATGTAAGCTTGTATCTGAGCCTAGAAGTTATTTTAAATTTCAAAAAGATGCGACAATTTTATTAAGAGACGCACTTCCTAAAACTAAATCCCTATTAGGATTTGTTGGTGCTCCATGGACGCTTTATACATATGCAGTTGAAGGCTCTCACGCTGGAAACCTGACAAACTCTAAAAAAGGATTCTATGACGGAAGATTTAAAGGCTTCTGTGAAATGCTCTTGCCAAATCTTTTAGAAGAAATGTCTCTTCAAGCAGAAGGTGGAGCAGATGCTGTTTGTTTATTTGATACGGCGGTTGGTGAGCTCACTTTCCCGGACTTTAAAGAATTTATTCTTCCAGTTCTGAGAACTGTCACAAGCGAGTTTAAAAAACTTCACCCAACGAAAAAAATTGTTTATTACTCAAAACTCACTCACATGAATTACCTGCAAGAAATCCAGGATAAAAATATTGATGTACTAGGAATTGACTGGAGAATGGATTTAGCAAGTGCTCTTAAAACTCTGGGATCAGACTATATGATTCAAGGAAACTTTGATCCAAGTTACCTTCATTATGAATGGCCTCTAGTTGAGAAAAAATTAGAACAATTCTGGGCACCACTAAAAGATCTAAACAACCTTGATCGTTGGATCTGTGGACTAGGCCATGGTGTTCTTCAACAAACTCCTGAAGAAAATGTCAGAAAGACCGTTGAGTACATTCACAAGAATTTCGTTTACTAAAATTTTAGCTTGGTTATTGGACAGACAAACTCTTCGAGTTTTTTCTTATAATGATTAATCATCTCGTCTTCAGGAATTTTTGCAAGCTCGCCAAAGCGGCTTGTTTTAAGTTCCTGGACGACATCAAAAGGAATATCCTGCTCTAAGGTCTCAAGTCCATTTGGAAGAGCGTCCACCAGTCCCCTGTAAGCTCTGGTGTAACCCAATGCCTGATCCTGGCGCTTGAATCCTTCTAAAAATGCACATACGATCTCACCTTTTTCAGCGAGTGTTAAATTTTTTGAACTTCCCAGTACTCCACCCCATGTGTCCATAAAAGGGCCTACTGGAATGAGAAACTTATTTGATCTTCTTAAACACTTCGCCTGTCTCATCGACATGTGACGGTGATTTTCTACTGAAAGGAACTCTTTATTAACCTGGCCGGCAAAAACCAAAATAGGATTTTGGGCATCGTTGAGTCTATGTCCTAATTTATAAATGCGCTTTCTAAAAGAATCATCTTCCGGCATTTCCCATTGATCGATAACTCGGTCAAGGTCACCGAAGTTATGGGCCATGAGTGCTGTGGATCTAAGGAAGTTTACGTGGTCTCTTTTTTCTTGAAGCTCTAGTAAAAGCTTTTCTTCTTTTTCCGCTTCGGCCAAAATAACATCGGCCACTTGCTGGGCAAGTTCCGGAAGTTTATTTTTTACCAGTGCATTGTATCCGCCGATGGCAACAGATAACCATGTTCCTTCGTGGGTGCTCATGACTTGCCCCCTTTCAGGGTTGTAGGATTTTCTATTGGTTACTTGTTCATAGTCCCAGGTCCATGAATCAATCGTAATTTTTGCCATTCTTTCGATATTTTTTTTAATATCAGAATGCTTCCATAAACCTTCTCTGATTTGGTTGTCGACATCTGTTGGAACAAAAGTTCCCGCAGTCGTCCAGTGAGCGGCCATACAGATATTGAAGTATTCAGTGAGGTCGATATTTTTCAGCGCGTTCAGATTTTTTTTATAGAAGACAAGCTTTGCTAAAAACTCTCGCTTTTTTCCAGACGTATCAATTTCTCCATTAAATAAAAAAGGAGCTGTATTAATAACGTGAGTAAGTAAAATATTGGGAGCGATACCAGTGAGTTTAAGACCGGATTGAAGTTGCTTTTTTGCCATGATTTTGTCTTTTAATAAAGTTTTTGAATATGCTTACAAGGATGAGATTTACCTGTTTGGGGCCTTTGAGTCAATTCATTCCTTGTAAGCGGGAGCCTTGGATTAATCGTTTTTCTTTTCTTCAATCACTTTTTCGTAGTTTCTGATATGCGCTTTAGTGATTATCTCAAAAATAGAATCATCCTCTGTTGGAGTGTAAGAGTCACGCTTATCATTTTTTACTGCCATGATGGCGTTTTGAACTCTTGATCTGTCTTTTTCGATTTCACTTTCTTCTTGAGCTGTTGGTGAAAAACTATTTTCTCCACTCTTCAATCCAGATTGTCTGCTTGAAGCAGAGCTTGCCGATTTTGGTTGAAGAGCTGAAGGCTTCGCTGAGCTTGCATTGTTAGATACTGAGCTAGACCCGAGAGAAGTTTTTGATGTCGCAATACTTACTTTTTTAGTAAAGCTCTCCATTGCCGAACTTACATTGCTTAATCCTGGAGAAAGTGAGGCGTACTTCACGGAAGTTCCTGACATTTTTTTATTCGTCTTTGCATTTTTGGCAGCTCTAGCATCAGTCGCTGCAATAGCACTGGCCAGCTGAGTGTTGTTACTGATAGTCGCTCTCTTTAAAGTCATTTTTTTATTGATACTTGCTTTGAGATTTTTAATCTCAGAGTTATAAAAAGTAGCATACGAAGCACCCGAGTCTTTTCCTGCAGAAAAACTTCCAGAAGCTCCTCCAAGATTATTCATGCGATTTGAATAAGTAGAAGGGTCACTAAAAGATAATCTTGAATTGGAGTTCTTCGATAATCCACTTCCAGTCGCAATAGCGGAAGTTACATTTTGCGCTTTATTATAATTAGTGGCCTCGACAGCTTTTAACCCTGAAGTTTTTGCAGAGATATTTGAAGCCGCTACAGCTGTGCCAGTTGTTTTTTGTTGAGCAACAGTATCAGCGACAGCAGATATAACATTTCCAGCTGATCCTCCTGCATTACTATTTCCACTCGCCGCACTTGCCGCGGCCGAGCTACTAGAAGATCCGGCAATAAACATTTTTTGAATAAGAGCACGGTATTCCAGAATTTTTTGTCTTTGTGCCAATACTTCTGCAAGCTTAATTCTGTCTTCTTGAATAGATTCTTCCAGAACAAGGGCGAGTTCATCAAAATAATTAACTCTATTATTTGATTGACCTAAACTTAAATCATCTCTTGACCATACATCGTTAAAGTAAGCAATCGCTTCTTTTTGATCTTTTTCATTCAGGCCAAATTCAGAAAAATAAGTTTTCATATCTTCGTCCAATTTTTTTGAACTTAATATTTTTAAATCAACGTCTTGAAGTTTTTCATCAACTTTTAAACCATAATTGTTAGCAACTTTTTCAAGTGAAAGCCCTGTATCGTCATAGTCTTGCTTTTCATTTTTAAGAGCATTGGCCGTACAGCTCACGCCATTACTCTTTAACAATTTTCCTAATTGCTCTTCTTTGCAGGCCATCAGTGGTGATGTCCAGTCATACTCCTTAACATTTGAAACGGGATAACTGCTAATTAATGAGTTCATTGAATCATTAACTCTCACAAATCTTTCGTTAAGAGTTTGAGAAGGAATTTTTTTAAAAGAATAAATGTTGGCCAAATCAGTCATAGGTCCAGCAGTTAAAACTGGTAAATAGCTTTTTGCCATGTCACAGCTTCCAGGGACAGGATCGGCCACTTCTACATCAGAACAGTTATTCTTTTCATCACATTTTTTTTCAATCTTTTTTCTCTCACACGCTTTTTCGCTCACACCTTTGCTGGTCCCAATTGCACTCAAACATTTCTGATAAGCACCAACCAACAGGAGGTCCTCATCCGCAGCAGTAGCAAGAGACTTTAGGGCCTGAGTTAATAAACTCTCTCTCCATGCAATTCTCGAACTTGCTCTGGCCTCTGAAGCTTTAACGTCTTTACTAAAGAGACTTGATCCACTCAAACTATCTATTGTTAAATTAAGAGAATCAAGCTGAAGATCCATGGCCTTCATTTGAGCGGCAGCTTCTCCTCCACCAAAATTTGCAGAATTGGAATAGCTTTGCATAATATCAGTGCGCTCTTTTAAAATTTTATCGCGAAGTTTTTCGGCCTGCATATACATCTTAATTTCTGCATGCCACTCAAGGGCCGACTTGGGAAATTCAGCTCCTACTGGTTTACAATACTTTGGTGAGAGCTGGCTCATTCCATACAGGTGAGCAGCAAGCTTAAGCTGTAATTTTTTAGCATCAGGGATACCCAATGGAAGTTTTTCAACAACTGTCCCAGAGATCCCATTATAAGGTCTGTCGGCTGGGCCTCCCTGCACAAATGGCTGCAATCCATCCATGATATCAGCGCTCTTATCATCTTTTAAAGTTTTCCCAGTCGCTGTCTTTCCATTGAAATCTCCTGGAACTGCATTAGGGCTGATGGTTTTATCTCCTAAATTTTTTGATCCATCTTTTATTGGTTCACAACCAGATCCGATTGATGCAAAGGCAAGTCTTTCTCTTCCAGAAGAGAAGGCCTGACCTGTTACAAGATTTTGATAAACCGTATGAGAGATAAGTGCTCCACCGCTTTTATCGGCCAGTGGAAAATATGTTTCTTCAAATTTACCTTTCCATGTCCTGATATCAGCTTTTCCCCAGCGAAAATCTGGTCCCCATGCATAGTCATGAATAAAATCATAACAAGATAGAACATAATAAACCTGATAGGCCTTGTAAGTATAAGGCTTACCTTCTCTGTAGCCTGAGCCGATACGTGCTTCATTAAGTAGAGCTGGATCTAATGTATCTGTAAAAGGAGGCTTGCCGAAAGCAGCAAGATCAATTTGAGGGATTGTATGGTTGCTATCATTATCTTCTTTTTTTTCTGCAGCATGAATGCCTTGAAGAAAAATCATGAGACCTAAAGCTGCTAATAATTTTTTAGATTGAAACATAATGAACCCTATTGGCGATTAAATAACATTTCTTAATATTTTATCTTATATTCGCAATTACAGGGACTAATGTTGATGAATTTTTGGACCGTATAAAAATAGTTGAACAAAACAATAAGTTTAGAGCTTATAAGAATGCCTCTGACCGCCCTTAAACGTGCCCAGAACTTTTGGCAAACAATGAGGCAAAGAAAATGTAGTTCCAATGCCTCATTATTTAAGAGAGGGAGTGATGCCTAGAAATTAATCCCCAGGTAGCCCCCAAAGCTCGAATACTTAACTTTTAACTGTGGGTCACCTGATCCCATTGTGTAGCGATAATCAAGACCTACAGAGAGCTGCTTAACAATCTCATATTCGGCCCCTGCACCAGCATGGTAGCCGATGTCGAGATAGTTAGTTGTATTTGATGGCGGTGAGTTCACCATGAAAGCAAGACCCGCTGGAATGATCCAAGGTTTTAATTTACCAAGTCCTCCGAATTGATATTTGGGAGCAATGACGACGGCCAGTTCACTTACACTCACTTCTTTTTTTGAAGTATCGTTAGAGACAACCACATCAATTGCATTGGCCACTTTGTTTTTAGAAAAGCGATTGTAGTCGACATAAATTTCTCCAAACAATTTATTAGATTCAAAAATAGGACAGTTCATTAAATTTAAATCAAGCCCTGCTCCCCAACCTCTGCCACTCTTATCATCATTTTTTCCGTTGGCCGCACCGGTATCTGTGAATATTTGTCCGCCTCTACTATCACTTAGTTTTGAAAAACCATAACGGTAAAAGACTTGCCCATCTGCGAATGCGTTTGTTGTGAATAGCCCTAGTAGAGCGATTGTCATCAAATTTAATTGTTTCATTATTAACTCCATTGTTAGTGTTAACAAGAGAGTGTTCCTCAAACGAATACTTGAACATTATACAGGTCAGTTTATGAAGTGATTTTTATTAGATGAAAAGAGATGATAAATAACAGGATTGTCTTATGGGAAAGAGTCTTTCCCATAAGACAAAATTTACATTTTTTATTGTGCCATGATGTTGATACCAGAATCAACATAAAGAACCTGGCCAGTCACACCAGTAGAAAGTCTTGAAGCCAGGTAGACAGATGTTCCACCAACATCTTCTTGAGTCACGTTCTTTCTCATAGGAGCTTTTTCTTCGATAACTTTTAAGAAGTCTTTTAGCCCTGGAACTGCACTTGCTGCTAGAGTTCTGATTGGCCCGGCAGAAATACAGTTTACACGAATATTTTGTGGCCCTAGATCATCTGCAAGGTATCTTGTAGACGCTTCAAGAGCAGCTTTAGCTACACCCATAACGTTGTAGCCTTTAAGAACCTTTACAGACCCGTGATACGTCATTGCGATGACTGAAGCACCGTCATTCATATTGTCTTTAAGAGCATTACAAAGACCGATTAATGAGAAAGCAGAGATATCACAGGCCATCTTGAATCCTTCACGAGAAGTTTCAACGAAGCGTCCTTTAAGATCTGCCTTGTCTCCGAAAGCTAATGAGTGAACAAGAATATCGAACTTGCCCCATTTTTCTTCAACAATTTTCTGAACGTTAGTGTAGTGATCGTTATTTGTAACATCCATTTCAAAAGTAAAATCAGCACCAACTTCAGCAGCTAGTGGATCAACTCTTTTTTGAAGGTTTTCATTTAAGTAAGAAAGTGCAACTTGAGCTCCTTCAGCTTTAAGTGCTTTTGCGATTCCCCATGCAATTGACATGTCGTTGGCAACGCCTAAAATCAAGGCTTTTTTCCCTGTGAGAAGACCCATTTATAACTCCTATATACTGAACTAAATTTTGTGTGGAAAGATTAATTGAGATCGCCTTGTCTGTCAAAAAGATAGCCGACTGAGCGCACACTTTTGAAGAACAACGGACTCTTAGGATCGATCTCAAAGTACTTTCTAAATCGCACAATAAAATTATCCAGAGTTCTGGTGCTTACTCCAGGTTGATAACCCACTGCCTTCTCAAGAATCTCCTCTCTTGTCATTGGAAGATTGGGATGGGCAAAAAAGACTTTTAGAATTTTTATTTCCTGCAAAGTAAGGTCAAAAGACAGAGGCTTATCTGACTTGTTACAATAGGCCTTCAGGTTTTTGAAATCGACTGTGTGGTCTCCAAAATCAAAACTATCGCCTAATAAATCAGTTTCGTTTTTCCCTGTTTTGACACTTTCTTCAGTGGGTTTATTCCACTCCATTCTGGTTAATAACCTATCAACTCTGAGAAGAAATTCATCCAGGTCAAATGGCTTTGAAAGATAGTCATCTACACCGAGACTTAGGCATTTAATTTTTTCTTTTACCTGGTCTTTGGCAGAGATCACTAAAATAGGAATTTTAGCATCTCTTTTTCTGATTTCAGTAATCACGCCAAAGCCATCAATTTCCGGCATCATCAAATCAACAATAACCAAATGAGGAGTGTATTCATTGTAAAAATTAAGCCCTTCAAATCCATTGATAGCATGAAGAACATCGTGACCCATCATGCGAAGATTGAGCTTAATAGCTTCAGCAATATGCTTTTCATCATCAATGATGAGAATTTTTTTTGAAGTATTTTGTGTTACTATACTCATGAATTAAAGACTTCCTTTAAAAACAATTCTAAATGTTGTGCCGCTGCCGACTCCATCGCTGTGAGCGCTGATTTCGCCCTTATGAAGTCTGACAATACTATGGACAATATAAAGCCCTAGCCCCGATCCCTTTGTAGATTTTCCAACCTGATAAAATTTACGAAAGACTTTTTTTAATTCGGCCTTATCAAGACCAACTCCGTTGTCAGTAATATCCATAATCAGGCTCTTTCCCATAGTTTCAAGTCTGATTGTCACAATTTTTTCACGGGATTTATTATAAATAAATGCATTGGTGACGAGGTTCATGAGAAGCATTTCAAATAAAGCAAAATCGATCTGCATGAAATAGCTCTCAAGAGATGTTTCAAACTTCACTTGTCCTTCATCAAATAGATGTGGAGTATTTTTTATAAATTCACTGATAATAGAGACGATATCTTCATCTTTAAAATCGGCCTTAACGTCTCTATCTTCCAGACGTCCTAACTGCAATATTCGATTAACGTTATCTGCGAGTCTTTTCGTATCTCGTTTCATATAGTCGAGATACCGAAGCTGCTCCACTCTCTCAAGCTCATGGCGTGAAAAAGTTTCCAAAAAAAGCTGAAGTGAGGCAATGGGAGTTTTTAGCTCGTGAGTAAATCCATTAATAAAATTTTGTTGAAGTCTGTAGAGTTGGATAATTTTTTGATAGTAAATATAAATAATCAAAAGCCCGGCAAGAATGACAGAAACTAAGAGAGAAAGGGTCAAAATAAGAACCCATGTCTCACTTTGAAAAATCTGCTTAGCATTCAGGTTATACTTGTGTACGACTTCTTGAAGCGCCTCGTTGACTTGCAAATACGAGCGGATATACAAAAATAGCGAAAGTGCTAACGCCAAAAGTGAGAAAATAAAAATAAATAATGGATGGTAAAACCACCTGGACTTAATCATACTAGAAGTGTTGGCCCACCAATGTAATTTGTAAAGGAACACTATGGAAACGAAGACTGATAATTCATCAAAATTAACACTTGTTGAGAAAATTTCCAGAAGTATTGACCATACTCTATTAAAACCGGAAGCAACGTACGCTCAAATCCATCAATTGGTTGATGAGGCCCGTGAGCACCGCTTTTTTTCAGTATGTGTGAATCCTTTTTACGTCGCAACTTGCTCTGAGCTGCTTAAAGGTTCGGGAGTTCAAGTCTGCACAGTGGTTGGCTTTCCTCTAGGGGCAAATTCTACGGCCACCAAGGCCTTTGAAGCGGCCCATGCAATTAAAGACGGTGCTGATGAAATTGATATGGTGATCAATATTGGTGCACTAAAATCACAAAAACTTTTATTAGTTGAAGAAGATATCAGGGAAGTAGTCAAAGCTTCTGAAGGAAAAATTGTAAAAGTTATTATTGAAACATCACTCTTGACTGATGAAGAAAAAGTAATGGCCTGCCAGATCGCTGAGAAGGCGGGAGCAAAATTTGTAAAAACGTCCACAGGCTTCAACGGCGGCGGTGCTAATGTTCACGACATTGAACTAATGCGCGACAGTGTTTCAACCATAATGGGAATTAAGGCCAGTGGCGGAATTAAGGACATCGAATCAGCAAAAAAACTAATGGCAGCTGGAGCCACTAGACTTGGAACAAGCGCTGGAGTGGCGATTGTAAAAGGTCTTACCACTCAGGAATTTTACTAATTACATATTTTCGAAAAAGTTTAAAGGAAGACCACTTTCTTTATGAAGCCTGTCCATACATTTTGGCGCAATACCTTTAAATTCTAAAAATCCATCTTCTCTAGATGCGATTGTCTGAATCTGCATAACTGGCCCTTCCATCCCGCACACTTCGATAATTTCATTGATTACTCTATTGCCTTCTTTATCACGCCCTAATTGAATAATAAACTGAATCGCCGAAGTCATCTGTTTTCTAACTACTGTCATCGGAATTTCAAAACCAGCGAGAAGAAAAAGAGTTTCCATTCTTGAAAGACACTCTCCTGCGCTACTTGAGTGCACACTAGTCATACTTCCATCGTGGCCTGTGTTCATCGCTTGAAGTAAATCAAAGAGCTCTCCTCCGCGTGATTCACCAATGATGATTCTATCGGGCCTCATACGCAGAGTATTTTTCACCAGGTCTCTAGTGGTGAGACTTGATTTAGATTCCATAATTTTTGAGCCGGCCTCAAGTCTTACCACGTTGGGCATATTCGTACTTAATTCCAGTGTGTCTTCAATTGTGATGACTCTTTCGTGTTTTGGAATTTCATTTAACAAAAGATTGAGAAATGTTGTTTTACCAACACCTGTTCCTCCAGAGACCACCACGTTAACTTTTGAAACAACTAATGCTTTTAAAAAATCAATCCAATGAGGAGTGACTCCAAAAATTGTTGGATTGCTATCAAAACTAGAAATATATTTTAAATATTTTCTAATTGAGATCGCCGGGCTTCCGCTAACAAAAGGTTCGTTGATAATGTTGATTCTGGAACCATCGGGAAGGTTCCCATCCATAATAGGATTGTCGCTATCACATTTTTTTTTATTATGATCTGCTACTTCTTTAATGAACGCTTTTATATCTTCAGCTGGGAGATTCGCGTTGAGCTGAATAAATTGCCCGCCTCTTTCAACAAAAACATTCTTCGGCCCATTAATGAGAATTTCAGTAATGCCACTTTTTTTGTTGAGGTCGTTAATCAAATTCCAGAGGCTGTTGCTCATAAAAATCCTATTGAGTAGAGACATCACTCGTAAATATTTCAGAATCAAAAATAGAGGCACCATAGGCCAGGGAATTATTCATCATCTGGGTTTGTTCTTCTTCTGAGAGCAGTGAAAAAAGAGCTGGGTACCTGGTTTCATTTTTAAGAAGATCATAAAGTCTTTCCTGGCCCAGGAAATGCTCGAATTGAATGAGCTGAAGCATCAACCAGTCTATTCTCACCGATTTGGCCTTAGAGAGTTTCATAAACTCAATATGCTCATCTTTAATAATCAGGGGTGTGACATCTCTTGATTCACTCTTCATTTTTATTTGGATGAGAGACATCTTCGCGTAGAACGCTAAAAGAAAGGCACGGTTAAATCCAGGAGGTGTAAAGTGGCGAAGTTTATTTTCAACGGCTACCAGGTCTGTAACCAGGTTTAGATTTGCAGTATCCGGAAATCTGCCAGTCATTGCATGCTCAAGAAACACGGCCGCCAGTCTGTTTCTTATTCCATTCCATCCAGAGATTGAGAGAATTTTTCCAAGAAACCCATCGGGATCGATGTCACGGAATATTTTTTTCACCAGAGCATTGAGCTCTTTATTCTCATTTATATACATTTCCAGGTTGTTGTTAACCTGGGTGCTATTTTGAATATTGCTCGTTAATAACCGAGTATAGTATTCAGGAAGCGAAACATAGGGAAAATTAATCATGTTGCCCTTATTCTACCTTACATTGGAGATCGTTTTAAACTTAGTTTATACTGAAGTAAGACTAGTCTCAATAACGAAATGGAATGCACATGAAAATCCCAATTTTTGAAGAAGTTCTTCTCAAAGGAACAAGTCTCTCTGACCTACAAGCAGTTGTTGAAGACTCCAGGATTGGAAAGGTTCCATGCTACATGAATCTCTCAAATTTCAGTAAAGATGAACTCGATACACTCGTCATAAATTTGGAGCAGATTATTCTAGAGGCGTCTTTGCATCCCAGGTTTCCTTACCCACTTTTTTTAGTAACGGAAAAATCTGTAAAATCACTTTTTCCCTCTGTAAAAAGTGTAAAAGAGCTTCCTGAGCACTACTTTAAAAAAGTTAAAAGACCCAATAATAAAGAGCTTCAGCTCTTAAATAAGCTCTCACTAAAAGTGGATAAGATTAAAAATCTACAGCTCTACAAAATTACTCAAGAGTTAAAAGACACTTCAGATACTCAAAAAAAGCTCTATGTTGAAACCAAAGAGCTGCATTTTCTAGAGCATCTCAACTATGTAATGTTTGATAGTAAAAAAACAAAATCTAAGGAACGCTAATACATGAGCAAAAAGATCGGAACGACCAATGTCTCTAAAGAAGTCTTCGACGGCCTGAAAGGATTTGAAGATGTCTTTGAAGATTATGTTAAAAGCGAAGACTATAAAGAAATTGAAAGAAAAGAAAGGGAGAACTCCAAAGTTGGAGAACAATACGAACTTCAACATTTTCTTGAGCAAGAAAATGCCCGCCTGAGTGCTCTAGAAGTTTTCCTAACAAAAAAAATACCGCTTAAAATGAATTTTTCTCAAACTGAGAAATTGATTCTCCTGCAAATGGAGCGAAAAGCTGTGCTTAAAGAAAAACTATCAGATGAGTTCATCAAGCTGGATTCGGTTTTTCAAAAAAACCTGGCCCATATGATGAACTCTCATTTTGCTTAATGTGTTTTGATCGTAAGAATAATAGGGCCACCAACGTGCTTGTAGTCTTCTTCAGACATCGTATCCAAGTCATATCCTTCAAGCTGGCTCTTTAATAAATCCTGCAGATAATTATTGAAATCGAAGACTTGATTTAGGCCATAAGTTTCACTGAATTTTTGAATCTTTTTGAAAAGTTCCGGAGTCAGAATGAATTTTCCTTCTGATGGAGAGACTATGCCCTCTGAAAATTTTCTATACTCATCAATGGTAAGTCCAAGCTTAGCATTTGGTTTTCCACTTCCTTCTTCGTTAAAAGAACTTAAGTAAAAATTTGCAAAATTGCTGAGTAACAAGGCTTCAAAATCGATATCTTCTACTGTGTAGTTTATATAAAAGCTGTCCATCAGGCGATTGTCTTTCTTTAACTCTTCAAGAGTTTCATGAAACTTCTTTGCAAACGGAAGAAGCTGGATCAATGTCTTCGTTTTATAAGTCCACATTTGATATTCTTCATACTCAATGATAGTTTTTGGAGAATCGTCTTTTGGTGCATGAAACTTTGTCGGAGCATCAAATGAGTTATCCAGGAAATCATTCCAGTAATCACCTAGGAAAGCTTCTTTTTCATCTTCAAAACCATTGACCCCAAGTGCCTTCTTCAAATCTTTTAAGTTGAATTTTACCAGTGAGTTTCCGATTTTATAAAGATCGCTGAAACTAAAAAGTGTAAAGATTCCTTCTTCAGGAACAGTCTCAAGATTATCTGTCGCCTTGATGTAATTAAAACCTAAAAGCACTAAATTTTTAGTTTGTGCTCCGGTTCTCGTCATAGCAACAGAGCCTTTTTTTAATGAGCCCTGAGACTCAAGTCGAGCGTTGATCAAACGGACAAAATTAAACTGTAAAAAGTCTGCTCTCTTCGTATCAGAGACTTTTAAGAGTTCATCGATAACTTTCTTAAAGTGATCTTTAAAAGCAACTAGTGAAGAATTGTGCAGGTTCTGATTTTTAGAAACCTGATCAATTTCGCCCGTGGCCTTAGTTTTCTTTTTAATAAATAGATTGAGAAAATCTATATTGATAAATGGATTTTCTGTTTCAAGAGCATCCATATAATCTACAAAACCGTAGTCGCGCATGCGCTCTTTTCTTAATTGATACTCCTCTTCTTGAATAATTAAAAAAGAATCTGAGACCATTTTAAAAAGAAATGTATAAGCGTTTTCTACACCTACTTCATAATACAAATGTCTTATCAGGGACCTTGCTTCATCCACATATTGAAATGTTTCATCAAACTCAAACAACAACATGTTGTCGTCTGTTAAAAAATAATTATCGTGATCAGGATAGTTTGGATCTTCGGCGTCGAATGTCCAGACATTGAATCTGCTTTTTAGAAATAATAAAAATTGCTCACTTTCAACGAAATCTTTTTTTACCGCTTCATCTTCAACCATTGAGTAGGCCTGAATCCAGTAAGAAAAATGCTCGACATCGATTTCATCTTTTTGCCAAAGATCGATATCCATAAAAACTTCACGCTGCTCTTTAGAGAACTTCGGCAGGTACTCCGCCACTTTATCCATAGGCAGTTTTCTGAGAGCAAGATACACGGGCTGAACCGGCAAAACCGATAGGTCCGAGCTTCCTTCTACATACTTTTCTATTTGATCGAGGTGGTTATAAGCATCTGACTCCTTCATTAAAAGAGTTAAGGGGTCGTTTTTATAGGGTTTTTTAGTTGAGTCGCTCATAGCTGATTTATAGCATTTGCCCTCGAGGAATTCAAGGAATAAACCGAAAAGCAAAGAGTTATGATACCCAGATTAATAACAGTCTTTATTCTTTGCTTCTCACTCTTAACTTCGTCTGTAAGTTATGCTGCTCCTATTGCTAATGGCTCACTTTCAATTCTGCTTACACAACACAGAGAAATTAAAACTGGTGTTGGTGGAATGGAGATGGTTACTAAACACGGGAGAGCTCTCGCCGATGCCACTTTTAAATTAATGAGCGATCCAAAAAATAGGGCCTACTTAAATTCTGCTGATGGAATCGAACTTAGAAAACACCAACAGTTGCTGACAAATTTTTTAAGTGTTCAGGATAAATTTGAAAAATGTATAAAAGATAAGGACTCTAAAAGAAAGCTTGATGAGAGAGTTCTTCAAGCAAGCTTTCAAAACATGACTACTCTGACAGATTCAGTGCTGCCTTGTATGAATGAAAAATATACCGTTGATAAGAACTTTGAAGAGTTTAATGAAAAAATGACCCATACGATGAAGTCAATGGTTAGACCCTATTTTCAGAACCAACTCACTAAACAAGTTATGAGCAACACGGCCAAAGCGCTGCTTGGTTTTAAGCAAA
The DNA here is from genome assembly GCA_002428265.1 of Bacteriovoracaceae bacterium UBA6153. Classification (GTDB taxonomy): domain Bacteria; phylum Bdellovibrionota; class Bacteriovoracia; order Bacteriovoracales; family Bacteriovoracaceae; genus Bacteriovorax. Next base: position 138,696 of record DIUR01000030.1, read on the forward strand.
AGTTTCGCCCTGATTTTATGAAGGATGGCAAACTCGCACCTAAAGAACTAAAAGAATTAGCAGATGAAGTGTGTATCAAAAAAATTCCAAATGCCAGAGGAGGATATCTTACTCAAGACGTCTGCTCTGCTATGGATAAAAGCTTTAGACCAGGACTTGAAAAAGAGATTCGCGCTTTTTCTGAAACCCCGGCGATTGCTCAGACAAAAAAAATCACTCCTGAACAGGCGACTGTTAGTTTGAATATGTCGATCATGCTGATGAACAATGCTCTTGCAGCTATTCCAGTAAAGAAAGACAAAGGCTTCATTTACGACAGCGCTAACTTAAGCGATGAAAAAACAAAAAAAGAATTTGATAACTATGTCTCTCAATACATGAATGAGATTTCTCAGGGAGCTGGTTCATTATTTTTAACCAAGACGATTAAAGATGAGGCAGGTGGAATCAAAAGGCTTGATAGTGATGACACTACCAAAAACAAACAAAATGTTTATCAATTTACCAAACATAAAAATGTAAAAATTGATGATGTTACTAAGGCCATTAATGAAGCTGAAAACAAAATGAAAGCTCAGGCCCGAGACACGCTTTTAGTGGCCGCCAAATCAGTAAGCTTGAAAGGCCAGATCAAAGCTTCAGAAGATGATATTAAAGACCTGGTAAAAATTAATCCATTTGCTGCCGGACAAATGATTTTAAGAGAGCCTGAGTACACAGACATACTTTGTGACTCTATCAATAAAGTAAATCAAACAGATGTAAATGATGAAAACATAGATAAGTATTTTGCAATTGGATCTGCCGTCCTTGGTGGAGCATTGATTTTAACCGGTGTAGGAACAATTGCCGGAGCTTATTTAGTAACAGGATCTCTTACTGCTGGTGTGGCTGCCGGAACATTAGGTGGAACAATTCTAGGCTACTCTGCTCTTGCTGGAACCGCCTTTGAGGTCGTGAACCTGGGGTATTCAAGTAATAGGGCCTATAACTTCTGGGATGAATCAAAAAGACTTGAGGAGGCCTTCCTTACACAAAATAGCGATCGAGGTGCTGTTCTGGAAGCTCAGGTTGCTTTAACTGAGTTCAAAGATGCCAGACTGAGCGCAGGTATCTCACTTGCCTCAATGGGCCTGAATTTAATTGTTGCCGGAAAACTTTTTAATATTTTAAAAACCGGGACGAATAAAGTTTCGGCAGACGAACTGAAGGCCGCAACTAAAATCATTCAGTACTTGAGTGAAACAAAAGTGGCCAAGGCCCTAAAAGATACAGCGGCCATGCTAGGAGCTGCTGGAGTTGAAAAGATTGATGATTTCTTGCTTCTCTTGGCACGTGCCGGAGAAAAAAATCGAATTAAATTTTTAGAATTACTAAAAGATGGAAAGCTCACGCCTGACAAAATCAAGACCATCGTTGAAGACGCTCTTGATGCTGCTAAAAATTGCGCAAAAACTTAGAATTATCTTTTGTTCGGTCTCTTCCACATACTAATAAATAACATGTAAGTAAGAGCAAAGAAGATCACAACGTGAAGAACTTCAATTTGAAATCCTGTCATCTTGGCAGTTGGGATTCTATTTGGATCCATTAAAGATTTAACTGGTAAAAAAGAAGTCGGATAAATTTTGATCCCATCAGCATTCACCACTGGCTCTTTTGGAAGCATTTGGTTGTTTTCAATTACGCTAGTTTTGTGATCACTCATGGGGCATTGTCCTTTAATGTGTTTTTTTCATATTAATCAGCTGGAGCGAAAACATCAAGAAAAAGTTACTTTATAAGCCTTTTTAGCTTTTCAAGTTCTTGTTTTTCCTCGACAAGAATATCCGTCCCTCCAGAACCACTGTACCCAAACTCGATATTGTCTGCGTATTCGTTATAGCACTTTTTAGCATATTTCGATTTAGGATAGAGTTTCACGCAGTCTTTTAGGTAAAGATCACTGAGAGAAAAGAAGTAGGTATTCGATAACCTGCGCTCAGAGATCGAAAGCCAGTATAAAATTTCTGGAGCAAGCTTCGTCTTTGGATTGTCGTTTAAATATTTTGAGAGCACACCTGAAGCAATTAAGAGAGTGATATCTTTTTCACCACCTGCCGTTTTGCTTTTATCAGAATCGAGACCTGATAAGTTCTTTTTAATAAAGCTATCAATTGATTTTACTTTTTTAGAGTTAAAATTTTTCCAGCTCCTTAAATCTTTTTCCCAACTCACTAAAGTTGTTTTGGCCAGCGGTGGAAGTGATCCTGCCGCACTGAACTTGATGATAATGTCTTGAGCGGCCTTGAAATTAAAATCAATTTTTGTATGAATTGAAATGATTCTTCTAAGTGACGGATAAAGCTCAGCTTCATTTGTTGTCTTCAAGGCGTTTTCAAGAGCGCTATCAAAATACTTTTCTGATTCACTGAATTTTCTCACTAAGAAAAGATAGTTTCCGTAAGCAAAATCAGATTCAAAATTTTCGCGTTTAACTTTTTTAATCGAGTTACCAAAAGTATTTTCCGAGGCCTGCTCTGAGAGTTGTGAGTGGCATGAAATGCAAAGAGCGGTCAAAGACTTTAATCTTTTATGAGCAAAAGGGTAATTATCCCCTTTGACGGCGCTTATCGTTCCTGAAATCTGATCATTAATTGTTTCAAGACTTGGGCGAAAGCCTGGTCTTTGAAAATACTCAACGTGACGTGCTGACTTAAAGAAATCAGAAATATCCGTTAAATTTTTAAGAAGACTTTGCTTAGAACCAGCATTGCTTTTAAGGCCTTCCATTTTTGACTGATCAGCATAAACATAAGGAATAACTTTTACAAAAGAGTCATAAACTCCATCCATAATAACCTTTGCTTCACTTTTTCCAGTTTGAGAAAAACTCATTGGTGATTGCAATAGCAGCATAGAGATCATTAAAATCTTTTTCATAGTTTACCTTTATTCGATATCTTTATAGTTAATCATTTTTTTAAGATTATTTAGTCTTTCAATGATTTCCGGCGGAAATGTTTTTTTCTCTTTAGATATATAGTTCATTTCCAGGTCTTCTTGATAAGAATCGAAACACTCGCTCGCAACAGGATCTTTACTGTATTTTTCCATACAGGCCAGGAGATAGAAATCTCCTACTGAGAAAAATAATTCGTCATTGATTCTCTTGTCTAAGATCGCGAGCCAGTAAAGAATGCGTCCACCTAACTTTGAATCAGGATGAGCATTGTAGTAGTCCAATAGAATTGATGAGAGATTTAAGTCGTAAACTTCAGATGAGTTTGTCACTGTAAAAATAGGGCCTTCTTCATCATCGGCAATAAAGCCTCTCATGAACTTTTCCATTTCTTCTTCTTTGGCATTTTCAGGAGAGAAATTTTCCCATAAAGGTTTTTTAGCAAGTGTTCTACTCCACTCGCTCACCTCTTCAGTAATTTTTTCATTAAAGATATTCGCTTTTAGGTATTTATCAAACTGAGCTTTCCCCATTGCAAAATCCTTTCTGATTTTTACAAAATAAATAAGCTGGCGCTCAAGGGTCTTAAAAATGAACTCATCGTCATCTGTCTTTTTGCTCTTCATAAGAAACTGATCGTAGAGCTCCATCGCCTTATTATAATCGCGGGTGATAAAATAAAGTTCTGCTTTCTCGTAATTTGAGATTTTCATTTTCTCAATATCTTTGTCTTGAAAAAGTTTAGAGAGCCCCTGGCCTGGAGATTGAGTATGACAACCAACACATAAATTAAGAGCGGCCGTAAACTTAGCACGTGCCTGGGATCTCTTATCCGATTTAAAAAGGTTAACCGTTTGTTGCAATTGTTCAGTCATCACGGCCTGATTCATTGACAGGCCTTGAGTCGCGATAATCGGGTGAGCTTTTAAGTTTTTAAAAAGATCCGTCAGCTCAGAGAGGTGCTTTTGAATGTACTGTTTATTTTTTTCTTTCACGAACTCTTGTTCAGAAGCAATATAGGGCCCAAGCTCTCTGATTGTTCCAGAAATCGTATTCATCCTGTGTCTTACAGCAGTATCCGGATGAAATTGCTTTTTAGTTTTTGACTGAGCTAAAACGCTCGTTGAAGAAATTAAAATAAGAAGACCAACACCACAGCTTGTGAATTTCATGCTCTCACCATTGTTTATTTTACTTCTATAATTAAAAGGCCATTGTCGATTTACGGCAAGAACAAATGCAAAAGAGTGAGCAGTTCAGTCGGACACTTTTATTAGAATTGGTTATTTCTCAGCATAACTAAAGTGCATCCAATGACAATTTCAGCCCCTAAAGTCTCGAATTTTTTTGCCAACGACGGGTTTTCAGTTCCAGGGTTAAAAATTACTCTTTTTGGTTTGGTTTTTAAAAGAAGGTCCTGATACTTATCAGAAATTTGAGGATTCACGTAAAGAGTGAGCGTATGATAATCTGTATGACTTTTTTGAAGCTCTTCTTCCACTCGGGGATTCACTGTGACTACAGTGTGTTTATAGTCTTCCAGCATCTCTTTGGCCATATAAGAGAATCTTTCTGGATTGTCTGAATATCCGAAAACTAAAACTTTCATTTATACATCCTTATTCTCTATTATGACGAACAGCTCACTGAGAGATTCCTATACTTAATCGGAGCTGGGCCTGCCCAATCATTGACATCATCGTGCTCATCAAAAGGATTTGTTAAAACATTAAACATTTTTTCCATTTGTGATTGATCATCAATCACAATTTGCGCCAGATAATTTCTCAAAATAAATTTAGGATTTACTGCAAGCATTCTTTGCTCGCGCTCTGAATCGCTAGCAGTTTCGATTTCGAGTCTTTGGTCATAAGACCTAAGCCAGCTTGTAAGGGACTCTGACTCGGGAAGACTGATTAACTCCCCTCCTTTTTTATATCGACAAAGGGCCCTGAAAAAAACGGTGTAATCCATTTTTGTAAAAACTAACATATTAAGAAGTGACCTTAAAAAATCTTCATCAGTTTCCTGCATTTTATACAGGCCACATTTTTCCAAGAGAAGTCTTCTGTATTCAATTAAAAATAACTGCGGATAAGTTTGCAGAGTTCTCTCAATATCGTCTTTAGCAATCAGGCCCGATAGTGCTGCACTTAACATCTGCAGGTTCCATAAACCAATAGAAGGCTGATTTCCCAAACTGTATCGCCCCTCATGATCAGAGTGATTACAGATAAAGTCTTGGTCAAAATCATCGATGAAACCGTAAGGCCCATAATCAAGAGTCAGCCCGAGAATAGACATATTGTCAGTGTTTAAAACTCCATGACAAAATCCGACAGCTTGCCAGCGGGCAAAAAGTCTTGCGGTTTTTTTAACGACGTCTTGAAGAAAGAGAACATACTTATTGGGATGATCTTTATAATCAGAAAAATAACTCTCAATAGTAAAGTCTGCTAATTTTTTTAACTCTTCATGCTGATTAGTGTGGGCATAATATTCAAAATGTCCAAAGCGCAGAAAACTTTCTGCAACTCTCAAAACGATAGCACTCTTTTCCACCGTTTCTCTATAGACATCGTCTTCACCTTTTATGACCGCTAATGCTTCCGTTGTAGGAATGCCCAAGGCCTTCAGGTGAGCGCTGGCCAGATACTCTCTGATGCTTGATCTCACGACTGCTTTACCATCCCCCATTCTTGAAAATGGAGTGAGCCCCGCGCCTTTTAATTGTAATTCATAATAGTCGTTAGTCTCTGATTTAATCTCTGCCATCATCAAAGCTCTACCGTCTCCAAGTCTTGGAACGTAATGACCGAACTGATGGCCAGAATAAAAACTTGCTCCGAAAACAAGTCCTTCGAAATCCAGGTCTCCATTTAGAAAACGTAAAAATGTTGGATTTTCAGGAAGAGATTTCTCGAGCCCCATGATATCCAGGAGCTCGATATTGATATGAACGATAGACGGATTCTTTAGCGCAGTTGGTTCGACTCTTTGAAACAGGAAAGGAAGAGCTTTAGAAAGCCTGTTGCTATAGTGAAGATCAGCTAGTTTTTTTCCCATATTTTGCTACATGATTATCGATAAAAATCTGCAGTTCTTTATCGTCGTTTGATTCACCAAGACTCTGCAGCTTCTTGAAATGATTTCTATCCTCTTCTGTTTTAGCAAACATCACCATCTCGGGCAAAGCTTTTCTAACTTCATCTCGAGTCATGCGCTTTAAATTAAACTCAACACAGATTAGGCACATATAGATCTCCTTAAATCGTCAGTCGTTGGCCATTATTGCGCTCTCAAAAGTAACCACTGGCAATATCGCGTGGCAGTTTTTTGGAAGTCGCTTAAAGTAATTTTATCACGAAATTTATAAAAATTTACTCAAATAAGTTATGAATATTGATGCATTCTTGTCGGATATTGCCGAAAAATCTTGAGTCCCATGAGTTACGGCCACTTAAATCGCTATAATCGAGCTTACCTACATATCCTTTGATTTTGAAGTTGTTCGTATCCAGAAGTTGCACGTCTGTTGGGATCAAAATCATTGCGTTCGTGAAAGAGAAAATCTTTGACGTTAGATGGGGACGTTCATGTTTTTAAATTTTTCTAAATGCAAAAAGCACCTGCTAATTGCATTATGTCTCGTGGTCTTGGGCGCATGTAAGCAAAGTGAATTTTACGAAAAACAAGGTCTATCAGAAGTTAGCACTGGAACTGAAAATCCAGGTAACGGTGGTGGAATTGTTCCTGGCGACACTGACACTGGTGGTGGCGATACAGGCGGCGGCGGTGGAACAACAAATCCTCCTGTCGTAGTTAATCCTCCGGTTGTTACTCCTCCAGTTGTAGTCAATCCTCCGGTTGTTACTCCTCCTGTTGTAGTCAATCCTCCAGTAGTTACTCCTCCGGTTGTCGTTGTTCCGCCAGTTGTTACTCCTCCGGTTGTCGTTGTTCCGCCAGTTGTAACACCTCCAGTGGTAACGCCTCCAACTGAACCAGTGGTTATTTTAAATGACCGCTCAGAAATCTTTACTCAGAACACAGCAAAGAGCGGTGATGTCGATATCCTTTGGGTAATCGATGACTCTGGCTCGATGGCCGATGAGCAAGATGCGCTTGGAAAGAATTTCCAGTCATTCATTAATCAGTTTCTTGAAAAAGATATCGATTTTAGAATGGCCATCACGACAACTGATGGGACATCAACTCGTAACGGAAAGATGGTTGGTGATAGCACGAAGTTAACAAGTGCTGCTGCTAAAGCTAACAAATCAACATTCATTTCTAACTTTACGAAATGGGTAAAAGTTGGAACATCCGGCTCTGGAGCTGAGATGGGACTAAAGACGTCAGTAAGCTTTACTGATCGTTATGCTTCAAGTTTTTTAAGAGAAAACGCTTACCTTGTTATTGTTTATTTGAGTGATGAAGAAGATCAATCAGAGAAAAAAGTTTCTGAATACCTAACAAAGCTTCAGGCACTTAAAACAAACAAAGGTATGGTTAAGGCCTACTCGATTGTTACTGTTAAAAATTACGGGAACCAATGGGAAACTCTTGGAAACCGTTACATGGAAGTTTCAAATGCAACGGCCGGAACAATCAGTGATATCAAAAAAGACTTCTCTTCTACTCTGCTTGATATGGGTGGAAAAATTCTTAACCTGATGGATAGTTTCGCTCTTAACGAATCACCATACCAGGATCAAATAGAAGTTTTTGTTAACAACACGAAAGTGTCTTCGGGCTACGTTTTTAATGCTGCTCAAAGAAATATCAAGTTCGCGGCTTCCGCTGTACCAGCTGAAGGATCTAAAGTTGAAGTTCGCTATAAAGTTAAAGCGACAGTATTAGGAGCTATTTAATGAAAGTTAATTACAGAAATATTTTTGCACTTGCTCTAGTTTCATTCACCCTAAGCGCACCCGCGCTTAGGGCTGATGAGAAAGACTTATACGATTTTATGTGGCTAGACCCGGATAAAAAAGTTTACGTTCTTCAAAACAAAGTTCACAAGAAGGCCAACACCGTATACCTGAATATAGGTTATGGTACAGGGCTTTCTTCAAACTTCGTAGACACATCAATGATCCATTCTAACTTCGGTTATTATATCGCTGAAGAATGGGCCCTTGAAGGGATGTATACAAAATATAGCAACAGTGACAACGATGCTTTTGAGAACTTAAAAAAACTCAATGGCTCAATTCCATTCATTAGAAAAACTGAAAGTAACTTTGGTCTATTGGTAAAATGGGCACCATTTTACGGGAAGATTAATACATTCAATAAAATTTTCTACTTTGACTGGTCGTTCGCTGCTGGTGCCGGGAAACTAAATACAAAAAGTAATGCTACTTCAGTAGCAAATCCACTTCAGGCCAACACCTACAAAGACGAAAAATACACATCAGTTATTTTAAAGACTGGTTTAAGTCTGCACGCTACAAAAAATATTAATATCGGAGCAGATATTATTATGAACAACTACAAAGCTCCAGGGCCCACGATCAATGGCCAGGCTCCATCAAGCAAAATCAGAAATAACGTTGATGCAGTCATATCTATTGGGGTTTCGTTCTAATTTCAATTACTAATTGGACAGAGGTCATATGAAATATTTAGCATTGTTAATCGCTCTCGTTGTTGCCGCTGATGCCTCCGCTTCTGCTAAGGGTGCTTACGAACTCTATCAAAAAGACAAATCAAAAGACCGTGACAAGAAAATTGCGCACGAACTTATTGAAGGCAGTTACTACTTCAGTGCTATTCCCTACATCAATACTTATTTGGAAACAAATAATGAAATTGATAAGGAACTTGAAGCAGACATTGAAACTCTGGTTATTAAAACCGGAACAATGGCCGTTTTAAACCTGGAAGAAAAAAGACTGGAAAGTTTTAACATTCCTTCTATCTCTCTCATTCTAGGAACAAGATTATTTAACAAAGATCAAAACTTAAAAGCTTATGAAATTCTCTCTCGAATCCCTGACTCTCATCAGTTTTCAACTGAAGCTTCCCTGATTAAAGGAACGATCAGAAATTTAGAGAGAAAAAACATTGAAGCACTAAATCTTTACGAACAATGTTCTAAAAAAGCAGGAAATCTTGAATCGAGCTCAAAAGGTGAAAAGCTTAAAAGATATTACAACTATCTTAAAGAGACTTGTATTATCAGATCTGCCAGAGTGAAAATCGAAGAAAAAAAATATGAAGAGGCACTGGTTATTTACGAACAAATTGATAAGCGTTCGTACAAGTGGCCATACATCCTGATGGATCAGGCATGGGCAAACTATTACTTAAAAGACTATAACCGCGCTCTGGGTTTAACTGTTACTTATAAATCTCCATTATTAGAAAGTTACTTCTTTCCAGAAGCAGAAGTTTTGATGGCCCTTTCTTATTACAATCTTTGCCTATGGGATGACTCACTTAAAGTTGTTGATCACTTCTATGAAGTTTATCAACCGAAAGCTCAGGCCCTAAAAGATATTTTAGGAAAAAATAAATCATCGCATACCTACTTTCTAGATCTCTACTATGCGGATACAAAAACCCGAGAGGACTTAAACCCGTTTATCAGGAACCTGATCACTCAAACCAGAAAACAAGTTAAGTTTAACCTGGATTTAGCGAGTCTTAAGGCCGCGAAAGATGAGCTATTGTTGTTAAAAAGACTCAAGAATAAGAACGATTTTACCGAAACGCTTGAAGGAAACCTTGATTCTACGATTAGCTTTATTAGTGCAAAGATTAACTTCTATATCAAGAAGGAAATCTTTACTTTCATCAACGAAATTCACAAGCACAGCTTCTCAATGTTTAACCTGAAGCTAGAGCTTCTGTCTAAAAAACGTGATGACATCTACAATGCCAAGGCACTTGCAGAGTCAACAAGAGCTCGTGGATCTGATGTGAACGTTAATAGAAAGACTTCTCAGTACTTCTTTGACTTCAACGGATCGTTTTGGGCAGATGAACTTGGGGACTATTCGTTTGGACTTCAGACAGCGTGTAGAGAAAACAAAGTCGCTAAAAAATAATCGAGGGATCTATGAAGATAATAATATTCTCACTCATATCTCTAATGCTTTCTTTCTCGGCCCTTGCTCAGGAAGAAAAGAAAAATGTTATTTACAAATATAAAGAATACGAAGTGATCGACTTAGGAAGTCTTGAAATCAAAGGACAGATTATGGCACCCGGTGACTTAACTGTTAATGAAAGAGAGCGCCAGTCATTTAAAAGATCACTCTTAGAAAAAAACAACTTCGACTTTGAAAACAGACGAGAGATTGAAAACCTCCGTTAATGCTTCATTGTCCACTACCCGCTTCGCCTGTTGAGGTTCACACTATGAAAAAACTAATCCTTTTATCTTTTCTTCTAATCGTATCGGCAGGTGTATCATCTGCCGAACCTGCGTCTGGGCTTCCGAGTATTCAGGCATCGCCTGTGACGCCTGGATTCGATCAAGAACGTTGGAAGAATTTAATGGCATTGATTGACAGTGAAATCAAAACTATTAAAAATAACCGTTATTCTGGTCCGGAGCTTAAGCACCGTATGTTTGAGCTTTATTCAGAAAAAATTAAACTGATTAAAGAAAAAGAAAACCTTAATCTTCTAAAAGCAGAAGCTGCTATGGTTTTAAAGAATGGAAAAGAGTCATTCTTTAAATCTTCACAGACACAATATAAAACAGCTCAATCCTATGCTCTGTCTGTCGTATCCCAATACCCAAAATATCCAAGAATAGCTGAGATCTACTACGCACTAGCGATTAATTCACGTGACTACGGGACAAGTGAAGAAACAGAAAAATTCCTTAAGATGGCCATTGCAAAATCGACTGGTGAATCTAAGGTTATGTACAATTCGAAAACAGCACTTGCTGAATATTATTATAACAATAAAAGATACCATGAAGCTGTCGGCTACTATACCGACGTTTTAAAAACAACTGACGATGAATGGTACGGAAAGCATTTATATAACGCCGGATGGTGTCACCTTAAAGAAAGAAATTTCAAAAAAGCTCTAGAACTTATGAAAATGTCATTCGAGACAACTAAGAATACAAAATACGTTTCGATGAAAGAACAAGTTTATAGTGCGATTGGTATCTTCTTCGTTCAGGCCGATGCAACTTACGAAGGAGTAGAGTTTTTTGAAGCGAATGCTAATCCATCAGCTCCTCACCTTTTAGGTCTTGCCCTATCATCAATGAATAAGAGTAACTTCTCTATGACAGATGAAGTTTTAAAATCTGCACTAAAAGACACTAAAAAAAGAAAAGACGCTAACGGTGAAATGAAAGTTCGTCTGACTCAACTTGACGTTTATAGAGAAAGTAAAAAAGACGAGCAGTATTTTGAGACGGCCAATAGTATCTTAGACCTTCACAAAAAGCATAAGCTCGATAAAGACGACTTATTCATGGCACAGAATAAAATCAAAGAAGTTGCGGGCTTCATGCAAATTAATCTAGTAAAAGACAAAACGAAAGATCCGGTTGTCTATAGCAAAGATGAGTACAAAAAGATCATGAGATACTTTGATATTCTATCAAGCCTGGATCGTCCGAATAAAAAGCTATACCGTTACTATCAAGGGGAAACTGCTCTTTCTGCCCAGGACTATCAGGTTGCTCTTAAGTTCTACGTTAGGGCCGTAATGAACGCGAAACTTAACAAAGAAAAAGATGACATTACCAGAAAAGCGTTGGATGCAATGCTCTCAACAATTGAGTACGCAAAATTATCAAAAGCAAAAGAAGATGAGTATACCATCTTTGCTTTCAAAAACTTCGTAACGTTTTACCCTACTTCTGATAAGTCACAGGCGATTTATCAAAAACTTTTTAATAAGTATTTCGAGCTCAATAGAATTAAGAAGGCCGTTAATATTTTAATGGTCTATAAGTATAACTACAAAAGCGATGATAAAATTCACCGCGAGATGCTTACCCAGATTCTTGACTCTTACATCAAAGAAAAAAATACAGACAAGTTAGCTTTCTGGATTGGTAAAATTGAAAAAGGTTACCTAAACTTCAGCAGTGAATACATCCAGAACTCAATCGCCGTTCTTGGAGATCTTTTATTTAATAAGTACCAGGCCTTGGAGAAAAAAGGTCAGATTAAACTTGCGATGAAAGGTTATGAGTCTATTTACGATTCAAAACAGTATCCAAAAAGAACAAAAGCGGAAGCAGCCTATGCCATTTCTGCCCTATCTCTTGAGCAAAACAAAGCAAAAGATTCTTATAAATGGTTAAAGAAGAGCTTAGAGCTTTATGACGACAAAGACTTAAGAAAAGTAACAGGATCACTATTTGTTCTAGCAAAGGGATATAGACTTCTTCAGGATTTTGAGATCTCAAATGAGATCGCTCTTATGACTTCAAGAAAGTTCTGCAAAGACCTTTATAAGAACAAAGAAGACTTTTACCAGTTGATTAATGAAAACATGATTATCCACAAATCAAGTGTTTCGAACTTGCTCAAAGTAGAAGAAGAATTTAAAAAATGTGATCTAAGTGACAAATTAATTTCAAGAACTCAAACAGAGAATATGGAAAGGTTAATTTACGCTGATAAATACCAGGACGCTATCACCTACTTCAAGACAAATTCATCTAACCAGTCTTTGGCCCGCATGATGGATAAATACATGAAGTACAAGTTCTACCAGAACCCTGAAGCCGTTAAAAAAGACATCCTGGCCCTTCAGTCATCTTTAGATTTAACAGCTAGTATCGCTCATTACGACAGCGTTTCGGATTTCACGAAAAAGATCGCGGAAATGAAATTTGTCTTCACAGAAGAAAAAAAATTCAATGAAGACAAGTTCAACATGGAGCTTGAGCAGTACTTTGCAATGATTGGAGAGCTTAATAACGAAGCTATTCTTCTATCTAAATCATCAGGCCCAGAAGAAGTTATCATGATTAGAAATATTCTTTCAAAACCGTATTTTTCACTTGTAAAAGCAGTGAGAAGTTACATTCCAAAAGGCGTAGATGAGCGTTATTTAGAAGGCTTTAAATCAGGAATGCGCCAAATTACTGAGTCACTGCTTTCTAAAGGGCTGCAAGTTGATAGAGAAAAAACGGCATTTTTAGAGAAAAATAATTATTTTTTTGAAGTTCAGAAAAATGATATAGTCGGGTTAGAAAAAAATAATTCATTGGAGAAAGCACTCAATTTTCACTCGGCGATCCTCTTCTCGAACACACTTGATATCGGGACTTCAGGAAACAGCAGAGTAGTTGCAGGACAATAAAAAATGAAAAAGATGACTAAAATATCAATACTCGCTTTCACTATAATGGCCGCTGGTTGTGCAGGTCCAAGCTTCAACAACCAGATCCAGAAAGACCAGTATGATCTTTTAGCTGAAGAGTCGTTCATGAGATACAACTCAAACAGACTCTCTGCGATGGACTCTCCTAAAAGAGATTTCATCTCTCTTGCTCTAGTTGCTTGTCACCAACAAAAAATGATGAAAGGTCAGGGCCTACTAGAAGAAAAAATGCACCAAAATAAAAGCAACCCATTTTACTGGAATGCTCTTGGTACTTGTTACTCTCTTTCAAAAGATTATACGAAAGCGATTTTCTATTATGATCTTGGACTGGAAGCAACAAGAGCTTCTAATAAAGACTTCAATGACTCACAAAAGAAGCTTGCTGAAGCCGTGATCTCAAATAACCTTGGACTGATTCACTTAACGTTTAAACGTTATGACGAAGCTTTCGATGCTTTTAAAAAATCTAACAGCATCGTTCCAAATTATTTTACTCCGGATTTTAATATGGCCCAGCTTTACATTGAGTTCAATGACAATGCAAAAGCGATGGATATTTTAAAAAAGCTTGAGGCAAAAAATGGCGAAGATATCGATCTTCTCTACTCTCTGGCCTTGATTCATTTTAAGCAAAACGATATGGACAACTCTTACAAATATATCACTCGTATCCAGAAGGATTATTTAAACAGAGCAGATATCGTTGGTCTTTATGCTTACAACCTGATGAGAAAAAATCGCCTGGTTGAAGCAAAAGAAATATTAGAAAAAAGGCTTTATGCAAGTCAGTACAACAAAAGAAATGAAATGATACTCGATGAAGTTAAGCAAAAGATAAAAGATTCCCCGCCGATTGAGACCCCCAAGTCTCAGAAAAAATGATCTAGAAATTTTTCTAAAAAATATTAATCACCAAATCTAGGGCAAATGTTCTAGTGAATTATGTCTTAAAGGAGTACGTATGCAGCTTATTAAAACTTTTCATGAAGGCGGATTTATCATGTGGCCACTACTGGCCTTCTCTGTAGCGATCTGGGTAATCACAATTTACAAGATTCTCTACTTAATTAAATTTAACAAAGACTCTAGACACTATATTGCTGAAGCAACGCGAATTGTTCAGTCACAGAAACTTCATGAGATGGAATTTCTTTATAAGAGCTGCCCTGAAGTTATCGCAAAAGCTCACTACGCTATCTTTGATGAGGCCCTCTCACGTGAGGATTATGAGCAAAGACTTCATAGAAGATTAGATGAAACAAACTCTGATCTTAAAAAGCATATGTGGATGCTTGGTACGATCGCCTCTGCTGCTCCCTTCGTAGGTCTATTCGGTACGGTTTGGGGGATCATGGAATCGTTTAAACAAATCGGTTCATCTGGTAAAGCTGGTTTCAGCGTTGTTGCCGGATCAATCTCAGAAGCTCTTATTGCTACAGGTTCCGGGATCTTGGTCGCGGTCGTTGCGGTTATGTTTTACAACTACCTTAACGTAAAAGTTTCTGCGACTGCTAAAGAATTTAAAAACTCTTTAGGTGATATGGCAGACCAGTTTAATGCCATTAAAAAATAATAAGAATATCTCCATAGTTGTTGTTGGAAAAAATTAATTGTTCAGGAGCTAAATATGTCAATGAAAATAGGTAACGATGATGATGATTCAGAAATTGTAGCAGAGATTAATATGACTCCGTTAATCGACGTCATGCTAGTTCTCTTAATTGTCTTCATGGTTTCGTCAACTGCGGCACTTGAGTCAGGGATGGATATCGAACTTCCAAAGACTGCTCTTACTAATGAGAAAAAAGATGCAGAAATATTGGTTATCTCGCTTGGCAAAGATGGCAAAGTTGCTGTCCAAGGTAAATCTGTACCACAAGAAGAGATCACTAGAAAAATAGCAAGTGAACTAAAGGTTCTTAAGACAGAATCTGTCATCCTTGAGGGAGACACCTCTGCCAATCTTGGACGTGCAGTTGAGCTGATGGATATGGCAAAAGTAGCAGGAGCTAAAAACTTCTCTATTGCCGCAGAAGAAGGCTCAAAGAACTAAGATTAATTAAAAAGCTGTAGGTGCGTTCATGATACCAACATTAAGACCGATAAAAATTAATGAACACCGAGGAAAAATAGCCGCGAAGCTTGCTTTGCCGAGAAGACAGTACCACAAAGAAAAGAATAAACACGACTTCATTACAAAAGCTGTCGTTGCTTCCCTCTTTCTCCACGTGGCAATCTTCACGATAAAGCTTCCAGACTCGCATATTGAAGCTCCGGTGAAAGAAAAATTAGCATCAATCAAAATGGACTTTATTACTCCTCCAGAGTCATATAAGGCCATGAAGAAAAAGATTGCTGCCCAGGAAGCAAATAAGGTCGCAACAATGACTGATCCTGGTGTTAAAAAAGTAACAACTAACGAGGCCGGAAAAACCGGAGACCCGAATCAGGCATTGGATCAGAGAGTTCAAAAATCCAAAGCAGGCTCGGCGAAAAAAGGCCCTCTCTCAAGTCCTAACGTAGCAGGTGCTACTGGTCTTGGTGACTCGGCCGCAAAAGGATATGAGTTCAAAGGCAAGGGTCTCAAGGCACTGATGGGTAATAGTGCAACGATGACCATTGCTGCTGGTGCAGGAACCGAGGGAAGCCGCGGTTTAACAAGTGGTACCGGTATTGGAAATAAAGGATCGAATCTTACCGGAGACTACCGCGCCCCTGCCGGAATCGGCGATGGATCAGGACATCTTTTAGGAAAGGACGCCGTTGGAAACTATGACCGCTCAACAACAACGAGAGGTCTTGCCAACAAAAAAGGAATTGATACTGCTTTCGTTCAGGCCGATACAGTTGTCATGGGATCAATTGAACCGGAAGTACTAAGAAAAATTTTACAAGAGTATCTGCCTCAGTTTAAGTTTTGTTACCAACAAGAACTTCAAGAGCACTCAGAAAAAATTAAGGGTGTTATTGACCTGAATTTTAGAATAGAAGGAGATGGAAAAGTTTCGACTGTTAATATTAAGACAGCTCAGACTCAGTTTTCTTCAAAAGGGATTTCGTGTATGTCGAATATCTTGAGGATCATCGACTTTCCAAAACCTAAAGGAGGAGGATTGGTCGACGTAAGACAACCGCTGAACTTCTTTTCTGAAAGTACAAAAATCTAATTCAAGGGCCTGCTTAAGCAGGCCTTTTTTCTTTGTACCCGAATAGTTCTGTCGCCTAATCTAGGTAAATAAATCCACCCCCTGTTTTATCTTTTTGCATTTCTTTTACATAAACAAATTCTCCCGATAAGTATCACATGAAGAATACACTCATGTCTTTATTCATTCTGCTTGTGCTCTCTGCTTGTTCAGCTAAAAAAGCTGAAACAAAAAGTGAGTTTAAACTCATCATGGGTATGTCGTCCAATGCTCCTGTCGCAGGAGGAGTCTATGTTGCCACCGAAGAAGTTTCTTCAGGCGTCATAAAGATTATTAAACTCGACACTGAGAACTCTGCAAGTATCCCCCACGGGACTTATAATCTTCACATCGTTACTTTTGCAGGACCATCTGTGAACGCAGGAAATAAATCATGTGGATCTGTCCTTAATAAATCTCTGCTATCTGAAGGTGAATCAATTTCAGTAAAGATCACGCAAGCAGAATGCTCTACAGCTAAATTCGTACAAATTATTTCAAAAATATTAGGTCAAAACTCAAACTGGAACTCAGGAGTTTTTGATCAGGCAAAATGGGGTCAGTAGTTTATGAAAAGAATAATTAATTTTTATAAAAATTTAACTTTTTTTCAAGGAGTCACCTGTGCTGTTATTTTCACATCTGTCATTGGAATTGCAGCCACAGTAGGACCCATGACGACATTTACACCTGGTACAGTCATTTCGTCATCAGAAGTAAACGCTAACTTCAATGCTCTAAAAATGGCAGTAGAGTCTAATAGTTCTCAAATTTACCGTGGAACATGGAATGCAAATACTAATGTCCCTGACTTAAGCTCTCTAGGCATGTTCTCTGCTGGTGAATACTACATTGTTACTTTTCCTGGAACATTTTCATCTATCACTTACAATATTAACGATTGGATTATTTTTAATGGAACCAATTGGGAAAAAATTCCTTCTTCGGCAACAATTACATCTGTCTTTGGAAGAACGGGAATCATTACTGCCACTGAAGGTGATTACAATTTAGACAAACTCAGTGATGTCGATCTCACAACACTTCCCGTAGATAATGATATTTTAAAATATGATGCCGCTACAATGAAATGGAAAGCTGGAACTCTTAATTTGTCAGAGACTGATCCGAGCGTGCAATCATTTGCAAAGAATACCCTTCCAAGCTGTGCAGTTGGTGAAGTTTTAAAATCAAATGGCTCAAATTTATTATGTGTGACTGACAATAGTGGAGCAGCTTTTAGCGGAACTCCCTACAGAGTGACCGTCACTGATACTGGGGGAAATTTATCTGTTTCGTCTGTTACATCAACTCAACTTGCCTATCTTTCAGGTGTGACATCTGATGTTCAAACCCAACTTGATGCCAAAAGTAATGCTGGATCTTTTGTAGATTGGATGATTGCTGGACCTCAAACAATCCTGACGTCGAGAATTAACCTCGGCACTGCAAATAGAGCAGTTGTAACCGATGGAACAGGCATACCTACGGCTTCATCTGTAACGATGACTGAACTTGGTCAGCTTTCAGGTGTGATTGGTCCAATTCAAAACCAAATCAATATGAAAATCACTCAAGGATCAGTAACAAATCCAGTAACGGCCAACGATGCAGCTAATAAAAGTTATGTCGATAGCTTTGGGCAATGGACGAAGAATGCCAGCAACGTCTATCTTCCCACTGGTAACGTTGGTATTGGAATAGCGTCTCCTACTGTCGCCTTAGATGTTAATGGCGATATTAAAACAACAGGACATATAAAAACGCAATTTATTTGGACGACCAATGCCGGGTCTGCCTCATTTCCAAATATCTCGTATCAACCTGACTCTGGAACTGGAATCTTTTACCCAGGAAATCAGACTATAGGTTTCAGTATAAGTGGAAATGAAAAAATGCATATTGGTAATACAGGAAATGTTGGTATTGGCACAAATTCTCCTATATCCAAACTTCATGTCATTGGAGATATTAATGCCAGCGCGACGGTAACTGCAGTCACAGTTACTCAAACATCTGATCGTAGACTAAAAAGCAATATAACAACAATTCAATCAGCATTGAAAAAAGTGCTATCTTTAAGAGGTGTTGAGTTTGACTGGATAAAAACAGGTGCTCATGATCTTGGAGTTATCGCTCAGGAAATAGAAAAAGTATTTCCTTCATTGGTTATTACAAATAATGAAGGTGTAAAATCTGTTAAATACCTTAACTTAGCGGGTGTTCTTATTGAGTCAACAAAAGAATTGAATGCAAAAGTGGTGACACTCGAAACAGAAAACAAAATGCTAAAAACTTACCTTTGCGAAAAAGACCCTTACGCTCCTTTTTGCAAATAACTATGTTAGTCGTTATCTCGGTAAAAACTCAAACTCAACCTTCCCTTCTTTACTCATAGTCAAGAAGGCATCAAAAGGTTTTCCTGCTTTGGATTTAAATCCTTTGATGAGATCAGTTTTTTTCTGAGTCATCAGTTTTTTAACCTGAGACTCTGAGAGTTTTTTCTTAGCAACAACTTTCCAAATAGTGAAAGCGCACCCTTCTTTCCAGCGTGAGCAACTATATGATTTGGGAAAATCTTTTATTTCGGCCCCACAAATCGGACAAGGACCGAGATTAGAAACTTGTGCTTCAACTTTTGGCCCGAAAGTTTTTCCACCGTAAGATTTTGGTTTAGTTTTATCGCGCTCAATTCCTTCAGTGGCCTTCCATTCGACCGTGGCACTATTGATGAAGTCAAAAACGTTGTCCATAAACTCTACATCGTCCGTTTCACCTTCTGCCATGCTCTGCAGAGACTGCTCAAGTTTCGCGGTCTGAGAGATACTCGTGAGCTCTTTGGTGCTCGGCATGCCACTAAGTCTATCAACTAATAAAACACCTTTATCTGTGGCCAGAAGATTTTTGCCTGTGCGGTTAATGTAGCTTCTCTTTAGAAGAGTTTCAATAATCTGAGCGCGTGTTGCCTGGGTGCCAAGACCAACTTCCGTTCTGAATATTTTTTTAAGATCGGCTTCAGTAACCAGCTTTGCTGGATTAGTCATATCGTATAAAAGAGAAGCCTCAGTGTATTCAAAAGGAGGTTTAGTCTTTTTAGCTTCGACTTCACCACTTTTAAAAATTCCCGACTCATTCATTGAAAGTTCCGGCAAAATAACTTCCGACTCACTTCCTTCTAAAACTTTAAATCCCATTTCGATAATCTTTTTACCGCGGGCCTTGAATTTATTTTTCTCACATTCAATTTCCACTTCCGTCTCAAGGTACCTATGATTTTCCAGGAAGTTTGTAATGAAGCGCTTTAAAACTAAATGAAAGATTTTTCCTTCAGGAGAATTGGCATCACCACTGAAATCTTTTAATGGAATTAGACCATGGTGATCTGTCAGTCTTGAGTCATCAAAAACAGTTTTATTTTTTACGCTGACTTTAAGCCCTGCGAATTTTTCAAAATGTTCAGGATAGAGATCTTTAAATTTATAGACGAGACCTTTTACCAGGTCAAAAGAAGATGTTGCCATAACTTTTGAATCGGTTCTTGGATAACTTAAACACTTATATTTTTCATAGAGAGACTGTGCGATCTCCAAGGTTTTCGTAGCAGAAAAGCCGTAGAGAATGTTTCCTTGCCTCTGAAGCTCTGTCAGTGAATAGAGCCCCTGTGGATAACTCGTTTTTTCAGTCTGATTTAAAACAGTAATGAGGGAAGCTTTATCTTGAAGAGCTTTTAACATGAGATCAAACTCTTCGCGCTTATCTAATCGCCTTTCGTCTTCTTTCTTCTTAGGATCAAACCAATAGGCCTGGACATCACCATTTTTGAATTTAAATTTTGCCTTAAACTCAAAATAGTCTTGTGGGATAAAAGCATCAATCGCTTTTCTTCGCTCTACCAACATACTTAGTACGGCGGTCTGAACTCTCCCTACTGAAAAGAGATCATTGAGCTTAATAGTGGCAAGCCTTGAGAGATTCATTCCAACTAGCCAGTCAGCTTTTTGTCTTGCTCGTCCGGCAATAAACAATCTGTCGTATTCAGTGAGTGGTTTAATATTTTTTAATTCGTTGTGAATAACATCTTTAGTGAGAGCAGCGGACGTCCAAAACCTAAAGGCCTTAAGCTTCGATTTTCCTTCCTGAAGAATGAGTCTGGCAATCAACTCTCCTTCCCTTCCAGCATCGGTTGCGACAATCAAGCGATCAAGATCCGTGCGCTTTAGTATTCTCTTAATAACATCTAATTGTTTTTTAGTTTTAGGTTGGGCCTTAAATTTAAATTCGGATGGGATTATCGGCAGAGTATTTAAACTCCATTTTTTATACTGAGCATCGTAATCTTCTGGATCATAGGGAGCTAAGAGATGGCCAATGGCCCAGGTAATGACATACTTTTCATTTTCAATAAAACCATCGCTTCCTCCCGATCCACCACCAAGAGCTTGAGCGAAGTCACGTGCGACAGATGGTTTTTCAGTGAGAATGAGAGTTTTCATCATTAAATCCTTTTGCCTATCATCCCCAATGCAAAAAAAAAGGGCCAGAATAATCTGGCCCTTTTTTATTAAAATTCAAATTTAGAATAAAAATTATTCGTTTGAACCTGGCTTATACCAGCAAAGAGGACGTACACCAACTGCGTATCCGTCTTTCTTTAAACAAACACCTTTTAGAGCGTCTTTAGAATCTACGTCATCAGAAACAGCTTTATCACAAAGTGCTCCGTGGAAGTATGTATCTAGACGACATTGTCCTTCAGGGTGGTTGTCGTTAGTTCTTGAAACGATTTTTGGATCTGGAGTTGTGAAGTTAACATTTGAGTTTCCTCCAAGTTCCCCAAGAAGCATAGCAAGTGATTTACCTGCCATTGAAATTCTCTTACAAAGAGCTTGGTCTGCTTCTGTCTTATAAACAGACTCACATTTTGCAACAGCTTCAGCGTCGATAGTCTTACCTTCGATGAAAGCGATGTTATCTTCTTTTTCAAGAACTCTTCTCATACATTTTAGACCAGCGAAGTAGTCAGCTTGACCTTCGTTTGATGCCCATGATGATCCGAATCCACCTTTTCTAGGAGCTCCACCAATGTGGTGACCTAGCTCATGACATACAACCATCATGAATCCATCAACAGTAACTAGAGGGTGACGAGCAAGACCTCCGTACATGTTTACTTGCCAGTTTTTTCCTGACTGTTGAGCAGATGCATTGACAGTGTTGTCAGTCCATCTGTTGTTCATAATAAGTTTTCCGCCTTTTTCAGCAACGATTGGAGCGTAAACAGTAGAAACGCGACTAATTGCATCTAAGAATAGCTCTTCAGTCATGTTGTTAGCAGCTTTATCACCTACAGCAATTTGAAGATTATTTTCTGGAGCGAATCCACCACGTCCGTGTTCATCGCAAGAAAAAGCTTGTGAGAAAGTCAAAGTCGTCGCCATCAAAGCAACTAAAATCCCTTTTGTCATATAAAGTCCTCCGTAACAATTATTAGGAATGTGTTAATTCTTCTATTTGTATTGCGACTTGAAAAAGAAATTAATCTTTCATTACCTGACATTTATTGACGGAAAACATTTTACTCTTTTTTTCATTGGAGAAAATAAAAAAGGGACCTCGATAGAGGTCCCTGCTGTCAATTTTTTGGCGTCAATATTTAGACGCTTTTTTATTTAAATTTGAAAAATTAAATCTCGTTAGAGCCTGGTTTGTACCAGCAAAGAGGACGAACACCTTTAGCGTATCCATCTTTTTTAATACATGTTCCAGTGATCGCGTCTTCCATTGATACGTTTTCATCAATTGATTTATCACAAAGCATTCCAGCAAAATATGTATCAAGACGACATTGAGCTTGAGGGTGATTGTCGTTAGTTGCTCTTACAACTTTCTTATCAGGTGTATCGAAGTTAACTCTAGAGTTTCCACCTAGGCTTCCAAGAAGTGATCCAAGAGACTTTCCTGCCATTGCAATTCTTTGGCAAAGAGCAACTTCAGATTCAGACTTGTAAACTTCTCTACACTGTTTCGTCGCTTCTGCATCGATCGACATTCCCGCAACGATAGCGATGTTGTCATCGTTTTGAAGAATTCTTCTCATACACTTTAAACCAGCGAAATAATCTGCCTGGCCTTCGTTAGATGCCCAGTCAGTATTTCTGTCGTATCTTGGAGCTCCACCGATATGGTGACCAAGTTCGTGACAAACAACCATCATAAAACCGTCATCAGTAGCTAGTTTATGACGAGCAAGACCACCGTACATGTTTACTTGCCAAGTTGTACCGTACTGTTGAGCAGAAGCGTTTACTGTCGTGCTCTTCCAGTCGTTATTCATATAAAGAGTTGCACCGAACTCATTTTTAATAATCGGTGAATAGATAGATTCTACACGTCCAACAATTTCAAGAAAGCGAGCTTCAGTCATGTCGCCGGCCATTTTATCGCCAACAGCGATGCTTAGATTGTTTTCTGGTAAAAATCCTGATTTTCCATGCTGGTCACAAGCTAGTGCCAAAGATGAAACTGACATTGATAGGGCAAGAGATCCAATTAACATTGATTTTTTCATACAGTCCTCCGTAACGATCATGAAAAATTACTTATATTAATCCTCACACGATCTTAAAAAATGGGTTGGGAATTAATCTGTCAATTTCTTGCATTTTTAAGGTTAAACAACCGTTTGATGTGGAGTAAATCGCTTGCCCTTTTAACTCAATATCATCTAATCTTTTTAAATGAAAAAATTATTCCTTACTACATTTCTCCTTCTTTCTACTTATTCAACGATTGTCTTTTCTCAAGAAGCAAAGACATGGAAGGCCACCATAGGTGTAGGCGTTGCTGCTAAAAAAAATCTTCGATTTGAAAATCGTTATGAGGATATGGATAAAAATGTTTTGATAAAAACCATTCCTTTCATCACTGGAAGTTATGGAAGACTCTCACTGGGTGGCCAGGGAATTGGAGTCAGGGTCGCAGGGAACCCGGGCATTAATGCAACTGTATTCATTAATCGACAAGGTGATAGATACCAAGGTGTAGGAATGGCGCCTAGAAAAGATTCTGCTTTCGTCGGTGGAGTACTAAAATTCATGAAGTACGGCCTGGCCGTCTCTCGCGACATCAATGGCCGCTCTAAAGGATGGTCCACTCAAATAAACTACGGTGAGTTCTTTGTGTTAACAGAATCCCTTATGTTAAGAGCAGGTCTTGCTGTTGACTGGAACGATGACCGTTATGCTGAATATTATTATGGTGTGAGAAAGTCTGAGGCCACTAACACTAGACGAGAGTACCATTTAAATAATTATTTCCTTCCTAATATAAGCTTTATGCCAATCTATAAAATTGCTCAAGACTGGTCTCTAACAACGGCCGTGAATTTTAAACTTCTTCCAAAAGATGTGGCAGATTCACCGACAATGAAAGGTGGCCGCGTAGAAGTTGGCGGCATCATCGGTCTTAGTTACCAGTTGTAATTAATTATTTTTTAATAATGACACTTTCAATTTCAGCGACGATCTTTCTATATGAAGGCAGCTGGTATTTTTGCTTTAAGTATTTAAGGATGTTGACGAAATTATCAAGATCGTTGTGATCCAAAATACATGTAACAAAGTCTTCAACCACAATAAAGAAAATCGCCATTGGGGAAATGCTGGATGTCAGTACATCAGGAAAGCCCACTCCGTTAGAAACGCCGTGATGCTGCTTAATAATGAGGTCTACTCCCTGAGGAAGTCTTGGATAAGTCTGGGCAAGTAAGGCAGCTTTGTTAGCGTGATTCATAACCGCATCGCGCTCTCTAGAGTTGAGCTGTGCTTTTTTTAAACTTTCCAGGTCCATAATCTTTAAGAGCTTTTCATCTTCGAGATAAATGTCATGAAAGAAGCTCACCATTGAGATTTTTTCCATAATACTAATCTGCTGGTCCTGACTCCCCCATTCCATTTTTGGAAGTAAAGTGTAAGACATCAAGCAGATTAAATAAGATCTTCTATAAGAATAACTAAGCTGATCATCCATCAGCTTCTTTAAAAGCCCACCAAGCTTATCTGACTTAATAATCTGGGTGCGAATTTGCTGAACTGTTTGCTCTACCATCGCTACACAAGTCGTGCTGATTCCCAATGATTTTATCAGATCACTACTAATGACAAAGGAGTCGCCTGTCATCACAACGGCTTCATCAATCGTGTGAGGTGCTCTTAAATTCTTTAGTGACTGTGTAAGAAGACCGTTCATGAAGAGTTCGCGTTCTTCTTTTAAAATAAAAAAATCAGTAAGCCCTAGATCTTCATATTTATGCAAATCATCTTTGGTAAAACTCTCACCAAAGTGCAGACGTTTCACATAATCATCTCCGCTCTTTTTAACCAGCCTGATATAGACATCACAAGGAGATATAGTCATCAGATAAAAGTATTTTATAGGAAAAGGAACATAGTCCGGAAGTTTCATATGAATGAAATCTTCTTTTTTAAGATTAAGTGCTTTTAAGACAAGACGATTAAGCTCTTCAATTCTTAAACGGTCTGAAACCATGGCATATTTTTTAAAAGTGTGCTCAAACTCACCAATAACAATTAACGGAGTTTTTAGTGATTTATCGTAAATAGTGTTCAAAATCAGGGCAGCGATCTGCTCAACTGGTTGATCCACTGTTTCCAGAGAGTTGTTTCTTACAACGATGAGATCAAAATACTCCGCTTTGTTGAGTAATTCTATCGCCTGATGAGCAGATTTTAAATTTGTAACCTTTGCTCCAAACTCTCTCATGAGATTTTGGTAAATAAGGTCTCCAACTGATTCATTTGGTTCGACTAAAAGTATCTTTAATTCCATAATTTAGATGATAAACCAATTCCCAAAAAAAGGGTTAAAATACTTTTTGCAAGCGACTTGCATTAATATTTAATTCCCTATAATATTATCCAAGAAAAAGAGGTGCTTTATGGGTATTTTAAATCCAAAAAAAGAGCTGGAAAAAGAGGCCATAGTAGCTGGGCTCCTTAAGGAAAAAGGGCTTTCAATCACTGCGCCTAGAAAGCTTATTTTAAGCCTGCTGATGAAAGAGCATGGGCCATTTTCGGCCGAAGAAATCTTAAAAAAATTGCCAAAAAATTCTTGCGACCAGGCCACTGTCTATAGATGCCTAAATCAGTTTGTAGAGGTACAACTGGTGAACACTTCGTTTCTCGAAAAAGATATGGCCCATTTTGAATATAACGACCCTCACCACCACCACCACCATATCATCTGTAAAATCTGTAAAAAAATTGAATCTTTTCACGACTGCTTGATGGAAAAAATTGAATTGGGCCTTCAGAAAAAAGGCTACAGAGATATTCAGCACAGACTTGAAATTTTTGCAGTTTGTGAAAACTGCGCAAAAGGATAAATTATGAAATACCTAACAAGCATCTTAATCACTATGACTTTGTCGTTTAGTGCAATGTCAGCAGAAGTTTCATGGGAAACACTAAAGACATTAACAGTGGATTCGAAAACTAAAAAAAATGTTATTAAACCAGAGCTTCAAAAAGCATTAGGTAAAGAAGTGAGCATCAAAGGGTTTATGATGCCGCTTGATTACGAGGCTAAAGAGGTTATGGAGTTCTTATTCATGCCATACGTGCCTTCTTGTATGCACGTTCCACCTCCACCGGCCAATCAGTTGGTACTGGTGAAAATGAAGAAAGGATCAAAAATTAAGCCTTCATTCTACCCTATCGAGCTTACGGGAAAGCTTGCAGTAGAAGCGAATGCTGATCTTGAGTCGTCATTCAAAATGGAAGGATTCAAGATTAAAGAACTGAAAGAATTTACGCCACCACCGGCATCATCACCAGGAGTTCACCCGTGAAAAAGATTTCCTTAGTTTTTGCACTTGCCCTCATGTCATCAGCAGCATTTTCTGAGCACCATAATCATGGAAAAGGTCTTGGAGCGCACTCTCACGGCTCAATTGAGCTCGATATTGCAGTAGAAGGAAAAGTGATTGAAGTTGAAATTGATGGCCCATCAGAGTCATTTTTAGGTTTTGAATACAAACCTGTCACAGATAAAGAAAAGAAGTCTTTTTCAGAGGCCGAAGCACTTTGGACAAAAGAGCTTTTAACAAAACTTTTTGTCCTTGATAAGAAACTAGGATGCACAACATCTGAAATCAAATTCGAACAAGAACTAGAAGACCACGATAAGAATGAAAAAAAAGAAGCTGGTGTTCATAGTGATATTGAAGCAAAAGCAAAAATCACTTGCATGCAGGAATTAAAAGGTGAAACTCTTACTGTTAACGTAAAAAAGCATTACCCTAAAATTAAAAAATTAACTATCGATTTAGTGGCCACTGAAACTAAAAAAATAGAAGCTTCAAACTCTCAAGAAATCAAATTATGATCCAAGCGATAAGTCTTAAAAATTGTAAATTTTCTTACGTTCCAAACAAGCTGGTCATTAATATTGACCAGCTTGATATTGCTTCAGGAGAAAGAGTTTTTCTCCATGGACCTTCAGGGCATGGCAAAAGTACTCTACTCAATCTCGCTTCAGGCGTGATAAAAGCAAACAGTGGAGTTGTCTCTGTACTAGGGAATGATTTTACCAATCTTGCCCAGTCTAAAAGAGATCATCTTCGCGGAGAAAAAATCGGATACATCTTCCAGATCTTTAACCTCATTCCCTACCTGACAGTAAAAGAAAACATCATTCTTCCTTGCCTCATCAATAAAAAAAGGGCCAATCAAGATGTTGATAAGCAGGCCGAAGAGTTAATCGACTCTCTTGGAATGCGTGAGCACATCAATAAGAAAGTCACTGATCTCTCGATCGGCCAGCAACAAAGAGTCGCTGCGGCCCGAGCTCTTATCGGCAATCCTGAAATCATTATCGCCGATGAGCCTACGAGTGCCCTTGATGAAAAAAACACTAAAGAGTTTATGAATCTTTTAATGAAAGAGTGGGAAAAAAGAAAATTCACTCTACTTTTTGTCTCTCACGATGAAAGACTAAAGTCTTATTTCGAGAGATCTATTTCTCTTCCTGAGATCAATCACCATGATTAATTTTTTAACATTCAAATCTATACGAAACAGAAAATTCACAAGCTTTTTATGTGTTCTTTCAATTGCCTTATCCGTTACTCTTTTTTTAGGAATTGAACGAATCAGAAACGGAGCAAGAGATGGCTTTACCAACACCATCAGCAAGACTGATTTGATTGTCGGCGCCAAAGGCGGACCTCTTCAACTTCTTCTCTATACCGTGTTTCATATCGGCGGGGCCGTGAACAACATTAAGATGAGCACTTACAATGATATCAAAGCTCACCGCCAGGTTGAATGGACTATTCCCATCTCTCTAGGGGATGCCTACAGAGGCTTTAGAGTTGTAGCGACAGATGAGAATTTTTATAAACACTACCGTTTTCGCGGAGATCATAAAGTTGAAGTCATGGACGGTGTGACTCCCGTTGATACATTCGATGTGATCTTAGGATCAGAAGTCGCAAAAAAATATAAGCATAAAGTTGGTGACCCGATTGTCATTTCTCATGGACTCTCTGAGGTCTCTATTATGTCTCACGACAATACTCCTTTTAAGATTGTCGGGATCATGAAGCCTACTCAAACACCGATTGATACCGGAGTCTACATTACACTTCAGGGAATGGAGGCCATCCACTTTGGCTGGGAAACCGGTGCACCAAGTGGCGAGACTATCGATGCTGAGCGCTTTAAAAAAGAAAATATCGAAATCACTCAGCTCACTTCTTTTATGGTGAAACTAAAATCGCGTATTGCTGTTTTAAAAATGAGAAGAGACATTGATCAGTATGCTAATGAGCCTGTCATGGCCATCATCCCTGCTTTATCTCTACAGGAAATGTGGGAAACCATCAGCTATGTTGAGCAGGTTCTTTTTCTCGTGAGCCTTTGTGTACTTTTAGTGGGAGTCCTCAGTATTCTTATTTCTCTTTATACGTCTATTAATGAAAGAAGACGTGAGATGGCGATCTTAAGATCTCTGGGAGCAAGTGCTCGCCATATTTTCTTCTTACTTCTTTATGAATCAAGTTTCCTGGTTTTGATGGGCTGCCTTTTAGGGGTTGCTTCGATGTATGGGCTTCTCTATTTCGTAAGTCCATGGCTTGAGTCTAATTTCTCGGTTTATCTGCCTATTGAGGCATTATCTAAAACAGAATGGATCTACTTGGGGGCCATCTTTGTGGTCGGAACACTTGCTGGCCTTATCCCCGCTATCAAGGCCTATATGAACTCACTTCAAGATGGTTTAACTATTAAGATCTAACATAAGGCCCTCTTAGGGCCTTTTTTTAGAAGTCTTTTTTCTTAATCACATACTGAGCAAGCATCACGTAGGCCGCTGTTAACACAATTAAATGGATAATTTGCTCTATCAAATTCATCCCTAAAGGAGTGCTGCTCAGTAGTGCAGTTGCCGAACTATCCAGAAAAGAGATTCTAGGAAAGATATAATATAAAACAAGTCCCACTCCTTTGAACGCCGACATATTTACAAAATACTCAGCATAAGGAGTTTTTGCAAAAGTACCAAACGCTGCGGCCGCAGCGATACAACTGGCAAATGTCGCAAACAATGCTCCAATCTTATTCATAAAAAGTGAGAAGAAAACTGAAATAAAAATCACCAAAAGAAGATAGAGGCCTAAGACCAGAAAACTTAAAAAATGCCCACTGGTGAAAACCATCTTTTTAAAAGTGAAGGAGAATAAAATAGCGCTCAATAAATACGAGTATGCATAGTAGGCCATGACCAGAAGCCATGATCCGAGAATTCTAGTGAAGAAATACTCTGCTCTACTGATGGGAAAAGAGAGGTACTGGTAAATAATATTATTTTCATAGTCAGACTTTATCACGCTGATACCAAAAACGGCGGCAAGGATAAAATTGATAGCATTCAAAATTCTAAAATTAACCGACAAAGCATCAATGCCGGAAATACTGATGGTAGCATCGCCTCCCATACTGTTAATGATAGTCGACAGGATCATATGCCCGATAAGAATTGAAGCTGTCGTTGCGACAAAAACAAAAATCAAAGTTTTACTTCTAACTTCTTTTAAAATTGTATCGATAATTAAGGCCTTGTATTGTGCTTTCATTATTGTCTGTCTCCATTAATCATCTTGTAGAAAAAATCATCTAGCGAGGCTTCTGTCTGAAGAACGTCTACAACTTTTCCGCTAAAGAGCAACTTGCCTTTATTTAAGATCGCAATCTCATCACAGAGTTGCTCCATTTCCATCAAAATATGAGAATTGATAAATAGAGTTTTTCCCTGAGACTTTAATTTTTTAATGATTTCTTTTAAATCTCTGATACCGATAGGGTCAAGACCCGAGAATGGTTCATCAAGAATAATTAAATCATTATTTCCAATGAGAATGCTGGCCAGTCCGATTCTTTGAACCTGTCCTTTAGACATTTTAGAAATTTTTCTATCAGCAAGCTCTGAAATATTGAGTTCCCCAAGAGCATGACTGACTTGCAGGTCTAGCTCTGCCCCTTCAATGCCTTTCATTTTACCAAAAAACTCCAGAGCACCTTTGGCCGTATAAAAAGGAAAAAAGCTAAATTTCTCAGGAATAAAAGCAACTCCCATGCGTGAGTTCTTATCTTCAACATTGTGTTGGTTAATTTCAATTTTTCCGGAATCACTATGCATCAGGTTCAGCATAAGTTTTACCAGAGTGGTCTTTCCTGCACCGTTAGGCCCTAGGAGAGCAAAAATTTTTCCTTTTTCAATATCTAAATTAATATTTTGTAGTGAAAAATCATTTCCATAGGATTTAGAAATGTCTGTGATTTGAATAATTCCCATTTTAACCTCTGCAATAATCAAAAATGACTAGCTTCTATGTTATTCTTCCCCTAGGATTTTTTAAAGATAATTCTCAAAACGAGGAAAGGAATATATATGAGTCAGTCTATTTATGATTTTAGCGTAAAAGATATCAACGGTGCAGAAGTTCCCTTAAAGAAATTTGAAGGAAAAACTCTTCTGGTCGTCAACGTTGCTTCAAAATGTGGATTCACTTCGCAGTACACCGAGCTAGAGCAAATTTATAAAGAATATAAAGACTCGGGACTTGAGATCCTTGCTTTTCCATGTAATCAATTCGGCGCTCAAGAGCCTGGAGATGCAGAGGAAATAAAAAGTTTTTGTTCTCTCACGTATGATGTAAGTTTCCCCCTCTTTGCAAAAGTAGATGTCAATGGTGACAAGGCAACACCTGTCTATAAATATTTAAAAGATCAGCTCTCAGGTCTTTTTGGAACTAAAGCGGTGAAATGGAATTTTACAAAGTTTCTCATTGATAAAAATGGAAAACCTGTAAAGAGATATGCTCCGACAGACAAGCCTTTAGATATTGCAAAAGATATTAAAAAAATTCTTTAATTGAGCTTAATTGTTTTTTGCAGCTAAATAACTATCAACAGCGTCCAGGTTTTTTAAAACAACCAGACGCTTTGATGAAATTTTGTCGACTTCAAGTTCTGATTTTCCTGCGACAACCAGCTCTGCCATTGGCGAGAGTTTCAGGGATAATTTTTCAATATAATTCTGGAAATGATTTTTTCCCAATTGATTATAGACATTCGAAGGCCCCACTATAACCACATTGGCCTCCAGCGACTTTGCTGTGTCACTTAAAGCTTCATAGGTAATATCTGCGCCCAAGTAAGTATAATGAAAACCGTAGTACCCACACAATAATCCAACAGCTCCCAGAGACAAATCATTTAAGTCCCCTTCCATCCCGCAAACGATAATGTTGAGATTACTATTTTCTCTTCTTTCATTCGGATGATAGAGGTTATACCCCATATGAAATTTTAGAAGAGATCTGACGGCCATTTCCTGATCAGTCGTAAAAAGACCTGAAGAAAAATTTTCGCCCAGAGCTTCGGATAATGGCCTCAAGATTTGCAGAGCAAACTCTTTAGAAGACAGCATGGTTTTTAACTTTGCCAGCTCAACTGAAATAATATCTAACTTGTAGCTCTTAAGAGCAAACAGTAATATCGGAAGTGATTGACCTGCATCAATCGTTAGCTTTGTGTCATTAATCAGGTTAAAATCCTGCGCCGCTAGACTTTCTTCAGTTTTACCAAGATTCACCAATTGTTCTTTAAGTTCAGGAATACTTAGCCCTGCCACTTTAGAAATGGTGTAACCTAAAAGGCAAAGCTCACTTAGAAGCATCAACTTTTCTACATCTGTTTTAGAATAAGTTCTATGCCCTGAAGCATCACGAACTGGCTCCAGCGCCTTATAGCGTTTTTCCCAAGCGCGGATGGTATGGACCCCCACTCCTGAAATTTTAGATGCCATTTGAATTGTGTAAGTAGTACTGACCAATTTAATCCCTACGTCTACGTATTGTCTGAGGGATTATAGCATCAACACTCTAGCAAAAACAAAACATAAACCTATAATGACAGAAGTTTATATTAAAACTTAGGAGTTCGAGATGAAAATTTTAATGACCGGTGCAACAGGATTTGTAGGAACAGTCTTAGGAAAAAAACTACTAGATGCCGGCCACGAGCTGCACATTCTTTCCAGAAACAAAGAATCGGTTCCTGATATTTATAAAACTTCGGCAGTTTCAGTCTTTGAATGGAGCGATACAAGCACACTTCCACCAGCAGAAAGTATTTCTGGAATTAATGGTGTCATTAATCTTATGGGTGAAAACATTGCGGCAAAAAGATGGAGTGATGATCAAAAAACCAAACTCACTACTTCGCGCGTAGATGCGACACTTAATCTTACAAGATTGATCAACGAACTTCGTCCAACTCCGCTTGATTTTTTTGTCTCTGCAAGTGCTGTAGGTTTTTACCCTGTCAATACGGAGGCTGTTTTAACTGAAGACTCTAAAGCAGGTAATAACTTTCTCGCTAAATTATGTATTGGATGGGAAGCGGCCGCTCATAGTATTCAAAAGGCCAATAGAGTCGTCATCATTAGAACTGCCGTGGTATTAGAAAAAAGCGGTGGCGCTTTAAAAAAGATGTTGCCCCCTTTTCAAATGGGAGTTGGTGGACCGATTGGAGATGGCAATCACATGATGAGCTGGATTCATTTAGATGACCTGGTTAATCTTTATTTTAAAGCGGCCACTGATAATGCCTTTAATGGCGTCTACAATGCGACAGCACCTCACCCTGTATCAAACTTCGATTTTACAAAAGAGTTGGGTGAAGCTCTTCATAGACCGACACTCATTCCTGTTCCGACACTTGCTTTAAAAATTGCTTTCGGAGAAATGTCATCTGTCATTCTCGATTCTCAAAAAGTTGTCTCAAAAAGACTTCCAGAAACACCTTTTGAATTTCAATATGAAACTATTAAGAGTGCCTTGAATAAAATTTTTGAGGACAAAAAATAATGAAGCGAGCTCTTTGTTGGGTGAGAAGAGACCTTAGGCTTCACGATCACTACGCTCTCTCGGAAGCCCTTAAGAGTGCTGATGAAGTTTATATTGCCTTTGTATTTGATAATCTCATTTTAGATAAATTGCATTCTAAAATTGATCCTAGAGTGACGATGATCGTGGACTCTCTTAAAGAGATGGAGAAAACACTTAATCTTCACTCCTCATCACTTATTATTGCTTACGGTAACCCGACAGAAGAAATTCCCAAAATAATGAAAGAGCATAATATTGATGCTCTTTTCTTCAATCGCGATTACGAGCCATATGCAAAAACCAGAGATGAAAAAGTTCAAAAAACGATGCTTGATCTTGGACTTTCAGTTTTTACTTTTAAAGATCATGTCTTCTATGAAAAAAATGAAATCTTAAATGGCTCGCAGGAAATTTATAAAGTTTTTACTCCCTATAAAAATAAATGGCTGGAAACTTTCAGGTCACAGGAAGAGCATATTCCTCTCTATAACTGCCTGTTAAAAAAACTGGCGCCATTTAAAAACTCTAAAAGTATTCTCAGTCACAACTGGATGCAAGTTATTGGGTTTCAGGAAACACCAGCAGTCTTGGTGGCCGGATCAAGTGCCGCTCTTCAAAGATTAAAGGATTTCGAAGAGTATATTGATAACTATAAAGAGGCCCGTGACATCCCGGCCCTTGAGCAAACCTCTAACCTGTCGTCATACATTCGCCTGGGAAATCTTTCTATAAGAGATATGATCAGGCTCTCTGTAGAAAAAGATAATTCTGGTTATCAAACGTGGTTGTCTGAAATTATCTGGAGAGACTTTTATCACGTTATCCTCGATGCCTATCCACTGGTTGAAAAAAAATGCTTTCGTCCTGAGTATGACAAAATAAAGTGGTTAGGAAGTTCAAAAGACTTTGAGCGCTGGTGTGAAGGTAACACTGGTTATCCGTTAGTTGATGCGGCCATGAGATGCCTGAATCTCACAGGGATGATGCATAATCGTCTGCGTATGGTAGTAGCGTCTTTTTTAACCAAGACTCTTCTTATTGACTGGAGACTTGGTGAGAAATACTTTGCTGAAAAACTCCTCGACTATGACCTGGCCGCCAACAATGGAGGCTGGCAGTGGAGTGCTTCGACAGGAGTAGATGCTCAACCCTATTTCAGAATTTTTAATCCCTACAATCAGTCTGAAAAATTTGACCCAAAAGGAATCTTTATCAGACAGTGGTGTCCTGAGCTCAAAGGATTTTCTGATAAGTCGATTCACTCTCCCCACGACACAGAAGTCGATGAACAATTTATTGCCGGATGCTTTATTGGCAAAGATTATCCTCACCCAATAGTGGGATATAAGCAGCAGCGCGAGCGCGCGCTATCAATGTATAAAGCTGTTAAATAGGATTAAGAAGCGTTGGCAGAACCATTACTCACTGTCAGGCCGAATTTTTCGCCGTCTTTGATAATGGTTTTTGGAAGAACTGCAACGTTTGGTGCTACTACCGCTTTTTCACCGATAGTTACTCCTCCGAGAAGTTTTGCAGAAAGACCAATCATCGCTCCCTTCTTAATATGGAGCTTGTCGATAATCAGAAATCCCTTCATTCCATAATGGGCCATCATGTAGGCAGATCCGCCAATTGTGACGTAGTCTCCAAGCTTGATTAAGCACGGATCAGAAATATTTGAAGAATTTAATAAAACGCCTTTTCCAATTTTCATTCCCATCATTCTAAAGAATAAAACGTTTAATGGTGAAGGAGTAATGAAGTCTAAAACAGTATAACGAACAAGATAAGTGAGAGCGTTGTGATAAAACCAAGGCATTGATTCAATAGAAAACCATGCTCCTCTATAAGGCTTCACAAACGGTCTGCACGGAAGGTTCATTATAGGAACAATGAAAATTAAAGTCAGGATAAATCCGATAAATGCGCCACCACCACAAAGGCCATAACAGAAGGCCTTAACGATAAAGTTATAGTCGTTAACGTGCTCGCCTGCCCATTGAAAAAGCATGATCCCTGGAGTGAGAGAGACGGCCACACAAAAAATGTAGACTGCGATGATAGGCAATAGAAAAAGAGCAAAGCCAACATTTTGAAAACGTCTAAAAACATTTTCGAAAAGTGCAGCAAATCCTTCTTTCGTTGAATGAGTCGAATTGATATCAGCTTTCTCTACATCGGCCATTAGGTTTCCATGTTGATCAAAAAATCGTGAATTATTAACTAATTCATTTTCTATAGTTTAATAAAGTTTGTAAACTAAAGGCTTATGTCATTTAAAAAAAACCTACACACAGCTAAAGAGATTCTCACCTTCTCCCTTCCCATTATCGCGGGCCAGATAGGTCAGATGTTTTTTGGTGTAGGAGATATTATTGTTGCAGGCAGATATTCAAGTCTTGCCGTGGCCTCAATTGGTGTAGGGGCAATGATTTTTGCGCCCTTTTTAATGACAGGTATTGGTGTCTTGTTTTGTACAGGGCCTCTTGCTTCTCAGCTAAAAGGCGAAGGAAAATCAGACCCTACACTGCTTTTTAATGCTTATCTAGTTAGCTTTATCATTGGGATAATTTTGAGTTTGATTCTCTTTTTTCCAGAACTCTACATTTCTTATTTTAAGTTAAACCCGGAAATAGTCCCTCATGTCATAATGTTTTTAAAGTGGACAGCGTTCTCCATCTTCCCTGCTTTTATTTTTCAAGCAACCAAAGAATACCTACAGGCACAAGGTAAGGTTTATGCCCCTAATGCCATCATATGGTTTTATAACGTTGTGAACATTGCTTTAAACATACTCTTTTTGTTTGGTCTGGGAAGCTTCAAAGGTTTTGGGATTCAAGGGGCCGCGATAGCAACTTTGATCTGCCGATCTCTCATGGCCATCACCATTTTCTTTTACATGAAATCTGTCACACCTTTTGAGATGAAAAAAAATACTGCGACGATTCGAAAAATTTTCAAGCTAGGTCTTCCGATTTCTTTCACCATCCTGTGCGAAGTTTTAATTTTTGCAACCGTCACTGTTCTTGTCGGTGGAATGCACCTGGTGGCCTCTGCTTCTCAAAACCTGGTTATGAATATTACCTCATTAACTTTTATGGTTCCTATGGCCTTGGGAAGTGCCATCTCTATTTTAGTTGGTGAACAGTTCGGTAAAAAATCTCTTGATGGGATTACTCATTTAGTTAAAGGGGCACTCACCCTTACACTTTTTCTTCAAATATTTTTCGCCTTATTGTATTTAACGATTCCGCATTTTGTAATGGGACTTGCGACAACAGATCAAGCCGTTATTATTTATGGAAGCACACTTTTATTTTGGGTGGGAATTTTTCAAATCCCGGATGGCCTTCAAGTCGTTCTTGCTGGAGTCATGCGCGGGATAAATGAAACGAGAATCCCCATGGTACTGGGATTTATCTCATACTGGATGCTTGGCCTTCCTCTGGGAGTTTTTCTGGCCTATGAGCGCGCGATGGAAGCACGTGGTCTCTGGGTAGGACTTGCAATGGGACTTACATGTATGTGTATCTTTTTACTTTTTTACTACCAAAACAGAGTTAAAAAGCTACGTCGCTTATTTCAAAATTAACGGCGCGTTTATTGAGGGGATTAATAAATTTTAGCTGGTAAGACATCAGTCTGATCCCATCACTGTTTTTATTTCCAACACCGTATTTAGGATCACCTAAAACAGGATATCCCAATTCATCAAAATGCCTTCTGATTTGATGAAGCCTTCCAGTGTGAATTTCTACCAGTAAAATTGCACTGAACTCTTTTTGCTCTAAAATTTTAAACGTTGTTCTGGCAGACTTTCCATCAACATCAAAATTGATCTCACCACCTTCCGGGTATTTTTTTTGAATTTGTCCCACGACTTCCACTTTATAGAATTTTTGAACATCACCTTTTTGCCATAATTGCGAAAAGGCCCCTGCCGCATGACGAGTGTAAGCAAAAAGCATGAGCCCGTGAGCTTCCCTATCAAGTCTGTGAACAAGAAAAGATTTTCCTTTTGCTTTTTCAACCTGTCTTAAAATACTGCAATGATCACCGAAGTCGGTTCCTTGAGAAAGAAGCCCCGGGGGTTTGTACCAAAGTCCCCATTCCTGTTCTTTATAAACTTCACGGGCCTCTGGAACTACCATGTTCAGGTATCTAGGATCAAAGAAGAACTCAATGTGAGACTCAAGTGTAAGTGGAGCCGTTGCTTTTCTGACTTTTAGTCTTTTTGAGGAGTTTAATTTTCTGAGCCACACGCCACCATTATTGAGAACTTTCTTAAGCATACTTTTTGAAAGTTTTGTATGAGCTTCAAGATAATCGATTAGAACAAGTGGATCCCCCGCGCGCACACTTTTTTTAATCGTAAATGGTTTTAAATTTTCTTCACTCACTGATGATTTTCCCAAAAAAAAGGCCGGACATAGAGTCCGGCCTTTTTATCAAAACTTAAGTCATTTGACTACTGATTCGTAAGTGCGCGGTAAGCATCAGCTCTTCCCTTAGAAGCAGAGGCGCTTTTAAGTTTAGTCGTCTGAACCGACGTTCTAATAAGTCTTTCTCTAATTTCTGCAGGTGTTAGGTTCGGCTCTTGCGAAAGAAGCAGACCAACGATTCCTGAGATATGAGGAGCTGCCATTGATGTTCCAGAAAGGTTGCTATATTTACCTTTGTAAGTTGAAAGAATAGCTGATCCTGGTGCTGTTACGTGAACAGTTGTCAGACCGTAGTTAGAGAAGCTCGATTTTGCTCCTGCATTTGTGTATGAACCAACTGAGATAACGTTTGAGACTTCATAGTTAGCTGGGTATGTAGAAGATGAATCGTTATTGTTTGATTCATTTCCTGCCGCTGCTACGAAAGTGATTCCAGCTTTCTCAGCTGCTGTAATAGCATCAAGAAGAGACTGTTCTTTTTCCCCGCCACCCCAAGAGTTTGACATAACATTTACGCCTCTCTTAATGGCATAATCAATTGAAGCGATAGCATCGATTGTTTCTCCAGATCCTGAATCTGAAAGAAATTTAATGGCGACGATTTTTACGTTTGCCATAACTCCGGCAACACCGATTCCGTTATGAGCAGCACCAATAACACCAGCACAGTGAGTCCCGTGTCCGTGCCCATCAGCAGGGTTTCCGTCTTTATTAGCAAAATCGTATCCGTAAACATCGTCAATATAACCGTTACCATCATCATCTACGCCTGGCCTTCCGTTAAGCTCGGCAAGATTGACATCCATTTGTCCTTGAAGGTCTGGGTGATTGTAATCAACACCAGTATCGATAACAGCGACCTTAATCGTTTTATCGCCAGTAGCACCTTTTGTGATTTCCCAAGCACGAGTTGCGTTGATGTCTTCTCCGGCCACACCAGAAGAGAAAATCCCACCGTTTTTACCATTGTTAGCAAGACCCCATTGCTTAGAAAACATAGCGTCTTTTGGCGCTTCTGATGCTTTCGTGCTTTCAATTGAGATAATGTAGTTTGGTTCGATGTATTCGATTTCTGGATTGTTTGCCAAGGCCATCATCGCTTTGTCAGATAGACCTTTGCTTGTTTCCAGACGGGCAAATGTACCAAAAGAAGTTTCAGCTTCTTTAGTGACTGCTCCGTAGTGAGAAACAGCTTTTGAAGTTAAAAAGTTTGAACCTTTTTTAACTTTTACAATGTATCCATTAAATGGTGTTGCTTGAGCTGATAGAGAAAAAAATAGGCCTAGAAGTGAAACACATAAAAGTTTCGAGTTCATATAATCATCCTTGATTTATGTTTGTCACTTATGGTCGCAAAAAACTCAACGGGTCAGCAATATTTTTTTAATTGCTGACAGTAAATGTTTGCTGGTGTTGGAAATCTGACAACTCTGGTAGAGTTTATTCCAAGCAGTCTTTTGAAATGAAATGAGATGTAGAGGCAGGCGTTCTCTTGAAATCGACCTTCACCGAAGGTGTTGCCGAAAAAGTCTGGAACTCAATCTTTTTTAAATCCCATGAGCTCGTATCTTTTCTCTGATCTCTCACATAAGTGAATCCACCAGTGACAAAATTATCAACTGACAAATAGATCACTTCTGTCCCTAGCTTAGGTGAAGTCACTGCAAGCTTTAAACTATCAGGTGACAGGATAAATTTTGATAATTCCCCATTAACCACTTCTTCAAAATGGCACTCGTATTCTTTAGAAGCAACAGCACGTCCATCAGTGTGATCTGTCTTAGTCGCACATGATGTTACAAAAAGAGTAATAAGGAAGAGAGAGGGCAATAATTTATTTTTCACTTTAAGCTCCTAATAGTACTTGGATTCTTATCGAATAATTGAGTTCAAAACTTTAATAATTAAACATTTTTCTCAAGTATTCCGATAAATGGTTAGATTTCGTTGTTTTCTAATCAGGAGAGCCGATCAAATGAAGTTTACTATTAAGACTCACGCACTCGTTTTAGCGACTGTCCTCTCGTCGTTTACCTATGAAGCACGCGCAGTTGATTGCATGGAGCTCATCAAAGGACTGTTTGGAAAAAAGCAGG
Organism: Bacteriovoracaceae bacterium UBA6153; assembly: GCA_002428265.1. GTDB lineage: Bacteria > Bdellovibrionota > Bacteriovoracia > Bacteriovoracales > Bacteriovoracaceae > Bacteriovorax. Next base: position 178,154 of record DIUR01000030.1, read on the forward strand.
TTCAGACCTACGCGGTTAGTCCTGATGAGAGGCTTAATCACAGAGCGTTCATCACCGAGTTTGCAAAGAAAAACAACCTTCCAATCTTTATTAAGCAAAACTCACACGGAGTAGATGTTCCGGTGATCCTACTTAATAAAACAACTGCACCAAAGCTAAAAGGCCTGATGGAAAACAGCTTTGGAACACTGGCCGCTCTTCAAAAAGACTGGAACAATGACCACGGGCTTCTGCGCGCCGGAAAATACATCATCGACCTAGATACTCCTGGAGCAAGAGGCTTTGGTGAAATTGAAAACACCGGGCTTGCCTGGAAAAATATTGAAACTTATATGCCGAAGCGATCAACTGGTTCAAGCCCGATGGTAGAGGTCACTTACCTGCTTTCTCCTGAAGAAAAAAGCATCATTGAGTATTATCAAAAAGTACGAAGAGCTGCTCTTTTTAGAGTTAAGTTTACTTTCAAAGGAAATAAGACGGCCGACTACCCCAATCTTCTCAATAATGGTGGAGAGCACTGCTTTATTTTCTGTAAGGCACAGGCCGTGGACTCTCACGTCTACGAGATTAAATCAAAACTTCAAGGACTCGGAGTCAAAGACCCGGATAAGTTTCTTAATGATGAAAAACTCATTGAGCAGATTGCTGTCGTTGAAAAATTTATCATCGACACTCCTGCCGATGATGTCAGATCGACAATGTTAAATAATAAAAAAATCCTGACACTGTTTGATGATTTTTATCCAGCAGATATGAAGACGGACTTAAAAAAAGTTGAGTTCGTAAACTGGCTGATCTCTTATGACAGTTCAAAGAGATATGCTAAAGTTCTCGACACTCTTGGAGTCTCAGGTGACTACGGTCTGGGTGATGCTATTAACACCAGAGCGAGTGCTATCTTCATTTACGATGAAGCTGCTGACCCTGCTGCCTTTAAAAATGCAACATACAGTAACTTTGGAAAATTTGTAAGCTGGCCTACAACTAAACAATTCCCGGCGGAATAATAAAAATGAAAAATAAATTTAGATCATTGATCTTCTTTTTAGCTCTCGCATTTTCATTCAGTACTTTTGCTGCAGATCCTTGTATGGACCTGGTAAAGTCGTTGATAGCAAAACAGAATTTTCCAGGAATGGAAAAGACTGGAGTATTGGTTCAGCGTCTAAAAGCATTTGCTGATGAAAATAAACTTCATTATCAGATCCTGGAAGTCGGTCCACCAGAAAGACGAGTTCAAAAACTATTCGTTGCCCTGGATATGAATGACCAGGACATGGTTCAAAAATACTTAAAAGAATTTAATCTTGAAGATAACAAGAACCCTACTCTTGCTCTGGAGTTTGGATTTGAAGTTGTGAATCAATACGTCTCAGGAGTTCTTAGAACTTCCAGTGATCCCAAAGCTCCTATTTATCGCTGGGGTAAAAAAGATCTAACCCGCGACGTATGGGCACAAGAATGGATGATTAAAGGTGGATTTAACAGGTATCCTGAAAGAGAGCATAATCCAATCTGGGGTTATTCACACTTAATCCAGGTTAATGCTGATGAAGCTAAAAACGTAAAACACTTCCTAGAAAACCCACTTGAGCGCGGCCCTTGTAAGTCTGACAACTGTGTTGCGTGGACAGCGAGTATCGAACTAGGTGTCACTAAAAAAGGTGCCACAGATGAAGAAAGAAAATACCTGTTTAATGAATTAGGTGTTTCAAGATCTTCTGCGCACTATGAAATCGGAAGAAGATTAATGCACGCTGCGAGTGAAAAACACTCTGGGGTTGTCGTATTTGTTAATGGAAAAAACGGAACGGAACAGTTTGATAAGGCACTTTTAAAGTTTCTTCCACCTGAGCCACAAATTCCTTATACAAATATTATTAAAGGCCTAGGTCACGATCCAAAAGGTGATCTGATGAAGGCCGTCGCCATCATTCCCGATGGTGGAAAGATCTTCTTCCCTATTGCAGCTGGTGCGAGTCCTGAAGCGATGAGTGCGCTTATCCAGGCCGCTCCTGCTCTGAAAAAAGGTTTTGAAGTCTCTCTACTAGTTAATGGTATAAATGAGTCCACTCTGAGAAAAGGTGCTGAACTCGCAGACGGAAAGATCAAGTTCAAATCTCTTTTCGTCGGAAGCAATATGAGAAAACTTCACGGTGAAGGATATGTAAAATATGTTCCGGGATATCTAAGTGACTTCCCTAGATATATGAAAGATCCAGCGATGAAGGACTTTAAATACGATGCTATCGTCGTGCGTGTAAGCCCTGCTGACGCTGATGGCAACCACTCATTCGGGCCTAACTACGATATGATCGATGCTGTTATTGCAGGAAATCCAAATGTAAAAATCATTGCGGAAGTTAATGAGAACGTTCCTTTTACAACTGGTAAAAACGTTATTCACAAAAGTAAACTTGCAGCAACATTTAAGAGTAAAGCGGAACTTGCCGGTCCTCCAGTTGTACCATTTACCAACGTAGAAAAAGAAATTGGTGAACACTTAGGCCAGTTAGTTGAATCAGAAGCGACTCTGCAAATTGGTATTGGTAATATTTTCGGAGGCCTTCCCGATGGTCTGGCAAAAGCGAAAAGAAAAAATATTAAAATCTCAACAGAGATGTTTGGCGACAGCTTAAAAGAATTACTAGAGCGAGGAATTGCCACTGAAGCTGAAACTGGATTTGCTTATGGTTCAGGCGATTTATACAAATGGTTACACCACAATAAGAAAGTTAATTTTGTGACGACTGAATATGTAAACTCTCCTGCTAATATTCAAAATACGGAGAAGTTTCACGCAGTCAACACCGCTCTTCAAGTAAGATTAACAGGTGATGTAAACGCTGAGTTCGGCCCTGAAGGAAGACTAAGTAGCCCTGGTGGACAGGTTGAGTTCATGTCAGGAGCGGCCAGAAGTAATGGTGGTAAATCAATTATCGCTATCAGGTCTACTGCTAAAAATGGCGAGATGTCTTCTATCGTGCTCGATCTTTATAATGGCCATGTGACCACACCAAGCGAGAGTGTTCACTACGTTGTTACTGAGTACGGGACAGCGATGTTAAAAGGTAAAACTTCTGGAGAAAGAGCAGTGGCGCTTATTAATGTTGCCCACCCTAAATTCAGAGAAAAACTGATGAAAGATGCTATTGAGAAAAACCTCATAAGTGCGAGTGAAGCTAATGATATTATTTTAGATGCAGACATCATTGCCGATGTTGCACCGGTGCATGATAGAGCTATTGCAAGTGAGAAATCTGAAGGATTTTTTGCCAGAATCTGGAATGCCTTTAATGCTAACTTCTTCCAGGTCTTTAAATTGTATTCACACTAAAGAACAAAAAAAAAGGCGGCCTTAAGGGCCGCCTTTTTTTTGATTTTTTCTACTGTCTCCAAAGAGCACTTGCCCAGGTAAACCCTGAACCAAATGCCGCCGAGGCCACAAGCATTCCTTTTTTAAGAACACCTGCTTTAATGGCATCATCCATCCCTAAAGGTATAGTTGCTGCAGTCGTATTTCCATAATTTTGAATTGTATTAAAAATTTTTGATTCAGGAATTGAGAGCATCTCAGCAACCTTTGAATTAATTCTTAAATTCGCCTGGTGAAATAAAAAGACATCGACGTCTTCAAGTCTTACTCCACCTTCTTTACAAGAATGCATTAAGCACTCTGCCATTCTTTTTGTCGCATGAACGAAAACAGTTTTACCGTTCATCTGCGGGTAATGGGCCCCTTCTTCCAACATCTGATGAGTTAATCTATCCTTTCCAAGAGCATTTCCTGGAGCTGGGATCCAAAGCTCTTTTGCAAATGATCCATCAGCATACAGATGAGTATTAATAATTCTTGAATCGGTTTTCTCATTTGTCAGCTCTCTTCTTGAGACAACAACAGCACCTGCCCCATCTCCAAACAACACGGCCACATTTCTTCCGTTAGGAGTTTTATCCAACCCTTTTGAATGGACTTCTGCACCAACCACCAGAATATTTTTATGCGTACCACTTAAAATAAATTTATCTGCAATGCTGATTCCGTAAATGAATCCCGTACACTGCTGACGGATATCTAAAACTGCAATTTCCGGAAGATCTAATTTTGCTTGAAGAAAACATCCAGTTCCTGGAAAATCATGATCCGGACTAAGTGTCGCGAAGATAATCATGTCGATATCTTTTTTCTCAAGACCTGCATTTTTAATGGCCAGGAGAGATGCCTCTAATGCCAAATCAGAAGTCGACGTACTATCATCAACCCAATGACGCTGAACAATCCCCGTTCTCTGCTGAATCCACTCATCAGTGGTGTCCATCATTTTTTCCAGATCAAAATTGGTAAAGACTTTTGGAGGAACAAACGATCCAACTCCGGTAATCTCACTTCTGAATTTCATGACTAGGATCCTTAGTTAAATTTTTATATAGTTTATTTTAATCAAAACTTCTAATTATACAAATAAGATCAACTCAATACCCGAGTATCCCTCTCCAATGAAAAACTATTGCCAGAGTGAAGCATTATTGTACAAAATTAAATAAATAATTTCGAAGCACTTTTGTCTACTCTTTTTAATAAGGATGTTGAAAATGAAGACGATGCTCACACTTGCGCTACTACTGTCAGTTATGGACGCTTTTGCGACCAGCAGATTCTATCCTCAGTCAACACTCGTTAAGTTTCAGGATGAAAAAACAAACAGTGCTGATCTTCGAGAAGAAATATTTAATCTTGGCGATAAATTTCACGCTATTCATGAAAATGAATCAGACACTCTTCACGATGTCTGTCCTACTAACTCAAGCTGCATCCTTCAACGTAGAGACGTCACTTATACTGAAGCCAGACAAATGATGTTTGGTGAGCTTTTCTTAGAAGACATGGGACAAGGCAAGTATTCTTTGAAAGAAGTTTATTGCAATATCGAACTCGACCAGACCAAAGGAATTGGACCGGGAAAAATTCCTAATCCCAATTTTGTTAACTGCGAACACACATGGCCTCAAAGTAAATTTTCTAAACAATTCCCGAGTGAATTGCAAAAATCAGATCTTCACCATCTGTTTCCGTCAGATATGAGGGCCAATTCGACACGCAGTAATCACCCATTTGCTGAAGTGTCTGGCAAGGCCACTCATAACAACTGTCAGGATTCACAAATAGGGTTTGCAATTGACGATCATAATGTAAAATCATTTGAGCCCCCAAGAGAACACAAGGGCAATGTGGCCCGTGCTCTTTTTTATTTTTCTACCCGTTACAAAATCAAGATCGACGACCTTCAGGCAAAGTATTTAAAAATCTGGAACGAAGAAGACCCAGTCGATGCTGCTGAAATGGAAAGAAATGAAAAGATCATGAAGCTGCAAGGAAACAGAAACCCGTTTATTGATTATCCGGAATTAATTAATCGCCTTTACTAATGACTAAATATTTCTCTTACCTGTCTATCTTTTTTCTCCTGCTTCTTGTTTCATGTGGAAGCAATGAAAAGACTGCGCCTGAAACAAAAACGTATTCAGATGATACTAATCGCACTTTTGAAATGATTGAAAGAGGCGGATCTTATTATTTAAAAAAAGCACCAACGACAACAGTGCCCACTCCGCAAATCAGCAGACCTTCAAGGCCTCAAGGTACAACACCAACGGCTACTAGAATTTATTCTCTTCCTGCCCCAAAAGAACAGGCCAGAGCACAACCGCAGGAAGAAATTGTTATCGACGAAAAAATTAATTTTGCTGAAACTCAATTGCAAAACACTCCACCAAAAAAAACAGCAAATACAGCAAAAGCTGATGAGCGCTTGATTGAAATTAATCAAAACCTCGCTTTCTTTTGTATGAAGCATAGAAAAGATCCATCATTTGGTGGAAATGAAGAAAAATGTATGAAGTTCGTCAATAAGACCATGGAAAACTGTCAGAAGCAGCATAAAATTGTTAACTCGAAATTATTAAACTGTATCCAGACTAAACTTAAAAAAAGATAAAGGGCATAACATGCACCAATCAAACATCGAATTTAATTTTACCAGTGAAAGTAGATCATTTTGTAATGAATGTGATTTCTTAAAATCCCGTTGTCTATGCGACACTTTGAAATCTATTTCCAACAAAATTCATCTCATCGTTCTTCAACATCCGACGGAAACAAAACATCCGCTCAATACTGTTCGCATTATGAAAAAAAGCTTTGATGAGATTACAGTGATGAATGGCGAAGATTTCACCAGTGACCTGAGACTCAATACACTTTTATGTGACCCGAACAATTCAGTGGCACTTCTCTACCCTAAAGACGACTCTACTCTTTTAGGTGAAACATCTCTTCCGATTACTCCGACTCACCTTATTTTGATTGATGGAACCTGGAGAAAAGCTAAAAAGATTTATATGCTCTCAAGAAATCTTCACACACTTCCTTCTATCAGACTTGCTCCCGTTGAAACTTCGGAATATAAAATTAGAAAAGCTCCTAGCAGTGATTCATTGTCTACTTTGGAAGCGGCCGTTTCTGCGCTAGAGATTCTAGAGCCAAACTTAAATACAGAAGCTGCGACAAACTCATTTAAAAAAATGATTGATACTCAGATTGAAAAAATGGGAAGAGTTGTTTATCAGGCGAACTATTTGGACAAAAAAAAGGAATAGCTAAGCTACTCCTTTTTCATATTTTTTTATTTTACTTAGCTAGATAAGACTTACACCATCCACAATTTGTGACGTATTTCATTCCAAGCATTGTACAAGGTGCATATCCACCTTCAGCTTTTTTATCATTGTAGTACTTGCAGTTAAGACAGTTTTGTCCTGGCTTATGTTTTGGGTTTTTTGAAGTTTTTCCATCAGCAACATAGTCTAGACCTTTTGCCATACCAACACCCTCTTGAGCGACTTGCTTTCCAGCAGGTGCAGTTGCAGGACATGCAGCAGCTTCGGCCTTCATTGACTTTAGAGCAAACGGAGTGATTGCAGCAGCAGCTAGGGCCATTCTAAAAAATGAGCGACGGTTTAATTCATTTTCGTTCATATATTTCTCCAAATCTTTTTAATAGTTGCCAGTATCCTAACATGCAAAAAATCAAAAATCACTGTTATTTTAAGTACTTAGACTCAAACAACGGTTCTGGCCTTCAAACTCATTATTCGATTATGACGCTTTAAAAACTCCGACATCTCTGCTATTACTAAATTTCAATACATCTCCGGGGACCCAATGGAACAACTCACTCAGATCGAGCCAAATGAATACTATTTTGAAAGCACTCAAGACATCTTGATTGAAGTTTTTCCAAGCTACGTTCCAGAGAGATCATCTCCAGAAAATAATCAGTTTTTTTACGCTTATAAAATAAAAATTACCAATAACGGCGAGATCGCTTGTCGCGTTATTCACCGTCACTGGAAAATTAAAGACGGCAATGGAAAAGTTTACGATGTTCAGGGCTCGGGTGTCGTTGGTGAACAACCAATGCTTCAGCCAGGGGAGCATTTCGAATATACAAGTTTCTGCCCTCTGCACTCTCCTTATGGGAACATGCGTGGAAAATATCAAATGATAGACGAACACGGTGAGAGATTCTGGGTTACTGTTCCAGTATTTTTCTTCCGTCCTCCAAAAGATTTAATGATAGAAAAAGACGGCCCTTCAGTCATTCAATAGAATCAAAGTTCTTTCCATACCAATTTAGTTTTGATTACCATTAGTAAGTTTTAATTTATTCATGGAGTCCATTGATGAAAAGACTTTTGGTTTTAATCACTCTTATTTCGACTTTTTTATCTGCTTCTGTCTTCGCACTAGATTTAGATGCAGTTAAGAAATCAGGAAAACTTCGTGTTGCCGTTGATACTACTTATCCTCCAATGGAATTTGAATCAGTGGATGGCAAAATTATAGGTTTAGATATCGATCTTGCTCGCGAACTTGCAAAAGTCTTAAAAGTTGAAGCAGAGTTTATTGTCATGCCATGGGATGGAATTTTAGCGGGACTTCAATCAAATCGTTACGACGTTATTATGTCTTCAATGAACATTACAAAAGAGCGTCTCGCTCAGGTTGATTTTGTTCCTTATATTACGATGGGACAGGTTTTCGTTGTAAAAAAATCTGCAAAACCAGTTGTCACTGAAAAAGATCTTACCGGAAGAGTGGTCGCCGTTCAGGTTGATACGACATCATTTACTGCTGTTGAAGACATTAAAAACTCTGGTGTAAAAATTAAAGATATTAAAACTTTCCCAGGTGCTACTGAAACTTTCAGTGCACTAAAAGCTAATCAGGCAGACGTTATTGTCACGGATGAAGCTGTTGGGAAATATTATACAGGTCTTGATGCAAAAACATTTATGGTTTCAGGAAATGCAATTAAGCCTGAGCCGATTGGAATTGCTGTAAAAAAATCAGACAAAAAACTTCACAAGGCCTTAGAAGAAGCAGTTAAAACAATTAAGGCCAACGGAGTGTACGCAAAAATTTATACTCAGTGGCTGAAGACTGCTCCAGCGGCCAATTAGTTAGATGGAATCAGAGTTAGGCTTTTGGGCATTTTCTAAAATCGTGGTTCTTCCCAGGCTTCTGGGAGGAATGTATATCACTCTTCAACTTACATTGATCAGTGGAGCATTGGGGTTGATGCTTGGAATGGTGCTCGCCCTTTTTCGAATCTCGCGTTTTAGTATTTTAAAATGGTTCTCACTTTTATACATCACGCTTTTTCGTGGAACTCCTCTACTTTTACAAATTCTTTTTATCTACTTCGCTCTTCCTACAATTTTAGAGCGATACGAAATCAATATGGTTCTCGATTCTTTTTCAGCAGGAGTCCTGGCACTCACTCTTAACAGTGCGGCCTATCTGGCAGAAATTTTTCGTGCGGGAATCCTCTCAATTCCTAAAGGTCAGACAGAAGCGGCCAGGGCCTTGGGGCTCTCACGCCATCAGACGATGTATAAAATTATTATTCCTCAGACCTATAGAAGAATTATTCCACCTGTCGTTAATGAGCTCTCTGCTTTAACGAAAGAGACTTCACTCGTCTCCGTTATTTCACTAAGTGAACTTCTTTACGTCACTCAAAGAATTGGCTCTAAATACCTGCGCGTGTGGGAAGTTTATATCTGGGCGGCCTTGGGATATTTAATAATCGTTATGGTTTTAAGCTTGATTGCTGCAAGAGTTGAAAAGCGCCTTGAGTTCAAAGGTGGTGTGTAATGAAAAAAAATGAAGTGATTCTTAGTGTCTCACACCTCTCAAAACAGTTTGGCAGCAACCTCGTTTTAAAAGATATTTCTATAGAAGTGAATCAAGGTGAAGTTATTGTCATCATTGGCCCCTCTGGTTCAGGAAAATCGACACTGCTAAGATGCCTCAATTATCTTGAAGTTCCAACTAGTGGAGAAATTCATCTGCATGGAATGAATCTTCATCCAAAATCCAGTGAATCTGAAATAGATGCTTTCAGAAAAAATATTGGGATGGTTTTTCAAAGTTTTAATCTCTTTCCTCATTTGACTGTTTTAGAAAATATCACAATTGCTCCTATTCAAGTTTTAAAAATTTCTAAAGCTGAAGCAATTGCTCGCGCGACACTGCTTTTAAAAAATGTCGGACTCTCTGAAAAAATTAATGCCTATCCAAGAGATCTCTCAGGAGGCCAGCAACAAAGAGTGGCCATTGCCAGAGCTCTCGCCATGCAACCGGATGTTATGCTCTTTGATGAGGCAACCAGTGCTCTTGATCCAGAGCTGGTTGGTGAAGTGTTAAAAGTTATGAAAGACCTCGCTCTTAGTGGAATGACCATGGTTATTGTGACTCACGAAATGGACTTTGCCCGAGACGTGAGTGACCGAGTAATTTTCATGGATAAAGGATTAATAGTTGAGCAAGGCACTCCTCAGGAGATATTCCAAACGCCACGAGAGCAGCGAACTATTGATTTTATTAAACGTACTTAGCTTCTTTTTGCTCCCCTTTTGCCCTCTGGTAAAACACCTCTCAAAATTCTAAATTTTTCATGCCCGGTGACGAAACGCTGGCATGAAAACAAAACATATTTTAGCTCTTATCGTGTGCTCAGTTATGTCGTCTGCTCCAGTCTATGCAATGGGTTCTAAAAAACCTAATGCTCCGACAATTCCTGCGCCGACTCCACCAACAACAACACCCACGCCTACTCCAAATCCTCTGGCAGCTAATATTCCGACGCTAGATTTTGGACCAGCTCTAACGAGTGGAGATTATCTGGATGTTTCAGCACAGGCAGGGCCTATTGTTGATGATATTAAAAATGATGATGAGCTTGCAGGAAAATCGCGCGAGATGGTGAATGCGGACAATATTGATAAATGTTTTTCAGATGACAACTCTCACGAGTATTTCGCTGATCAGATCAGCTACTATGCTAATGAGATGATGAATGATGTTCCGGCAAAAGTTGGATTCATCGGAAGCTCATACGGAACAAGCTCTGATGATTCAAAGTACTTTCCTACTTCACTTATCAGGCATCCACTGTGTGAGTCGACAACTGCAAATCTAAAAGCGACGATGAAAAATATTCCAGGCCAGGCAACGATTGATAAACTTAATCATTTTGCAGATACAGTAAACTCACTTCGTCAGGAAGTTTTAAATGGCGATATGTCTGCAAAAAAAGAATTATTAGGAACGTGGTCTAAATTCTTCTCATGTTTGTCTTATTCTGAATCTCTTGGAACTGCGGACTTAGCAAAATCTAATCAGGTTGCCGCAAAAGTTGCTCCAGCAGGATACAGAAAACCCGCAGGCGTGAAGTTCTATGAAGATGCAGCTCAGCCTGCAGCTTCAAGACTAAACATTGGAATGTTTCAATTCACACCAGATGCTGGTGGAAACGTTCAGCCTTGTATCAGAGCATGGAATGAATTGCACAAAAGTAAGGCCTCTTGTCAGGTTAATCAGAAGGCCAGTCAAAGTGAATTAATTAAAATTTTTGGAAGCTCACTTCAAAGTTTTAATGCTTTTTGTGGTGTTCATAAACTGATTCAAACTTTTGCAATTCAAGTTAACTCAACTAAAACCAGTGCTACTCATCCGGCCAATCTGGTAAATGGAAAACTGAAGCCATCTGAGCAGCGTTGTGTGACTCCCTACTTTTATAGAGGGTGGGCATACAATCACTTCGGCCCTTTTCAGAACTCTACTGGAAGCAATATGAATGAGCTCATTACTTGCACTCTGAACAGTCGCTAGGATGATTTACGACATCATGTTTATGAATGTCGTGATAAACCTTATCTAGGGTTCTCTTCATTTGCGCTTTGAATTTAATATCATGATAGTCCATGACATGTGAACGAAGTTTTTGAGACTCAAGAACGTTGTCACTGATGATATTATCAAGTGCATGCTTAAGATTATCTTTTTCAACTCCACTTACAAAACTCACGCCGACACCTGAGAGCCACTTTTTTAATGGACTTATAAGAACAACCGGTCTTCCCGTTGCAAGAGTTGCCAGTGCATAGGCCGGAAAATCTTCTTGATTAAAGCTGATTAATGCTTTTGAAGCGGCCAGAATGGGAGCGTGTTCCCCACTACAGCGATCACCGAAAAAAGTATTTTCTGAAAAATTTGGTTTCAATTCTGATAAGTGAGAATCAGGGCCAATGAACTGAAAAGAGTAGTTCCACTCTTTCATCCATTCTGTAATATTTTTTGCCTGAGCTGGAGTCACACCTTTTGCTTCAAATAAAAAGAAGTGATGCTTAAACATATCTTTTGGAAAAAGGGCATAATCAGAAACTCTAAATGGCGGTGGGACAATTTCTGTTTTAGTACGAAGACCACCAACTGCAGTAAGCAATTCTTCTCTAGAAGCTAAAACCAGGTCGGCACTATCGAGAGTTTTTTTAATCCAGCCTTTAATAAAAGGACTGAAGAGTTTTTGCATAAACGTCTTATTAATTTTTTGGTCTAGGTCTAAATCGTAGAGATAAGTGATGAGTTTTGTCGTTTCACACTTTTTAAATCCTTGCGAGAATCCTTTTGAAACATTGATGATCAGATCATACTCGCAACTGACAAAAAGATTTTTTGCAAGTGAAGGCAACTTATTTGAATGAGTATAAAACTCCGCTTCAGTCGTGACCACATTACTTAAGTATGTCGACTTGATTGATCTTTGTTCGATGTGACCTAAGATCGCCCCTTTTTTGTGGGCAAAAGTATAAATGACAGCTTCCGGAAAAACTTCACATAGGTTTTCGATAATCTCAACGTAATGAGATCTATTAAGAAGATAATCACAGGTAATAGCTACTTTCATAATGTTTTAAAATACTCCGCTGTCGCTCTAATTCCATCTTCAAACTTCACTCTAGGAGCGTAGTCAGATACGGCCTGAAGTTTACCGATATTTGGTCTTCTTCTTTTTGGATCATCTTTTGGAAGTGGAAGGTATTTAATTTTTGATTTACTGCCAAGAATCTTAATAATCAACTCAGCAGTCTCAATCATTGTGTACTCGTCTGGGTTTCCACAGTTAAATGGAGTCACATCGTTACTCATTAAAACATTGTGAATAGCTGCTACAAGGTCTGTCGAATAACAAAATGATCTCGTTTGAGTTCCGTCCCCATATACTGTCAGGTCTTGTCCACTCATCGCCTGAGTGATGAAGTTCGGGATCACTCTTCCATCGTTTGGACGCATACGCGGTCCATACGTATTAAAGATACGCACGATTCTCGTATCAACTTTATATTTGTGATGAAAGCTCATTGTCATGGCCTCAGCAAAACGCTTTGATTCGTCATAACATGAACGAGGTCCAATTGGATTAACGTGCCCTACATAGTCTTCTGTTTGCGGGTGAATTTCAGGGTCCCCATAAACTTCTGAAGTTGAAGCTTCAAGGAAACGTGAGCCTTTCTCGCGTGCTAATTCTAATAATTTTAATGTTCCTTCAGAGTTCACTCTCATGATCTCAATCGGAATGATGGCAAAGTCAATGGGAGAGGCCGGACTTGCCATAGACATGATGTAATCGATTTTTTGATTTTTGAAATCTGGAAGGGCTTCGTAAACATTGGTCTTATGAAATTCAAAGTTCTTATTTTTTGAAAGCAAATCAATGTTTGATTGTGAACCTGTGATGAAGTTATCAAGCCCGATAACTTTAGCTCCTAGGTTTAAATAATGTTCTGCCAGAGTTGATGGAACAAAACCTGCCGCTCCTGCGATTAAAACAGTTTTTCCTTCCATAGATTTGGGTAGAATAATTTTTGTCATAATATAAAACTCCTCTCTCGTTCTTAATATTTTTTAAATTGAATAACGGCAGATGAAATAATCAATAGCCCTGCTCCGAAAATCTGCATTGGGACAAGCTTAGCGCCCAAAAAGACCCAATTGATCACAACTGCAGAAAATGGAAAAAATAATTCAGCAATAGCGCATGCTCGAGCTGAAATTGTTTTTAATCCTTTATAGTAAAAATACATTCCGGCAAGTCCTGATAACAAAACCATCACAAGCACTTTACCATAAGTGATGGCACTCCACTCAAATGTTAGTCCACCAAAACGGTAGTATAAGTAAAAAGTCATGAACGCTAAACCGAAAATAAAGCGACCACCCATGATTTGAATTTCATCAAATCCCTGGTTAGAGAGTTTTTTTCCAAAAACTGTCGAAGCTCCCCAAACCCCTACTGCGATTAAAGCAAATGTATAACCCCAGATAGCGTTATTAGTTAGAAGCCCCATCGTAAAATCTAAATGTCCAAGGCCTGGAAGAATGTCCACAGAAGAAATAAGCAGTCCACCAATCAATGCGACAGCTGCCCACAGGATAAATTCTTTTTTTATTTTTTCACCAAGCAGTACGCGAGCAAGTGAGATCGCTACGATTGGTTGAAGTTTCTGCAATAAAATAACGAGTGAAGGATTAATCAGCATGAAAGCTTTGGTGAAAGCAAGGCCTCCTATGGCCTGACCGCCGAAGCCGATCACCATAAAATAAAAAAGAGTCGACAGCTTAATGCCGCCAAATTTTTTTGCATCTTTTAAAAGTAAAGGAATAAAAATAACTGACAGGAAAAGGACTTCGATAAATACAATCTTTTCTGCCAGCACTCCAGCTCCAAGGAGCGGGTACCTAATCAGGGTATCAATTGCCCAGAGAACTCCGGCCAAAATGACGAAAACTATTCCTAACATAAAATGGGTTTCCGAAGATCAAAAATCGTATTATTATCTAGTGAGTAAATTTAGATCAATGTGGGCATTCATGCAATTAAATCTTCACCAAACACACCATGAAATCGCTGATTTTGAAGGCATTTTTAAGTACCTAACGACGAGTTTTCAAAGCGGAAATGCTGAAGGTCTTCATCTTTTTCCGGAACTCTTCACGACAGGTTATCCTCTTCAAGATCTTCCGTTAAAGAAGACTTTTATTGATGATTATCAGGCCTTTCTCGAGGACCTCTCTCATTGGTCAGAGCGCCAATTAAAGAGTAAAGCTCCACTGGCACTTCTCTTTGGCGGCCTTCGTTATGAATTTGATACGCTGGGATGGCCCTCACATATTGAGAATGTCATGTATATGCTGGAGCCAGGTAAAAAACTGCGCTGTGTGTACACTAAACAACTCCTCCCTAATTACGATCTTTACGAAGAAAAAAAATATTTTACGCCAGGAAGTCAGACGCAAATTCTGGAGATTCAAGGCCGCCAGGTGGCCTTACTTATTTGCGAAGATATCTGGTTTTCTCATCTTCATGAGACAGACCCGGTCGAGCTTCTTCTTGAGACAGGTAAAAAATGTGACCTAGTTGTCACAATCAATGCCAGCCCATGGCATTTAAATAAAGTTGAATGGCGTGTGAATCGCGTTTTAGAAATTTCTCAGCTTTTAAAAGCTCCAGTGGTTTACGTTAACCGCGTAGGTGCTGAAGATGAAATTCTCTTTGACGGACATAGTTTCGTAGTCGATGGAAATTCAGTTGTGGCCATGGGACAGGGATTTAAATCTCAAGTGCTGACTCTCCCACTTCCGAGCTACCATGCACCTGAAAAACTAAATGTGAGAAGTTATCACTCATCTAACAACACTTGGTCGGCGATTTTTTCAACCAGACTAAGCAGCGACACACTCAATCTTCTTCCTATGGGAGAAGCTGGATGCCAGGAAGTTCTGGATGGATTATTACTCGGAATCAAGGATTACGCTCAAAAAAATGGCCTGAAAAAATTCACCATCGCTTTATCCGGAGGAATGGATTCAGCATTGGTTCTTACTATTTTAAAACTTCTTCAAAAAACCACTCCGATTGAAATCGAAGCTGTGTTTATGCCCGGCTTTTTTTCCAGCTCTATCAGTTTTGATCTCTCGTATGATTTATGTCGAAACTTAGGAATAAAACTGACGACTATGCCGATCAAGTTCATCCATTCGGCCATCAGGTCTGCTTACAAAGACAATTTCCAGGCGGAACTCATAGGTCTTGCCGATGAGAATATTCAAAGCAGACTTCGTGGGGCGCTTATTTACATGCGCTCAAATGACGTTAACTCAGCTGTATTGAACACTTCTAATAAGTCAGAACTATCAGTCGGTTATTCTACTATTTATGGGGATTCTGTCGGGGCACTCTCAGTTTTGGGAGACTTATACAAAGTTGAAGTCTTTGAGCTTGCACACTTTATCAATAAACATCACGGAAATTTGATTCCTTCAGATATTATCTCGAGACCTCCAAGTGCTGAACTTCGCGACAACCAAGAAGACAGCCAAAGCCTTCCTCCATACGAGCGCCTCGATCCAATTCTTGAAGCGCTACTGTCTTCAAGATTTAGTCCTCAGGACCTTATTAAAAGGGGCCATAACAAAGATGAAGTGCTAAAAGTTTATCAACTTCTGACAAAATCAGAGTACAAACGAAAACAATTCTGTCCTATAATAAAAGTGAAGCCAAAAAGCTTTGGTTTCGGCCACAGAGTTCCGATTAGTAAAAAGATTCTTTAACCCTTCAAACAGGAGTTCATTGTGAACAAAAAACAATTGCTAAAATCTTTCCAAGACTTGAAATCTGAAATTGAATCTCTAAGAAAAAAACACCTTGTTCAAGGTTTAGTGGATAAATTTCACGCTGAAAAAAAGCACCTTGAAAAAAGAATCGAAAAAACAGTTATTGAAGAAGTAAAGAAAGCTAAAAAATTCATGACTGAACAAAAGAAAGAACTTAATAAAATTCAGAAAAAAGTTGAAGCAGCGATGAATAAAAAATCTGCTGGAGCTAAAAAAGCTGTTAAGAAAGCGACAAAAAAAGTTACAAAGAAAGCTGTAGCTAAAAAAGCAACAAAGAAAGTTTCAAAGAAATAGTTTTGATATTGAGCAAGTCTCTGTCTTAAACGGCAGAGACTTCTTCTCTGTAAGGCTTCCAGTTCCCCTGCCAAAGATTCATTGTCCCCGTCAAAAGTGATCTCTTTTCTTTATCCACTCTAATCTGAACATATGTAAATCTTGTAGAAGCTTCCATCTGGCCGGCATCTAAATGTGGGATGGTATTCCATGTTCCAGTGTTGAAGTAATACTTATTTTCAGGAAATCTCAACCACTCCATGACGTGAGTGTGGCCCATAACAACAGTATGAACTTCCGGGTGACGGCGAAGAATCCCTTTGGCCTTTTTTCCGTAGAGAGGATAAATCGTAATCTGCTTTAAAATAGAGAGTGTCGTCTTAAAATTTCTGTTTTGTTTTATGTTTTCATCGAAATTACTTTCGAATAAATATTTCAATACGATTCTGCTCATTTTTAAGAAGAAGGCAAAGTCGTAAAAAAAGCACCAGCGAACATAACTGCCCAGAGGTCTTACTTTATCAATATTCGGTCTATCTTTTCTTAAAATAGGAAGAAGATTGATACAAAAAAGGGTTCCCCATGGAAGATTTAAAATCATCTTTCCATTTGGGCCTTCCATAAAATACTTGTCACTTGGAACTGTATTGATCACTTCAAAGCGGTGTCCGTGTTCGATATGAACTCCGCACAGATTCACTTCAAAACAAAACTCCATATCGTCACTAACGTAGCGCTTAAGTGCCAATTGAGCTTCTTTAAAGGCCATGCCCGAGTCATGATTGCCAATGACATAGGTAACTTTTTTTCCAGGAATTTTGCAGAACTTGCGAAGACCCTCAAAAAACTTAGGATGGCCTTTAACAATGGCATCAATCGCTCTGACTGTGACCACATCATCAACGATACTGGTAAAAACACCATCGACGTCAATTTGAATAAGATTTAAAATATCGCCGTTTAAGACAAGATGAACTTCTTCTTTTTCGAACTCACCTTTTGAATAATAGTCACAAAAGTCATAAAACTTTTCATCTTCCAAAAAATCTTCAAGAAGATTGAGCTGTCCGTTTTTAAGGAACTTCCCTTTCCCGAGGTGTAGGTCACTTAAAACAAGAATGATCATTTTGTTACAACCGCTTTTTTAAGACTTGCTTTAAAAACATCCTGAGTATTAAACACCAGGCCTCGGCCTGATTCTTTTGCTTCGTACATCATTCTATCAGCAATCGCCAGAATCTCCTGAGAGTTCACAGCGTCTGTGGGAAACTCAGCAACCCCAATCGATACACTTAGCTTAACTTGTTTTTTCTCATTTCTGATTTCTACATCATAAGTGCGATCTTTGATGATCTGAAGAATACGCTCACCTACAATTTTTCCGGCGCTCGCATCAGAGTTTACCAGAATAACAACGAACTCATCACCACCGTAACGGTAACTAATATCGCTATCACGAAGAAGGCCTTTAATATCGCGGGCGACATTTTCTAGAAGCTTTGTTCCGACTAAATGTCCGTAAGTATCATTAACTTTTTTAAAGTAATCGATATCAATGAAGAGAATGCAAAAAGGATCTTTTTCTGCCTGAAACTTATCCACCAAAAGAGCTAAATCTTTATAGAGCTTTCTCTGGTTATACAACCCTGTTACATCATCAATATGAATGAGTTCGTGAGTCTTATAAAGATCTTCAAACTTTTGAATCACTTTCAGATGACTGCTGGCAAATTGAGAAAGAATTTTTAGTACATCCGTAGAAATTTCGGCCGGAGCTGAAAACACGGCAAAGTGAAACTGATTCTTTTTAAATCCAAGATTCAGATAATAATAAAAACAATTTTCAACTTTAATACTTAAGCAAGGAAGAGATTTAATATCTGTTCTCTTGATAAAAAGATCTTCAAGAAGTTTAGTGCTGTAGAGCTGCTGCCTATCGGCCTTTCCTACAACTGTACGGCACTTTTTAAAATCCATCTGGGCAAATTTATTATGAATTGAGAAAACCAATAATGGTCTTACCAGATATTCAGCTGCCAGAAACTCTTCAATGTGAGAAATAAGGTTTTTTTCATTCTCAAAGAATGAAAAGTTGCTTAAAAATTCGCTTAGACCTGGAGTCATTAAATCTTATCCTTTTGCTGATCACCATCATCTTCCATATGGTCAATGTCATCTTCTAAATTTTTAATTGAGTGCCTTAGTGTCTTCATAATTTTATTTAGACGGTCTTCAAGCTTTCTCTTATCATCAAGGGATTTTTGTTCCTTAATAGAGGCATTTTCCATGTTAAATTCAAGGGCGTCAATTTTTCTTCGAAGCTCAAGAATTTTATGATCACGACTCTGGACCTGAGAGTCTACATCCATTGAAAGGAGCTCTAGTTTACTTTCTAGTTCTTTTTCTCTTTGTTTTACCTGATTAAAGTCTATGCGCACTTTCTGCTCAAGCTTTTCACGTCTAAGATCCGCTTGTCTTGCCAGCTCGATGCTCATGGCCTTTTTTTCTTCACTTAATCCTAGACGATATTTCATATCCTCTAGTTCCACCATGTGACGCTTTCTTAAAATAGTAATTTCAATTTTAGCTTCATCAAGGTTTGCTTTAAGAGTTAAATTATCCTGCTCGAGTTCTTTATTTTCACCTTTAAGTGATTTAATGACTCCAAGCATTTCCTCTCTTTCTTCGCGAAGTGCTCTAATCGTTGCCTGAAACCTGATTGAATCTTCTGTATTCATACCTGGCATTGGCTCTCTTACATAATCTCTAGCAGTTTCTTTCACGACTTCTT
This sequence comes from Bacteriovoracaceae bacterium UBA6153, assembly GCA_002428265.1. Lineage (GTDB taxonomy): Bacteria > Bdellovibrionota > Bacteriovoracia > Bacteriovoracales > Bacteriovoracaceae > Bacteriovorax. The sequence continues at coordinate 197,299 of DIUR01000030.1, forward strand.
TTACTGGAGCTTCTTCAAAAACAGCAGTGCTCCTCTTTGGAGATTCTGAAAATACTGGTTGCGTTGAATAATCAATTCTCGTGGCACTATCTTCTTCATCCAGAGAAAAAGAATCACCTTCTTCTTCAATGTCTGCCAGGTCAAGCCTGGTTGGAAGCTCATCATCAGCAGGTTCAAATTTCGCATTTGTTTTAGTGCTCGAATCCCTATTTAAAGCAAAATCAGAGTCTGAAATTTCTGCCAAAACAAATCCCTTAGAAGGAGTCTTGCTAAAATCTAGCACGCTGTCTTCAATCTCATTCATCGGGCTTTCATTCAGGCCCATTTCTTTTAAATCTAGCTCTTTTGTCTGCTCTAATTTAGGTCTAAGAATATCTTTAATGGTCGATTCTATATTTGTTCTGGCCTCTTCAGTGCTCATCATGTCTGCAGAAGAAGACGATGAATCATTAGTTTTTTCAAGCGAAAATGATGCTACATCTGACTTCGTCATACTAGCACGGTCAACTATGACGGTTTTTCTAGTTGCTTCATCGAACTCAACATCCCCGATATCTGAGTCATCAAGAGAAAATCCGAAGCTTTCTTCAGCTTCTGCGCTACCTTCGCCCTTTACTTGTTCAGATGTCGCAACGACTGTCGAGTCTCCCTTTCTTTCAACTGGTGCATCTAAGTCGAAGTCGATACTAAAATCTAGCCCTTCATCATTTTCTTTAGGAGCGGCCTGGGCCTTTTTGGGTTTAGCGTCCGACATTAAATCACCTGAGTCCTCTGAAGAGAAATCCAAATCAATTTTTGGCTTCTCAATAGTTTTTTTATCAATAAAATTTTCATCTGAGAGCTCAGATGTATTAAAAGAAATAGAGCCGTCAAATAGCTCCGATCCCTCTGACAAAGCAGATTTATCTGGCGCAGATTTTTGATCAAATACAGAATCAAACTTGCGCTGAATCTTTGCATTGACCGGATCTTCAAACGTAGAATTGAGTTTTTTTACACCACTCATAACTGTCCCTTTGAGTTAATCAATAAACTACAACAATTTTAACAGTAAACTCATCGGTTGATATGCTGGAAAATCATAGTACTAACTGCCTAGTGATGCTTTTAAGTTGATCGAATGACAGCTTTTGACTAAAATAAAGTAAGTTTTACATTTCTTACTTGAGCATTTTAGAGGGTTATTTCAATGAAAATTTTTGTTAGGATTTTTTCTATAGCACTAGTGTGCACTTTTTCTGCTGCATCATCAGCACAATCAGTAGATGGATCAAAAGTATTTCCCGCTCCGCTTCTGATGACAGACAATTTTTTTGCTCACCATGTTTTGGTAGCAGAAAAATCGACACACTCTCTTCACTTATTTAAAAACAATGATGGCAGGCCAGAATTTGTTCGCTCTTACCAAATGGCCACTGGAAAAAAATCTGGAGACAAAGAAGCTGAAGGTGACTTTAGAACACCAGAAGGAATTTATAACTTCACTGATTTTTTAACTAACAAACAACTTCTTGCTCAATCTGGCCCTCAAGGCGCTATTTACGGTGCGGGTGCTTTTGTTATGGATTACCCGAATCCAGTTGATAAGATCATGAAAAAAACAGGTTCAGGGATCTGGCTTCACTCTACTAACGATGAAACAAGAATTGATAAAGGACTAGACTCAAGAGGATGTGTTGTTACTGCTAACAATGAACTTATTGATGTTTCTAAATATCTTGAGCTTAACAAAACGCCAATGATTGTTGTTCAAGATCTTCTTTATTTAAATGAGAAGACTTATGAAAAGCAAAGATCAGACTTGAAAAAATTAGTTGATACATGGCTAGAGAGTTGGAGAAACAAAGATATCGAGCAATACGCTAGCTTCTACCACCCGACAGAGTTCAGTGATTCAAAAGGAAAATATGCTGCTTATAAAGCGTACAAGAGAGCAGTCTTCTCTAATCCTGGAACGCCAAAAATCGAACTGGACCATATCTCTATTCTTCAATCAAAAAATTATGCGGTTATAACTTTCACCCAAAATTATCAGTCAAATACAATTAACGATACTGGTAGAAAACTTCTCTATTTAATTCAAGATGAAGGATACAACTGGAAAATCGTAAGTGAAGTTTGGACTAAAAACGGTCTTGAAAATATTGATAAATTAGCTTTCGAGCCATCGTTGCGCTTTTTCAAGGAAGGAACTCGCGAAGGAATTGAGATTAAAAAAGGCAATAACTAGTGAGCGAACAAAAGTCTTCTGATAATAAGCACGACAGTATTTCGATTATCTATCATCAGAGAAACGATTCTCCAAAATACTTTGAAGTAAAACGTTCAAAAGTTTTTCTTTTTTTCGTTGGTCTTCCCGCTGTCACATTAGTAGCTATCATTATCGGCGTTATTGGTCTGGTTAATACCAGTCCGATGAACCTGGTTAAAAACTATAAAGATACATCAAGAGAGCGCACTCTCAATTCACGTCAGGATGAATTGATGACTCAGGTTCAAAACTCGACAGCTGAAAATGCTCAGCTAAAAAGTGACCTGGCAATGCTGCAAGAGCAATTAAAAAATGCTCAGACGGGCAGTGCTGCCGCCACAACTCCTGCTCCACAAGCTACAACAACGCCTTCGCCTACAGGAACAGCACCTGCTCAATGTCCTGCCCCGGTGGTTTGCCCCGCTCCTACTGTTAGCGGCTCAGTGAACTCAATTGGTTTATCAATGCTCTCGCTTTTTAGACCTATTCAAGGACAAAAAGATAGAACTCGCCCGGCGATCTTAAGTCTTTCAGGATTTAAAACATCAACTGGTAAAGATACAGTTAACCTACTCTTCAACATCATTCCAAACGCGGCCGATGATGCAAAAATTTCAGGACACATTATTGTTTTAATGAAAAATGAACTTGGCATCCAGGCCTACCCGCTTGCGACTTTTGGTGGCAATGATTTTCAAATCAATTACGTTTCCGGTGAACCATTTGCGACTCAAAGATTCAGACCAGTGGACGCGAGCTTCGTAAAGCCAAGAAGATCAGGGAACTACTCTTTTACGGTTTTCATTTTCTCGCGCACTGGAGATCTCATCCATTTCCAGACCATCAATCAACCTGTAAAAATCTAGGTAAGGCCCACATGATCCATACACAAACTTTCACGACTATCGGTAAATCAACAGTGCTAAAAGGCAACTTTAACTTTGTTGGAACCACTCACCTTCTAGGAACTCTCAACGGTGAAATCGTCATGGAAGGAAATGCGAAAATCATTCTGGAAATCGGCTCTCTTACTGATGGGATTCTTCAGTGCAGTGATGTTGAAATTTACGGTGAGTTCACAGGTGAGATCAGATCAACGGGAATCGTCACTCTTTATCCGACAGCAGTGGTGAATGGAAAGATTATAGCAAAGTCGATGGAAATACTTCCGGGTGCCGTTGTTAATATCTCAGGGCACACGGAAGCATAATTTTATTTTTTATAGATAAGGTTTGTAGTCTACAACTTTAAGAGGTCCGTACTTTTTCGTCAGTTTTCTTAATTTTGGCTCAATAGATTTATCACCTAAGACAAAAATCACCTGATTCTTCATACCAAAAACTTTTCCGATTTTAGCGGCCACATCTTTAGCATTGTATTTTTTTACAGCGTCCTTGAAATCAAATAAATCTGAATAAGGCTTACCGATGTGATCAAGAAGTAAAAGCTGTCCTAAGAACGCCGGATTGCTCTCAAATTTGAATGGATAAGCTCCCACCATCCCATCTGTCGAGCGGGCCAGGTCTTCGTCTGTAATGCCTTCTTTTTCAATTTTTGTAACGGCCTCATCAATAACGGTGATCAGCTTATCAATGGTCGCATTTTTTGTGAAAGTCGAAATCCCTGCTCTACCGTATTGTTTTTGAGAAGAGATAAAAGATCCGATTGAATAAGTAAGCCCGCGCTTTGTTCTTACTTCTCTCATCAGTCTTGAAGTGAATCCTCCACCTAAAAAGTCTGAAGCAAGAGCGTCTAAGTTTCTTTCATTAGATTCATCAAAGTTTAAGTATCTTCCGATTCTAAGCTGAACCTGGTTAGCATCTGGAACCGGAACAAAAACGAACTCCGTTTTTTGTTTTTTTACTACTGGTGTTTCAATGCTTCTGACGAAATCTTCCGGAGATCCTTTAAACTTACACTCGTCTGCTAAAATCTTCTCTAATGCAAGTGAGCTCTTAGGGCCTGTTAAATAAATGCGTTTTTTAACCTTATCGAGGAAATAATCCAGCTGACCTCTCAAGGCCTGTGAGTTTAGGTCTTTTAAGTCTTTAAGTTTTCCTGCAACAGGATAAGCGTAAGGTGTTTTTCCCAGTGAGATTTCGCGAAAAACTCGCTCTGATAAGGCCTGAGGTGAGGCCACTAAACTTTGCAGTCCCGTTCTTTCTAACTCCAACTCTTTTTTGATAACAGCTTCCGGGTAAGTTGCCGATCTCATCAATGAACAAATTTGAGTCATAGAAGTTTTTAAATCTTTTGTTAATCCTGAAACTGATACGGTTGTGAACTCGTGAGTGACGTCTGCACCAAAATCAGTTCCTAAAAATTCCAACTGATCGAGAATTTCTTTTTGAGATAACTTATCTGTTCCGGAATCCATCAGGTTAAAACTATGAATCGTTAATCCTGATTGCCCTTTTTCTTCACTTAAGGCCCCATCAGCAAAATAAATCGTCAAATCATAAGTCGGAAAACGATTGTCTTCGATATAGACAACTTCAATTCCATTCCAGTTAAGTTTTTTAATATTATCTTCAATAGAAATAGGCTTACTGGCAGCGAATATATTTGTACTCAAAATCATTGCAGCAAGAATTGTTATAGGTGTCTTCATTATTTTTTCTCCACTGTCTTAGTCACAACTTCTTTTGGATATTTATCCCATGTTGAAATGAAAATTGATTTTGATTCTTCAAGGACTTCACGACATGCGATCTGAACTTCGTTTTCGCTGATAGAATTGTACATCTCCATCTCTTTTAACCCGTAGTTATAATCCCCATGCCATTTTTCGTTTCTTACAATGGTTGAGGCCACTCCGGCATTGGTTTTAAGCTGGTTGTATCCACTGGCCAGAATCTGGTTTTTTGCTTTTTGTAGAGCGCGCTTATCAATAGCTTCATCGCACATTTGTTTAAAGTCATTTTGAATCTGAGTTTTGACTTCCTCAACAGACTTTCCTTCCATTAACTCTCCAGCAAAATAAAAGACACCAGAATGGATCAGGTTAAAGTTGGCCAGACTGATTTCACTTAACATCGGGTGGTCAGACTTTACATATTTTTGAGTTAAATAAGAGCTTCCTCCATTTCCAAGAATCATGGCAAGAAGATCCATCACGTACGCTTTTCTCACTCCCAGGCGTTCTCCCTGGAAGGCCATAACGAATTTTGGAATGGGATTAGTTGCGTAATACTTATACTCTTTTCCAAACTCGGCCTGTGACTTAAACACTTCCGAGCTTGATGAACTCTTTTTTAATTCTGCCAGGTCTGTCTTCATCGGAATTGAGCCATATTTTTCTTCAATCATCTTGATGACTTTATCCGGATCAACATCACCTGCGATGGCCACGATGGCGTTGTTAGGAACATAAAAATTCTTGAAAAAAACCATCATCTGATCGCGAGTCAGCGCTTTTAAATCAGACTCTTCTCCAATGACAGAGTTTCCATACGGAGTGCCTGCAAAAACTTTTTTCATTAAAGCTAAGAAAATTAATCCATCAGGGCTATTTTCATAGCGCATTTTTCTCTCTTCAAAAATAACCTGTCTCTCGCTTTCAAATGAAACCGGCTCAAGAAGTAAATTCTGTAAACGGTCTGCTTCCATGTCGATCATTTTTTCTAAAAATTCCACCGGAATATTTTGATAATAAACAGTCATGTCATTAGTTGTGTAAGCGTTCGTCACTCCACCACTTCGCTCTAATTGAGAATCAAATTCACCTGGACCGTATTTTTTAGCTCCCTTAAACATCATGTGTTCTAGAAAGTGAGTGGCCCCTGTGGTACCCGGCCCTTCATCTCTTCCACCGACGTCAAACAGTGTATAATAAGAAACGATAGGAAGTTTTGGGTTGGGTGCAACTAAGACAGTTAACCCATTTTTTAAGACAACTTTTTTTACATTGAATCCAGCTTTTAACGGAGCATTTTTTGTGGAGACTCCCATGCTTGAACATGCATCAAAAAGAAATGTTGCCATGACTAATGACATTACTTTTAATACACGTGAAGATTTTCTGATTGAATGCATTCGTGCTAGCATAATTTAATCCTTAAATTCTTAGATGTTGAAATAATAATTATAAGGGCCAAAGGCATTTTACACCAATGAAAAACACACTGAATAAAATTACTATACTTGGCACAGGAACGAGCACAGGTATTCCTATGCTGGGATGTTCTTGCATAGTATGCACTTCACTTGATCATCGCGATCAGAGACTGCGCACCAGTATTTATTTTGAAACTAAAAAAAATCAAAAAATTTTAGTTGATACGAGTCCGGATCTTCGCACTCAACTTCTAAACAATAAGATCTCCGCAATAGATTCTGTGATTATCACCCACGATCACGCTGACCATATTCACGGCATTGACGACTTAAGGCCTTTTTGTTTTGGACCTCCTGAAAAAAGCATTCCACTCTACTTAAACGATGAAACCAACGAATCCCTAAAAGTGCGCTTTCCCTATATTTTTCAAACATCGAAGAAACCAATTTTAGGCGGCGGAATCCCCAAGCTTAATTCCCAGGTTGTTGAATTGGAAAAAAACGTATCCATTGGTGGAGAAGATTTTTTCTTTTTTAATTATCCCCATGGCCATAGCGTCACAATGGGGTTTATTCACGACGATTTTGCCTATATCGTCGACTGTATGGAGCTTCCCGAGCGAATTATCGAGGTTCTCAAAGCAAGAAAGCTAAGTCTCCTTATTCTGGACTGCCTGCAAAGAAAGGCCCACACTACCCATCTCACAGTGGAAAAAAGCTTTGATTATATTAGAAGAATTAACCCCCAAAAAACCGGCCTGATTCACGTCGGCCACGACTTATCTCACCGGGAACTGATGGGTCTTGCCTCTAAGGAGTTTGGCGACAAGGTCTTCCCTCTCTACGACGGTCAAAAGCTATTTTATTGACTCTCCGCCACTACAGTGGAAAAGCCCTTTGCATTTTGAAGCAATTTATGAAATTCTCATCTGATAATTTTGAGCATGCTAAAAAACCTATTGTAGAGGAGATAACAATGATTATCGGTGTACCTAAGGAAATTAAAAACAATGAAAACCGTGTTGGTATGGTTCCAGGTGGAGTGAGAGCTCTAGTTGCTGACGGCCACCAAGTTTACGTTCAAAAAAATGCTGGTGTTGGTATCGGTATTTCTGATGAAGAGTTCGTAAAAGCTGGAGCAAAAATTCTAGATACTGCAGCTGAAGTTTTCGAAAAATCAACAATGATCATTAAGGTAAAAGAGCCACAAGCGGTAGAGATCGCAATGCTTAAGCCAAATCATATTCTTTACACGTACCTTCACCTTGCACCAGATCCAGAGCAAACAAAAGGTCTAATGAAGTCAGGCTGTACAGCTATCGCATACGAAACAATTCAAAATGCTGACGGCTCACTTCCTCTTCTAGTTCCTATGTCAGAAGTTGCTGGACGTATGTCAGTTCAAATTGGAGCTTCATACCTTCAACTTGATAGAGGCGGAAAAGGGATTCTTCTTGGTGGAGTTCCAGGTGTTAAACGTGGAAAAGTAACTGTTATCGGAGCTGGGATTGCTGGAACAAACGCAATTCAAATGGCAATGGGAATGGGAGCTTCTGTTACTGCTATCGATCTTTCAACTAAGAGATTAGCTGAACTAGACGCTCTATACGGATCACACATTACGACAATTTACTCAAACCAAGACAACATTGAAAAAGCTGTTCTTGAATCTGACCTTGTTATCGGTGCTGTTCTAGTTCCAGGTGCAAAAGCTCCTAAGCTAGTTACTCGCGACATGATTTCAAAAATGGGTAAAGGATCTGTTGTTGTAGATATCGCTGTCGACCAAGGTGGATGTATTGAAACTTGTAAGCCAACAACTCACGAGAATCCAACTTTCGTCGTTGATGGTGTTGTTCATTACTGTGTAGCTAACATGCCAGGTGCTGTTGCAAGAACATCAACATTTGCTCTTACAAACGTCACTCTTAAGTACGCTAGAATGATCGCGAACATGGGTGTTGAAGAAGCTGCTCAGAAAGACAAGTCTTTCCGTCCAGGGATCAATATCTACAAAGGGACTTTAGCATACGAGCAAGTTGCTCAGGATTTAGGTCTTCCGTATACAAAACTACCATTCTAGTTTTTCCTTTTAAAAAATACCGGTCATGATAATGTATTATTATGACCGGCAAAAAACTTCTCGATACAATTCTCGTAGGTGCAATGATCCTGGCAACTCTCGCAGTTGTAGGACTTTTCTATTACACAGAAAAAATGTACAAAAAACCGCCGATTGATGAGAATGCTGAAAAAGCTGCACTCATGACTAGTGTTGATGCCAAGGCCATCCCTACTTTCTTTAAAGTCGATAAAATGACTATCAGTCTTATTCCAAAAAATGAAGCGGCCAACTCACGCATGAGATGGCTTGAAATTGAAATGCACTTAGTGCTCTTCGAAGCAAGTGCCCTTGAAGAGATGAAAGTAAATCTTCCCGTCGTTCAGGATAGAATTATTGATATCGCTTCTAAGATGGGTCCTGATGAACTGAACTCTCTTTCTGGAAAAATTCTTTTAGAAGATAGACTTAAGCGTGAAATAAATAAGGCCCTTCATAAGCCGACAGTTAAAAACATTTATTTCGCCAGCTTCATCGTACAATAATAATGAATGCCGTAATTTCTCATTTCAAAAAATCATTTACCTTAGATATGAGATCAATTGCTATTACCCGGGCGATCTTTGGTCTCTTATGTATCTACGACCTGCTCTTAAAATATAATAATCTGCATTTCTATGTGCCTAATGAGTATTATCCCAGGGCCTACTTCGATCTTTTTTACCAAAATAATCCCATCTTCCTCAGCTTATTTTCTATTCTTGATGGGCCTTGGTTTTTTAAAGTAATGATAGCAGCGGGAGTCATCTCTTCCATAATGATTGCTATCGGAAAATACACTCGTGTTAACTTAATTATACTTTGGATAATATTTCTTTCTTTTAAAAATCAAATGCACATGGAGAGAAAGGCATTTGATATTTTAATGCTGATGATGTTTTTATGGTTCTTTCTCATGCCTAAAGATAAAGGCCTGGTAGAGGCCTTTCAAAAACCAACTTTCAAGTTCTTTGATTTCTCTTCAATCGGCTGGACCATGCAGATTGTCCTGCTCTACTCTTTTACTTTTCTTTACAAACTTCCCGACCCGGCATGGGCGCAAAACTTTAGTGCCCTCACTTACATTCTAAGAAAGGGCTATAGTTATACTTATATCTCCGACATTTTATTTATCCATAAAAGCATTCCACCTTTTCTAACCTTCATGACCCTTTTAATAGAAGGAATTATTCCTTTGTCGATGCTTGTCTTTTTTAGAAATGATAAATTTCGAATGATCGCCTGCATGTTGATGATCCTTTTCCATTGTTCTATTTTTTTCTTTTTGGACGTTGGGATCTTCACGCCTCTTTCAATCTGCTTATGGATCAGTCTTCTGCCAGGAATCTTTTGGGAGAGAGTTTTAAAATTAAAAGATGACTCTGTCTTCATGGCAAATAAAATTTTTTCCCTTAGAAATATTCTTGCCATCATTTTGATGATCATCGTAATTATTTCAAACGTTCTTTTATTTTCTCTGCCAATTCATAAACGATATGTGCCGGTGCTTTCAGCTCTTGGAATTAATCAAAGCTGGGCCATGTTCTCTAATGACTATTTATCAGCTTCTAAAGATCACTGGCTCGTCACAGACTCTGGCGGCTTTGATTTCTTAAATGACAGGCCTGTGACTCCAGACTATTTTACAAAGTACTATCCGCCCAAGAGTCCCGACTACACGTGGAGAGCGCTACTGTGGACAACCAAATTTGATTCCGCAAAAAGAAATAGATTGGATACGAGTTATTACTTAGTGGATTATCTATGTAGAAAAAATAATTTGAATAGTGTGATTAAGTTATTTGTAATGGTGAGAGATCAGGATACTGAGAAATTAGACTCTAAGTTGTTGCTAGAGTATCAATGCCGGCCGAAGAATTCGACCGGATCGTTTTAAGTGTTAGTGACTATTCTTCTTCTGAAGAATTTTCATCAGTGTATGAAGCATTTTTAGCTTCATCAGCGATAGAATCAAGGAACTTTTTAACTTCTTCTTTAGATACTTTACCTTCAGCAAGAAGTTTATCTCTTAAGCGAACGTCCATTAACTTTTCTTGTAATGCTCTACTTAGTCTCATATGGGCCCCGGGTTCAAATTAAAATTTTATAGTCCAAGAAAGTAACACTCTTTACACCTATTGCCAATACTTTGGCGGCCCATCATTGTCGTCTTTTACGATAGAGAGCTTGGCCTTGGACTTTTTCGCGGTTCTTACTTGCGTCATTTTGCTCATTTTATCTGCAAGCGTCTTAAAATTGCGGTGCGAGATCACAATCATAAACAAATAGGCCGAAGCGATAGCTCCCAACTGCCCCCAAGCACCCACTCCTGTCGGACTGGCGATTCCCTGGTAAAGAGAAATTACAACTAGAATCATACAAAAGTACTTGGCCTTAACCGGGATGATCATTAAAAATGAAAAGATCCTATCTGGATAAATAACAGCGTAAGCAAGACACAGGGCCCCTACTATTCCGGCAAACCCAGTAAGCGGATAACTGTAAATGACACTGTTTTGAAAAAAGAGTGCCACGACACCAAGGTATAAAATTGCGCCGCCAAGAACCGTCGTTAAGATAAATTTTAAATATCTTTTTTGTCCCCAGTTCGCTTCAAATTCAGAGCCCATTAACCAAAGCATCAAGCAGTTTAAAATTACTTCGATGATCGACTGAGATAAAAACGGATAAGTAATGAGAGAATAAATATGCCCGTCAAAAACTCTTTGGGCCGAAAGACCCATCAATGTGCTTAAGCTTCCCATCCCTGATTTTGCCATGATGAAATCAATGATAAAAACAGCAGCAGAAATGATAATGAGTGATTTATTAATTAACGTTAACTTTGGAAGATAAATTTGTGATTGAGCATTCATAAATTTTAAGCCTTCCCTTTCGTTGCAATTTCAATCAAAACACCACCAGTTGATTTAGGGTGAATGAAATTTACCAGACAGTTATTGGCCCCTGGAACTGGTTTGTCATAAATCATTTTATAACCTTGAGCGATCATCTCTTCTGTTTTTTTATGCACATCCGGAACCATGAAACTCATGTGATGGATTCCTTCGCCATTTTTTTCTATAAATTTTTGAATAGGACCTTGCTCATTGATCGGACAGACAAGCTCGATATGAGCATGTTCATCAACGTGGGCAAAGGCCGTCGTAACATTTTGAGAAACAACTTCTTCTCTAACTGGATTAAAAGTAAGTCCCAGGTCTTCCCAGACCTTTTGAGCGCGGTCTAAGTTAGATACAGCAATGGCGACGTGATCAAGATAGCAGTCTTTATTAAACATAAATCTAATGCCTTTTATTGATAATAACTGCTTTATTTTAGAGAGTGATTACCTAAGGGTCAACTGCCTTTGAGCAGTCTTTAGGATCAAATGCCGGAACAGGAGGAATCACTGGCGGTTTACAGTATCCGCCAACACAATCTCCGTAGGTCTCAACAGAAGGACAACGAAGTGCGCATGCAGCAGTTCCATCAGGATTATTTGGAAGTTTGACAATTTTACAAGTTTCTACGAATTGTGGCTTACAAAACTCTTTGGCAACACATTGTTGCCCAGGCGATTTAGAACAAGCAACTGGAGCTGCGCCATTTGGATCGTGAGGGGCACAGGCCTGTCTCGACTGATCACAACATAAGCTTGAGCATTCAAAATCAGAAGAGCAATTTGCTCCGACTTCCTGGTTACCTACGATAGGCATCTGGTCCACACACTGAGTAACGAGGTCTTTTGACCAACAACGAGAGTTAAAACAACACTCACTTGATCCACAAGATGAAGAGCTGTCACATTGCTTGAAAGCTGATGCTAAAACTTCTTTTCCTTCAAAATTTGTAAGTGAAGGTTTTAGAAGTTGTAACTTGATACTCTTGTCTGTCGTGATATTAACTTCAACACCATCTTTGATATAAAAAACTTCGATAGATCCGTTGACGTTACAAGAACCCAACCCTTCAGTTGTGGCAACATCATAATGTTGTACGCGAAGATTACATCCATCAACATAACCAGTTTCACCACTAGATGTCGTTGATTCATCAGTTCGTGGAATGGCCGTATCAGCTGCATAACCTGCTGTTGGAACAGCAGAACCTAAGTATCTTACCTCTGCATTCAGATCCATTTTTCCTTCAAGAGGAAAGAGAAATGATCTCGTACCAGAGTAATCACCATATAAAGACGATTTTGAATTTTTAAAAATCCCGTATTGCTTATTGAAAATAGCAGAACCCTGGATTCTCCACCCTAATGGGTTGATAGCTCTGTAAGGGCCTTTGTATGTACCTGTGAAAGTTCCGTTAACCACGTCCCCACTGGTAAAAGTTGAACCATATCCAAAACCAGCTCCTAAATTCTGACCGAATAAAATATTCATCGTCGCAACGTTTTCAACATCTGGAAGACACATACTTGTTGCAGAAACTTTTGTGTTCGGTGATCTTGAAGTTCCCGATCCCGTATAAATTTGCGGTCTGCTTGGAATCGCCGTCAAATTAGAAGTGTTATAAAGAGTTGCATCTGTGATTTTTGCATAAGCGTACTGACATTTTTGTCCAGGTCCATCACATGATCCGTTTGTTGAAACAGTTGCATCGAAAGTTGGATCGTCATCGAGTTGAAGCCCTCTACAAAATAATCCCGTGTTTCTAGGATCAGTTGTCGCAGCATCACCAGCAGCATAGGTATTGTAGTCGTAAAGGTCATACGGAAGGCTCATTTTTGAAAATGGCTTCGCACTCATATTGATAGCTAGTACCTGAATGTCTGTTTGAGGAATAATCCCTGGCGCTCTTGCCAGAGTTGCATCTAAAACAACGGCCTGTCTGTCGACACCAAAGTTAAAGCGAACTTTAATAAACTTGTCAGAAAGGGCAGCGACGTTTAATCCTGCAATATACAGATAACCTTTATAGTTTTTAGGAATTGTAAGCTTCTTTTTATAAGTACCATCAAAAGGATCCACTAAGTGAGAGAGCTCAATTTTAATTGATTGAAGAGGATCTGTTGTCCCCACTCCTGAGCCATCAGGAAGAGCGCTTGAGCCTCCTGACTTATCACCAGTAAGGCTTGATCCAACTTTAGAGGCCTTTGCTCTCACGCCACTGTTTTCAACACACGAAGAAGCAAGAACTAAACTAACCGCCAGAATCGGCAGTGAGAATTTTTGCATCAAGGTCTGAATGTTGAACTTCATCTTCATACCCGTCTTCTCGGTTAGTGATACTAATATTTTAATTTTAAAAGAGATCCAATAGGAGAAAATGACCTACGAGTTCACTCGGGAAGTGCAATTTCTTGGAGTTACGCTGATATTTGGGCCAAACAAGGACAAATCTTCCTCACCAAAAATGCGTCCAATAGTGGGCAGCATTCAAAAAGAATTAGTTTATCTCAGAGACAAGAGAGCTGATTCTTATTGAACGAAGGAAATAGTAAAGTCTCACTGACATCAACGTCACGATGACGTGAATGAAGGCCAGAAAAAGTGAGCTGCCAGTTAAAAAAATTATTTTAAAAGTCATATCAAAATAATTGGCCGCTTTTAATAAAACAAACTGAGAAAGAAGTGGGATGACGAACAAAAGAAAAGTTAAAAACAACTCACTCTTTCCTATTAGAAATCTGCTTTTTTTAAGCGGGGCCAATCCCTCTTCATCTTCATAAATTGAAATAAGTGGGGCCAGGTATAAATATAAAAGCGCCAGGATTCCAGGGATCACAAAAAAAATCAGACCAACTCCTACAATCACAAGAGTGCAAAAGCCAGTCAGCGCAAACGTTAACATATTAGCAATCACACTTTCTTTAGGCTGGTTAAGATCAATGGCCTTTCTCACCAAAATGATATTCACAGTAAAAACCATCAAGAGAAAATAACAAAGAATTTCCAGAATGATTGATTGCATACTCAGCGTATCTAAGATGACGAGATCTTTCATCGTACTGATCATCATCAAAAAAATAATGAAGTAAAAACTCAAACGAAGCTCACCGTAAAACTGTGAAAAATCTCCCAGTGACTCTTTAGTGAGTTGGATATAGCGATTGATGGCGTTCATATTTTTATTCTGCTTTAATCATTAATAATTTCTTAATATGATAAAAAATTTTCACTGAAGTCATTGTAACGAGAGTGATCAAAACGGCATCGATAAAACCGTAAAGAACTTCAATTGCCATGGCCACTTGCCAGTCAGGAATCAAATCAAAGAGAAAAAATATCCCTTCTGACATAATCGTTGCCAACGCCAGAATAAAAATAAGCAAAGGCTCTTTTTTAAACATTTGAAAACTAACTTTGAAATAATTCACACTATCGTTATCAATGAGGACTGATGAAAGAGGTACCATTAATAAAACAAGATAGGCCAGAATCCCCGGGACAATATACAAAAATAGACCCATTGAAATGATGATCATGCAGTATAAAGTATAAATCAAATAAGTAGGAATAGTATAAAGCAGACCTTCTTTAGGACGATCTTTGGTTTTACCTTTTTCAATCATCACAATATTAACAATCACCACGAGAGATAAAAGAGCTGCAATAATATTGGCAATAATTTCATAGAGACCATTACTTTCATACCCCATCCCCTGCCATGGAATAGAGCTGATCAGATTGATGCAAAATAAAGCGACACAACTTTGAAAATAATCTTTTTTATGAAGTGAAAACTCTTTAAATGACTGTCCAAAAAAACTAAAAAAGATTGTGAATGAGTTCATGCTCTACGTTTCCTCGAAAGTTCTCTTCTCTTTATTTTTTTGTACGTGAGGAACTTTAAAAATCTGGTTATGAAATGAAATATAAAATCCAGGAGCAAGAAGTCTTGCAGCAAGCAAGGCCTCTGTTACATTTTGGGTTGCATCTGTATCGTCAAAGCCCATAGGAATCATGGCCCCTGTAAAAACGACAGGAACAGTGACATTCTTAATTTGTTCATAGCAGTAGGTAGCAGACAACGCCATCGTGTCAGTCCCATGCAGCACGACGATAGGAGCTTTTCTAGAGAGCTGATGTGAAATCGCCTCACTGATAAGTTTTCTGTCTTGATCATCCATGTAAAGAGAATCTTTGGACAAGAGTGGCAATACATCAATATTGGTATAAGGCAGACGAAGCTTTGAAAGGATGCGATTTTTAATCGAAGTCCCGCGATTTTCCAATGAACCATCGAACTCATCGTAGGTTTTCTCAATCGTGCCGCCAGTAGTAATAATTAATATATCTTTTGGAGTATTTATTGGAGAATTTTTTTGCAACATAACCTTGACTCTAATCCGTTCGACCTCATATTGTAGTTTAAGTATTTTTATAGATTTTACAGGAGATTGCAATCATGACGTCACGCAAAGGAACAATAAGCGTAAATACCAACGATATTTTTCCCATCATCAAAAAATGGCTCTACTCGGAGCATGACATTTTCCTTAGAGAACTTACGGCCAACGCAACTGACGCAATTACCAAAAGAGCGACACTTGCAAGAACAATGAACCAGGAAATCCCAACTGGAAAAATCACCGTTACCGTAGATAAAAATGCTAAAACTGTCTCAATTGAAGATAACGGTTTAGGTATGACTGAAGCTGAAGTTGAAAAATACATTGCTCAACTTGCATTTTCAGGGGCTGAAGAGTTCGTTCAAAAAATGAAAGCTGAAGGAAATACTCCTAACAGTGATATTATCGGTAAATTTGGTCTAGGCTTCTACTCTGCTTTCATGGTTTCAACTAAAGTTGAAGTGGAATCTCTGTCGATGGCAGAAGGCTCAGTCCCAACAAAATGGGTTTGTGAAGGTGAAACAGATTACACTTTCGAGCCGTCTACAAAATCAGATGTAGGTACGAAGATCACTCTTCACATCAACGCTGAGTCTGAAGAATTTTTAAATGTTTGGACAACTTCAAGCACATTGAAAAAATTCTGTGATTTCATGCCATATGAAATTTTTGTCAAAGATGCTCAGGCCGTGGAAGAGTCTGCTAATCCAGGATTAGTAAACGTTACAACTCCTATCTGGAAAAAAGACCCAACGACTCTTACAGATGAAGACTATAAAGAGTTCTACCGCAGTCAATTCCCTCAAGACGGTGATCCCCTATTTTGGATTCACTTAAAAGTTGATCACCCGTTTACGCTAGATGGTGTCTTATTTTTCCCTAAATTAAATCCAAACAAGCCTTTTAACGAATCGAACATCAAGCTTTATAACAAGCAGGTTTTCGTCTCTAACAACGTTAAAGATATCGTTCCAGAGTTTCTTTCTCTGCTGAAAGGATCAATTGATTCAAGTGATATCCCACTAAACGTTTCGAGATCATCGCTTCAAGGTGACCCGAACATTAAAAAGATTTCAAACTACATCATTAAAAAAGTAGCTGAGAGCTTAAAAAAACTCTTCAACAATGACCGCCCTCGTTTTGAGACGATCTGGGAAGACATCTCGCTATTTATTAAATACGGTGCAATCTCTGATGCTAAGTTTGATGAGATGATGAGAGACTTCGTAGTTTTCAAGAACTCTGAAGGAAAGTTCGTTACATTAAAAGAATACAGAGACTCAATTCCTGAAACTTTCAAAACAAAAATGGAAGATAAAGTTCTCTACTTTGAAAAAGGTAAATCAGACCACGCTCTTAGACGTGAGTTATTAAATCATGGTCTTCAAGCGATTGAGACTGAGTCTTATATTGATCCTCATTTCACTCAGCACGTTGAGTTCACAAAACGCGGGGATTTTGCTTTCAAGTTTGCTTCAGTTGACTCTGAAATCTCAACTCTTCTTGAGCAAGATGCAACGACAGACTCAGACGTAAAAGTAAAAGACCTCTTCACGAATATTCTCATCGGTAAAACAGAGCACGGAGCTCACACTGAAGAAGAAGAAGATGCAGACTCACTTAACCACGGCGGATTAAAAGACATCGAGATTGTAAAAATCAAGAACTCAAAGTCCCCTGCTTATTTTAAAGTTGATGAGCAAATGAAGCGCATGAATCAGATGGCAAAAAGCATGGGTAACGATGCGATGTTCCCGGTTAAGAAAACATTAGTCATCAACCCAGGAAGCCCGATTATTCAAAACGCTCTTAAGCTTCATGAAAAAGGCAACGATGCTCTTGTTAAGAAGATCTGTCATCACGTAGAAGACCTTGCTCATATTTCAAGCGAAGGCCTAAAGCACGAAGACAGAGAAGCATTCGTTAACCGTACTCAAGAGTTAATGCAGGAGCTGACTAACCTCGCTCTTTAATACCCTCTCCAAAATAAAATTTTTCATAGGCCCGCAGCTTTGCGGGCCTTTTTTTGTCTAAAATTTCGACACTTTCACCCACTCAACTTTTCTCGCAAAATAACCGACAAATTTAGTGAGCTATTTTCTTGGGGGTTGTGAATTAAGTTATTAACTGCGCTATTACTTATAAGTCTCGGACTTATGTCATGTTCGACATATGTTCAAAACGATAGGTCTATTGCAGAAGAGATCAGCTCACCACTAACGACCGATGAACTTCTCACCTTTAAATCTACTCCTAACTTCAATCCTCAAGTCGGTCTGAAAGAAAAAATCAACACAGGTATCTCTGGTTTTTTTATGAATGGCTTTGCAGTGGAGTATGTTGAAGATCAGAAGATGCCAAGTGATATTGCTTTTAAACTGAGACCTGTCTTTAAAGAACAAAATTTCACAATTCAGGTTATTCACTCAGCTAATGGATTAAATGATGTTGATGCTGTTAATGAATTACTTAAGTTTTTAAAAGTAACTTATATGGGAAATTCCGGGGATGCTAAATTACTATCCAAATACTCTTTCTATGAACTTTTTTACAACACAACTCATAATGATATTCCCTCACTTCACAATCTCACGAAGATGAGGTCAATGGCAGATCCTGCCAATAGTGAATGGAGCAATGCTCTTGAAGAGTTCAAAACGCCCTTAAGAATCTATAATAAAAAAGTTAAGACTCAGGAAAATTCAAGAAAAGCTGTTATGGATTCACTAGATAAGCTACCTGACAATGAGCAGTTTAGAAATCTAGTAGCAAAAAATGACCGAAAGGGTGCCGCTGAATTAATTAGATCTTATCTTCCGTGGGAGCAAATGCCTCCCTTCGAAAAAAAATTCTGGGAAAATCATCTTGCCGTTCTGGCCGATCCACTGCCTATCACTGAGCGAGTGATGATCTATCGTGGTATCGATGATGATATTATTCAGCTAGCTCAAGAAGCTGGTCAGACGATTTCTAAAGAAGAAGCATTGAAAGAACATAAGATTTTTTTAATGTCGACCATGATGACAAAAAATCAGGGAAGCTGGAATAGAAGACTTCGCTCTCTTACGGCCATGTATGATAAGTACATCGCCAATGATACTGAACTTGCAAAATCGGTGGGCGGAACCAGTGAGTTTACTAAATCTTCCCGCATATCAACGATG
This sequence comes from Bacteriovoracaceae bacterium UBA6153, assembly GCA_002428265.1. GTDB lineage: Bacteria > Bdellovibrionota > Bacteriovoracia > Bacteriovoracales > Bacteriovoracaceae > Bacteriovorax. Next base: position 216,177 of record DIUR01000030.1, read on the forward strand.
TTTTTTAAACACTCTAAAGAACCTAACGGTAGTCCTTTTTTATCTTATAGTCCTAAGGCCGAAATTGTTAATAGCTTTGGGAAAAAAAGGATGACGTCGTATCTGATTGATCCAAGGGCCATGTATTTTAATTACGCCTCTGCTTTTCAAACAGAACTAGAGTTCCTTGTTCCTCTCGTGACTTTTCCTGAAGACATAGCTGCACTCTGGCAGGCAGGTCCAGATGAGGGAGAGCCCTACTTCACGAAAGTTAATGCTAAGTTAGAATATTTTGATTCAGAAACCGTAAAAAAATTAGACCGTGAATTAGGCGCTGGCAAAGGAGTTGCTGCCCTGGAAGCGATTAAGAAAAATTCAGAAGCTTATTTCTCTTCGGTGAAAGATGAGAAGTATGCCTTTATAAAACCATTAAAAGGAATCGAGCCATCTCCAAGTGTTTATAAAACAACTTTAGGAATGTCAGCAGATAAAGTTTCTCCAAAGCTAAAAACAGATAGTAATTTAAAATGTGTAGATATCATTCAGATGTTCTGGAAATAGATTTTTGATAGCAAGGATAATAAAAGTGAAAACGAATGCATTATTGTTATTAGGCGCCCTACTACTCTCGGCCTCATGTTCTTATTTCCAGGCACCGGAGACAAACAGAACAATAGCTGCTGAAGTTACCTCTCCCCTCAATATAGACCAGCTTCTAACTATTAAGGCATCGACATATAAAGATTCTAATATAAATTTTCAAACTTCCGCTTCTTTGAATGCTACAGGGGTTGAAATTAAATATATTGAAGATCCCAAAATGCCTTCTGACATTGCATACAGGATTGTTCCGACGATTGAAGATCAAAAATATAAGATTAATCTCTATCATTCTGTAGGCGCCAAGTTTGACGGAGATGCTACTCATGAGCTCGCAGTCTTCTTGAATAAAGCGATGGCCGAAAAATTCATTAGCCCCTTTTCGATTTTCGAACTTTATTACAATGCCAAGGCAAATGATTTTCAATCACTTCAGGTTCTTGCGAAACTTCGTCTTAGCGCTTTTGAAGAAAGCGCATATGACATTGTAAAAAATGAAGATTTCATCAAAAGAGAAGCTCACAATCTTGACTACTGGAAAAACATGAACGCTGCTTTCCTTAAACAAGAAGGCGTTTTTAATAAACAGGCAAAAATAAAGGACAACGATAGACGTGCAGTCATGGATGCTCTTGATAAGGCCACGGATGATAAACAGTTCAGAACCCTAGTTGCTAAAAATGATCGAAAAGGAGCTGCTGCACTTCTAAGACAGTATCTTCCTTGGCATGAAATGCCTCCATTTGAAAAACTTTTCTGGGAAAACCATTTGGCAATTATGGCAGATCCTCTTCCACTTGAAGATAGAGTTCTGATTTACAGAGGGATTGACGATGATATCGTTCAGGTTGCAGAAGAGGCCGGAAAAAAATTAACACGTGAAGAGGCCATCCAAGAACAAAAAATATTCTTAATGTCGACCATGATGACAAAAAATCAAGGGACATGGAACAGAAGACTAAGATCCCTCACTTCCATGTATGAAAAATTCATGGGGACTGATAATGCTGGATCAAGTGAATTTACGAGAGCGGCCAGAATTACCACCATGTTTGTAAAACATTCGAAAGAACCCAAAGGGAGTCCTTTTTTATCTTATACTCCAAAGTTCACTGTCGCTGCTGGATTTGGTTATAAAAGAAATACTGCGTATTTTATTGATCCAAGAATGATGTATTTTAACTACGCTTCAAAATACGCAAATGAAATTGAATTTCTACTTCCTGTCATGAGCTTTCCTGACGACCTGGCCGGTGTCTATGATTCAACCATTCATGCACAGGCCGCTGGAAATTCTGGAACTTTTTTAAAAGAGCTTTCTATAAAAAAACTAGAAAAGACTTATGGAGCAAAAGCTCCCGAGATCTATGAACGAATTGATGCAAACTCTAAAAAATTCTTTGCACCAGTAATGGGCGGAAAAACTGGCGCCGTAGCAGCAGCTCAACCAGATGGAAAATTTGTGAGTTTCTTTAAAAATCTCTTAGGTATGCCTACCAAACAAGCAGCAGAAGTCATTGATGCTAAAAGTGACATGGCCTGCATGGACCTGATTCAGCTCTTTTGGAAATAAATTTTCGACTCCCCCTAAAACCGTGAAAATACTATCCGGTTTTAGGGGTTCTAACACAACCCTGATTTGACGATCACCTCTTAATTCATCATGATCTTATTCATGATGAAAACTCTTATCGCTGCATTCATTCTAAGCTTCTCAGCACCTCTTCTGGCCTGTACAGGAGCAAGTTGCAAGACTGAAGTCGAACTCAAAGTGAACCTAACTAAAAATGGTTACAATGCCTTAAGAGCAACTCTCCTGACTAAATTTGAAGCTGAGAAATCAGAGCGCACTGATATTTATTTCGATATCTTTAAAAACTCTGCTTACTATCTGAAAAAAGCTCAGCCTCCTATCAAGCTTCGTTTTCAATACAACGGTGAAGTGCTGAAGTGGCAGACTCAAAAAACAATTGAGCAAGATCTCTACTCTATTTTTTCTATGAAAAAAACCCAGGCCATTGCAATGGAGATTTCTGAAAATTCCGACCTGTTTAATATGCTGGAAAATTATCATGAAGAACTGAGTGCGCTCAACCCTGAAGCACTGGTGATTGCCGCTTCCATTCAAAAATCGCTAGAGACAACTAACATCATCAATTTCACCAGAACACTTTGTGACTTCTGTGCAACGACTGATCGTTACTACTCAACTCACATCAACCATAAAAAGCGTGTTAAGACTAAGCTAAAACTCGCAGGTGATACTTTTGAAATCATGGTTGGAGAAACCAACAACAACGGTATTGTCACGTATGAGCTTGAAGCAGAAGTCAAAAAAAGCACCAACCTTAAACTCTCAGCTGAGCGCTTAAATGAATGGTTAAAAACCCAGGGAATGACTTCAGAATCTATCGACGAGTCAATCCCTTCAGACCCAGCTCTTCCCAGTGAAATTGCGTTAAAAAAACTTCATTCACTTTAACTATCAACTCAATAAACTCTTTTGAATTTTAATCCCACACTCCTAGTGAGATAATGAGTTCAGATCAATTTGGATGGAGGAAATTATGCTGATTAGAAAAAGTGCGGAAAGAGGAAAAAACAACATTAGCTGGCTTGATGCCAATCATACCTTTTCGTTTGGACAATACTATGATCCATCGTGGACCAACTTCCATCAGCTTCTGGTAATCAATGAAGATACTATCGCACCTGCGATGGGATTTGGAACACATCCACATAAAGATATGGAGATCATTACCTATGTCATCGATGGTGAAATCAAGCATCGTGATTCAATGGGAAGTCTAGGTTTAATTACTCCCGGAGAGATTCAAGTCATGAGTGCTGGTACAGGCGTGGCCCATAGTGAGCATAACAATCTCACAGACAGGCCAACTCACCTTCTTCAAATCTGGGTTCATCCAAGTAAAAATAACTTGAAGCCACGTTATGATCAAAAGAGAGTCTATGAAAAAGGTGAAGAAAACTTTTTTAAAGTCATTGCCGGGATTGATGCTGGGTCAGATGCGATTACTCTCAATGCAGAGTCGCAAATTTACCTGGGACGCTATAATCATCCAGTGACCATTGACTTTTCTCCCAAGCATTTTAACCAATACTGGGTTCAGATTGTCAGAGGAGAGCTTACAATCAATGATCAAGTTTTCAAAAACGGAGATGGTATAGGATTTTCGAATAAAGAAAGTATTAGTATAAAAGCAGGTCTTAATGGGGCCGAATTTTTAATACTAGAAGTGGGCGAATAATTTTTTACACAAACTCTTCGTATTCAGAGTTAAGTACAGCAAGTTCATCTACAGTGAGCTTTGTTGGATCAATTTTGACTACGAAGGGCCCTATCTTCATCTCATCATCAGGCTTCATCGCTGACTTTTTAATTCTTACCTGATTAAGAAGTATCTCTCTTTTCGCATCGATATTTTTAACAACGATGTGTCCTGTTTTCACTTGAACAACTTCACATTGCATTGAGGCCACCATCTTATCATCAAGCACGACATCACAATAAAGCGAATTGCCCATTACTATTTTTCTTGTTACTGCAATCTCATGCATGACTTCTGGTTTATCAGGCCTAGTGACTACGAGGAAAACTGCCATATACATCACCTACTAAAGAGTTGTTACACTGTTTGATTATAGATAAGTTCAAGATTTGCACATATCTATTAATATTCTACAAAAAAATTGATAACTTAGATATTCGGGAAAAATTCTTCCCTATGAAAACTGCCCAATTTGGATGGCTCAATAAATAAAAAAGCGGCAATAATGCCGCTTTAAATTATGGATATTTAATTACTAAACAATAAAATTAATATTCTGAGTTCCCAGTTAAAACCGTTGCTAAATCTTCAGCGTGAGCTCTCAAAGGAATAACATTTCCACCTAATGCTTTACCATGAGTGTGAGAACGTTTTTCGTATAACATTTGTCCTTCGCCTCTTTCTTCTTCTTCTTTACACGCAATACACTGAGTAGCAACTGGACGAGCACGAAGACGATTGATTTCAATTTCTCCATCGCACTCATCGCAAATTCCAAACGATCCGTTTTTAATTTTAAAAAGTGCATTATCTATTTTTTTAAGCATGAAACTTTGTCTGCCTAAAAGCTTTAAATCAAGTGCCATCTGACGGTCTTCCTGAGAGAGATCGATTTCATCGCCTTTTTCGTTGACTGGAGCGACCATCTTCATTTCATTAAGAGTATTTTTCTTAAGCTCAATAAAAAGATTTTCAAATTGCTTCATCATCTCAGTGTTCATAAAAACTCCTATAAAGTATGTCTAACTTGATCCAATCCTTGAGTTAAATACGAAAAATCCTCTCTCGCAAAAGCTCTCATCCTGAGTGCTTCGATAGACTATACTGCAGAGTCTGTGCCAATTGTTTTGTACTGATTTGAGAACAAAAAAGGGACAGAGTGGCCCTTTTTAAAGAATATTAATTTGAGATGTGGCCAATTCTACTCTGCTGTTAGTGCAACATTGTCCAGGCGCAGGTGAATCTTGTTAGATGCATCTACATAGTAAGTACTTTTTATACGTGATTGCGATGTTTTCTTTTCAAATAGACACTTCTTAAACGTTTTGTGATCAAGATAGTCTTCAAGATCTACTATTGCTTGTTCAAAAGGAATATCTTCATCTGGATAAAAACGCAGCACTCTTTTAATAGCAGCTTCAGCATCTTCTAATACTAAAGAAGCATCAACATCCGTGCATCTTGAATAATCCTTTATAACGATCTTTTTATCTGTCAGGCGGCTTGATACGGGAAGGTCTTCAGCAACATCATACATAAACTGTGCAACAGCTGTAATGGCGTCTGAATCTTTAAATGATGTGATGGTGCGAGCACTAGCAGAAGCGCTCATAAGAGTTGTTGTAGATAAGAATAAAAATAAAAAGGCGTACTTCATAAAGACTCCGTAAAGTTCTCCATGATTAGTACGCCTAGGTGCTTAAAAGGTTAAATAATATTTTTTCATAGTAGCTAGCTAATAATTAGATAGCTTATAGAGTCAGTATTTCTTTTGATACGCCCTGACTCTTATGGGTACCAACTCCATTTTCCGGAGGGGTGGGTGCATTGTAACCATTACTTTGTTCAGCCATTCCTTAAGTGCAGAGAGTGTAAAAAATCCTTTTTTGCCAATTGATTGGTCTCTCATGTGACGTATCCCCTTATCTAAAAGTTGATCTAAGCCATCCGTGCTATCTGCTACACATCTCCTCCATCCTAGACGAGATAATCGACAAAAAACCCATCCTAGATTTCCTGCTTTCTTAATATTTAATAAAGCGAAGATCGTGCCAATAACGCTTTTAATTGGTCCTACGGAATATCTGCTACTTGGTCCTATGGCATACCCGTACTAATGCTTTGAACGATGACATTAGGACACTGACAAATTGTCTCCGAGTACTATCTTCAGGGCAATGGTGACACTGTTAGCTTCTTAACACCCCCATGTAAAAATTTCTAAGGCACAGGCCTGCATCTCATTTACTGTTACCATCAATCAATAAAACACGATCTAACCTGAATCTTTATGGAGCACTTTATGAAAAAGACACTTCTACTTTCCTTAATGACAATTGCTTTCATTTCACAAGCGCAAGCAAAACCTTTTTTTGGGACTGTGGATAAGTACATCATGAAAACTAACCAGATCATTGAGATTGGTAGTAACGATATTGAAAATGGTAAAGGAATTTACTATGACTACAAAGACCAAAAAAGAAAAACTATTGATATGAGCGAAGTTTCAAAATCAACTAAAGAAGAAATTGCTGGAGTTAAGATTGGTGAAACAATTCTTCTTACTACTGGAGTTGCCAACGATAAGTCTGGTGCCATCATCAGCCGCTACTGCTCAGTATTCAGCGTATTTGAAAATGGCCAAGCACATGTAGGATGTAGAACATATAAAGAAGACGATGCTAACGGACAGATCGCGACAAACCGTCTGGATTTTATTGCTCACGTAGGAAGCTCAAATGTCACAGTACAAGTTGATGAACTTGAAGGAATTAGAACAGGTGAAAATAGATCTATCTATAACAACAAAACACTTAAAGATGGCAGAAAAGTAAAAGTCCTGGCGATTTTTGAAAATGGAGAAGTTTTAGTTCAAAGATCTGTATTAAATATCCTGGATACATCTAGCATTATCCAAAAGCACGGTGAAGTTTTAAGAATCTCGATTTCTGACTTGAAAGAAATTTAATTAATAAAAAGATCCATAAACAAAAAGGCCCAGAATATCTGGGCCTTTTTTATTTTTAAACGTATGTTTCTGAAGAATCCTTATTGATGATCAACTCACCTTTATCAATCTTTTCGCGCACGACGGTCATAATTCTCTCCTGCGCCTCTTCAACCTTACTAGCGAGCTGTGGAGGTCCAATCAAGATCTCTTCCATTTCCTGTCTCATCCCTCGCGGAGAATTTTTCATCACCGCATCTTTTAAGGCCGGAGTCGCAATCCTGAGAGCAAGACCCATATCAGGTATTTTTATTGATCTCATCAATTCAATCATCATCATGGGAGTTAAAAACTGCAGGTCTTCAAAAGTGTACATGCTTTTATGAAGAGTCTCGGCCATCACCGGGTCTTTTTTAGAAATGAGTTCCAGTACTTTTTCTCTCGCTGATCTTGAAAGCCCTGCCAGCATCTTTGCCGCTTCTTTCACTCCACCTTGAAATTTCATGGGCACTCTCCTTAATAATGCGGATTTGGTTTCACCAGATAGTTTTGAACATAATCAAAAATTGCATCTTCTAGTGACATAAACTCAAACCCCGGAATGGCCTTATGAAGTTTATCCATCTCAGCACACGTGTAATACTGATACTGGTTTCTAATGGTCTCAGGCATATCAATGAACTCAATCTTGGGAGTTACATTCATAGCTTTAAAAGTCGCGTGAACCAGGTCGTGAAAGCTTCTCGCCTTCCCTGTTCCTAGATTATAAACACCAGAGTGGTGAGCTTTGTCAGGATCAGCTAATTCTATCATCGCGCGCACCACATCTTTAACGTAGATGAAATCGCGAAGCTGCTGCCCATCTTTAAAATCCGGCCGGTGAGACTTAAAAAGTTTCACCGATGCTCCTGCGCTGATTTGTTCAAAAGATTTCTGAACCAGAGATCTCATATCTTCTTTATGATATTCATTGGGCCCAAAGACATTGAAGAATTTTAAACCAAACCAGTGATCAGGTTTTTTCTCTTCTTTTAAAATCCATTCATCTACTAATTGTTTTGAATAGCCGTATGGGTTTAATGGCAGAAGGCCCGCGATCTTTGCATGATCGTCGCTGTAGCCTAAATTCCCGTCACCGTAAGTAGCGGCAGAGCTGGCGTAAATAAAAGGAATATTTTTTGTAGCGGCAAAACGAAACAATGCCTGCGTGTAGGCCACATTGTTTTTCATGAGAAAGTCCATGTTCTTTTCTGTCGTTGAAGAACAGGCCCCCATGTGAAAAATGAGATCTGTTTCAGCAATAGTGTCATCGAAGTCGCCGTTAAAGAGTTCATCGGCGTGAATGTATTCCAGATACTTTACTCCACGAAGATTTTTCCACTTCGTTGAGTCTTCCAATTTATCGACGATTACAAGATCAGTATGGCCTAAAATATTAAGCGTCTTAGCAAGAACACTTCCGATAAATCCTGCACCACCGGTAATGAGAATCATACATTCTCCTTAGTCATTTTAATTTTATCCATTAAGACCATAATGAAAAATCCTAATAGGACAAAAAGTTTTGCGCTATCGAAGTATCTATACATTGTGTGGTAACGAGCATGTTCACTTTGAAGAATTGCATAAGCAGGATCAGCGACTTCAGTGGCGTGGATTTGATAAGTCAGACTCGTAATCATCGGTGTCATGTGAAATTTATAAATGAATGGAAGAACAAACATGGGAATGGCGATATAAAGCCATTTTTTATTTCCATGAACTTTTAAGTTTGCAAACGATCCGATTAAAACCGCTGCTCCAAAAAAGACTTCAATCGAATTAAATCGACCGAAGACAATCATTCCGATTTTTCCAGCATCAGTGATGCTTGATGAATTTCTAAAGACTGTAGGAATCGTTATGATGTCTACCAATACAGTCATTAAAAACCACGCCGTGATAAAGGGCAGAACTAATTCAATTACGACTTTTTTAAACGTTTTCATTATTTATGATCCTTCATGTGAACGCGGTGAAGATACGGGTGAACAACCAGTGAGACTAATAAAACTCCGATTTCAAAAAGAGCACAGCATGGAATCCATACCGCTATCATAGAAATGACATCAGGAGGTGAAGCGATGGCCGCAAAAACAGCAAGGCCCACGTAAATATATTTCCTTAAAGCTTTTAGAGACTGCTTGGTTACAATTCCCATGAATCCTAAAATAAGCAGAATATTTGGAACCTGAAAAATAATTCCCAAAAATAATAAAATCTGACTAGTCGTTGAAATGTAGTCGCGAAGATTAATGTTGGCCTGAATGTCAGTAACCCCTACACTCGATAAGAAAGAGAAGACGGCCGGAAAAGCAACATAGTAACCAAAGGCCATACCTGCAATAAATAAAAGCCAGCCAAGAATCATGAAAGGCTTAACTGCGCGAGCTTCGTGTGGGTGAAGACCTGGGCCGATGAAAGTCCAGATTTGATAAAACCAAAATGGCGAAGAAAACATGATGGACCACCAGATACTCACGTCAACCTGAACCCAGGCCTTCTCAAAAATACTGTGGTAGACCAGAGTTCCTGCGTGTGTATCTTTTAGCGACATACGTATTGGTTGAAGAAGCCACTCGGTGATATCGTCAACAAAATAGGTCGTACAGGCAAAAGCAATCACCAGAATGTACACAATTCGCATAACGACTTTGCGCAATTCTTCGACGTGTTCCCAGAAACTCATTTCTTTCAATTTTTTCTCACTTAACTATTGATTGCAATCTATAGGTAGAACTATATACTTAGAGAGAATAATTGTAAAAAAATGTCTGGGATTATCTATGTTTAAGAACTCACTTCTGGCCCTTTTCTTGATTGTTATCATCGGACATAGTACTGAGATTAAAGCAGCACCCAACTACCTTTTACGATGCCTAGCAAAAGAAGAAGAAGGCCTTCATAAAAAGAACGTTCAAGACGCTAACTTCAGACTCAACCAAGAGTTTGTTAACGAGCTGGCCAGCTCTAACGATATCAATCTGAAAAAAAATTATGTCGATGATGTTTGCCAATCGAGATCATTCTCACCTTCTGTGGCCCTTTTAAGAATGTTGCTTTTAAAAGAGCACCAAATCTATGACTTGAGTCTAAGCGAAGTTGATGTCAGCATGCGCCCTTTTAAAATGGCCTATATCAACGAGTTTCAAAAACAAGTTCCACGCATCTTTATTCAGTACCTCTCAGGCCTTCAAAGCGAGCTGGCAACCCCAGATTGCTTAGAAAGATATATTCCAGAGCTTGCAGGCTTCAGCGAAAAAATTAAATACTTAGAAGAAGAAATCTCAGCTCATCAACTAATCACTCAAAAAAATAAAATTGAGTCGATGTTCAATAAACTAAAAGATTTTCAGACTATTAAAAAGAAATGCATTGCTGATAAAAAAAGATCAGAGAGTGCTATGAAGAAAAAAAAGAATCCCTAACTCTGACTTCAGATAATCACTAAGAGCAGATGTCAAAGCTGCATCTGTCTTCTCACTTGATGGATTTATTTTTACCGTTAAATGAAGGCCTTCAATATTTAAAAATTCAATCTGGTACTGATCAACTATCCCTTCTCGCTTCATCCAGGTATTTTTTAATTCCTCTATCTTAATGAGCAGCGGGCCCGGATACATGTTGGCAACCTTAATCCATTTTCCATTGGCATCCAGACGCGATTTAGAATGATCCATTCCTTTAATCAGCCCGTGCTGATTTCTCGTCTCAATGATAATGGATTCAATGGCCGGGCGACAGCTTCCACAGGCACTTGAGGCCATGGTCTTTTGAATAAGAGTTTTGAGTTCAAAATCTTTATCTGCTAAAACGTGCTCGACTATATCTTTTTTTGTAACAGAAAAACACAAACAGACCATGTCACTATGCTCTTTATAAAAGCGTCCAATGCCCACATAATCGGCAATGGCAGATTTTAACAATGTTAATCCAAGTGCGGCCATGGGTTCCTGGCCAGATTTTGTCTTCGTGACAAATTGTAGATCAGATCTTTTGATAAGGAGAGCGTCAGTTAATGACTTTCCAAGACAGATCATTTTTAGTTCATCAAGTTCAATACTATATCTAGAAAACCCAGTCTCCTCATAGAAAAACTCTTTGATAGTGTCATTCTTAGGATTGATATCAAGAAAAAGACTGACTCCACCACCCTGCGCTTTCGCATTAAAAAAAGCAGTGGTTTCCATCATAGGATTATCTAGGCTCGTCTGATCTAAGAGTCAGAATTTCATAACCATCATTTGTCACAAGAATAGTGTGCTCGAATTGAGCTGACCATTTTTTATCGCGAGTCACGACAGTCCAGCCATCTTTTAAAACACGCCCTTCTTTTTTTCCAAGATTGATCATCGGCTCAATTGTAAAAGTCATACCTGGTTTCATCTCAGGTCCTGTTCCTTTTTTTCCAACGTGAACAACTTGAGGTGCTTCGTGGAAGTCTCTTCCGATTCCATGTCCGCAGTAATCTTCAACAACAGAATAGCCATGCCCATGAGCAATTTCTTGAATGACAGCACCGATATCACCGATACGTCCACCAGGGCGAACAGTCTTGATTGCTTCTCTTGTACATTGGTAAGTCACATCTACTAATTTTTTTACTTCAGCAGAAACGTTGTTACCTACTAAAAAAGTTTTATTCGTATCACCGTGGAATTTATTTAAATAAGTTGTCACGTCGATATTTAAAATATCACCGTCTTTAATAATCTCATCTTTTCTTGGAATCCCGTGGCAGATAACTTCATTGACTGAAGTACAAACCGACTTAGGAAATCCGTGATAATTCAAACATGATGGATAAGCACCATTCTTAACAATAAAGTCATGGCAGAGTTTATCTATCTCTTCCGTGCTCACACCAGGGACTACAAAAGGAGCAATATACTCAAGGGTCTGAGCGGCCAGGCGGCCAGTTGCTCTCATAAGTTCAATTTCTCTTTCCGATTTAATAGTGATCATAGCTAATTTTCCAACGTGATTTACAAATATTGTTGAATATCATTGAAGATTTTACACTCTACAGACATATTGCATGGCGCCATCTTCTTATAAATGATATAAATCCGACTCTCTTGCCTCTTATGGAGAAACAATGAAGGCATTCTGTCTAGTTATACTAACCTTGGCCGTACTTTACAATCCAAAAGTAAAAGCGGCGTATGATGCAAGAGAAATTCTCTTGATCGAAACTGCGTCGAGTGATGCAGATAGAATTGTTATCAAAAAGAAGAACCCCCTTAAAGATATAGCTGAAAATACCAGAAATTATGCCGAACTCATGCGAATTTTCAAAGACCTGGGGCAAAGTAATGTGCAGCTTTCACTGAGGCTTTTGGATAAAATTCAAAACCACAACACTCTATCCGGCGATGATCTTTATTTAATCAAAAGATCCTTTGAGACATTTACTAAAGTTAATAAACTTATGCTGGAGTTCGCTGACCTTTATCAGTTCAGGTCCTCTACAATGAGTAAGACTTTTGCCCGTCCTGAAAATAAAATGCCTATGGTTAAGTCTCATCTGATTTGGCTGTCTTCTCACGCTCTTCTTATGGATCAGATTGAGTCTCTTCATAAAATTCTCTATCTCACTGACGGTGCTTTCAGAAGAATATTTAAGACAAGTATTGATGTTCAACAGCTTTCTCAAAAAGAAAAAGAGCACCTGAAGCAGCTGGGAGAAATGGTAAAAAAGATTGTGATGACAGTCGAGTCTGCTAAATTTCAACAACAAATTATTATGGTGAAATCAATTGCCAGTGATCTTAAAATCATCTTGAAAAATGATGAAGTTGCCAAAAAAGTTCTGAGTGAAGTTGTTGAAAATAAAATTTCAAAAGACATCGCTCAGGGAAGAACTGAATTTAAAATGAAGGTCTTCGCTCAAGGAGATGCCGTCATTAGGTTTTTTAATAGAGTCACAAATATCTTAAGTGGTCTTTTTGGAAATATCGCCGGTGCCATTCATTGGAGAGAAGGCCATTTATTAAATAATGAAACGGCCTTAGAAATAGCTAAAAAATCTCTTAGACCTATGGACATTATCCTGGAAAAAAGCCCCTTTGTTTTAACTGATAAATTTATTCCCGGTCACTTCGGCCACGTGGCCATCTATCTTGGAACCAGAACTCAGTTAGAAGAAATCGGCATGTGGAACCATCCGGATATTGAACCTTACCAAAGTGATATTGAGGCAGGTAAAACTATCTTAGAAGCAGTCAGACCCGGCGTAAGGCTCAATAGCGTTGATGCTTTTATGAACATCGATGAATTTACTATTATGAGAAAATCTGACGGGCTCAATTCAAATCTTCAGGTCTCTGAGCAAATCAGCCGAGGGATGAATCAGATCGGCAAAAGTTATGACTTTAACTTTGATATCTCGACCCTTGATAAAATCGTGTGCTCCGAGTTGATTTACATTGTTTTCGGTCACGTGAGCTGGCCTACGAGATACCGTCTGGGAAGACCTACGGTTACTCCTGATGATATTGCCGAAGTGATGTTTCAAAAAGGCACGCATTTTCAAATGACAGATTACGTGCTCTCTACTGAGCGTCATAGAGTCGAGCTGCAGACTCTGGATAAGCTAGCGGACACATTTGAGTACGAGTTACGTGCAGAAAATGGTGATGTTCCCCAAGATCCTAAAGATCCTACGAATAGCTTCTGGAAAAAAGAGACAAAGTGCTATAATGTTTCTGTGGGAACGTCGGGATCTGCTGATATGGACTTCGATCGCAGAGAATGTAAAACGACGTATAAACAATATTTTTATGAAGAAACATCCGGAATCTAGATTAACTATCAAAAGAATAAATACTTCATCGTATTTTGCTCCAGGCTTTAATCAAAACGAATCAGACGCTCTAGAAGATTATGTCGACATGCTGGAAGCGGACTCTTCGGAGTCTGCTGATATTCTCATTACCAACACTCATGTCAATTTTGACCTGTTAAGTGATGAGCAATGTAGCAAACTAAAACTCATCGTTCATGCCAACTCTGGCTACGATAATTTCCCGGTAGATTTCGTCAAAGGCACCCAAGCACCTATTGTCATAGGAAGTACGATCAGAGCACAGGCCGTGGCCCAGTATATAATCACCGCACTCATGAACCGCTACTCTTCACTTCCTGTTCAAAAAGAATGGGACTACGATAGAAAATGGAACCGCACGCTTATCTCTGAATTAAAAGTGACTGTGATTGGTTTTGGCCACATTGGAAAAATTCTCAATTCATTCTTAGCTCCCATTGTTAAAGAACTCGTTATCTATGATCCATTTGAAAACCTCACTCAAATCAATCACAAAGGCTCCGATGTTGTGATCCTTGCCTGTGGACTGAACTCTAAAAGCCGCAATATGATTGATAAGAATTTTTTAAATGTCCTAAAAGAAAATGCCACAATCATCAATGCCGCCCGCGGAGAGCTGGTTGTCACCAGTGATTTAGTTAATTTCCTTACGGCCAATGACGATGCCTTTGCCATTTTAGATGTCTTTGAAAAAGAGCCGAATAGCTTCTCAAGCTTCAGGTCATTGAAAAATGTCATCACGACTTCTCACATAGCAGGAGTCTTTAAAAACATTGATCAACATACCATTGATTTTGAAGTTGAGGTGGTCAGAGACTTTTTAGAGCTGACTGATTTCGATTTCAAAAATAAGTATAAAAATAAAATTCTACAAAATAAACTTCGCCCTGAAATAGGACTTATATGAGCACTCAATCACGAAACGAATTCATTTCAAAGTGTAAACACTATTTGGTTCCACCAGGAGAAGGTGTCTTCACCGTTCACACGGCAAAAGATAAAAGAGACAATCTTCAGAAAAAATTATTCGGTGCTGAGGCCTTAGCACAAAATAAAATCAGAGACATTTGGGAGCAGAGTTTAACATCGACTCTTCCCCTTTCAAAATGTGTCATCTTCGGAATCGCCTCAGACTGCGGCGGCGGTATTCAAAGAGGTGCTAACTGGGGCCCGCTCTTTTTAAGAGAGACACTCATTAGCTCAAAAGATGAGCTTAATGCCTATGACGTTGGTGACGTGAGAGTTATTCCTCACCTGCTTCACGATAAATACTTAAATGACGAAACCATTGCAAAATGCCGAATCGGACTTTATCAAAGCGATAAAATTAATCTTCCGGTTTCTCCACTTTCTATTGCTTATGACTTTGCTCAGGGCTTTCATGAACAGTTTCCTTCGAAATCAATTTTCATGATTGGAGGAGATCACTCTGTGAGCTACCCCATGGTCAGAGCTTATCTTGAAGCTAAAAAAGCTCAGGGTAAAAAAGTCGCACTTGTTCACTTCGACGCTCATACTGATTTATCTAACGACAGACTTGGAATTGATATCTGTTTTGGGACGTGGACGTCTCAGATCGTGCCATTTTTAGAAACTCCTCAACACCTGGTTCAAATTGGGATTCGCTCTACCGCGAAAGACCGCAATCACTGGGAACAAAAATTCGGCCACACTCAAATCTGGGCACAGGAAATTTTTGATCGCGGGGCAAGTGCTGTTGCTGATGAAATTGTAGCAAAACTTAAATCCCTTGATGTTGAAGAAATCTACATCAGTTTTGATATTGATGTTCTCGATAAGGAATATGCAGGGGCCACAGGTACACCGGAGTCTGGAGGACTTAGTCCCCATGAGCCGATGCTGATCATGCAAACTCTGTTTGAAAACTTTAAAATTACCGGTGCCGATATGGTGGAGATTGCTCCCCTGGTAAAAGGTGCAGATATAAAGCAGATGGAGCCTGAAACCACTTTAATGGTGGCGGCCAGCCTTTCAACGTTTCTTATCCAGGCGATGGGATCTCAATAATGGCGATTCTCGATTTCCCACCAGTCACGACAGCGGATGAGCATGGACTTCTGGCCATCGGCGGAGACCTGGATCTTGAATCCCTCCTTCTCGCGTACACTCGCGGGATTTTTCCCTGGCCGATTTCAGAAGAGTTCCCGCTGGCATGGTTTTCACCGGACCCGAGAGGAATCCTGGCCTTTGAAAAACTTCATCTTTCCAAGAGTCTTAAAAAGTTCCTGAAGAAAAACCCTTATGAAGTCCGCTTCAATACTAATTTTGAAGAAGTCATCCGTTCTTGTGCGACGGTCTCTCGAAGCGATAACCAGGGAACCTGGATCACGGAAGACATCATTAATGGCTATATTAACCTTCATAAAAAGGGCTATGCCTATAGTGTTGAGACCTACTTAGATAACAAGCTCGTAGGAGGCGTTTACGGCGTCTCAATCAACACCTTTTATTCAGGCGAGTCTATGTTTCACAAAGAAGACAATGCCTCCAAAGTGGCCCTCGTCGCTCTTTTATACCGCCTCCATGCCCAAGGCATCGGCTGGCTCGACACTCAAATGGTGACCCCGGTTGTTGAGTCTCTGGGAGGAGTAGAAATTCCCCGCGAAACTTATTTGGCCATGCTCGAGCGCTCAATTTACAAATAAAGCCTGTAAAAATTTCCCGACTTCAACATTTGCTTCCCATTTTAATTTAACATTTCTGTATGAAAATTTTAAAAACATCCCTATTGGTGGTTCTTGCATCTATTGGCGTAAATGCCTTTGCAGAGGACGTGTGTAAAGAAAGACTTGAAGCTCATATTGAACTTATGAATGAACATGAACTCTATTTGCAAAAAATTGGAAGTGAATCCAAAACAATTGGATCATTTGAGATTACACAATTTCAAAAAAGCTTAACGGCAAGGTACGCCAGCTTAAATGCCCTTCTAAAAACCTACAATGATAAAGAGCTTAACTGTCAGCCTGCTATTTTAGGAAAGGCCACGGCCATTCACGACTTCACAAGAATTGGCCAAAGTATTATTGCCAATACCGAGTTAAGAAGAATTACTGTTTCATTCACTAAGTTTGAAGCTTATAAGCTCACTAACTTTATTGAGGATTACAAAAAATACACTTCAAACGAAATGATTGCGGAAGTACAAAACTCTATCAATCAAGAAAATGCTCTTCTTCCTTATGAGCAAAAATTTAATCTTTCTGAGAAAGACTACGACCCTAATCTCTATGCGACATCAGACATTGCCATAAAAGCTGCCACAACAACTGTTGCTGGAGCTGCAAAAGTCTGGGGATTTATTTCTGATCATTTGAAATGGAGACAAGGAAGACTGCGAGACAATGCCGAAGTAAAAGCACTTGTGCTCTCAAAACTCAGACCTCTTGATATCATCTATGAAAAGAGAACATTCGTTTTATCAAATTATACGATACCTGGTCACTGGGGGCACAACGCTATCTGGATGGGAACTAAAGCAGAATTAATCCTGGCAGGCCTTTGGGATAAAGAATTTTTCAAACCTTTTAGGGCCCAAGTTGAGGCCGGAAATAATATTGTCGAAATCAGGAAAGAAGGTTTGAACTTCCAAAGCCTGGATAATTTTTTAAACCTTGATGAATTTGCCATTACAAGAATGAAAGGAATCGATCAACGTGCCTCTGGTGTATTTGAAGAGCTCTTTGCCCAGATCGACAAGAAATACGATTTTAAATTTGATGCCAGAACGACTGACGTTATCACTTGTGCTGAACTTATCAGCTTTAGCTATGGCGACTACAAATGGCCTGAAACAAAAACTCTTTTTCAAGTAAGCTTGCGCCCAGATGATTTAGCGATTACCTCAGTTCAAGCTAATCCTCAGGCCGAGTTTATCCTTTATCTTAAAGGAGCGAAGAAAAATGGCCCATTTCAGAATCTAACTCAAGACCAGTGGAAAGCTTTGTTTGATCTACAGACTCCTGAGCAAAAAGCGCACGCAAAAAAAATGAAGAGAGAGCAGCAAAACCGCGAACGCGAAGAGCGCGAAGCCTTCAATAGATTATACGGACACGGATAAGAACGGTGCCTTTTTGGCACCATTCTCCCCTCATAAATCTCACATTTTCCAATGAGATTGTAAAAAACCACCCATATTCATAATCTGATTTGCACCAGGCGTTTTCGCGTGATAGCTATCTTCTCCTAAACGTATGAATAATACCTGAGGTCATTATGAACAAGATTATTTTAATTCTAGCTATGACGATTGCCGTTTCATCTTGTGGTGGAAAAAACAACAAGGTTAATTCTGGAAATGCAGCGGTAACAACACCTCCATCTTCTGAAGCTATTACGCCAATTCAGCCGATTAATCCGGTAAGAACAGTAGCTGCTAATTTCGAAGGTAACTACGACCTGATCGAAATGGAGCGCGGAGATAACTGTGGAGCTAACATCACTATCGTTTCTGAGTGTGGTGGATACAGAGTTCACAGCAACAACATGGGCCCTGAAGAGTTCTGTAACGTAAATATCTTCTCAGACAATGGTGATAGAAACCCACCGAATCCAGATCGCAATCCGCCAAATCCTGATAGAAATCCACCTAACCCGGATAGAAATCCTCCTTCTCAATACGACAGAAAAATCGTGACTCAAGAAGGGAATCTATTAAAGTCAGTGATCAAAGTTAATGAACAACTTTCATTCACAAGCTCAATGGTTTTAAGAAATAATGGGATTCTAGAGAAGATGGCAAACTTTAAGAGCAGCCAGATTCGTTGTATTTATCAAAAGAGATAGTTTTTAAAAAATAGACCAAAAAAAAGCCTCCATTTCGGAGGCTTTTTTATTTCTAAATTATAATCTAAGTTTCAATCTATCATTGTCATCAACAGTCGACTGGATTCCACGTCCACCGTTAAGAGACTTTCTGAAAGCTAGTTCGTAATGATCAGCAACCCACTCCTGCTCAGCATGGCCTGAGAGCTCATACTCATTAGTTAAGCGGATAGCATCTACTGGACAAGCTTCTTCACAGAAACCACAGAATACACAACGAAGCATTTCAATTTCAAAAGAAACCGGTGCCTTTTCAACTTCTTTGTCAGAGTCATCAGCGGCCACGATGTGGATACACTGAGCAGGACAATAAGTTGAACACAACATACAAGATGTACATCTTAGTGTTCCGTCTTCTTTAACCGTTAAAACGTGCTTTCCTTTGAATCTATCAGAGTAGAAATACTTCTCTTCCGGATAGTTCAGAGTCATTCTATTGTGCTTAAACACGTTAGATAGAAGGTTCACCATCGTGATCTTAAGACCAAGATAAAGTCCCTTTAAAAAGCCGTGTTGCGCGTACAGGTCTTTCTTTAAAATCATACGTTCACCCATTTTCCGTAGTAGCTGATGTCTTTTGTTGTCTCACCGTAGCTTAGACCTGCATTCAATTGTCTTTGTGTTCCCTGGAAGTTCACGATGTGACCTTCTTTTTCAAGGAAACTTGGAACTGGCAGAAGGTAGTTGAAAACTTTCATTGAAGAAAGCGTCTCACCAGGAGTAAGAGCGATTCTTGTTGAAGCTTTTTCGATTTTCTTTAAAAGTGTATTGAAGTGATCTTCATTGTAAAGAATTTCTGGAACCACAACGTAAGCAACGTCACTAGCTGAAATTGCATTTAAAACTTTATCTAGACCAGCACTTGTGTGATCAAATCCCGCTGCTTCAAAAGCTTTTTGAGCTCCACGAAGGTTAGCGTTTTTATCTCCACGTCTAAGGATTCCGTCAAATTCCGGACCTTGTGTTGGAAGAGTATAAAGAGCAACAGAAGCTTTACTTCCTTTGATGCTCTCAAAAAATCTTGCGTATTCTTCGTTCGTTAAGCTTGTCGATAAAATGAAGTTTGCTTTTTTACCAGTAACAAGTTCAACAACACGAGATTCATCAGCAGGAACGAATAATCCGTTCATGTTTTCTGAAGCCACTTGTAGTCTTGTCGGGCTTGAAACGTGCTTGTAGATCGAGCGACCATCATCACACATCCAGTGACCGTTAACAGTTTCATCAAAGACTGGCTTTACTCTGTAAGAGCCGTTTTTGTTTTGAGAAACTTTTACTGAACAGCCTGTCTCACATCCAATACAAGTCGTGTAGACTTCTTCAAGGAACCATACACGTTGTTTGAATCTGAAATCCTTACTTGTTAATGCTCCAACCGGGCAGATATCAACTAAGTTTTGTGCGTAATCATTTTTCAGGTTTTCGTTAACAGTGATCTCTGCGTGATCCCCTCTGTTTAAAATTCCTAGCTCGTTTGTTTTAGTCACTTCTTCAGTGAATCTTGTACAACGAGAACAAAGAATACATCTTTCAGCATCAAGCATAACGTTCTTGCCGATGTCCTGAACTTTTTCTTTGTGAACTTTTTTATCAATCATCTGAGAGTCATACTGACCGTGCTTCATGTAGTAGTCTTGAAGTCCACACTCTCCGGCCTGGTCACAAACCGGGCAATCAAGAGGGTGATTCAGAAGGTGAAATTGAAGTGTGTTTTCAACAGCAGCTTTAATTTTTGGAGTGTCATTACGGATAACCATCCCTTCGCCACATGTAGCATTACATGATGGAAATGGACGAGGTACACCGTCTTGCTCAACCATACACATACGACATACACCAGCGATCGATAGACCTGCGTGGTAGCAGTAGTGAGCGACTTCCTGACCGTTATCAAGAGCAGCTTGTAGAAGGTTGGAACCCTTCACTGCTTCAATTTGTTTTCCGTTCCAAGTTAGTTTTACTTTTTCAGTCATGACTATTTCTTACCTGTATTTGTTGGTGTCATAATATAAGCTTCAAGTTCTGATCTAAATGATTTGATCATCCCTTGCGCAGGCATTGCCGCTGCATCTGCAAGAGCACAAATAGTTTGTCCTCTCATTGAAGCTGCTGTTTTATCAAGTGTATCGATATCTGCCTTTGATGCTTTTCCTGTTTCCCTTCTTTTGAAAATAGACTCAAGCCAGCCAGTTCCTTCGCGACATGGAGTACATTGTCCGCAAGACTCGTGGTGATAGAATTCAAGTGTCCACTTCATCAGGTCACCGATGTTTCTTGTTTCATCTAGTACGATGATCGCACCAGAGCCAAGCATTGATCCTTTGCTTGCAACATCTTCATAGTCCATTTTTACAGAATATGATTCATCGTGATTGAAAACCGGAGCTGATGATCCACCCGGAACAACAGCTTTAAGCTTGTTGCCGTTTCTCATTCCACCACAGTGAACTTCGATGATTTCTTTTAATGTTGTTCCCAATGGAACTTCGATAACTCCTGGCTTATTTACGTCACCAGAAATTGAAAATAATTTTGTTCCGGCAGACTTTTCAGTCCCCCATTTTTTGTACTCGTCAGCACCAAATCTCATAATCCATGGAACAGCTGCAAGAGACTCAACATTGTTAACCATTGTTGGAAGTCCACGGTAGCCTTTGATCGCTGGAAATGGTGGCTTTAGTTTTGGCTGACCTTTTTTACCTTCCAGAGATGAAATCATTCCTGTTTCTTCCCCGCAGATATAAGCTCCAGCTCCACGGTGAACATAAAGGTCAAAGTTAAATCCTTTTCCTAAAATATTTTTACCAAGGTAGCCCTTTGCGTACGCTTCTTTTAGAGCGCGCTCAAGAATCACTGCCTGCTGCTGGAATTCACCACGAATATAGATATATCCTTTTTGTGTTCCCAGTGCCCATGCAGAAATAATCATTCCTTCAATTAAGATATGTGGATTTTTTTCAACAAGGTATCGATCTTTGAATGTTCCCGGCTCTGATTCATCGGCATTACAAAGAAGATATTTTTGAGCATTTCTATCTTTAGTAAAAAATCCCCACTTTACTCCAGTCGGAAATCCAGCTCCACCGCGTCCTCTTAATCCCGAAGCTTTAACCACTTCTTTAATCGCTTCAGGATCTTTATCGAAACAAGCTTTCATCATTTCGTATCCACCGGCACGTTCAAAAACTTCAAGGTTATGAACACCAGGGATATGGTGGTAACTTAATAAAGAATAATCCTTATAGTTGGCCGTATCTTTTTCCATGATTCTTTCCATTATGGTAGTTCCTCTAATTTATTAATTGCATCGGCAAGATCAACTGGGCCCACGTAATCATTGTTGATACGCATACAAGGCGCCATTTCACAGGCACCAAGACATTCCATTTTCTGAAGAGAGATTCTTCCGTCTCTTGTTGGAGTCAGGTAATCAGTATCGAAGTGCTTTAATAAACCAGCGTAAATTTCGCGTCCGCCAAACATTGAACATGTAATGTTAGTACAAACGTGAACCATGTTTCTTCCAACTGGAACGTCGTAGAACATGTCGTAGAAAGAAATAACTTCTTTGATTTTAATTTCTGGAATATTCATTAGAACACTAACGTATTCAATCGCTTCTTGTGGAAGCCATTTAATTTGTTCTTGAACTAAGTGCAGAACTGGAAGAAGTGCAGACTCAACATCATCATAACGAGTAAGGTACTCTTGGTACGTCGCGAGATTTGCATCTGTAAATTTAAAAGGTGCGCCCATTGAGTGGGTCTGGTTAGGTGAATGCGAACTCATCGGTCTAGCTCCCCTGCAATAATGTTCATTGATCCAAGCTGAGAAACGGCATCAGCTATCATTTTGTTTTGCACTAGTTCACTGAATGACTGATAAACAGCAAAACAAGGTGGACGTACTTTTACGCGGAATGGATTTGGTCCTCCGTCAGAAATGACGTAGAAACCTAACTCTCCGTTAGCTGCTTCTGTGCTTGAGTAAATTTCACCGACTGGTGGACGAACACCTTTCATGATCAACATGAAGTGGTTCATCAGACCTTCGATGTTTGTGTAAACTTCTCTTTTTGGTGGAATACAAACTCTCTTATCAAGAGATTGAACCGGACCACTTGGAAGGTTAGCTAAAACTTGGTTAACGATTTTTAGAGACTGTCTCATCTCTTCCATACGAACCAGGTATCTGTCGTAAGGATTTCCTTCGTGACCAACAGGTACTTCGAAATCTACATCTTTATAGAAGTAGTATGGGTTAGCTTTTCTAATATCGTAGTTAACACCAGCAGCACGTAAACATGGCCCTGTGTATCCCCAAGCGATAGCATCAGCTGCACTGATAGGAGTTACTTTTGTACGAGCAAGATAAATCGGGTTCTTTGTAAGAAGACGATCTACTTCTTCGATATTTTTTTGAATAATTTTTACGACTTCAAGACAGTCTGTAACCCATCCAACTGGAAGCTCTTGAGCTTGTCCACCGATACGAGTTAGTGAAACTGTAAGACGAGCACCACAAAGTTTCTCGAATAGTTCGTACACTCTTTCTCTTTGTTCGAAACAAAACCAGAAAGACGTTAGAGCACCTAAGTCTACCGCTCCAGCTCCGATACAAACAAGGTGATCGATTACGCGAGAAAGTTCAGCTAGAACCATTCTCATCGCTTTAGCACGATCTGGAATTTCAATTCCCATCATGTCTTCGATCGCCTTACACCATCCAATGTTGTTCATTGGCGATGAACAGTAGTTAAGTCTGTCAGTATAAGGAACAACCTGGTTGTACAGGTGGTTTTCACACATTTTTTCGAAACATCTATGAAGATATCCGATTTCAAGGTTTGATCTCTTGATCACCTCACCTTCAATCTCGGCCATAATTCTTAGAGTTCCGTGAGTCGCAGGGTGAGAAGGCCCAATGTTGATCCACTCACGCTTTAATGATTCTTCATGAGTGATCGTTGGATCTGCATCAAAGTGAATGTCCATTGATTCAGAAAGCGGTTGATTGTGGGTAGCATCGTAGTCTTTTCTAAGAGGGTGACCCATAAACTCGTGGTGAGTTAATAGACGCTCTTTTTTTCTTCCTTCGTAATTGATTCCGATCATGTCCCAAGCTTCGCGCTCGAACCAGTCAGCACCTTTCCATACTGACATAATAGATGGAACAGTTTCACCGCCATCTGTATCAACAGGAACACGAACGCGCACGCGCTCATTATTTTCCATGTTAAGAATATGGTAAACAGATTCAAATCTCTTACCGTGTGCCCATTCAGTTTTTGGTCTTCCAGTATTGTCGACACCACAAACATCTAACAGCATATTGAATCCAAGTTCATCTCTGAACGTCATCATCATTTTTACTAATGTTTTAGGAGTCGCAAATAGAACGTGATTGCCAAAAGCGAATGAATAATCTTTATCGCCGAATTTTGAAGTCAGTACACTCGAGTAAGCCTCAGTCCCTGCTGCTATGATCGCTGTATCTGTAGTCGTTTCCGTCATAAGGTATTGCCTTTTATGTTAATTACAAGCCTAGTGCTTTTTCTTGTTTTCTCGTTCTGTCTGCACTTGCAGATACACCATTTCTAATACGCTCTTGAATCTGCATCATCCCTTGGATAACTGCTTCAGGAGTTGGAGGACAACCTGGGATATAAACGTCTACAGGAATGTCACGAGAGACACCTTGAACAACGTGATACGCTCTATAGAATCCACCAGAAGATGCACACGCGCCCATAGCAATAACCCATTTCGGTTCTGCCATTTGCTCATAAATTCTTCTTAGAACTGGAGCTTGTTTTTCTGTGATTGTTCCAGCGATGATCATTAAATCAGATTGGCGTGGAGAGAAGCGAACTACCTCTGCACCAAAACGTGATGAATCGTATTTAGGACCAACAACGGCCATGAACTCAATTGCACAACATGCAGTTCCGAATGGGAACGGCCACATTGAGTTCGCTTGTCCCCAACGCTTGGCCCATTCTAAAAATGTTCCTGCTTTTGTTGTGACGATCAAGCGATCGAGTGCGAAGTCTTCTTCGCTCTTAGAGTTAAGTGGACTCACGAGTCTTTTATTAGTCGACATTGCGTCTCCTATTGAAATTAATAAATGTCGGGTTACGAGGTCTTATTTTAAGAAGATAAGCCAGAAATGTAAATCAATTACTTACATTCAATAGTGGAGAATTTTTGGGTGATTTTTATCTTACAACACGGTCGTCATTTTCATAAAAATATTCCCATACAACGTCCTGCGGAAAAACATCAAATACCGTTTGCTGCGGAGTCTTCGAAGCATATTTACAAGAATAATTATGAGGCTTGTCATAAAGCCAGCTATAGATTTTTTGGTGGCTTCCGCCTCTGACATTGTCGTATTCAACAAATTTAAATTGGGCGCTTGTTTGATTCTTCATTAAACTCATTCCATTGATAGCTTGATCAAAAGCGAGCTCAAAATTCTTAGCGCGGCATCGGTTGAGTTCTTTGTTTTGGTCAACGAAAAATTTAGTTTCATCAACTTTGGGATTATAGGCCCAAACGTTATCGGCACAGCTATAGTAGAAGCGATTTTTTTCTAATAATACGAAGGCCTGAATGTAGGCAAAAAACCACATTCTCCTATGATCTTCGAGAATATTTCCAGGTCTCACAAGCTTTTGGCATTGATAAAATTCGTTTGAACTTTTTGCGTAAAATTCTTTGAAATACTTTAAAAACGCATCCCCTTTTCCAGACTTTAATGTGCGAATTTTTTCTGATTCATCCCACATCGAATCATAAAGTTTCATACACCCAACTCTCCATTCATTAAGTTTTACAAACTCTGGAGTCGTTATTTTTTTTGCATTTTTATTGAAATATTCTATTGAATCAGCGAGTCCTAATTCACGAGAGATTCTATAGGCCGGATAAAACTTAGAGCCTAATTGATGATACCCGTACATGTTGGTCAGGATGCCTTTTGCATAGCTCCAATCAACTCTCTTTCTCAACGCAGTAAGGCCATCAAGACGATTATAGTCTGGATCTTTTAAACTCACTCCAACCAAGATCTGCGAGGCTTTCCATTTATCTTGAAGGTCGCATGGGAAGTCCTGACAAGACTCAACGATGACTGATCCAACAATTCTTGTTTCATCAAAGTATTCTGGTTTTTCTTTAAAAGCTTCAACCTTCTCTTTATCAGAAAATACGATCACTCGTTGTGGATTCTGATTTTGATCATACACACGAGGAATTATCCCCTGTGTGAAATTTGGCTGCATCAGATCGCCTCGATAATTATCCCAGATATCATCTTGAGCACAAAACATGCGCTCTCTATAAAGTTTCCCCGAATACAAATCGATGTTGTATTGATAGTTAGAATCTTTCGCTGTCGTGACAACAAAACGCACTCCAAAATTTCCTGGAGGTGCATCTTTTAAATTAGAAAGAAGTGGATCAACATCAAAAAAAGGATTCGTTACAATCGAGTCATCCATTTCTCTGTGCGAGAATCTCAGTGGTAACTTGTTCCACTGGCCGATGATTCGTTTATCGTCTTTTTTAGGAGCTTCAACCGGCGTTTGCGCACATCCATAAAGACCGGCCATACAAAAAGTTGTAAAGAGAATTGAAATGGTCTTGTTTTGTAATTGACAGATGCTCATAAATTCCCCAAAATCACAGTTCGCCGAATTCGTTTTTAAATACTATCTCAAATGTGCCTGGGTGGTGGAATCGGTAGACACAGCAGATTTAAAATCTGCCGACCTTTACCGGTCGTACGAGTTCAAGTCTCGTCTCGGGCACCATTTTTTCTAACTCTCTATAATCCTTAGATTTTTTTCAGTACTTTCACCTCGCGGTTCTAATACGGTTCTAAAATCGTTATTACTCTCTATCTGTAGATCATTTCCTCCACCCATGAATCGTAAAGATCCTTGAAGGTGGTTCGGCGATAAGTGAGCGTAGACCATAGTCATTTCTATTTTAGTATGACCTAAAAGCTTTTGCAGATCAAAGACATTTCCACCACTCATCATATAGTTTGAAGCGAACGTGTGCCTTAAATCATGAAACCTAATCTTGTTTTTAATATTAGCATCTGCTTGAGCAATTCCAAATTGTCGGTAGATATGTCCATAAGGAATAGGCCCACCTTTTGATCCTAAAAAAACAAATTCACAATCTGGGTCTCGCTCATCAAACAATTCCGTTAAAAGTGCTCTCACCATCGCGGTCATTGGTATGATTCGACTAAGCTTGTTCTTTGTTGAATCTTTAACTCCAGTTTTATCCCTAGTTCTTGTCACATGAATTAAGTTTCTTCTGAAGTCTACTCTATCCCAACATAGCCCACAAAGTTCTGCTAGCCTCAATCCAGTTTGTATTGCTACTGCTGAAATATGATAAATAAGCGATTCTTCTGTTGAGGGAGCTGTTAGATATTTTGTAATTTCATTCTGCACCCAAAACTTATGAAGTTTTAAATCCGGACGCGGAAGTTTTACATTCATTAAGGGATTCACGGGAATTAATCTTTCTTTATAAGCTTTAATTAAAATGGCCCTAAGCACTTGCCAAATATTTTGTATCCCACGCGCCTTATGCGTTTCTTTCAACTTCTGAATAAGCATCAAACCATCCTCTTCAGTTATGTCTCTTAAAAGAGTTTCACCAAAACGAGGTATTAGATGCGCCCTTAGAACACTTTCATATCCTTCAAAGGTTCTATGAACACAGCTTGTTTTCACATATGTATTCATCCAATGATTAGCATAGTCTTTAAAAAGAATATGTTGAACTTCAACATAATGTTCACCTTGAGCAAGACGTGTAAGCCTAGTCGTTTCAATTCTATTTTTCCACGTTTTCGCATCAGAAATTTTTCTAAACCAAGGCCCAGCTTTTCTTTTACTGCCGACGTAATAAGATTCACGGTACCTTACAGTACCATCATTAATTTTTTTCTTTTCCATTTTAAAACTCCCTGTTGGAAGTTCTAGATTCATTGTCACCACAATATTCGAATTTTAAAGAGCCATAAGGGTTAGTGTAGCATTTTCCCAATGAAAACTCCATGAATTAAAATCTAATCATGCCCAACGTTTCTCTAGCTGAGCATGACTAAATTGACAGGTTGCTAATTGTATTTCTTGATCTCGATATTCAGTTGCACAGACACTAATTTGCCCTCTACCCACTTGACTAATTCTTCTTTTTTAAACCGAATAAGTGCCCCGATTTTGTAATGAGGAATTGATTTGTTGAAAATATCTTTTCTAAGCTTAGAGACTTTTAAGTTTAAAAAACTTGCCGCTTCTTCAATCGTCATCAGTTGTATTTGATCCATTTTCCTCCCGTTCGTTACAGTAAAGATTGCCCTACACTAAAGGCTCTAATCTCATAGACTTCTTTTTCAAGTCCATCATAGGTCGTGAATTTTCGTAATTGGTTACGGCCGTGCACAAAAACCCGATTGCCTTTCTTTAAATGAACCTTGCATAATTCGGCCAGTTTTCCAAAGACGACAATTTTTTTCCAAATGGTTTCGTTTTGAACATTCTTTAACCCTACAGACATTTCACATACAGGCTCTCGCTTTTTGGTGTAAGCAAGGTAAGGATCAGCACCTAGATGTCCTGAGAAAATTTCAATCAAATCATTTTGCATTCTTATCCTCCTTTAAAATATTCTTAACACTCACCAGATATTCACCGAGATCAAGATCAGTTTTATTTTTTTGATTATATTCAAAACACTGCTTCTTAACTTTTTCTAAACTACTAAGAACATTGTTTTGAATCAGCTCTATGTCTTTAGCTGTAAGCTTTGGTAATGCCGATAAAACTAAGTCTTTCAAAAATATCTGTCTCCCAAAGGTCTTATTATTTGCCTCTAATAATAACTTTGATATTAACTCCTTTGATTCCTGATCTTTTGTAACATCAATAAAAAACTTGTCCTGATCATTCTTATTTTCTTCCCTCTCTTCATTTTTTCCCTCCTCTCGCTTTTTATATTTTTTCTTTTCTTTGCTTTTTTTCTCCTCTCCTTCCTTCCCTCTCTCTCCCTCTCTACCTACTTCCATCTCCTTCCTCCTCTTTCTAATTTCTCTTACTCTTAACTTTCTTCAACTTATCCCCGTGCATTCTTTAACTTTCCTCACCGAATTGACCACCTCCTCTCTACTAATGTTGGGAGGGGGTGGTCAATTCGGTGTCTTCGGTTTTGTTAATGAATGCACGGGGATAAGTTGTCTCTCAAAAATCCAGAGTCACACTTAAACTCGTCAGATAACATGGCAAACATACTCCTAGGTAAAAATGAATTATCCAATTAAGTCTCCTAGCTCTTTTGTTACATGATTATGAAAAACTTCTGACCTAGATAAGCTGACTACGTTTTTAAGAATCGACTGATTTAAAACAAAGACAATTTTCTGTGATAGCTCCTCTTTCAAATGATCAAATTGTGTATCCAACTGAAGTTCATTTAATCTTTTTTTGTAAGATTCAAAAGATGCTCTATCTGCAAAAAAGTATAAAACATTGTCGTATTCATCAGCTTTTGCGTATTCCAAAAACTTATCAAAAACTCTTTTACGATCCTTTCTGAAAAGCTCAACTTCGACTGCAATGACTAATTCATTTGTACCTTTACCTGCGGTAACAATGGCATCTGGCTCAATAGCGTGGTGTCGCCAAGTTGATTTTGTCTTATACTCATGAGGTAATTTTCCCGAAGAGATCATGCTAAAAGTTAATAAGTTTGAAATAACCATTGAAACGGCTGCATCATGCTTAATGTTGTCTTCATTAAAGTTATCAATCCCTAGTCTTTGAAGAAGCTCACGAGAAGGATAAACAATCTTATTAATTCCTTTTTGAAGCTTTGATCTTAAAATTCCTCCCTCCTCTAATCTCAAAATTCTCTGTCTGAAGGCAGGCCCTTTATCCGACTCAGCAACAAGGGCCTTAAGATTTTCCGTTGTCATTGATCGCCACTTCGTAAGTGTGTCGATAATTTCAAAATTCTTTTGAAGCATAATTTCATTAATCATAGACCTCCTTTTAGTTTCTATTTTCTACCAAGACCTTTTTTAATAGGAGCTATCGGAGCACTTTTATCTACTTCTTTAACATCCTTAAACGCATTTGATCCTCTTACGTCTCGAACATTAATGAGCGAAAGCCATTTTGGATTATGCTCAAGCAAGATAGTTTGTCCGACATTAATGGATTTAATTATGTCTGGGTGACACAAATATTCGTAGCCTTCTCGAATTGTTCCTTTGCCTGACTCCGATCCTGATTCAGTAGCAAGCGTAGTTTTTTGCGCTAAGAATGTTCCACAAGCTGAGGCCAGCTTTTCAGCATTTTCAGTGTTGGTTTGTTTTTGAATGAACCAGTTTGAATAAGATTCAAAGAACTGCTTCATTAAAATTTCACTATCAGCGACCATTTCTATGTCTGAATAGGACTGAACCGCTGTATAGACATTGATTCCACTTGAACGACACTTATTCACTAAATCCAGAAAGTCTGGATAAATAACCGAACCAGCTTCATCAATAAATAATCCAAGACTATTTTCTTTAATCTTATGGGAGTCTTCATAAGTCTTACCGATCCAATAAGAAAGATTCATGGCCTCACTTACAAATAATTTTCCAACCGTTTTAGCTAAGGTTGAGTAACCTTGAGTTGAGCATCCTATATAAATGCAGGCCTTTTCCTCCCATGCTTTTTTCATAGTTGCAGAAGGTTTTCCAAATTCATTAGCTTTTTTAAAAAGTTTTCCAAAGTCGGAATTTAGTAAAAGTTGAAACTGACTTATTAGGCCAGAGGTTTCTTCTTTGTTATGTTCTGTCTTAAGTTTCTTATAAACATCATGAAGATCGAACTCCTCCCCCTTTGCAGTCAAACTGCTCAGTACATCATCTAATGCTTTTTGAGCTTCATTTAAATAATATTGATTAGGTCTTTTTCCCCAATCAAAGCTTCTCATAATCATTGAGACTCTTTGCGAGTTAGTCATGTCTGCTATTGGATTAAAAGAACCGGCCTCTTTATCAAATTCCGAAAAGATATAGTAATTTCGTCCGTAGTACCTACAAAGTTTTTTAAAGTTTCTAATCGCCTCTAAGCTTCCTTTCGGGTCTATAAAAATTAGGCCTTGCTTTCTTTGGATACAATTTTCTTGGAGAACACTCAGTAAATTACTTTTTCCCCATCCACTTGATCCAACGATGAAAGTATTTTTACTTGGATCAAAATATTCTAGCGGATAAGGGCGATTCGTATTTATGGCCCACCCTAAATGGGCCTGATCTACAGTTTGTCTTTCACAATCAAGCATAGATAAAACAAGCTTCATTGAACTTTGATTAATTGTAATTTGAGGCGTTCCAATGTTCTTTAATAGTTTTGGAAAAGACTCTACTGCTTTCGTAATTAAAACCTGAAACATTTCTACAAAACCTTCTATCAAGGGAGTAAAAAAATCCCCATGTGAGTTTGAATTTTTAGCACTACTCATAATCTACTTCCCATGCCTTGTGTTGCTCGACCGTTATAGCTTTCCCATTTTCTAAGTGCTCAACTCGTTCTGGAATCTCATGCTCAATAATAAAAGGAGTCTGAACCTTACCTTTTAAGTGATCTGGTAAAGGCCCTGATTCAAGCTTGTACTTCTTTGAATCAGTTGGTGTAATTGTGGCCGACTCAATTTTATTAATAGGTGCCAGGTCTTCTGGTCTAAACCTATTACTTCCTCCGGAAGGCATCATTGATGGCAATTCTCTATTTTCAGGATCATCCATAAAAAATAAATACCCTAGTGTCGCTCCAACTAAGGCCCCGACACTTCCCCAGATCGCCATATTGGGGGCCATGGATTCTTTATTAGGACTCAGTGTTGCACTTCCAACAAGACCCAAGCTCGCTCCCGATAGTCCTCCATAGAAAACTGACTTTCTCATTGTGGAGCAAGAAGAAGTAAATAAAAGCAGGATGCTCAAAATCATAAGCTTAAAACTAGTGTTCAATTTTTGTATGTTCATTTTCTAAACTTGCACAAATTGTTATCGGCCCATCAATCGCGAAGAGAATCGACAACACTAAAAGAATTAACATTTATAGACTAGGAATCGGATCTCAGACAGTCGCCATGATTTTTATGTGGTTTGCAATTGTTTCTTTATTCTTAGGTCAATTCGAAGGTTCAAATTTTACTCTTCCCCAATACTTATTCATTCTATTCTTGCTATCCATTTTTAGCGCAATATCAAACCTTGGATCGTCCTTAATGGATATCTCTGTTGGATTTGATCTAGCTATAGATGTTTTGCCTGAAAATGAATTAACGACTTTTAATAGCAGACTTAAAAGACTTGATTTATTAACTGAAGTTACCGCTCCGATATTTACTGGATTAGTATTCTCTCTGTTCACTAATAAGTCTGAATTCTGGGGCTTTTCAATTATTGCAATTTTAAATCTTTTAACTTTTATGCCTGAATATTTTTTATTAAAAGCTACCCAAAGTTCATCTTCTTATAAAGAAAAAATATCAATTCCTAGCGCGCCTTCAAATTTCTTAGCTGTATTCATAGAATCAGTTCAGAAATTAAAAAATAAACCATATGCTCTAGTTATAATTTCTTATGCGTTCTTGTGGTTATCGGTTCTTAGTCCTCACGGAGTTCTCCTTACGAGTTATTTAAAAGATGGTGCACGAATTCCTGAAATAACCATAGGCTTATTTAGGGGATGTGGTGCTCTGTTTGGCTTAATACCCACTTTCCTTTTTTCAACAATTAAAAAAAAGCATGGCCTCATTACAACCAGCAAATATTTTGTGCTATTTCAATTTATCTGTGTTTTGGCATCGGTCTTTAGCTTTTATTATTTGAATAATATTTATGTATTCTTGGCCTTGATACTTTTTTCAAGAATAGGGCTTTATGGATTCAGCATTGGTGAGACTGAACTAAGGCAGATCTTAATCCCTAAAGAAGCACGCGGAGAAGTGAACGGCATTGCAAGCTCAACTACAAGTATGGCAACACTTACACTATTCTTAGTTGCTTCCTTATTGGGGAATACTGCTAATTTTGGGATTATGGTGATTTTCTCAGTTTTAGCTGTTTTTAGTGCACTGGCCTTATTTTTAATGTTTGAGTCAACTCAAAATCTTAAGAAATAAGAAACCATTCTAGCAAAAAATATTCTAAAATTTAAATTGGGCTCCAACTCCCGCTTTATTTTCTGTAAACATAAACCCAACCGACCAGGCCCATGCTCTTTGATACATTAAACTAATTTCAAACTCAGTTTTTTTCTTGCCTAAAAGTGAAGTCAACAGCTGAAAATATATATTTAGTCCATTGCAATTTTTTATTCAAGTCTAAATGATTTTTTTTATCGTTATCCAATAACAACGTTGTATTGAAATTGGAAAAGTTGAAAAGGGGAAATAAGTTTTGGATGCGAGATGAATATGGTTACGGGTGTAATATTTATTAAATAGCTAGTATCTACATATTTAGGCTCGGAACTCCATTACTATATTAAATACATCCATGCCAGAATCAATTTTTCTAAGTATTTTGAAAGCTGGGCGAACTGCCTCTAGTTAAATGACAGAGGCATTTCGCAATTTAAGTGAATTCACTATCACAGACACAGAACTTAAACTCATGGCAAGAGCGGCAATCATTGGATTTAAAAGTAGCCCATTAACTGGATAAAAAAGTCCGGCGGCAATAGGAATTCCTGCAGCATTATAAGCAAAAGCAAAAAAAAGATTTCTTTTAATGTTACTCATCGTCAGCTCACTTAATCTTCTCGCACGTACAATCCCCATCAAATCACCTTTGACTAGTGTCACACCAGCACTTTCCATTGCGACATCTGTTCCTGATCCCATCGCAATTCCTACATGTGCTTGGGCCAGGGCCGGAGCATCGTTGATTCCATCACCGGCCATTCCTACAACAAAGCCTTCGCTTTGAAATTTTTTGATCGCATCTAGTTTCTGCTCAGGTAAAACTTCTGCAACAACTTCATCAATTCCTAATTTCTTGGCCACTGCCAGTGCCGTTTTCTGACTGTCGCCTGTCAGCATGATAATCTTTATCTTCTGTTGATGTAGTGCCTGGATCGCCTGAAGAGTACTGGCCTTAATGGGGTCTGCCACTCCAATGATTCCTGCAGCGGTATTATCGACAGCAACGAACATCACTGTTTGGCCCTCTGAGCGTAATTCATTTGCCCGGTCTTTCAAGATACCAAAATCCACATTTAAATCATTCATCATTGCCTGATTACCTAATGCAATTTTATGACCTCTTATTTCCCCACGAACCCCTTTACCGGTGATGGAATCAAAGTGATCTACTTTTTCCGTTTTTATATTCGCTTCTTTCGCCTTGAGCACGATGGCCTGTGCGAGCGGGTGCTCACTATTCATCTCAATCGATGCGGCATACATTAAAAACTCACTCTGGTCATTTTTTTCAGTGACTTCAATACTTACGACTTTGGGTTTACCTTCTGTGAGCGTTCCTGTTTTATCCACGACTAATAAATTTACTTTCCGCATGACCTCTATCGCTTCAGCATTTTTAAAAAGAATGCCTAGCCCTGCTCCCTTACCTGTCGCCACCATGATCGACATCGGTGTTGCGAGTCCTAGGGCACAAGGACAGGCAATGATAAGAACGGCAATTGCATTAATCGTTGCATAGGCCATTTTGGGATTTGGCCCCCAAATTCCCCAGACGATAAAAGTCAAAACTGCAATGAGGATAACTATTGGAACAAAGTATCCCGAGATTTGATCAGCTAGTTTTTGTATGGGTGCGCGACTTCTTTGAGCGTCGGCCACCATTTTAATGATTCGTGAAAGTAATGTATCAGCTCCAACTTTCTCAGCTTTCATGATTAATGATCCGGTACCATTGATGGTCGCTCCCACAACTTTTGATCCTGCACTTTTTTCAACTGGGACAGGTTCACCTGTAATCATCGACTCATCAACGTTACTTCGCCCTTCTATAACAACACCATCAACGGGAATTTTCTCTCCGGGACGAATTCTGAGTAAGTTCCCAAGGTGTACATGGGCCAATGGTATTTCTTCCTCACTCCCATCTTCTCTTATGAGATGTGCATTCTTCGGCGAAAGCCCTAAAAGTTTTTTAATCGCTGTACCCGTTTGGTTGCGTGCCTTAAGCTCCAAAACTTGTCCAAGTAAAATAAGGGCAACGATCACAGCTGATGCTTCAAAATAAACGGAAACATGACCATTATGATCCCTGAAAGACTCAGGAAAAATATCAGGCATAAGAGCGGCAATCAAACTGTATCCATAGGCCACACTTACTCCTAGGCCAATGAGAGTGAACATATTGAGACTGCGATTTTTAAGAGAATCAACTGCTCTTTGATAGAAGGGCCATGCGGACCAAAGACATACAGGTGTTGCAAGAGCGAGCTGTACGTAAGGATGTAATGGAGTCATTCCAAAAAAATGAGAACCCATTTCCATAATGAAGAGTGGCAGAGAAAGAAGTGTCGCAAACCAAAAACGACGGGTCATATCCTTTAGTTCATGATCATCAACTTCTCCAGTGGCAATGACTGGTTCGAGCGACATACCACAGATAGGACAATGGCCTGGTCCATTTTGTCTAATCTCTGGGTGCATCGGGCAGGTAAAGACTGCCGAGTCATCCAGCTTTACTGAACTCATTTCAGAAATCTTATGTGCATGATGATGATGAGAGTGATCCATAGTATTTTCCTTCTTCACGAGAATCTGACCCAAAAATATTCTAAAATTTAAACTGGGCACCAATTCCCGCTTTATTTTCTGTAAACATAAACCCAACCGACCATGCCCATGCTCTTTGATACATTAAACTAATTTCAAACTCAGTTTTCTTTTCTTGTCTAAAAGTGAAATCAACATCTGAAAATACATATTTAGTCCATTGCAATTTTTTATTCAAGTCTAATCGAAATTTTTTATCAGTATCCAATAACAACGTTGCATCTATTAATAAAGGCAGCATGTAACTAAAACCGACATTACCAAAAACTTCTTTATCAAAATAACTCCCACCCAATAATATTTTCGCATAATTATTCAGCCATCTTTTATAGAATAAATCTCCTTCACCATTCCACGATGTATCTTTCGTAACTTCAGCTCTCACTTGAAGGTCATTACGAGTATTCATTAAATTCAGTTCAAGCTCACTATGATTAGTTGAAATTTCTACTGACCCTTTATGATATAAATGATCCTGAAGATGAGGATCACTTTTTTGAAACTCTTTAATATCATTTCGTGGAACAAATGTTGAGTACTTTACAACTCGGGCCATGCCAGTTTTTAAGTGAAATAAGTTATGACAATGAAGCATCCACTCGCCAGGTTCATTGGCCAAAAACTCAATAGTTCTATTTTCAAAAGGAGGCACATCAATAGTGTGCTTTAGCGGGGAAGAGTCACCATATTTATTTAAAACTCTAAAAAAGTGTCCATGAAGATGCATTGGATGATTCATCATTGTATTATTAATAAATGTATAACGTATTACTTCATTTTCGTTTATTGTGAGTGTTCTCTCTTCATTTATTGCTTGGCCATTTATAAACCAAACATATCGATTCATGTCACCATCTAAGGCCAAGGTAATATCCTTTCTAACGATACCACTCGCAAAAGATGTTTTATTAGGAGATTCTAAATCTGCTGAAGTTAAAACATCAACAACCTCTGCTTTCATATCCATCTTTGAATGGTCCATAGGTGCTTCCTTCATGTCCATTTTTGAATGGTCCATAGGTGCTGCTTTCATATCCATCTTTGAATGGTCCATAGGTGCTGCTTTCATGTCCATTTTTGAATGGTCCATAGGTGCTTCCTTCATGTCCATTTTTGAATGGTCCATAGGTGCTTCCTTCATGCCCATTTTTGAATGATCCATAGGTGCTTCTTTCATGTCCATTTTTGAATGGTCCATAGGTGCTCCCTTCATGTCCATTTTTGAATGGTCCATAGATCCCATTGGAGTACCCATACTCATGCTCATATACATATCTGGCACAGGTCTGATGGGAGCATTATGTCGCTCTCCCTTCCCAAGCCAAACTGAAGCGGACCCTGTACCATCCATTGAAGTGGCCTTAAATTCATAATTTCCAACTGAATTCGATGTAAATAAAACATCATAGGTTTCTGCCATTCCGATCAGTATTTCATTCGCAAGCTTAGGTTTAACATCAACTCCATCGGCAGAGATTACTTTCATCGGTATATCTCCCAACGAAACATAAAAATAAGTCGATGCCGAAGCGTTAATAATACGAAGACGTACCCTATCGCCTGGTGAAATATTTTCGTCTTGCGAATTACTTTTTCCATTAATTAAAAAAGCATCATACCCGACATCTGATAAATCCATTCCTCCCATTCGATTCCATTCATTGCCTAAATAAGACGATAATGATTTTGCCTTTATGGCCCCAAGCCATGACCTCATGGTTCCTTTTTTATAAGTGTAGTAGTCACCATCTTTTTTGAGATTTTTTACAATATCTGTAGGATTGTCATCACTCCAATCACTTAAGACTAAAACAACCTCTTTGTCATAAGTCTTAACCTTTTCTTTAGGGTGAATGATAAACGCTCCATAAACACCTTTCTGTTCTTGAACATTTGTATGAGAGTGATACCAGAAAGTACCGTGTTGTCTGATTTTAAACTTGAAGACAAATTTTTCGCCAGGCTTAATTGGGGGCGTATTAACATAAGGCACTCCATCCATATAAGGATCAAGCAGAATTCCATGCCAGTGGATAGATACTTCATCATCAAGAAGATCGTTTTTTAGTGTGATTTCAGCATCGTCACCTTCGGTGAATTCAAGTATGGGTGCTGGAATTGTTTTATTAATCATAATTGCAAAATCAACTGTTTTTTTGCCACTGATATTAATTTTTTCTTTAGAAGCTATCAGTTCATATTTAACAATCTTTGCAAATGTCGAATGGGCCATTAAGAGGCATAGCAGTAATATACTTTTTTTCATTATTTATCACCCAGAAATATTTAAAAATTTTTTAAGAATTCTAAAACATAACAATTTTCACTTAAAAACTATTCTTTTTCAACAATAGTTCCTTCGTCAAGCTTAACTGACTCGTCAAATTTCACGACAGAATAATGTTCATTAAGAAGACTCGTTACAACACCTGCTCCAGCTAATTCTTTAGTGCAAGCGAATTTGGGTCCAGCACTTTCAGATTTACCCGCTACTCCGAGAGAGCTTTTACATGAATTCTTGTAAGCACGCACTTTGTCACCAACTTTAACTTCATTATTACCAAGGCAAACATGTGCTTCATTTGGTCCAGTCTTCATTGCCACACTACCACGCATTATTGAATGAGTTGAACAACTGCTTATAATTGTAACAATACTAAAAAATCCTAACGCTTTAATTGACTTCATGATGCTCCCTTGTGTAAGAATTACAAACCTATTGATAGGCTACCCCCCCCAGGGTATAAAGAAAAGATCAATTTTTAAATATTAGAGTCATGATAAAGATGAATAAAAAGAAAATAATTTCCTCAAAGAAAACAAAACATGCTCATAGTGCTCATTCTCATCCTGACCATACCGGCCATTTAAAGCAATTGTCTCGCGTAAGAGGTCAAGTAGATGGCATCGAAAAAATGATACAGGAAGGACGTTATTGCATTGACATCATAAATCAGCTTAAAGCAATTAGCGCTGGCGTCAAAGTAATTGAGTCAGCAATTTTTGAAGCCCATTTAAAAAGTTGCGTGCAAGATGCATTCGCTTCAGACGACTCTGCCGACATTCAAAAAAAGATTAATGAAATAAACAAACTTGTCTACGGTTCAAAATCTAAGTAATAGTTATAATAACAGAGAGGATATAATGAAATTTTTCTTACTTCCAATGTTTCTACTCGCAACTACGACTGGTCACGCTTTAGAAACAGTTACATGTTCTAAAGATTATACTGGCTCAGATGTTCATACTGCTTACCAATTAAAAAACTTATCAATTAAATATGAAGCTTACATACCAAGATCACCCCTTGGAGCTTTAAAAGCTAAAGGCCAGATTGGTTATGCTGGCATTCGTTCTGAAGTTAAAAGAATTTATACAGAGAACTCACTTTCATATAAATCAGTACTTGGTGAAGACTTTTTGTTGAAGTTAATTAGAATTAAAGACGATAAATTTGAAGGTGTCCTAACGCTTAACAAAGGGAGTGCTT
The DNA here is from genome assembly GCA_002428265.1 of Bacteriovoracaceae bacterium UBA6153. Classification (GTDB taxonomy): domain Bacteria; phylum Bdellovibrionota; class Bacteriovoracia; order Bacteriovoracales; family Bacteriovoracaceae; genus Bacteriovorax. Next base: position 255,037 of record DIUR01000030.1, read on the forward strand.
CTGAAAATAAATTAACAAATCTCACATGCTTTGTTAAAGGTGAGTTACCACAAGCAAAAGTATGTGCCGAATCACAAGCAGACAAAGATAAATCATTGTTTCAATCACTCAAGACATCTGATTTAGATGAAGTTAATTTTGCACTAGAGTGTGGCGCTGATACAAATGCAACAGATAAGTTAGGATGTAATCCTTTATTAAAGGTTCTTGATGAGCAATGTGGACAATTAAGTCGCATGAATCTTTCGTATCCAGCTTACAAGCAATCGCAAATGGCATCACTACTAATTGATAATGGGACAAACTTAGAAAGTGTAGACCCATCTAATAACCAAACAGCCCTTCATAAAGCCACGCTTGTTGGGAACAGCGATTTAGCTTTAATGTTGATTGAATTAGAAGTTAATCTCGATGCTCAAGACAAGAACAATATGACTGCTCTGATGATTGCCGTTAAAAATAATGACTTTTTTCTAGTCAAAGATTTAGTTAACGCTAATGCAAACCTTGATCTTAAAAATAGTTCCGGTAAAACCGCATTTGATATTGCCAAAAATTTAAACAGAAGCGAAATTGCTGAACTGTTAATTCCAGTAAAAAAGAAAATTACAGTGGAAGGAAATGCAAATAACATCGGCTGTTCACTATCAAATATTGAATTGTCATTAAACGAACCAGTAGAAATTGTCCTGAAAGCGCCAAAGCGAAAAATGTTCTTATTAGAATCGACAGAACTTGGATTGGAATTAATGGCGATGCCTAATGAAGAAGCTAAAGCCAGATTTACTCCTACTAAGACTGGGGCCTTCAAGTTTATGTGTGGCCCTCACGGTGGACCAATAGATCAACAAACAATCGGAACCATATCAGTTAACTGATTATAAAATACACAGGAGAAAAGTATGCAGATTTTAAAAAACGTTGCCCTTTCACTTTCATTAACCGCATTGCTAAGTGCCAATGCAATGGGTGCAGTAACTCTAGGCAAAGCAGCTGAGTTAGCTTGTCATAGACTAGAAAAACTTGTCTCACTTGGAAAAGCGGAAGAGTCATTTATTACAAAATTCAGTTCACTTGAAATTTCGAAACTACAGCCTTCAAAGCCAGCAGATCCGGCCTTCAAGGTAACGATCTCTCAGCATGCAGGATCAGACGGCAGTTCAAAGCAAATTGATATTATGTTAGATGTTAACGGAAAAGGGATTGCTCAGATCGTTAAGCCCGGACCAGAAGCTTCAAATGCTCCCGTATGGAGTGATAAAGATGCATTATCTTTGGTTGAATATGCTCTTCACTATGTTAGTGACTCAGATGATGCCGACCTAAAGCCATTTTTAAACGGATTAACAAGCCTAAAACTCAAGCAAATGAAAAACGATAATGGAACATCAGCCAGAGTTGTTATGAATTCAAAAGAAACAACTAAAACTTTGGAAGTTAATCTTAATGAGAATGGGTCAGTAGAATCTACTAATTCAATAATCGCAGAGTAATTAAGGATTTTTTTATGCAGCTAGAGATTAAAGCATTAATTTCTCTCCTAGGGATCAGTATTTTGATCTCTAGCTGTAGTTATCGAAATGAAAAAGAATCAAAATTTGAAGTATCTTTTAATAGTGCATTAGCTGATAAAGTTTCTTATCAGCTAATCAATGAAAGAATACTTATTCCTAAATGTATTTCATGCCATGGGGATTCAGGAAATATTAATCTTGAATCCTATAATGACGTTTTCGGACATATTGAAAAAATAAAACAAGCTACTATTATAACCAGGAAAATGCCCAAATCACCGTATCCAGCTTTGACCAATGAAGACCTTGAACTTTTAGCAACATGGATTCAAGTTGGTGCTCCTGAAAAGCCACTCGATGGAACTGACCAACAACCACCAGTGAAGTATGAGCCTCTAGAACCGACATTTAAATCAATTAATAAAAATATACTTCAAAATAAATGTATATTTTGTCATGCACCTGGGAAAGAAGCCGAAAGGGTGCCGCTTGATACAGCTGAATCGATGATTGATTCTCCTTTAGAAATCGTCATTCCAGGCAACTCTGAAGAGAGCGGATTGATCATATCAACATCACCGAATGCCAGAAAACTAATGCCACCAAAGAAATCAGGCATAGCACCTTTAAAACCTGAAGAAATCGAAATTATAAAACAATGGATAGATAATGGAGCTAAGGATTAAAATATGAAATACTTAAAATCAATCATCACCTGTCTCATTATTTTGCAATCAGCTAATTTACTCGCAAAAACAGAAACAATGGCAGTAGACACTAAAAATTCAACTGTAGAATTTATGGCCATTGGAAGTCCAAGTGCTATAAAAATCAAAGGAGAAAAAGCTAAAGTCGACGGAGTTGTGCAAATTGAAAATAATAAACTTCAAGCAGTCTTAAAAGTTGATCTCAATTCATTTGAAACTGGAATGGAAATGCGAGATGAGCACATGAAAGAAAACTATCTTCAAACAAATAAGCCCGAAAATAAATTTGCTCAACTTGAGATTCAAAATTTAAATATCCCCTCAGAATACTGGAAGAACAATAAAGAGCTGAATCTTGATTTTTCTGGCGACTTAACTCTTCACGGCGTAAAAAAATCAATAATAGGAAAAATTTTGTTATCCCCATATAGAGAAAAATTTCCTGTAAACACAATCTCTGAATTAAAAGTAAAACTTTCTGACTATAAAATTGATATCCCGTCATTTGCCGGAATCACGGTTGCAGATGATGTGAATATTACCGTTAAACTACCACTGTTAATAACTGCAAAATAATGAAAACCATATCGGCAATTTTTATATTTATTTTTTTTCTTCCCAAAGCTTTCTCATATAGTGAGCTATCAAGACACGGTTATGTAAACTGTACAACATGCCACTTAAGCCCTTCTGGAGGCAGTCTTTTAACCCCCTACGGAAGAGAATTGTCAAAGGCTGCCCTTAGCACCTGGGGAACAAAAAAAGAGCAATATTTTGCCTACAATGCCTTCCCTGCGCTTTCAAAAAGCGAGCGTGTTCTAGTTGGTGCCTACATAAGAGGATTGCAGGCGTATAGAATGGACGAAACTGCAAATGAAGCGAGAGCGATTCTTATGCAGGCCGATTTTGATATTGCTTATAATGCTCCAAGTTGGGCGATTACTGGCTCAGCGGGAAGGCAAGAACTTAGAAAGGGACTTGAGAGTGATTCAAGACTTTTTAGTCGAAGGCATTATGGAATCTACCGAATTACACCAAGTCATCAGCTAAGGGCAGGAAAGTTTCTTAAATTTTATGGACTCAATGATCCTAATCACCAAATGTATGTGCGCCGTTTTTTAAATTTTGGTTTTGATTCTGAATCCTATAATCTTGAATACTCATATCAAGGTGAAAATATCAGCACCTTTGCAACTGCTTTTTTGGGTAATTTTAAAGATCCTTTTGCATTAGCAAAAGAAGAAGGCATGTCGCTTTCCGCAAGTTATTTTTTTTACGACAAACAGAAGATCGGTATTAGCCTATTTCAAGGTTCCGACAACATTTCCAAAAGAAGTGTTTCTGGTATTTGGGGAATTTTCTCTTTTCATCCTAATTTTTTTTCCATGCATGAATTTGATTTGCAAAATAAAACTATAAAAAACCTTAATCAAAAACAAAAAGGATTTGTTACTTCAAACAAAATTAACTATGAACCGATTAAAGGCTTTGTAAGTTTTTTAACTTATGACATAGCAAATTTAAATCCGAGTTTAATTAGCTCTAAAAAATCGGCTTATGGTGGTGGCCTTCAGCTTTTCCCTCGTCCACACTTTGAAGTTGTAACCGCCTGGCAAAAAGAAGAAATTATTAAACTAAAAGCAAAATCTGACCTGTATTCCTTAGTGATTCATTTTTATTTATAAAAACATGATTATCGGAGATGTTAGGATGTTACAAAACTTAAAGAATATGCCAATTGTTTTAGATTTAAGAAAAATATTTTTTGAAAAAAAATTTCAAACGATAAAAATGTAAATTACTTCAGAGGGGTTTACAAAAACTTTGCGGATGCTCAATTTTCTTCCCCAAAAACTAAACCAATGGGATACGACAACACCGAGTCGGCCAGACTTTACAAAGAAAGAACTAATATTATTTATTCGACAGACTACCCTGTCCTATTCTGGATGAATAAATTCAAAACTGATATTAAAAAAGTATTTGATTTTGGCGGGCATATTGGAATTCATTATTACTCATTTTCGAAAGTACTCGATTTTTCCAACATAGAGAACTGGACTGTTTGTGATGTCGCTAGTGTTGTTGAGGAAGGTAAGCTTTACTCAGTTCAAAAGAATGCAAAAAAACTTAATTTTGTAACAAACATTCAAGACCTAGAAGGCCATGATCTTTTTTTAGCAAGTGGCTCGCTTCAATATTTAGAGTGGGAACTTCATAATAAACTCGGTGGATTGAAAAAACGTCCTAAAATATTAATTATCAACATGCTCCCTTTGCACCATTCTCTCAGCACGATAACACTTCAGAGCATTGGAACTTCATTTTGTCCCTATTACATTAGGAATGAAGACGACTTTATTCAAGGCCTAGAATCAATCGGCTATGAATTACTTGATTTATGGAGCAATGAAGAAAAAAAATGCAATATCGCTTTTGAAAAAGAAAGATCTTTAATTTTCTACAGAGGCCTTGTGTTTCACTTAAGATAATACAACTTTTTAGCTTAGGAAAATTTATGAAAATTATTACTCTCTTATCAATCCTATTTATTAGTACTCTGACTAATAACGCAAAAGCATCTTCTCTTTTCCTATGTCAAAGCGAAGACAATTTAGTCCAATTAGAAATGAGGCCACTTGAAAAAACAAATTCTTCAAACTACACAGTTGAGAATATTGTTCGACGCCCACAAATAGCAGACACCTACTTTAGAGCTTATCCATTATCGATAGGATCTGATCTCGTTTACAAAAGCAATATAGAACCTGGATTTGATGGACCAGAGAAAGACGATGGCCCAATTGAGGGTTTTAGGCTTACATTTCCAAATGGATCAGGAATCACTCAAAAGCAAACAATCAAAGGTAAATTGGTTATTCGTCAATATAAGTATGCAAAAAAGTTCTTTTGCGACAAATATGAATCTCCTACCATCCCAAGAGATGAAAACGATGAATTTGTAAAAAAACATAAATGCAAAAGATGGGATCTCGTTCGCCAACCACTTAAAACGGAAACAAAAACAATTAAATGTCAGGTATTAGGAAAAAATGATTACGAAGATTTTTGTACTGGAAAATCGACAGATGAAATTCAAATACTTTTATTTTCTGCCTCACAAAAGAAGCAACCTGATCTTGTTGAGCAAACTTTAGGATGTAAAGCTGATATCAACGCAACTGATACCGATGGCTGCACTCCACTTATGATGTCTGTAGCAGACAACCTTGCTACATGCGCAGCAACTACCGAGCTAGAACCTGATTCTTGGCGCTCAGTAAAGAGTCGTCATCTCTTCAACTCTCTTGCCTCTAATGGCGCCTATATTGATACTCAAGAAAATACAACGGGTGAAGCAGCTATACACAAAGCTGTTAGATCTGGCCGCGAAGATATCGTCAAAGACATGGCCCTACTGGAAGCTGATTTAAATATTCAAGATAATAATGGGACAACAGCACTCATGATCGCAGCAGAAAATCGTGAATCGAACTTAATTCGCGTCTTAGTTGGAAGTGATGCAAGTGTAGGCTTGAAAGACAACCAAGGAAAAACGGCCTATGATCGCGGGGAAAAACTTCCATCCAATATTCGAGAATTATTACTTGAACCAAAAGTAATTTTAACGCTAGAAGGAAGAGATGATGGCAGCTGCACTCCCTTAAATTTTGATGTACCTGCTGGTCAATTAATTAAGCTTAATTTAAAAGCAACCTCTAAAAAAATGTTTTTATTGAGTATTCCTCAAATCGGTATTTCACTAATGGCCGATAGTGGAAAAGCAGTATCCAAAATAATTCGCTTTGATAAAACGGGTACTTTTGCATTTAAATGTGGCGTTCACGGTGGAAGAGAAAGTAATGGTAAAATTATTGTGAAATAACGACAAGAAGGGCAATGAAATATTATTCAATTGCCCCTTCTGGTCTGAGTCTTATATTAATTAATCTATCGAATTCACTTTAGATTCTTCTACGCTCAAAATATACTCTACTTTATGCTCAATAAGATCTTTTCTTGCCTCTAAATAATCCGCTGTCGCTTCATTTAATGAAAGAGCTTCCTTTAATCCAAGTCTAAACTCAGAGAATGTTTTCTCCATAATCTCTTTAGAAAGTTCAACTTTTCCTTTAGTTATTTCAATCATGCTTTTTAAATGATCCAATTGGATTTCAATTTTTTCATCAGCAGATTCAAGCTCTCGAACTTGACTTTTCTTTTTCAATATTGCCGCTTGATACTCAATTTTTTTCACTTGATCTTCTATTGAATCAATATTTTTTTCACTAAAAATTGGAAGGGTTACCCTTAAGCCTATTAGTTGTTTTTCATCACCCTCATCTAAAAACTCACCATTTACATGATTTGTAAAAGATTTTTCAGCGTATAGGTTTACTCTAGGCATTCTCCATAAACCACTTACTTTTTTCTCAGCATTCAAAAGCGATTCATTCGATTCAACAATGGCATAGTCGATTTTATTAGCAGGAGCTTTATAGCTAAACTTTGAGATATCTAAATCTCCTACAATTTCAATTTGTTCGCTCTTATCTAAAGAAAAAATAGTTCTTAAGTTATTATAAGCAATTTTTAGTGCATTATCTTCTTTCACTCGTTGCTCTTTTAACGATAATTCTATCTTTTTAAAAATAAGCTCCTCTGATTTAGGACTTAGGCCACTTGAAACCTTTTTTTGTATAAGCTCTCTATTATTTTTATTAATCTTTTCATGCTCTGTTAAAATCTTTATATCTTCTAAAATCCTTAAAGCTTCTAAGTAGTATTTCTTAGCTCTGAAAACATCTTCGTTATACGATTTTTTAAACTCTAATTTGTTTGTCTCGTAATTGAGATTATTAATTTTGTTTTTCTCGACATCTCTAAAACCATTAAACAGATTAAGATTAGCAAACACACCAGCTGTCGGAGACTCATGAACCTTTTTTAATTCTGAGTCCTCACCTTGTGCATATAAAGAGACTTCTGGAATAAATGTCGATGCAACAGAGCCAATGCGCGCTTTGGATGATTTTACGGACTCCTCCCTAACTCTTACTTCCAGGTTAGATTCAACAAGTTTTGCAATTTGATCGTAATCTATAATCATATGTATTCCTTTTTAGGTATTAGTTCTCAAGAGGAAAAGTAACTTCCTCGTCTTTGCCATTAAATTTAACGACAACATTTAATTTGAAATGTTTCTCTTTTTTTAAATCAGTTATCACAGTTATGTTTTTTGCATGAGATTCAAGCTTTAAAGGAATTTTCTTTCCCTTAACATCTGCATAAGCAGATACTGCCAATTTAGGTGAGACCAAGTTCTTATACTCATGATCTGTAATATATATTTCTATACTTTCGTCTTGAACAACTTCTACAAAAACATTTTTAGATTTCTTTACAATACCGCCATATGAGCTTTTAGTCATTCCAGACTCATGCCCTTCATGTGCATAAAGCGAAAAATTAGTTAAAGTAAAAACAATGACTAATGCAATCTTTTTAAAACTCATCTGAATCCCCTTGTGTGTTTATTTCTAAAGCTTTTTTACCGAAATTATAAAAAATAACTGGTGTAACAATAATATCTAATAGAGTTGAACTAAGGAGCCCACCAACAATCACCACAGATAAAGGATAAAGGATTTCTTTTCCAGGCTCTCCACGTGCCATTATGATTGGTATAAGGGCCAGTATTGCAGTTAATGCTGTCATAAGAACTGGTACTAATCTCTCTAGTGAACCTCGAATAATCATTTCTTTATTGAAAGTTTCCCCTTCATATTTCACGAGATGAATATAGTGAGTAATCATCATAATACCATTCCTACTCGCAATTCCACATAGAGTTACAAAGGCCACTAAACTGGCCAACGAAAAGGTTCTGTCTGTTAGGTATACAGCAATGATGCTTCCGATTAGAGCTAAAGGAATATTAATCATAACCTGTAGTGCAATCATTGATGATTTGAATTGCATATATAAAACTACAAAAACACCTATTATCGCTAGAGCACTCAAAAGCATTAATAACTGCATACCTTTCTTTTGAGATTCAAGTTGACCATCGTAGTTTATAAAATATCCTTCTTTTAATTTAAGATTTTTTAATTTCATCTCAATTGCACTTACAACTGTTTCAACATCTGTGTTTGATGTGTTAGCAGAGATGACAATTCTCCTTTGAGCATTTTCACGATTAATCACGTTGGGCCCCGTGGCCTCATAGACTTCTGCGACTTGAGCGACTCTAATTTTTGTTCCATCTGGGAGTATTTTAATAACCGTATTTTCAATTTTTTGAATATCGGAACGAGAATCATCATCAAAACGCATGAAGATATTAAAATATTTATTGCCATCAAATAACTGAGCTACAACCTCACCCTTTAATGCTTTTTCAAGTCCGTCTGTAACTTCACCTACGGGTAAATTATACTTTTTTGCCATATCACGCTTAAGCTGAATTTTAATTTGAGGTATTAAAACTTGTTGTTCAACTTGCAAATCAACCAAACCATTTACATCTTCGAGGAGAGATTTCACCTCATAGGCTTTTTTTCTCAACGTATTTAAATCAGGACCGTAAATCTTGATGGCGATAGCAGCTCTCACTCCTGATAATAAATGATCCAACCTATGTGAGATTGGTTGACCTATATTAAAAACTACACCATCAATTGTTTTTAATTTAGCTCGGATATCATTTAAAACTACTTCTTTTTCTCTTATTGCAATTTTTGAATCTTCTTTCTTTTTAAAATCAACATCAAGCTCTGAAGAATGAACCCCTTCAGCATGTTCATCTTGTTCTGCTCTCCCCGTTCTACGAGAGACAGAACTGACTTCAGGCACAGATAAAATTAATTTTTCTGCTCTTTGTCCAATAGCATTTGATTCTTCTAAAGAAATACCAGGTTGGGCAAGGAGTCCGATAACTGCCGTTCCTTCGTTAAACTTGGGAAGAAAATCTTTTCCAAGTTGTGGCACTAATGCAAGTGAAAGGAGAAGCATGATGGCCAGTGAAGATAAAACAGTCCATGGCCTATCAAGTAGTTTATCTAGAATTTTTCTATCATATTTCTTTAGAAATCTGACTAAAAAGCCATCTGGTTTTTCCAGTACATCCGACTTCCCTAGGAAAAATGAACATAATACCGGAGTAACTGTAAGAGAAACAAATAGCGAAGCTATTAGCGAAACAATATAAGAAATCCCCAATGGAATGAATAATCGCCCTTCTAATCCACCAAGAAAAAATAATGGAATCATTACTAAAACAACAATGACTGTTGCAAAAACAATAGAGTTTCTAACTTCTGAAGAGGCTTCATATATAACGGCCAGAACATTCTTTTTTTGTTCTGCATTTTTATTTTCTTTTAATCGCCTTAGAACGTTCTCAACATCAATGATAGCATCATCAACCAGCTCTCCAATGGCAATCGCCAAACCACCAAGTGTCATTGTATTAATTGAAAGTCCAAAAAATTTTAAAACAATAAATGTAATCACGAAAGATAATGGAATTGCCGTCAAGGTAATGAGTGTTGTCCTCACATTCATCAAAAAAAGTATCAGTACGATAACAATAAAAATTCCTGCGTCTCTTAACGCTTCTTCAACGTTCGTAATTGAATTTTTAATAAAATCGGCCTGCTTAAATAAGTGCGGATGAAGCTTAATTCCTTTGGGTAAAGTTTTTTGAATACTATTTAGAACTGTATCTATATTTTCAGTCAAATCAATTGTGCTAGCACCCGGTTGCTTGGCAATACTTAGAATAACTCCTGGCCCTCCATTAATCCCAGCATCACCTCGTTTGATTTGAGAATCAATTTCAACCTTAGCAATATCTTTTACAAGAACACTTTTTCCTAGGTGAGTTCCGACAACAGTCAGCTCAATATCTTCAATGTTTTCTGCTCTGGCCAAATTTCTTATTAAATACTCTTGCCCTTCTTTATTTAAATACCCACCTGTTGTATTTTGACTAATCAGATTAAGATTTTTTTCTACATCATCTAAATTTAACTGATAAAAATTTAATTTATCCGCGGATATTTTAATTTGATATTGTTTAACTCCACCACCGATAGAAATGACTTGAGAAACACCTGCAATACTTAATAAGCGCGGCTTTATAACCCAATCAGCATAGGTTCTTAAGTCAACGGGTGTGAGTTTTTCACCTGAATTTACATCCAAAGACAATCCAATCAACTGGATCTCACCCATGATTGATGATATCGGTCCCATCACTGGTGTTACAGTTGATGGAAAATGCTCCTTTGCCTCAATCAATTTTTCAGAGACAAGTTGCCTATTTTTAAAAATATCAGTTCCCCACTCAAATTCTACATAGATGACTGAAAGCCCTACACCTGAAGTTGATCGTACTCGGTTAACACCGGGAAGACCGTTTAGGGCATTTTCTAAAGGAAGTGTGATTAAGATTTCTACTTCTTCAGGGGCCATACCTTCGGCCTCTGTCATAATATTCACTGAAGGACGGTTTAAGTCAGGAAACACATCTACTGGTAAGCGAGCGACAATGAAGCCGCCATAAATTAGAATTGCTACTGATAAGAAAACAACGACGAGTCTATTCTTTAAAGAGAATTTAATAATTGAATTTAACATATTATCCTTAATTATTTATGGCGTTCGATAAGTTGAATGAGTTCGCTAATTTTTTCTTTGGCCTTATTTTCGTCTTTATTATGAATAGCTTCACTTACACAACTGTCTAGGTGAGTTTTTAAAATAGATTGCTCAACGGCCTGGAGTGCTGCCTTTGCTGCTCTTACTTGAATTAAAACATCAGGACAGTATTTACGATCTTCAATCATTTTTATAATGCCTGTAATTTGTCCATTGACTCTCTTAAGTCTAACTGACTCTTTTTTATGATCTGGATGGAGCTTATGTTGACACTCTTTCTTGGGTAAATTCGATTTAGATAAATTTTTCTTCAATTTGGTCACAAAATTCTCCATCAGTGCGTATTCTCTATAAAGGTATCGAAATCATTACAACACCCCCTAGGGGTATCAATATTAAAAGGAATACGTTATGAACTTCAAAATTGTGACATTGCTTTCTGTTCTTCTCATTTCCAGTAATTTATTTGCACATGGAATGAATAAATATGGTCCTCACGGAGGATTTATAAATATGCCCGGCGCATTTCATACAGAGTTAGTTGATAAAGGCCCTCAAATGAATGTCTACTTAATCGATATGAGTTTTAAAAATCCGACAGTAACTGACTCATCTGTCACGATCACATATAAAGGTAATAAGACTACCCAAGTAAATTGTATTAAAGAAAAAGATTATTTTGTTTGTGAGAAACCTAGCGAGGGATTGAAAAATATTAATGAAATTTCAATCAGTGCAATAAGAAATTGTTCTTAACCCCCAATTGAACTA
>DIUR01000021.1 GCA_002428265.1 Bacteriovoracaceae bacterium UBA6153
ATGGCTATGCTAAATTAACAATGCCGCATTTTAAATTATAAATCAAGATAAATCGATGAAGACTGCGAACTGGAGTTATTTATGGGGGAATTTTAGAAGAATTTTTCACACGGTCTGACGGTTCTGTTGCTTCTACCTTGCTTCTACGAAGGGGGAAGATTTTATTTATAAATCCCGCCACGAAAATTTATAGCCCGAATGTATATAAACTTTTCATTGTGCTGGATTTCAAAGAGCACGCGGCAAGTGCCAATTCGCAAGCGATATAAACCCTGGTATCCTTTCATAGGTTTAATATCGCCCTGCGGAGGAATCGCGATAAGGCCTTTTAAACCTTGGGCAATTCTCTCTTGCACAGCCTTTTCTTGCTTGGCAATAAATTTCACCGCGTCTCTATGGTAAATCAACCTGTAGTCCGAATTCAAGCTTGGCTTCCTCCCCTGTCACATAACCAGCATTACTATTGAGTTGGCGAAGTTCTTCTTCGGTTAAAGGTTCGTCGTCCGGTTTAGCTTTATCAATTTCTACCCAACCGGCCGGTTTTCTCCCGGAACGTTCAATCAAATATTGAAGGAAGTCAAAAGCTGTTTTTTGATCATGTTCCCGCAGGCGGTCAACCAAATTGTGAATATCCTCTTTATGCACCCCCATAAGATGAGACCTCCTTGATATTTTCTAATGTCCGCTAATTTCTGTATTTCTTCCATAGTGTCATGGGATTATTAGTATTTGCTCAATACAATAATAACATAAATATTTTTATTTTAAAAACTGAACCGAAAAAATTTGTGTTATAATACCCTCAGATTCTTTAGGATGTAGATTTTAGGATGTGAGGTGATAAAAAGATTTGGCCAGGAAGGGTTTATGGTAGGTCAACTGTCAAAGTCGGGATATAGTATTATTGATACTACATATACGCCTGATGGCTGCACTGAAAATGTTTGAACTTGGCAAAGTGTCATCTGGTAAAGCTGCTCAACTTGCGGGTATGTCGCGGGTCGAATTTTTTGAGACTTGCGGTAGGTATCGTGTTAGCATCTTTAATTATCCACCCGAAGAGCTTGGACAAGAGATCAAGAAGGACTTACAAACTGCAAGGGAATTAAGTGGCCAATGAAAATTGTTTCAAACACAGGTCCGATCATTGGTTTAGCTAAAATTGGACGAATATTCATGCTTAAAAGTTTGGCAAAAGAAATGCTGATTCCCCAATGGTTCATAAGGAGCTATTTGGGAAAGTTGGAAGCGAATCAGAACAGATTGACCAAGCTCTAAATGCTTTTATACACATAGCAGGTCTTATGCCTTTAGAACCAGCAACTGAAAAAACTATCGCTGACCTGGATGAAGGAGAGAAACAAACTATTGGTCTTGCTTCTACTGTTGAAGGAGATGTTCTATTATTACTTGATGATCGTGTCGGAAGGCACGTTGCTGAAAAATTAAATATCCCCACGACAGGGCTGATTGGGCTCTTACTGCTGGCGAAAGAAAAAGGGTTGGTAAAAAATATAGGATCACTCATTGAGGAATTGCGAGATAATGGGTATTGGATTTCTGATGAGGTAATTGACGTAGCGAGGCGACTTGCAAGAGAGTAAAAGTAAAAAACCAGTCCACATTCGACTCCAGACATATAGCTACGTAATCCAGCTTACTTTTTCTTATTAGAGCAGTGTAACCTGGGATTTTACCCACTTTGTGTCCACTCCTTTCCTTGTTTTCTATGATCATGACGGTACGAGTTTCCTTGACGTCCCGGAGCGATCTTTTCTTCTTTTAATTAATCTTGAAGAATTTAATTTGTTTCCACCGTCCTTCTTTATAAAAATAGTTTTAAGTATTTTAACTATGAAAATAACTACCGTGTCGGGCGTCAGGCTTATCAATTTAAAAAGGGGTTAGCAGAAAGCTTGAGCTTATTGATGATCCTGCGGTGTTAAAGTCCCTCCATAAAAAGAGCATTAAAGTTGCCAGTCTAGATGAGTTTGCCAAGATTTTAGATGAAGTATTAGAAGAGGAGTAACTTACCGCTCCAATCACCACATGCGGGATAAGATCTTGTTTAGTTAAACCTTACTTTTGGTTCTTAAGCGGTTTTTGTCAATGGATTTAATGTTAATACACCCATTGCTTTTGCCGCGGAAATAAAATGATCATCACTTGCCACAAAAAACCAATGGTCTTCTTTGATCAATAAAAATGTGCCCAGGTGTAAGGCATCTAATGTTCTCAAACCGTATGTTTTTCCATATTTCATTAATAATTCTTCTGCCTCCTGTAAAACCATTTGCCCTAATGGTTCAACGTGAAAATAAGAATAATTTTCATCAAAACCACTAATGGCTTCGTTTAATTCCTGGTCGTCAATTTCTTTAGTGTCAAAAAACAAATTCATATTCGTTCAGTTCTTTCTTTCATAATATCATCGCTTAATGATTCTTTACAATTTTTTAAGGCAAGGCGGGCGCGCAGATAACCTTTTTTTAAAGGTTCTGCCCTTTTTTTCTTATTTTTAAGGGTTGATACAAAGTCATAGACCCTTAAAATATCATGAGTGTCAAGAGAGTCGATTTCCTTGGCTAGCCGTTTTTTTGCCTGCATAATTTAATCACCTCCTCGTATTATATATTTAGTTC
>DIUR01000013.1 GCA_002428265.1 Bacteriovoracaceae bacterium UBA6153
TTCAACTAACAGGTAATATCCAATTTAAAGTCCTTCATAAGGTACGAGTGGCCCAATTACATCTCATCAAAGATTCACAGTCATCGACTTGGGGCCAAGCAATGTTGTTACCGAGCAACTTAAAGCTTTAGTGCCAATATGTTTGAGCCTCACTGCGAATATTTCGGATGATATTTCGTTGAAATGACTTTCGCGCCTATCCAGTGTTGGCTTTAGGTTGCGTAGCCGCTATCTCATAAAGAGTGTTAGCATTACATTTATGTCTTACTAAACAATCCACTCTCTTTTCAATCTTGTTTTTCTTGCAAGTGAAAATATATTTAAAGCTAATCTTGCTGTTGCAACACAATCCTTAAAATCTCGGTCTCCTCCACTAATCGCCTGTTTGCTAATTGTCTTAATAATCACTTCTGAATCATTAAGAAGACCCTCTTGATATGTGACTGCACTATCAAAACCATCTACATTACATAAAGAAACCTGTTTATTTAAACTAACAAGATAATGCTTAAAAGCATTAGACTCTCCCCAACTAATTGTTGTTGGAGCAACTCCCGCAAACAAAGGTTGGCAATATTCATTATCAAAGCTTGGATCTGGCTGTAGTAAATTTAACACTCCTAATTTCTTAGCAGCATCCAAAGTTGGAATTTTATATTCTGAAAGAGACTTTGGTGAATAATACCACAGACCTCTTCTTGCAATGTCCCCGTCCTCTGGTTCATAAAATTTCTTAGAACTAAATGATCTGACATTTAACCAAGTCCCAGAACAAATTTGATCTACATTGGCCGCAGCAAGACACAAGTGCTGATGGCTTGAATATCCAACGACGACTCTTCTTTTTTGAAGCTTTAACCCCGAAGTTAAAAGAAGAAGATTTGCGAGAATCATTGGCTCTTCTGACAAATACGAATCCCCCTCCGGCACAACATAATATCCATCAACTTCCCATGTCGCACTTCTTTCAACAATTGCCTCGATTAATTCTTCTGATCGAAGCACTTCCGTAGATACTACGATGGTTTGTAACCGTTGTTTATCTGCAAAGACACTCGCCGCTTCTGCCGCAATTGTTTCATGTTGATCTAGCCAATCTGGTGTTATTTTTTCCGAATATGTTCCTGGAATAATTATCGTGTCAGTTGAAATGGCATCATTTAATTCTTTCAATTTCACTAAAAAGTTATTGGTATGTGTCCCTCCTGAAAAGACATCAATACTTCGATCTTGAAACATTTTAAAATATTCATGTTGAATCAATCTTTCCTTATCTGTGTCTTGAAAAAAACACTGAGGATCAAACAGAATTTCAGATTTACTTTTTTTTGCTTCTATAGAAACTTTTTTCATCTGATCTATAGTTGAATCTCTTGGGCTAAGAACAAGACCTGCTCCGCCCCACTTATCAAGTAACAACTTACTAAGGGCCATCATTCCATGACCAAATTGCAAATATAACTTCATCTAAACTCCTTTTACTTTTAAACTTTCATATATTGGCAAAAACCAATTCAAAGCATCTTCAGCTTTTTGTGGCCGCCAACTCGGAAAACGTCCAACCAAAGATTTAAGAAAGTCTGATAATTTATTATCTGAATCTTCCAAAATACTTAATGCTGGCAAATCTTCATCTGCCATTTTTTTCATTAGAATTAAAAGGTTATTCTCACATATTTCATAATAAGGATTTTTACCCGTAAGACATTCGTACAAAACGACACCCACAGAAAAAAGATCAGCTCTTGAATCAATGTTTATTTTAATATTTCTCATTTGCTCAGGCGCACCATACCCCCAAGTACCCAATCCATTGGCATGGGCCGTTTCAGTTAATGATGTGAGATCCAAATGTCTAACAATCCCAAAATCAAGAATCCATTTGCTCCCATCAGTTCCCCAAATTATATTATTTGGCTTGATGTCTCTATGAACAATTTTCTTTGCTTCAAAATCTCTACATGCTTCTAAGAGAAACATTCCCCATTCTAAACTTTCGGCGAAGGTAAGAGGCTGCTTTTCTAGAAAATAATCAGATAAAAGCTTTCCCTCAATCCACTCTTCAATGACGAACAAAGCATCTTCATCACTAATTTTTCTTTTGCCGTAATCAATGATTTTTGGCACACACCCAAGATTCAGCTTCACAATCGCTGAAACCTCTCTTTCCATTCGTTGTTCTGCTTTATAAGTCTTTTTAAAAATTTTAAGCGCTACTTTTTGAGTCCCGAGCATGGCCGTACAGACATCTCTTTGTCCTGATGCACCTGTTAGTGGAATTATGTTTGATAATTCAGGAAATACATCCCTGACTAGGTTGAGATCGAGCATATTTCAATTCCCTTTGTTTCACTAATCCCATATTTACAAACCAAGACCCATAAGAAACTGGAAGTTTTTGAGCTTGAGCTTTAGAATATATATAAGATTCATCGTTAGCAGAGACTATAACCCCAATACCAAAATTTTTAGCATATTCGGCAATTAGCTGATTATTTTTCTTTTCTGGAATTAAAATATAACTATCTGATGCAAACCAAGTATTGTTAATCGCCTGAGAGACAGCACTTCTCCAATCCTGAATCTTTGCTTCAATTGCAATGATTTTATCCACATTAAAAATCTTTGAGAGTGCCTTTGTTTTAAAACGATCACCCTTAGACCACACCAATTCCGCATCAAGCAGATCAATTAAAATTTTATCAACGGTTTTCGGTTTTATTAAAAGCCTTGAAGAAATATCTTCACTAGAACTTACCTTGAAAGAATAGAGATAATGCAGCACCTTTAAGTGTTCTTTGTTAAAATGATCAAAATTAGTAAACGACTCAGAATTTTTTTTGAACGAAATAGCCAAAATATCAGGATAGCCGGTTGGAAGCTCCAGCTCTTGAATAATTTCTAAATCTTTCTTAAACGGTAACCCCTGCGCCAATACTTTTGTCACAAGCTTTGACTCCGGGCCCTGCTGAAAGCTATTTCTATATTTAAATTGCATATCTTACTTTGTTGTGTGTTTTTAACAGTTTATCAGATAAAATTCTATTTTTATACTAATCCTTAAAATTGTTTATAAAGTTTAGCAAATATTGCGTCCTCAAGGGTATCCTTCAATAATATTAATCCCACCCACTTGCCTATCATTCATCATGAACATAACATTCGGAGCATGGAATTCGGTCAACTTCATCATCTTGAATATTACGTGAAAGACCTTTCTCGCTCAAACGAGTTTTGGGATTGGTTTATGCCATTCATGGGTTACGTTGAGTATCAAAAATGGAATGGTGGTATAAGTTGGAGCCATCAAAGTGGAACGTATATTGTATTTGTACAATTAGAAAACGATGCCCTAGAAATCAATAATAATAGACAGGGGAATGGCTTAAATCACATAGCAATGATGGGAAAAGACATTGCCCACTTTAATGAGCTACAGGCAGAATTAAAGCAACGTCATATGAAAATCTTATTTCTCAAAGAAAACTATATCTGCTTTGAAGACCCTAATGATTTTGCAATTGAATTATATTTGCCATAAATATTATTCTACTATCGCTGACCCTTGAGTATATTCCGTCGGTGTCGCTGTAAGAGAAATCTTAACTTTTTGCTGAAGATATTCGGATTTAATTTCTGCTGTTTTACCCAACTCACTCACAAGACCCATTCTTTGGATAGAAACTGGCATTGATGCTGTATCAACAACCATACATTCAGTTGTAAATATACCTTTCTCAACTTTGTGGAGTTTTCCAATAAGGGCCACTCCATCTTTGCCCTTTGTTAGAGGAATCCAGTCTTGATTATCTTCGTTCACAATTAACTCATGATGAGTTTGAAAATCCTTGTTACCGTTTCCATATGAAAATTTAACCTTCACTAAATAACCGTACATTTTTGTATCTGATTTCTCAGAAGCGTGAGATTGAATAGATAATATTGTAAGTAATAATGTTAAAAATATTCTTGTCATAATTTTCTCCAAGCTTGATTCCATCTAGATTAACACATAATAAAATTTATCTATAAATCTTGGTGACTTTTTGATTGCCGGAACGGCGAAGATGTTAAAAAAATATTTTTTGGACTAATTTAATGCAGGTAAGATGCGAATTTGGATTATATCGTTGTTCGTTACTTTGAAATCGTTCGTATAATGTCAAGATTGGTTAACCCAAGAGAACAAGTTACTCTACAACTTATTATCAAATGGTTAAAGGAAGGTCTGAGTCATTGTGCCATTACTAAATCGCTCAACAAGAAAAACATTAAACCACGAAAGGCAAAAGAATGGAGTCAACCTACCGTTGGTTTCATTATTAAACGCCGCCAAGAAAATAATCCTTAGGAGGATAAGATGGATAAACTAATCGCAATCGCTGCACCACTGGCCGTACTAACCGTTTCAAGTGGTCAAGCAATGTTGCTACCAAGCAAATAAAAACTCTTCTTCCACATGAGTCATGGGCACGTCCATATTAAATTTCCAGCAATCCTATCTTTGGTAATGATTTTTCAATTTTCAAAACTAAATGATCTAAATCAAATGGCTTGTGGAAAAAATCTAATGCGCCTTTTTTAAGGCATTCATCAACGCTCATATCGGCCTGTCCAGAGGCGAAATAAAATTGAGGACGAGGATGCAAAGTATTTACAAAGTTCAGTACTGTTATGCCGTTACCGTTGGGCATTTTAAAGTCAGATAAAACAACATCAAAAAAATTTCTCGTTAAAATTTCGACTGCTTCGTTACCAGAGCTAGCTGTTTCAACGCTGTGACCTCTATATCTAAATTCTTGGGACATTAATTCTAAAATGTCTGGCTCGTCATCAATTATTAAAATTTTCATTTCGTTTATTCTCTAAGTTTAAAAAAATCTTTGAGTACCTTAGCACAATACATACTATCGGTGGTACGTATTTTAGTATGTACCACCGATAATTTAAGGATGTCTAAAGAAGAGAAGTTAGAAAAACAAATTAAATCGCTCGGACAACATCTTAGAGAAATAAGGTTATCTAAAGGTTGGACTTTAGAGGAAACCGAAAATCAAGGATGGCCAAACTGGAGACATTTACAAAAAATAGAAAGTGGTAAAAACATTACCATTGCCACACTCTTTAAATTATCAAAGCTTTATTCAATTAAGCCGAGTGAGCTTCTCAAGAAAATTAACCTCTAAGGGCCACTTCAATCAATAAACTCCACTATTCAATAACGTCATAATTTAAAAAATACCCGACAAATCTTTTCAATCAAAATCAGTGTTAAGCACCCTTCCGGCCATCCTTAAACATGCCAACTTTTTGGTGCACAAAAGGAAGTTTTTTCCGCTCCAAACCACCGAAACCTTCTATGGTAAACTAATGGTGTATAATCGTCGATGATAAAGGAAATTTAATTATGACTTATAAAAGCCGAAAGGAAATTTTAATGAAAAAGGACATAAAAAATGGTACTATATCTTCGTTCTTCGTTCTTCGTTCTT
>DIUR01000010.1 GCA_002428265.1 Bacteriovoracaceae bacterium UBA6153
TGTTTTGTGAATGTTAAATACATTTTTGAAAAAAGAGCTTGCGATAACAACTTCAATTGAAGTATAAAACGCGAGATCTATAACTAAATTTATATCGATTTGTTAGAATATATCCAGTTTGGGTGTGTTATTAGCGAAGAGGAAACACCCGATCCCATCCCGAACTCGGAAGTTAAGCTCTTCAGCGCCGAAGGTAGTGCCAGGGAAGCTTGGTGTGAGAAAAGGTCAATGCACCCTCTTTATTTTTAAAAAGCCCAAGTTTATCTTGGGCTTTTTTATTCCCAAAAAACGATTCCCTGCTAAAATTTAAGTATGAATAATACAAAAATACTTAAATACGAACTTTTTACTCTGTTTTTTCTGACTGTTGTGACTCTTGTAGTTTTTTACTACAGGGATACGCTGCCAGATAGTTATCTTTCTATTTCTTCTACATCGTCATCGGGATTTTTTGCTTATTACGGGACGAGTTTTCTTAATTTCATTAATTACTATTCTGGGCCGTGGGTTTTTATCCCGTGTGCTATCTTTACTTCATTTTATGTTTTGGTCTTTTCAAAAAGAGCAGACTGGATTGATGCCTTAAATATCTTCTCACTTTCAATTTTTTCCCTTCTTACAATTTTTTATTTTCAACCGTCGCTTTTAGGAGCGGGACTTTATCAGATTCTTGATTCAGTCTTCTCAGCGTTTTCAATGTTCTTAGTATGGGCAGCTTCAATGACTCTGTTTTTATGGGGAAGTTTTAGAGGTGGCTTTACGTCTAAAGTTCAAATGGCGGCAAGCCAGATTAAGAATTTTGATTATCAATCAACTTCAAACAGTGTTCAGGATAAGTTTTTACTACTTAAAAATAAATTAGGGGTAAAAGCTAAGTCCGAAGAGGAAGAAGATACTGAAGATGAGGCGCCTGCTATTGCAATGGTAACTCCTCCAGCGAAAAAAGAGGCTGCCCCAATTCTTCTTGGGAATAATGTTGAGTTAGCTGAAGAAGCTAAGTCTGATGATGAAGAAGAGAAGTTTTTAGTTCCGATTACAGAAGCTAAGAAAATTGAAGTTGCAGCTGAATCTGAAGAAGATGAATTTATGGAAGATGATCAGTCTCTTCCTGTAGTTATGAGTGCTACTGACGACGATGAGTTTGTTGATGAGTCGGAAATTTCAACATTTGCAAGTAAGGCACACAAGATCAATGCTTTCAACGATGATAAATATTACAATCTGGTGAAACTTGCTAGTCATAAAAAGCAAGATACGAAATTTTCACAACCAGAAGATAAGTACTTTCACGATATTATTTCTAAAATTCAGGCGAAGCTTGGTGAGTTTAAAATTCACGGGCAGATCATCAACGTTCTTAAGGGTCCGGTTGTTGATACATTTGAATGGGAACTAGGTCCAGGGGAGAAAGTTTCAAGGCTTACTTCAATTGCAGAAGATTTATCACTGGCTCTTTCAGGATCTCCAATTCGTATGGTTTACCCAATGAAAGGAAGAACAACTGTAGGGATTGAAGTTCCAAGAAATCCACGTGATTTTATTTTCCTGGATGAAATTATTGGATCAAAAGATTTTACGAGTACAAGTCATCAGCTTCCGCTGGCGATGGGGAAAGATGCTTTTGGTGAACCGGTTGTCGTGGATCTTGCGACGATGCCACACATGTTAGTTGCGGGATCAACTGGTGCTGGTAAGTCGGTTTTTATTAACTCTGTTTTAGTTTCTCTATTGATTAAGAAATCACCTAATCAAATGAAGCTTATTTTAATTGATCCAAAACAGCTCGAGCTTGCTCTTTACGCCCGACTCCCGCATTTGATTATGCCGGTTATTACAGAGGCAAAAACGGCAGCGACGGCACTTCTTTGGGCCTGTCAGGAAATGGAGAGACGTTACTCGATTATGTCTGAGTTCGGGGTAAGAAACATTGAAGGCTTTAATCACAAATTAAAAAGTGCAGCGGGACCAATGGTCGATAAGATCAGAAAGTTTTATGAATACTCTGCTGAAGACACATATGAGCTTCCTTACATTGTCGTTATCGTCGACGAGTTTGCAGATTTAATTCTGACTCAAAAAGGTAACGAAATTGAAACGCATATCTGTCGTCTGGCAGCTAAAGCGAGAGCGGCAGGGATTCACTTAATGATTGCAACACAGAGACCTTCTGTTGATGTTATCACTGGTTTAATTAAATCTAACTTCCCAACCAGAGTTTCTTTTCGTGTAACGAGTTCAACGGATTCACGCACGATTTTAAATGCGATGGGTGCGGAAAAACTTCTTGGAAAAGGGGATATGTTATACAAGCAGGGTGTTGATACGACTCGTATCCACTCGGCTTACATAGAAGAATTGGAAATTGAGTCCTTAACTGAAAAGCTTTCAGAAATGTCGCCTTCTTTTGATCCAAATGTGATGGAGTTCTTAGAAAATGGCGGCGAAGAAGAGCCTGTTACAACTCTTTCGACGCGAGATGGTGAATCAGCGGGTGGAAAGGACGATAAGTATGAGGACGCAGTTAGAGTTGTTCTAGAGCACCGTTCAGCTAGCGCGTCATTATTACAAAGACGTTTAGGAGTTGGATACAATAGAGCTGCAAACCTGATTGAAGAGATGGAATCAAAGGGTGTTGTGGGGCCTGCGCAGGGCTCAAAACCGAGAAAAGTTTTGATGGGATCGGATGCTGTAACTTAGTCAACAATAGGTCTATTTTTGGGAGTGGAAATCACTCCCAAATACTCTTAGATCTTGCTCAATTTAAGGTCATATGTTATCACCTTAACTCATAATAATTTCAGTTGTCTGAAATGTTGGTCCATAGAGATATGGCTCACAGACAATTCGATTAACCAACGGAGAATCTATGTCAGAATTAAATCTAAAAGGTCTTTTAGAGGCCGGCGCACACTTTGGTCACCAGACTGAAAAGTGGAACCCAAAAATGAAGAAATACGTCTTCGGTGAGAAGAACGGTATCTACATTATCGACCTTGCTAAAACTATTCCTCTTGCAAAAGACGCTTACGATTTCCTTAAAAAAACTGCTGCTGAAGGTAAGCCAGTTCTTTTCGTGGGAACAAAAAGACAAGCATCAGATGTTGTAACTAAAGCTGCTCAAGACTGTGGAGCTAACTTTGTTACTTCAAGATGGTTAGGTGGAATGCTTACAAACTGGAAAACAGTTTCACTTTCAATCGATAAAATTCGTAAAGTAGAAAAAATGAAAGAAACAGGAGATTTCGGTCTTCTAACTAAAAAAGAAAGAATTAACATTGAGAAAGAAGTAATCAAGCTAGAAAAAGTTCTAGGCGGGATTAAAGATATGAAGAAGCTTCCAGGAGCTCTTTTCGTAATCGATCCAAACAATGAAAGAATCGCAATTCTTGAAGCTAACAACCTAGGGATTCCTGTTGTTGCTATCACTGATACAAACTGTGACCCAACTGGTGTTGATTATGTAGTTCCAGGAAACGACGATGCAATTAAATCTGTATCAATGTTTACTGAGTACTTCGCTAACTCAGTTACTGAAGGGATGAACCTTGCTAAGAAAAACAACAAGCTTGAAGCATCTTCAAAAGATTCTTCTCGTGACATGGCACTTGAAAAAGAAATCATCAGCAAGTACGAAAAAGATATCGATCTTGTTGACGAAGAATAGTCCCTGATTAGTTTTAATTTTTAAAAGATAAGGAAATAGATATGACACAAATTACTGCAAAACTTGTTTCTGAGCTAAGAGAAAAAACTGGTGCTGGAATGATGGACTGTAAAAAAGCTCTTGGTGAAGTAAATGGCGATATCGAAAAAGCTATCGATTACCTAAGACAAAAAGGTCTAGCTGCTGCTCAAAAGAAGCAATCTCGTATTGCCGCTGAAGGTGCTGTAGCATCATACATCCACGGTGGAAAACTTGGTGTAATGGTTGAAGTTAACTGTGAAACAGACTTCGTAGCTAAATCAGAAGATTTCCAAACTTTCGTTAAAGATGTAGCTATGCACGTAGCTGCAGCTGATCCTAAGTTCGTAAGAGCTTCGGAAATGGATCAGGCATTCGTAGATAGAGAAATTGCAATCTATACTGCTCAGTTAAAAGAAGAAGGGAAACCAGAAAACATGATCCCGAAAATCGTAGAAGGAAAAGTTAAGAAGTTAGCTTCTGAAGTTTGTCTTCTTGATCAAAAATTCATCAAGAACCCGGACATTTCTGTTCAGGATCTAATCAATGAACTTACTATTAAAGTTGGAGAAAAAATCGACGTAAGAAGATTTGTAAAATTCAACCTTGGAGAAGGTATTGAGAAGAAAGTTGACGACTTCGCAGCTGAAGTTGCTTCTATGACTGGTGGAAAGCAGTAATTAAGAATTTATGAAATCACACAAAGGGGCTTGCAAAGGCCCCTTTTTTTTGACCAACAATTGAGGAATGATAATGAAGTATAACCGAATTCTTTTGAAACTTTCTGGTGAGGCACTTGCCGGTGAACTAGGACACGGAATTTCTGCAGAAGTGTTAACGACTATCGCTGGAGAGATTAAAGAACTTCAAGCTATGGGTGTTGAAATCGCGATCGTTATCGGTGGCGGAAATATTCACCGTGGAGTAGCAGGTGCTACTAAAGGAATGGATAGGACAACTTCAGATCACATGGGAATGCTTGCGACAGTGATCAATTCACTCGCTCTTCAAGATAGTCTTGAAAGACATGATATTAACTCTAGAGTTTTAACAGCTATCGATATGCAAGAAATTGCAGAGCCGTACATTAGAAGACGTGCTGTTCGCCACCTTGAAAAGAAAAGAGTGGTTATCTTTGCAGCTGGAACTGGGAATCCATACTTCACAACAGATACTGCCGCAGCGCTTCGTGCAAATGAAATTGACGCACAGGTGATAATGAAAGCAACAAAAGTTGATGGAATCTATAATAAAGACCCAATGAAGTTTAAAGATGCTGTAAAGATTGATAAACTGAAGTTTATGGATGTTCTAAATCAAGGGCTTGCTGTTATGGATTCAACAGCAATTAGTCTTTCGATGGATAACGAAATTGATATTCTTGTTTTCAACATGTTTGAAAAGGGAAATATCAAGCGCGCTGTTCTTGGTGAAAACATCGGTACGATTGTAACTAATAAATAGAATATTAAATAACGAAAGGGGTCTCATATGATGAACGAAACAAAAACTTCATTAAATGATTCAATGAAAAAAGCCGTTGATTCACTTAAGCACCAATTAACAAAAGTACGTACAGGAAGAGCATCAGCATCTATTTTAGATGGTGTTCAAGTTGATTATTATGGATCTATGTCACCAATCTCTCAGCTTGGTCAGATCTCAACTCCTGAAGCACGTCTTCTTCAAATTCAGCCATTCGATAAAACGATGATCGCTGCTATTGAAAAAGCTATTTTTGGAGCTAACCTTGGTGTAACTCCAACGAACGATGGAAACTTTGTTCGTCTTAACTTTCCTTCATTAACTGAAGACAAAAGAAAAGACATCGCAAAAGAAATTAAGAAAATTGGTGAGGACGCGAAAGTTGTTCTAAGAAACCTACGTCGTGATTCTAACGAAGCTATTAAAAAGGCTGAGAAAGATAAGACGATTTCAGAAGACGATTCTAAAAAAATCCAAACTGAAATCCAAAATATCACTGATAAATTCACGAAAGAGATCGACACCGTCATCTCTAATAAAGAAAAAGAAGTACTGGCAGTTTAATTGGATACAACAATGGAACCTCTGGTTCACAACATTAAGCACGTCGCTGTCATTATGGATGGCAATGGCCGTTGGGCCAAAGAGCGTTCTCACCCGAGAGTGTGGGGCCACGTGCGCGGTTCCGGAGTTGTGTCACATATTGTTCAGGAAGCGGACTCACTGGGGATTGAAGCGCTTACAATGTATGCGTTCTCATCAGAAAACTGGAGTCGTCCACAGACTGAAGTTCTTGTGCTCTTTAATCTTCTTTATAAATTCTTAAAGAAAGAGCGCACACGTATTTTAAAAAACAACATCAGATTCAGAATCATGGGAGATATAACAAATCTTCCAGAGCAGACTAGAAAGCTGATTGCTCAGTTAGAGCAAGAGACAGCTCATCATCAAGGCTTAAAATTAACTTTTGCTTTTGGTTACGGTGGACGATCTGAAATCACTCATGCAGTTAATAATTTTATTAAAGCTAATCCTGGAAAAGAAATCAGTGAAGAAGACTTAAATGACTTTATGATGATTCCTGATCTTGGTGATGTGGATTTATTAATCAGGTCGGGTGGAGATCACCGCGTATCTAATTTTATGCTTTGGCAGATAGCTTACGCGGAAATGTATTTTACAAAAACAAAATGGCCGGATTTTACGGTTACTGAGTTTAGATACATTATTGAACAAGTCGCTAAAAGAGAAAGACGTTTTGGAGCAGTTGCTCCAACAAATAATCTTCAAGACAACATCATAGTCGCACGCGAAAATCAAAGAGCGATCAGAGGCTAATGATGTCAAATACAAAAGAAAGAATCATTTCAGCATTAATTATGGCGGCGATCGTGATCGCAGCAGTATTAGGCGGAAGATGGACAACACTTCTAGCTGTTTGGGCCGCAGGTGTACTTTGTATTGATGAGTTGCTTTGTAATTTTGCTAAAGTTAAAAGAAGCGATTTCGTTTTTAAATATGTCGTGATCTTTTTCACACTCTTTTTTGTCACAGTAAATGCACTCAATGCCAGACTTTCACTTTATTTTTTCACGATAGCATCTTTGATGCTGAATTTATTTTTGATTTATTACTTATTTAAAATTCCTATGGAAAAAGCGTTCATGAAAAACAGCGCTATTAAAACTCCGGGATTAATTGCTGCTTTAGTTATCCTTCCACTTCTGTCGTTTGGGATTCATTTCGAGACGGAAAATTGGAGACAAATTCTTGGTATGTTATTGATCGTTACTTACTCTATGGATACCGGAGCTTGGTTTGTTGGCAAAAATTTCGGTAAACATAAATTATGGCCAGTAGTAAGTCCTAAGAAAACTGTTGAGGGATTAATTGGTGGTATGATCATTGCTGCACTATGTGGCTCATTGGCATGGTACTATTTCTTTGATCAATTCAGATGGTATTACTCAGTTATTTTCGCTCTTTGCGGAATGATGTCGCAAGTCGGTGATTTAGTTCAGTCAAAACTTAAAAGAGAGTTTGAAATCAAAGACAGCTCAAACCTGATTCCAGGACATGGCGGGGTATACGATCGTATAGACAGCCTTATCTTTCTGTCGCCTTTTTTCGTGATTGTTGTAAAATACTTAGGACAGCAATTTACAATTTAAAACTCTCAATTTGTCAGAGTATTAAGAGGCTTCCATGTTATTAGAAAAAATCGTCGTATTTATTATTTTCCTTGGGCCATTGGTTTTTTTCCATGAGCTCGGCCACTTTCTTTTCGCCAGATTATTTGGTGTTAGAGTTGAAGTCTTTTCAATTGGATTTGGTCCAAAACTTTTCAAGAAAAAATGGGGTGATACTGAGTATGCAGTCTCAGCTATACCACTAGGTGGATACGTTAAGATGTATGGAGATGATCCATTCAATAAAGATGATATCCCTGAATCAGAAAGAGCAAAAAGTTTTACTCACCAAGGTAAGTGGGCACGCTTTTGGATCGTTATGGGTGGACCATTAGCGAACTTCATTTTAGCTTTCGTGATTTTCTTTGCTCTATTAATTGCTGGAGAGAGGATTCCAGAAATTAAAATTGGTGCAATCACTCCAGAGACAAGCCTTTATCAAAATGGCGTAAGAACAGGTGACGTTCTTGTTCAAGTGAACAAAAACGATGTTTATAACCCTTCTGACTTAATGGTTGATGGAAATACAATTGTTAGTTCGTTAACAATTAAAAGAAATGGCGAGACAAAAGAATTAAACGTTAACTTTGCCGGAGATAAATTCTTCGAAGAAGTTTTAAAGTATCCTCCTTTTTTAAGAAAGCCATACCTGGTTGATAACAGCGCTAATCGTTTTGTGATTACTGCTAATAAAGATCAAACTGATTCTCAGCACTCAATTGAAGAGCTGGCGAATATGGAAAACGTAAAAACTCTTTACTTGTACCCGGTTGTTAAAGGTGAAGACCTGGCGAGCGATACAGTAAAGGTTGATACTGCTGCAGTTAAAGAAATTAAGGTTTCATACAATAATCTAAATACTCTTTTAATTGCTCTTGAAGCTCAAGGTCTAAGAACCATTGATTTAATGGTTAGAAGTGTAAACATGGGTTCTCCAGCCGATAAAGTTGGAATCAAAAGTGATGATGTATTCATTAGTCTTGAGGGACAGAAAGTTTATAGCTTTGAAGAATTAAGAACAAAACTTCAGACAATTAATAAGCCTACTGTAGATGTAGAAGTCTATAGTGCAGGTGTGCTTAAAAAAATTACAGTGACTCCTGATTCAAGTGTTCAAGATGGAAAAACTGTTAAGCTCTTAGGTGTATATAGTTTCATTGAGGTTTTAAAAACAAACTTCGTTTTAACAAAGTCTAAAGGTCTTTGGAGCTCGACAACAGTTGCCGTTGCCCGTACATGGGATTCAATGAAGAAAACTGTTGATGGGTTTGTGAAATTGATTACAAATCAAGTTTCTCTGAAATCAATCGGTGGACCACTTGCTATTGGTAAAGTTGCCCATGATTCATTTAATACATCACTTTCATACTTCTTTCAGTTAATGGCACTCATATCTGTAAACCTTGGTGTTATTAACCTTTTCCCAATTCCAGTTCTTGATGGTGGGCATATCATGTTCATCGTTTTAGAAATTGTGAATCGTGGACCACTTTCGAGAAGAAAGATGGAGATTGCTCAACAGGTAGGGTTATCAGTTCTGTTAATGCTAATGGTTGGTGCAATTTTTAATGATGTGACTAGGTTCTTTTAATGCATTCTTTGTATGTGGATAGTACTTCTGGATTAGTGATCGGGCTGCTTGACTCAGATTTTAACTGGGTTGAGTACCTCGATACTCAAGAGAAAAAACCTTCAGAAGTTATCCATGTAGAAATCTTTAATCTTGTTAAAAAATACAATCTTGATTTAAAAAATATGAACTTCTTTTTTTC
Source organism: Bacteriovoracaceae bacterium UBA6153 (assembly GCA_002428265.1). Classification (GTDB taxonomy): domain Bacteria; phylum Bdellovibrionota; class Bacteriovoracia; order Bacteriovoracales; family Bacteriovoracaceae; genus Bacteriovorax. Next base: position 9,129 of record DIUR01000010.1, read on the forward strand.
AGCAGGCCCTGGATCATACACTGGGATGCGTTTAGGAGAAGGGATTGCTCAGGTGCTTGCCTGGGATTCATTAAAGGTTTTTTCGTTTCATCATTTTGATGTTCCTGTGATGGTAGGAGTTGAAAAAGGCTTCTGGGTAACGAATGCTTTTAAAGGGCAAGTATTTATCTATAACTGGGATGGGAAAAAAGCTGAAAAGGAACTTGTTAATTCGGCAGATTTTAAGATTGTTGACCTTGAGTTAGGTTATACACTTTCAAGCGAAGTGAAAGATTTTGGGCATCTTAAAACGACAAAAGATCTAATAAAAAATGAGTCTCAAAAAATCTTTTCAAAAGTTTACGAAGAAAAAATGAGAGAAGCACCTTACTATTTCCGAACATTGGAAGAGGAATTTAAATAGTATGGTGAAGTCTTATCTTCCTGCCAAATTTAATACTTTTGCTTTCATTGTATTCTTTTTACTTTGGCTTTTTAGTTTTTATAAAACCATGCTACTTGCAATGGTCGCCTACGTTGTCTTGTATGTGACTTTAAGAAAAAATAGAAACGACTTTCGCGATGATCCGATGTCCACTAAAGGTGTAATGTTCTCACCGGCCAATGGAAAAATCGTGCATATCGAACACAATGTCTCGCACGGAATGTATGGTGAGCAGTTAGTGGAAATCCAGATCATGATTCCATGGTGGAAAGAGATGGGGGTTTTTATGCCGCTATCAGCAGAGATCAAAACACTTTTAGTCCTAAAAGGTCAGTCGTTTTTCAGATATCACAAAGCTGAAGAAAAAATTGGAACGAGAGAAGGCAAAGGGGTCGCACTTGCTCTGGATAACAGAGGGGAGACGACGGGTCTTACATTTTTTAAGTGCAAAGTCGGTTTATGGCCTGAATTGATGGTTATGCCCGGTGATAGAGGCGGACGCAGAGTGAATATCGGATACTTTCCCTTTGGTGGAACAGTGATGCTTTATTTACCGAAAAAATATGAGATACTAATGAAAATAAACGATGAAGTTACTGCGGGTGAGTCAATCCTTGCCGTAATTCCCGATCATGCCTAAAGGTTATTAGAAATGCTAAATACTCCAAGAAGACTCGCTTTTTTCCTTCCTAACACATTTACTGCGTTAAATATGGCATGTGGATTCTTCTCAATCATCCTTGGATATAAAGGAGATTTTTATCAAGCTTCAATGATCCTGGTTCTTGGTGCTATTTTCGATTCAGTTGACGGGAGAGTCGCAAGAATGACTGGAACTCAATCAGCATTCGGTGAGCAATTCGATTCAATTTCAGATGTCGTTACTTTTGGTGTGGCGCCGGCATTTCTTGTTTATAACAAATTCTTTATTGGAATGGGACGTCTTGGTCTTATTACATCATTCATTTTCTTATTATGTGGAGCTCTAAGGCTTGCTCGCTTTAATGCCAACATTGATAAAGTAAGCTCTGATTTTTTTCAGGGACTTCCTATTCCAAGTGGAGCATTAGCTATTGTAGGTCTGACTTTATTTTCAATGGAATTTCCAGAATTGTTTGATTATAAAGCTGCTTCATACGTGGCGATTGGATATGTTTTATTTTATGCCTTCTTGATGATTTCAAGCATTCCCTTTAACTCTTTTAAAAACTCACCATGGGTGAAGTCACATAAGAAGAGAGTTTTATTTATTATTTTCGTTATTATGATTCTTATTTTCTCATACCATGAAGTGATGATCGGTGGTTTGATCCTGCTTTATGTTCTTGGGTCTCTTCTTTATTTCTTTAAAAATAAAGGTGCCCTTGAAGAAATGTTTCACTGGAAAGGTGATGATGAAGAAGACCACGGTCATCAGATTTAATTTTTTTTAAGTTAAGATACTTAGTAGGAGTATTCTATGTCTGGAAGGAATCTGGCAGTTGTCTTTACCTCCCTCTTATTTTCACTATCAGTGAGCGCTGTTGACTTGGAACATTCGGTTTCAGGCGATGACGAAATAGAAAACACATTAGAAACATCGAAAGTCTCTGGAAATAGCCCTTACCTGGTCGAAGGTGAGTCTTCAGATAACGTTGAAAAATCTAAGCCTAATGGCGAAGATTATATTTTCAATCATGGGGTTAAAGAAGTTTCTGGGAAAAATAATAAACGTTATAAAGATTTTGGTTACACAATGCCGGGATCTGCTGAAAAACAAGAAAACTACATCGAGCTTGATAAATTAAAAATTGCAAAAGATTTTAGAAGAGCAGGGACGGCTGGCTTCAATATTACTTTTGTAAAAAACGACTTTGATTATACGTCTGATAACGATGTCATCAATCGCACAGTTGGGACTGGTTACAAAAGTGTAAAGGGTGGAACTATATTATTCAGAAACGATCAGTATATTTTTAAAACAGATTATTTGAATGCTCATTGGTCAATCGGTGCTGGAGTTGGATATAATTCTGGTCGCGGTATCTTCATTGATGGAACGAGAAGTAATACAACTTTCAAACTTTGGGAAGTTCCTATCGATGCAGGTCTAGGATTAGAAATTCCTTTATACAGCTGGTTTAAAATTGCAGGAACCGGAGGACCGAGTGTGATGGGTCTTATGCAAAACAGGTCTGATATCCAGCGTGGTGAAAAAGGGAAAAGGAAAATTCAAGTGAGCCCAGGATATTTCGCCAATGCTCAGTTTAAAATTAACCTGACAGGCTTTAGTGATGACATGGCCTATGAACTATTTTCTAGCAGTGACATCACAAACTTATTTTTAAATCTTGAAATTCGCCACCAAAAGTATGCGAGCTTTCAGGATGCGATTGAAATTTCTGGAACATCTTTTGGTTTAGGTTTTACATTTGAATATTTATAAAATCACTGTTGCCTATAAAGGAACTCACTTTTCTGGATTTCAGGTCCAGGCGACAGACACAACTATTCAAGGTGAGATCAATGCAGCCTTGAAAATTCTTTCCAAGTCAGATGAGATCAAAACTCTTGGTTCTGGTAGAACCGATGCAGGTGTTCATGCTCTTGCTCAGGTGATGAAAATAGAAATTCCAGTTTTTATACCAGTCCAGAATATTGCAAAGGCCATCAATGCGCATTTGCCTGATGATATCAGGGTTATTGCTGCAGAAATTTCTAATAGTGAATTTCATCCAATCTATTCTGCTAAATCAAAAGAATATAATTACGTTTTTACGACAGAGGAAGTGATCTCTCCATTTGCCAGAGAACTCATGACGCACTTCCCGTTTGACCTAGATATTGAGCTAATGAGAAAAGGCTGCCAGATTTTTTGTGGAGAACATGATTTTATAAATTATCAGTGTGTCGGAACTGATGTTGAGAGCACAGTGCGAAAAATTATCTCTTGTGAACTGGTGCGCCAAGAGTCAACTGGGCATTGGGGGAATTTAGTTGGAGAGTATTATGTTTTAAAAGTGGTCGGAAACGGCTTCTTGAAGCAAATGGTGCGTCTTCTCATGGGCGCATTAATCAGTCTGGGAAAAGGGAAAATAACCCTGGAAGATCTTGAAAAATCACTTAAAACACCGCTTAAAAATCGTCTTGGTGCAACTGCTCCGCCGCAAGGATTGTATCTTAAAGAAGTCCATTATTAGCCGCTAATTCTCCAAGCGAAAAACGTCGCAATTCATTGACATTACGGGCCCTCTTTAATACTTTTGGAGAACTATTTTTAAGAGAGGATTTTTATGTCTTACACAGTAAAAAGCGTCAATGGATGCACAAAAAAAATTGAGTTTAACTTCGCAAGTTTAGACTTATCAAAAGAAATCAAAGCAGCGGTTGTTAGAAAGCAAAGTACAACAAACGTTAAAGGATTCAGAAAAGGTAAAGCTCCTCTATCAATGGTAGAGCAAGTTTATGGGCCACAAATTGAATCAGATGCACTTAACTCATTTGTTCAATCACAACTTTTCGAAGCTGTGACAAAAGAAAAATTCAAGACTGTTGGATACCCAGCTTTCGAAAACGTAAAGTACGATGCTGGTAAATCAGTTTCTTTCGATGCTGTTGTTGAAGTTTTCCCAGAAATCAAACTTAAAGATTACTCTGCGCTTACTTTCAAAAAAGAAAGCTCAGAAGTAACTAAAGAAGATATGGATAAAATGACTAACAATTATCTTGGTTCAAAAGCTGAGATGACTGAAGTGACAGATGCAAAAGCTGCACTTAAAAAAGGTGACTTTGCTGTTTTCAACTTCGAAGGTGTTAAAGCTGACGGATCAAGACCAGAAAACATGAAAGGCAATGAGTACCTTCTTGAAATTGGTTCAGGACAATTCATCCCAGGATTCGAAGATGGAATGATCGGAATGAAAAAAGGTGATAAGAAGAACATTCTTTTAACTTTCCCAGCTGATTACCATGCTGTTGAACTTCAGAATGCAAAAGTTACTTTTGAAACTGAACTTCTAGAAATCAAAGAGAAAAAATTCCCAGTTCTTAACGATGAACTAGCAAAAGAGTTCGGATACGAATCAGTTGCTGATTTCAATGAAAAAAATAAAAAAACTCTTCAGGCACAAAAAGAAAGACAGACAGCTGAGAAGCTTCACTCTGACATTCTTGAAAAACTTGTTAACGAAAATAAGTTTGATGTTCCAGCTACACTTGTTCAAAACCAAGAAAAATATCTTCAAGACGATCTGGCAAAAAACCTTAAGTCTCAAGGATTCAACGAAGGAATGGTTGCTGAATATTTCGAAAGATGGAAAGGCGATATCCACACTAAAGCTGAGTTCCAGGTAAGATCAGGACTAATCCTTGATCACCTAGCACAAGACTTTAAGATTGAAACATCAGAGTCTGACTTCAACACTAAGCTTGAAGAAAGCGCAAAAACTGCTGGAATCGATGTAGAAACTGTTAAGAAGTACTACAGCTCAAATGAGCAGATTAAGAGCAACATGATGTATGCTATTCGCGAAGAAAAAACTTTCGAAGCACTTAAAAAGAAATTAAAAATCTCATAATTTTGAAAGGCTCCTTCGGGAGCCTTTTTTTTGACAAAAAAAAGGCCCCTGAAGAGGGGCCGATGTTTCTTTAGCTTTTAAACTGAATCAGGTTTTCCTGAATACTTTGCATTTTTTCTCTTAAGTCTCTATCAGCAATCTTAACTTCTTCACGTACATTTTCAGGCGCGTTTTTCATGAAGTTTTCATTCTTGATCTTCGCTTCGTTTTTATTGAAGTCAGCAGTTGTTTTAGCAAGTTCTTTTTCAAGTCTGGCAATCTGCTCTTTTAAATCAATAACACCATCAAGCGGAACGAAGACCTCTGTGTGAGTTAAAATATTAACGATAGATTTATTTGGACGATTTAATTCTTTATTACCAACAGATAAATTCTTCACTCTTGCCAGTTCCTGGAAGTTAATCAGATTAGCTCTGAAATAAGTAATCAGTTCCTGGTTATCTGTGAAGAGCTCAACGCTAACTTCGTCTTTAGGTTTAATATTTACGCTGGCGCGAAGATTTCTAATACTTGTGACAACTTCTACGAACGTGTTCATCTGATCCTGATCAGCTTTGAACTCCAAGTTTTTATCGTACTCCGGATAATCTTGAGCAATTAGTAGATCTTCATTTTCATCTTTTAAGTGAGACCAAAGCTCTTCTGTGATGAAAGGAGTGATTGGGTGAAGCAGTGCCAGCATTTTTTTGAAAACAAACTTTAGAACTGAAACCCTTTGTGCTTTCTGAGGCTCGTTATCGCCTTTTAAAATGTTTTTTGAAAGTTCAATAAACCATGAGCAGTACTTGTCGTAAACAAAGGCGTAAATGGCCGCAGAAGCTTCGTCGTAGCGATAGATTTCCAGCGAGTCATTCATGATTTTTGCAGTTGTATTAAATTCTGCAAGAATCCATCTTTCATGGTGATCGAGTTTTGAATAGTCTGCAATGAAAGCAGAGCCATCCTGAAGATGGGGTTGAATGAAGCGGTAAGCGTTCCATACTTTGTTTATGAAATTTCTGTATCCACTGATTCTTTCAGGATCAAGATTGATGGCGCGGTTGTATCCAGCTCCACTTGCTAAAGAGAATCTGAAAGCATCTGTTCCATATTGAGCAATCATATCAAATGGATCAATTCCATTTCCAAGAGATTTACTCATTTTTCTTCCTAGCTTATCGCGAACGATAGCGTGGATGTATGTATCTTTAAAAGGAACCTGGTTTTGAGTTTGAAGTGACATCATCATCATTCTAGCTACCCAGAAGAAAATAATATCGAAACCTGTTACGAGAACTGATGTAGGGAAGAAAGTATCAAATCTTTTTTCCTTCATGGCCGCTTCATTTGGCCATCCAAGAGTAGACATTGGCCATAGTCCTGAAGAAAACCATGTATCTAAAACGTCAGGGTCTTGCTCAACTTTGTTTGATTTACATTGAGGACATGTCGTTTCAATTTGCTCACTTGCCCACTGATGATTGCATCCTGCGCAGTAGAAAACCGGGATTTGATGTCCCCACCATAATTGGCGAGAGATACACCAGTCTTTTGGATTTCTTAGCCATGAGTAATAAGTATTCTCCCATTCTTTTGGATAAAACTTCATGTCGCCATTTTCAACAGCTTCAACTGCACGCTTACTCATGTGAGTGACGTTAACAAACCATTGTTTTGAAACCATAGGCTCAATTGGAACACCTGAGCGCTCGCCGTGGCCAACTGGATGCATGTGGCTTTTCTTGTCTAGTAGCAGTCCTAGTTCATCTAATTTTTTAGAAACAACGTTGCGGGCAACTTTTGTAGTTAGACCTTTGAACTCCATCCCGTGATCGTTAAGAGTTCCATCTTTATTGAGCATGTTGATAATAGGAAGGTTGTGACGTCTTCCAATTTCAAAGTCATTAAAGTCATGTCCAGGAGTAACTTTTAGGCATCCAGTTCCTTTTTCCAGGTCAACGTGTTCGTCACCGATAATAGGAACTTCGCGGTTACAAAGTGGAATGATGGCCATTTTACCAATGAGGTGCTTGTAGCGCTCATCATTTGGGTTAACTGCAACAGCAGTGTCACCAAAAAGTGTTTCTGGTCTGGTCGTTGCTACTTCAAGAGTTTCATCTGAACCTTTGATAGCGTATTTAATGTGAAAAAAGTTTCCTGCAACATCTTTATGCTCAACTTCAGCATCTGAAACTGCTGACTGAAGCATTGGGTCCCAGTTAACAATATAGTCACTTTGATAAATAAGTTTTTGGTTGTACATATCAACGAAGAACTTTTTAACAGCTTGATTTGGAATTGGATCCAGCGTGAATGTTAAGTAGTCCCAGTCACAGCTCGCACCCATGGCACGCTGTTGGTCCAGAATATGATTTCCGTATTCTTCTTTCCATGCCCAGATTTTTTTAACGAACTCTTCACGAGTGAAATCGCGGCGAGTTTTCTTTTCTTGTTCGAAAACCATTTTCTCAACAACTGATTGAGTGGAAATACCAGCATGGTCAAGACCTGGAAGAAAAAGTGTTTCGTAACCCTTCATTCTCTTGAAGCGAATTAACGAATCCTGAGTCGTAATATCCAGAGCGTGCCCAGCATGCAGTTTACCTGTTACGTTTGGCGGGGGAACGATAATACAAAAAGGTTTATTGGCACGTCCTTTTTTCGGTTTGAAGTATTTTCCAGACTCCCAGAGTTTGTACCATTTAGATTCAACATCAGTAGGAGAGTAAGTCGTTGCTAGTTCATTTGGTGTCGTTGTCATATTTTAAGCCTTAATTATTTTTAACATCTCTTCCAGATCATTAATGCTGAAAGTGTGTTGTTCTTTTGTCGTTAGATTTTTTAGTTGAATTTCACCTTTAACCATTTCATCACTTCCCATGAGGGTGACAAAACGCACACCTTTTTTCTCAGCAGTCGGAAAGACTTTTTTGAATTTTAGTGCTTCTAGACTAGTGACAACTTTTAATCCGCTTTTTCTTAAGCTTTTTGCCAGCTTCATTGAAGCCTCAAGTCCATTATCTTCTTGGAACGTGATAAGAATATCATTCGTAGGATTATCTAGGTTTGGTAGAAGTCCGTGGACTGTTAGGAAGTCTTCCAGCGTGACGTCACCTAAACCAAAACCAACTCCTGGAAGTGGGTCTTCGTTGAAGATTTGCAGAAGATTAGCAAAAGCTCCACCACCACAAAGAGCGCGGCGGTTGTCCGGATGCTTGTCGAACATTTCAAAAACTATTCCGGTGTAATAATCAAGGCCTCTCACGATACTAGGATCGTAAACAAGATATTCAGTTAAGCCGTTACTTTTTGTAAGCAGAATAAACTCATTGAAAGCATCTGCAATTTCACTTTCATTGTGCTTTTTTAAGAAAGCATTAACATCATCAAATGTTTTCAATTCTAGATAACTGTAAAACAGGCCTTCAGCTTCAGGAGTTAATCCAACTTCAGCCACCATTTTTTGAACAGCTTCTAGGTTTACCTTTTTTGATTTGTCGGCAATTTTATAAAGACGGTGTGTTTGTTTATCATCTGCTTTCATCATGCGCTTAAAAACAGCATCAACGATGGCACGATCATTTAAAACGATTTCGAAATGCTTATTAGTAGCACCATAACTTTCAAATAACTCAATTGCCATTTGAAGAATTTCAACTTCGCCAGTTCTTCCAGGGGCCCCAAAGATATCGCAGTTCAATTGCCAGAACTCGCGCATTCTTCCGCGCTGAGGTTTTTCATATCTCATCATTCTTGGAATAGAAAACCAACGAAGTGGCTTGCTTGATTCTCTGTGAACCTGAGCAACCATACGAGCAACTGTCGGAGTCATCTCTGGGCGAATGGCCACGTGGCGATCACCGCGATCAGTGAATGAGTAGATTTGCTCAGTAATTAATTCTTCACCAGACTTTGCCAGGTACAGATCAACTTCTTCAAGAATCGGGCCTTCGTAAGATTCATAACCGAAGCTCTCAGCTGTTTTAGTCATGACAGAAAAAAGGTAATCCTGAACTCTCTTATTTTTAGGAAAAAAATCGCGGGTACCACGGTAAGGTTGTTTGTTGAGGGCCATTATGTGTCCTTAATAAGCTCTGGTTTGAAAGTGCATTTTCAGAGGAAAAAGTTATCACATTTAGAGCTAAAAGTCTTGTAGCCATTCAGCGTCATTGCTGGGTTTTGGTAAATTCTGAAGGGCCGGAGGTGCGTTTTCATCATCCAACCAGTTTTCCTGAGTGGGCTTTGGAAGATCGAGTGGAGAATTATTCAGTACAGGTGCCAGAATATCATCAACGCTCTTTTGCTCTTGCGGCATAGATGTTGGTTTAAGAGGGCTTAGGGTAATATCTTTAACAGAGAAAAATTTCAGGTCACTATCAGCGATCTCTTTAGTTTCGATGGGAGTCATACTTGATTCTTTGGCCATCAGATGGAAGCTGTTTTGAATGTTGGTGAGGGCTTCAATCATTTTGGGAAGTAGTGCGCTCTTGAGCGTATCCGGATAATCCGCGGCTTCAGGTGTGACTTTAGAAATCCAGAACTGCAAGAGCTCTGCTTTCTTTTCTAATTTTCTGTATTCAACTTTGTCTGTTTTAATATTATTGTTTTTTTGAAGTAAATATTCTTTGTATGTGGCATTCCCAACGAGATCAATGCTGTCTTTTAATAAGGCATTCAAAAACCAGTTAATGAAATTATCATTAGATTTCGCAATTCCTGATCTTAGATTTGCAATACTGACACCATCAATTGGCTGCTTGTTGGCTTCAGCATAATTTTTTAGGAATGTTTTATAAATCTCAATTTTTCCGACCATAAAAATGTCTTCTTTAGACATGGCCCTAGCGTATTTATCAATGTTTTTAATAGTAGGTAATATCTTGTTATAAGAAGTCAGATCATTTCTTTGAAGACTATCAACTATCAGATTAATTTCAAGAGGCATCTCTTTAGAGCCTAAAATAGTTTTTTGGGCGTAAGAGTCCGTGACAGATAAAACTGCAAGAAGAATTAAAAATGTTTTAAACATTTTATTCATTAGCACCATCTATTTCTTTTATTGCTTCTGAGGCCTGTGCCGGTGGCAATGATTTTAAAGAATCTATATTTTTATAATCAGAAGTTCCTTTCACTATGTAATAATGGCCTTTATCCAAAGCAAGGATTGTTCCATCCATATTGATAGCACTTGAAATAGTTTTCATTTCACTAAGAGGTGTGAGTGCTTTTGTATCTGGATTTAAATCGACAAGGTCTGTTGTATATCGCTCATTTGTTCCATAGTTTTTGATAAAAGTAATATTGTTATCTTTTCCATAATCACAGATGAGCTGGCCAGAGTCATTTGTCGTGGAATTGTAAATGGCTTCGCGTTTAGCAAAATCAGTTAATGGAAGTGCTACTCTTGAAATTACCGTTCCATCTTTTGAGTAGTTGATTCCAAACAGCCCCATAATTAAGGAATTTTTGTGAAGACAAATTTCAGCCTTCATCATTGGGGAATTGGCCTTGTAAATAATCTCAGCTTTTCCCGTAGTTCTTTTAAATTGCAGAAGCCCTACGGCCCCAGTTTCACTTAAGTCAGTATAATAAATTGTATCATCATCACTCATGATAACCTGAGGAGTGAAATAGGGATTGATTCTGTTATTGAGTTTAATTGTAAATTTGAGAGCACTGTTGGCCGTACTTTCAAAGGTAATCAAGCGAGAGTAGTTATCGTAAAAAGAAACCCAATTGTCATTTAAGTGAAGGGCGGCAGTATGTCCTTTGCCAACTTCTCTTAAAACAGTATCGCCAAAATTAAGAATAAAGATTTTTTGATTTGCTCTGATTGAATAAAAATTGTGAAAATCTTGGTTTTGTAGCACAACTATTTTCTTGCGAGATTCCGAGCCAATGAGGGTGTACTGAGTTCCAACTTTGCCTTTTAATAATTCGACAACTTTATAGTTACTAGAGTAGAGCAAACTGCCAGAACGTTTCTGATAATAAGTAAATTTTCCATCCTGGCTTAGAAATCTGATATTGCTGACAGCTTGTTTGGCTAGAAGTTCAGGCAATACAATCTTGGCCTGAAGTGATTCAGACAATATTAATGATAGGAATAGTATTTTTAGTATCATGTTCATATTATTTTCTAATGCCGTATAAGGTCCACAAGCTCAGTGGATGAAGTTCCTGGTAAGCGCTAATTGCATTAAATATATTAGGCCATAATAAAAATCTTGGTGTGTGCACATCATCGATAGCAAGCCTTGAAATAAGAAGACTTTCGCCATCTTTCACGACATATCCATCGACAATAAAAGGCATTGGCTTACATTGATTGATAGCGATTCTTTGAAATTGCTCTGGGATTAAATCCTCAGCACAGCCGATTCCATGAATAATCCCAGTAGGCATTTTATCAAGAAAAAACTTAAGATCAGTCAGGTTTCTAATCATTCTTTGCTGAGTGCCTTTAACTTCATTAATCAAACTGGTGAATGAATATCTCTCATTCATATAAACTGTTGGGAAATAATCGAATGTGGGAGTACCGATAAATTTGATGTCTTGCTGAACTTTTTCTTCCCATATAACTTTCTTTTCACATGACATTGTGGTGCAGGTGTCGCCGCTAAAAACAATGAAGCAGCCAAATTTGAACTCAGAACGATTTGGATTATAGGTATTGGAGTCAACAATTCGACAAGTTGTTTTGGCCGGAGCTCCTTTATTGAGATAAAGAATTTTTGCAACAACCTGATCTTCACTGAGTGGTTCATCAGCTCGAGAGCCCGGAATATAAGTCGTGCAGGCTTCTTTATTAGTCACCCTATTCATGTAACAAACTTTTAGAGGCCAACCGGCTTCATTTTTAATATCTAAATTAAGTCGAGCGAGGGAATAGTTAGTTTCACCGCTGCAAGTCTCTTTTGTGCTGAGGATTTTTCTCGGGGCAAAATGGTTAATAATTCTATGAATATTAGTTAATGCTTCGTTATCAATATTTCCCGGACAATCGTGATAATCTGTAATCAGCTTAGACTTATTAAGAGCTGTTGAGAGCACATCACAATTTTGTAGAGGGAAATTAGATGGATAATCCTTATTTCCTCTTGTTTCACAAAACTTGGCTTCAGTAGCTAATTTAGTTGCACAATTTCTAAGGTCTAAGTTGGTGAACTTGTCTTTTTTATTCATCATTTGCTGACACTTGTAGCTCATCTTATATTCTGGTACTTCAGAATTTAAAATTTTACTCCAAACGTCGTCTTTCAAATAATTTGAACAAAACAACTCTTGATTTGAAAGAGAGTTGCAAAGGTTATCAAGATAGATTCTTTTAACCAGTGGGATGCGCTCACGATAAAAGTCAGCAAGTCTCTTTAAGTTTGGTTTTTTAAAGACCTGTTGGATTCTGCATAAGTATGGAGTAAATGCATTATCAAGCCATTCATTGTGAATGGTGTTACATTCAGCTTTTGTCTTGGGGATAGTGAATTTGATTCCTTCGATGGTTTTTTGTGAGTTGGCCTCGGTAAAAAAAACAGAGTACTCACTATTGTTTAAACACTTCTTTTTATAAATCTGCTGGAAAAAATCATCTTTTAGCATAGAGGCCGATTCAATGGCCCCGTCTTTATTTTTATAATTGATAAGAATATTATCAATATTTCCTTCCGTTGTTTTCAAAAGATTGGTTTCAAGTACAGAGAGAAAGCGACACTCATCTTTTTGGGCGAGTTTTAAAAAGCGCTCGTCAGAATGCATAAGGAGAGATTTAACATACTGAGGGTCTAGTTTTACATCAGTAAAACCAGATAGGTCTGAGACAACTTTTAGATTGGCCGTAATACTTGATTTATTTTTTTGAAATTGATCTTTGTGAAGTTCCAGGAGTCTTTCAAAGCTTTCGATAATTCCCGGGGCTGTAGATTCTTGAGATATGGCCTTGCCAGGTAAACTGGCAAGGCAAGCAAGCATAATTATCTTACAAAACTGATTTGGCCAGAATGGAAGCGATATCTTCAACTTCAAGGTTTTCCGTTTCCTTAACGTGAGCTTTCGACGAATTAAAGTTAATCATACAATAAGAACAGGCCGTAGCCAATTTGTTAACTTCTTTTTCACCAATGTCTTTAAGTCGGTTATTCGCAATATGCTCTCCTTCTGGAAGCTCATACCACATATTTCCTCCGCCCATTCCACAACAAAGGGCCTTATCTTTATTTCTTTCCATTTCTTTAATCTTAATTCCCTGAATAGAATTTAAGATCGCTCTTGGAGCATTGTATTCACCGTGGTGACGGCCCAGGTAACATGGATCGTGGAAAGTTAGCTCTTCATTAATCGCTTTTTCTGGATAAAGTTTTCCTTGGTCCAGAAGTTCAGCTAGTAATTCAGTATGGTGAACTGTTTCAAAAGCACCGTCTTCAAATTTTGCGTACTCTTTACCAATAGTATGTAAACAGTGAGGGCAATGAGTGACGACTTTGCCGAAATCATATTGTCTCATGTTCGCAATGTTTTCGATGGCAATTTCATAGAAAGAATATTCATCACCAAATCTTCTAACAGGATCACCATTACATTTTTCTGTTTTACCCATAACTGCGAAGCTGACTCCAGCTTTTTTCATCATGGCGATCGTGTCTTTTACAACTTTTTGGTTTGATCCATCGTAAGATCCAGCGCAACCAACATAATATAAATAATCAACTTTTTTACCAGCTTCAATAACAGGTATGTTTAGGCCATCTGCCCATTTAAAGCGATCTTGTTGAGAAATCCCCCAAGGGTTACCTTGGTTCTTAATTTTGTTAATAGCATCGCCCGCCGCTGGAGGAATGTCTCCCAAGGTAAGGGCCTTGTAGCGTTTTGCTTCCATGATGATTTGAACGTGCTCAATATTAGAAGGACATTCTTCCATACAAGCACCACAAGTCGTACAGGCATCAAGTTCATTAGCTGAATAAATTGGATTTTCACCCCAGATTTCAGCATCTGTCTGACCGCTTGCCTGAGTAGCAAATGAAAGGTCGCGAGCTTTAGTAATAATTTTTTTAGGATCAAGAATTTTTCCAGCAAGATTAGCAGGACAGACTTGAGTACAACGTCCACATTCAACACATGAAAGTAGATCGAAGTTATTTTTCATTGTAAGTTCAGAAAGTTTGCCTAAACCAAAAGTTTCAGCGCTTTCATCTTCAAAGTTCATTGGCTTTAATACACCACCTCTTTTTGGAGGAGTGATTAAAGAAGCAACTGGCAATAAGAAAATGTGTGAAAACTTTGAATAAGGAATTGTTGCGATAAAGACCATTGTGTTGGCCATGTGTAAGAACCAAAGTGTTCTAAAGCTATAAGCTAGAGTTGCATCACTCATATTAAAGTAACCAAATAGACTAGCTAGTGCCCAGCCAACAGGAGACCATACTGATTCATTGATTGGCATGTTGTTACCAAGGATTCTTAATCCTTCAATCAAATAACCAATAACAACAAGAAGAATCAACATGGTGTACATGAAAAGCTCTTGCTTAGGTTTTGTCGCTTCAAGATAAGCTGGCTTTTTAATATAGCGGCGGTGGTAAGCAAATCCGATTCCTACGAGAATCATAATCCCTGCAACATCAGCTAAAAAAGAAACAACAATATAAGTTGTTCCCTGGAAAACTTTTAAGGGAGTATCGTAATGAACAGCAACTAAGTCAGTGGCAATCCAAAGAATAAAAAATCCGTAAAAAATTAATCCGTGAAAAAATCCTACATATTTAAAGCGAGGAACTTTTCCTGTCAGTAATGACGTGTGAAAAAATCTGGCCCAGTTTAATTTTTCAGGAAGCAGACCAGGAATACCTTTTACTCCCTGTCCTTTAGTAACGAACAATAATTTTTTATACATACCTGTGGCCAGAAAACCAAGGCTGATTAAAAACATGCCGTACATGATGAATTTAAAAACGTGTGGAATGTTCCACATGATTTCTCTGGTGGCGAGTGTACTTACCTCTCCCATAGTGTCTCCTAAAATAACGCGAGCAAATTAGTCTGATATTCAATGTTTTGATCCCTTTTAGAATAGATGAGAATCCCAAATATTTAAATGAGAAATTTAGTTAAATAAGGCATAATAAAAATCCCAATAGCAATTTAGATTGGACGATTTAAATGAAAATATTTTTAGTTACAGTATTGTCTTTTTTCACTCTGAGCTGCGCAAGAGTTCAGACACTCAATCTTAAAGAGCATGCCTATTCTGAAAGACCCAACCATGTCATTTGGATTCAAATTGCCGGCTTTTCAGAAGAGCATATTCCATTATTACGTTTTAATGTTTCGGAAGCGGCCAATAAAACGAGCATGGAGCAAATGGATTGTGTAGGTAAGATGTGGAATTTTAATTTATTCCAGCTGCGACCTGAAGCAAGTAGAAGTTTTTTGTCACAAAGCAATGGCTCAAAAAATATTAGCGGGACATGTGAAGACTATGCAGTTAAACCAGCGTGGAGCTACATGCAGGATATTAATTACGCTACGGCCATAATGGAAACAGGAGCAGGTACTGAGCAAAGCTTAGAAAAAGCGTTAGGCTGCCCAAACAATATAACTCTCGATACACATAAAACTCGCTTCTACAAAATGGGCCCGGAAGTCACACCAGTACATAAATCTTTTCACTATCAGGATTCCCCAGAAATGGTGCAGGAGTCTAATAAGCCTGGAATGTATTACGACAGGTCATGCCAGAAAGGTATCTGTTATTCGACACTTTCAAATAATTTTAAAACGGTTTGGACTTCGCTTACCAAAGTTCAGAGAAAAACGTTTTTTGTAGTTCGCGATTTTAATTTCCAAAAAGGGTTGAAGAAAAAAGACTTGAGCTTTGCTAAAGAATCTCTTCTGGAAATTGACCGCATTGTCTCTATGCTTGAAGGACAAAAGCCAGGTGAAACTTTAATTATTATCAGTGGGGCCGAGTCGCTTCCTATTGAATTTCCACTTCAAGGCAAAGAGTGGTCTGATTTTGAAAAGAGCGGAAAAAATATTATTTATAAAAACTCTTCTTTGATGTCTCCGGTAATGGCAAGAGGAGCAATGGCAGAAAATTTTTGTGGAATTTTTGAAGAATCAGAAATGTTAAAAAGAACGATTTATAAACCAGAAGCTAAGAAATTTAACTGGGATAGTGTGAACCCTTTTTAAGATTCAAATTCTTCGCGAGTTAATAGATAGCTCGTTTTACAGTAATCACATTTAGTTTCGATGTGCGCTTCATGGGGTTCAAATACAGAATCCATTCCACTAGACCAGACAATTGAGCGAACACCTTCAAACATGCGCTCTCTAGAGCAAGTACATTTAAATTTAATTTCCTTAGACCCTAGGAAAATTAATCCTTCGGATTCAAATAAAGACTGAATGTCAGATTGCTCAGTTGTCCCAACTTCATAAAGTTTGCTGACTTTTTCTTCAAGACGGCCCCAGTATTCAGAAATGCTTAAAACGTAATTCGTTCTTACTCTATTAACATTAATTTCTGGAAGTTTTTGAATCATTAAGCTTTGGTCAGATGCTTGGCTTAAAAAGACTTCACTATTAACCTGGTACGATTCAGTTAAAATGCTGTTAACGACATTGTGAAAATCAACTTTATCCAATTGAATAATAGAGTTATGTGGCTGAAGTTCACCGGGAAGAAGTTTTACGATACGGCATTTTCCATCAATTGATTTTGGAAACTGGTTAAAGTCTTCAGGAATCAGAAGAGTTCTCATCTGGCCTTGATCACTCATTTCAATTTTTAAACGAAAATAGGGTTCATCTGAGTCAATGTAGACTCCAAGACCTTCACCTGGTTTTAAGAATGAAATCATTGGTTGAAGAGAAAGAATTGCGTCACGGTAATAATTAAAACCTGCACCTACCACAGAGTGGATAATGGCGAGGTCGTTGATCAACTTCTGACCTTCGAAGAAGTGGAGAGTGAAACCCTCATTTTGATCAATAAAACTATACAATCGACTTTCTGGAAGCATAAAATATTTTTATCAGAAGTTCATAGGTTTGTCTTGGAGAAAAGCGTTGTGCTAGATGTAGTCTTTTATCAATCCAACCAAGATTTATTGCAGAAAATGGGGGATGAAAATCCACCATTGATTATCTGCCCAAGTCCTCAGGTTGCTGATAACTTGAGAAGTCTTGCTCCAGAGCTAAATATCATTACCATTTCAAAATGGACAAGTGACCATCTTAAAACCTTGGGTCTAAAAAGGGCCAGAAAGTCTGAGCTTATGATTAAGCTTGCTCCAGTCTGGAGACATTATTTTCCAAGTGAAGGGACCTCTCTTTTTTTAGAGGCATTTGAGCTCTTTACGGAGCTGCGCTCATACACACTGAATATTGAGTTACTAAATGAGTTTTTGGCAGAGCTAGACGAAACAACCAGAAAATCAATTCATATTTTTTGGATTTATTTAGATCAACAGGAAATTATCGATGAACATCTTAGTTATTTAAAAGTGACTGAGTCTAAGAATCATCAAACTTTTTGGATGGTTGGATTTAAGCACATGAGTGGTGTTCAAATCGATATGCTCAAAACAATCAGTGAGGAGCACTCAATCGTTGTATTGTTCCCACAATCAGTTTATTCAGAGTCCCTTCCAAATGACTGGATCAGATGGCTTTCTGCGGATGAAGTCATTAGAGAGAAGTCTCAAATTGATAAATCAGATATTAAGATAAATATTATCCCCAAAGGGAAAGCAAATGTTGTGCTTGAAAAGTTTTTTAATAAACATCCAGCATTCGATCTTGTTATGGCCGGAACTCAAATTGGTTTAGTGGCCCTTCAGGAAGCTCAAAAGAAGAAATCATTTTTTAAAACGACAGAAGACTTATTTTCTATTGAAATAGAATTGCTGACGCTTGAAATAAGATTGATTCTTAAAGAAAAAAAATCTCTAAGCTCAGAAGAGTTGAATCTTTACCTGGAAGATCAAAAAAAGATCTCTATAAGCAGTGGCCAGTATAGAAAGTTTAAAACGCTAGAGCTGATGCAAGCAGCATTGGAGCTCTATTCTGAATTTCAGCCCAATATAGATGCATTTGCTATCGATATTCTGGAGTTTATTGTAGGTCTTAATTCACCAAGAGTTTCTTTATTGTCTCTAGAGTCTCATACTGAAAGAATGTTCATTGATATGAATGGACTTAACTTTAGAGATGAAGAAAGATCCATTGGTTTATTCGCGACAGTGAGTATGGGAGGCTTTAGGGCCAATGAAAGGATTCTCAGTGAAGCTATGACCAAAGCTTTGAGAGTCATAGGGCCAATTAAAAGAGCAGGACTTGATTTTCTTTTTCATAAGTATGAACTTCTATCGATTCTAAAAGATCAAAAGAATATTCTGCTCATTGAAGAGCAACTACTTGAGTCTGATTTATCATGGAGAGAAATTTTAAAGAATTTCAACCTTGTCGAGTATGACCTTGATGTTCATTATAAAATTAAAGAAGTTAAAGAGCATCTCAATGACAAGAAAAAGTCTGGACCTTTTATTCAAACATACTTTTCAGCCTCTAGGCTTCAAAGCTTCATAGATTGCCCTCAGAAATATTATTTTAATTACATTGATAAGATAGATAATAGACCAGATGAAAGATCGGCCCTCGGGCCTGATGAATTAGGAAATTTGGAGCATAAAATTATTGCTGCGTATTTTGAAGAGAACGACTTTCAAAGCGAAGCAGAAGTTAGTATTAAAAACCACCGAAAATCTTGTTTGAGAATTTTTAACGAGTACCTAATTGAGAGCAGTCTTATTCTGAATGAAACGGAAAAAGCGCGTAGTTATAATGAAATTATGCACTATACGCTCAATGGAATTGTTTTCCTTCATGAGTTAATGAAAACAAAAAAAGCTGTCTCAATCAAATTTGAAATACCTCTTAAGGAAAATCCATGGATACTTAAAGGTTCTATCGATTGTTTAATTGAGCTAGGAAATAAAAAAGTTATAGTTATTGATTTCAAAAGATCTAGTAGTGCCGCCGGCACAAAGGCCGAGACTATTGAATTTAAAAAAATTCAAATGTGGGTTTACTTGCTTACACTAACTCATTCGGGGCAAGAAATAGATTCATTTGGTTATCTGAATTTAAGCGATATCAATGATGATAAGTTATTTTTTGATTCGGCTGATTCTGAAAAACTAATGACTGATTCAATGGATTCAGCAAAAGAAGTTATCGAAAAAGCTATTTCAGGAATTAAGACTGAAGTACCTTTTTTGCCAAGCCCCCGAGAAGCTAAAGTTTGTAGTTTCTGTGCCGTTAATCTCTTTTGTCTAAAAGGGGAGACTCTATGAGTTCAGTTGTCAGGTCTCCTAATCCAGAACAGTTAATTGCTATTAATCATAATGGGGGAAAAATACTTTCTGCCGGAGCAGGCTCGGGAAAAACATTTGTTATTATCGAGCATATTATCACGTGGCTTGATCAGTTAAAAAACAAGACACCAGCAGCTGAATGGGCCCAAGTTATTCCATTTCAGTTACCTAAAGTTGTTTTGATGACATTCACCAAAAAAGCAGCTGGGGAAATGTCGATAAGAATGATGAAGAAGGTCGATGATCTATGCATTCTTCATGAGGACGATTCTGCGGGAGAGTTTTGGCAGATCATAAGACAATACCTAACAATGATGAATATCACGACGATTTCATCTTTTTGTCACCAACTCATCAGCCAAGGATACTTTGCTGAAGTTGGTAGTGATGTTCAAATTCTGTCAAATGTAGAGTTCAAAAATAAAATATCTAACCTTTTTAATCTTTGGTTTATTTCAAAAAATGCAAATCTAGGCCAGGTGTTTCAGGCTAATTCTACAGCTTTGATAAATGCGATGATTGAAATCTATAATTCGCCTGAATTAAGACTTATGTGGAAAGAGCCACTTGTTAAAACCACGGCTGCGAATGAATTGAATGACTACATTGAAAAAGTTATTGTCACGCTTGAGCTTCAAGAATTATTTGATGACTCCATTGACCTTACAGCAGAGACCAAGGAAAAAGATAAAGGCTGGTTTACGCTACTGCAAAGTTTTGATCAGCTAACAAAAACTACCGGAAGTCTTTCTTCTGGAAATTTCAAAGACTATGCACAATGGGCAACGAATATTGGAAGGCTTCCAGTTGCAGCGAAGGCCATGAGTGAAGATCAAAAAGAAGCTCTTGTTAAGGTTAAGTCGCTGGTGTCAGAAATAAGAGATATCCAGGAAGATTTTTTAAACTTCATTGAGCATTATGACATTTACTGGTCATGGGTTGAGACTTTCCAGGATGTTTATAATTACATTGATCGCAATTATTTTATGGAAAAGGGATTTGCGTTCGCCGATCTCGAATATTATGCCTGCATTGGATTGAGAAATGCAGAGGCCAGAGAAAAAGTAAAAAGTCATTTTGATTATTTTATCGTAGATGAATTTCAGGATACATCATCTGTTCAGTACGAAATTTTGCGCCAGTTGATAGGTGGGGATCATAAGCGCTTATTCTGCGTTGGGGATAAAAAGCAGGCCATTTATGGTTTTAGAGGTGGTGAACTTCTAGTTTTTAATCAATGCGCAGAAATGTTGGGAAGTGAAAATAATATCTGGTTGAAAAATAATTTTCGCTCTCATGGAAAAGTTATCGATTTCAATAATCGCTTTTTTGAGCTGATCTTTCCATTAGGACATGGTTTTGAAGGGAGTGATCCTAACTCAGTTTTAATGGAAGCACAGACAATCCCCGACTCAAAGCAGTTTCATGGGGAAGTCGAGCGCTTAAAAACTGAAATCACCGGTCTTGAAACGGATAAAAAATTAGATTTAGAATATTATGAAGCTCAGGCACTATTTCAAACTGTCAAAGAACTTTTGGCACGCGCAGAAATTGAAAATGTTTGTGTGTTATACCGTAAACTAAAACCGAGCTCAATTCTTCTGGATCTTCTGGCCAGCGAAGAAATTCCATTCAGTGCACAGGTTAAAGTTGAATATGGCGAAGACCCAATCATTAATCTCTTTTTAAGATCCATTGAATTAAAGCTAAACCAAAATGATCCTAAAAAATTGGCATCGACTTATTTTCTGATGAACACATTGCTTGAAGTCCTCGAAGTTCATGCTGATGTGAAAGTCATTCAAGAAAGTTTTCTTGGCGACCTGAATATTCTAGGTCTAAGAATGGGCTTTCATAAATTGGTTTATTCATTAGGACTTAGTAATTCTCAATATCAGGAAAATAGTAAGCTCATTGACTCCATTTGCAGAGTTTGCAATGAAGACCCCATAAAAGTTTTTCATTTGCTCTCAAGTGAGAGTTCAGAAAAGTATTCCATGGAAGTTATGAATGGCGCTCGAGCAAAGAGAGTCATATTGATGTCCGCCCATGCCTCTAAAGGATTGGAGTTTGATGCTGTCTTGTTAGGTGGAATCCATAGCAATGGCTCGCAAATGGGAAAAACGGATACAATTGGTAAATTTCCAAAAAGCTTTCGTTGGAAGAGAGTTTATAACCAAAAGAAATTTTATAAATCTCCTACCTATTACTTAGAAGCTGAAATTGATAAAGCTAAAGAATTTTCTGAAAGCAAAAGGCTGCTTTATGTGGCCTGTACGAGAGCAGTTAAGTACTTGGGATGGATTGATTTGTGGGCCAATCTCGCGGGCAAAATAAAAGAAATCTCTACTGGTGCAAATCACTGGATCACCGCCATGAGGCTAGGCCCGACTGATGAATTGTTGGTAACTGAAAAAAATATTCAGATTTCTAAAGTTGATGATTATAAGAATGTTGAAATCCCTTTGATCTTAAAAGATTCTTTGGGACTTATTGCGGTAAAAGAACAAGCTCGTCTTGGAGTATTTGCTGAAACTTCGGTTACAAAGCTTGCTCACTTGTCTCAATGCCCTTTTAAATTTTATCTTTCAAATATTTGTAAAATTACTCCTCCAAAAGCTGGAGTTCCATCATTTCTTCTTTCAAACGATGATGAAGAAAGTATTGAAGAAGAAGAGATTTTCTATTCTTCTATGGAAAGGGGAACAAGAGTTCATGCCAATTTATCAAAACTACTATTAGGTGAAATGCTTATTGAAGACGTAGAACCTATGGAAAAAGATAAAGTAGAGTGGGTTTTAAATGAAGCTAAAAAGATTTCGCTAGAAAAAAATATTATCAGCGAAAAACAAATTAAATTCTCACTTTTTGGGCAGATGATCTCAGGGACACCTGATTTAATTTTTGAAAATGATGAAGAATTAATTGTCTGGGACTTTAAAACTGGAAGTCGGGATGAAGGCAATGAAGAGAGCTATTGGTTCCAGTTAATGAGCTATGCGTACGCCTATGCTAAGCTTAAGCAATTTACTCCGGAAAAAATGATACCCCTCACCTTGGTCTACGTAGATCAAAAAAAGCTAGTCACAAAAGATTTAAATTTTTCTCAAATTAGTGCTTTTCTCTTTGAGAAATGGACAAAAACAGAGTCGCTTAATCAAGTAAATTACTCTCATTGTAAGCATTGTGAGTACTCATCAATTTGCATTCACTATAAAAGTTCTGCTCCTTAGTTGCGAGTCATCACTCCTGTGTTAAAATAAATATAAATTCTTAACCTCAATGGTTGGTTCATTAAAAGCAGGATGCGTATGAAATCAAAAGTTTTGGCTTCTTTAGTTCTATTCACGTTAGTTTTTACAACAAATTTATTCGCAAGTGAAAAAGACATTTACGAATTTTCATGGCTTGATCCTGACAAGGAAGTATTTGTTCTTCAAAATAGAAAATACAGAAAAGCTAATCGCGTTCACGTAAACGTTGGTGGTGGTATTACAACTTCAGGAGCGTTTGTTGATTCAACAGCGATTCAAGGAAGAGCAGGATACTTCTTCTCTGAAGATTTCGGATTCGAAGGGATTTATTCAAAAAACTCTGGGAAAGAAAACGATACAGCTAAAGGCGTACGTAACAACAACCAGGGTGGATCGGGAACAACTCCATTTAGAAGAATTGTTGATAGCTACATGGGAGCTATGATTCTTTGGTCTCCGTTTTATAGCAAGATCAACACATTCAATAGCATCGTGTATATGGATTGGATTTTTGGTGTTGGTTACGGGCAACTTAAAGAAAAAAATAACAAGCTTCGTTTTACTGTAGGTCAGTCTGCAGAAGGACAAGAAACTCTTGAAACTCACAGCGGAATTATGTGGGAAGCTGGGTTAAAGTTCTATCTATCTGAAAATTTCAACATCAGAACTGATTTAACAGCGATCCATTATAGTGCGGAAAATATTTCGACATCAGGTTCGACTTATAAATCGAACTACGATGCGACTGTGTCTCTAGGCTACTCATTCTAATAAAGGAGAAGTGAATATGAAAAAATCATGCTTATTGCTCTTCTTGCTTACGATTGGAATGAACGCTCAGGCTTCAATTCAAGGTGCTCGAAGAATATATCAGGTTGGCGATAAATCCCGCTACCCACAACTTGCAGCTGAATTAGTACAAGAAAAAATGTACTTTAGCGCAGCTCCATTTATTAAAGAATATCTTGCGACCAGCAGAGTTAATGATGCTGCTGTTGATAAAGTTTTAGATGATGTTATTACTGCTGTTGGTGTAAAACAATTTGAAGTACTACCAGCTAACATCCTTGAAAAATCTAATGCTCCTACAGTTCGTTATATTTTAGCGAAAAAAGCTTTTAGAGCTGGGAAATTTGATCAGGCCATTAAGTATCTTGATCGCCGAATTGAAGACTGGCATCCAGTTAAGCCTTTCGCACTTTTATTAGAAGCAAGTGCTTTGGCCGTAAGTAAAAGAGAAGATAAATCAAACGCAGTCTTTAGAGAGTGTATTGATGTTGCGAACTCTCAAATTAAAAAGACGGATAATAAAGACCGTATCAGACAGCTTCAAATTACGCGTGACTATTGCGTAGTGGGTATTCCAAGAGCTCAGTTTGCCCTTCAAAAACATGAAGAAGCAAACCTTTCATACCTTGATCTGCCAAAA
Organism: Bacteriovoracaceae bacterium UBA6153; assembly: GCA_002428265.1. GTDB lineage: Bacteria > Bdellovibrionota > Bacteriovoracia > Bacteriovoracales > Bacteriovoracaceae > Bacteriovorax. The sequence continues at coordinate 33,152 of DIUR01000010.1, forward strand.
TCCTCATATATCTGGCCAGAAATTTTATTTGAAGAAGCATGGAATAGTTTTTATCTAAAAGATTACAATAGAACATTAGGAAAGCTTGTAACTTACAAGGCACCAGTTTTTAACTATACGTTCAATCCAGAAATTGAAGTGTTAAAAGCACTTTCATATATGGAGCTTTGTCTTTGGGAAGATTCTAAAAAAGCGGTTGAAGGATTTTATAGCCAGTATGAAACTGACAACGTTGGATATAAAAAATTCATCGATTCTTTAGGGAAAGACTACCGCCAGTATTACATGCTGGTAAAAGATCATGCTGATGGAAAATACAAAGAAAATAAAATTCTAAGTAATGCACTGGCAAACATTGGTAGAGACCCAGCTTACCTGGAGCTTTATAGTTCATTCAATAATGGACGTGACGAAATCGAAAGACTTAAAGGTCTTCCAAATGATGCGCTTAAGACAGCCCTTAATGAAAATTTAAGAGAGTCACTAAGCCTTCAAAGAAACCTGATCGGAAGTTATGTTCGCGGACAACTTCAGCTTTATGCTGCTCAAGTCGTAAGAGCTTTCGAAGATATGAGTTATATCAAGCTTGAAGTTTTATCTAAAAGAAAAACTGAGCTTTATGATGACGTCTCAATGCGTGAAACAGGAAGAGCGAGAGGTGATGTGGCCCACCTTCGCAGAACGGACAAACAATATTTTTGGACGTTCAATGGTGAGTTCTGGGCCGATGAATTAGGCGATTATGTCTTCTCTTTAAAATCGGAATGTAAGTAATTATGAAAAGAAAAACACTTCTAGTACTATGTTTAGGAATATTTTTAACTAATACTCTTGTGATTAACAAGGCCCATGCTGATGTTGAGCAACGTAGGGCAGAGTTAATTAAAGTTCTGGATGAAGAGCTTAGAGAAGTGACTCGTCTCAATAAGCAGATCGGAGCTCAAAGACCCGATTTGATGTTAAGAATGGCCCAGGTCCTTCTGGAAAAAGCACGTCTACTAAAAGATTTGGAAAATCAGAAATACCTAGAAACCCCAAGTGCTCAAAGAGAGAAGTTAAATAAAGATCAGGTTTATAAAGAATCTAGAAGATACTTTGATCAAGCACAAAAGACAGTTTTAGTTCTTCTTAAAAAATTTAAAAAATTCGATGAGAAGGGGGACGCTTATTATATCCTTGCTTACAACGCAAAAGAGTTAAAACAAGAAGAGCAGTCTAAGAAGTTTTTTCAAAAGGCCCTTGAAGAATCTAAGAGTGGTTCAGTCGTAGCCGATAAATCTCGTATTGCGCTTGCTGAAATTTATTTCAATAAAGGATCTTTCGATAAATCGATGGCCCTTTATGAAGCTGCTTTGAAAAACAAGCGTGATAAATGGTGGACGAAAGATGCTTTTAACCTGGCATGGTCATACTTTAAAATGGGAAGATATGATAAGGCCATCGATACGATGACAGAATCGTATGAACTATCAAAAAATCCTAAATTCATTGATATGTCTAAAAGTATTGAAAGAGATCTTGCATTCTTTTATACGGAAGCAGGTAAGTCGAACGAAGCCATCGCATTCTATAAAAAGAATGGAAAAAGTGTATCAGACATTATGTTAAAAGTAGGGCGCTACCTTAAGACTCAAGGTAAGTTTGCTGCTGCTGAAAAAACTCTTGGAGAAGCACTTCAGTATAAAACAAGTGAGAAAGAAGAAATTGAACTCAATATTGAATTGATCAGTTTATATGAGAAATTTGGTCGTGATCAAAAGCATCTAGAAACAAGTAGAGCTTTATCGGCACAGTTTTCTAAAGGAAATCTGACTCCGGATCAAGTTGAAATTTTAAAGTTTAACGTTGATAAAATGTCAGCTCTTATTCAGCAACAGCTGGTATCTAAAACTTACGAGAATCAAGAAAAGATTCGTGAAGCAAAAGCAGCAGCAGCAAATGAATATTTCATGATGAGTGCTCTGGTTTCTCCAGAGAAAGCTCAGGTTGCTTACTTCCATGCAGGAGAGACTTATTTTGCTATCGGTAAATTTGATAAAGCAGTGCCTCTTTATGCAGAGTCGATTAAGCGCGCTCAGTTAAATAAAGATAAAAAAACTGAAGGCCAGGCCAGCAATGCGATGATGGTTTCTCTTGGTAAAGGTGTTAATAAGAAAACGACAGAGGATTACCTAATTCCAGCTTACGAAGGATTTCTTTCAGTTGAGCCAAAAGGTGATAAATCATCAGTCGTTTATCAAAGATTATTCTCAGCTCAAATGGGAAAAAAGAATCTTCCAGCAGCTGAAAAAGTTTTAATGAACTACAAAGCTAATTTTCCGGGAGAAGTAGACACTCAGGAAAAAATGCTTGCTCAGGTTATGGATTACTACAAAGACACGGGTGACAAAGTTGCTCTAGGTAACTGGGCAAAACGAATTGAAGCCAATGAGTTCAAAGTTAATCCAGAGTATGCATCAAAAGTTAAAACTCTAGTGCTTGGAATGCAGTTTGAAAAAGTTGAACAAGCAAGTGTGAAAGGCGATAAGCGCGGAGCACTTAAAGGATATTTAGAGATTTATAAATCTCCTGAAACTGATAATGAAGCGAAGAAAACTGCTGCTTATAATATTGCAGTTCTTTTTTATGAGACAGGTGATTGGAAACAAATGCATGCATGGTCAGACCGTGCAGTAAGTATGATGACTCCGGCCGAAATTAATAAGTTTGAAAAAGATTTCATTTTGTTTACAACTGATTTATTTCAACGTCGTCAGTTTGCTGAGTCTGCAGCTTTAAGTGAAAAGATTTTTGATAAAATTTGCACAAGCAATTCGAAAAGCACCAAGATTTTCTTTAAGAACGCGAACGTTATTTATCTGGCCGATAAGCAATTTGATAAGAGTTTAGCTCTTCTTGGAAAAGCTCCTAAGTGTGGATTAGGTAACGATGTTATCTTGCCTGGATACTTAGATCATTTAACAGAGCTAGCTGCTTCAAATAAATGGGGATCTTTTAACGAAGTCATCAAGAATTTAGAATCTTCTAAAGAAATGTGGCCACAGTTAATCTATCCATCAAGTTTGCTTGCTAGCGAATTGGAAAATATCGGAAGACCAGATGATGCAAGAAAAGTAAGAGCAAAGATGGTTACTTATTATGAATCTGCTAGAAAATCGAAAATGGATGTTCCACTTGAAGGTTTAGATGCAATTTCATTAATTAGATTAACTTCACTAGAAGAACAAGTTAACAAGTTAAACTCTATGAAGTTAGCGTTTCCTGAAGCTGAGTACAACAAAATGCTGAAAGCGAAATTTGTTATGCTTGATAAGATCACAACTGAAGCTATTTCAATTGCTGAATTAGGATCGGGGATTGGTATTGTTAGAGCGTACAGAATTATCGTTGAAGCTCATGAGTCTCTTCGCAATGAAATGATTGGCTTTACTCCAGAAGGAAAATCTCCAGAATACGTAAGCTCTTTTCAAAAAGGGATGGTTAAAACCAGCGCTCCTCTAGAAAAGCAAGCTCAGGATTTTAGAGAGACAGCAATTAAGAAAATCGAAAAAGAAAATATTTTATCTTCAGACAATGGTTGGTTCCTATCTCGCAATACGGCCTTGATTCCTGAATACTTTAATGACAAAGGGAATGTGCTGATGGATAAGGCAGGTGCAAAATGAAAAAATTACTACCACTAATTATTTTAATACTGGCATCTTGTTCGACAACGCCAGATAAAGCCTCAAGAGAGATTGCTTCAAGCAAAAGAGCGGTAAGCTCTGAAGAAGACTTTTCATGGGTTGAGCAACTTAACTTTGATAAAAAAACAGAAGAAAAATATAGAGCGGATAAAGATGAATTTGATTTTTCATCTTCTGATGAATCATCACATGCACTATTAAAAGAGTCTCTGACTTCATTGCCGGCCGCGAAGCTGGAAGAGACTGTCAGTAAAACTGATGACCCTTTAATGATTATCAACATTAAATGTTATCAGGGGAAATTTGATGAGGCCCTAAAGATTGCAGACGACCAGTATTCAAAATACAAAGCCAATACTAGTTACTGGAATCAACTTGGGACTTGTTACTTTTTAAAGTCAGATTTCGCAAAGGCCATTTTGTTTTATAATAAGTCACGCGACCTAGACGCGAAATTTGTCCCACCTGTTAATAACCTTGGTGTTGTTTATCAGAAACAAGGCAAGTTCCAAAAAGCACTTTCAGCGTTTAAACTCGCTGCTGACTTGAATACTTTTGCAGTCACTCCAACTTACAATCTGGCGCAATTATATTTACGCTTTGGAACTGTTGGTAAAGCCTTGCCAATTTTCCAGGGGCTTCAAAAGCGTAGTCCTAAAGACGTTGAAGTAAGTTCTGCTCTGGCATCTTCTCATTTAATCAAGGGAGATTACCAGTCGGCCGCAGATATCTACGCTCGCTTTGATAAATCAACTCTGGCGCTTCCATCTGTTGGTTTAAATTATGCGGTTACATTAAAATTATTAAATCGTCCTATAGATGCACAAACAGTTTTTGGAAATGTGAGTTCATCGTCAGGGCCAATTGCCGAATATGCACAGAAAGTTGAAAAATTTATCAGGAATTAAAATATGAAAACATCTCTAGCACTATTTTTTATTTTTCTTAGTTTAGGCGCTTCTGCTCAACAGGATATTCGCGAAGGGCAGGAAGTAAAAGTCGGAAACAAAAAAGTTATTTACACTTACAAGCAGTATGAGAAATTCGACTTCGATGATTTAAACATCGAAGGGGATTCAGGCGCTCCAAGTGACATTTCCATTTCACCAATTCATGAAAAACGCTTTACGAATAGACTACCTTACAGAAAGTCTTTCACTGTAGAGATCAAAAAAGGTATCGAGCGCGTAAGATAGGGCAGGTGGCATCCATTATTGGCATGCCCCCTCAGAAAGCCTTTTAACCTTTCATATACTTAGCTCTTCTTAAGGGCAATGGACCGTGTTTTTGCCGATATCAGTTATACTAATCCCATGAATGTTTTAAAGAACCTATCGGGTATTCAACTCACGAGGATTAAACTAGCTCTGCTACTGGCCTTCAGTACATTGTTATTGTTTCAGTTCTTTATTGGTTTTGTGTCTTTCGAAGATTATCTGATTGGCTTTGTGTACATTCTTTTTTTAAACGATCTCTATATCAAAGTTAAAAAGCCTGATCTCTTATTTTATCACGACGAAAGAATCAAGCGCTCATTGATGTCGCTTATTTTTTTAGTGCTATTTTTCTTACCGTTTCTATTGGATGCTTTTAATTTGAACGATACTACGAGAACGTTTATTTACCGCTTAGGCTTCATGCTTTGGGCCCAGGTGTTCTTGTTAGATGCATTTGTGAATTATCGCCAGACTCAGTCTAAGCAATGGCTCCTGATTACTAATATGGCGGCGCTGATGATTGTGATTGGGGCGTTTATAAATTAGTAGTTCTCAGGAAATAAGCTACGCTCAATTCCTTCGATAAAAATGTGAATACACTTAATATGAATTTCTTGAATGCGATCACTGATAGGTGAGTCGACAACTAATGCCACATCAACCATGTCTTTTAATTTCCCGCCGCCTTTACCTAAAAGGCCCACAACTTTCATTCCTTTCTTTTTTGCAGCTTCAACAGCTAAAAGAACGTTTGGTGAATTTCCAGAAGTAGAGATAGCAAGAAGAATATCACCCTTATTTCCCCAAGCTTCTACGTAACGAGAGAAGACGACATCGTAGCCGTAGTCGTTTGATACGCAAGTCAGGTGAGAGGGATCGTTGATTGCCATAGCGGCAAGAGGCTTACGTTCTTTTCTGAATCGTCCGGTTAACTCTTCAGCAAAGTGCATGGCATCGCACATAGATCCGCCATTTCCGCAGCTGAAAGCTCTTCCGTTATTCTTAAAAGACTCGACCATCAGTGAGATGGCCGAATTTATTTTTTCAGAATTATCTTTGTTCTCAATAAACGAGTTTAATGTTTTTTGAGCATCTAAAAGTGATTCAAGAACGAACATGGGTTATGCCATTTCTTCTAGAGACTTTTTGATTTCATCTTTTGCTTGAACTCCAACAAGAGTTTTTGCAGCTTGACCATTTTTGAAGAAGATCATTGTTGGGATCCCACGGATACCATATTTTTGAGCTAGCTCAGGATTGTCATCTACGTTTACTTTTACGATTTGAGCTTTTTCGCCTAATTCTTTAGCAACGTCGTCAAGTATTGGTCCAAGTACGCGACAAGGTCCACACCACTCAGCCCAGAAATCTACTAGAACTGGTTTGTCTGATTTTAATACGTCTGATTCAAAATGTGCTACGTCTGTTTTATTTACTGAACTCATAAAGTTCTCCTTTTGGTTTAAGGTTCATTCTACCTAAGTCTCTGAGGAAATGAAAACTTAAAAATATTCTGCAATGCAATTGGAAGCTATAAAATGAGCTTAACTTATGAGCTAAGGAGGGGTTTTCCTTTGCAAATTGCCTGGGCTATCACTAAGATTGATTTATGGATAGAAAGTATCTATTAGAAAAAGCGATACGTGTCGCAAAATTAACCCGCCTGATTGCTAAAGCGATAGATATTTTTATCGTGGCGTGTTTTTCAATTTGGTTTTACCCACTGGGTATCGTACTGGGAATAATTTATATTTCTATATGTGACGGTATGAGTAATGGGCAATCGGCCGGTAAAAAGTTTATGGGCTTTGCAGTGAAGTCCCTCGAAGACGGCTCGCCTTGTTCGTATAAGCAGTCGGTAATTAGAAATCTTCCTTTTACACTTCCGCTTTTAGTCGCATTAGTTTTTGCAATTCCAGGTATTATTCTCGGCGCCATTTTAGGTGTCGTTCTTATTGGTTTTGAGCTTTATCTTCTTTACAATCTCGACTCAGGACATCGTCTCGGAGATGTCATGGCAGATACCTCTGTTATGGCCAACGATGACAACTTCGCAGGAGTCAAAAATAGAAAGACAAGTTGGTGGACTTCGGATACACCTGGTTCTATTTAATACAATTTCAGGATCACTATTATGTCAAAAAAACGTTTGATCATCGTCGACGTCTCAAACTTTATATTCCGTGCCTTTTTTGCCATCCGTCCAATGCATTCACCAGAAGGTGTCCCGACGAATGCTGTGTATGGAATGTTAACCATGCTTTTGAAACTTTTGTCAGACCAGAGACCCACTCACGTTTTTTTAGCATGTGATACGAAAGGTGGATCATTTAGAAATGAACTCTATAGCGAATACAAAGCTAACAGAAGCGAGCCGCCTGAAGACCTTATTCCTCAGTTTGCACTAATTAATGAATTAATTGGAAAAATGAATCTTCCAACTTTTTGCCTTCCGAACTATGAAGCCGATGATTTAATCGGTTCTGCTTGTGTTCAATGGAAAGAGTATTTCGATGAAATTTTTATTGCTTCAGGTGATAAAGACTTAATGCAATTTGTAGGGGGCAACGTAAAGATGCTCGATACAATGAAAGACAAGATTTATTCTCCTGATGATGTCGAAGAAAAAATGGGAGTTCGTCCGGAACAGATCGTCGATTATTTATCTATCGTTGGCGATACTTCAGATAATATTCCGGGAATGAAAGGCATTGGCGCTGTCGGTGCTGCAAAACTTTTAAAGGAGTATGGAACTCTTGAAAATATTATTGCTAACAAAGACAGTCTGAAAGGTAAAAAAGTTATTGAAGCTTTTACTGATCACTTAGAGATGGGGCTTCTGTCTAAAAAATTAGTGCAGATTACAACAGATGTTCAGCTAGGACATACGGCCGAAGAAACAGCGGTGAGTTTTTATCCGACTAACGAATTGTCTGACTTTCTTCAAGGCTTAGGATTTAAAACTATTTTGACTAAGCTTCAAGATATGCGCTTTCAACATCACCTTGCACGTGAAACTGATAAACGTATTGATGGAACTTCAGATGATGGCCCAATTGATAGTGAGTTATTTAACCAGACGAAAGCGGCCAGCATTAATGTGGTAGAAGTTGATATCAATAACTTTGATGAAGTTATGGCAACCGCAGTGGAAGCAGGTCAAGTTGCTGTTCACGCTCTTTATGATGTCGATGATATCTACACGAGAAAAATTACAAGAATCTATTTTGCTTTTAACGATACGACCGCTTACACGGTTCAAAATGACCTGGTGGCGGATACGCTAAAAAGATTCTGGAGCAATCCAACGATTGAAGTGATCGGAGAGAATTTAAAGAAAGACCATGTTTATGCCCTTGTTAATGACATAACTTTCTCATCAAAAAAATTCGATATCGGACTTGCTCATTTCAATATCAATACAAGCACAAGACATGACATTGATGTTTTGATGAAAGAGTATTTGAATATGGAAACGGGAGCTGATGAAAATCAAGCTAACGCTGAGAGAGCTTACGCGCTTTTTGTTCTTGCAAAAATCTTCAGACAAAAAATGGAAGAGCTGAAGCTTATCGATATCTACAATACAATCGATTTAAATATTATTCCGGTTCTGGCCAAAATGGAAAAAGAAGGTGTTTCACTTAACGTGAATTATCTTAAAGAGCTGGAAATTGAGCTTGCTGCTGAAATCAAAAGAGTAGAAGCAGAAGTCTTCGCTATCGCTGGCGGAGAGATGAATTTAAATTCACCAAAGCAAGTTGGAGTACTCCTTTTTGAAAAGTTAAATCTTCCTCCAATTAAAAAAACCAAGACAGGTTACTCAACTGACGCCGAAGTTTTAGAAGAATTAGATGGAATGAATATCAGTGAAGTTCCAGGACTTCTTTTAACTCATAGAGAGTATGGAAAAATTCTATCAACTTATGTAAAAGCACTTCCGGAACTAATCAACCCACTGACAAAAAGAATTCACACGAATTATAATTTAATCGTGGCCCAGACTGGCAGACTTTCTTCGACAAATCCTAATTTACAAAACATTCCGGTAAGAAGCCCGATGGGTGAGAAAGTGAGAAAAGCTTTCATCGCAAAACCTGGAAAGATTCTTCTTGCAGCTGACTACTCTCAAGTAGAACTAAGGCTGCTTGCTCATTTTTCAGCAGATCCTACCATGCTTAAATCATTTAAAGACGAAGTTGATATTCATGCTCAGACTGCTTCTGAAGTGATGGACATTCCTGTTACTCAGGTCACAAGCCGCGAGCGTGGAATGGCAAAAACTGTTAACTTTGGCTTAATGTATGGCCAGTCATCATTTGGTCTTGCTTCAACTCTTAAAATTTCTAGAACTGAGGCCAAGCAATATATCGACAAGTATTTCGCTCGCTTTAGTTCGATTAAAACTTTCTTAGACACTCTAAAAGATAAAGCTGAACAGACAGGATATGCTGAGACTCTTCACGGAAGAAAAAGATTCTTACCAGATATTCATTCTCAAAATAGAACTATTAAAGCCCAGGCCGAAAGAATGGCGATCAACAGTCCAATTCAAGGAACTGCCGCTGATATTATCAAGCTTGCTATGATTAAGATTGATCAGGAAATGACCTCTATGCAATTAAAATCAAAAATGCTTTTACAGGTTCACGATGAACTTATCTTTGAAGTCGTTGAAGAAGAATTAAGTATTATGAAAGAGCTGGTCTGCCGTGGCATGGAAACAGTTGTTGAATTAACTGTTCCCATGAAGGTCGATATGGGGATCGGTATTAACTGGTACGATATAAAATAAGTTAAAGCGATTTATAGTGAAACGTGACCGGAAGTTTAATATCTGGATTTAAACTTCTCGTCACCGGACACGTGTGAGCGATGTCTTCAAGGGCCGCTCTCTCATTTTCAGCGATTGTATCAGGAAGTGTGATCTCAATTGTTAGTTCTGAAACCATTCTCGGGCTCATCTGCATTTTTTTAGTCACGACAAAGCTCGCCCCTGTGACGTCCAGACCGCTTTTATTGCCGTAAATGGCCATCGTCGTCAGGATACAGCTGCCCAAGGCAGCACCGAGTAAGTCAGTAGGCGAGAAGGCCTCTCCTAGTCCATTATTATCTTTTGGGGCATCCGTTGAAATCTTAGTTTCTGAAGGCCCGTGAGTTAATGTGCAGTGAAGTTTTCCTTCGTAAATTCCCGTCATCATGACCATAGTCGTCTCCTTTGTCGTAAAAATAGCTTTGGCAATTGTGCCCTTAAGTCCTAAAAATGGCAAAAATGACTGCCTGGGTTAGTACGACTTAGAAAATATTTTTTAGCCCCTAACCTTGACACTATTCCACAGTGATACCACATTGTTTGTATTAAATTTTTAATAACTTATGGAGGTTATATGCAATTAAAGCCGTTACAAGACCGCGTTGTCGTTCAACGTTTGGATGAAGAAACAAAAACTGCAGGCGGAATTATCATTCCTGATAACCACGCAGAAAAACCATCACAAGGAAAAATCCTTGCGGTTGGAACTGGATATAGAAACACTGATGGATCAGTAAGAGCACTTGACGTAAAAATCGGTGACACTGTTTTATTCGGAAAATACTCTGGAACGACAGTTAAAGTTGAAGGAAAAGAAGTTCTTGTTATGAAAGAAGAAGAAATTCTTGGTGTTCTTCACTAATTTAAAAATTGATCAAACTTAAGGAGATATACAATGGCTAAGGAATTAAAATATTCAGAAGATGCTAGAACACTTATTCTTAACGGAGTAAACGCTCTTGCAAACGCAGTTAAAGTTACACTTGGACCAAAAGGTCGTAACGTTATTATTCAAAAATCTTTCGGTGCTCCTCACATCACAAAAGACGGTGTGTCGGTTGCTAAAGAAATTGAATTAGAAAACAACTTCGAAAACATGGGCGCGCAAATGGTTAAAGAAGTTGCGCAAAAAACTAACGAAGATGCTGGTGACGGTACAACAACTGCTACTGTACTTGCTCAAGCAATCTACAGAGAAGGTGTTAAGCTTGTTTCTGCTGGTCACAACCCAATGGATCTTAAGCGTGGAATCGATCTAGCTGTAGGAAAAATTGTTGAAAAACTAAAAACTATGTCTAAAGAAGTTAAGACTTCTGAAGAGATCGCTCAGGTTGGAACAATTTCAGGAAACAACGATACTGAAATCGGAAAACTAATTGCTGAAGCAATGTCAAAAGTTGGAAACAACGGTGTTATCACAATTGAAGAATCAAAAACTGCAGAAACTGAACTAATCGTAGTTAAAGGTATGCAATTTGACCGTGGATACTTATCTCCATACTTCGTAAACAATCCAGAAAAAATGGAAGTTGCTTTTGAAAACTGCAACATCCTAATCACTGATAAAAAAGTTTCTTCAATGAAAGAACTTCTTCCATTACTAGAAAAAACTATCCAGTCAGGAAGACAACTTCTAATCATCGCTGAAGATATCGATGGTGAAGCTCTTACAACTCTTGTTGTAAACAAGCTTCGCGGAACTCTTCAAGTTGCTGCTGTTAAAGCTCCAGGCTTTGGTGACAGAAGAAAAGAAATGTTAAAAGACATTGCAACACTTACTGGTGCAACTGTTATTTCTGAAGAGCTTGGAATGAGTCTTGAAACTTCAGGAGTTGAAGTTCTTGGATCTGCTAAGAGAATTACAATCGACAAAGAAAACACAACGATCATCGACGGTAACGGAAACAAAGCTGATGTTCAGGCAAGAGTTGGAGCTATTAAAGCTCAAATCGCTGAAACAACTTCTGACTACGACAAAGAAAAGCTGAAAGAAAGATTAGCTAAAATTGACGGTGGTGTTGCTGTTATTAAAGTTGGAGCACCAACTGAATCAGAAATGAAAGAAAAGAAAGATAGAGTTGAAGATGCTCTTCATGCAACTCGCGCAGCTGTTGAAGAAGGAATTGTTGTTGGTGGTGGATCTGCATTACTACACGCTTCTGAAGTTCTTAACGACCTTAAAGGAAGAAACGAAGAAGAAAACTTCGGTATCAGAATCGTTAAACGTGCGATCGAAGAACCTCTAAGACAAATCGCTGTGAACGCGGGCCTTGAAGGCTCAGTGGTTGTTAACGAAGTTAAATCTAATAAAGATGCTAACTTTGGTTTCAACGCTCGCGATGAAAAATACGAAAACCTTGTTGCTGCTGGAATTATCGATCCAACTAAGGTTGTTCGTTCAGCACTTCAAAATGCTTCATCTGTTGCAGGTCTAATGCTTACAACTGAAACGATGATTGCAGACCTTCCATCTAAAGATGCAGGCGCTCCAATGGGCGGCGGAATGGGTGGTATGGGCGGAATGGGCGGCATGATGTAATTCACGCTTCCTTTCAAGCTATGAAATCTATTAAAGGAGCTCCTTTGGGGGCTCCTTTTTTTTGCCTTTTTATTTGTCACGCTCCTTTAAGAGATGTTCTAATATTCCCAAATTAAAATTTAAACATTGGGCACACTCCATGAAAACAATCATCGCATTAATTGCATTAACATTCTCACTTCAAACATTTGCGGCCTGTCCTGATATCACTGGTTCGTTTTTTGATGCTGATACTGAAACTGTCCGCACAATCACTCAAGATCAATGCGCAAGCACGACTTGGTCTGATGAGGATGGGACAACTATTCTTATTGCCGATGGTGTAGAAAGAGTTCTTCAGTCTGAAGGATCGATGACGGCCTATGCAAAAGTCACTTTTACAACAGAAGAATTTATCATTGATATCCGAATGGATTATGGCGGAAGCAATGATTATGATCTGCCTGTGAGATGGATCACATCTTATCGCATTGATAAATTCAACAACCTGGTTGAAAAGATCATTCCATATAAAGAAGATGGGTCTATGGGGGGAGTTGAGTATATCACCTTTAGAAGAGTGAAAACGGCTACTGCGCTTAATTGTCCTGATTTAAGCGGATCTTATTTGGATAAAAGTGGAGAGAGCGTTGTGCTTTCTCAAAAAGGCTGTGGCGAGGTCTCGATATTATCGCGCCCGTTATCGCATACCCTTATGTTAAATAATGAATATACACTTGTTTTAGATGATCAATACAATCGCGCTTTTGGAAGAGGAACTTTTGAAGCAGCAGAGTTGGTATTAGAAGTTAAGATCGAATACAAAAAAGACCCAGGTATTCCGGCGATGTTTCTTCCTGTCAGGGCGGTTAATAGATACTCACATACAGACAGTGGAGATCTTCTGGAAAAATCCACAATCTATAATTCATCAAATAAAGTCATAACTAATACGAAAACCATTTACAAAAAATCCCCTGTAAAAAAGTAATGAGGTCAAAATTTTGAATCTTACTTTTTCTTTTGACACCTATAGAGGCCAGAAGGGTGTCCTTTCGTCACTAAAGTAGATTAGACAGTTATGCCAATCAAGGTGTTACCAATTTGACGGTCTTGGCATAGAGAGTGCAATAGTCATAATCAGGAGATCATGGATGATTTCCACCAAGGTTGGGATTCAAGGAAGATTTATTTAAGAGGAGCTTTAGGATGAAGCAAATTACAAGACTAGGAAAGGTCACTATTACAGCTTTGGGTTTGAGTATGATTTTGGGAGTGCAAGCAGCACTTGCAACGTCGGCAATCAGCCTTTCTTGTCCTGAGAAATACATCGCTACAGTGACTAATGTAGAAGATGTAGATTCATCCGCTGCCCTTCAGAAGGTCGAAGTCGACTTCCAGATTATTCAGACGCTCAAAGGTGATGAGATTCGTTCTAAAAAACTACAGGTCGTAAAAGATGGGCCTATTAAGTTTAAGAGCGGAGAGATCTACACACTTGAAGCAAATAATATCTGGCTTTGTTCTGCGACTGCATTTTCTAAAATATAGAATTTAGTTTTCTCAAAACTTTCCATGGATGGAGAGTCGTTATAGTGAATATTTTTACAAGGAAGTAAAATGAAGCACACAAAAAAATTGGCCATGAGCATTTCCCCCCTCTCGCTTATGGCCATTTTATTGTTCCTGGGTATGACTTTTACAGCACATGCCTACACATTCACCTCAGATTTTAAAAATGGTTTTTACTGGGCATCGTTCCCGATAAAGATGAATAAATTTGCTCCTGTCGCAAGCGACTCGGCACTTTTAGAAAAACTTTCCAATGAAGCAGTCGCTGAATGGGAAGCTGTCATTGGAAAAGATATTTGGGAGTTCACGGCCGTTCAAAATACAGCGAACTATGCGGGGAACTTTATCAGATGGTCTGATAATTTTGGCGCAGAAACTGGTTATGATCCTCAAAGAACATTGGCGATCACAATCAGATATAATTCAGGAACAAATTTTCAGCAGACAGTTATTATCTTAAATGGAAGTATCGCTTCTCTTAGACAGAACTGGGGAAACACCCTAAAGACCACTATTCTTCATGAGATTGGACACACTCTTGGGCTTGATCACTCGGAAGATTCAGGTGCTGTGATGGCCGCAAGCCTTGGTGCTGCTGTTAGTTTGCAGTCAGATGATATTGAAGGAGTGAATGCAGTTGTTGATGAAACATCGAGAAGACAATCGACTGGTTATGTTTCACCACTCTCAACTTCAACATCTGAAAAAAAGGTTGCTGCTTGTGGAACAGTTGAAGATATCTCAAAGAACTCAGGTGGGTCAGGTGGAGCGATGGCAAATTTCATGGGATCTCTGATGGTAGGATTAATGTTGATTGTAATAGTAGGAAAGCTTGAAAGGACTAGGCGTCAAAAGGGTTTTGTCAGGTATTAAAAATATAGTTAATTTTCATTTGAAAATGCCGATAAAAAGGCATGAATGAAAACAACAAAACCACAATTAATTACATCTTTTACCTTCAAACAAAACTAGAGCTGGATAATACGTATTATGTATTAGCAGAAGTACTAGGAAAGATTAATATAAGTTTACTTCCGATACAGGAACAAGATTTAAAAGATATTGATAAAAGTAAAAAACAACATGTAATAGTTGTGAGAAATGATTTTTCATCTGCATTTGCTTTTAACAATATTAGAAAGAATTTCCTTGAAGCTTCTATGAACTCTGGTAAGCTCGTTGTTTACGATGTAAGCTCTTTTTCTGAAATAGAAAATGCAGCAAAGTTTGAAAGCAAAAATGTTTACAGGTATTTTCAACTTCCACTCAATGTGAAGCAAATTGCAATGACGGTGGCCGTAGAATATTACAAAGACAGGAATGCAGCTCCGGCAGCGGAATGGCCAGGCGGGCGTAGAGCGAAATTGCCTTCTATGACGAATTCAAACTAAGGCGTATACTTAGAAGAATATGAAAGTAAAAATCAGTGAAGAAACGCAACGTATGCTCATGCTGTTAAAGCTTGATGCCAAAAGATTATTTGAGCGAATCAAATACAGATCTCCAGAATACATGTACGAATTTTCACTTAAGCGCACGAGAGATCATTTCCCTGCGGTGTTTACGAATCGTTATGATTCAACCACTATCAGAGATCTTTTGTTGTGCGGACAAGAGGTGATCGTCGGTCTTGATAATTTTTATTCAAGAGTCGATGAGATGCGCTGGTATTTAAACCATACTCAAGACATGCCCAACAGAGTGGAAGACAAAGTTCAGGCGCACGTAAGAGATTTAGAAAAGTTATTCGAGACATTGAATTTATATATAGACGTAGAAATGGGCCTTATCAAAGAACAAACGAATCATGAAACAGACAATTAATATCGTAGCATTTTTTTTCGTACTCTCTATCCCGTTTGCACTATCTTCGCAGACGAGAAAAGCTATTCCTGCGGGAAGATATGAAGCTCTGTCGGGAGTGAAGAACTCAAGAAGTGTAAAGAGCACAGATTCAATCAACGATAAGAAAGATTCTACAACTTTGTTTTGGAATGAAGTTCTCAATCACATGCCAGAAAATACTCAGAACCTTTCATATTTTGCGACAGGGAAGATGGATGAATTTTCAAGCTCTCTTCTTGTCAACAAAGGTTTAAAGGCCTCTAAGAAGATTGGAGCTGGCACAAACATTATCTTTAGCGATGATTTAAACCGCGACCGTGAGATCTTTAAAAATCTCAAGAATAAAAATAACCTAGTAGTTTTGAAAGACTCTCATCAGCTTAAAGATGTAATGACTTCATTAAATCAGTTTGAAGTTCTTCTTTATCAAGCAGAAGATCAAAGCAATTACTTCCTGCTAAAATTAAAATAAATAACTAACTCAGTTGCTCAAGTATAATCTTCCTTCTGGACGAAAATTCAATCCGTCCTGATAATAGATCTATGAGTTTAATTTTAAAGATCATTCCAGTTATTATGCTGCTTGTTTCAACGAGTGCGTTTTCTGCACTTTCAGAAGATGGATTTTTTTCGGGAAGAATTTCTAAAATCAATCGCGAAATCTCTGTCGTCAGAATCAAAGTTGATTTCGACAACATCAAATACATTAACGTCAAAGACAAGCTCGAATTTTGGGATGAAAAAAACAGTACATTAAAATGTAAGAGTTACGTCATCGGCAGAACGTCTGATTATATTTTATTAAAACTTCCAGACATGAAGTACTGTGAGCAGAATCTCTATTTCACCACCGGGGCCTATTTTAAGTTCTTCAGTGAAGACTTAAAGAATAATGTCAGCATGGGCCGTGAAGTGGTAGGGATACTTATTAAAAAACGCATGGCAGTTCAAGGCCAGATGGATGTTCGAAATAAAGAAATTCAGGGCCACATGGATAGGGTAGGCTCTCTCAATGCGCGTTATCAAACACTCCGCGAAAAACTAGAGCAAGAGTGGCAAAAGGAACTCCATGCTTTAGACGAGGACAGGACATACTCTCTAAGGTCTTATAAAGATTTAGAACGCCGCCGTGATGAGATTGATCAAAAGCTTGAACAGTATAAGCTCAAAGATGAGAATCTCACTCTCGATCGCTGGTCTCTAGACTCTAACCTGTATTTCAAAAAATAATTGAACTCAGGACACTTCTATTCTAAGCTGTATTAATTTTTTAAAAGGTGGGAAATACTATGAAAAAGTGTGTAATTGCTCTTTCTTTTTTGCTTGGTGCCATGAATGCACATGCAATCGGAAATCCTAATGCTCCATTCGGTGGAGAGTTCAAAAACAATCTCGGACAGGCCCCTACAACATTAAATCCTCTTAGCTCTTCAGATGCTTATGCAAGTGAAGTTCAATCGATGATTATGGAAGGACTTCTTACTAGAAATACAGACACGAGAGAGTGGGAGCCAGCTCTTGCAAAAGAATGGACGATTTCAAAAGACCAAAAAGTTTTTGAGTTCACACTGAGAGACGGAGTGAAGTGGCATGATGGAAAACCTCTTACTATTGAAGACGTTAAGTTTTCTTTTGATGCGATCATGGATCCAAAAGATAAATATAAAACATCTCACTTAAAGCCTTATTACGAAAACATTAAGTCTGTAGAAATCAGCGGACCAAATAAAATTAAGTTCACAGTAGGAACTCCATACTTCAACAACTTTTCTGTTGCTGCTGGTTTAACTGTTGTTCCAATGCACTTATATAAAAACCCAAGTAAAGAGCAAGAAAAAGTTCTTAACAGAACGCTTGTTGGTACTGGGCCATACATGTTGAAAGAGTTCGATCGCTCGAAAAGAATTTTATTAACAGCAAACCCAAACTGGTGGGGAAGAAGTATTCCTTCAATGAAAGGGATTCATAATTTCCAAACAATCAATTTACGTTTTATCCAGGATTCAACTATTGGTATCCGTTCATTAGAAAATGGTGAGATTGATTTCTTGGGTCTACAGCCAGATGAATACCAACAAAAAGCAGTTGGTCCAAAATGGGGAAAAAGTGTAAAGAAAGTTAAAGCTGAAAACAAGCAGGTTACTGGATACACTTTTGTTGGATTTAACCTTACAAACCCAATGTTTAAATCTGTTAAAACCAGAGAAGCAATGGTTCACCTTTTCAACAGAAAAAACATTATTGAAAAACTATTTTTCAATCTTTCAACTCCTGCGACTGGGCCTTTATACCCAGCTAGTGATTATGCTGATTCAAGTGTGAAGCCAATTGAGTTCGATCCAGCTCTTGCTCTTAAAAAATTAAATGAAGACGGATGGAAAGATACTGATGGGGATAGAATCCTTGATAAAATGATCGATGGTAAGAAAGTAAAGTTAAGCTTCACTATTCTTGAACCACTTCCTGATTATGTTAGATACTTAACAGGATTCCAACAGGACGCTAAGAAAGCAGGTGTTGATGTTCAGATTAAAGTCGTTGAGTGGAACGCGTTCATTAAACTTCTTGATGAAAGAAAATTCGAAGCAGTAAGACTTGCTTGGGGTGGTGGGGACCTTGACTGGGATCCAAAACAAATCTGGCACTCAGATTCAATTGCAAACTCAGGATCAAACTTCGTAAGCTACAGCAACCCAAAAGTTGATAAACTTATTGATGAATCTCGTGTTGTAATGGATAAAAAAGTTAGAATCACGAAACTTCGCGAAGTTTACAGAACGATCGCTGCTGATGTTCCTTATATCTTTTTATTTAGCAATAAATACAGACTCTATGGCCACTCTGAAAGAATGGGCAGAGAGAAAGATGCATACACTTATGGTGTAGGTACTGATTACTGGTGGATTGCAAAATAATTAAGAGGTTTTCCTTTGTTTACTTATATTTTAAAAAGATTATTGATAATGATCCCAACTCTGCTTGGGGTCACTATCGTTACGTTTGCCATTATCAATCTTGCCCCTGGTAGCCCAATCGAGCAGCGAATTCAGCAAATGAAATTCGGTGGAATGGGTGGTGAAAGCGGCGGTGGCGGGCACGGTGGAGACAATAAAAGCTCTGCTGTTAGTGAAGAAGTTATTGAAGCGCTTAAAAAGCAGTATGGTTTTGATAAACCAGTTCATATCCGTTACTTGATTTGGTTGAAGAATCTTTCAAGATTAGATTTCGGTGAGAGCTTTACTTATGAAGAGCCAGTTATCGATGTTATCACCAGTAAGTTTCCGGTCTCATTGCAGTTCGGAGTTGTGTCACTGATTATGTCGTATCTTGTTTCTATTATTCTTGGAGTTGCCAAGGCCGTTAAGCACGGGAGCTCTTTCGACTACGTCACGAGCTTTTTACTCTTTGTCTTTTATTCGATACCAGGATTCATGCTCGCCATTCTCCTTATTGTTTATTTCGCCGGTGGAAGTTTTTATGACTGGTTTCCGATGGGAAATCTTTATTCAGATAACTACTATGATCTAACGACATGGGGAAAAATTACGGACAGGCTACATCACTTTGTGTTGCCGCTAATTTGTTACATGATTGGATCATTTACCATTTTAACAATGCTTATGAAGAACTCTCTTCTTGATGAAGTTAAGAGAGACTATATTCGTACTGCTCGTGCTAAAGGCCTGTCAGAGAAAGTTGTTTATCTAAAACATGCTTTAAGAAATGCCCTTATTCCTATTGTTACTGGGATTGGTGGATTCGTATCAGTATTCTTCGCCGGAGCTCTTTTACTTGAAATTATTTTCCAGTTAGATGGAATTGGTCTTCTAAGTTATAAGTCTATTCTTCAAAGAGATTATAACGTCATCATGGGTCTGATCTTTATTCAAAGTTTATTGATGTTGATTGGTAACCTGTTGAGTGACTTGGCTTATGTAATTGTTGACCCAAGGATTGATTTCAAATGATTGATAAATACATAAAGAATGAATTAACTCGCAAGCGCTGGAAGATTTTCAAAAAAAGTAAAGCAGCTGTTTTTTCATCGATACTACTTTTTCTTTTAGTTTTAGCTACAGTTGTGTCGCCGTTTATTGCTAACAGCAGACCTATTATTGTTAAGTATCATGGCTCAACTTACTTTCCTATTTTCAAAGACTACAATACTGAAGACTTAGGTATAACAGACTCAATGGATGTTGATTACCGCGCTTTAAAAATGGAAAACGGTGATTATGCCCTATGGCCTATCATCCAATGGGACCCATATGAGAGTAATGCGAAAGTAGAGTACTATCCATCACCTCCAAGCCAAGAGAATCTCTTTGGAACAGATGATAGAGGAAGAGATGTTTTCACCAGACTTCTTTATGGATTCAAATACAGTTTCGTGTACGCAATCGCTGTATGGTTCATCTCTCTTTCAATCGGAACACTTCTGGGCGGGATCATGGGGTACTACGGAGGAAAAGTAGACTTCGTAGGACAAAGAATTGTTGAAGTTTTAAGTACTGTGCCTCAGTTTTTCTTATTGATTATTTTAATTTCGATTTTCTCACCATCACTATTTATGCTGATTGCGATCTCATGTATTTTTGCATGGATTAGTATTTCTTATTATGTGCGTGGAGAGTTTTTAAAAAATAGAAATCGCGAGTTCGTTGAAGCAGCGAAGTCTCTTGGAGCTTCTGACTTAAAAATTATTTTTAAGCACATTCTTCCAAATTCACTGACTCCGATTATTACTTTTGCACCATTTACCATTGCCGCTGAAATCGTGGGCCTAGCTGCTCTTGATTATCTGGGTTTTGGTTTACAAGTTCCTACACCAAGCTGGGGAGAGTTACTTGCTCAAGCTCAAAAGAACTATACGATTGCCTGGTGGCTTGCCGTCTATCCTTCTCTTGCACTATTTACAGTGCTTACACTTCTGAACCTTATTGGCCAAGGAGTAAGAGATGCGATGGACCCGAACATGACTTAAAAGTTTTTACTGTAGGGGTTAAAAGAAATATTTTACCCCTACGGTCATAATTCTTCCGCCCGTTCCAAATCCTGCTACGTCTTCATACTCTTTATCTAAAATATTTCTGACCTTCGCATAAGTTTGAAGCCTTTCATTCATGTCTACTGAGTACTCTGCATGAAAGATCATGTAACTTGGAAGACTCACATTATTTCCGGCATTGTCGACATCCGGTCTCTTTCCCGTAAAGTCTGCTTGAAAATTAATAAACTGATTATCAGCTTTGTGATTAAGAGCGATTTTCGCATTGATATTAGGCCTTCTCGCGAGTTTTTGCCTTGCCGTCATGTCTTTGGCCGAGAGCAAGGTTGCTGCCAGATCTACACTGGTTTCAGGAGAGATTTGTGTGGCAAAAATATTCTCAACACCGATAATTCTAGCTCTTCCAGCATTGCGATTTACAAAAGTTACCGGCTCATAACTGTGTCTATTATCTATTTCTGTATAAAAAAGTGTCGAGGTGTTTTTATGGATAGCAAAGTATGTCTCAAACCCCAATTCGGCCGTCTGGCTTTTTTCCGGTTCAAGATTTTTGTTTCCATAATTTACATCATACAGCTGAAATAAACTCGGGGCCCTAAATCCTGTTGAGTAACTAAGTTTAATAAGAGAAATATCAAAATTGTGAAGAAAAGCTGCTTTGTAAGTAAAGTGCTCTCCAAAATATTTATTGCTGTCGACTCTGGCACCTAGATTAAAAACATTCGATTCAAGCTCATAACGATTATAAAGAAAGAAGCTAGTGTTCTCGTTATAGTTTCCATCTCTGTCGCTTTCATGTTGATAATCGAGATTAATATTTTGAGTTAATTTGTCAGTAGTGTATTGAGTATGATTAATGGCGACAGTATCAAGTTCACCTTTATTTTTTGTAAGAGAGGCGGCCGGATTCAATGTATCAGCAAGAATATGTAGTTCTCTATAATGCAGACTCTTGGAATAGTTAATACTTGTTTCAGCTTTGTCCCAATTGTAAATGTAGCCAGCCTTCATAAAATGCTGCTGTGATTTTAAAAAATCATTTGGATCATCACTGCCAGGGCCACCACCTTTATCAAGATCAGATTCATCGTAAACACCTCTGTAGTTTAAGGTAAATTCACCTAATGATCCTAAGGTTTGATTAAACCCAGCAGAGACCGTTGTTCTTTTTTCACCGTCATCTTCAAGACCAGGATGAGCTGCGGAAAATCCTTTCGTCTTAAATTGATCAACACCGAGACTAAACGAATTTGTGTCAAACTTCTTTTGAAAATTTGCGGATGCATTGAAAGTGGCAAAAGTTCCATAATCAAATGTTGCTGATCCAGAATCTTTGTCACTCGCTTTTTTTGAAGTAATAAGAATCACTCCACCAATAGCATTTGATCCATATAAAAGACCTTGTGAGCCTTTTAAAATTTCAATTCTTTCAATGTTATTTAGACTCAATCGTCCTAAGTCAAACTGGCGTGTGGTATTGCTCGGATCATTCATAATGATTCCGTCGATAACAACTAAGGTGTGAGAAGAGTCACTTCCTCGCAAGAATAAACTAGTATTCGCTCCAGGAGGACCTGATTGAGCAAGTTTTAAATCTGATTGAGAGGAAAAGAGCTCATTGATACTTGTGGCACGCTCAATTTCACTAGCTTCAAAAACTTTAATGTCAGAAGGGGACTTATCAAGTGAGCTCTTAATTCTATCAGCTCTTACGATAAGTGCACCATCATCAGCATAGGCATTAAAATGAAATTGAAGGGTCAAGGCCATAAGGGGCAGTAGCGTGAATTTTTTCTCAAGCATGATTCCTCCGCGGGTATAAGGAAGATAAAAATGGATCGGGCTATAACCGTTGCGGGACAGCGTTGGAGTTACACCAACTTCACTTGTTTTTATCTTTGAAGCTCTATTATTAAGGAATCCTTCTGGCTTTACAATAAAAATGCTCCGGCCTAGACTTTTTAGATGATGAGAACACACTTTATAGTTTTATTTATGCTTTCAATAATCACTATAAGCGTGTGTAACGCTTCAGAGTGTGAGTCTGAAAAAGTACTCGAAGAATATAAACCTCGTTATGCAAAATTATTCTCTATTAAGTATTATAAAAATTTTAAAATTATCGAATCTAAAAACGACCGAATCTTAATTGGTGATAAAAAGTCATTAAACTGTAAAACCAAATTATTTATCATGACAGATAAGGCCAGTCGTTTTGTTGCGACTTCAACAACACATCTACCTTTTTTAAAAACCTTCAGGCTTGAAAAAAGTTTAGTTGGATTTCAAGGCGTGAAATATATCTATAACGAAGAGCTTAAAAAACAGCAGGTAAAAGATATTCACTTTCAATTAAATGCAGAAGAGCTTCTTTCCCTGAAGCCAGATCTTGTGATGGCCTATTCTTCTAATTTAGCTAGTGAGAAAAGAATTAAAGACCTGAGAAAACTTAATGTTCCCATTGTTCTCAATAGGGACTTTGAAGAAACGCACCCGCTGGCCCGCGCTGAATGGATGGTTTTTTCTGCAGCTTTTTTCTCAAAAGACCAGGAAGCGAAAAAAGTCTTTATTGCTTTAGTTGATAATTACAATAGCATTAAGACAATCGCGATGAGAGAGGCCAGTGTGAAGCCTAAGATTCTGGTTGGTGATATTCAAAATGGTAAATGGGCAACTTGTGGAGGAACTAGTGACCTGGCCATATTAATTGCAGACGCTGGCGGAGATTTGATTTTAAAAAGTGAGAGCCCAGAAACTCAGAATATTCCACTAGAGAAAATTCTTGCAGCAAAGATCACACCGCAGTACTGGCTTTCACAAAACACTTGGACATCCAAAAATGAATCTTTAAAAGACTCACGCTATGGGCAATTTAAAACGATTCCTCTTTATAACAATAATAATTTAGTGAATGTGAATGGCTTTAATGATTACTGGGAAACAGGTGTTTCAAGGCCAGATTTGCTATTGCAAGATCTCTACAATATTTTCACTTCACAAAAAAATCCCAATCAGAAACTGATATGGTATAAAAAATTATAATGAATACCAGATCACTGATAACATTGTTGAGCTTTTTATTGATAACGGTTTTGTTGTCATTGGTGCTCATTAGTTATGGCGATGTCGGTTTTACCTTAAGTGACGAAGTCGTCGTCTGGCAGCTTCGCTTTCCAAAAATTATTGTGGCCTTTTTTGCTGGAGGATTACTTGCTTCTGCGGGTCTTCTTCTTCAGGTTTTTTTCCAAAACCCATTAGCTGGCCCTGATCTTTTAGGGATCAATGCAGGTTCGAGTTTAGGTGTGGCCCTTTTTATAATGGCTTCAGGATTTCTCCCAGAATCTGTAATGACTATTGGTCAGCCCTTTATGGCGATGATAGGAGCAATGGGAGTCTTTACCTTGCTGGCCTTTCTTGTTCATAAGAATTTAAGTCGCATCAGTCTTTTAATTTTAGGTCTTTTAATCGCTAGCTTCACATCAAGCTTTATCAGTGTTCTGGTAAACATGACTCCAAGCCTGCAAGTCAAAAACTTTTTAATGTGGTCGATGGGAAGTTTTCAAGGGCAAACCTTAGAAGAGCTTCCACTTTTTATCTTTTTATCATTTGTGGGAATTTTACTTTTAATCACCCTTCCTAAAAAGCTAAATCAATTCATTATAGGCGAGCAGTATGCAAAAAGCATGGGGATGAATGTTCGCTCATTTAAATTTTCGTTAATATTGATTTGCTCATTATTGGTTGCAACTGTCACAGCTTTTTGCGGGCCAATTGGTTTTATTGGAATCATCGCTCCTCATATTGCTAGAAGCTTTCTTAAGCGCAGTGATATTCGCCTGGTGATGCCAGCGGTTTTTTTAATAGGAAGTGCTCTGGCGCTTTTTACGGAACTGATTTTGATATTTACCAGTCAATACTCTTTGGCAACAAATTCGATCCTCGGTCTTATAGGTGCTCCGGTCATCGCTCTTTATTTATATAAAGAAAGGAGAATGCTGTGATTGAATTTAAAAATCTCAGTGTGGGCTTTAATAATAAAACCCTTCTTAAAGACCTTGATGGGAAAATTGAAAAAGGTCAGCTGATTGCTTTAATGGGAGTTAATGGAGCAGGGAAGAGTTGTTTACTTAAAACACTTACCGCTCTTAATCCAAAACGATCAGGAGAGCTGAGTCTTGATAAAGTTAGTTATGAATCAAGTTCACCATTAGATCTTGCTAAAAAAATGGCCGTCGTTTTAACAGAAAAAATTCATGCCGATTTTTTAAAAGTTATTGAACTCATTCATTTGGGACGCTCTCCTTATACTGATGTCTGGGGAAATCTGAGCGATGCTGACTCAAAAAGCATTTTTGAAGTTATTAGTCTTTTAAAATTAGAACGAATACAGAACAATTTTTTCTCAGAATTAAGTGACGGACAAAAACAAAAAGTTCTCTTGGCCCGTGCACTTGTGCAGGCTCCACAGTATTTATTTTTAGATGAGCCGACAACTTATCTGGATATTCCTTCAAAAGTAGAGTTAATGAAAACACTGAAGCAGCTCTCTCATGAAAAGCAAATGGCCGTTTTTTTTAGCACTCACGATTTAAATTTAATTGAAGATGTTGTGGATTTTATCTGGCTGATAGATGCAGATGGTGTTTTGCATATCAAAAGCCCTGAAGATTTAAGATCCTCTGGGCTTCTGAAAACAAATTTTAATATTTAGATTTGAACGAGAGTCACATCAATTGTTCTCTCTTTTCCCTCTCTGACAATTTTCACTTTAACGGTCTCACCAATTTTGAATTTATTAACAGTAGTGTAAAGATCGTCATAACTCTTAATTGTTTCATTGTTAATTCCAACGATGATGTCTCCGAGAATATACTGACCTCTGCGGTTACTCATAATTCCTTTCAGACCAGCTTTAGATGCAGGACCTTTGGGGTCGACAAATTTTACGACAACTCCATCACGAAGACCCATTCTTGCAGCATAATAATCTTCAAGGATCGCAATTCCCAATCCTGGACGATTTACTTTTCCGAATTGAATCAGTTGAGGAACAACATCTTTAACAATATTTACGGGAATAGCGAAACCAAGGCCAGCGCTTGCTGATGATCCTCCAGCATTATAGATCATGGTGTTGATACCAATTAATCTACCTTGTGAATCGAGAAGGGCCCCACCAGAGTTTCCAGGGTTAATAGAAGCATCTGTTTGAATCATTCCGTTAATAGAGACACCACCGATACCTTTAATCTTTCTATCTAGAGCAGAAACTGATCCTGTTGTTAATGTATGATCTAATCCAAGTGGATTTCCAATCGCCAGAGCTTTTTGACCAACTAAAAGGGTTTTAGAATCTCCTCTTGAAATAGCTTTTAAATTTTTAGGAATTTCTTCCAATTTTAAAACAGCTAAGTCATTTTTTGGATCTACGCCAACAACTTTAGCGCGGTATTGTTTTTTGTCTTCGCGAAAAGCGATTGAGAATGCATCTCCATCTGCCACTACGTGATAGTTCGTTACGATATGCCCTAGATTGTCCCACACAAGCCCTGAGCCCATTCCGGCCTGCACTTCTGTGACATCCATATCAAAGCGGCCTTGAGTCTTTCTAAGGTTGCTTACGTTCACAACAGAGTCTGCTGTATTTTGAAAAACGGCGATTGAGTTTTTTTCCGTTTCAAGCAGCATAGCGACTTCTTTTTTAGCAGTTTGCTGCTGCGAAAATGCTGGTACTGAAAAACATAGCGAAAACACAACCAAAAGACTTAACTTCTGCATGAACTCCTCCTTGCATCGAATGTACTCTATAGATATAATCCCGGAATAGATTTTGATCAAGAGGCCATTATGGAAATTAAGTTTTACAACCGCGTGACAGGTAAAGTGGACCATGAAATGGTCTATGGCGATAAATTTATTGAATGGCTTTATGAATCGACTTCTGGAAAAGGGATGTCACACCTTATTTGCAAAGCGCCACTCAGTAAATTTTATGGGGCCTTACAAGACAGCCCACTAAGTCAGAAAAAAGTTGCGCCATTTATAAAGAAATTCAATATCCAGATGGAAGACTATCTTCCTGAGGAAGGTCGTACTTCGAGCTCTCCTTACTCAACTTTTAACCAGTTTTTTATCCGTCGTTTTCAACCGGGAAAACGCCCTATTGTAGAAAATCCAAAGGAGATGGCAGCTTTTAGTGAAGCTCGTTATTACGGTTATGAAAGTGTGCAGGATAATGAAACTGTTCCTGTTAAAGGCCATAATCTAAAACCAAAAGCGCTGATTGCGAACTCAAAGTGGGAAGATACTTTTGAAGACGGGCCACTACTTCTCGCAAGATTGTGCCCTGTTGATTATCACCGCTACCATTTTCCAGATGATGGAAAAATTGTTGACGACTACAGAGTCACAGGTCTTTATCACTCGGTAAATCCACTGGCCTTAAAATCAAAAGAAGACATTCTTATTACGAATGAAAGACATGTCACAATTCTTGAAACAAAGAACTTCGGAAAACTTGCCTATATTGAAGTCGGTGCCATTTGTGTTGGAAAAATCATCCAGTCAAAACCACTTGATAAGGGGAGATCGTTTGCTCGCGGTGAAGAGAAAGGCTATTTTCTTTTTGGTGGATCAACGGTCATCGTTATTGGTGAAAAAGGAAAATGGAAGCCTAGCTCTGACATTTTAGAAAACACTAAAAAAGGAATGGAGACATACCTTCATTTAGGAATGACAGTCGCAAACATCGGATAGTGATCTGAAGGAAAGACGTTATTAAAAGAGCGTTTTTCCATGTGAAGATAGCTGCACTCAAATTGTGCCGGCATTAAAATCCAATCTATTCTTGAGCCCTCAGCGGCTTCATTTCCATTGAATCCATGATGGCTTGTTTCTTCTTTATAATTTTTTTCAACCCATGGGTCTTTGAGATTGAAGGCATTCATTAAATCATTTTTGATTTGAGACTGGGGGGATTCATTAAAGTCTCCCATGATAAAAATGTTTTGGTCCCCAAGTTTTTTAAGTTCAGCGATCAAGACAGCAACCTGGCCAGTTCTGGTTTCATTTAAAATGTGGTCGAGGTGAACGTTGGCAATTAATAGTTTTTTATTTGTCTTTATGATTTCGACTTCTGCCCAAGTGCAAAGCCTGGGAAACGAGCTGGAAAAAGAGCTTGATCCAGGAACATCAGGAGTTTCAGAAAGCCAAATGTCTCCAGAGCGCAAAACCTTTATTTTTTTCAAGTCCACAAAAAGGCAAGGGTACATCCGCACATCAATCCATTCGCGATGAGAGTCAATGAGAGTGAGGTTCGTTAATTTTTCATCCAGCTCTTTTATTTGGCCTATTCGGCCTTCTTGAGTGGCCAGGATATCGGGAGAAAAGTTCTGATAAAGCTCAGTTAATAACGGAAGTCTATGAGGCCAGTCGTGGGGGCCATCTGCCGGATTGGCATAACGAATATTGCTGGTAATAATTTTGATTTCGCTCATAAATTGTTCTTATTTTAAAACACTTCATTCTCCTATGAGAACACTAATCTCAAATATTCTTAGCAATGCACTTATGAAATCAAAAGTTTAACTATCAATTACGCTTGGCATCCTCTGTGCTTTATGAGTCATAAACCTGGAGGGGATAATGGAATTACAAAAGACAATTCTGAATCAGTACATGCTTTTAAACAATAAACCTACTTTGAAGAAAATTTCTGCTGATACAGGCATTCAACTAACAAGAGTTTTTAGACTCTTCAACGGCAGCACGATGAAGCTATCGGAGTTTGAAATATTCAACAAGAAAGTCAAAGAAAAGATGGGCTTAACGGAAGGACTTGAGGCGCTCGCTTTTGAATGCTCACTTAAATTGAGTCCTGTTGCGATTAAGGATTTAGAGGTTTTTCTCAAAAGAAAGATCGAAGTTTGGAAGTTGGCCCAGATACAAAAACAACCAATTTCAACTCATTTAACAGCGTAGTAACGCAAAGGGATATTTTATGAAAGACGGATTATTACTCATTGAAAGAATTGTTATTGAATCGCTCTCGAAGAAAGAAAAAAACATCCAAGAGATTGAAATTGATACGAATTTAGCCCATGGTTTGTTGCTAAACATCCTGCCAAACCTCTTAATGCGTAACATGATTAAGTATAAAAATGGCACGTATTCTCTAGACAAAGAGCACTGTTTTCAATGGTTAGGAGAGGTGAATAAAAAGCAAAATGTCAAAGAAGAGGCCCGTGAAATCTTCACCTCTTTAGTGAATCAATACTTTGAAAAAGATGCCACATGTCCTCAACATCTAGGGGCCCAATTGAAGATACAAAAGATGTGGCTAACTCATGATGAGGAAATAATTTTAAAGTCTCATATGAATGCATTGGAAGGTTTTTTCAATGGTGTAAAAGAAGCTAGAAAACGTCATCCTCAGAGGGAAAAAACCTGTGAACAGCGAGTGGTTATCTGGGGTGCAACTCATTATTCGGATTTAGTTGAGGGTGTTTTAAAAGCAGTTTAAGTAAAAAAATTTTCATTTTTTTTTAAGAAGATAGTTGACTTCAATACCCCAACAGTAATATAAATTTACATATCATTATTGTGCACGGTAACACGTCATCGAAACGAAACTTAGGAGATTTGAGATGAAAAAATTATTAGTTCTTGCTCTTGTTGTATCTGCAATGTCATTCGGTTGTTCAAAAAAAGAAGAAACAACTACAACTGAAGTTGCTCCAGCTACAACTGAAATGGCTCCAGCTACAGAAACTGCTCCAACTGCTGAAGTTGCTCCTGGTACAGAAGCTGCTCCAACTGCTGAAGCTGCTCCAGCTGCAGAAGCTGCACCTGCTCACTAGTTATTAACCATTCTTTAATTAGAGTGTTATTAATATAAAAAAGGCTCCTTCGGGAGCCTTTTTTATTTCTAGCCTACGTATCCATGTGTCTTTATAAAATCTTGTACTAAATCCATAAACCTGTGATCAATGTCTTTATTCTCCGGAGAGTCTTCACAACATTGAAGGTAGCCGAGCATTTTTTGAAATGGCGTTGTTCTGTTCTCACTAGCAAGCCACTCTTGGAAATAAGTGATGGCATTAAGCCAGGCCCCAAGTGAGTAGTTAGAGTGATCGACCACTCTGAAAAAATAATCAATCCCAGGAACACCTACCGGACGCTCTTTAGAATCTTGAAATAAAAGTTTTACCATGAGTTCTGTTTGAGGAATCGTTGCGGCCCCTTTAGTAAGGCGAACAAGATTTCTATCAGAAAGAAACTTTTCTGGAATAGTGGCACGTGCAAACTCTAGAGTGGCACGCCACTCTTCGCCTTTTTGTTCGATGACATCTTGTAGTGTATGAATAGGTTTTTTTATGGGATTATTTTGGTTCATATCCTAAATTTGGTGCCAGCCATTTTTCTATTGTTGCTACTGGCATCTCCTTTCTTTTAGCATAATCCTCGATTTGATCACGTCCAAGACTTCCTACGTTAAAATAGCGTGCTTCAGGATGATTAAAATAAAATCCTGAAACTGAGCTTGGCGGATTCATCGCGAAGTTTTCAGTGAGAGTGACACCAGTGTGAGCTTCTGCATTTAAAAGATCCCACAGAAGTTGTTTTTCAGTGTGATCAGGACATGCAGGATATCCTGGAGCAGGTCTTACGCCGCGGTATTTTTCTTTAATTAAATCTTCATTAGATAAATTTTCATTCAGACCGTATCCAAAAATCTCACGAACTTTTTTGTGAGCAAGTTCGGCCAGGGCCTCTGCCAGGCGATCTCCAATGGCCTTCACCATGATAGATGAGTAGTCATCATTTTTGTCTACAAACGTTTTTGCATAAGCTTCTACTTCATGACCAGCTGTCACGACAAAGCCGCCAAAATAGTCGTTGTGGCCTTCTGGTGCGATAAAATCAGCGAGGCTATGGTAAACGCCATCATCTCCAATTTTTTCTTTTTGCTGACGAAGAAAGTGCAGAGTCTTGTTGTTATTAACAATGACATCATCGCCGCGTGAGAAAGCCGGGAAAATACCGATCAAAACTTTTGGATTGAATATTTTCTTCTTAACGATGTCATTTAGTAAAACCTGAGCATCGTGGAAAAGTTTCTGTGCCTCTTGTCCGTATTTTTCATTGCCGAGAATTTTTGGATAAGTCCCTTTTAATTCCCAGGTCCAAAAAAACGGCGACCAGTCTATATAAGGAATAACTTCTTCAAGACTGATATCCAGATTAAAAATTCCAGTGCGGGATGGTTTGGCGATTTCTATTTCATTCCAATTTGTTTTGAATGAGTGAGCGAGAGCTTCATGATAAGGAATTAAAACATTGTCCTGCGCTTGATTAGCGTGTCGATCTCTCAGCGCTTGAAAGCTCTCTTTCATATTGCGGGCATATTCATCTCTTCTTTCCGGAGAGATGAGATTTGTACAAACTTCGATAACAAGTGAAGCATCTCCAACGTGAGCGATTGGAGAGTGGTAGTGAGGAGCAATTTTAATAGCAGTGTGAGCTTTAGATGTTGTCGCTCCACCGATAAGTAGTGGAGTCGTAAAACCCTGGCGCTCCATTTCTTTTGCAACGTGGATCATTTCATCAAGGGATGGAGTAATGAGTCCAGATAATCCAATGATGTCTGCTTTTAATTCTTTGGCAGTATCTAAAATCTTTTGAGCTGAAACCATAACGCCAAGATCGATCACTTTGTAGCCATTACAAGCGAGAACCACACCGACAATATTTTTACCGATATCGTGAACATCACCTTTTACTGTGGCAATAACAAAAACACCTTGCTCGCGAACTTCAACAACCGCATCCAGTTTTTCCTGTTCCATAAATGGCTCAAGATAAGCGACGGCTTTTTTCATAACTCTGGCCGATTTTACAACCTGAGGAAGAAACATTTTGCCTTCACCAAAAAGATTACCGACAACTTTCATTCCGGCCATTAAAGGGCCTTCGATAACATTAAGGGGGCGCCCTAATTTTACACGAGCTTCTTCTGCATCAATTTCAATATACTGGTCAAGGCCTTTAACCATTGAGTAAGAAATTCTCTCTTCCAGAGAGAAGTTTCTCCATTCATCAACTTTAGTTTCAGATTTATCTGATTTTTGATTTTTTAATGTTTCGGCGAGCTCTAATAACTCTTCAGTCGCATTGTCGTGAAGATTTAAGACAACCGCTTCGCATTTAGCGCGAAGATCTGGATCGATTTCGTCATATACAGCTAGCATTCCAGCGTTCACGATTCCCATATCAAGACCAGCTTTAATAGCATGGAATAAAAATACTGAGTGAATGGCCTCACGGACAATATTATTTCCGCGGAACGAGAAAGAGAGATTTGAAACTCCACCAGAGGTTAAAGCACCAGGGCAAACCTTCTTTAATTCTCTCACGGCTTCAATGAAGTTGACTCCATAAGCATTGTGCTCTTCGATACCTGTTGCAACAGTTAGAATATTTGCATCGAAAATAATATCGCATGGATCGAAATCAAGTTTTTCAATTAATAAGTCATAAGCGCGTTTACAGATTCTGACTTTTTCATCTTTAGTGGCCGCTTGTCCTTGTTCATCAAAGGCCATAATAACAACGGCTGCACCGTATTTTTGAATCAGGCGGGCCTGTTCCAAAAATTTCTCTTCGCCTTCTTTTAATGAAATAGAATTGACGATTGCTTTACCTTGAAGACATTTTAATCCTGCTTCAAGCACTTCCCACTTTGATGAATCGATCATGATAGGGACGCGCGAGATATCAGGCTCACTTCCTACTAAGTTTAAGAAGTGAATCATACAGGCCTTTGAATCAAGCATCCCTTCATCAAAGTTAATGTCGATAATGTTCGCGCCGTTTTCCACCTGTTGCCTGGCAACCGAGAGAGCTTCGTCGAAATTAGAGGCCTTAATAAGTTTTGCGAATAAAGGGGAGCCGGTGACGTTTGTGCGCTCACCGACCATATAAAAAGGCTTGTTGTGTGTATCTTCTATTGTAAATGGTTCTAGCCCCGAAAGGCGAGTAGCTTTTTTAATTAAAGGCGTAATTCTTGGCTTTTTTGTCTTACATTTTTTTACAATGGCATTAATGTGATCAGGAGTCGTCCCGCAACAGCCACCTAGAATATTAATAAATCCAGCATCGACAAACTCACCAACGAACTTTGCAGTCATCACAGGCGTTTCATCATATCCTGTCGGAGAAAGTGGGTTAGGCAGTCCTGCGTTCGGGTAACAACTGACATAACAGTCGGCAATTTTCGAAAGCTCTTCTAAATAAGGACGCATCTCTTTTGCACCTAAAGCGCAGTTTAGACCTACTGAAAGTGGTTTTGCGTGGCGGACTGAGTTCCAGAAGGCTTCTGTCGTTTGCCCTGACAGTGTTCGTCCAGAGGCATCAGTGATTGTTACAGAAAGCATCAGTGGAAATTTTATTCCGACTTCTTCTTGAAATTTTTCAATAGCAAAGATCGCCGCTTTTAAATTTAGAGTATCAAAAGTTGTTTCAGGTAGCAGAATGTCTGCTCCGCCTTCAATAAGAGACTTGGTCTGTTCATAATAGTTTTGAACAAGTTCATCAAATGTCACTGCTCGGAAAGCTGGATTATTTACATCTGGTGACATGGATAGAGTTCTGTTAGTTGGCCCCAGTGCTCCGGCCACATAACATTTGCGGCCTGGATTTTTTGCCATGAAATCATCACAAGCTTTTTTAGCAAGCTTTGCTGATTGGAAATTGATGTCGTGAACAGCGTGCTCGAGATCGTAATCTTTCTGAGCAATTCTTGTTCCCGAAAATGTGTTGGTTTCGATAATGTCAGCACCTGCTTCCAGGTAAGCCGTGTGAATGGCATAAATAACATCAGGTCTTGTAAGAGATAATAGATCGTTGTTGCCTTTTAAATCACTTGGGTGATTTTCAAAGTGTCCTTTTCTAAAATCCTCTTCCTGAAGTTTATAAGTTTGAATCATGGTGCCCATAGCACCATCGAGAAACAAAATCTTTTCTTTAAGAGTTTTTTCCAGTTCTAACAGAGTTGAATGTTTTTTCATTTCTTACTTTTGATATTTTTTTACAATATCTACAATAGTGTTGGTGTCGTTCATAATATAGAAATGCACACAGGGAGCGCCGCCTTCGAGGAGACCTTTAACCTGATTGCTGGCCCATTCTTTTCCAATGGCAGAAACATTTTTTGGGTCACTTGTGACAGCTTCTACAAGTTCATCAGGAAAATCGATATAAAAGTTTTTTGGAACGCTTACGAGTTGGGTAGTGCTTTTTAAGACTTTAATTCCTGGAATGATGGGAACAGTGATGCCAGCAGCACGAGCTTCTTTTACAAAGTTAAAGTAGTGGTTGTTATCAAAAAACATTTGAGTAACGACATAATCGGCACCCGCATCTACTTTGCGCTTAAGATTAATTAAATCAAGTTTTAAGTTTGGAGCTTCGAAGTGTTTTTCAGGGTAGCCTGCAACGCCTATGCAGAAATCGAATTTGGCTGAGCCTTCGAGTTCATCGAGAAACTGGCCTCGATTTAAAGCATTAACTTGTTCAACTAAATCTGAAGCGTAATAGTTCATACTACGGTTTCGTGATAATTCTTTTTTATAATTTGGGCCATCGCCTCGAAGGGCAAGAATATTATGAATACCCAAGAAATTTAGTTCAAGTAATGCGTCTTCAGTTTCTTCTTTTGAGAAACCTAAGCAAAGAAGGTGGACAACTGTGTCAATCATGAAACGGTTTTGGATGATCCCACAGATACCAATTGTTCCTGGACGCTTTTTATAAATCTTGCGTTCAATAGTCCCATCTTCTTTTTCATTATAATACGCAGAAGAAGAATGAGCGGTAACGTCGATCCATGCAGGATTAACTGGCTTTAAGGCTTCAACGATATCAATAATTTCTTGAACTGATCTACCTCTAGGCGGTGGAACAATTTCGTAACTAAAAAGAGGCTCTTTTGCGAGTGAGAGGTGTTCTGTGACTTTCATGAGTGTATTATAACAGAAATTTAAGGATCTACCAGCTTGTAGTTAAAGACAGAGGCAATTATAATCATAGAATGAGTGATTGGTATCAAATTGAAAGTAATTCTCTCGTTGTACAGGTGACTAGCAAGGGCGCTGAAATGAAACGCCTATTCTCCAGAGAGTGGCATAGAGAACTTCTTTGGCTTGCCGATGAAAAAATCTGGAATCGTTCAGCGCCGGTACTGTTTCCCATTGTTGGAAAACTTAAAGACGATGAGTATGAGCTTAAGGGTAAAACCTATAAAATGCCTCAACATGGGTTTGCCAGAGACATGGAGTTCAAGTGCACGGAGTGCGGGACTTCTGAAGTTGAGTTTATGGCAGAGGCCACTCAGGAAACTTTTAATCAATATCCTTTTTTGTTTGAGCTTCGTGTGCGCTACAAGATTGAAGATTCAAAAGTTACAATATCTTATTTTGTTAAAAATACAGACAGACAAGATATCTATTTTTCAATTGGTGCTCATCCTGGGTTTGAAACAACCATTCTTTCTAACTATGAGATCAGGTTTGAAAAAGAAGAAAAAGAGTATTTTAGACTAAATCATGGCGAAGTCGATTTCAGTAAAGTAACTGAATTAAAAAATGCAAATCTAGAAATCGCTCCAGAATTGTTCAAAGATGATGCTTTGATTTTTAAAAAGCTAAAATCTAAATATGTTGACCTAGTCGATAAAAAAAGAAATGAAGTCATACGTGTTCATTCTAATACTTCTCATTGGGGAATTTGGGGGAAAGGTAGTGTGCCTTTTGTCTGCATTGAGCCATGGTTTGGACTTGCTGATGTGAAAGGTCATGACAAAAATCTTGAAACCAAAGAAGGAATCGTAACTCTTAACGAAGGTGAAATTTTCGGATTCTCGTACACTATTGAAATGAAAGTGTTAGAAGTTGAAGAGCCAGTGAAAAAAAGATGAGCTTTTTAATTCCTTTGATCAGTAGGGGCGAGTCAGCTTCTAGCTCAGACAATGTTTTATGGAATCAAGATAATGTCTATATTATGGACAATCATCGCTTAGCACTTTGGTGCTGGTTTCAAAAAATGAAAAAAGAGAATCGCTACAATCTTCTGCACATTGATGCTCACCCGGACATGAGTGATTCTGCTCTAAAATATTTTAAGCATGATTTGTGGAAGATGCCGCTTGAAGAATATCGAAACACTCTTCAATCAGATATCAATACGCCACTTTTTAGATGGGATAATTACATTGAAGTTTTTCTTCAGAAATATCCTGAGTTGGTAGGCCTTACTGTTTCAGCAACTCATCATCTAGGATCTTCAAAAGAGCTCTCGCGTGAGATTAAGCCTTATGACCTGGTTAAATACACACAGAACCTCTTTGGAGAAGTGGGATTTGTGAATGATTTGCCTTGGATTGTGAACTTAGATTTAGATTATTTTTACTCAGCTGCGCCAGAGAAGATGGAGCTTTTTAGTGATGAGTATATTGAATGTTTATCAAATGCTATCCAAAAAGGATTAACTAATAAAATGATAGCAGTTTTAACAATTTCTCTGAGTCCAGAGTGTTGTGGGTCTTGGGAGAAAGCTGAAGTGATGCTTAAGAAATTTGGGTATTCTCTAGGATGAGATCTACTTGATCAATTGCATATTGAGGAACAGATAGAAGGTTTATTTGAATATCTTGCGCATCTATTTTGTGTGAACTTTTTTTTGCCGAGTATGCATCAAGAGAAATTTTAATAGCCGTTGCTGTCTTTTTTTCCTTTGAGAAATAATACAAAGATTTTAAGTGTCCCGCTTCTGCTGCTTTTACTTCAACAGGAATAATCTGATTTTTCTTTTGAATGATAAAATCTATTTCTCCTTTTTGTGATCCTTTATCTCGCAACCAATAATATAGTTCAGGGGGAAGGGTTTTACTTCCCAGGTAAGCTAAGTGTTGGGCCACGAATTGCTCTGCAATCATACCTTTTGTATTGAAGTTATTTTTCATTTCTTGATCTATAGCTTCTAAGTCAAGCTTCATCATCGCATTAACAAGGCCAACATCTAAAAAGTAGAGCTTATAAATAGTGTCGTCGACTTCACCTGCCAGGGGAATAGTATTTGAATTGCTGTGCCTGCATGGAAGTAAAACCCTGGCATCAATGAGCAATTCCAGAATGCGTCTTGTATCTCTGGCCTGAGCGCCTTGGTCGATTTTTTGATAAATTATTTTTTTACCTAACTGAGAAATCACAGAGCTAAAGACTCTTGATATTCTTTCAACTTGAATCCGACCGTTGTATTTTGGAAAATCAGCAACATAAGTTTGAAGAATTTGATCTTGAATATCTCTGACTGTTACAAGGCTCTTTTCCTCTACAAAAGTCTTTACTGCTTTGGGCATTCCACCAACGTAATAATAATTTCTAAGTTCTTCTTTTGCTTGAGAGATTACCGCATTAGAAAAATCTAAGGCCTGAAGCTTGCTTTGAAGAAAGCTATTTCCAGTGGCCCAGAGGAACTCGGTAAAAGTCATGGCCCCTAAATGATAAAACTCAACTCTTCCTACGGGAAAGCTAATAGCTTCGTTTTTTAAAGCTAGTTCTAATAATGATCCTGCTGAGATAACTGCAATATCCGGGCGCTCTTCGAAGAAGTATCTTAGAGATTTTAGTAATTGTGGAGACTCTTGAATTTCATCAAAAAATATAACTGTATTTGGAGTTAGATTCTGTTTGGTTTTTAACTGAATTTCATCCAGCAATAATTGGATATTAAAATCAGTATTATTTGTTGTTTGAAGTTTTATTTTCTCTAGATTTAATTCTATTAATTGAAGTTTTTCTTCTTCGCAAAACAATTTTACTAATGTGGATTTACCCACCTGGCGAGCGCCTCTGATAATTAGGGGTTGCCTTGTTTTTTTGTTATACCAGGTCTTTAAATGTTCTTGAGCTATTCTGCGCATGGAAACAGACTAACGTGTTGAGTTTTCGTTGTAAAGCAGTTTTTTAGGGGTATTTTTGATCTTGTGGAGCAGGTTTTTAGGGGTATTTTTGTGCTTCGAGAGGTATTAGGCTGAAATTTTACCACTGTAGAGGTCTTCTATAGGAAAAAGAAGATCGGAGTCTCCCCATAACAAGTCATGTCTTTTTACCTTGAAAGATTTAAATTTCTCTAAATTTAAATAATCCCTAATTTGAGGATTAGTTGAAGAGATCAAAAAATCATAAAAATCTACATTTACTTCTTTTCCATCATGAAAAGTTACAAGCAACTCATAGTTTTTAATATATGTAGCAGACTTAATTTTTAGAATTTTCTTACTCATAGTTTTCTAGTCTAAAACCGTAACCATTTCTTTAGGAAAGATTTTTTTGTTGGGCGAATGAGGTGGGTTTTCCACTCTGTGATATTAATTAATTTTAGAGCATCAGTTGGACTGATTGCCTGTTGAAGAAGCTGAGAGAGAAAGATCTGAATATTTCTAAGCATGCCGTCTTTGTTTCCCCAGTAGTGGGCAATCCATGGATCAGCGGGAATGAGCTTGTTTGAACTCGCTAGTGCAAGCGAGACACTAAGTTGCTCTATAAGCCATCTTTCAACTTGCTGCTCACACATTTCATCTGTTGATTTTAGGGCCTTGGTTATTAATTCTAATTTATCGTTGGAATTAATGGCGATAACTCCGGCGTTCCACATGGCCGTTTCATTGGTAATTTTCATCCCGCCGAAAGATTTATTTTGAGTTTGCTTCCACATGAGCATTTTATTTTTTGCTTTATCTTCACAAAGTAGACTTTCACGCTCATGCATCATGTTTGAGCCACTTTCAAGTTTTGCGATCATGGGAGCAAGGGATTCCAGAGCAAATGTATCAGTATCCAGATAGACCAGGTGTCCAATATCTTTTTGTGCACTATCAAGCATGGCCATGATTTTGACTCGCCATACGAAATTATGAGGACCGTGCCAGTCTTTTAAGGTTTTTTCGTCCAGAAGGCGGGTTTCAATAATTGGGGATAAGTATTGATAGAAATCAGGACGGTCGGTGTACATAACGTAGTGAGAGTTGGCGGGGGCGAATTTTTTCAACGTGAGAATAGAGAAGTAGGGCATTGAATGGTTCGTAAAATTAGCGCCAAAGGCAAAAAATAAGAATGTTGTTGGTTGCATGGCAGTCCTAAAAATAGTCATTAAATACTGCCAATTATACATTTTTTTCATGGCAATTCATCTTCATTCTCCTATAATTTGGTCTTACTTTAATTTAAAGAGAGAAATAAGATGAGTGTTATTATTACTGGTGGTGCTGGTTTCATTGGTTCAAATTTTGTAAGGCTGTGGTTGTCTAAGAATTTGAATGAGAAAATAATTAATCTTGATAAGATGACTTATGCTGGTTCAGAAGAAAATTTAAAAAATTTGCCTAATCCTGATCAATATCTCTTTGTGAAAGGTGATATCTGTGATGAAGCATTAGTAAAAAAATTGTTAGAAGAGCATAAGCCTAGAGCAATTTTAAATTTTGCTGCTGAGTCCCATGTTGATAGATCTATTAATGGTCCAGCAGAATTTATTCAAACTAACATCAATGGAACTTTTAATCTTCTTGAGCGCTCTAGAGAGTACTACGGAACACTTAGTGATGAATTAAAAAAGTCATTTCGATTTTTACACGTTTCAACTGATGAAGTTTATGGGTCACTTGAATTGAATGATCCTGCTTTTTCAGAAACTCATCCTTATCAACCAAATAGTCCTTATTCAGCAAGTAAAGCGAGTTCAGACCATCTAGTTAGAGCTTATTTTCATACTTTTGGATTACCTACTTTAACAACAAATTGTTCAAATAATTACGGGCCATACCAAAATACAGAAAAACTTATACCTCTAGTAATTCATAATGCTTTGAAAGAGATTGCTTTACCTATTTATGGTGATGGCAAAAATATTCGCGACTGGTTATTCGTAAATGATCATTGCGAAGCTATTATGAAAGTTTTAGCTTCAGGAAGAGTAGGTGAAACTTACAATGTCGGTGGTAATACAGAAAAAACCAATCTTGAAGTTGTTACAACTATTTGTGAAAGTCTAGATTCAGTAAAGCCAAGATCATCTGGTAAATCTTATAAAGACTTAATTACATTTGTTAAAGATAGACCTGGCCATGATCGTAGATACGCAATCAATGCTGAAAAAATTAAAAGCGAATTAGGTTTTTTACCTGCTGAAACATTTAATACTGGCATAAAGAAGACGATTGAGTTTTATATAGATACGCTATGAATTCCGATAAAAAAATCGGAATTACTGGCGGTGACTGGCTTATAGGTAAAGCACTGAGGCAAAACTTATCTTCACCTGTAAAATTTATTACACGTCATTCTGCGAACGAAAAACTAAAAGATAGCGAGACATGTATCTTGGGCAATTTTGCCGATGAGAAAAATATCAAGCATTTTGTTAAAGACCTCGATATCTTAATTCATACAGCTGCTGTCGTCGGGCCTAGAGGTGAGTTTGAAATAGACTTTGTTCGAAATGATTTAGTAGGGTCTATTGAATTAGCTAAATTATTTTTTAAAGAAAATCCTCATGGGCACTTTGTTTTTTTGAGCACAGCAGGTGGCCTTTATAATTTAAATGATACCTCTGCTAAGGTAGAGACTAGTGAAATTTTTCCAGATAATATTTATGGTGCTGTTAAATACTTAGTGGAAAGTGCACTTGAAGGTTTAGGAAATGTAAGTGTTCTAAGGCCAGCACCAGTATATGGTGATTCACTTAAAAAAAATCAAAAGATAGGATTAATTGATAAATTGCTTAAAACGACTTTGCCAGAATATACTTCTGTGCCAGTAGATATTTTTGATAATTTAAATTCATCAAGAGATTATCTGCATGTAAATGATCTAGTCGAAGCAATTTTAGTTATTTCGACTAAAAAAGCTCATAATAATTACGAAGTATATAATGTAGGTACAGGTTTAGGCACTTCAATTAGTTCAGTTATAAGTATGATTGAAAAAATCACATCAAAACGTGTTAGTGTCAATATTATTCCAGTTGATAAAATTGCAACCTCTTTAGTCATTAATTCAAATAAAATTTTTCAAGAGTATGGGTGGAAACCTAAAAAAGAATTAATAGATGGAATTGCCGAAATGTATATTGATCTTCAAAAAAAGGAACAAGTGCTGAATGCAAGCTACTAAAACTAGATTTAATAATTTACTGTTAATGCTTATTACTGGAGCACTCGGTGCCCTTGCTTTAGGACTAGTAACCTCCACAACCATACTTTCGTTATCACATATCTTAATAATTATTCCCTCTCTTTATTTTTTAAATAAGATTAATTATAAAGAAAATTCTACAAGCTTTTGGGCATTGTTATTTTTTTCCCTAGCAATAATTTTATCAATATTATTCAATCAAGATATAGCCGTTAATGGCTTCAAGCCCTTGCCTAAGGTGAAGTATTTTATTTTCGGTCTTTTGATGATTGCTCCTTTTGTATATTTTATTGAAAAGAAAGATATAAAAAAAATTAAAATCCTCTTATATCTTTTTTGTATCTCTACAAGTGTGGCAACGATTGCTGGCTATGTTGGAATGAAAACGGGCTTTAATTATATTTCAATGAGGCCTGTTAATCTTGACAGGAATGCTGGCTTGTCTGGAATGGTTTTGAATTATGCTCATAATTTAGCTTTCTTTCAGATCATTATTCTAGGCTTAATTCTCTATAAAGAAGAAGTATCAAATATAATCGGCTCAAAGTTTTTATATATTGTATTTATTATTAATTTGTTTGGGATTTATACTTCATACACGAGGGGAGCAATGTTGGCCCTGCTTGTTGGGGCACCATTTTATTTTTTTAAAAAAAATAAAGTAAAATTCGCATTAGTAACAGTCATATTGGCTGTTCTTTCAATTAGCGTTTACACTCTCACTGGTAAAAGTATTTTAAGACCAGGCTCTGATAGAGAAAGAATCAGCCAATGGCAAGCGGCGATGATGGCATTTAAAGAACGTCCAGTTTTAGGTTATGGCTATCTAAATTTTGAACAACATTCAATTCCGCTAAAAAGGAAATACAACTTAGGTGAACTACAGTTTGGTGGACATGCACATAATAACTTTTTAGAAGTGTTATCAACCACAGGTATCCTCGGTTTTATCTCATTTATGACGTGGCTTATCTGCTGGTTTGTTGAAGTTTATAAAAGAGACGACTTGATAGCTAGAATCAGTTTACCATTAATTATTACATTTATTGTAGGCGGATTGACTCAGTCTACTATCTCCTTGGGAGTTAATTTATTTTTTATAATGGCAGCATATGCTATTTCGCAAGCTGCAAAAAAAACAGAATTACTTAAGACATGAAGATATTTTTTATAAAAATTTTCATAGGCTTTGGAATTTTTTACTGGCTAATTACAAGCGGTAAGCTTGATTTTAGTCTCGTTTTAAAATCTTTTGAAGCCCCAATGTTTTTTTTCTTGGCTGCATTTTTTATTATCATTCAATTTACATTATCATCTTATCGCTTAGGTTTTTTATTAAAATGTAAATCGACCAGTTTCAAACTTAATAGATTAATAAGTATCCAATGGATTGCTCAGTTATTTTCGACAGTCCTGCCAGGAGGTTTTACTTCAGATCTAATAAAAATTGGGTATATTCATGAGCTAGATAACAAGTTATCTAAGACCTATATTCTCTTTGCAGTTATTTTCGATAGAATTATAGGATTAAGCTCTCTATTGTTTATTTCAGGAGTAACCGGACTATGTTTTTTCAATGAGCTAGTTTCATTAAATCCAATGATTGAAAAAATAATTTATATAAATATTTTTTTATTTTTTAGTTCTATTATTGGCATCTGCTTTATTTTCATTAAAGAAGGATATCACAATACAATTTTAAAATTGATTCCTGGTAAAAGACTTAAGGATTTAATTACTGAGATATGGACATTGAGAAATCAAAAAAAAATTCTTTTACTATCTTATATCATGAGCATAATTTCTCACTTTCTTGGAATTTTATCATTTTGGACAGTTAATCATCAATTCTTCCAAGGACCTTTACCTTTTAAGTATTTAACTACTCTAATCCCATTAGGATTATTAACGACGGCTATTCCTATTTCTCCTGGGGGGATAGGAGTTGGTCATGCTGCATTTGCCACTTTATTTAACTTCATTCATCATACAAATGGAGCTTCATTATTCAATGTCTTTTGGATTTTGATTATGCTCGTGAGCTGTTTAGGTATATTTCCTTATTTATTAAGAAAAAAGCAAAAGGATACAAGTGAAACATCAACTTTATAAAAATAAAAACGTCTTCATTACCGGTCATACGGGATTTAAGGGTTCTTGGCTTGCTATGTGGCTTCATTCTATTGGAGCTAATGTAACAGGATATTCTTTAAAACCAGATGAGTTGAGCCATTTCAATTTATTAAATCTTCCTATTAAAAATTATTTTGAAGATATTAATGATGAAGCTACTTTAACGAAGGCCATTAAGGAATCTAAGCCAGATATTATTTTCCATCTTGCTGCTCAGCCATTAGTAAGAGACTCGTATGATGATCCAATCACTACTTACAATACAAATGTTATTGGAACTCTGAAAGTTTATATGGCCGCTATGAAAAATAATGTAGGGGCCTTAGTCAGCATTACCACTGATAAAGTTTATGAAAATAATGAATGGCATTGGGGCTATAGAGAAAATGATCAACTTGGTGGGCATGATCCATACAGTTCTTCAAAAGCTTGTGTAGAGTTAATGACTGATTCATTTAGAAAAAGTTTTCTTGGTGATTTTAAAATGTATCTTGCGACCGCGAGAGCGGGAAATGTTATCGGTGGTGGAGATTGGGCCAAAGATAGACTTATTCCAGACTTAGTTCGTAATGCTTCTCAAGATAAAACGACTCCAATCAGAAACCCAAAATCAGTTAGACCATGGCAACATGTACTCGAGCCATTGCATGGGTATTTAATGCTGGGCGAGAAGCTTTTAGAAAAGGATAAGTCATTTTGCACGAGCTTTAATTTTGGCCCAGAGTCCCATGATGTTGCGAGCGTTGATGAAATGGTCGCCCTATCTAAGCAGTCTTGGCCTCAAGTTGATGCAAAATTTACAGTGGACCCAGACCAAAAACATGAAGCAGGATTATTAAAATTAGATATTACCAAAGCACGTGAGCAACTTAAGTGGAAGCCTGTTTGGCAGTCTTCACAGGCGACTGCAATGACTATCAATTGGTATAAAGATTTCTATAAAAATAAGAAAATTTCTACCCAACAAAATCTGGAAGAGTTTATAGCCCTCCTATGAAAATATGTGTAAAATGGCGTAATTTTTAAATTACGAGGGAGTACATATGACAAAGGTTGCGTTAATAACTGGTATTACCGGTCAGGATGGGGCTTACCTGGCAGAGTTCTTATTAAATAAAGGTTACGAAGTTCACGGTATGAAAAGAAGAACTTCACTTTTTAATACTGACCGTATTGATCATCTCTTTAAAGATCCACATGAAAAAGATGTTAGATTATTTCTTCACCATGGAGATATGACTGACTCAAGTTCACTTGTTCGCATTATTCAAAAAGTCCAGCCAGATGAAGTTTATAACTTAGCAGCTCAGTCTCACGTTCAAGTTTCTTTTGAAGAACCTGAGTACACTGCTAACTCAGATGGACTAGGAGCTTTAAGAATTCTTGAGGCCATCAGAATTTTAGGTTTAGAGAAGAAAACAAAATTTTATCAGGCATCTACTTCAGAATTGTACGGTCTGGTTCAAGAGATTCCACAAAGAGAAACAACTCCTTTTTATCCACGTTCACCATATGCTGTAGCTAAAATGTATGCTTACTGGATCACCGTAAACTACAGAGAAGCTTATGGTCTTTATGCTTGTAACGGAATTCTTTTTAATCACGAGTCACCACTACGTGGGGAAACTTTTGTAACAAGAAAAATTACAAGAGGACTAGCGAGAATTAAGCTGGGTCTTGATAAATGTCTTTACCTTGGAAACATGGATGCAAAAAGAGATTGGGGACATGCAAAAGACTACGTAGAAATGCAATGGTTAATGCTTCAGCAAGATAAACCTGAAGATTTTGTTATTGCAACGGGTGTGCAGTTTACAG
Organism: Bacteriovoracaceae bacterium UBA6153; assembly: GCA_002428265.1. Lineage (GTDB taxonomy): Bacteria > Bdellovibrionota > Bacteriovoracia > Bacteriovoracales > Bacteriovoracaceae > Bacteriovorax. Next base: position 78,011 of record DIUR01000010.1, read on the forward strand.
TTCGTGAGTTCGTTCAAAGATCAGCTGAAATTCTTGAAATGAAGCTTCGCTGGGAAGGAACGGGAATTGATGAAAAAGCTTATGACGAAAAAGGCAATGTTGTTGTTTGTGTAGATCCAAAATATTTCCGTCCTGCTGAAGTTGAAACTCTTCTTGGAGATGCAACTAAAGCGAGAGAAAAACTTGGATGGACTCCAAAAATTACTTTTGCTGAACTTGTAAAAGAGATGGCACTAGCTGATCTAGAGCTTACAAAAAGAGAAGTTAAGTTGGGCGGAAAAGGCCTGAGAGTCTTGTAAGTGAAAATTCTACTTACTGGTTCAAATGGAATGGTTGGAAAAAATATTTTAGAGCATGCAGATGCTTCTAAGTATGACTTTCTAACTCCGGGAAGCCGCGACTTAAATTTACTTAATGCCAAAGAAGTCGAAACATATCTTGAGAAAAATAAACCAGATGTCGTTATTCACTGTGCTGGTCTTGTTGGTGGTATTCAGGCCAACATGAAAGAGCCTGTGCGCTTTCTAGTTGAAAATTCTGATATGGGAAGAAATATCGTTCTTGCCGCGAAGTCTTCAGGAGTGAAATATTTTCTAAATATGGCGAGCTCATGCATGTATCCAAAGGATCATGATGGCTTACTTGAAGAAGAATTAATTTTAACAGGTCCACTCGAGCCAACCAACGAAGGCTACGCTCTTGCTAAAATTATGACGATGAGACTTGGTCAGTACATCAATAAAGAAACACAGCAGATGACTTTCAAAACTCTTGTGCCATGTAATTTATACGGCCGCTGGGATAAATTTTCAGAAAAAAACTCGCATATGATTCCTGCAGTTATCCGCAAAATGGATAATGCTATCAGAGACAACTCTGAATCAGTTGAAGTATGGGGATCTGGAAACGCTCGCAGAGAATTTATGGATGCTGCTGATTTAGCAGACTTCGTTTTTTTTGCTTTAAAGAATTGGGAAAAAATTCCAGAGATCATCAATGTTGGTTTAGGACATGACCATTCAATAAATGATTACTATCAGGCCGTGGCTAAAATATTAGGCTATAAAGGCAAATTTCATCACGACCTTACCAAACCAGAAGGGATGAAAAGAAAATTAGTCAGTACCAAGAAGACAGATGATTTAGGATGGAAATCCAAAACGTCTCTCGAAGCAGGAATTAAAAAGGCCTACGAATTTTATAAGAAGGAGTCCGTATGAATTATCCATTAGCTACTCCAAGCTGGGATCAATTAGAATTAGATGCCATTCAAAGAGTTGTTAACTCTGGAATGTTCTCGATGGGAAAAGAAGTTTTTTCATTTGAAGAAGATTTCGCAAAATATACTGGAAGCAAATATTGTGTAATGGTGAACTCTGGGTCATCGGCCAATCTGATTATGGTTGGAGCAATGTTTTATAAAAAAAATAATCCATGGAAAATTGGAGACGAAGTTATCGTCCCAGCGGTTTCATGGCCTACAACTTATTACCCGCTTTATCAGTATGGTTTAAAAATTAAGTTCGTCGATATTGATCTAGAAACTCTAAATATGGATTTGGATGCTTTGGAAAAAGCGATTACACCAAATACAAGAGGGATCCTGGCAGTTAACCTTTTAGGTAATCCAAATGACTTTGATAGAATCCAAAAGATGATCAAAGGACGCGATATTACTCTTTTAGAAGATAACTGTGAATCTCTTGGTGCAACTTTAAATGGTAAACAAGCTGGAACATTTGGAGCGATGGGGACTTATTCGTCATTCTTCAGTCACCACATTTCGACAATGGAAGGTGGGATGGTTACAACTGATGACCCGGAACTTCACCAGATTCTCGTTTGCCTAAGAGCACACGGATGGACGAGAAACCTTCCGAAAGAAAATTTAATTTGTGGAACGAAGAGCGATGACGTTTTTGAAGAGTCGTTCAGGTTTGTTCTTCCAGGTTATAATGTGAGGCCAATTGAAATGGAAGGAGCTCTTGGAAAAGAGCAGGTAAAAAAACTTCCTAACTTCATTAAAGAAAGAAGAGCTAATGCTGCTCACTTTCAGGAAAAATTTGCTAACCATCCACTATTTATTATTCAAAAAGAAATTGGTGAATCTAGCTGGTTTGGCTTCTCAATTGTTTTAAGACCTGAAGTTAATATTGATCGTAAAGAAATTGTTAAAATTCTTGAAAAGCATAATGTTGAATGTAGACCAATTGTGGCCGGAAATTTTGCAAAGAATGAAGTTGTTAAATACTTCAATCATGAAATTTTCGGTGAGCTAAAAAATGCTCAGCACATAGACAAGAAAGGTCTGTTTGTAGGTAACAATCAAGTAGATATTCGCAATCAGATTGATTTACTTCATAAAGCTTTGAGTGAATTAAAATAATGAAACTAGAGGATCTTGCTTCTGAATTAAAAGGAAAGAGTATCCTCATTACTGGTGGAAGTGGATTCTTTGGCAAAAATTTATGTGAAGCTCTAAATCTGCTGAACAAAAAGTTAGACCTAGGTTTGTCTATTTCGGCCATGGCCAGAAATCCAATTGTGCAAGAAGGTGTTGAGTTTATCCAGCAGGATGTAACGAAACCCTTTCAATGCGATAAGCATTTTGATTTTATTATTCATGCAGCAACTCCCGTTGTTAGCGATGAATCTAGCTTTAATCAGAATATAGATATTATTGTTAACGGGACTTTTAATACTCTGGCGTTTGCTAAAAAAAATAATTGTAAAAGAGTCCTCTTGGTTAGTTCGGGTGCAGTTTATGGTCAACAGCCAGCTGATCTCGAACAATTGAATGAAGATTATGTCATTCAAGAGACATTTTTTGATTTCAAATCAGCCTATGGCACTGGAAAGAGAATAAGTGAACTTCAGGCCTTGGATTGGGCAGACCGAACAGGATATTCTGTAAGCATCGCTCGTTGCTTTGCTTTTTCTGGAAGACATTTACCAGTTGATCAGCATCTCGCGATTGGTAACTTTATTAGAGATGCCATTGTTTCAAAATCTATAAAGATTAAAGGCGATGGAAGTGCACTACGATCTTATATGGATGCCGATGACCTTGTTGTCTGGCTTGTGACAATTCTCCTTCGTGGCAAAAATAAAGAAATTTATAATGTTGGTTCAGATAAGGAACTTTCAATTAAAGATCTTGCCAATACAATTGCCAGAATCGTTCCAGGAACAGAGGTTGTTGTTGAAAATAGCCTTCCAACAAGTTCAAAAAGAAACAGGTATATCCCATCAATTAAAAAAGCGCAGAGAGAGTTGAGTCTTGAATTAAGTATTAATTTAGAAGAATCCATCAAAAAGATGGTTGAGTTTAATAGAGGCCCAAAATGAGCAATATCGTAGAAAAAATTTCAGAAAAATTTAAAGCGGACAATTTTAAAGTTAATATTGTTCCAGGAGTAAATTATATTCCTCCATCGGGGAAAGTAATGGATGCTGAAGATTTAACAAATCTTCTTGAGTCGAGTCTGGATATGTGGCTAACCGCAGGCCGTTTTGCAACAGAGTTTGAAAAGCGTTTTGCTGATTTCATGAATCAGAAGCATTGTTTACTTGTTAATTCAGGGTCAAGTGCCAACCTTGTTGCTTTTGCTGCTCTTACATCACCATTATTAAAAGACAGACAAATTAAGCCAGGTGATGAAGTTATAACAGTTGCTGCTGGTTTTCCAACGACTGTTAATCCTATTGTTCAGCATGGTTGTATTCCTGTATTTATCGATGTCACTCTTCCTGATTATGGTATTGATGTCACTATGCTTGAGAAGGCCTTATCGCCTAAGACTAAAGCTGTAATGGTTGCCCATACTCTTGGAAATCCTTTTAATGTAAAAGCGGTAAAAGAGTTTTGTGATGCTCATAAATTATGGTTAGTCGAAGACTGCTGTGATGCTGTTGGTGCTAAATATGAAGACAAACTTGTCGGAACGTTTGGTGACATTGCAACAGTTAGCTTTTACCCAGCTCATCATATGACAATGGGAGAAGGTGGGGCTGTTTTAACTTCAAATCCAAGACTTAAAAAAATTGCTGAGAGTTTCAGAGACTGGGGAAGAGACTGTTGGTGTCCACCTGGAAAAGACGATACATGTGGAAAAAGATTTGATCAGCAATTTGCAGATCTTCCTGATGGCTATGATCATAAGTATGTTTACTCTCATGTGGGATACAATCTAAAAGTTTCAGATATGCAGGCAGCTGTAGGATGTTCACAGCTAAATAAGTTACCAGGCTTTATTGAAGCCAGAAATAAAAATACTAAAACACTCATCAGATTGATTAAGGAAAAAATTCCTAATCACGAAGAATTGCTAATGCTCCCATCAGAGCTTCCCGGAGCGACTGCTAGCTGGTTTGGTTTTACGATTACTTTAAAGAAAGGAAACCGTAGAGCTTTAGTGAATTATTTAGAAAAAAATAAAATTGGTACAAGATTATTATTTGCTGGAAATCTTATTCGTCAGCCCCTTTATAAGGGTGTAAACTATAGAGTGGTGGGCGAGTTAACAAATACCGACACTGTTATGAACAATACGTTTTGGGTAGGGATTTATCCTGCTCTTAATGAAACACATATGGAATATATCGCAGAAAAACTAAAGGAAGGATTGGTTCTATGAAAGTTTTAATTTTAGCAGGTGGTTACGGAACAAGAATTTCAGAAGAAAGTGATATTAAGCCAAAGCCTATGATTGAAATCGGTGGAAAGCCGATTCTTTGGCATATCATGAAGCATTACTCTAGTTATGGGCACAATGAATTTGTTATTTTGTTAGGCTATAAAAGTTATGTGATTAAAGAGTATTTTGCTAATTACTATCTCCACAATAGTGATGTGACTATTGATACGGCAAAGCAACAAATGGAAATTCACAATAACTATTCTGAGAATTGGAAAATTACTTTGATTGATACTGGTCTTGAAACGATGACTGGCGGCCGAGTTAAAAGAGCTAAAGACTATATTGGCAATGAGCCTTTCATGCTTACATATGGAGATGGGGTTTCGGACGTTAATATTGAGCAATTACTGACTTTCCATAAAGAGCATGGCAATAAGATCACAATGACATCTATTCAGCCAGAAGGGCGATTTGGTGCACTTAAGATCGAAAAAGATAATAAGATTTCAAGCTTCCTTGAAAAACCTAAAGGTGATGGAGCATGGATCAATGGTGGATTCTTTGTATGTGAACCATCTGTTTTAGACTATATAAAAGGTGATGAAACTATTTTTGAAAGAGAGCCATTAGAAAATCTTGCAAAAGAAGGTGAGCTTTATTCGTTTAAACATGAAGGATTCTGGAAGTGTATGGATACATTGAGAGATAAAGTTCAATTAAATGAGATGTGGTCTAGTGGCCATGCAAAATGGAAGAACTGGTAAAAAAAATGCCCTCTTGCGAGGGCATTTTCATAACTAAAAGTTCAAACGCTCTTTTTCTATTACTAGTGGCTCTTTTGTTATTTTCGTTAGAATAACACCTATATATTCCCCAATGATACCAATGGAAAAAAGTTGAACGGCAGAAAAGAAAAACAGACCAATTATGAGTGGTGCCATTCCTAATTGAAAAGAATTCCAAAAAATTAATTTTACAATAAGATAAATAAAAGATGCTAGTAGAGACATACTTGCAATCGCGAAACCTGAAAGAGTAAAAAATCTTAAGGGGACTTTTGAGTGCGTGCATATTCCAAGCATGGCAAGGTCGTAAAGGGTATAAAAGTTATTGCTCGTTACTCCTCTTTTCCTCTTTGGTTGTACGTAATAAATTTTATCCACTTGGAAACCTACTTTGAAAATTAGTCCTCGTAAATATGGATAGGGATCATCAAAACTTTTTAGAACTTCGATTACTTTTTTGTCATAGATACCAAAGCCAGTATAGTTCTTGGCTAATTTGGTTTCAGATATTTTATTGATGATGTTGTAATAGAGAGTTCTAATCGCGAACATTACCGCTGATTCTTCGCTTTCTTTCTTTATGGCTACTACGATTTTGTTGCCTTCTTCCCATTTTTTGATCAGTTCTGGAATAAGATTAGGGGGGTCTTGAAGATCTGACACAAGTAAAATAATTGCATCCCCGGTGGCCTGATAAAGCCCATAAGCGGGAGATCTGATATGACCAAAGTTTCTACTATTGAAGATAACTTTAACTCTTTTGTCTTTTGAAGCGAGCTCACGTAATATTTCTGGAGATTGGTCTATGGAAGCATTATCAATGAATATATGTTCATATTCATAGTTTTTTAAATTTTCAAACTGATTTTTAACTTCAAGGTATACAGCATTCAGGTTTTTTTCTTCGTTGTAGCAAGGCGAGACAATACTAATTTTTTTCATAGTCAAAATCTTACAAAATAAAAGAAGAAAGCAAAAGGAATTATTTATATGGAAATTGTTAATAAGGTTAGTGAAAAGATTATAAAATTCCCCATGGTGTTCTTTTTAGTAGCTTCAGCAGTCCAGTATCGAAAGATTATTTTTGAAGGAAAAAAAATTGGTTGGGATACTTTAGATGCAATATTTCCTCATTTCTTATATATGGTGGATTGCTTCAAAAATGGAACATTCCCCTATTATAATCCCTTAATCATGGGTGGGTTTTCTTTTGGCGAAAATTATTTCACGGCCTTTCTTTTGAATCCATTGGATGTATTTATTGCAATGCTCGCGACTGTTATTTCACCACTTTACATATTTGTAGTGTTCACAAAAAAACTTCCT
>DIUR01000020.1 GCA_002428265.1 Bacteriovoracaceae bacterium UBA6153
GGCGCGGATTTGTAATCCGTGCCTAAAAAAAAGTAAACTTCCGTTTATAAGTAAATTATTGAAAGTGGTTTACCAGTTTCAGATTCTGTTGATCAACATATTCAATAATTGATTAGTTTTGGTTCATGAGTAGAAAGGTAAATGTAATAATCCTGATTGACGTGAATGATTCGTTTTTGCATGAGAATTGGTTTGGCACGGATTACAAATCCGCGCCAGCGGGGGGAAGCAGGGAAAATTGTCATTACAGTAATTACTAAATAAAGAAAATGAATTACTCGGTAAAAATTCAAGAAATAATAGGTAAATATAGAAAGGATCTATATAGTGAGATGGAGTTCCAAGACGCTTTAAGTTCTATTATAGTAACTGTTACAGAATCTGAATTTTCTGAATTAAGAAATTATTTAATAGCTTCAGAAGGAGAATTGGAGCGTATAAACTACTTGATTGAGAAAAAATATATAAAAGAAAATTATTTAGAAATTATAAGCCAAATAGAAGAATATTTAAATAAACATTTATAAAAGTGTGTTCCCGCCGCATCATCCATCCATCAGGCACCGTTGAGCTCGACAACGGCCTTGGCTCCATTCCGGTGTACCACTACCACCTAACCGACCATCTGGGCAATGTCCGCGCGGTGATCAAGCCGGGCAGTAACAACGAGGCTATATTGGTTCAATCCAACGATTACTATCCTTTTGGCATGGTACACAGCACAGCACCTGCTACCAACCTATACTTCTATAATGGCAAAGAAGCCCAAAAAGAAATGAACGGGAAGTGGTATGATTATGGAGCGAGGTTTTATGATGCGCAGCTGGGGAGGTGGCATACTGTGGATCCGATGGCGGAAAGACACTTTAATATTTCAGCTTATAATTATGCCTTAAATAATCCTTTGCTTTACATTGACCCATTTGGATTAGATACCGTAAATGTAAATTCAAATGCTGAAGTAAAAAGTGGAGATGTCGTTATAACAGAAAATGGCCCTATTACCGTAAATTCAAATGAGGCAGTTGTTAGTGCTGAAAACCCTAATAAACAAGATGGTCTTAATTTGGTTACTGAAAAAGACGCTGGAACTAACAATGAAAGCAGAAGCGCTGACGGTGAAAGTGTAAATATAGATGGTCTTTTACCTAATGTTGGAGTTAAAAGTGGACCCAGAATACTCGAGTATCTGAGGGATGCGTTTAATACTTTTTTTAATATCAGTTCAATGGTTAGTAATAATAATAACACTCCTGATGTTTCAAATATTTCTAAAGAGGCAAGTAATACAAATCCCATGTCGACTTCTCCACCTGTAATTGACTCGTCAAGGTCAGTGATGTTATACTGGCATGATGACAAGAATGGCAATAGTGGGTCATGGAGTACTACTTTGCGAGATTCCACAAAGAACGCAAACATATTAAAACGAGCAAATAAAAGAGTAGTAAAAAAAAATAACTTTTAGATATGAATAAAAATTATAGAAAAGTATACCAAATAATTATTCTTCTTTTGTTATTATTTAATGGTTACCTTGCTTATTTGCTTAAGACTCAAGATCAGATCGATAATTCTGCCAAAGAATCAAATAATGGATTTTACGTTAATGGCCTTGAGACAAAAGCTATATCAAATGCTGATTATAATAAGAAGACTGGATATATGGTTAATGTAAAAGACACGATTTTAATCAATCAACATTTATGTATTAGCTATCTGTTAACTGAGGACTCATCAACTGTTCCTCAAAATTATTTGTATGAACTGAATGAAGTAGACTCAACATTTATCCTATTAAACAAAAAAACCTATAACAATGATGGTCATTTTGAATATATTCAAAGAAGTTTCCAAACAAAACTTCTTTTTCTCAGGACAAAATTCCCTGAAGATATCAATATTGGAAGTTTAGCATCAGTTATCATAATAAAAGCACGAGACAGCGACGGCGTCTTAAGTTCGGATATTTCTGAAGAAAAGATTCACTATTTTTTTGAAAGATTTTTTACCAACGAAGAGGGTGATTTATCTAATTAAATAAACTTCAAATTTTTAGTCTTTTTTCTAAGAACCCTTTTTTTTTGTTATGAAACTTTGAAAACGAAGTATATAGAAATAGCAAGAGTAATTGGAAATCAAGAGATCCAAATCATTCCCACACCGATGTCTATGTGGATTTAAGCGGCATTCAGCCTTTATTCACCTATCATTTAAAGGATCATCTGGGCAATGTGCGTATTGAACTCAGGCTCCCGTGCTGGCGCAGATTTGCAACTTAGCAAAGCGATCTCATGAGGCGAAGCCGAATCAGCCGTGCCTATAGAAAAGCAAATTTCCCATTAAAAAGGACTTCCTATTTCTTCTTTCTCACAAACTTCTTCTTTGGAGCGTTGGCCGGGTCATCAACAATGGCCATACAAGCTTCCAATGTCAGGCTCCCCGGATCGGTTCCTTTGGGAATCTTAAAATTCTTTTTGTTGAAAGTAATATAGGGGCCATAACGGCCATTGAGTACTTTCAGGTCAGGCTGCCCAGCGAATTCCTTAATGATGCTTTGCTCTGCCTTGTTGCGTTTGGCTTCGATCAGTTCGATAGCCCTTTCGACACTGATTTCGCCCGGATCGTCAGTTTTCATTAAGCTGAAAAACTGGTTGTTGTGCTTCACATAAGGGCCAAACCGTCCAATGGCCACACTTATTTCCTTGCCCTCGTATTCGCCAAGCAGCCTCGGAAAACTGAACAAATCCATCGCTTCATCCAGGCTTATGGTGTCCATGGCCTGGTTCTTCCTGAGTCCGGCAAACCGTGGTTTTTCGTCCGATTCGGTGTCGCCGAGCTGCACAATGGGGCCATAACGACCTACTTTTACGTATACGTTTTTGCCACTGACCTGATCAACCCCAAGCAGTTTTTCGCCACTAAACTTAGCGGCATTCTCAAGGGTATCTTCGATTTTTGCATGAAATGGTC
>DIUR01000016.1 GCA_002428265.1 Bacteriovoracaceae bacterium UBA6153
AATATGCCTCGGGTAGTTCGGGCATAGGTTTATATCTTGTTAAAATTAAAGAGCAAAAATAAGCCGGAATTATTCATTCCGACTTATTCCGACTGCTCGTTCCGACTAAATTATCAAATTTCAGTTATTTGTACCAGTTTTAAACTTTCGAAGGCTTAACACGTTTTCAAAGTCTGATTCCTCAATCTGATTATTCACAACATCACCGAGTTTCATCTTTCGAATATGCTCCATAATCTTTTGTGAGAACTCCTTTTGATCGTCTTCTGTCGACTTTGAATAATGATCAGCTAGCTTTAAATCTTTATGTCCTGTCATGGCGAGAACGGCGTCAAGACCGCCGCCTACCTGCCGAGCAAGCTTCGCCATTCCATGCCTAAGAATATGTGTTCCCGTATAAGGCACGCCACTTTTACGCTGACCCTCGCGATAATTAATCTGGATCGTTCCGTAATTAAGTGGACTACCATCAACATGAAAAACATAATCGTTAGCTGGCAATTTGAAGGCCAGCCTGCGATTTAAAACTTCCATGATCTCGTCAGTAATATAGACAGGCCTTGCTTCGCGGTTTTTAGGAAAACCCTTTAGCTCGACAAACATCTTAGTCGATGTGTCCCAAACGCAAGTGTGTTTTATCATCAATCTTTTATTTTTAAGATCAATATTACTCCACTGCATGCCTGCTATCTCACCAATTCGACCAGCGGTATAAAACTGCATCGTCGCAAGGTCTCTATAGAGCGGTTTTAGAAACTCAAAAAAGAGGAAAGCATCTTTTAAATTTATTTGCTTTCTTTTATCTGGTAACGGCTTTATGAAACCGAGCTTTTTGTGCTTGGTCTTCACTGGATTCGTTAAGCTTATTGCTTCTTTTTCAAATTGCTCGCTTTGTTTGTACCAATTGAAAATGGAAACAAACATATTAAGCTCATTATTTAAGTTGCACCTGCCAGCTTTTCCTCGTCCAGAGCTTTGGTAATCTTCATGACTAAAAATTGAAACCCAGTACTGAGTCCATTCTGTAATCTTTGATGGCGTTATCTGATCCATCGGCAAGTGTTCAATGCTCTCTAAAAGTTTATAGCGTCTTCTCCAAATGTCTTTAGTAGATGTTGCTAAAGTAGGGAAGTGCACTTTTTGCATAATTTCCCAAACTTCTTTTAGTGTCGAACACTGACTCTCAACTGTAGCAAGCTTATAGCTCTTACCATCAAAAAGTTTTCGCCATTGTTTTGCCTCATAGGCAGAAACAAAAGTCGCAGAATGAAGTTTTCCCTTTATTCTTTTTTCAGCGTAATAGTGTCCGGATTTATTATTTACATAAATTCCAGGAACACCTTTTAGTTTTTTATAATCGTCTCGTCCCATAGTAATCATTCTCCTTTGAACCATGCAATGATTTCACTCGGAATGAAAACTAGTCTTTTCTTCCTTCCCCGCGTCCGGTACGGAATTTCACCTCGACTAACGAGATTATAGATCGTGCCTTTTGCGTATGAAGTAAAACTACTTACTTCATCAATTCCCCATATTAAATTTTTAAAGAGCGAATCGAGGGATTTCTCCCCGTCATGTTCGTTTTTATACAATGAAATGTCTGAAAAGTAATTAAGGTTTTGGGGCATTGAATTCCTTGGTTAAGTTAATAAAAAAAGGTGCAGAGTTAGTCTAGATTCACTACTTGGAAATTTTCTTGAACCCAATGATTTGAGACAATTTCCCTTAAGTCAGAAAAATCTTGAAATAAAACTTCTTCGGCCCAGTATGATTTAGCAATTCTGAAAAGCTGACTCCATAAATCCATATATGTGAATTTGACATGAAACACTTCGTTTAATTCTTGGGAATCATTAAAGTCCTTCAATGTTAACGCCATCGACTTCAACACTAATAATAATTTGTATCCTCTCTTTCCTTTCAGATGTTCATACCCTTTCATTACCATTTCTTTTTTTGTTTCCATTTTTTCTCCAATATTTTTATTTTTCTTTTGCTACTAAACCCGCTGATACCGTTACCTCCCTAGCTTCAAAACTGACTACCGCTCTATCTACGTGAGAGAGAGGTAGTCAGTTTTAAGAAGCGACTTTCTGTAACGGTATCAGCGGGTTGTCTTCCTTGCTTTCATCGCATCCGAACGAATCGAAAATTGATCGAAAGTTCACCGAATTAGAGCGTAATTTCATTTTCCCTCCTTAAATAATTCATAGAATGAGACTTCTTTATTTGAAACAAATCCTACAGCTTTCTCTAAATTAGGTCTTGAACCCGAGATTGAGGCGGCTGCAAATAAAAAAATCTTCTGGTTGAAGTCGCTACTAAGAGAATCCTTCATTGCTTTAAAGTAGATGTTCATCAAAGATTTATCTGGGAAAAAGTAAAAAGCATGATTATAGTAAGTGCTATTTAAATAGTGCTTAGCCTTGGTTATTATTCTTCCTCGTTCTTTTTGATGAAGCTCCAGCTCTAATGCGGATAAAAAGCTTACGTCATTAAATTGCCCAAAGACTCTTGCATCTGGCACGATGTCGTCAAATGAACTCTTTTTACTAATGTTTTTAATTTTGTGCTCAAGTTCTACATTGTGAAATACGTGTTTAAGTTTTAGTATTTCATAGCAAAGGGCCGAAACCTTAGAGTCATGATAATAAGTTTCTTCCTGAAGAAGTGATGGGGTGTCAGGTCCGATCAATTTTTCCCCAAGCTTAGATAAAAACGCATAGTTTTTTTTATTCCATGGGTCTCGATAGATCTGAATAATCTTTTTACGCTCTAAGCTTTTTAAGAGAAGCCTTGCTGAATCATAACTCTGATACCTCTTTCCAGATGACAAGCTAATCAGATTTTCAATGTCTAGCATTCTCCATTCCGATAGCGGTCTTAAGAAATTAATATGCTCAAAATTAACGGCGACCAATAGAACCTCCAATGACTGTATTTCTTTTAATGGGAACCATTGTTTGATGTTGATCAAACTTTTTTGATGATGATGTTCTGGGTTTGTGGATAACTACTTCTTTGTTTTGTTCATGGCATCTCTCCCTTATGTTAATTAAGTCAATCATGGTCGGATTGTGACGAAGTAAAACACATTGCCCGACTCTTAAATTTTTGATGATGTCTGGGTGACAAATATGTTCATTTACTTCGCGTTCAGATCCCGCCTCTTGACGATATCCTCGTTCTGTTTTGTAAGTTTGCTTTTTACTTTTAATTGTTCCGATAGCGTTAGCTAGTAAAGAAGCTCCGCTATCGACTCGTTGCTTGAGAATAAATAGGTTGGCAGAATTTTCAATAATCTGACTTGTTAGATTTGGATCAATTCGATCAATGTCCGCTACACTTTGAACAGCTAGAAAAAGCTGAATACCAGCGCCGCGACATTTATTTTGGAGTTCAATAAAGCGAGGAGTGACTAATGCTCCAAATTCATCAAAAAAAACTGAAATTGGATTAGCAATTGATACGGAGGAGACAGGTGAATGGATTAACTGGTGATAAGAGTTAAAAAGTAATTCACCTAAAAATATTTTTCCAAGGGACGTGGCAGTTTCTCCATACCCTTGAGTGGAAAGTCCAATATATAGACAGACTTTTTGATCTCGAATATCTTCAAAGGTTAAAGCATTACCGTTGTCAGTTAAAATTTTACCAAAATCAGATGTATGAATGTTTTTAAGTTTTAAAAGAAGCCCTAGAGTCTTCTCAGTAAGATATTTTGATTCATAAATTTCAATGATGTTTTCAATGCTAATGACTTTGTCATGATTGAACAAATCTCGGACTGATTTCATTAAAGCATCTTGGCAAATGTCTTTATAAAATGGCTCAGTCCATTCAAAAGAAGACATGATCCTATCTACGATTTGATTAATAGACCCATTTTTAAGAGGATTTAAACTGATTGAATCTTTGTAATGCTCTGAAAATATCAGACATTTCTTTTTATATTTTTCACACAGGGCCTTAAATGAAAGTAGAGCTTCAAGATCGCCTTTGGGATCAAAGAAAATAATGGGCCTATTGTTCTGAAGTGAGTTCTCTTGAAGAATGGAAATTAGATTCGTTTTACCAAACCCAGCAGCTCCAAAAATCGCCGAATGTTTTGAAAAATCAATCCCAAATAGTGGTATGGGACCTCTCCTTGAAACTGAATAACCTAAATCTAGTGATGATACTGATGACTTCGTTGACTTCAGTTCTTTTTCTTCAATGGTTCGAACGAGTGCTTTTCTAGCCTTGTATTGATCAATTCCGTACTGAACGCCAAGACCCAAAAGATGGATGAGACCATTGATGAGATCTGTAAAAATCTCGACGATCGGGGTTACTAAATCTAACCCCTCGGGCGAATTTTTCTTTTTTGTTTCCGTGTTGAACATCAAAAATCCCTGGTTGTTGTCGGAAAAATTTCCGAGCAAACACCATAAATTCTTTTTTTCAATTCTTTCAACAACGTTTCACTTGAAAGGCCATCTTCGCTCTTCAAGGTGATTTTCAAACTGAAAATCATTTTGAAAACCAAATTGACGACTGATTTTCAGTTACATAGTTCAGGATTAGTGCAACTCATTGCAAAAACATTTTTTTTGTTTTATGAAGAAAATCCTTGGAAAAACAACTTTGGGAAGGCCTTTATGAGTGAAAACGAATCTAAAAAATCAACAGCGATGTCAAAAGAAGAAAAGCTATTGAAGGACATCGTAATTGAATCTTTTACTCAATGGTCGGCAGAGCGCCCTACATCAAGGACTATTCAAGCATCAGGCGAAAGGCTTCCGACAATAAGCACTTCAACCTTCGGCCGTATTTTAGACCCTTCTAAGCCTCGTGGAGCAACTCTGGATGAAGCAATTGAAATATTGACCATGACAAACCAGCTAGAGCTTTTAAACCGCTATATGACTCAATCTAATTCAGATGGTGCCAATTACCTTAGAATGCTCAAAAACAATAAAGGTGAGCAGGTTAAAGTGGATTTTTCATCTACTGATCCAATTGCTTTGATGAACGCTATTAATGATGGCTTTGCTCAGACTAAAGTGGAATTGAAGAAAAAAGAAATAATCATCGAACGGGCGCTCGGTATGTTCATTGGCGCAATCCTTTGCGGATTTCTGATTTTTTATTATCAAAACTTTCATACGGTAGAACTTTTTTGGGATTGGTTTAATAATAAATAGCGGCTAGACGATTATCTTTGAATAGTATCCACGATAGCTACAGTTGGCCTAATCCTACTGGCATTTTAAATTGCCTACTCTAAACAGTCGTAAGCAAAATATCTTTATAAATTTTCAGTAAGTTGCCCATAATTCCTTAATTTTTAGGTCAAACAAACAAAAAAAGTCAGGTTTTGATTAAAATCTGACGTTAATGACTTAAATATTAAAAAAGGAATAGTCGCGTGAATATCATTATCGCACTTTTAAGTCTGGCTTTTCTGGGCCTCTCCACATTTTTCTCAGAAGGGTCAAGCCGATACTTCGAAGTGAGCCCTAAGGCCGGAATAGCCCCTTTAGAGGTGACTTTGAATGCTGAGGCCTTGAAGGATTCGAAAAAGGCAGAAACCTTTATTTGGGAGTTTGGGGACGGGCAAAAACTCACAACTTCTTCGCCGATAATAAAGCACACATTTAATACTGCTGGAACATTCAGCGTTAAGCTTCAATATTTAAAAAACAAGCAAGACAAAATTAAAAACGCGAAAGATGGTGGCCAGGTAAGAATTGTCGTCAGTCCTAGGCCAAATATCTTACCGATCCCACAACTTTCCTGTGTTTCAAATGTTGTTAACAAACTTGAATGCGATTCAAGTGGGTCAACAGATTCCGACGGGACAATCGTCTCTTACAAATTTGATTGGGGAGACAACTCAACCAACGATCTTACATCCGTCGGAATAGTTTCTCATCAATATCAAAGCGCAGGTGAAAAAACTGTTCGGTTAACTGTGACTGATAATAAAGGAGGAAGTGCCTTTGTTGAGAAATCTTTTTTGTTAAAAACAAATACTGCACCGGTGGCTAATTTTTCATGTACAAAAACTGGAATTCAAAAGATTCACTGCGAGAGTACATCTTCTGACAACGAAGAAAACATTTCAAACTTTTCTTGGATTCTAGACGATGGAGCAGTTTATAACACAGCTTCATTTGATCATACCTTTACTCGCTCACAGGATGTGGCGATTGCCTTTCATAATGTTTCCTTAAAGGTCACAGATGCACTGGGACTTGAGAACATGCTAGTAAAAGACGTTGAAGTTGATTTAGAGGTAATCAGAGAAGCCCCAAGAGGCTATTTCAAGGCATTTATTGATGGCACGACGGTTGATTTAAGAGCTTTTATTGCAAGAACTCAATTTAATATTAAAAGAGCGACTTATCAAATCTATGATGCTCAAAATAATTTGCTTCACACCCTTCCTATTAGTAATTTTTATCAAAACCATTCGACAAAAATAAATTTAGGAAGCTATGGAAACTACCGAGTGAATTTTACGATTGTCGATTATCGCGATCAGCAGGTGACAATCAGCAGACAAATTCCATTAGTAGAAGACACTACGACTCTTCAGCCATTTGTCAGTTTTAGGGCAATTCAATCTAATATAAGAACCTTGTATTTGAATCTCAATCTTTCTTTTGATTACGATGAAAATTATTCTATCAGAGAATTTGTGGTTAACCTAGGTAACGGCGAAACAAAAACATTAACCACGGATACCTTTTTAACTTATGTTTATTCACAAGCAGGAACGTATAATGTTTCCGTGACAGCGAAAACAAATCATGGAACAGAGAGAACATTTTCTCAGCAAGTAGTAATTACTGATAACGAAGTCGCTCCGGTTATGCCAGACCCAACCTTTGCCTATAGGATTTACTCTTTTGCTCAGAACGTTTCATTTTATAACGAAAAATCCGGAACTCCAAACGGCGAGATTATTTCTTATCACTGGGACTTTGGCGATAACACAACAGCGACAGGTGAAACTCAAGCACACTTTTATATGCCTGGAGAATACCTTGTAAAACTAACGGTTGTTGATACCGCCGGGTATTCAAATACTCAAACTCAAAAAATTGTAATCGCAGCTGAAGGTGACGACATCGTCGCCAATATTGATTGTAATCAGAGGCAGCCGTATTTAGACATAACTCAGATGTGTAAAGTAAATGCTCTGGATAAGTATAACGAGATCAACCGTATTCGCGTAGTGTGGGGAGACGGAACAGTCTTTAATAATCTTCTTACGCCATTTGATCCAAGACAGGGGATCTATTATCCGCAAAAAGCTTATACTATAGAAGGAACTTATCCAGTTAGGTTGATTGTTAATACAGCTAGGGGAGTATTTAAAACACACGACATCACCCATACTGTGACTGCTAGAAGACCGGTGGCGAATATTCAGTGTGATGTGAACAACCTTTTTGTGAATTGTCATGCGCTTGGAAGTTTTGATCCTAAGGGGACACCACTAACATACGAATTCAATCTAGGAAATGGGCATTCTGAAAGCAATAGCACTGGTATCGTCGCTTACGCTTATTCAGATGCTGGTTTATATGATGTTTCAGTGAAAGTCATAGATGCGCAAGGAATGTTTAGTATTGCAACGACTAAGGTGCAAGCGGTTCGTCCTCCGAATATTCTGCCTTTTGCAGATTTCAATTGTGATTCTCCAGAGCCATTAACACTATATTGTTGGGATAATGGAATTTCAGATCAAGACGGAATTATTGTGAGCAAGAAATTAACCTTTGATGATGGTGATTATGGTTTTTTAAATTCTGAGAATGCGACAAGAAAACAGTTTGCCACCGAAGGACAACATGAAATCACTTTAACTGTCATAGATAATGACGGAGGGGTGACGACGTTAATAAAATCATTTGAGGTTAAAAGAAACAATCCACCGATTATTGCGGAA
Organism: Bacteriovoracaceae bacterium UBA6153; assembly: GCA_002428265.1. GTDB lineage: Bacteria > Bdellovibrionota > Bacteriovoracia > Bacteriovoracales > Bacteriovoracaceae > Bacteriovorax. The sequence goes on from DIUR01000016.1 coordinate 7,943, forward strand.
CTGAATTGCTACAGCAACTATCCTCACACTGTTGATTGTTACATAAATGCGTTTGATAGTGATCCTTCAGACATAATCACATCTTATAAGTGGGAAATGGGGGAGTCGGAAAAAGTTGAGAGCACAGTTCCGAATATTGTTAATTATAAATATTTGACAAGTGGACAAAAGTTAATAAGAGTCACTGTCGCGGATAAATATGGAAAGACTGCAACTTTAGAGAAAAATATAGATGTTAAACACAACACGGAGCCAGTAGCAAATTTTTATTGTGAAGAGAGTTCTGCTGATACTTTAAAGTGCTCAGCAGGGGCATATGATCCGGACGGTGATATCTTAACATATGAATGGAAAATAGATGGTGAGTCTATTCTTGGTGGTTCAGTGGTTGAATATACTTTTACCTCTGGTTTAAATCATTTAATTGAATTAACAGTTAAAGATTCTTTTGGTTCGTCAGCTTCAAAATCAGAGTCATTTACTTTGACTCTTAATAAAAAACCTACATTCGATTGGGCAATAACTTATCAGACGAACACCATTCCGGTGAGTATTTTGTTTGAAATTAAAAATGCCATTGATGAGGATGGGACTATTGAAAAAATTGAATGGGATCTAGGAGATGGTAATTTTTCTGAAAAAAATTCTTTAGTTCATAGCTATTCCCAAGAAGGTGTGTATAAAGTAAGGGCAAAAGTCATTGATGATAAGGGAGGATATTCAGTTAAAGAATTTGATATCCGTACCGATATTTTTGAAAATATCACGATCACCCCAGATGCAAGTTCAGGTTTTGTACCTCTCATGGTTAATTTTGAAAGTTCTGTTAGTGACGACCAAGGGGAAATTGTTTCTTACCAATGGAGCCATGAAGGTAATATTGTGGGTAATGAAGACACACTTCAATATGAAATTGATAATTCATCGGAGCAATTTGTTAGACTTCAAGTAACAAATAACCAGGGCGTTACTTATTTTAGAGATAGTAATTTAATTAATGTGATCCCAGATATCTCTAACTGTCCAACTCCACCGACTGAAATTCAAACGCAGTTAGCAGTTGATATTGAATTTGATGAAGCAACCAAAATCTATACATACAACTATGAATTTACGAACGGACAAAATTCTTCATTGTCAGTTGGATTATTTTTAATTGCACTTGATGAGAGTCCGCTTGAAATCAATGGACCTGAAAGATGGCTTGGTGATTATAACGTTTTTGATGCTAAAGCTAAATATGTTGGTTGGATGACCGCTTCTAATTCAATCTTACCTTCTGAATCTAAAAATGGATTTTCAATAAAATCTCCTAATCCCCCTGGTACAGTAAAATTTTATAGCATGGGTGATTCAGAAGTTCCACAAGCCGTATCGTCTTCTAGAAATCCTGAAGGTGATCCAATGTGTCCTGGCTTTTTCTTTGGAGAACCAAACGGGTTAGGAAAGTTTGTTAATGGAGTAACCCAAGGGCCAGTTTCAAGCGAAATCGTTTCTTTGGAAGGCAGTTTAGTAAAAGAAATTAATTCAAAAAGAAAAATTTCAAAGACAAAATTAAGCAACAAGAGAAGTTTAAGTTCAGTTGCCAGCATAAACTCTAATAACATTAATGAAGTTTTAAAGTTGTCACAGTTTATGCCAAAATTCTCCAACGAGTTGTATGTTTACAATGGTCTCATGATGATTCCAAAGACAGAAAATGAGGTAAAATTTAATAAAATTTTACGAGTGCCTAGTAAGGGAGTAGTAAATATTGCTGTAGAAAAATCTGATAAATTTGATTTATCAAAAGTTCCATTGAATAAGATCACATTTGGTCCTAATAAAGTTCATCCTTTGTTCCTTAAGGAAGTAAATACAGATGTTGGAAAAAAACAATTGATGCTTACTTTTCAATCTGAAAAATTGGGGATTAAGTGCAACGTGGATCGCTTTTTGTTTCTTGAAAGCAAAATAAAAATGAAGACTCTTAGCATACCCGTTGCAATTGAGCCGCAGAAGTGCACAAGAAAACACCTTTCTTTTGAAGTGAAATCTAATGATATAATTAAGTAGGATTAATATGAAAATATACCTTATGCTAGTTCCTTTGTTGATTATCTCTAACGTTTTTGCGGAAGCAGAAATTACAACTGAACCACCTTTTACTTTGCATCTATCTCCGAATGGCACGTATCTAACTACGGATATGGGGGGAGGCTGGAAAAACGATGATGGTTCAGTGATACCCGAAAATAGTGGACCGGCTACCCGATTAGAATTACTTCCCCCGGTTAGGGATGTTAAGGCCGGAGATGTTATAAAGTTAAGTGCAGAAGGATTTTTAAAATATGGGCCAGCACAAAGCGACAATGAGCGAAATGTTGGTGCAGTCTTTGTTGGTGCAAATGGGCAATATCTTTCTCCTTTTGGCTTAAAAAGATCAACAGCAGCCTATCCTCATTATTCACCGACTACATGTACAACAAATAGTTTATATACGGATATTTCACAAGACTTTTATATCCCGAATGGTTTTATCGTTGATGGTGAATTAGTTGGTGGAGCTCAAGTCGAAGTACCAGAGGGCGCAGTTGCTCTATTGATTGGTGTTACAGATTGTTTTTATGCGGATAATTCTGACCCTAATTTTGATTTTGGGGCATTGGTGCAAATTCAAATAATTAAATCCAAGTATAAAATAAAGCAAGAGCTATTCAATGGAGATACATCTCTAGGAGATATTTCTTCAGAGAGAATCATTCCAAATGAAGCATATAAATATTCAGATACATCGAAACTTGATTCAAGCAAGTTGAATGTGAAGCGAAGACTGAAAATTAAGTGTTTCAACGAAGAAGATGAACTTCAAGAAAATTGCAAAATATCTTATGAATTAAAAATTAAAGAAAGTGCCAATGGGGGACATGGAAGCAATCATACTTCGGGGCGCCCATTGGGAAAAATTACCTTGGATGGAAAACCTCAAAATGGTAATTCTATATCTGGTTATACCGTCCAAAAAGAGGGCTCGATTTTAGAGTATGAATCACCTATTATAAGTGGTGAGGTTGAACTTGTGTTAAAAGCAGTAGATAGAGAAAATGAAAAAATCACCGAAGGTATTCATAATATTAGTTTTGAAGTTCGAATAGTTGAAGATTTAGTTCCAATTAATATCCCGGGTCTCGTTTATGAAATAAATTCTCACCCCGGAGATGGATTTTATCTTGAAGCTTCTTCACATACTACGATGTCGAAAATAGTTAATGCTTTTAAGTTGGGTATAAGCGATCCATTTTTGGAAGATAGATTGCCAATGATTACTTTGGAAACAGAAGGCACAAGTTTGAAGTGGGGGGGCTTGTTTGATATTAACAAAAATTGGCAATCAGGGCATAAGCAACATAGAGCAGGAGATGATATCGATTTATCAATGAGCGTATTTAATGGATTAAATCCAGAGGAGAAAGAAAATGCCCAACGTGCGCTAAATCAAAGTATTACATTTTATGCTTTAGGAAAACCGATTTATGTAAAAGGTGAAGAGCCTGAAAATTATAAAGATCATTGGCATGTTAATTTGAAATAAATACGAGATAAAAATGAAAATAGTCACGACTTTTTTTCTTTTCTTAGGCATGATCCAGTTAGCGTTTGGGTTAGATAAAGAATTTTCAAATGATCATTTTATTTCTGATTTAAGTTTCAATAAAGATAAGGTTGGAATTTTTCTTGGAACAGGGGCTTGGAGTACTGAGCTTGCTTACGAATTAAATAGAGATGACTTTAAATTGTCAAAACTAACTCCTTCAAAATTAAAAGCAAAATATCCTACTGTTGAATTGGCGCATAGAGATTTTTTGCCAGATCCGAAAATAACGAAATTTAACATTGAAGGGAAAGAAATTAGTTATGAATATAAGGATTGTAAAATTTCTAAAGATATGGAAGACGATCCTTTCTTCAGTGTCTGTAACGAACTTTTATTAAAAGTTGGAAATGAATCTCTAAACATGAAGTCACGTTTTTATTATTATGAAAAACTTGTTGATCCGGTTTTTTTTGAAGATCTCTTAATTTTTAAAGTTTATTTAAGAGCAGGTTCTACAGATAGAGGCGATCCATATCCTCCTGAGGTTTTCAGAATCGCTGTATTTAATTTGAAAGAAAAAGCAGAAGTTAAAAGATTTACAGTTGATTCTTCTAATGTTTTTAAAGGCACATTCATCAGTCTGCTAAAAAAGGATACCAATAGAAAAATTCTTTGGGTTGGGAACAAGTATGGACTGTATGGCTTGAATGAAAAACTAGAGGAAAAAATTAGTTGTTTTTATATTAAGTCTGACAAAACTTTTGACTTTAAATGTACTGAAGCAGATTTTGTTGAAGATAAGAAGTCGCATCAAGCATATTTATTAAATAAAAAAATGTCAGGTGAAAAAGTAGTAGATACTACCAAGATGATAAATTTAAAATTTGAATGTTTTGGGAAGAATAGAAAACTTTTCGATGAATTTGTTAGTGATAAGAACCCCAATAAATGGCAAGATAAGCGTCATGAAACTATTGTGAATTGTTATAAAAATAGGAAGTAAAAGAAACTTTTTTGGTGGGCGTTGATTGTAAAAAGACAATAGATACTCTGCCATTCCGACCATTCCGACTTTTCCCATGAAACGCTATTAAATCTGATGAAATGAAGTGAAGAAGATAAAAAGAAAAGACTAAATTTTCATTGGTAAATAATCAAAAGCATTGATTTGTTAAAATACCCAAGTACAGATCGGGTAGTTCGGGCATGGTGTAACTGTATAAAATTATTAGTAAAAAGTAAACAAATGCCAGAGCTAAGTTGATACAGGGAACGCCCAATATTTTTAAAGACTTAGAGTTAATAATTTTCTCTAAGCCAGCTCACGCCAGCCGGATAGGTTAAGATGGACAATTTTTCTAGATATTGGTAATATTAAACCAATATGAAGGCAGTTCTAAAGTATTCACAAAAGTTAACCATAAAAAATAGATTTGTTGTTCATTTAACAATTCACGAGATCTCTGATTTAAAAAAGTATCCTGATGGCATTAAGTATGGCCTTGTATGCGCTGATACAAAAACTGGAAGAAAAGTTTTGTTAGATAATCACCATCCTAAAGGACCACATATTCATTTAGAGGATTTAGAGCTTCCTTATGAATTTATAGATGAGGATACTTTGATTGATGACTTTAAAAAATTAGTTTTAGAACACATGGAGATAAAAATATGAAATCTTTAATCGTATCGTTAAAAACCTCGACCGAAGCCTTAGATGATTTTAAAAAAGCATTGAAGTCTGCTCGCAAAGGGAAATTAAAAGATAATCATTTTGAAGTTTCCTTCGATAATAAGAAAGACTTCGAACGCTTTGTAAAAAACATTCACCTTTTATCAATGATTATTACTTATAAACCTAGATCAGTTTATGAGTTAGCAAAACTATCGAACTTAGATGTTTCAAACCTTAATAAGATTATTCTTTTCTTTGAAGAATTTGGAGTATTAAAGTTAAAAGAAATGAAAGTTGATGGCCGAAATGTTAAGAAGCCGATTGTTGAATACAATAAGATTGAATTTAATCTTGCGGCTTAAGTTAAAACTACATCTTCAATTACGGGTGGGGCAATGGTGCAATTTAAACGTATGAACTTCCAGAAAAAAAATATAGTTGTTTATGTTTTGTTTGTTGTTTCAGTTATATTTTTCTTGCAAGTCATGATGGATTTAACTTGGTTTGAAGATGAATTAAAGGGAAATTGGTTTATAAAGAGACTTATTCTTTCATCTTTTTTAAGTATAGGTTATATCTTTCAGATTGATAAAATAAAGAGTATTATTCCAAGGTTTTCGAATTTTATTTTATTTGTGACGGTTTTATTCTCAGTTTTTTGGCCAATTATTGGAAGCCCTCAAACTAAAATTATCTTTGTAGTTTTATCCATTCTGATATTTTTAAAGAATAGGCTGAATCTGAATGAACAAAATTAATATTTTTGAATTAAAATCAAAATCAGAACAAGAAGCGAACGAATTTTTTGATAAATTTATTAGGAAGCTTCCAAGAAATGCAGACCAATCATTTAACAAGCTTGCTGGTGGATTTGACGACAATGATGTCGATGCAATTAGGCATGCCTATACCTCTGGAATTTTCACACAAGTTTACGGAGATAAAATTGCTTTGATTCTAGGGGAAATGAATGAGTTAACTCCTATGGGAGGTAGCAGTTCAAATAATACTAATTCTAGCAAAATGGATCTTTGGAATAATAAAGTAGGAATAAAGTACGGCAAGAAAACTAGTGGGAAGCTAAAGTTATTTAAATTTTTATTTGTAGTGTTTAACATTAAACTTTCC
>DIUR01000026.1 GCA_002428265.1 Bacteriovoracaceae bacterium UBA6153
AAAATGATAAAGAGACGCTTGAGTGTCTAAAACTTAGACACTGTCGACTTTTGAGTGCAGGTAGTTCCTGGCATCCTCTTGATAATCCTCACTTCTTCTTTGGCAGCTCTATTGCTTTATATAGCTCATTAAACTTTATCCTGTGAGATATATGAAGACACTCATTCTTATGATGTCCTTACTAATGAGCTATCCCCTTCTTGCCCAAAGCTCTCCAGAAGGAGTTAATCGCCCATTATCTGAAATCAGGGATGAAATAAAGTTTCTTCCACTCTCTCTTGATGAAAAACTTCAAGTCTTAAGTCACGCTAAGATTTTGTTTTCAAAAATCTACGTCAACCTTGAGCATAAGAAAAAAATCTATAACATTGATCCACTTGCGGCCCTTGAAAGAATTGAAAAAAATGCAGCCTCAATGGATGAAGAGAGCTTTCATGGTGCACTTGAGTTACTTTTCAAAAGTGTTAATGACCTGCATGCCAATTACTATTTTCCTAAGCCTTATTCATGTTACTCAACATCGCTAGCCATCAGTTTACAAAAAAATAGTCTCGGCACTGTGTTCGTCAATGCGGTTGACCTGAGTAAATCTTCAGCCATCAAAGACCTTGATAAGGTAGAGCTTGGCGATGAGCTTATTAACTATAATAACCTTCCAGTCAGAGAAGCACTTAAGTTAAGACAAAAACATATTTCAGCCTCTACTCCTGATGCTGTTTTTTATCAAGGTGTCATGGATCTATTTTGGCAAGGGATGTACGCCAACATGCTACCAGATAATGATGTTATTGAAGTGACTCTTAGAAAAGTAGATGGGTCTCTCTATAATCTCTCTATCCCATGGTTTGTATCAGCGAGTGCAAAATGCTTAAATCCTGAAAAAGAAGTTCCAAAAGAAAGTGCAGGAAATCGCGGCGATGTCTTTACTCAAAACATTAAAGAAAGAGTTAATTACTGGAGTAAAATCAGCAAAAAATATTCACGTACCTTAAATAAAAAATCAAATCTTATTTCAAAGCTAGCAAACAGCAATGAAGAAAAAGTTAATGTAAGTGACCTACAAAAAACGGATAACAGCTCACTTACATGGAAAGTTATTACACACAAGAATAGAAATTTTGGCTACCTAAAACTTTCGACATTTGATACTGAAAAAGGCATTGATCACACCGTTGATCAAATACGCTCAGTGCTGGTTAATAACCTTCAGGATACATCAGGGCTAGTCGTAGACCTGCGTGGAAACTATGGTGGTATGATTTCGCTGGCAGAACAATTTGCTGCGCTTTTAACACCAAGACCAGTTACCCCTACTCCATTTTATGTACGTGCCAATGAGATGACAAAACTGCTCTTTAATGAGAAAGAAGACTGGAGTAAAATCATTCTTCCTTACGCTGATACTAATAAAATAGTTGGCCCTGGATTTTTAATCAGCAAAGAAGAGTTAAGAACTGTTTCTCAAGTTTATTTTGGAAAAGTTGTTTTGTTAACAAATAGCGAATGCTTCTCTTCTTGCGATCTCTTCTCTGCAACAATGAAAGATAATGCCAAAGTTACCATTTATGGGACTGATAGATCTACCTATGGTGGTGGTGCCAATGTCTGGAATCTTTATGAGCTAAAAGATCTCTTCGAAAAGCGTGGAGAGAACTACAAGCTTCCTCAGAACATTAGCATGAGAATAACCGTGAGACATGCTTACAGAAGCAATAAGACGCTTATAGAGGATAATGGTGTGGCCTCTGATATAGTTCTGCAAGAAACGACAAGTGATCTTCTTGATAAAGAAAATTCCGCTGTCCTAGCAAGAATTTATAATGACCTCATCATTGGATCAAATCTCGAAAAATCATCTAACATAGCTCTGTCATTAAAGGATTCAGTTTTTATCAGGCATGAAAACGAACCGCTAAGGATTGAGGCCGATGTGAAAAAAATTGATCAAGTTGCTATTTTAAAAGAAGGCAAAGTTATCAAAAGAGTACACGGAAATGGTGATAATAAAATTTCATTTGTTCTTGATGATGTGATTACAGATTACGGCAATTCTACTTATGAAATATTTGGATTTGAAACGAGAGGGTTAAGTAAACTGCCGATTTTAAGAAAATCATTTACTGTTGATAATGTTGGAAGCTTAAATCACATAGCTAAATATGATGTCATCAAAGATGCTTTAATTAGTAACAATAGATTGGCTCCAGACTGTGGCTGGAAAAGAGTAGGCAGAACTTTCGTCATTACTGCAGATTATTGCCTTCAATTAAGTATGGGAATTACTCATTCTCTTATTATGGATGATCAACCTCGCAAACTTTCATTTAATTTGAAACTCGATACTGAACCAGACTTTGATTATCTTGAAATCTTTGTTGTAAGCAATGGTGTTGTTGAAACATTGATGGCCCGTCTTTCAACTCCAACTGATGGCCATTTTGAATACGATCTTTCAAGATACGCGGGACAAAAAATTGATATAAAATTCAAATTTTTAAGCGATGAAATGTTTGCAGGAAAAGGTATAGAGCTCTCAGAAATGGAGATTAAATAGTTTTTACTTAGTGTCGATGTGACACTAAAAAGCTGACAAAACTAACCTTTTATCGCTGACATAACTTTTACATATGGAAGTAGTGGAAATTAGGAAGCTAACAAAATTCATATAATAAATACATTCGACCAACTTAAAATTTATTAGTTTGATAGTATCTCAACATTCTTACAAAGAGATAAATGATGAGACCTCTGAAAACTGTTATTTTAAAAAATGACCATGACTTATTTGTGTATCAACAAAAAGTTAAGAATATTCTTGGAATAGAGTTTCCGGTTTCATATTTAAAGCAAGGAAAAGTCCGTGCATTTCTTGATGCCGACGGAGAGATCGTTGCTGGTTATGCTTTAATCACAGAAGGCCCTTTTAGAACCCTTTCTTCAATTCCAGGTGAAGTCACTAATCTTCCTTGTGATGTTGAATCTCTTTCTGAAGTCACGGCCCTATTTATTGACCGCAAAGTAAAAAGCGGTGTGGCCCGTTGCCAATTTTGGCTTACATTCTCGCGTGAGCTCTCTAATCTTTCAGGCAAGACTCACTACATGTACGCTTACGACTTAGAAAAAACAAAATTAAAAAAACTATACCGTTTAGCGAATCCAACTGTTTTATTCGAAGGTAGAACTCTTCTTCTTGAAGGGATGGCCGAAGAAAGTGATGAATCAGTAGAAGTCGCAAAATGTAGTACAATTATGTATCTGCCTTTCTATGCTATGCCAGGATTCGTGAATAGACTCTTCTTCAGAAAGCCTTTGAACGAAATCCGTTATTTCCTTGAGCAGATAGACTTGAGAAATAGTGCATGAAATCTTTTGCCGAATTAAAAACCATAGTGCAGGATCTGCACGGTATTTACGGCAAAAGAGTTTACACAGAACTTGTTCTAATCGCTATTATCGCTTGGGGAGCTTACTTCTCACTTTTTCTAGAGCTCCCACTCACTTTTAAAATCGCGCTTTTCTTTATTTCTGCTATTTTTTTTTACCGAGGTCTCTCTTTCATCCACGAAGTTTCTCATTTCGATAGAATCCTTCCACGTTTTAGACTGACATATAACACTCTTTTTGGAGTGCCTTACAGAGTTCCTGCTTATTGCTTAACAACTCATAATTTTCATCATGGTATTAAGACTTTCGGATCAATTGCTGATCCCGAATATGAAAAATGGACAGAAAGAAAAAAAATCTTTTTGCTTCGCCCTTTTATTTTGAGTTTTCTTTACCCAATGGTTTTAACAATTCGTTTTGGGATCACACCTCTGCTTTATCCATTGATGAGCGAAAGTGCTCAAAAATCTATCTACCAAAAAATTTCTAGTTTTGTTATGAACTTAAAATATCTTCGTCCATTTTCAAAAGACGACTTCTCACAAATGAAAGCGCAGGATATTGCATGTGCTATTTATTTTGTTTCATTTTGTATCGTCACAACTTACTTAGGCGTTTTTAAATTAGCTTTTGGGATCTGGTACGCTCAAATTGTTTTTATTAGTTTAATGAATACGTATAGAGCATTAGTGGCCCATAGATATCAAATTCACAATGCTGATGCACAGACGTCTGCCAGAGATTTACAAGTTAATGATTCAGTCACTATTGAAGGATCATTCCTCACAGAAATCTGGGCACCAATCGGCCTTCGTTACCACAGCACTCATCACATGTTTCCAATGATTCCTTACTATAATCTCTCTCGTGCACACAAAAGAATTAAAGCAGCGATTACTCCTGATCATCCGTATAGCAAAACCATAGAACCAAACTTTATAGCGGCATTTTCTAAACTTGTCGTTTCTTGCAGGTAATATCATGAGTAAAGCAAAACGCCTGGCACTTGGTCACATTATTGGTTTAAGTCTTTTTCATATCGCTTTGATTTATTATTTTCCAGCACAAAAATTTACATTCTTAAGCTTGCTTGCTGGCTTCATTATGTACCAAGTAAAAATTCTTGGCATTACTATCGGCTATCACCGTCTCTACACTCATAGGGCCTTTACTGCCAACAATGCTTTAAAATTTATCTTTGCTTTAATGGGAACTCTGGCCGGGCAAGGACCTCTCAGTCGATGGGTTAATCATCACTGGGAGCATCATAGATACTGTGAACAAGATAAAGATCCTCACTCTCCTGTTGTTAATTCCTTTTGGTATGCACACATCGGATGGCTTACAAATCCAGAGTCTTTTGATGATGAAAAAGTGCGCAAGCAAAAATTAAACCTGACGCCTGCAGTTCAATTTTTAGATGATCATTTCAATTTAGTTTTTCTGACTCAGCTTCCAATCTTTTATTTCTTAGGTCATGTCATAGAAAATAACGGCTGGGGTTGGGTCTATACTGCTTTTCTTGCTTCAACTGTGCTGAGTTTGCATTCAACCTTTTTAGTGAACTCACTCTGTCATGTTTTTGGTAAAAAAGATTATGAGACAGGAGATGAAAGCCGTAATAATCTTTTAGTTGCCATATTAACCAATGGCGAAGGCTGGCACAATAATCATCATGCACAACCAAACAGTGCCGTTCATGGATGGAATAAAGGTCAGCTGGATATTACTTTTTTAATAATTAAATTTTTTGAAAAATTAGGATACGTCAGCAATGTCAAATATCCCAAGCTATAATCTCGAAGCCCTTATTAGTCCTGAAAAATCACAGGCATTTTTAAACGACATGTGGAATCCCGGCTACGGGCAGGGGTTATATTTTTCTGCTCTTCACGAACTCGATGAGCATATGTTTACGCCTATCAAGCTAGATGGAAAGTGGCTTTACTCGCCTCATGCTATTTATGATGGATTTTCCCTACTGCGCTTTCTCGATGAATCTGACTCCCGCTTAAAGTTAAGCTACATAATGGATACTCCATTTGCTCCTCCAAAAAATATTAAATGGCTGAGTGCTTTGAAGTGTGCATTAAACTCAAAACCAGTTGAAAAACATCAATTTATAAAACAGCTTCCATACGATAAAAACTTTAATAAAAAACTGCAGATCTTTAATATTGAGCTCTCAACTGAAGAGACGTCCTTATTCAAAAAAGTAAATCTCACTAGCTTTTTATTAAATAAGCTAAGTAAGTTTTTTATGTTGAGACTGAGCCTTAATCACTCTACCCGCTGGATGATACCAGTTAATATTCGTGGGCCTTTTAAAGAAGCACCACTTTCCTACATGAGCGCCAGCTATATTGGGCTGAACTGCTCGATGGATGATTCTGCTGATGATTTGAAGACCCAACTTGTGGCCAAGCTAAAAAAGGGCGAACAATGGGGCTATTGGCTCATGGGCAAACTAGGTCTCATGGGTGGAAAAAAAATGATACTCAATGGCACGATTAAAAGTCTTAATAAAAAGAAGTCGGAATGGTTTGCATCGTTTTCAAACCTAGGTAATATCGGAGGCGACGATCTCTCTCCAGAGCTTTTGATTATGCCTATTGTAAGATGGCATCGCCCCATTGGATGTGTGATTTACATTTACCGCAACAAACTGAACTTAACTGTGAGTTTTCACCCGAGCCTCGATTTGAGTGAAGAAACACTGGAAAAATATAAGAATGAAATATATCAATCAATCGTTTCAAAATAAGATTGAAGAAATTGTCGGACTCTACCCTCACTTTAAAGTGGTGGAGAAATCCGATGAACATATCGCCCATGAAATTCTTGAAAGCCAGGGCATGCAGCTCCTGGAAAACCTTCGTCTGACTTATTCGAGAAAACCTGATCTTTGGAAATCTTTTAGTGACTCTAATCAAAGGGCCTTGGTGTTTTATGAAAAGGACCTGCACACAACCATTGCAGCCTTCAGCGAAGGCGAAATTTACTACAATCAAAAACGAACTGAAAACTATTACTCTTCAGATTTACGACTGACTCCCAAAGCAACCATGAGAATCCGTAAAGACTTTAGAGAGGTTTATCAGAAATTTATTGCTGCTCTTCCAGAAGACTCAATTTGCACCACGGCCATCTTAAAAGATAACTTGAAGGCCATGAATGCTTTCACCAGAGGATCTGTCGGCCTTTTTTACAATCAGATGTTTGAGTACTTCATCAGAACGATTGTGATCTTGCCTACTATTGTTTTCAACAAGAGCCCTGGGATTAAAGGGCACAAAATTGTTCTTTTAAAAGATCATGCTGAAAAACTCGATGAATTAAAATTGTTTTTAAAAAACTATCAAGAGAGTGCTGTTTTTAGTAATGACCTCATCAGATCCAGAGAAGTCAAAACGGAAGCTCGGGAGTTTTTAATTTTAAAAGACGATGTTATAAGTGGATACTTCTCACTTCTTCGCCCTACCTCTCGAAGTATCTACGTGCAGACGACTTCCATCTGGATAAAAATCCTTTTAAAAATCATGTCTATTTTCTCCAGAACTGATCTCTCTGTGAAGCTACCATGGGTTTATCTGACCTCGATTGTCTTGTCTCAAGAACTAAAAGACAGGCCAAACATACTCTCTAACATCATCCTCTCTCTTCGCCGTTTTAAGGCCCTTAAAACAGGAGAGCTCCTGCTGCTTTTACATCCCAAGTCAGAAAACTTCGGGAAAGAGTCCCTGGAGTCGTCTTTTATGCTTAAGTGCCCTCAAATCGTTAATACGGGGGTCATCTTTCGAGTCGAAACGGCTAAACATGATCGATCGCTTCATGGAAGCATTCATCTGGACCCCTCTGAGATTTAATATGTGTATTTATGACATTCTGGCTATGAGATTCCAGCCGAATTTGATAGAAGAAGCCTATGAAAAAACTAGTTCAAACCATCCTTGCAGCGGCCCTATTCTCTCAGGCACTAAATGCCCAGAGTGTAGATAATGCCACTTTAAATTTACTGCAAAAAATCAATGAGCTTCAGGTAAAATCACGCGAACTTTCTCCTGACTTAAAAAATGTCAGGGCATTCAACTCTCAAAAGAAAAGCGAGAGCTATACTCGTGTGACAACATTTCTTCCTCAGGCAAATCTAGTTGTAAAAAAAGAGAAAGATTTTTTTGCTGATAAAAATGCACAATTAAGAGCACTGAATGTCTACCCTCTAGACTCTATCTGGGGAATCGATTATTCGTGGTCTCTCTTAAACTACGGAGCTATCCAAGCAACACGTAAAACATTTACTGAGCAAGATAAAGCTGAGCTCGATGTCTCAATCAAAGAACAAGAGTATCCAATCACGTTCAATACCAACGTTTTAAACTACCTCTTGGCAAAATATAAAAAGCAAGCCGTAGAGAACTCTCTGAAAAAAGCAGAGACAGGAAAAAGAGAAGCTGAACTTGGATTCAAGCTTGGTCAAAAAACAAAACTAGATGTCCTAAGATCAGATGCCAACCTCGTGTCACTAGAGTCTAAAAAAACCAACTATATTGATGAAGAACAAATTACGAGAAGTACACTTCTTGAATACTCTGGTTTAGATAATACTGATTTAAGCTTTATGGATAACTTGAATGAAGATGAGACTCTTGCACTCATCTCGTCGCTGAGCCAGTCAAATGCGGTTCAAGCCAATCCTGATTTTAAAAGAAGCCCACAATTAAAGAGCCTGGCCTACGAAGAAAAAATTAACTCTCTTGCTCTATCTGATCTGACTGCGACCCAATACCCTGATTTGAAAATCATTGGTTCTTATACTAATTCTGGAAATGATTTCTCTCAAAGCTTACATAATCCTAACCGCACTCACAGCGTAGCTCTTGTTTTAACAATTCCTATTTTTTCTGGCGGAAGTTTTACATCGGCAAGTTTTGAAAAGTATTACGCTCAAAAACAAATTGAATACACAATGGCGCAAAGAAAGCAGCAATTGGAAAATCAGTTAAACAACTCTCGCTCCAAAATTGCAGTTTTAGAAAAACAAGTAAGCTCACTGACTCTCAATGTTTCTCAATTTGAAGAACTCTATAGACTGACACTCAAGTCATACCAGCTAGGCAGAAGTACACTTATTGAACTCCTTGAAGTTCAAGACAACCTTCTTGATTCTAAAATAAGCCTGGCACAACAAAAAATCCAATTTTATAATTTATCACAGAACTATCTGTGGCAAGCAGGCCTCTAATGAAAAAAACAAACACACTCCTACTACTTGCAGTCATGTCACTTACAGTTGCATGCGGATCTAAAACCAATATCCAGGCCATCAAGCTCGGTAAAGGGACTGTTGAAACAACTGTGAATACAACCAATTCTGGAACTGTTGAAGCTCTACAACAAGCAGAGCTGGCCTTCGGCACAGCTGGTAGAATTTCAAAAATTTACGTGACCTCGGGATCAACAGTAAAGGCCGGCGATCTTATTGCTGAGTTAGAAAATGCAGACCTAAGGGCCGTTTACAACGAATCAGTAAAAGACTTCGGAAGAAGCAAAGCACTTTTTGACAGCGGACTTGTCTCTATTGCTAATCTTGATAGCTCTCGCAGAATGACTGAAGTTAACAGAATCAATCTTGATAAAACTGTTATGCGTGCTCCATTTGATGGAATGATCACAACTCTAAATCTTAAAATTGGTGAGTTCTATCAAAGCAGCATTGGTGTTACGACTGAGAAGAAAGTTGCAGCTCAGATCATTGACCTGAAAAAGAGAATCATTAAAGGTGAAATTGATGAAGTTGATCTTCAAAAAATTGCTATCGGCCAGATAGCAAAAGTAAAAATTCCTGCTCTAAGAAATAAAATGATCACGGCAAAACTTACTAAAGTTGTGCCCTTTGTCTCTACTGTAAAAGATCAGGATAGAACAAGCGAGATCGAACTTGAAATCATCGACGATAAGGTCCTTGTTCCTGTCGGAGCTTCTGCCGATGTAGAAATCATTACTGAGAAAAAAGAGAACGCTAACATTCTTCCAACAAATATCCTCACAGGTGTTGGTGGAAATAAATCAGTCTTTGTTGTGGTTGACGGCAAGCTGGAAAAAAAGCCAGTAAAAATCGGTGTTGGGAATTACGAGAGAGTTGAAATCCTAGAAGGCCTTAAGGGAGATGAGCTTATCGCTCGCCCACTTGATGGAATCGAACTCGTAGAAGGAATGAAAGTTAAAGTTGAAGAGAAAAAATGGCCTTAATTGATTTAAGAAACATTAATAAAGTCTTCATGATGGGTGATGAAAAGATTCAGGCACTCAATGATGTCTCTGTTCAAATCAATGAAGGAGAGCTGACCTCTATCGTCGGAACATCTGGATCAGGTAAATCAACACTGATGAACATCCTGGGCCTTCTCGATCTTCCTTCCTCTGGAGATTATTTTCTTGATGGAACAAATACGACCTCAATGAACGACGATGCCCTGTCTCTTTATCGCAATCAAAAAATTGGATTCATTTTCCAAAGCTTTCACCTTCTTCCAAAAGCTTCGGCCTTAAAGAATGTTGAAATGCCAATGCAATATGCCTCAGCTTACAACAAAGATCTTACTGACGAAGTTATCAGAAAACTTGCTTTGGAAAGTCTAGAAAAAGTTGGGCTTGCCGACAGAGTTCACCACCTTCCCAACGAGCTCTCTGGTGGTCAGAGACAGCGTGTGGCCGTTGCACGCGCTCTTGTAAACAAGCCTAAGATTCTTCTGGCAGATGAGCCGACAGGTGCTCTTGACTCAAAAACAAGTGAAGAAATTTTAAGACTATTTCAAGACCTTAACAAACAAGGTGTAACGGTTATCATCGTTACCCACGACAATCACGTGGCCCAAAGCTGTAGAAGAATTTTAAGAATGAGTGATGGTGTTATTAAATCGGAAGAACACCTATGATGCTTAAAAAGATTTTTATCAATTCGTTTGAAGCACTTGTAGAAAATAAACTGCGCTCAATGCTCACGATGCTTGGAATGATCATCGGTGTTGCTGCCGTTATTCTACTCGTTTCAGTCGGAACAGGTGCCAAGAGATATATTACTGCTGAGTTTGAAAGCTTGGGAACCAACATCATCATTATCCAGCCGGGTAAAACTGATAAAAAATCTTCAATGGGGCCACCCATTTCGTCTAGTAAGGGAAAAATCACACTCTCAGACGTAGATGCCATCATGAGATCTTCTCAGCTACTTTCAGCAGTCTCTGGTGTTATGTACGGTGCGGGAACAGTTAAGTATGATATTTCTGCCAGCAACATTTACATCATGGGATCAAACGATCAGCTGCAAAAAGTTTTCAACATCAATATCATTGAAGGAAATTATATTTCCAAAGAAGATGATGATGCCGGAAGACGTGTGGTTGTTATCGGATGGAATGTTAAAGAAAATCTTTTTGGAAAAGACTCTCCCATTGGAAAACTTGTAAAGATCAACGAGAGTGAACACAGAGTTATCGGAGTTATCAAACCTACTGGGGATAAACTTGGATTCAATGTTGATGAAATGATTTTCATTCCAAACAAATCTGCTTTAAGACTGTTTAATACAGATAAATTATTTGGTATTAGAGCTGCGGCAAAATCGCGAGCTTCTCTTGATGATGCAGTTGCTGACATCACGGAAATTTTAAAAGAAAGACATAACGGCGAAGAAGACTTCACTATCATCACTCAGGTAACGATGATGGATAGTATGAATACCATTCTTAACATGCTTACTTATGCTCTTGGGGCCATTGCTTTCATTTCGATGCTTGTTGGCGGAATCGGTATCATGAACATCATGCTCGTCTCCGTTACAGAAAGAACGAGAGAAATTGGTATTAGACGTGCTGTAGGAGCGCGCCAGAGTGATATCCTTAAACAATTTATTATTGAAGCGGTGGTCATCTCTGTATCTGGAGGACTGATAGGAATACTAATATCTTTATTTATCACTTACGCACTATTTTTTGCCTTCCCAGGTTTTGATATGCGTCCGCCGTTCTGGATTATTCCACCTTCATTTTTATTGTCTTTTTTCACCGGACTTATTTTTGGTGTATGGCCCGCAAGAAAAGCTGCCAGAATTCAAACAATAGATGCCTTGAGATACGAGTAAGAATGCACTAGAATCCAGACTTCACCAGATGGAGATTTCATGGAACTAAATAAGAAAAATCGTGTGCCTCTTATACTTACTTTAGGCTCGATGACTGCACTTTCTCCTTTTTCAATTGATATGTATTTATCTGCCTTCCCACAAATGGCAGTGGCGATGAATACAACTGTTTCAGAAATTTCAATTACACTTTCAAGCTACTTTGTGGGCCTAGCAAGCGGACAACTTTTTTACGGACCATTAATGGATAAGTTCGGAAGAAAAAAGCCGCTCTATTTTGGAATCCTTCTTTATGCTCTAGCTTCTATAGGATGCGCTCTTTCAACTTCAGTAGAAACACTAGCAGTACTTCGATTTATTCAGGCCATTGGAGGATGTTCCGCCAGTGTTGGTGCTTTTGCTATCGTAAGAGATTTATTTTCACCTCAAGAGAGTGCAAAAGTTTTATCCCTTCTTATTTTAATTTTAGGAGTGTCTCCACTATTTGCTCCCACGATAGGAGGATACGTCTCACATTATTTTGGATGGTCAAGTGTGTTCATCACTCTTGCGATAATGTCCTCAACACTTCTTTTCTTCGTTTATAAAATTCTTCCAGAGTCTCATAAGCCGGATACAACACTCAAGCTTCACCCTGTGTCTATTATCAAAAACTATTGGTCTATTCTTAAAGAGCCACAGTTTTATACTTACGCACTAGCTGGGGCCATCGCTTTTGCAGGTATGTTTACCTACATAGCAGCTTCGCCGATCATCTTTATGGAAATCTTTAAAGTTAGTGAACAGGTTTATGGTTGGATTTTTGCGATCGTTGCAATGGGGATTGTTGGTTCAAGCCAGTTGAATGTTTTTTTATTAAAAAGATTTAGCAATCAGGCCATTCTTAAGTCGGCCCTTACGATGTTAATTGTAACAAGTCTTGTCTTTGTCACTTGTGCTTACATGGGCTGGTATAACGTTTACAGCATTGTTGTCACAATGTTTATTTTCCTAGCATGCCTGGGATTATCTAATCCAAATTCGGCCGCACTTTCAATGGCGAAATTTGGGACTAAGGCCGGAAGTGCCGCTGCACTAATGGGATTTCTACAAATGTCTATAGGTGCATCGACGTCACTGGCCGTTGGATTACTAAAAGCTCAAGAGCTCTTTCCACTGTCAATTATCTTTATCGTGACTTCAACGCTTGCTCTGACAATATTGCTTTTTGGTACTAAAAAAATTAATCAATCTCTGATGAGTTCAGGGCCTCTTCAAGCTTAGGTGTTAATACATCTTCTAAGAAGGCCGCAACTAGAGGTTTCGTGGCTTCATTTTGATTATACTCAGAACTCTCAAGCAGGGTCTTAGCTGTTTCTAGACCTTCTGCTGAGACGGCTTCATATCCTCTATTTTCAGTCCAACCGTAGCTCCATGCAAAGTTAGCATCTCCCGGTTGTCCACCCAGTCTTACTCCAAGATACATGAGAAAACTTGCAATCGATGCTCCTGTGAGCTTCACACAACTTCTAAGTTCTTTGTCGGCCTCTTTGCGCTCTTCTTGGGATCCACCTAACCAATAATGAAGATCGTGAGTAAAACAACAATCTGCCCATTGAGTAGGATCTGTGCCCTGTCCTTCTGGCCAGGCAGAACAAAAATCACTTTTGAATGGTTTCAATTCCTGAGATTGGGCCGATACATTAAAAGAAATTATTAGAGTAGCGATGATAATGAGATGAGTGATAGCTTTCATGATTCTGACCTTGAAATTGAGCTGTTAATAGCAACCAGTCAGCAGTTTGCAAATTGACAGCCATTTTAATCAATTAGAAATATTAATCACTTAAATCAAAAAAATATTTTATTTATGGAATTTTGTCCTGATCTCTATATGTTTTAAGTATTCCATACTTACTATTCTATAGAAGTTCTTATGTTGTAAAGTATTCATAAAAATGCCAAAATTATTTATTCTATTCGTAACAATTGAATCAAAAGCATGCGCCAAGTGAAAAAACTATTGATGAAGCTGATATCTTTCGGGGTTTATCCCGAAATGGATGACAATAAAAAAATTGCCATTCAGATCGCTTCCTTTGATGGCATTGCTTCTTTATTAACTTTTTTCATCTACTCTTTTAATCTTTTCACCCATGATAGAAATTTTTTAGAGCAAATTTATATTGCGGCCACAATGCTCTGTGCTTTGGGACTCTACCTCATTAGTCGCAGAAAATATGACACTGGACGGATTCTCATTCATTTTGTAGGTCTTCTTGGTATTTTCCTTTCTATAGATGGAGTTGGCCTAAATTCAGGTTTTGAGTTTTATTACTTTGCTCCCCTTATTGTTCCTTTTGTCGTCTTCACACCTGATGAAGTCAAAATATCTATCTTATTATCGCTTAGTGGATTTATTGTTTTTCTTGTCCAACAATTTATGGGTACAGGACATTTTTCATATCCTGTAAGCTTCACAGACACTGATAGAATTATATCAATTGCTGTTCTCTTTGTTTATCTCATTGGGCTCTTCAGTATTTCTCGTTGGCAGGTTAACTTTGCACAAAAGAAAATTAAATCTCAGCAAAGTGAGCTCATTCATATTTCTAATATCGCTGCTCTCGGGGAAATGTCAGGTGGAATTGCTCACGAGATTAATAATCCACTTCAAATTTTAAGTTCACAATTATCTTTAGTAAAAAAGCAGCTTCAATCAATTGAAGTTCCAGAAAAAACCAACATTGTGCTTGGTCAAATGGATGAAACCATTCTACGAATTTCTAAATTAGTCAAAGGTCTAAAAAATCTCTCGAGAAATGTTTCAAGTGATCCACAATCAATATTCCCACTCTCGGACGCTCTTGATGACATGCTCGCAGTTAGCGCTCAGAAATTAAAATATATGGAAATTAACCTGACAATTAATGGTGACCGAAGCATTCTAGTCAAAGGTTATATGGTTCAACTTTCACAGGTTTTTATCAATCTCATCAATAATTCAGTTGATGCGATTGATGGTGGCGAAGATAAGTGGATTATTATCGATATAAAAAAAGATTCTTGCAATGTTATCATTACGTTTACTGATTCGGGAAAGGGTATCAGCACTGAAGTTGCTCAAAAAATCATGCACCCATTTTTCACTACCAAAGAGCCAGGACGCGGAACAGGTCTAGGTCTTTCTATCTCCAGTAGTATGCTAAAAAAAGTTGGTGGCAACCTCTACTACGAAGCGCAATCTCCCAATACAAAATTTGTCATCGAACTGCCTGCCGTATAGAATATTAAAAAATTCAGGAGGATCTCTTTATGAAATATTTAATTATTTTATCTGCATTGTTTATTTCTGCATGTGCAAGAAATACAACAGTCACAAAATCTGACAACTACCAAGGACTAGGAAGTGAGTCAGTAAGCCCGGAAGAAATTGCTCTTTATGCCCCTAAAAATCCAGACCTAAAAATTATGAGCAAGGTTCAACTCGGTCTCGATATCCGTTCTCCGGGAATGGGATACTTAACAGAAGACGGTAAACAACTTTTTGTGGGCTGGAACGTGACAGGCTCTAATCAAGTCTGGAAGCTCGATTCTCCAATGGGATTTCCTGTTCAGTTAACAGGTGGTGAAGATCGCACCTCTCTAATCGCAGTTACGCCTGCTGGCCAGATGCTGTTATCAAGAGATGTCGGTGGCGAAGAAAATCCTGGCATCTATTTAATGGAAAAAAATGGTGGCGAATTAAAAGAGCTTTTTAAAAAGAAGAAAGTTCAAGCAAGGCTTTCATATGTTTCTGAAAAAGGTGATTTTTTCTTTTTTTCTGCCAATGATCAAGACCCTTCTGTTTACACCCACTATATCTACGATCTAAAAACAAATAAGATCACAGAATTTTTTAATGAAAAAGGGCTATGGGCCATCAGTGATGTCTGGAATGATGAAAAAACTCTTATCGTGACAAAACTTTTAGGTAACACTGCTTTTGAGCACTACCTATACAACATTGATGAGAAAAAACTGACTCCAATCATTGGAGTCGGTGAAAATGCTGATTATTCAGCAGCATTCGCAACTTCTACTAAAGACTTTATCATTCAAACGAATAAGCTTGGAAACTACAGTCGTTTGTACCACTTTAAAAATGGAGTTTTAAATCCTATTACTCCGGATCTCAAACACGACGTAGAAAGTTTTTCTCTAGATCAAAAACACTCAAAACTTCTCTATGAAGTGAATGTTGATGGTTATACTAAGCTCTTTGGTCTTTCAGTTCCAAGCTTTAAAGAATTAGCGATGCCAACACTCCCCGCAAATGCTGAGCATGTTTTTGCCGGCAGAACGACAAGAAACTCTCGCTACACAACTCTTGGAGTTAGTTTTCACAATGAACCAAGACAAAGTTTTATTTATGATTGGCAAACTAAAAAGCTTACTCGCTGGACGAAATCATCTACTCCTGAAATTGATACTAAGAATTTCGTAAAAGCAAAACTAGAATATTATCCAGCAAAAGACGGAACTCAAATTCCTTATTTCGTAAGAGTTCCTAAATCGTGCGAAAACACTGCATGCCCAGTGATCGTTCACTTTCACGGAGGCCCTGAAGGCCAGTCTCAACCGGGATTTTCTCCCTATCACGAAAATTTTCTTCGCGAAGGATTCATTTACGCTGAACCAAATGTTCGCGGAAGCTCTGGATATGGAAAAGCATGGCTGGATTCTGATAATGGGCCAAAACGCTTAGACGTTATCACTGACATTGAAGACGCTGGAATTTTCCTGAAGAAAAAATACAATGCTCCTAAAATTGGTGTCATGGGTGGATCTTATGGTGGATACTCTACTCTTTATGCCATGACAAAATTTGCAGGAACTTATGATGCTGGTGTCGCCAATGTTGGGATGAGCAATCTTGTGACATTTTTAATGAACACCGCGGCCTACAGAAGACCTCTACGTATTTCAGAATACGGCGATCCGGTAAAAGACCTGGAAGCACTAAAAGAGCTCTCTCCCATTACACATATTGGAAAATTAAAGTCCCCTCTATTAATTGTCCAAGGAGTAAATGATCCAAGAGTTCCTGTTGGCGAAGCTATCCAGTTTAAAAAATACGCTGATCAAAAAAATATTCCAGTTGAACTAATGCTTTTTGCTGATGAAGGGCATGGATCTAGTAAGCGAAATAATCAGGCAATGGATATGACAAAAACGATAGAGTTCTTTAATAAATATCTTAAATAGGGCCCATAAAAACGTCCATAGGCCAATCAATACCTGACTATTGAAATCACCTATGGACGTATTTACTCAATGACTCCTAAATAACTTCATTTTCCCTGCATTTTCACCGATCCGTTAACAGGGATATGTGGACATGAAAACATCAAACCGCTTTAGAGTAATTATCGCCTCAAAGGGCAAGACCAAATCAATAGACATTGATAAGGATACTTGCGTCCTTGGAAGGGCCTCTAATTGTGATATTACGATTGATGATGAGCTTATTAGCAGACAGCATTTAAGAATCTCTCTTATTGGTAAAGAAATCTTTATAGAAGAACTAGGTTCAAGCAACGGCTCATGGCTAAACGGCGAAAGGCTCGTCTTAAAGAAGAAGACCCTCTACTCTTTCGGTAGCTTCTTAAATCTTGGAGGAGCCAATGGCATTTCTTTGAGTATTGAAGACCTAAGCTCAATTCAGCAAGCACCTGTTGCCAAGGCTTCCTCTGAACCTGAAAAAACTCTTGTTTATAATCTAGCACAGTCTGAATTTTTAAAAGTTGCCAATGGAAGCGTAAGTGTTTCTTCGCCTTCACCTGCTTCATCTTCTCCTGCACCTAAAAAAGCTCGTCCTGAGAAGATAATGAAACTGGTTGAGCAAGATACGTTGGCCGACCTTGAACCAACAGTACAAATAAAACACTCAAATACGAGCACACATAAAATCGCCGACTCTAAAAAGAGTTTTGAAGATCAAGTTAAAATGCTTGTTAATATTGAATCAGAGAACCTCAGAGCTTCATCACTAAAAGAAGCTGCCCTCATTCGACAAAAAGCGATTGATGAAAAAAATGAAATCGTGGCCCATGCTCAGACCAATGCAAAAAAACTCATAGATGATGCTAAAAAAGAAGGCGCGAAAATCGTAAAGAATGCCGAGCTTTCTATTGTATCCATAAATGAGCAGATAAAAATGAAAGAAGAGGCTTCGGCCAAGACCCTACAAGAGCTAAATTCGACGATCTCGCAAAATGAAGAAAAAATTAAGCTTCTAAAGCATGAAGAAGGAACTCACCTTCAAAGAATCAAGGCGCTGAAAGAAGATTTTTCAACAATAAAAGAAAGAATAAAAAATGAAAGTGCACTGATTGAAGACCTCAAGCAACAAGTGGCCACTCATCGCAAAAATTCAGAGCTTAAGCTTGAAGAGTACGCGCTTGAAGAAAGAAGAGTTAAAGCTAAAATCGAAACTGAAATTATCGAAGCACGCTCTCAGGTGGCAAGAATACTGGCCGAAGCTGAAAAATCTCAAATACAAAAAGAGATGCTTGAACCCGAAATTCATCAGCTAAAAAGTGATAAAGACAGACTAGAGAGAGAAATTAATGAATTTCAAATAAGCTACCGCCGTTTTGAATACGACATAGAAAGAATAACCACTGAGCATGATGAAGCTCAGGCAAAAACACATCAGGCCGTCCTCGACCTTCAGACAATCACTCAGGAATTAACTGAACAAAAGCATAAGCATGCTCAGATTGAAGAAAATATTTCTATCAAAGAAAATGAAATTAATGAAAAAATTCGCGACATTCATATTGTCACAGACAAAATGATTGAAGAGGCCCGCCTTCAGTCTCAAGCTATTGTCAAAGAAGCAAATACAAATGCTGAACTTATTAACAAAAAAAGAGCAGAGGCCATAAAAGAGCTTGAAACTCATAAGGTTAAGTTCCATGCTGATCTCTCAAAAGAAAAAGAAGAAAAATTCAAAGCACTAGATGAAGAAGTTGAAGCGACAAGGGCGAAGTTAAAAATTGATCTTGATAAACTTGAGCATAAAAAATCAAATGTCATCAACGAAATTAAATGGCTCGAAGACAACGCAAAAAAGAAGTGCGATATGCTTCTTGAAAAAACCAGAATTGATATTGAAGCCGGCCATAAGATGGCCATGCTTGAAAATGATAAAATCAAGCTTAAGGCCACTGAAGAAATCAATCTTCAAAGAAAGAATGCGGATTCTGAAAACCAAAAATTAAAGCAAGCGACAATGCAGGATATACAGATACTGAGAAGCGAAGCTCAGGAACATTGCTTAAAAATGAAGCAAAAGATGCAAAATTCTATCAACGAAGCTCAAGTTGAAATTCAGCAGGAAAAGAACTTAATCGCTGCTCTTACCCGTGAAAATGAAATCATCTTAAAAAGACACAGAGAGGCCCTTGAGAAAACAGAGTCCCTGATGGATGAGAATTACCTGCAGGCCGAGCAAAAAATAAAGGCCATGCTAGAGAGTGCGCGCTTAAACGCAGCCGAGCTTGAAAGAAGCTCTAGAGAGCAAAACGCAATGGAACTTGCGAAAATGACTGAATATAAAAGAATTGAATTAAATAAGATCGAAGATGCAAAAGCAGAGATCGATGGATATAACATTATTAGTCTTCAAAATACTGCGGCTTCGATTGCTGAAACAATTGAAGATTTTCTGGGCAGAGAAATGATGAAGTCTAAAAACTTCATGATTGATGAAAAGATTATCAATAAAACATCTAAAAAAGTGAACCAGATGGTAACAGATCTTCTTCTTGGAAGATATGAAACACCTAATATCGTCATCCCGGCACAACCTATCCCTAAGCAAAAAAGAAAGGTCAAAAAGATATTTATTTTTGCAGCGCTTGGATTAATTATTTATGCAATTGCTCACTTTAACCCAGAACTTGTTAAGCTGACCATTGAGACAACGAAAGACGTCTTAAAAACACAAAAGATTACAATTTTTGACGATGCTTATGCATGGTTAGTAAATTTTCTAAAGTAGATCACTCCCCAGGATAGGTGACCTCAGCTGGTGCATTCACAACACCACCTCCAGCAAGATAATCTTGGTAGAAACGAGTTTGAAATTTCAAGGCAGCTTCTAAACGAACTTCATTGCCAAGAATCTTTTCGAGCTTGCCGATCGTCTCTTTCTCTAAAGCGATCATCTTATCAATGTCCCTCTTCTCAAAATCGGGATCAATCTTTTCAGTCCTTGCCTTTAATGTATCAATAAGAGAAAAGATCATTGCATAACTCTGAATAGATTTTTCTTCATCAATCTGCCATTTTTTGTAAAGGTAACTACTTCCCTTCTTCATTAAGTCAGACCTAAAATTTTCTTGTGCATAAAGCTCCGGAAAGCCTTCTGTATAGATAACTGAGTCAACAAATGTTGCTCCCAATTTCGCAGTCTTTGTCGGAGTAAACTTTCTGGCAGGAACTCTCTTGGCCTCCAGGGCCTGAGCTTCCAATTGTTTTCTTATGGGATCGTTTTCATACCTCATGCGCTCGTACATAAAAAATACCGCTCCAAGAACAACTGCAGAGGAAGCAACACCATATCCGAATGACTTCCACATTTTTTGCTTCTTAATGGTGATACTTTTTTCATTGGATGGATCGGCAGGACTCAACTCATTTTGCAGAAGCTTAAGCACTCCTTTCTTTAACGACTCACGAACACCTTTTTCAAAAGCTGGCCCAACTTCTCGGAATTTGTCTACTCCGATCGTAGAAGCAAAGACCTTCGAAGAGCCCATACAAATTTCTTTAGTAATAGAGTCTTCTAAATCTAGAACAATTCTCAAGGAATCTTGCTTAATCTTATTGATTTGATTTAGTTCTTGAAGAGTTAAATCTTGCAATCTCTTTTCTTCAGCTTCTTTAAGTTTGTGCATCTCTTCTTGAAGAGCTGCTTTATTTTGCAGGAACTCATTTTTTAAAATCGTAATTTTAGACTTATTTTCTTCTTCAAGTCTTATAGATTCCTGATGACTGCTCTGAAGCTTTTTTCTTAACGCAGATAAATCAGTATTAAGCAGCGCCGTTTCAGAATGAATACTCTCTCTCTCACTATTTTTCTTCTGAATTTCAGCATCAATTTTTTGTAAGTTTTGTTTACGGGCCTTTAATAACTCTTCATCTGTCTTTAGACTGGATTTTAAATCATCAGATATTTTTTGAAGTGATATGAGTTCTTCTTTTTGCTTAAGTAAAACCCCATCTATTTCATTTTTAGTTTTTTTCGCTTTCTCTAAATCTAAAGCAAGTGTTGAAATATAAGCTGAATCAGAGTTCATTCGCTCATCACCCTGAGCTTTTTTAATTTTATAATCGTCTTCGAGATTCTTAATCTCTGCGACTCTCTGCTCTTTGGTACGAGTAAGTGCTTCAATCGTTTGTATCTGCTCTTCTTTTTTTACTTTGTAATTTTCATAAAGCTCTGAAAAATCTTTCTGACTGCTTGCAAGTTTCTTTTCAATTTCTTCGACTTGATTATTTAATTCAAATTTCTTATTTTCGATCTGAACTTCCAGTCTTTGCAACTGATCATTCTTTTTTTCTTCAAACTCTATTTCCAGCTGTCTTATAGCATTCTTTTTATCATGGAGCTTCGCTTCTAGCTCCGCGGCCATTTTATCAGCACGGTCATTAAAAACTTTTTCAATACTTTCAAGCTCTTCTTTACGAGTCGTTATAACAAATAAAACATCTTCAAGCTCTTTTTCAAGCTCCACCTTTTTATGATTATGCTCTTCAAGCAAATTTGCTTTTTCTGAAGCTGCTTTCTTTAAAATGTTTTCATGTTCATTCTGATAAAAGGCATTTAACTCTTCAGCTTTTATCTTTTTTTCTATATCGGCCTTTTGGTTAATGGCCTCTCTACTTTCAATTAAATAAGCTTCAATTTTTCTATCAGCTTCAAGCTGGTTATCCTGAATGATCTTCTGTGATTTTCTCAAGGCATCACTATGATCTTTTTCAATCTTCTCATGGGCCTTCAAGATGATCGCTTCAGCTTCGCTTTGAGCAGTTGCCAGCATTTGCTCCACTTTCAAGTTGGCCGCATCAAAGATTTTCCTACTAAATTGAGTTAAATCAAGGTCACTGCCTTCATCTGATTCCTGTGCTTCAGCTTCAATCACTGCAAACTTTATAATCTTAATTTCAGTTGTTGAGTTAAGGACAGAGATAATATCTTCTGGATGGATAAAGGTTAATGAATTTGCCGGTATTTTTGTACCGTTTATATAGGTTCCATTTGAAGAACCAAGATCAACAATAGATAACTTTTTATTTAGAAAATTTATTTTAAAATGAGAGCGGCTAAAGTTAGGGTCGTTGATAAATACCGTAACATCTGAGTTTCTTCCAAAAACAAACTCGTGCCCGTTAAAGTTCAACACCTCTTCAGTTTGAGGTGTTGAAATCATAATATTTAAACGGATTTTCTCATTATTCATTTTCAGTACGCACTATTTACCAATTAGCTAGCCTGCTTGGGCATGTTTTGAAATTTCTAGCTTAATGGCCTCTTCTGCAAGAGCTTCACTCGGGTCGCGATGCTCATTGAACGGAACATTTTGGGCCGGGAAATTATTGTTATCACTTCTGTACCATAATAAGTCTAATGCACTTTCAAACCTGTCGATCATTGAAGAAAAGATTCTATCAGGGTTAAACAAAGTATTCACAACGTGCAAAAGAAGTGAAAATGTAATACCTACGATAGAAGATCCCATTGCGTAAGCGATTTCACTTAAAAAGTGATCCATAACTTTTCTGGTAGCATCTAAATTTTCAACACTCATATTTCCTAATGCTGTAAGACCTCCCTTAATACCAAGGAATGTTCCCAAAATTCCGGCAATAACAAAAAGCCCCGGTAAGATGGAGATCATGTCATTGACCACGCCAATAGGAAAAACACCAAAAATTCTGTTGAAGCATGGATTGTGATTAAAAGTCGTCTTTGTAATGTTGATCATTTTAGGAGTGTCTTGAGTCCATTTTAAGAACTTAAGTTGCTTTAAAATATCTTTAACTAACCAAGCGCAACCTTGTTTAATTAAAAAGACTCTATCTCCCATTCTCATCATTTTATCTGGCTTACGTCTTTGTAATCTGTCTCTTAATTCAAACAATTCATAATAAGTTTTTTCTAGAAATCTTTTTGAAAGCACATAAAATGATACGTCTTTTACTTCGCCTGGGTCTTGAGACTCTACGAATTGATTGACTCGTTTTTCAAACTCTACTGCAAACCATTCATGTCTTTGCACTGTAAAATAAATTAGAACTCTTGTTATTGCTGCGACAACAAAAAATGCACCCATGGCATAAGGCAAAGCAAAGATAAACCAATTTATCCACTGACTGGTATTAACTGCTGACATTGAGAACTCCTTACAAAATATTTTCTATTTCTAAACTTATTATTTACGACTACTTCTTATCCATATTAAATCTGATAACAACTCTTTGGGCTTTCTTACAGTCGTTCACCTTACAGAAATTCTCTGGGCTCACATCTGTCTTAACCTTGGCAACCTCGAGGAAGCTTCTTCCTGAAACTTTCATAAGAGGCATTAAATTTCTTTGAGTGATAGATTTATCTTTTTGATTATCTACAATGTAATTAAAAATTGATTTTGCTCTCGAATAACTTAAGTCCATGTTGTACTTTAAGGCCTCTTGATCTTCTTTTGAGTTACTTTTTGGATCTACAAATCTTCCTTTGTACGTTGGAGAAGCAAAACCAATAATCTCAACTCCTGAAACCTTGTCAGAGATTTTTGCATTACCTAATAAAGATTTAGCATATAAAGGGACGGCCTTATCAATAACCGATCTCATCTCTGCTTTAAGCTGAGCAGAACCACTATCGAAATAGGAGTCTCCGAAATCCAGGAGAACTTCCCCGGTCTCGCTGTTAACTTCGGCCTTAATACCTGCGCTTGCAAAACTATTTTTAATATCTTTTGCAACAGACTGTCTGGCCTCAATTTCGGCCTTAGCTTTCTCTAACTGCCCTTGAAGTCCACCCATCTGCTTTAACATATCTTTTTCTTTTTGAAGTGCAGCTGCTCTAAATGCACCTTCTCTTTTTTCTCTTTCAGCAGCTCCCAATTTAAGTTTTCCCAACTCCCCTTCAAAGGCAGCCTTCTCACGTGCCTGTTGAGCTGCAAAACCACCTTTTAAATCTCTAATTCTCGCTTCTGCATCACTGGCCGTTTGAGCAAGTTTATTTTGAAGTGATTCGGCCTCTCCTGTTTTCTTATCCAGGAGACCTTTGGTTTCTGTAAGATTGGTTGAAACCTCGCTAAGCTTTTGAGAAACACCCTCAAGCTCGGCTTGATACTGTTGTTTCTCATTTATAAGCGCCTTTACTTTATTTTGATTTTCTAAATTGGCCTGAGCAATTCTTTTTTCCATAATGGTCTTCGTAATTTTGTTGGCCTTAAAAGAATCTCTCAACTGTTGAACTTGTTGTGCCAGTTGTTTTTTCGCATCCAAAATCTCTTTTTCACCTTTAGCGATCAACTGTTGATTAACCTGAATTTCTTTTTCTAGACCTTCAACCTGCATCTCTTTTTCGCTAATAACTTGAGACTTCTCTTCGATGACAACTTCACGTGTATTAATTTTTGTTTTTGCCAGTTTGTTGGCATTTAACATATTTCTTACCATTTGCTGGTACTTATTAAGGGACTGCTCTTTTTTCTGATTTTCTAACAATTGTCTTTTTAATTTATCATTTTCAGATTCATTTTCTTCACGAAGCAAAGAGAGCTTATCAATCAACTCGTTGTATTCATCTTTTTCAGACTGACTAGCATTGTCTTTCATGTATTGATTTTTGATATCTTCGTAGGCCTTCAACTGATTTTTTAAATCACTTACTTCCGTGGCGAGTTGTTCATTAACAACTTGTTGCTTAATAACGTCTGCGCCTTGTCTCATGCTCGAAACAACATAAAGTAGTAAGAAAATACAACTAAGTCCTAAAAACAAATCTGAATAAGATGTCCAAAAACTATCACCCGAATGCTGATTGTTATTTTTGTTGTGATTGAATGACATAAGTCCCCGTCGCGATTACATTTAAAATAATTTGATCAAGTTTCTAGTTAAATATAATTGATTCTGACAGCAATTTATTTTTTTGCAAAAGCACCTGTTTAGAGGAAGATTTTAGCCAGTTTTCTGCAAAAGATTCATGGCAACAGCCTGTATCTCGATAGAAACAGTTTTGTCGTTTTTTAGCCTTCCTTGCCTAAATCCCTATGGTTTGGCCCCAGTTAAGGGAGCAGAGCCTATCAATTTTACAAGCTTTCCTTTTAGAGGAGTTTTTAGTGGTAGAACCTCCTATCTCGTTTAATCTTTTTTAGGAGTTCGTATGAAGAAAATATTTCTTTTAGGTTTATTGGCAATTTCAACATCAGCGTTTGCTATTTCTGATGAAAACTTAGCAAAGGCCTGTCTTGAAACAGGAAAAGAAAAACTAAAAGTTGCGGCCATTAAGAATCTTTGTATTCTAGATAACTCAACTGTTCACGCTTCAAACATCGACAATACTATTTTTAATGCTACTAAAGGCATTACATATACAGGAACAATGAACTGTCTTATCTCTGGAGATAAGCTCATTTCAGCTCCTGTTCAGTATTTCAAAGGTACTTGTAAATAAGATACTTTTTGGATCGAAGCAGAAGGCCTAATCGCAGTCTGCTTCTTTCCATGTATTGATGCTCGCAGGAACTCTGCTTCGGTTATTTTTAAGCTCGGGATAATTTTTGTTAAATGCTATTCCCGTCATCGTTTCAACATTTTCCACCGGAACTATTCTCTTTAATAAAACATCCCCTTTATCTGATTGATCATACAAAAATGTCAGTGATTTTTTTGGAGGAGTCTCATCAATAACAATCTTAAAAAATTTCTGTGGGACTATTAATCCACTTTTTAGTCTTGAATCTTGCGAAGTAAACATGACCTGACCGGGTTAAACCAGTC
>DIUR01000018.1 GCA_002428265.1 Bacteriovoracaceae bacterium UBA6153
ATGCCCGAACTACCCGAGGCATATTCATTGCTTCTTTAAAATGTTTTAATATTAATAAATTACGAGTGAAACTCTGCCTTTCGTGCCTTTTATATTTTCATTATTCTTCATTCAATTTCATTGTTTTTCATCAAATGGCCCTACTCGGCTGGCTTGGGCAGGCGTGAATTTTCTATTTTGGAATTTCTTCAGCTATGTTCAACTTCATAAAAAGAAGAAGTGAAGCCAATACTGCAACAATCGAAATAATGATCATCGTACCAAAATGGGTAGTATCACCTAGAAGGGAACCCATAAAAAATAGTCCGACAGTGGCCATTCCAGTAATTGAATTGGCAATTCCATTTACTTCCCCTCTTTTGTCTTTTGGAATTAATACTTGGCGAAGCTCGGTTTCTCCAATACTAAAACCGTAAAGACCAATCCTTGAGAAAAGAATCAAAATTAAGAAAGGATAAATATTTTCTAGCTTGTAAAAACAAATTGCCGAAAGAAGAACGCAAATAAATTGAAATAAGATGAAAGATCGGCTGGCCTTAAAAAGCCCCATTCTTTCTTTAGCAAACGCAAAGAGGAATGTAGGTATCAATCCAAAGAGTGCCCCAGCTCCCCTAAAAAGACCAATCGTAAACTCAGAAGCTTTTGCTCCATCCTTCAAATAACTGGTAAGAAGAACACCGTGTGGACTCAGAACAGAAAACCATAAGAAGGCATAAGAAACGATTACAATTGAATAAGGCTTCCCTTTTAATTTTTTAAGAGAATCAAAAAATTCAGTAAGAAAATTTTTTGTAATTGGTAAGCTTACTATTTTTTCTTTGTACTCTTTTAAAGCTTGTATGGAACTAAGAAGATAGTACTCAGGAATGAAAGTTAAAATATTAATTATAGCAACTAGTGAAAAACCATACAGACCCGATTTCTCATGAAAAAGAGTCATAGCAAGACCAGCAAATACTGGAGCTGAAACTTCAGTTAAGAGATCCAATCTTTTCAACCTGCTATTAAAAATTGTTAGTTCTTGTTCTGGAAGTACATCGATGGCTAAATCAAATCCGACTGAAATATCCATTAAAGATGATCCCAAATTTGAGATTGCACCAAATATCGCTAAGGGAATAAAAATTAAGACGTATTCTAAAGTCGAGAATGGTTCACTCCCTTCCGAGTTCTTAAAGAGCAGCAAAATTAATGCCCACATAAGAATTAGTGAAATTGTTTGGGTTCCAATTCCAAGCTTATAAATATCCAAGCGTTTTTGACTGTCAATCT
Organism: Bacteriovoracaceae bacterium UBA6153; assembly: GCA_002428265.1. Lineage (GTDB taxonomy): Bacteria > Bdellovibrionota > Bacteriovoracia > Bacteriovoracales > Bacteriovoracaceae > Bacteriovorax. Next base: position 1,273 of record DIUR01000018.1, read on the forward strand.
TCTTAGAAAACCAAGGCCCAATTATGATTTGGGCCAGTTTAGAAAATAAATAAAGAGTTGCTATTAATTGAATTTTTCCGGGAAATATCTGAATCAGGGTAAGCGGAACTACAAAATCCCATGCCTGATCACCGAATCTTGTTAAAAATCTGCTTAATAAAATGTTCGACTGTATTGACATCCTATCCCCCCCCTAGGGATAATAATAAAATGACTGAATTAAAACAACACCAATCTCATAAAGACGTCCTTTTACGTTTAAAAAAAGCCCATGGTCATTTAGCTAAGGTTATTCGAATGATTGAAGAGGAAGAAGGTTGCCTTAAAATCTCACAACAACTTTTTGCTGTCGAAAAGGCAATTACTCAAGCTAAAAAGAATGTCATACATGATCATATTGAGCATTGCTTAGAAGATAGTAGTTCTAAAAAATCGAAAGAGAAGGATTTGAAGGAATTTAAGGAAATAACAAAATATCTATAATGATGAGCAAACTAAAAAAAATTATTTCATTGATTAATTTTTTATTTATTTCGTTGTCTGTAGCGTCATTTCTTGCATATTCATATTTTAACTCTAACAACTTTTCAGCTCATGAAATTTTGAATTCCAATATCCATGGCTTCCTATTCTCATCTCACTTAAATGACCATCATGATTCCCATGATACTCACCTTAATGTGGGCGATGATCACCTAGAACACGTTCATAAACATCGCCACAGCGAAAACGAGGAAGAGCATTCACATAAACACTTGAACATTATTTCATTTTCTGAAATTGTAATAAATAAAATCGCATACATTGAATTCCATCCCGTTAAAATAAATTCCGTAGTACATTTTGCCTATAATATAAAATCCTATGATTCATACATATTAGAAATTCTAAAGCCTCCAATCCACACTTAATTATTTTTTCAATAAAACTAAAATTATAAATATTCTGGAGATGAGATAATGAAATTTTTATTATCAGCTTTAATATTCCTTAGTAGCTCTATTTCATGGGCTCACGGAATTTCTGAAGCAGACAAACAGGCCATGCTTTCTGGTGGTTACTTAAAATATGTCTGGCTTGGTGCCACTCATATGTTAACGGGCTATGACCATTTACTATTTATTTTTGGGGTTATTTTCTTTTTAACCACATTTAAAGATATCGTTCGCTTTATAAGTGTATTTACTCTCGGCCACTGCATCACTCTTATTTTCGCTACTTTTTTTAAAATTACTGCGAATTACTTTCTAATTGATGCAGTCATTGCTGTAAGTGTTATGTATAAAGGATTTGAAAATATTGATGGTTTCAAAAAATACTTTTCGTGGGAGCCACCCAGCTTACTAAAGATGGTTTTTGCATTCGGATTAATTCACGGTTTTGGACTATCGACTCGCCTACAACAATTACCTCTAGGTGACGACGTACAATCAATGCTAATTAGAATTCTCTCTTTTAACGTTGGTGTAGAACTAGGACAGATCATTGCGCTGACAATTATGCTCATTTTACTTAAGGGTTGGAGAACAACTAGTTCTTTTGAAAAATTTGCAAAAGCAGCGAACGTTGCCTTAATTGCTGGAGGAATTTTTCTCTTTAATATGCAATTTCACGGTTACTGGCACTCTTTTCCAGAAGATTTCCCATTAAATCAAGATGACCATACCCACATTCACGCTGACATGAAAGCAGAAGAAGTAAACACTCATTAATTCTTAAAGGAGATAAAAATGAAATCACTTATCCTATTAGCTACTTTAATTTTCTCACAAGTATCTTTCGCATCTGGAAACCATTATCACCCTAAGCAAATTCTGAAATGTGCTAGTGAATGTACTGAAGCAGAAGTAAAAGGGATACTTCCAGCAGCGCTTGATACTTTAGTAAAAGCAAAAGAAGTACGAGAAGCTTGGAAGCAAGTCCCTCTTGAAAAAATTGAAAAGAGACAATTCAAAAAAGGGCCTGAATGGGTAGCAATTTTCTTTGATAAAAACCAAACAGAAGTTGCAAGACAGAGGCTTTATGTTTTTATTACTCTTGATGGTTGGCTAAATGGTGCCAATAACTCGGGGAAATAAGATGACAATTATAAAATCTTTTCTTGTATCTAGTGCTCATGCCTCTCCAGGAAGCGGGCATTCTCATGGACCAGAAATGAGTGGCTCAACACAATTGATTGGAGTTGCTATTATAGTTGTGATTTCGATTGCTGTTTTTTATTTTATGTCTAAAAAGAAATAATTTTTCTGGCCGGCCAATTCACCTTGGCCGGTTTTTCATACTAATATCTCTATCAACTAATCAAATTTTTTTGTATCTATATGAACACACGAAATGTTTTTTATTTCACCTTTGCGCTGGCTTGAGCTGTCTTATTAAAATTTAATCATCTTAAGTAATTAAATCTACTAGCAATCCCTGAATTAAACTAACTCTGGCATTTGTTTACTTTTTATCTATAATTTTATATAGTTACGCCATGCCCGAACTACCCGAAATGGTCAGGGCACAACAATCAATCTAGAAATTTTAGTAGTTTGTAATTGAATTGCTAGTCTTCTATTTCACGATACTTCATCTCGTTTAATTTTATCCAACAGAAAAGTCGGAAAAATTAACAATTTTTTTATATTTTGTTTATCTATATCGTGATCGGAAAGTGCTAGGTCGTCTTATACCCAAAACTTTTTCATCTTGATCAACAAAATAGTCGTGATTAAATGAATAAATTTCTAGTCTGTCATCATAAATAATGTGCAGTTGATTTTCATAGTTTTTAGAACGAGTAAATATTCTCCAATTAATGGGTTCCCCAGGAATGGTTATCGGATCTCCTTCAGTAGGAAGTACGACGATTGCATTTTCACATTCTATTACCGTGCCAAACAAAGCTGTAGCTGCCGAAATTACTTGCCCCTTCCATGCGTGGAGATTAAGTGTATTTAACGCCGTAAACTTATTTTCATGATCCCAGGGCTTATATTTTAAAATCGATATTTGATTATCGTTAGCAATAAAAATTTTATCTTGATTTCCCCAGGAATACCCACTGCCTGAATTTAAAAATAATTTTTTATCAGTAAATACTTTATTTAATTTTCTCTTTTTAGAATTACCTCGACTTGAATATATTGTTTTAAATAATTCATCTTCACTTATATCTTCATCGTCTACTTGTTTAAAATCTGCCAGCTTTCCTCCTTCAACATTAGAAGATCCATAGATACTGTAGTATAACCAATTACAACTTGTGAAATTCCCTTTCATAAGCAGTGATGACTCTTTCTTAGCAAATGACAAACTTCCATCATCCAATGATTTTTCAAATAAACCTTCAGGGCCTGCTGCTATCGCTAGACTTCGATAACTTGCCGACAAACTAGATATTGCTGAATCCCAACCCTTTGTAACACGGGTACTAACAGCATAAGTTGTTTTTCCGTCACATGAAGCTTGAAACAGACCTTCTCGGGATCCAATAAACATTTTTTTTCCGTAAATACAAGAATCGGTATGTGGAAATGGAAATGGTGATTGTTGTTTTGATTTATAATTTAAATTTTCGAACTTTATTTTTTGATCTATATTAATGTTTTCAAGTAACAACAGTTCAAATTTTTTACGAATAACTTCTTTTATTTCGATATCAGAAACAAAAGGTTGAGAACCATCTCCATATAATAATGAGCTTTGTGTGAAGGCACATGAGAGTGCTAATTTTAATTCGCCCTTTACGTTAACGTCTTCTATTAAACGATCCCATCTAACTGTTTGGATATCTCCTTCTAAGTTAAATAAATAAAGCTTTCCTGCATATATTTGACTATCCCAATACTTTCCTAAAATTGTTAATTTTACAGGCTGCATGGTTGCCCCTTAGAAATTTTACGTATCTTGGCTGCAGGAAGAATATTGGAATTTAACCACGAATTTAAAATTTCAGTTGTTGGACGATCTTGGGTATGGATCTGGTGATCTGCAGGATATCCATGCCACTCTTGCTGTCCAGCCTTGCATACAAATTTAGCAATAAATAAATTTCTTAATTGGTCTTTTGATATACCTAAAAAATTGGGTGTTAAGTTAATTACATGAAGCCCCCACCCCGCCCCATGAGTTCTCCAAATAGTTAAATATGAATCAGAAAAACAGCTCATCTCTTCAGGTTGTGGAATTGTCCATTGGGATTTGGTTCGCATTCCATTTCGATGATGAGGATGAATTACATATAAAGGATTATCAGTATTAAAATCATTTGTAGGTGGCATTGGTATTATTTTCCTTAAACGTAATATAAATACAACGAATTATAATCAAAAAAGCATTGGATTATCAAACATATCTTACACTAAATTAAATTAAATAAATAGCCGTACCCCTTGACAAAAGTGTGCATAATACCGTACAGTTCTATTATGAAGCAACTTCAAATCCTAAAGACACCTGAATTCATTGCTTGGCTTAATAAGCAGTCTCCTAAGACTAAGGCCATTATTACAGCAAGGCTCGACATGCTCTCTTTGGGACACTTTGGTGATCATAAACGGTTTGAAGGCTTAATAGAATTGAGATGGAAGAATGGGACGCGAGTCTATTCTTTTATGTGGGGAAATACAATTGTGGTTGCCCTTAACGGAGGAAATAAAAATGGCCAAGATCGCGACATTAAAAAAGCAAAAAAAATCCGCGACGAAGTCCTTGAAGGTACACGTACCATTCAAGAGTAAAATACTCAAAGACTCTGAAGTCGTTGCAGACACTCTTTTAGAGTGTATTAAAACTGGTGATCTCGATTCATTCAGAGAAGTACTATTCGCTCATTTATTGACAGTTAATAAAGTGGCCTTAGCAAAGAAAGCTGGAATTGGAAGACGCACTCTTTATGATCTAATTGATCCGAAGAAGGAGTTTAATCCAGAGCTATCGACAGTGTCGGCTTTGATTCAGGCATTGGCTGCTTAAAAGGATATCTATGCTTGGAGGACAAAAGCCTTGGATTAAGATCCTTGCTGAAAATTTTCTATTATACATGACTTTACTTGCAATATTGCTAACTAGAATTGCTGGGAAAATTATTTACAATACCTATAGTATTTGGAACCTACTTGCTCTTTTAATTTCATTTATCGGATTAATTTTTTTAATTCTCTCTAAAAAAGAAAAAATTAAGAGAAAAGAATTTTTTACGTTCGGTTCTAGCAATATGAACGAAAAAGAAAAAAAACTCTACCAAATTAGCTATATTTTAATGATCGTTGGAATACTTCTTACGTTCACAGTTTGAAATGTTTTAAAAAATACGAGCAACAACATGAGAAATCTGATCAATTTAATTTTATTTCCTGTATTTTTTTCTTCGTGTGCCATACTTTATACGGGCGAAGATATTCCACAAGTTCCAATGGATAAAATTCAAAAAGTTAACTGTAGCGCGACTTTCAGATTTTTAAATTTACTAGATTACAAAAATGTCCAACCCAATTCTGTGAGCTATAGAATATCTAATGTACATGACTCAAAACTCTATCTAAACTATATCAGTGATCTAAGTGTATTTAATGAAGTTAAGGTCATCGACTTTCCTCTATCGGCCATTGAAATAAAGGGTGAAGATCAGTTAGTTGAATTTCTTAACAAAAATAATCCTAAGACAGTTACTGATTACTTTGTCGATGTTCACATGATTAAACCATTCACATATCATGGAACAGGTTTAGGAATGTGGGGAGGATTATTTAGTACCATAACATTAGGCGTTCTTCCAGCATGGTGGACTCACGAAACTGATTTTAAGGTTTATATTTATAAAGAAGGTAAAAAATTTGAACAACTAAATTTAAAAAACGATTATAATTCCTTTTCATCGACACTTTTTTATCTTGTCCCAGGAAATGAAACATTTATAAATAGTGGCAACAGATTAATGATCCCTCATAAAAATGAAATCAATTACATTATTCAAAATATAACTCAAAAAATATGCCAGCACTAAGTGATATAAAATCCCATTAGCTATATTAGCAAATTTTTATTTGCCTATTTTATTTGACGATCTTCTTTTAAATTTATAGAAATAAACAACATTCGACCTACCTGAAAAGCATCAGGCGGTCTTTTTAAAGCACTACTAAAGTGTTCTTAAGGAGAACTGCTATGATGAATTATATTAATTTCAAATCGTTTATTGATCTCGTAAACAGTAGCCCATACCTGCCCCCTTGGTGTCCCCTGTGGCCCCTAATATTTTTCTTAGCATTCCAACTCCTTATCATCATTCATGAATTCGGCCTATCAAAATTGACTCCCTCTCTCTCACGTAGTTTCGATAGATGGAGTCAATTTCTGGACAAATAAAAAAATACGCGGGGATTAATAGTGAGTAAGGAGAATAAAAATGAATGAAGAAAATATTAAAGAGATAAATGAGTTTGGGAAAAAAGGAAGAAAGAAGAGAGAAAACAGCCAAGAGGAAGTCATGAGCGAAGATCAACAATACAAATTCTTTGTTGATCTTCGCCATGACAAAGAAGTTTTGGAACAAATTCTTAAAATGCTTAAGGACGTTAACAACAAGCCTTATGGAAAAGAAATAACATTCAAAGACCTAGCTGTTTACGCCGTTCCAAAACTTCTTCCAAAAGACTTAGAAAAAATTCAAGAGGGTTCCTTAAACGAAATGGAACGTGTTCAAAGACTTCTCGATGAACATAATGAAAAAAACAAAACAAAACTAAGTCTTGGTGAATTTTTGGTTAAGAAACTTAATATTTAGGAGGCTTCAATGGACGATCAAAAGTTAGAACTTGTTTCAGGTAGATTAGGAAAAGATCCCTATCTTGCTTATACAAAAAAAGGAAATCCTATCTGTGAATTGTCAGTAGGACTTAAAGCAGAACAAAATTTAACTATCTGGAGAAAGGTTGTTGTCTTTGGAAAATTAGCAGAGCTTTGCAAAGTTCACTTAAAAAAAGGACAAGAAATTTTTGTGCGAGGCCCAGTAAGTCTTCGCACTTTTACTAACAGGGAAGGCATTGAAAAAGAATACCTAGAAATCAATGCTTTCTCGATTGGACAATCGCTACTTTAACTAATTTTTACCAGGGAGATTTATGAATAATTCACCTCTCATTTTGGAAAATAAATGCTATATTAATTCAGGCATTGAAAATGACAATTTTCAGGCACAGCTCTTTAACAATTTAATATGGGGAATTGATGAGGTATCTCGTTTTACTTCTTATACTAAGGGTACAATTTACAACTTAGTTTCTGAAGGCGATATACCATATAGAAAAAGGCGCGGAAGGCTCTGGTTCATTCCAAATGAAATCCTTAAATGGATGAAGGGAGAATTATGAGCAAAAAAGGTTATGTAAAAGTTAAAGGTTCTGAAGGTATTTATAAGCAACAAAACTCTGGAAAGTATCTTGCCATGAAAAAGATAAATGGTAAGCAACATCAACAAAGTTTTGATACCATCTTCGAGGCAAAACAATGGAGAAAATACTTTGATGGTGTTTCCTTCATTACTCCTTCAGACCAAGAAGAAAATGATTCCAATTTTTCAACACTCAAAGAAGTTTGGGAGGTGATGCAAAAGCATCACTTCCCTACACTCGCAACGAGCACGAAAGATATTTGGTTACGACGCTATGAACTTCTAAAAAGCATAGAACATCTTCCAATGGACAAAATAACTCCGTCGAAATTCACTACATGGGTTAATCAATACGTTGAACACTTTAAGAATGATGAATATCAAAGAGAGCGAGGCCAAGCAGGAAGATGTAATTTAAACAATGAGCTTAATTTATTTGTGACAATATTTAATTGGTACAAGCAAAGTGAGCAATTTGAAAAAGAAGCTATGCTATTAACTTGTCCGGTGAAAACTAAACACCGCAAACTTGGTTTCATTAAACCAGTGCCCGACAAGAAAAAACAAATAGACTTGCAAAGTGCTTTTTTATTTTTCGATTATCTATCACCAATGTATCGAGACTTGGCGATGATGCAATTTTACTGTGCAGGTCGCATTGGTGAAATTTGCGGCATTCAATGGAGTAACATTGATATGAAAAATCGAAGAATGATGATCAAGCATTCTTGTATCTTCAGCTCAGGTGATAAAACTTTTTTGGAATTAAAACCTTTTCCAAAGAATAAAGAATCAAGGCCAGTTTTTGTTACGAACGAAATTATGGAAATTTTAAAACGTCGAGAGGCATTTAGGATTCCAGGCAATGATTTCGTATTTCATGTCGAAGGTAATCCACTAAACTATTGTACCATTCAACTTAATTACAGAGAGGCACAAAGAAAAAGTGGTGTTCCATATACGGGAACTCACATCCTAAGACATGGTATGGCCAAACTAGCTAGACAAGTCGGCGGTGGCCTAGATGCTGTACTCGCAATGACTGGACACAAAGATTTAAAGCTTGCAGATCACTACTCTAAAAGTAACGAGGACGATCAAAAGCACTTCTCAGAAATGGTTATGGATCATATTCGTAAGACTCTACAAAAAGATAATTCATTCGAAGCCAGCGCAGAGAATGTTGTCTCACTAAAAAACTTCAAAAAAGCGAACAATTTATAATTTTCGGCTGGCTTTTGGCTGGCTTCGGCTGGCTTGAAGCAATTTTTTGTAGTATCGTATGAACGAATTTAACAAGTTAGGTGTACCATTCCTGAACTACCCGAAGTCGAAACCATAAAAAACCAACTCACTCCAATCTTACCTTTCAAGATCGAATCCGCTATCTTCTCCCCGCTCACAAAACGCATGGTCAAACAAATGGATTTCGATCCAACAGATTTCACCATCAAAAAAATAAGAAGACACGCCAAATGGCTTATCTTCGAACTCGCTCCTCATGGATACATTCTCTCCCACTTAGGAATGAGTGGATCATGGCAAATGAGTCACACTCCCTTACAAGAAAAACACGGCCACATCGAGTTCATCGACAAAAATAAAAAAGAGTACGGCGTTCTGACTTATATAGACCCTCGCCGCTTCGGACACTTTTATTTATTAACAGATGAAAATTTTAAATTGAAAGAAGCTGCTCTTCCGATCGACATTACTTCACCAGACTTTGATGTTAATCATATTGCAGAAGTCTTTTTCTCAAATCCCAATAAAGTCTTAAAGCCTTTTCTTCTCGATCAAAAAGCGTTTCCGGGTGTCGGAAACTACATGGCCTCAGAAATTTGTGCACGCTCGGGCATTCTCCCAACGAGAATCACTGGTGAAATCGAGGCCTTTGAAATTCAAAAGATAAAAGAATCAATGGATATTGTTATTAATGGTGCAGTTGAGACGAAAGGCACAACATTCAGTGGTGGTTACCGCGATGCTAATGGAGATAAAGGTGAAGGTGTGAAACACTTAGTAGTCTTTTATCAAAACCACTGCCAGATGTGCTTAGAAAAAGATATCGTCACTAAAGTTATCAAAACAACTTTGGGCGGGCGAGGAACATATCACTGTCCTCGCTGCCAAAAGTAGTTCTAATTTTTATCTAGGTCTTGCAGTGTTTGAACAAGCTGCAAATCCAGAGTCGTTCACTCCATAAGAGCGTCCCGATGAATCTATACAGTTCGTAGCCCCGTTAGAGTTTGTCGGTGTAACAGTATTTACATTATTATTAATAGTATTGTTCAATTTGCTGTTCATGCTATTAGGACTATTTCTTAATACTCCCGACTGAGAAGTGCCAACGGTATCAGTGTTATTAATCACTCCCCCAGTTGTCGGCGATGTCCTCTGAATAGAGTTTGAGTTCATATTTCCCGAACTCACACCAGAAGTTGCTGAGCCTGATAAACTTCCAGCTGATTGAACTTGAGCAAATCCACTAGTAAAAGAAAGTGCCACTGCTAATGCTAGTATTAGTCTCATAATTATTTCCTCATCATTTTTTTGTTATTAACACATGCAGGATAGCCAACGTCTCCCGCTCTCAGCCATGTGCCATTTGAATCGCGACAAGTTCTTGCACCATCATTTTGATACTCTCTCTTCGTTGCAGACTGACCTGTTCTGATCGTGTCTGTGTTGTCGTAGTCATGGTATTTTTCCTGAGCGTTTTTTTGAGTTGTAGCTGATTTATCAGATGATGGAGCGGCAGCTTTGTGTACGCTAGTGGCGGCAAAGGCCGAAGCAGAAAAAGAAAGGGCCAGAATGATTAATGCGTTTTTCATAAATGTTCTCCTAATAGTTGTATATTTTTGAATTAGATAAATTCAAAACGAGTTACATTTAGGAATACAAGTCGCATGCCACTTAAGAGATATCTTAAGTATTGAAAAGAAAGAATTGTTGAGTTTAGTAGTAGGATTTAACGAGACAATATGCCCGCTTTTACACGGGCATTATTTAAGGGACTTTAGTTTCCTGTATTAACTTTGATTTCTGCGTTCGGTGCGTGAGGATTGTTTTTATCGTTCTTTACTTTTTGTAAACATTCATCGTAGCCTTGCTCACCTTGCTTAATTTCATGTCCATCTTTTGCCTTACAGCTAAAGTTAACTTTTACTGCACTTGGTTTTGCATAAAGAGCTGTCTCATCTGTCACTTCTTTTGTCTTAGATTCAGGAGCTACATTGAGAGTTTTCTCATCGATTTTTCCCAGCTCTGTCATCGTTTTACTAGCAGAGGCCTGAGCCACTTTTTTCTTAGCATCAGCGGCCATTGTTGTTGCTGTTATAAAGAAAACTAATAGTGAAAGCAGTAAGTATTTCATAAACATCCTTTTTATTTTAAAAACTTCCAGAAAAAAGCATAATCCAAGGCCTTCATAAAAGCCAGCTCCTTCATATTAGAGGCCCCGGCGTGACCGCCGTCAATGTTTTCATGATAGTAATACTCATGTCCGTATTCTTTCAGCTTCGCTGCAAATTTTCTAGCGTGCCCAGGGTGAACACGGTCGTCTTTTGTCGAAGTGTTTAAAAACATAACTGGATAATTTTTTTGCTCTTCGTTAATACGGTGATAGGGAGAAAGTGCTCTGATGTATCTTCCGTCTTTTTCATCATCAGGATTTCCATACTCGGCCACCCAACTGTGACCGGCCAGAAGCTTATGATAGCGTCTCATATCCAAGAGAGGCACTCCGCAATTGATCGCTTTAAACAGGTCAGGACGCTGGGTAAAACACACGCCCATCAAAAGTCCGCCGTTACTTCCGCCCATCGCTCCTAAATGCTCAGGTGTTGTGACATCTCTTCTAAATAAGTCTTCAGCTATAGAGAAGAAATCTTCATAAGCGCGGTCGCGTTTATCTTTAAGTGCGGCCTGGTGCCAAGCAGGGCCATACTCGCCGCCACCTCTGATATTTGCCAATGCGTACACACCACCCTTATCAAGCCACTGACTTCCTAAAATATTATTGAAATGGGCCTTAAGGGAAATTTCAAAACCACCGTATCCATAAAGGATAGTTGGATTAGCGCCATTAAATTTCATTCCTTTTTTATACACGAGAAAATAAGGAACCTTTGTTCCGTCAGTGCTTGTCGAAAAGTGCTGCTCAACTTCGACATTTTCATAATCAAAGAAGCCGGGCTGCTTTCTCACAGTTGAGAGGATTTTATTTTTTTGTCCGTAGAAATAAGATACTGGTGTATTAAATGAATCAAATGTAACAAAAAAATCATTAGTGTCATTATCTGTCGTCAACATATCGATACTGCCATTTTTTGGCATATCGATATTTTCACTCACCCACTTATTATCTTTTTTTGAAAGATATAAAAGGCTTCCTTTTACATCTTTATCTAAAATCAAAATAAGACCATCTTTGATCATTCCACCGCTATAGACTGATGAGTGGCTTCCAGGACTAAAAACGAGTTCAAAAACATCTTTTGCGATATCATAGGCCAGAACATCACCTGCAGAATAACTTTTCCAGTCTTCTCTTAGATTCACGAATAAAATATCGTTATTAAATCCTAAAATATCAAACTTCTTTGCCATGGGGATAAGTTTAAACTGACTGCCCTCAATTTTAAGAAGCTCACCCGAATAAAAATCTATTCTTCTTTGAAGAAAACCTGTCGTCTTTCCTTCGCCGTGGTAAAAAACTGAATAAACAAATACATCCTCTTTCGGAATTTCATAAACAGTTGGAGCAGAATCCAGCAATGAACCTCGCTTCCATTTTCTCACCGTGCGTGGGTAACCAGATGATGTCACCGTCTCAGGCCCAAAATCTCTAATAATCAAAAGTTCATCGTCACTCAACCATTCAGCGCTACCTTTTGAAACAGGTAATTCAAATCCATCAACGACAAAAGATTTCGTAACGAGATCAAGCTCGCGAACAATATGGGCATCTGTTCCTCCCGGAGACAGATAGACAAGAGCGCGTTTGTGATTGGGAGAGACATCAAAATGTTTTAATACCCATTTTTGGGAATCAATAACTGACTGCTCGTCAAGATCGAGAATTAATTCCCAATTGGCATTTCCTGTAATGTAGCTTGCGATTGGACTTCTTCTAACCAGTCCCTGGATATTCTTGTCATCAGTCCATGTGTTATAGACGAATCCATTATTGATAAAATCAGCATAAGGAATTTTATCTTTTGATTCAAGAATCTCTTGAATCTGAGAGACCGTCTTATCGAACTCAGGATTTGCTTTATAAAAATCTATCGTCTTCTTATTTTCAGCTCTCGCCCACTCAAGTGATTTTTCATCTAAAACTTCTTCGAGCCATAGATATTTATCATCCATAAAAATCCTCTTTTAAAAAATGAGTCCGATCGTACTATATAAAGTATCGCTCGTGCGGTAGTAGCTCCAATACGAATTAACGTCTGGTGCTTTAAGAATTTCCAACCCCAGTGCGATGTAGGCCTTTTGCTGGTAATTGTATTTCACTTCGCCTTTTACAATATTGTCTTCTCTAATAATGTCGTATTTTAAATCAACAGCTGCATCGAAAGAGTCATTGAAGAAATACTGGATTCCTCCACCGAAAGTACTTTTCCATTTTACAGTGTCGGAGAAGAAGTCATCATTTCCTCTAATGTTGCTGGAGATCAGGTGAATGTAGTTCAGTGAAAGCTTATATTTTCTGTGCTTGTCGTAAACCAGGCTTCCTGTGACATAAGCTTCTTTGTCATATCTTGGATTGATATTAAAATACTCAGAGTTAAAAGTTTTTCTGGCGTTGGATAAATCGACAAGAAAATCTTTCCCAAGTTTTGCATTGGGATCAATATAACTTAAACCACCACGCGCTTTAATATCTCCAAAAGAGTGGTAAAGCTGAGCGCCATAATACGCATGGTGATTAATTGTCGGATCTGCTTTAACGATAACTTTTCCTGTATTTAAATTATCGTAGTAGGCACTGGCATTGATTCGCAGTTTATTTTCCGGCTTATAAATCGCAAAAGCTGAAATTCCACCATTATTCCACGAGTAACGAAGATTGGCCCCGAGTGATCTATTCAAAACAATTTTTTCAATCTGATAGTCGGCGACTTCATATTTGATTGGAACTTCTAGCCCACTGATAACAGTTTTTTTAGGAGGAAGTCTTACCCACTCGCTTCGGCTATGAACTTCACCATTTTTAAAATCAATTGATGGGTTGATCTGAGGAACAAATAAATAGGAACCGAGAAGCTCAAAATTAAAATTACCAAATTGTTTATTGAGAATAATTCCGGTTACACCTTCTTCTTCTGTGCTCAGCAATGTGAACGATTGAAGAGCATTTAAATATCCAAGACTCCAATATTTTTCGTTTGTATTCCAGTCGAGAATTTTTCGTCCCACAGTAAGACTCAAATCATCATAGTGATAAACTGCGTAGGCTTCCTGCACAGAATAATTAAAAGAGCTGTTGTCTTGAAAATAAAATCTTACATCGCCAGATAAAAAAACATCGAGCTCTTTTGTTGCTGGTGCTGTGTCATAACTTAGTCCTAACCAGTCACCAGATTCGCTTCTATAAATAGGCTTATTTAAGCGGTGAAACTTCTCATAAGTTAGCTCCGTCGTAGCGGCCTGCAATGAGGAATTACCCAATGAAAAAGTGATTACATACAAGAGAGTGTGTAAAAAATACCTGTTGTATAGCACTCGTACTCCAAGGATCTCATGACCCATAAATAGCTAACAGATTCCTGACACTTTAGACGCATCAAACCCTGTAAAAAGCTCTCATTTAACGAGATTCTATTTTGACATTATCAGTACAATCTTTACACTACTATTTATGGAAAAACTTAAGAAGCTCCTCAATCACGTTGTGATCATTCCGGTGCTGCTGCTCACGAGCTGCGGTTACATGTCTGATAAACCTGTTGAGAATGTTGACGTTTATAAGTCGGACGAACTGCAAACGTGTAAAATTGATGTCTCAAAACTTGGCGAAATATTTAGCGCTGACCAAAAAGAACAGATCCTTTGTCTGCAAGAAAACTTCGTTCAATTCACTAAGTACGTTAGATCAAAGCACCCAGGAGCGATCACTGAAGCAGAGCTGGGAATATTCGTTAAGAGATTTTTTGAAGGGCAAAGCGATCAGATCATTAAGGGATTAAGCTTAATCTTTCAGCTCAATATGATTCTCTTAAAAGACGAAGCCGATAGAATCACTCACTCTAAAATCTCTCCGCTCTTTGAACTCCTGGTAAAAGTAAATCAGGAAGCCGTTATCCTCACCAACATCATCAAATCAATGGATGAAGACAAGAACCAGCAAAAATTCTGGGACCTGCGTGCAAAGTTCAACGAGTCGACTAATCGTTTTGCCACGTCTGCAGTTGGAGTCATTGAAAAGTCTCCGGGCCTTGCTAAAAAATTGAATATGCGTGAGTTCATCATAGATATGAGCAAGAAAATTGGCGATTCACAAATCGACAATGAGACTATCGATTCATTTATCTTCTTTAAAAAACTATTGGTTGGCGGAGATGAAGAGATCATTACAACTGATGAGTTAAAAGCAATTATTACCAAACTCCCTAAAATACTGGGACTCGTTTTCGATGTCTATTATGTGAAAGGCGAAAACTTTAAAACTGACGCAGAAGAGATGAGGTTTTACCTCATTGCAATCCGCGATCTGTATGCAACAGTTAATTTTGCACAAGCTGATTTCGAATTAATGACCTCTGACCAGCTAGTATCTGTGGCCGAGAAAGTATTAAAAAATTACGACGTAGAATCATTCAAGCCAAGTATCGAAGCTCTTAAAGAAAGATTTATTGGTGGGAAAAAAGACTCTGTAACCCTTAAAGACATGGACACTGTTTTAAATATCGTTCATGACTTTTTCGAGAAGACTTATTTCACTTATGTGACATATGATGAACCAGTTAATTACTATATCCTGGCACAAAATAGAGTCTTAACTGATAAAGATATCGTATTCAAAGACCTACCTGGATATGACCTTTTTAAAAATAAGCCCCGTCTTGATCAGCTTTTTGCAAGCTTTAAAGATACGGCCCTGAACTTTAGATACTTCAGAGACGAAGCTTCAGGATCTGCACTTTACTCATCTGTGATGTCTCGAAATAAGTCAGGCTTTCTTGAAGTTAATATTTCAAAATGGCTAAGCTGGAAGCTCTTAAAAGCTTACGGGCATCTTGATGCTAAAAAGAATATGCAATTATCTATGGATGAGTTCTCAGCGTTCTTGCTGGATTCAAAACCACTTCTAGAAGAGTTCAAGCTGTGGTCTCCTAATTTTAAAACGTTCTCAAGAAACGCTGTCCTTTTAGCAGACCTATTCCAAAATCAATCTGACGGTGACCAGGTTATCAATATCAATGAAGCTACTGAATACATCGGAATGCTTTTAACGGCCGTTGATGTTTCAGGAAGATTTGCAGACAACCTGACAGGGCTTTGTGACCCGGGAATTAATACAACTGATCCGGTTTTTGAAACAAACTGCTTCAACGAAAACTTCTACGATGTGATTTTAAATAAGCTTGGTTACAAAAAAACATTTCCAAGACTTGCTCAGTATTTTGCTCAAGCAAGTAAAACTGAAACAATGGATTACTTAAAAGGTGTTGAAGGTTTTGCCCGCGATGACAACACTCCTGGTATTCCAGTAGGAACAAGAGACGCCACTTTAATTTTAGGGGCCTTGGTAAATATTGAAACAACTTTTATCAGATTTGATAAAAACGCTGACAACATTATCGACTACAATGAATTATCTGAAGCGTTCATTACTTATAAACCTTCAATCATTGCTCTGGCAGGTCTTAAGGGAGATCAAGAGAAGTATGCTAAGGGAGTCTTCCTTTATATGACTTCTAAAATGGAAATTCCTAAAACTGGTAAATGGACGGATGATTTAGCTTTCGCGACTTTTAACTCTTGTGTGCAGTCAGATTTCTGTCGCAATACTTTTATGGATAAGATTGAAGCTAAACGCCTTAACATCGGTAAACTTCTTTACTACATGGTTAACCAGGCCCCAGCAGCTACTTTGAAGAAATAGAATATAAATAGAGAGCGGCAATCACGATTGAATGAGTGATCTCGCCGCTTGCTACCATCCCTGGCAAATCTTTTACATCTTTTAAATACACTTCAATTTCTTCGAATGGATCAAATTCCTGTTCGTGAGTTTTTTCACAATCAAGGGCCAGATAAGTATCGCACTGATTGTTCATGAAGGCCGGATTAGCATCCACACGCCCCAAGTGTTTCCAGTTAGTCGAGGTGTATCCCGTCTCTTCTCTAAGCTCTCTAATCGCCCCTAATTTTGGATCTTCGTTGAAGTTGGCTGCACCACCAGGGATCTCAACGGTGACCTCTTCAGTGCCGTGCCTATACTGTTTAATGAGAATAATTTTTTGATCTTTTGTAATCCCTATGACATTCACCCAGTTCATACACTGGACAACATCGAAGTTACCAATCTGACCGTTTGTTGGAGACTGACTTTTCACTTTTACGTAGCGAAAAATATTCGCAGTCAGGGCCAGCTCAGAACTGATGACTTTCCATTTAATTATTTTCATTAAAACTCGACTTGAATAAACTCTTTACTAGACTTGCGGTTTTCTTCATTGATTTTATCACGGGCAGAAATATAGGCCTGAAATTTTTGTTCACCAATGAGTTTAAGCAGATCTTTTAAGTAGCGCTGATTGATTTCTTTTTCACGTACACTTTGATCTTCTGAAATATTGTAATTGAACTTATCGCCATACTTTTGGCGAAGATAATCATGATATTCTTTGTAGGCCTGCATTTTTTCTTTCTCATTC
The DNA here is from genome assembly GCA_002428265.1 of Bacteriovoracaceae bacterium UBA6153. Classification (GTDB taxonomy): domain Bacteria; phylum Bdellovibrionota; class Bacteriovoracia; order Bacteriovoracales; family Bacteriovoracaceae; genus Bacteriovorax. The sequence goes on from DIUR01000018.1 coordinate 18,541, forward strand.
ACTTCGCGCATTTCAAGGTAGCGCGGGTAATGAGCAGGACCAATAATTCCTTCAACAGTGCTCAGCCATTTTTTTTCCATAGCATCGTATTCTTCAAATCTGTCTTCCTCATCTTTAGTCACATTGCTGAACTCACGCTCGTGTGCCTTTGATTCTTTTGAATTTGTCTTAATGCTTGCAGGAACATTGTTGGGAGCTGAACCGGTTGAATCAAGTTCATCCCAGTCCAGCGCCATGCTTTGTTCCTGAGGCGGCTTTCTTACGATAAAAAAATAGTAAGAAAAATATCCGACAAATAAAACAATCAAAAGATAAGGAATAGATTTTTTAAAACGATTAATCACGCTTCATGTTTTCCATTTGTAATTCGATATCAACTTCTTTGTTTGATCGAAGCATGGCGTAGGCTTCTTGAAGATCATCAATTTTTTTGCCGGTGATTCTAATCTTGTCATCCATAATGCTGGATTGAACTTTGAGACCAGATTCTTTAATGATTTTGTTAATCGATTTCGCTTTTTCTTTTTCGATACCATTTTTAATGTTGATCACTTGCTTCATCATGCGATTTCCTGATGGCTCAACTTTTTGTGGATCAATGCATCGCTGGCCGATGTTGCGTTTTACCAGCTGCCCCCTCAAGATCTCCAGAGCGGCCTTCATCTTGTAATCGTCTTCTGCTTTAAGCTCTATCGTCGTATCTTTTAATTCAAGAGTGACGTCACTACCTTTGAAATCGTAGCGCTGATTAATCTCTTTTTGCGCCATTTGAAGCGCGTTTTTCATTTCCATCATGTCTGTTTTTGAAACTAAATCGAAAGAAGGCATGGACTCTCCATTTTATACTTAACACTACCAAGGCACCATGGTACAAATAGTTAGGTGGAATTTCAATGAATGATAAATTAGACCCCGCTCCAAATTACGCAAAGGCCCAGTTCTCCGGACAAATCATCACGATTACTAAAGATGCTGAGATCGCTCCTGCCATGGACTTTCTCAAAGAACAACGAATTATAGGCTTTGATACTGAAACCAAACCCGCTTTTAAAAAAGGCGAGTATTATGGCGTCTCGCTTCTTCAGCTGGCCACTGACGACCATGCCCTGCTCTTTCGCCTGCACTTTTTAAAAGACTTTTCACTCTTAAAGATCCTTTTTGAAGACAAGTCCGTCGTTAAGACGGGAGTTGCCATCAGAGACGATATTAAGGCCCTGCAGAAACTTTTTCACTTCACTCCCCACGGTTTTGTGGAGCTCTCAGATATCGCTAAAGAGCGCAGTATGAAAAATTTTGGACTCAAAGGAATGACAGAGGAAATCCTGAATTTAACTTTAAGTAAAAAAGCAAAATTATCTAACTGGGAAGCTCACGACTTAAAAAATGACCAGCTTCAATACGCTGCGACCGATGCCTGGATAGGCAGAAAGCTCTACCAGGCACTGAATCCTTAATTTTTTAGAGAGTTTTTAAGTAATGAACTAAGTCTTTCTTTTGTTCAGCACTAAATTTCTCAGACCCATCTTCATTTAAAATCATTTTCGTGTGACCAATGTTACGAAGCCCCGGTTTTTTTGTGTCGATCAAAGCTTCAGTGTCTTTTAGCCATGCGGCCGGAATTTTTGCGCCCACAGGATAACCTACGCAGTCTTGGTCAAAGTCTGTCTCTTTATTAACTGCTCCACCTAAAACAAAAGTTTTTGGTCTCTCGCTCTCTTTGGATAAAACTGCACACAAGCTCGGCACAGAATTGTTATGAAAGTATGGATAGCGCGCCCAAATACCTACCAGTGGAGGTGGAACATATCCCACTTGAGGCTCTACTGTTGTCTTCATCCATTTTGAAATTGCCAGATTATTTAATTCATCCGCAAAAAATTTCATCGCTTGGTATCTTTGCGGATCAGTGCCGACATCTTTCACCGGAGTCTGATCGTGATAGATGACTTTTGTAGTTGCAAGAATATCTACTGCATTTAACTCGTGCGCATTATCAGATGACCAGGCCTTCTGATACTCTCCATGACACTTTAAACAAGCAGAGTTGAAGATGCTCTCACCTCTTTTAGCTCGCTCTAAATCAATCCCGCTGGCTGGAAAAAAATCCGTGTAGCGTGGAGCTTGTGTGGCAAAAGCGGCCGAGGTAATTTCCTCAATCGTCTTGCTGTTATCTTTCATCCATTGCTCTAATTCTTTTAAGTCTGTTCCTCTGCCGATTTCATTCCATAAAAAATTTGTCAAAATTGGATTTCCACTAACGATTGATCCATCAGAAAGCCATCTGGTTTTATATTTTAAGTTCCACCACGGCATGGGCTTTGAGTCGGCGACAAAGGTATTGAGTTCATTTTTTCTAGGAAACTTTTCTAGGATGGGATTTTTTGAAGCGAACTCATCATCATTTCTGCGGGCAAGGCTTAAGGCCACGTGAGGAAGAGAAGTATCAAGTCCTAAAACCTGAGGAACAACTCCTTCAATCGAGACCAGATTCTTTTTTGTTCTGGTGAACATCAGCATCTCATCGGCATTAGCGGCCGTATTAGCTTTAAATAAAACGTTAGGGATATTAGGAACAACCTGACGGGCCATGTGAAAAAATTTATTTGAATGTGGGCGCTTATTGGTTAAACCCATAACCGTTGTCCCAAACATATTGTTGGCATGACAAGCAAAACAGCTAAACGTTAATCCTTCACCATGAGCATTTTTAATGATCCCGGCCCCAGCATAAAACTGATCAGCTACCCCATTTGGGTAAGGCATCTTATAAATCCCAGTCGCCTCTGGGCCGTTGATCTTAGCCAGCCCCAACCATTCATACAGCTCAGTCTCAGTTCTAAAGCCTGCAAACTTGCGGCTGATACTTACCACGAGTTTTTTAAGTGGATTGGTGGGCTCAGTATGCATGAAATTTAAAAGCGGTCTGTACGGGATTAAAAGACCCGTTACTGTAACCGGGTATTTCATGGCGTGAATGTAGCCTTTGGTCTTAAGATTTTCTAATTCAGCAGGACTGGCCTGATAAATATTACTTCTATCATTAGCATCAATAATCATGGCATCACGAGACCAGTCAGGCGAGCTTAGCGCATACGACTGAGTTGATACAACTAGTGCCAAAAATGTGATGATGAACTTCATAAGCGAGTCTCCCGAGTTAAGATAAAATTAAATCTCGGGAGCGTGCCGTCCTGCAAGGAAAATGAGTGAGATATCAGCTTTTGTAAGAAAATGACTAATTAAGACATTTTTAAACGTTTTTCCAGGATCTCAAGTGGAGTCAAAGGGACAATAAATTTTAAATCCGATCCGTGTGCTTGAAGAGTTAAGGCCGCTCTGATTCCCATGAATAGCTGCTTTCCTTTAATCTTCAATTCACCTTTAACGTGATTACTCCATTCATTATAATCTGCTTCTGTCACAAAGCTCTTGCCAGCGGCACGTGCCTTTGTCACTTCACCTAATAAGTATTCTTGAATTTTTGGTGTTGTCTCCCACGACCTTGCTTCAACGTAGTCAGCTTCAGTAGAGATTTCATTTCCAAAATACAGCTCTAGAAGTGGAATGATGTCTTTAAAGAAGTTCATCTTTTCTTTTGATAAAGTCACACAACGCTCTTTCCATTCTTTCTCCATTTTTAAAAATGGGTGCTCAGCTGGAAGAATTTTTTCAACTTTTGCGATAAGTTCATCAGTTGGTAATAGACGTAAATGTTGTCCATTGATGAAGTCTAATTTTTTAATATCGTAAATCGCTGGAGATTTAATAAAGCGGTCGATGTTAAAAAGTGTTCCTAACTGGTGAACGTCAAAAATTTCTAATTCTTCAGGATGAGACCATCCAAGAAGTAAAAGATAGTTAAGCATTGCCGAAGGAATATAATCTTGTTCTTGATAAAGTCTTACCGAAGTAGCTCCATGGCGCTTTGATAATTTTTGTCTGTCTTCACCAATAAGGAGTGAAGCGTGAGCAAACTCAGGAGGATTTGCACCAAAAGCTTCATAGAACATCAACTGTCTAAGTGTATTTGGTAAATGCTCTTCAGCGCGGATAACGTGAGAGATCTTCATCGTGATGTCGTCAACTACAACGGCATAGTTATAAACTGGAAGACCATTTGCTCTTACACAAACGAAGTCCCCTACCATCCCTTCCGGGAACACAACGTGTCCGCGAACGTGGTCAGTAAACTCGTATGATTTAAGTGGAGTTTTAAAACGGATAACTGCTTCTTCACCAGCGGCCATTCTCTTTGCTGCTTCGTCTTTTGAAACATTTCTACATTTTCCATCGTAGTGAGGAGGAAGGTTTGCTGCTACAGCGATTTCTTTTTTAGCTGTGAGTTCTGCCTCTGTACAAAAACAGTGGTAGGCCTGATTGTTATCAATTAATTTTTGTGCCCACTCTTTGTAGATGTGTAAACGTTCTGATTGTCTATAGGGGCCGTAATCTCCACCAGCATCCGGGCCTTCATCGTGTTGAAGGTTAAGCCACTTTAGGTCTTCAATTTGAGCTTCTTCGAATTTACGTTCAGATCTCTCAGTATCCGTATCTTCGATACGAAGAATATATTTTCCACCCATCGCTTTTGCAAAAAGGTAGTTGTACATTGCCGTTCTCGCTCCTCCAATATGAAGGTAACCTGTAGGTGATGGTGCAAAACGTACGCGAACTGTCATTGTGTTCTCCAATGGAATTTTGTGAATCATGAAGATATCAGATTATATGCAATTAGTACACGAGAAGGCGCGACTCAAGCATGTCGTTCATTGCAAACAACACCCCTTCTCTGCCTAAACCAGAATCTTTCACCCCGCCATACGGCATTGTGTCGATTCGAAATCCCGGAACTCCGTTGATAATAAGGGCGCCGACTTCAAGATTATCCATCGCGTACTTCATCTGAGAGATTTGATTAGTGAAAAGTCCTGCCTGAAGCCCATAGCGAGAGCGGTTAACTTCTCTGATGACTTCATCGAAATACTGAACTTTTTCGATAATTGCCACGGGGCCAAAAGCTTCTTCGGCCACAATTTTCATATCACCTTGAGTATTAGTTAACAGCGTTGGTGCATAGATATTATTTTCTAAATCGACGACCGTCCCACCAAAGAGAACTTGAGCGCCTTTCATTCTTGCTTCATGAACCCAGTTGTCGATGCGATTGACATGGACTCGATCAATCATAGGACCCACGACTACACCTGACTCGGTTGGGTTTCCGATTTTTAATTCGCTGACAGACTGTTTAAATTTTTCAACGAACTGATCAAACACACTGTGATCAACATAAATTCTCTGAACAGAAATACAAACTTGTCCTGAGTAATTATAAGCACCCATCGCAATTGCTTTTGCTGCTTCATCAAGATTTGCTGAGCGATCTACAATCACGGCAGCGTTTCCGCCGAGCTCTAGAGTGACTTTTTTCTTTCCTGCTTTTTCTTTTAATTGCCAGCCAACTTCCGCTGATCCCGTGAAAGAGAGCATTTTTAATCTCTCATCTTTAAGCATAATTTCTGCTTCTGCATTTTGACAAACAACCACGTTTAAAACGCCTGCTGGTAATCCCACTTTTTTACACAACGACGCTAACGCTAAAGCAGTAAGCGGAGTGTATGGAGAAGGTTTTAAAATAACAGAGCATCCAACAGCAAGAGCAGGTGCAATTTTATGCATGGCCAGGTTAAGTGGAAAATTAAAAGGAGAAATCGCCAGCACGGGCCCGATTGGATATTGTTTTGTGTGAGCGGTTTTTCCTTTTCCTAAACCATAGTCCATAGGAATGACCTGGCCTCCAACACGAAGGGCTTCATCTGCTGCCACTTGAAGAATGAAGAGACAGCGCTCCACTTCCTGACGGGCGTAATCGATAGGTTTTCCGGCCTCGCTCACAATGAGATTAATGAATTTGTCTTTTTCTTGAAACAGACCTTCTCTGATTTTTAAAAGGTAGTCGCGCCTTTCAGCGCTCGAAATTTTTGAATAGCTTTGATAGGCCTGAACTGAATTGGCCACGGCAAACTGCACTTCTGAAGCGTCTGCGAAAGCCACTGTCGCCAGCATACTCTGATCAAACTTATTAGTGACCGAGAGAACGTTGGTAGTCGAATGACCGACCCATTCATTGTTGATAAAACTTTTTGCCTGTAATACGTCGCGATTTTCCATAGGACGATTTTAGCAAGACTAAAACCTAAAAGCCAAATGGAGACTCGGATACGGAAGATAATTTTTTTGATCTGGTTGCCAAGGCGCGCGCAAAAGATAAATGCTCGCGAAGAAATCTGGTTTCACCCATCATGAAGAGCTCAATACTGTGAATGTAACAAAGACGCACAGGCGCAACAGAGTTTTTGTAAACCTTGTAAAGGGATTGAGTTTGAACTCCCTCTTTAGGGCCATTCAAAAAACGCGTATTCTTTCCTTCAGATTGACAAATTTCGCACATAATTGGACCTCACAATAGATTTTATCGTAAGAATCTCCTCTGAACTTAAGTAATTAGTGAGCGAAATTCGAAACGCCGTGTTTACGCATACATCCATTGATAGTTTTAGGCCCTAAGCATAATAAATCATTTGAAAATAATGATAAAAATAGCCACAAACTTTTGCTATCCTTTACCCAATTTCACACACCCACCTAAAACGATCAGGAGATTTTCATCATGATTAAGGCGCTTACTTTAAAAAACAAACTCGCTTCTACTCCTAAACAATCTCCAAAATACGCATTGAAAGTTAAAGATGCTGCGGGCCTTGAGATTACAGTTGCTGACCCCCGCGCCACTCGCGCTCTGGTTGCTTTAATGAATCAGCATGCAACGATTGGTGGAGCTGCTTGTCACTGGGGTGGCCCTGCGGCCTTCGCTGAAATCATGTCTGCTACTCACGCTATCATGTTCAAAGATCAAAGCACTCACTGGAGTGATTCATACAATTTCGTCAACGATGCCGGACATACTGAAAATGGTATCTACGCTCTTCGTGCTAATTACGGTTTTGATAATTTAACTTTTAATGATCTACGCAAATTTAGAAGCATCGAAAGTAAACTCACAGGTCACGGTGAAGCTCACTTAAATCCTGAAGGTGTTTTTATTTCTAACGGCCCATTAGGCTCTGGTGTTCCTCAAGCACAAGGTCTTGCAATGGGGGATAAAATTGTTGGCAACAAAAGAGTGACACTTTGTACTCTTTCAGACGGTGGAGCGATGGAAGGAGAAGCGAAAGAATCATTCGCGGCCATCCCTGGTTTAGCCGCTAAAAACAAAATGAATCCATTCGTTTTAATGATTTCAGACAACAATACAAAACTTGGTGGAAGAATTGATGAAGATTCATTCTCAATGGAGCCAACATTTAATTCTCTTGAAACTCTTGGCTGGAAACTTATCAGAGTTGCTGAAGGTCACGATCTTCAAAAAGTTTATACGACAATTGAATCTGCAATTGCTTCTGCTGTAAAAGACCCGACAAAACCAGTGGCGATTATTTTCAAAACTCAAAAAGGTTTTGGAGTTAAATCAACAGTGGAAAGTGCAAGTGGTGGCCACGGTTATCCATTAAGTGCTTACGATGATAAACTTGTTGGTTTCGTAAAAGAAATCTATAACGGTGAAGCTCCTCAGGAATTTGTTGATTGGGCAGAAGAAGTTATGAAGCAAAAACCTGCACCGAAAGAGACTTCTGCCGGAGCTAAAACTGAAAAAGTTCAGGATGGATTTGCAAGAGCCGTTATTAAAGCAGCTAAAGAAGGCTTTCCGGTTTTTTCAGTATCATCCGATCTTCAAAGCTCAACTGGTATAAAAGCTTTCCATAAAGAGTTCCCGGATCGCTACATCGATATCGGTATCGCTGAATCAAACATGGTCTCAGCGGCCGTAGGACTTTCTAAAACAGGTCTTATTCCAATCGTTGATACATTCGCACAATTCGGAATTACAAAAGGAAATCTTCCAATCATCATGGCAGGCCTTTCAGAAGGACCAGTGATTGCATTATTTTCTCACACAGGATTTCAAGATGCGGCCGATGGGGCCAGCCACCAGGCAACGACATACTTTGCAGCTCTATCAAGCATTCCTCACGTGAACGTTGTAAACTGTTCATCTTCAAGTGAAGCGGAAAGCTTAATGTATGAAGCAATCACAACGTTTGCTAAAGACAGAACAGCAGGAAAGACTCCAAACTCAACTATCTTCTTTTTAGGAAGAGAAAATCACCCGGTTAGTTATGTTGATGGCATCAAGTACACATGGAATAAAGCAAATATTCTAACTGAAGGATCTGATGTCACAATCGTGGCAGCAGGGCCAATGGTTGGAAAAGCATTAGCTGCTGAAAAACTTTTAAAAGACAGCGGTGTTAAAGCAACTGTCATCAATCACTCACACATCAATCATGTTGATGTTGAGACATTAAAGACAGCGCTATCAAAAACGAAAGGAAAACTTATCACGATTGAAGACCACCAGGTTTTAGGCGGAATGGGATCGATGATTGTTCATGCCCTAAAAGTTAATGATGTAGATTTTAAAGTGAAGACATTAGGTATTGGCGGAGAGTTCGGCCAGTCTGCTTATAAGGCAGACCAGCTGTATGCTCGTTTTGATCTATCTGCTGAAGGAATTGTTAAGGCCTATCACTCACTTAATTAAAAGTTAGTGACGGCCGCGATCCACGTTTGTTTATTATAAGAAGTTTGTGAGGAGTTTGAGCAAGGAAGGTACAATGTGCGTTCCTTCTCAACTCCGAAAAACTTAGGAATTGTCTGACTCGTTTGAGTTAAAATATTTACACCCTCAGAGCTCACCGCTTTATAATTGTTGTTTGTATCCTTAGATAACTTTGTCACTTCAAACCTGTCGTACCCTTCGCTAATCAGAAGGTTCACAATCACGTATGAGCTTCCGCTTAATGAATAGTTTGAAACGCTGTTACTTACTGAAAGGTTTTCACAAATAGACTTCATGGCCCCATTTTGATCTGTCAGTACATCTTTAAAGTAATCATATGGACGAGATGATGTGGCAATATACTGAAGGTCAGAAGTCGTTGCATTTGAAATGTTTGCTGTGAACTCAGTTAAGTTTTGAGGAAAACTCATCGAACACCCTTTGTACTCACCTTTAAATCTGAAAGCTTCATTTTGAGTTGTTAGGCCTTCGAATAACTGGCGCTTATTTTTAAGAGCATTACAAATTCTTCTACCGATCACCATTTCTGAGTCAGTAAAAATTCTTTCTTTTGAAATTTGAATAGGACCCACACCTGGAGTTTGCGCCACTTCTGTCGCTGCATCTTTATGGGCCTTGCAAGAAACAAGTGTCGCCGCTAAAAAAATAGTTGTGAATAAATACTTCATCTGCTTCTCCCTCATTAATTTATTAATCTTAATTAGGGTAAACGATTGTGATTTTTTATTCAATGAATGAAGTTAAAAATCTCCCGGTGCGCACTGCAAGCAAACAAGACCGTGTTTTCTCCAGCGCTCAACAACACTTTTTCTATCGTCTACTACAAAAAGTACTTGAGTTTTTTTCTCGATGTGATTTAGATAAATTTCTTCTTTGATATCAGAGTCTTCACGATAGTCTTTTGATTTTCTCATATAAAGTTCATCATAAATTACATTGTGAATTTTAAGCCAGGACTCTGTCATATTTCTGTAATCTTCGTCCCGACCTGTAACAAAAAATATTTTATAGCCTCGAGATCTCATGGCTGCAATCAATTCAATACACCAGAAATAGGGTTTATCGAGATTCATTGACTCATTAAAGGCCTGCCAATTTTTAGGCTTCATACGCACATGATGAACCCTATGCTCAACATCACAAAGCGTTCCATCAAGATCGACAATGATCGCCTTCTCCACTAGAACCTCCAAAACTTATTAAACTCTTCCTTGTAGAAATACATCAAGGCCACACACATGAGGATATTAAAAAAACCAAGGATTCCCATGATGAGTGAAAGAGAAAAATGCTGTTGATGAAACACCATTAAGATAAGTGAGATGCTCACCATTGCAAGAGCATTAATAATATTATTTCCTGCCACGATTCTAGATAGTTCGTCGCCATTAGTGATTCGCTGAAGCTCTGCAAATTGAGGCACGGTAAACATTCCGCCAAATACAGATAGTAAAAATAAATCTAAAATGATTCGCACACTCATATCAAGCTTAAAAAAGTCTTTGATGTTGACCGGCTCGATAAGTGACAGAAGAAAACTTGCTTTTGAAGCACTCTTAATGGCAAATGATAAATCGAAAATAACAAAAGTCATGGCCACCAAGCTCATTGGAATAACCCAACGACGAACCTTTCCGCGGCTTAATTTATCTAATAAGAAAGGGCCAACACCCATGCCTATCGTAAAAGTAAAAAGCATCAGTGTTGCGATATGCTCATTGCCATTAAAAATTTCTTTAGCAATCAAAGGCAGAATTGAAAGAAGCCCTGCTCCCATAAACCAAAACCATGAAAGACCAATAATGAGGAGCGCCACTTTAGAATTTTTAAAAACCAGTCTTAAAATATCTCGCGTTGATGTATAAAAATTCCAGTCAACTTTTACATGCTCTCTGGCACTCACACCTTCAAGAGGGAGCTTTTTAGCGTAATAAAGTCCAAGCCATGCCACTATCATCAAAACGGCAACAAGAGGCCAGTAGTTATTGTGAAAGCTTGCAAAGATTCCACCTAAAATTGTCCCAATCAAAATGGCGACAAAAGTTCCTGAGCTCACCATCGCATTAGCAAAAATCAGTTTTTCTTTAGGAGTATAATTGGGAATCAGTGAGTACTTAATCGGCCCGAAAAATGTTGACTGCATCCCAAGTAAAAAAAGCACCAGCAACATTAAATAATAATTTTCCGTCAATAGGCCCAAGGCCCCAAGACCTGCAATAACCACTTCAGCTTCTTTAATTCTATATGTCAGCCACACTCTATCGAGTTTATCAGCAAGCTGGCCACTAGTGGCCGAGGCCAGAAGAAAAGGAAGAATAAACACTCCTCCGCAAAGAGCGACCATAGAAGCGGGATTTACACCAAACAAACTAATACTTTTATAGGTGATTAAAATAACCAGCGCACTTTTAAAAAGATTGTCGTTGAGTGCCCCGTAAAGCTGCGTCCAGAATAGAGAATTGAGTTCCGGTGAGATTTTCTTCATAGGACTATGTTGGACAATTAGTATTTAATTGTCACGCCTAAAACATGATAGAGCTCAGACTTGCCATCAGAAGCAAACCTTCTATCCATTCTCGAGTTGTGTTGCTCAACTCCAATAAAGGTCTTAATAGCGACTGATTTCATCTTTTTTTCAACAGAGAGCATAATTCCGGCATCTGCAGCAGCTCCCATGCGCCCCGCACTTCCTTGAATCCATGTCGATAAAGCTAACCATGGGAGTGAAGAGTGACTAACTTTAGCAGAGGCCAAGGCCCCAACTTCGGGCGAGATTGATTTATTAAGATCAATACTCATACCACCTTTGGCCTCAAGTGCCGTCTGACATTTCCAATTACCGATATCACTTACCCATTTTTTTCCAACGCCCAAAATAGCGTTAAAAGCATATGTATCTTCTTCTGCTGTTACATAACGATATTGGATAGCATTGAAGAGTCCTTTTTCTTTTGCTTGTTTATGCCAGCCTGCTTGAGCTGCACGGCTAAGATTTCCAGAGTCTGTTTCATTGACAAATTTAAACTCTGAGATCAGGTATGTTTTATTATTTTCTTCATAAGAAAAATTTTTATCCAGTCTAATATTTAAAGTATTTCTTTCTCTGAATTGAAGATAGTGAGTGTTATCTGGTGCTCTGCTTATTCCATCTTGAGGAGCAAATTTTGAAAATCCAGTTGAATCAAGAGTTAACCTAAGCTGCCCCTCTTTTCCGGTAAGCGTATAATCGATCCCACCACCAAAAGTTCTTCCTCTGTCATCACCATCGAATCTTGCTCCACCCATGGCCTGCAGACCGCCGTGAAGAAAATTGTCATTGCCAGTTGTTAAGCTTAATTCACTTTCTACATACTCACCTAAAACAATGCCAAGATTTTTCTTTTTACCAGGAACTTTTAATCCCTTTAAACCATCGAGCTCACAGACACAAAAGATCTCTCTATTTTCTGGCTCTACTGGTTTCTTAACTTCAATCTCACGCGACATCCCAACAGTGATATCGTTATCACAATCTTTTTGCGGTTTCTTTGACATCAACTCTTTCGACTCGTCCATAAGCTTTAAGCTCACGTTTAACAAGTCTTCATCAGTAGGGGGGTAAAATTCCTGGGCCAGGAGATTAGTTGATAAAAACAAGGCAATAAATTGTAGAGTTTTCATAGCAAGTATATCGGTGTATAACTTTTGAAGCTTGATCAAAAATTTGAACAAATTAAGAAGAAACCAATATGAAACTTTATCACTACGTCCATTGTCCGTTTTGTGTCAGGGTTAGAATGGGACTCAATTTGCTTAAACAGCCATTTGAATCTGTTGTAACGGCCTATGATGATGAAACTACGCCGATCAAACTGACTGGCAAAAAAATGCTTCCCATCGTTGTCCATTATAACGGGGTCGCTCAAAATGAAAGTCTCGATATTTTAAAATACATGGATAATAAAAATGTCCTGTCATGGAAATTACTGGACTCTCATAGTTTGGAATTAAACCCCCTGCTCGATAAAATAGGCTCTCTGGTTCACTCCCTGGCCATGCCTTATTGGATCTGGACTCCTGAGTTCAACGATAGCTCAAGGAAGTATTTCCAAACTAAAAAAGAAGTTAAGCGCGGGCCTTTTAAAGACCTGGTTAAAAATCAAAAATCATTCGTTTTAAAATTGGATGAACTTCTTAAGCTAGAGCTTCAACCACAGCTCTCACCTTTTTATAAAAGCGACAGGCTCACAATTATGGATATTATGATTGCTGCCCATTTATGGGGTATGTACGTAGTTCCTGAATATAGATTTGATTCCAGCGTGCACACTTATCTACAAAAGATAAAAGAGCTTACTGGGTTTAACTATCACGAAGACTACTGGCGATAACCTACTTTCCAAAAAATGATTTAAATAAATCGACACATGTATTCTTCATGTGAACCATGCCTAATTTCACCATATCAATCTTTGTCAGCGGATAATCATAATCGCGGTCAGCAATCGCATGCCCTAGATTGGCAATAGCGGTTTTTACAATGACGTTTTTGAACATCTCAGTTTCTCCCATACTCTCCGGCAGCTGCTTTAAAAGCAGTGACCCACGAGCGAAAGCACCAAGATTTTCTGAGACGAAGTAGTTTTTCTGAACACACCAAACAACCCACTCCTCTGGCCTCTTTAAAGGATTGATCTTCATTTCAGCTTCAATCTCTTTTAAAAGTTTTGCCCTCAGTGCGGGCTCACTTCTATTCATTGATACCATCAGTCCATCGGCAAGTGTTTTAGGAGATTTCAGGTAAGCTCCTGCACCAACTAATAAAAATGCTCTCTGGTCTTCCTTTGTAAGTGTTGAAGAAAGTCCAAAATCAAATAAGTGAATTTTAATTTTGCCTTCATCTTCAGTCAGCAGAACTCTAAAATTTCCCTGGTGAAGATCTGCATTCAAAAAGCCACTTCTAAAAAGCGCTTCTTCAAACCACATTCTTACCATTTCCTGAGCGATAACTTTTTTAGTCGCAACATCGTCTAGCTTGGCAAACTTTACTCCGCCAGCAGCAAACTCCTGCACATGCAGATTAGACTTTCCATTTGGTGCCATAAAAACTTCCGGCACTCTCATTTCAAGCATTTTAAACTTTTCATTTTTCACAACCTTAACTGAACGGTTGTAAATATCAAAGGCCATCTTTTGTTTTTGTACGGCCACACTTAAATCAACTTCATCGTTCAAAAATTTCTCTACGCTATCAATAAGAGTCGACATGACCTTGATGTCTTCAACTCCTTCTTGAGCAAACAGCGCTTCGTTATCTGGAACGAACTGTCTTAGAATTTTAATATCTTCTTTACAACGATCAGCAACTCCGGGTTTTAAAAATCTGAGAGCAACTTCAACTTCTTTATCATCAACCCAAATACTGGCCTTATTAACCTGAGCAATCGTTCCCGTCCCAAGTGGTTTTTGATCAATAGAGCGAACCTCGAATCCACCGACGTCAGTCTTCACTACTTCATCTACTAGATGAATAGGCACTTCTTTTCCAGATGATTCAAGAATTTCCATCAGCTTTGAAAATTGTCCGCCGACTCCTTTTTCTTTTCCAATTTGTTGAAGAACTTTCCCTAATCCCGGGCCGGTATTTCTGAAAACAATTTTTAAAACTTCTTCTTCTGGAAGTTTTATTCCACCTGTAACGAGCTCTGACATAATCGTTTTGACAACATCATCAGGAACTTTCGTGAAGTAGTAATCCATAAATTTAACGACAACTCTGATCTGTCCACTTTTCATATCGACCTGACCGCTTTTAGCAATCTCAGATCCGATACTTCTGATTTTCATTTCGTGCTTCTGGATTTTTGCCTCAACTAGATTCACGGCCTTGATCATTTTTTCTTCTTCAGTGCCATTTGAATCTAGTAATTTTTCTATTTCTTCATAGTTGGGATGAAGATCAAACTCTGCTCCCATAAATTTTTGAACAGCTGTTTTATAGTTGTCGCCTAACTTGGCCCTGTTGACCTCGTTGATATTTTGGTAGAGAGTTGAAAAAAGTGAAAGCCCTTCGAGTAGATCAATTTTTATTTTAGGAGCAGGAAGCCCTGCTGCTTCTTTATTTAAGAAGCGCAACTCTTCTTTTAGTGACCATAATGGTGCTTTTTTAATAACTGTATAATTTTTCTCTCCAGCTTTTTCTGCTCTGATGTTTGACAGTACGACAGGATAAATCTTGTTGAAATAATTTTCTGCTTCTTTAAAAATTTTAACTTTATAAGCATCATCCCTTGAAGTCGCTTCAATCAAATACTTAAGTAGATTCTCTTCAACCGTTTTAACTTCGGCCTTGCGTTCTGGACTTAGGTTAGCTTCATAATGACTTTTGAACTCATCTAATAATGCTTCAAGATCAGAGTTTGCAATAACTCTCTTTTGATTTGCTACCGGCACTGAGCAAGCAGAGACCATTACAAAGATGATGAGAGTGCTGAAGATCAATAATATTTTATTTTTAACCATGGCATTTTATCGGTAAAGTTTGAGAAAGACCTTATAAGCTATGGAAAATTAACTTTGATTGAGCTAACCCCCTGTAAAGTTTACTCAAAAGGCAGGGATTTCTTGAGAGTTTTGCTCAGAAGTGTAGATTAGATGAGTTAACCATATTACCGGGACACTCTATGAAAAAGCTACTCATTGCCTCTCTATTAGCAACGACGACTCTAACAAATGCCAGCGATATCGTTTTATCAAAAGGCATTAAATCAAAACTAAGAGATAACATTGAAAGAGATTTAAATGCTCTTGATAATTTAAAATTCAAAGACGCCTCACCCGAGTCTTTAAAGACTATGGGACTATCTAACTTATCTGCTCAAACAGCTTCAAAATGGCTTGGCGATAGAGTCAATTACGTAGTTGATGAAAATGCCATCTCAGTTCTAAAGCTATTGCTTAAGAAAGTTATCTTTGTTGAAAGAGAAGGTGTAACTTTTCCAAATGCTAACGTTGTTCCTTATGCACTAGATCCTGTTAATAAGCGCCCAGCTGCAGTCCTTCCAGAAGTCCCCACTCTGTGGCCAGAAGCTGTTGCTGACAAAAAAGAAAGTGATGACGAAGAAAAAGGCTTTGTTGTTATGTCTAACGTTGGGGCCGCTCTTTATATGGGTGGAAAACAATCAAACCAAGTTTACGGTATGAAAGTTTCAAGAGGATTACTAAAATCTCCTCTGAAAGCAATTGCTGAGTCTCCACGTGTTGGGATCATTCAAATTGGTGAAGGTCTCTTCATGAAAGAGCTTACTTTAAATAACCAAAATCCAGCCTCAATCGCTAACAGCATCAACCGCCTTGCAACTTTCTTTCATGAAGCAAGACACAGTGATGGTAACGGAACAAGTTTAGGATTTGCTCACTCTAACTGCCCTCCAGGTCACGACTATTCTGGAGCTGCTGCTTGTGATGAAAACTTAAATGGCCCTTATACTGTTGGGGCAACAATGGCGCTTGAAATGTTAAAAGGATGCCAGGACACTTGTACAGAAAGAGAAAAAGAAATCTTAAAACTTGTTATTCTTGATAGCCAAAGCAGAGTCATGAAAACAACTTATAAAGGAACTCCTGCAACTGTGTGGGATGATGCTCCTGAAAGCCTATAAGACTTAAAATATTTTCTTTAATTTCAAAGGCCTGAGTTATCTCAGGCCTTGTTATTATCGCCTCTCCGACGTTTTTACTAAAGTATTTTCCCCAAGACTCCGAAAGGTTATTAGACCTTAAAATCTTAAAAGGAAAATTTATGAAGGCCCATCTACTCGCTCTAACAATGTTAACTTTCGCCACTACAACTTATGCATTTGAAAAAGTTGCTGTTGAAGACGGACATTTTACAAAAGTGAATGCTGCTTTAAACAATGAAAAAGATATGAAGATTCAGTCGTTGAATAAACTTCTGGAACAACAACAAAAATCATACGAGAGAAAAATTGTCTTTCTTGAGGATGAACTAAAAAAGTCTAAAGACCGCTTAATTGAGAAATCAATTAACCACGATAAAATCCAGGCGATGACTGAGTCTCGTTTTAACGAAGAGGCTGCATTCTTAAAAAGAGAAGTGGTAGCAAAAACGAAAACGATGATGGAGTACCAAAGACAACTTGAAAAAATTAAGCCCTCTGAAGACCTAAAACAACTTATTAAGATCAACACTGATCTTGCTGTTGAGCTTAGAAAGACTTCAGATCAAATGGCGCTTATTCAGTTTAAAGGGTCCGCTCTGGCAGATAAGCCAGACACTGTAGAAGCTAAAGGTGGACGTATGCCTGCTAGTGTAGAGCACTAATTAAAGACTAAGAAACACACTTAAAAAAGGCAGGACTTGTTCCTGCCTTTTTTTTTTGTCACTTTCCCGGCATTTTTGATCTCGCTAAAAAATCCCTAAAATCGCCAATAACCCCTTAGAACAACACCCTTTAAACCAATCAAACCAGTCCAGTATTGATGCTTTCCTACATTTCTCTACAATGGTCTTCAATCAACGAATGAGGGCTTCACTCCTCATCAAATCAGCGAAAGAAAACTATGAGAACAATTTCGATTATTGCATTCACAAGCTTTCTGCTTCTTTGGGGAGTCTACTTTCTCCTTAAAGATAATTCTAAAATGACTGCCAGCAATTCAAATAACACTGAAGCCCTGGAAGAGTCTCTGACAAAAGAAGGAACAATTCTTTCTGCAAAAAGAAAGCGTGAACTAGATCAGATCGGTGCGGTCATCAATGAAAATACCGTAAGACTCGATGATGCCACTAAAGAAGAAATCAGAGTTGCTAAAAAAGGTTATGACAAAAAAGAAGGGGTAAAAGAACTTCAGGCCCTTCTTGAGAGCAGCTACCTTGATAACAACAGCTCTATGAAAGACATCAAACGCATTCAGGGTGAGATTGTTGAGTTGAAAAATAAACTCAAAGAAGATGTCTCTAACACTGAAAAATGGGACCCTCGTTTTGTATATTATTTAATGATTCAGGAAAATTATACTTATCCTGAAATTAACATGATCAAGTCCCTTGCTGAAAACGGATTGAACATGGAAGAGATTGAATACATCAATGAACTTATTCGTGAAGAGTCTTTCCTTGAGAGAATCATGGCCTTCAAAGCTCAGGGAGATGTAAGCCGTACAGTTGCTTCATTTAAAAAGACTAATAAAAAAGAAAAAGACGACTTTATCGATGATGTGAATGCAGAAGGTGCAAGCATTGAAGATAAGCTTATCGAGATGAATTACAATCAAGCTGAGAAAGAGGAAATGATATATGGAAACAACCAATAATAAGCAGGATCACACTATGCAATCAACTAAAAAAAGAATTCCACTTGTAAGTTTACTGCTAAGAGAAAAGAAATTTTTAATCAACAATGATTTTCAGATTCAGTTTATGGTGTCAGTCCTGTTGATTTCAATCTGCTCTATGTCGGTGATCTACCTGGCCAACGACTATTTCTTTCACTCTTATATGCAAAGAGGTGAAGCACTGAACCTTCCTCCTGATCATCCATTCTTTTTGATGATTCATGAGCAGAAAAAATTTATGACAAATGTGTTTGTAGTCGTAGCTTGCAGCATCTCAGGAATCGCGGGAATCTGGGGTCTCTTCTACTCTCACAAGATCGCCGGGCCGCTTTACAGACTTAATAAGTATTTTACTCAAGCGGCTGTCGACTCTACTCCACTTAACAAGAAAATCTATTTCCGTGATGGAGACTTTTTCCAGGAAGTTCCTGAATCAATCAATAAGTATATTGATAGTATGGGGACAGATGAGAAGTCTACGACCAGAGCTGGGACAACGACCAATGAAATGGACCCTGCTGCTTAATCGATAAAATCAAAAAAGTTAGATTTAATATTCTCAAGTTCTGTTTGATCAAACTCCTGAGTGGTCGGTGTTCCCCAGATGGGACCCGGCCATGCACGGTCTTCTGGATATCTGGCAATCACATGAAAATGCAGCTGCTGAACGATATTGCCAAGAGATCCAATATTCAATTTATGTGGCCTGTAGTGAGATTTTAAAAACTCAGACACAATAGTCACTTCTTCCATCAGCATATTTTGTTCTTCATGAGTAAGGTCGATGAGCTCAACGGCTGCAACCTTTCTTGGAACTATGACAAACCACGGGTTCTCTTTATCGTTTTTTAGGTAAACTGAACTCAGTCCCATATTCTTAATAAAGATTGAGTTCTGCTCAATGACCGGGTCTACTGTAAACTTCGTACTAGTATTCATTTGTTTAATCCTATGGCTGTAAGCGTGTAATCGCCCAGCCCTGCTGCGTCTTCTGAAATAAAAATCTATCGTTAATACGATAATCTCCATAGACAAAAAATTCAAATTCATAAGGTTCGAATAAAAAACCTCCCCAATTGACAGGAAAAGGAATTTCATCACCATCAAATCTCGCAGAAGCTTCTGAGAGTTTTTTCATTAGAGCAGACTTGTCTTCAATCGGAGAACTTTGTTCTGAAATATAAGAAGCAAGCTGGCTTTGACGATCTCTGGATCTAAAATAGGCCTTCGAGTCTTCGGGACTCATTTTAGTCACCTTTCCTTGAACTCTCACCTGTCTCTTAGAAACGTGCCAGTAAAATAAAATGGCCGCTTCATTATTGGATTCAAGCTCTCGGGATTTATTACTGGTGTAATTCGTATAGAACGTAAGACAGCCTGACTTGAGTCCTTTAAAGAGAACAGTTCTTGAGTCTGGGCGCCTAAGCTTTGAATCTATCGTCGACAAAGTCATTGCCTCAGGATTTTGCTCTACACTTTTTGCTTGTTCGTACCAGCTAGTAAATGAGTCAAGTGGGTTTTGTGTAAGCCCAAATTCACTTAAGTTTTCCATATATTCCTTCTCACATCTTTGCTAAAATTAAGATTAAATTAACCTTAGTCTTGTACATTAACTTTACAGTAGACCGATATGCTAGAAAATGAAAAAGTTTAAAATATTAATCGTTGAAGACGAAGAAATGCTTCTGGATCTCTTTGAGATGCTGATTTCTAGCGAAATCCAATGTGAAATCACAACGGCCACCAATGGGTTTGAGGCCATCGATGCTGTAAAAGCTGATAAAAGTTTTGATTTAATTATTTCTGACTACAAAATGCCTAAATGCTCAGGTGGTGAGCTCTACAGCTATAACTTGCAGCACGACAATATTGCATTTTATCTCTTCTCCGGCGGAGAGCTGGAAGATTATGCTGAGTTCGATGGTTTTTTAACAAGAAATCCTGACAATAGATTTTTCAATAAGCCCTTTAGCGAAAAAGATTTGATAAAAGAAATTAAGAGTCTTTACGCGAAAAGATCATAAGAGTTTCAAAATGCTCCGTAAAAGGAAACATATCAAAAATTCTCGTCTCTAATATTTCATACTGAGAAGACAGCATTGCATAATCCCGTGCCAGGGTTTCAGCATTACAACTAGAATATATTAAAAGTCTGGGCTTCAGATTCACAATATTGGTGATGATCTCAGCATTAAGCCCTCTTCTGGGAGGATTCACTAAAACAGCATCGAATTTTTTTTGTTGGGATTTTAAAAATTGATCTACATCGAGAGCTTTGAACTCAATACTTCCAGAGACGCTGTTGAACTCTTTAGATGCGTCTGCACATTTGATGGCCTCTTGAGAGATCTCTACACCTAAAACATCAGGACAGCTCTGTGCCGCAAAATAAGAAAAAGCTCCTACTCCGCAGTAAAGATCTAAAAAAGATTTTACTTCATACTTTGAAACCGCGTCCCCTGCACTTTGATACAATTGTCCGGCAATCTCAGGTGTAACCTGAAAAAAACTTCTAGGTCCAAGTGTTAAATTAACATTTCCAAAAGTATGTTTAATAAGCTGATCAGTGGTCAAAACAATTTCTTCTACGCCTTCCATGACGGCCTTATGTTCTGGCTGCAAGTTAACTGTGACAACTTTAATAGATTCAATTTCGTGAACGAGTTCCTGGGCCATTTTTTTCAGGCGATCAAGAGACTCTTTTGAACGGACAACAAAACGTAAGAGTACATCCTGAGTGCTCTCACTCTTAGATAAAATGACATATTTTAATTCACCTTTTTTTTCTATAAGTGAATAAGGAATGATTTTATACTGAGCAAGTTTTGTTTTTAGAAGAGGCAGAAGAGTATTTAAGCCGGGCATGTGAAGTGGGCATTCTTCCAGAACATGAAAGGCCATGGCCGAATCGTAAAATCCAAATTCAATGTTGTTATCAATGCCGTAGACGGCGAGTTTGGCCTTATTTCGCGAGCCTGTAGCTGAAGTTACTCCAATAGTCTTTTTTGACTTGAGATCGACTCCTAAAAAAAGGGCATTCAATTTTTCTTCTTTCAAAAGAAGTGTAGCTGCGTAACTTTTATCTAAAAGTTCACACGAGCGGCAGTGAGAAATATTAAACGCGTGGCAATCCATAAAAATCCAATTGATTTATCGAAGAAAGCATGAGTAATTTATCTTATCACATTCTACAGGAAAAAAACTATGTCGCTGACACTTATTGGATCTCATACTTCTCCCTTTGTAAGAAAACTTAGGCTCCTGCTTCATGGTGACCAGACGGTAACCTTCAAAGTCGTCAATTATTTAGAAGAAGAAGGAAATGCCTATTTAAAATCAGTAAATCCACTTAATCAGCTTCCAATGCTCCTTGATGGAAACCAGCCGGTCTATAATTCAAGAATTATCTTCAACCATATTTCAAAAATTAAAGGCATTGCTCCCCTGACGATTGATGAAGAAAATATCCTTTCTGCCATTGATACCATGCTCGATACTGGCGTTAATTTATTCTCGTTAAGAAAAGGTGGAATCAATATCCATGACGAATCTAACTACTTTCTTGTCAGACAAAATGAACGTATTCCAAGCATTGTAAAAATGCTCACGCCTTGGGCAGTAAAACTAGACCCTAAGTCTGATTGGAACTTTCTTACCATGAGTCTGTATTCGGCCGTATTTTGGATGGGTTTTAGAGACGTTTACGATATGAGTAAGCATCCTGAAATGATGGAGTTCCTGGAGAAATTTAAAAATTGTCCAGGTATCGTTGAAACCGACATCCCAAAAACTTAAAGTATATTAAGATGCTTTTCTAAATGGATTTGTGATTTCTGAGTTCTTATTCTCGCGAAGAATATCTTCGAGCTTCATAGTATCTAAGAAGTTTGAGAAGGCCATCCAGATAGCAAGTCCATTCATGTCCTTAATCTGTGGTGGAAGATATAAGGGAGTCGTTATGACTCCCAGGTCATGATACTCTTTCAATGTTGGTAACTCTTCTAAAGTCACTTTACCAGCAAACAAAAATGGAATGAGATCGGTCTTTCCTTCTTTGATTGATGTGCGCATGAAATTATAAATCATGGCAAAGCCTTTCAGGTAAGCAATGTCTTTAGTAAAAGGTGATCCACCAGTTAGTGGTGCCCCTCTAAAGATTCTACTGGCGTTTTTAATGGCCTGATCGTCGGCCTGTCCTTTATCTCTGAAGAATCTGATAACTTCCAGGAGATCTGCTCCATCTTCGGCCATCTGACAGGCGACGAGTCTGTCGTTAAGCCTCTTTGCTCTTCTTGGAAAAAGGGCAAAGTTAAAAAGCTCCATCGTCACGGCAAGGCCTTCTTGTGTCACCGTCGAGCAAGGCGGGCCCTTAGAAAGCCATTTAGCATAAGGCTGATTTTGTCCGTTTAAAGTTGTTCCTAAATGAACCCACCCTTCATGCACTTCAAAAATATCCAGATCTTTTTTAGAAAATTTTAAATCACTTTTAATTTTTATATAATCAGATCCAGCAGAAGCATCCGAGACGATTCCATCAGAGAGTTTTACTTTAATATTTTCGCCTTTAAAGTATTCACCAAGACGCTTTTTTAATTCATCTACAACTTGCTCTGAAGAAAGATTTCTCTCGAAATTATCTCCCAGCATATTTCCATTGAGTGTATTTAGTAGGCCATCCATCACAAGGGCCAGGTCGCTTAGTTTTGTTTTACCATCGCCCATGATTTCATTGGCACTACCATAGAGCTTTTTTGAGTAATTATAAAATTCACTCTTGCCTCTCACCATCAGCATTCTGATAACATCTTCGTACTGTATACAATTTCTGCTCATAATTAAGCCTAACGGATCATTAGGGCCTAACTCTCGCTGTATTTTTAAACGCAGCTCTTTGAACTCTTGCAGTTTTTTAATGGGATCATATTTTAGAGGTCTGTTGTCGTAATTAATTTCAGGAAGTTCTTTAAAATGAGTTTTAATTAAAAATTCATCAACGCTATCATGCCATTTTACGGCATCAAGAATCTGAATCGGACGCTGCAATTCCGTCAATATGAGCGATAGATCTAAAATAGAATTCTTATATTTTTGATCTTTCACGGCCGTCCTAAATAGAGGAATTTTAAACACTTCATAGTGGACTAATCGGAAAATTTCAGGCTAAACTTGAGCAAATCTATAAAGCTTTTAACGCTATTAATTTCAGACACTTAAGCTATGAAAAACCGCCAGGGTTCTTACAAAAAAGTCCTTATCGCAGAAGGTCTCTTAGGTCCTCATAGGGATACTTTAATAAAAAGTGTTAACGCTTTGATTCAAAAAGAGCTCACTCCCTTTGAAACTTGCTCGCTTTATATCCTGCTTTTCCTAAGAATCAGGCATCCAAAAAACTGGTTGCAAAAAAAATCAGGCATCACTATTTCGACCAACGATAAAAAAATTCTGGATTTTATTCCGATAGAATTTCATTTGAACCCATGGGAGCAAGACAAACTTAAAGGTCTCACTCTGCTTGATCTCTTCACCAACTACAATTTAAAAGGCATTCCACTGGCCGTTAATCGCACCATGATTAACTGGCATCAGGGATTATGGAGTATTGCTCTTCTCACTCATATACCAGGCCCTCGTGAGCTTTTAAAAATGCAGGTGAATAACACTCGTTGTGTAACAATGACGATTGACCCAGAGGAGATTGATAAGCTCGTACTCTCTTCAAGAGACCCGCTTAGTTTTGTTCTTCACGATCTTCATCATGCGGACATGTTTTTTAACAATAAAGAAAGTCTTAAAGGCCAGTTAGGTTTCTATACTCTTGTGGAAAAAATTTATGACGAGCCACTTTTAAAACAAACTCTTAAATCAGACCGTCAATTTAAAACTGAGTTTGATTATGTGGTCTCAGATATGAATGCTTATGTGATTCATTTATTTAAATGTTTTAAGTCTGCTTTTATAAGAACTGATGAAGAAAACCAAAGTGAATTATTTCCGCAAATATTGCAGTGGTGGCAGATGCCTCCTCTCGCTCGTGAGTCTGCCTTTAAACTCAACACACCTGAATTTAACAGTGATCACGAAGAACATTTAAAAAACTTTTTCGAAAACTCACGCGAGATCTATTTATGAAAAATATTTTAATTTTAAATGGAAGCCTTGGTGAAAAAAACGGAAACACCAATAGTCTTATAAAAAACATTGAAACAAATATTTCAAAAAATGGATTTGCATGTGAGACGATTCACTTAAAAGATCTCTTTGATAAAAAAATCAATATTTCTGAAATCAAAAATAAACTCATTAAAGCAGAGGGATTTTTATTCACCAGCGGAACCTACTGGGACAGCTGGGGAAGCCCAATGCAATACTTTTTAGAGATGGCCACTGAATTTGAAGCAAGTGACATCTTCATGTCAAAGCCCGCAGCCGTGCTTATTACTATGCACTCGGTTGGTGGTAAAGGTGTGCTCTCAAGACTTCAAGGTGTTTTAAATACACTAGGCCTCATGATTCCTCCAATGAGCGGAATGGTTTATTCTCTCGCAGGCCAGCTGGCCCTTGAAACTGACTCAAGCTTCGCTGACGATTTCTGGAGCCTGGAAGATGTAGATGTTGTTATTCACAACCTTCTTGCAGCAATCAATAAGACAGGCTTTAAGGCCTGGCCGGTAGATCACAAAGACCCTAAAAGAATCTGGATTAATAATTAAAAACCCTGAACACTAGGAAAAAAAATGCTTACTAAAAAATCTGTCTTTATTAACTTCTTCGCCTTCTATGCTGGATGGTGGTCAATGCTGATCTCTAACTGGAAAGGGATGCCAATCATTGGGTGGAGTGTATTTGCTGTCGTTATGGCGATTCACTTTTTCAGAGTTTCAGTTAACAAGAAAAAAGATGGTCTGGAAGTTGTCTTAATTGCTCTTGCCGGGATTATTCTTGATACCATCTTAGCGAACACTGGGATTTTAAATTTCAGCAATATGCTCTTTGGAGTTCTTCCACCAGCATGGTTAGTGGGAATCTGGTTCTTATTTGCTACGACGATTTCATACACATTCATTCTGATCAGAAGCAAACTTCCAGCTCAGGTTATCGTGGGTGGATTTTTTGCTCCAGTAAGCTACATTACAGGATCTAAGTTTTTACTTCTGACAACATTCCAACCGTTCCCTACTTATTACATGATTCACGGAGCTTGTTGGTTAGTATTCTTCCCACTTTGTTTCTATATTTCTAAAAAAGTGAAAGGCTTTTAATTTCGGAGTTCATTATGACTAAAACTGTTTCAGATATTTTTGATCCAAAACTTTGGGACGAAGTCGCAGGTTTTGATTTTACTGACATCACTTACCATAAAGCAAAAGATCAGGGCACAGTAAGAATTGCGATCAACCGTCCTGAAGTTCGAAATGCTTTTAGACCTCAGACGGTAGATGAACTCTACACTGCTCTTGAGCACGCCCGAATAAGCGCAGACGTAGGAGTTGTTTTACTCACTGGAAACGGCCCTTCACCAAAAGATGCCGGTTGGGCATTTTGCTCTGGTGGAGACCAAAGAATCCGTGGAAAAGATGGCTACAAATATGAAGGATCTGATAACAACGGAACAGGAAACTCTAAAGTTGACCTGGCCCGCCTTGGAAGACTTCATATTTTAGAAGTTCAAAGACTGATTCGTTTTATGCCTAAGATTGTTGTGGCCGTTGTTCCAGGATGGGCAGTTGGTGGTGGACACTCTCTGCACGTCGTATGTGACTTAACTCTTGCTTCAAAAGAGCACGCAGTCTTCAAGCAAACTGATCCAGATGTAGCTAGCTTTGACTCTGGTTATGGATCTGCCTATCTAGCTCGCATGGTAGGTCAAAAAAGAGCACGCGAAATTTTCTTCTTAGGAAGAAATTATTCGGCCCAAGAAGCTTTTGATATGGGAATGGTTAACGCTGTTATCGATCACAAGGATCTTGAAGTGGAAGCTCTTCAATGGGCACGCGAGATGAACTCTAAATCGCCTACTGCGATGAGAATGCTAAAGTTCGGCTTCAACATGATTGATGACGGTTTAGTCGGCCAGCAGATTTTTGCTGGTGAAGCGACAAGACTTGCTTACGGTACTGAAGAAGCAGTTGAAGGAAGAAACTCATTCGTAGAAAAAAGGGACAAAGATTTTTCTAAGTTTCCTTGGCATTACTAAAAATTTTCAAATCAATTCCCGTCAGGCCCAGCAGCGTATGCATGGTCCAGACGGGTCCTATTAAAAGGAAAAAAAGATCTTTAAAGAAACTTGGTTTTTTCCCTTCAATCTTGTGACCTATAAACTGTCCTATCCACGCCACAATAAAAATTCCAACCGATAATAAGAAGAATCTTGGACGAAGCCATTCCAAAATAAGAAGCATCGGTATCACCATAACTAGAACTGCAGCGATCACCCTGATGTTTTTAAACAGCGAATAATAAACTAATACAAGAACAACAAAAACGAGACTCCAATCAAGCCACAAAGGCCAGCTAACTGGCACGGGAAGCGCTTTTAAAATCCCTAATAAACTGAACATGATTAAAGGAACACAAATCTTGTGAATAAGAATATTAGTCTTATTCTGGTGAGACTCTGAGTATTCATTAATGTAGTCAGCTAACTTCATCATAAAAAGTGTCCTATTCTAATAAACTATCAATCTGCACATTTGAAATCTGACCAAATCTGCTGGTAATTTTCTCAGTTGTCGTATGAATTTCTTTAACATCTTTACTAACAGTATCGATATGAGAGGCCAGGTTATCCCAACGCTTTTTATAACGGCTGAACTCATCAGCAAGCTTATTAAGCTCCTGGTGAATAACATTCGTGTACTTGCTTCTTTCAATATTTTGAATAACAACCTGAATCGTTGTGATCATCGCCATAAAGGTTGTAGGACTTGTCAGCCAAACTTTTTTAGTCTGAGCATAGTCGATGATGTCCGGGTGATAAGCATAGATCTCAGCAAAGATTGCCTCTGCTGGAAGAAATAAAATCGCCTGATCAGTCGTTTCACCGTTGATAATATATTTATCAGAAATATCATCGATATGTTTTTTAAGGTTTGATTTAAACTCTTTAGTGAACTCTTTTTTCTCCAGGTCAGTATAGACCGGGTCAAACATTCTGCGGAAGTTCTCTAGTGGGAACTTTGAATCGACAACAATGTTTCCTGTCGGCTCTGGCAGAAATAAAATAGAATCACAGATTTTTCCATTGGATAAAGTGTACTGCGTTCTATAAACCTTATCGTTTTTTTCTCCAAAGACAGAAACCAGAACCTGATTGAGCTGAACTTCACCGAAAATACCACGGGACTTTTTATCAGTTAAAATATCCTGAAGAGACACAACGTTTGTTGAAAGAGACTCAATCTTCTTTTGAGCTTCATCAATTTTTGCCAGACGCTCGATAACACTTGTAAAAGTTTCGTTAGTTTTCTTGAAACCTTGATCAAGGTTTTCTCTGACTCGATCTGAAATCTCATCAAGCTTAATCTGCATATCTTTTGTGATTTTAGCATTCATCACCGTAAGCTCTTGGGCCATCTTCTCTTTCATCGTAACGATTTC
Source organism: Bacteriovoracaceae bacterium UBA6153 (assembly GCA_002428265.1). Classification (GTDB taxonomy): domain Bacteria; phylum Bdellovibrionota; class Bacteriovoracia; order Bacteriovoracales; family Bacteriovoracaceae; genus Bacteriovorax. The sequence goes on from DIUR01000018.1 coordinate 46,175, forward strand.
CAGAGTCATCTTTTCATTAACGGCAACCAGCTGCTGAGTTAATACGTGCTGAAAGTTTCCGAATTTTTCGATGATTTCTTGAGAGCTACGGTTTTGTTCAGTCGCAATCTTCTTAAATTTATCTTCGATGATTTCGGAAACCTGAAGTTTAGTAATTTCTTTTTGGTTTTCAAACTTCTGATGCATGATCGTTTCAATCTGAACTAGCTTATCCGAGAGCGGCTTAATCTCCATTGATAAGAAACTAAAATCCGGAGCTTTCATTTTTAAATACAAGGCTGCAATACCAATAAGGTTAAGTGCAACGAGAACAACAAGAACAGTTAACATAGTATCTCCATAATAAGACTTACTCCAGCCAGCGCAAGATTCTGAAGGCCATCTTACTCATAAATGTGTTGTAAGGTGGAAAGTATAATTTAGACATCGTAAAACGGCCTTGTTTCATGACCGATCTTTCATGAGAGAAAGTTTTAAAACCAAATTCACCGTGATAACTCCCCATTCCAGAATGCCCGACTCCACCAAAAGGAAGATGAGGGTTGGCCAGGTGAAGAACGACATGATTAATTGCCACACCACCTGAAGTGGTATTCTCTAAAACTTTTTCAATGAAAATATTTCTTTTAGTGAAAATATATAAGGCCAGAGGTTTTGTATTTCTATTTATATAATCAATGACGGTATCGACATTGACATAAGTCAGAAGCGGTAGAATCGGTCCAAAGATTTCGTCTTGCATGACAGGACTATCAACTCTTACGTCCGTTAAAAGTGTCGGAGCAATATAGCGATCCCCTTCCACTGAATCATCATTTAAAAGATTTTTTTCGCCTTCTAATTTTCCTGCCAGCCTTTGGAAGGCTGCCACGTCGACAATTCTAGCAAAGTCTTTTGAGTTCAATCTCTCGCTTGATGATTCACCAAAGCGCTTTTCAATTTCAGCTTTAAAAAGCTCAATGAATCGAGCTTTGTGTTTTTCATGAATATAAACGTAGTCAGGGGCCACACAAGTCTGGCCGGCATTCATAAATTTTCCCCAGAAGACTTTTTGCACACAATCTTCAAGGTTCACATCGTAGTCGATAATAACGGGAGTTTTGCCTCCAAGCTCCAGAGTAACAGGAGTTAAATTAACAGCTGCTGCCTGCATAACTTTTTTTCCAACATTAGTGCTACCGGTAAAAAAGATATGATCAAAAGGAAGTTTAAGTAATTTCTCGGCCAGCTCAATTTCACCAACTACCACAGTGGCCACATTCGCTGGAAAAACAGTTGAAATAATTTTTTCAAGTATCGCTGCTGTCGCAGGTGTTTTTTCAGAAGGGCGAGCGATCACACAATTGCCAGCGGCAATAGCGGCAACCAGTGGATTAATGAGAAGCTGAAAAGGATAATTCCATGGGGCAAGAACTAAAACGACACCTTTAGCGGTGTATTCAATGTAAGACTTTGATCCCATAAGAACCAAAGGTGTCTTAACTTTTTTTGGCTTCATCCATTTTTTTAGATGAGATAGTGAAAAATTAATTTCATCAATGGACGTGTGAATTTCTGTTAACTCACTTTCAGCATAGGGTTTTCTAAAATCTTGATAAAGAGCTTCTTTAATTTCTTCACGTCTTAAAATGATTTCTTTTTTTAAAGCACGCAAAAGAGTCTTACGCTCTTTAAAAGTAGTTTGCGCCATCGCCCAGCGATTGTTTTGCTGGGCCTGAAAAATTGTATCGAGATTTTGCATCAATTAGTCTCTAAGCACGTGGCACATGTACCCGTGTGGATTTTTAATTAAATAATCCTGGTGATAAGCTTCAGCACTGAAGTACTCCGGCGCTTGCATCACTTGAGTGACTATAGGATTTTTAAAAGTTTGAGACTCTTCAAGTTTTTTAATGGTCTCTAGGGCCACAGCTCTTTGCTCATCGTTATAAGTAAAAATCACAGAGCGGTACTGAGTCCCCACATCGTTGTGTTGTCTATTTAATGTTGTCGGATCATGAAGCCTGAAAAAAACATCGAGAACTCCAGCGTAACTAATAATGGCCGGATCAAATTCAATCAAGACAACTTCTGCATGATCAGTTTGTCCCGTACAGACTTCTTGATAAGTGGGATTTTTTGTCGTTCCACCTGCATAACCAACTTCAGTTTTTGTAATACCTGAAATTTTTCTGAGAATAAGGTCTACTCCCCAAAAACATCCGGCCCCTAAAAGTGCTTTTTGATGACTCATATTGCGCTCCTTACGTTGATACAAAAAGTAAAATTCCCGCCAGGATAAACCCTATCAGGTCGCCGCCATAGTCTAGCCAAAATTCCCTCTTAGACCAACCATAAATTGCCATGTATTTGGCGTTCGTAGCAAGAACAAAAACCAACCAAGTTCCCGCACTAGTACGAATCATCTGTGGCACAGTATCGATCATGAACTCTCTTTGAATGACATCCAGTCCCCAAACATTAAACAGTGAGCCAAGCGCAGCAATAATCCAGATTTTTGGAGTTTTAAAGGCCCTGTTTCGCACTTTCAAGTTCCACACATACATAAGCCCTAGATTTACTATGGCGATAATAGGTATAGGCAACGCTTGGGATAGTAACAATTGGATTCTCCTGTTGATTCTTTGTTTATTTTAGTGAATAAAAATCAAATGATCAAAAATTCTCACTACAGTTATGACTACTATCAGCCTGAAGACTACCGTTTTTCTCTAGACTCAGTGTTTCTTGCTCAAATTGTCGCCCGCTCTCTGGAATCTCATCCCAATATAGGAGATTTGAAGGTTCTGGATTTGTGCGCAGGCTGCGGTGTAGTGGGCCTTGAATTGCAGTTTCATCAAAAATCCTTAAAGAAAATTGATTTCCTGGAAGTGCAGGAAGTTTATAAAAGTTACTTTGAAAAAAATGTCCAGCAGGCCCAAATAGAAGGCTCTGAGTTTAATTTTCTTCTCATGAATTATGACCGTCTTTTAAAGAAAGACTACCACGAAGTCTACGACATCATCGTCTCAAACCCTCCATATTTTTTCCAAGGTGAAGGACTTCTGTCTCCCAACGATTTTAAGAACCGTTGCCGTTTTTTTATAGATAGTGATTTCAAGAAAATGATTAAGGCCATTTTAAATAGTCTTAAACCTTCGGGGAAAGCTTACATGCTCGCCAGACCTGGCATTCATCACGGAAGAAATCTTTTTGAAGAAATACAAAAATTAAGTGCGGGACTTGCGAGTGTTCAGATCTTTGATGAAGTCAGAGGCACTAATATCATCGAGCTTATTAAAAAAAGTTAGAAAATTATTATATAATTTTTCTTCAAGCTCACTTCCTTTAATCCCTAAGCTTTCAGCGCTAAATTTATAAATATCAGAGATACTGTACTCGAGCTGATCACCTGTTTCTAAAAGTAATTTATCTAATGGGGTGACCTTCAGCATTTTATCCGTTTTAAAAAGTCTTGCTCCATAAGAAAAATACACCGGGTATTTTAAAAGTTCGTGCATCTCATGGTCATTTCCGCCAAAAGCATGCATGAGAATATTGTGCGGGAATTTTGTTTTCTTCAAAATCTCCAGAGCGTCGGAATAAGTTCTCACTGAGTGCAAAATAATCGGAAGCTTTCTCTCAAGTGCCAATTCAAAATGTTTCATCAAAACATATTTTTGGTCTTCAATATCAGCGATTCCCTCGTGAATGCGATCCAGGCCACATTCGCCTATTGCATAAATCCCTTCAGTTCTCTCTATGAGTTTTTCCCATTTTTTATCAAACTCAGATCGACTAAAAGGTAAAGTCAGCTCCCATGGGTGAATACCAATGGTGTGAACCCCTATAAGGATTTGAGTACTTTTTGATTTTTGATGTGCATGAGCGTCGATTTCCATAGGATAAGTTTAATCTAACTAGACTTAGATGTGCAAATTGACGCAAAAAGTTTTCTACGTTAAGTTGCCCTATGGAATCGATCTACTCACTTACACTTTCGGAATTAAAATCTTTTTTAGTTAAAAAAGATCAATCCCCTGAACTTGCTCAGATTTTATTTCAGCATCTATACAAGAATAAAAAAACTCAAAGCATTTCACCCAAAACAATTGAGATACTCAAAACTCAGTACAGCTTTGATCTACCTGAAATAGAGACCGTTTCTAAGTCTCCTGATGGCACTATTAAATTTTTAATGAAGCTTCATGATGGAAAGACTGTCGAGACAGTTCTCATTCCTTTTCATAAACGCTTTACTGTTTGTCTTTCTTCTCAAGTGGGCTGTGCGATGAAGTGCAGTTTTTGTTACACAGGAACAATGGGCCTATCACGCCATTTAAAAAGCAGTGAAATTATCGGCCAGTATGTCGTTGCTGCTAGCTACTTAGCAAAAGAGACAGGAACAAAACCAGTTTCACCTAATATCGTTTTCATGGGTCAGGGAGAACCACTTCATAACACTGAAGAAGTTCTGGGTGCGCTAGATGTTTTCATGGAACCCATGGGTCTTGGAATCGGCCCTCGCCAAATCACACTCTCCACCGCAGGCTATCTTCCTGGGATGAAAAAGCTCGCAAAATTTCCTCAAATTAATCTTGCACTGTCTTTGCACTCGCCTTTTAATGAAACGAGAAAAGAGCTCATTCCTATCAACCAACACTACCCTCTCGAAGATATTTTTGAAGCTCTCGATAATGTTCCACTCATGAAAAGACAGTTTATTACTTATGAATATCTTCTGATTGATGGACTTAACGATCGCATTGAAGACGCTGATGAGTTGAAAAAACTCCTGTCTAAGAGAAAGGCCATTATCAACATTATTCCTTTTAATCCTTTTCCGGGAAGCCAGTATAGGCGCCCAGACAGTCAAAAAGTCGATTATTTTAAGGACCTTCTGGTTGAAAGAAGTCTCAGGACAATGGTTAGAACCACTAAAGGCTCTGATATCCTTGCGGCCTGCGGACAATTGAAATCTAAAACTGTGTAGAAGTTACACGCCCAACTCATCTCCACACTCTTTTTTGCTATATTCTGCCCACTTTAAAGGAGTCAGTAATATGAAGAGTTTATTTGTACTTACATTAGCGTCGTTTGCTGTTTTATCCCAGTCTGTTGATGCAGCTTCTATGCAGAGAAAAAATGAAAAGAAATTATATGTGGGGTCTAATTCGACTGAAGCATTAATGACATTTTCTGCTGTTGTTGAATATGAATCAGAAAGAACTCCTATTCTTCGAACAATGAAAAAAATTGTAGAATCACAAATAGAACATACCATTGGACCAATGTCTGTTGCTAACTATTCAGCAGTTCCTAAAGGTGATCATGAAATTTCAGATGTTCAAATCATCTCTAAGAAAGGAAATGTTTTTAGTATCGGTTATAATTATAAAGGAACAATCGTTCTGGAAAATGGCCCGAAGAAAACTTATGACATAGTGGTTCCGGTTAATCCTGCAAAAATTTATCAAGCAAGTTTCGTTGGTGATGTGAGCCCATGCACTGATGAGCACTATCAGTCCGAAGGTGACTTCTGGTATTTCTGGAGTCCATACAATGAAGGCTGCAAGCTAAAAAAGAATAAAGACTATGCAATCGTGACAGCGAATATCACTCGTTTTGAAAATACAAAATTATCATATCCGGAGTATCACAACCTTCCAGATGAAAATGGTAACATTACGATTCACGTTCTTTTCGGAATGGATGATAACTCTAAAGGAAGAAACCCACTCAATAGCGGTGACATCAATGCTGAAAACTACCGTGCAGTAAGAGAGCATTTATTAAGCATTGGTTATACAGCTAAAAAATGGACGGCCGCTGAAGTTAATAAGATTGCTAAAACTAAAGACGGAGCTGCTCCATTCGTTGAAAACATTCAAAAAGGCAATATCATCTATAGATTCTTCTTTGGCCCAAGTGCTATTGATGAAGACTCATTAGCTTTTCATTGGTTTTATAAAGATGCTCTGGAAAATGCTTCGGTTATGATTTACGGCGGGCACTCTGGTCTTGGCGGTCACCTTGACCTCGATACGATCGAAGAAAATCTTGGTGAACCTATCAAGTTCGATACAAAAAGATATCAGATCTTATTTTTTGATAGCTGTACTTCATACAAGTACTACAATCAAAACTACTTCGATAGAAAAGTGACAGCTAAAGATCCTAAAGGAACGAAGATGATGGACATCTTTACCAATGGTCTTTCAACTTATTTCCACGTTATGCCAGACTCAAATAAGGCCATCGCCATTGCTTTTGACAAAGCGCTTGGATATGCAAAATCAGGAAATGGTTTTGTCAGCTACCAGACTCTTGCTAAACAAATCGATTCAGACAACCTGTTCGGTGTAAATGGTGATGAAGATAATGCTGCTCCAAAAAAGATTAAGTAAAACTCTTTTTGCACTCTTCTTCCTCTTTGTCTCTGCCAGTGTTATGGCGGAGACGAAGTGGGAAGTTGCTGCACTTTTTTTCGGCCAGTATGAAGACTCTTCTTTTCAAGAAAGCATTGAAAATAACCTCACTGAAATTTCAAAAATCCCTGCTTCGAAGTTTTTAAAAATAAAAACCTTTCGCGCTGGAGCAAATCAAAAACTTGATACTTTTTTATCTAAAGCTTTCAATGATCCAGATTCTAAAAAAATGCTCATTTTCTATGGCCATGGTGTGGGTCCATCTGGACTTAAAGATTTAAACACTGTCGCTTTAAAAAAATCACTTAGCGCCCTCAAGACTAAAATTGATGTCATGTGGTTTGATGCTTGTTTCCTGGCAAACATCGAGTTTCTTTTTGAGATGAGATCATTCAGTACTTACTCGATTGCTTCAGAAGAAGCTGAGTTTACCAGCGGTCTTCCTTTTGAATCCTTAATAGAGCTTCCCATTCAAAATTCTTCTAAAGATGCTGCTGTCTTTTTAGCAAAAAGTTTTATCGATTCTTACTCTTATTTAAAGTCAGGCACTCAAACCCATGCCGTAAATACCAGCTCAGCAACAATTAGTGTTGTTGAAAATGCGAAACTTCAAAACTTTGCTAAAAAATTGAAGTCTATTGCAAAAATTATCAAGTCACTTCCTGCCGAAACTCAATCGAGCTTAAAGAATAAACTGGTAAAAAAATTCAGCATGGAAAAACCAGACTTAATCGATCTAGGCCATCTCTTGATTGAACTCAGACTTATCACAAAAGATCGCGCGACGGATGATGAGATCACAGGTCTTATCAGACAACTCAATATTGATTCAGTAAAAAAACTTAAATCAAATCCACGAATAAAAATCAACTCTCCGGCCCCAAATGCCGTCATGGTGTACGGATTTAATTACTGGGAAAACGGTTTTGAAAAAGAATTTTTAAGCAATGAGCTTTTTTCGCTGACACTCAAGCAAGATAAATTTCTTGAAGGCCCTCATAACCAAAAATGGCCGGCAAAAACGCTAAAGGGCAGCTTCACAATCGTCACTCCCTTTGCTCCGGGGATTAAGTCTTTTGAGTATTATTTCTTAGATGCAAATGGATCTAGCGTGCTCACCTCGCCAGTTAGTATCTCCAGGACTCACGACATTGTAGAAACTAACGGAGAGACACTCGTTTATTCGGCCTACACTCAACGAGTGGGTAAACTTGCTGAGCGCTACACTGGAATCAATATAACGATTTTTAACTCTGCTCCATCAATGGATTATTTTGAAAGTGAGTTTAATCAACTGACGAGATGGCTTAGTCTCTAATAGATTTTAAAAGAATACTTTCAATCCATCAAAGCACGCTCCACCATATTCAACTTTAAGGGATTTCTTTTTGAAATAACTTTCTGAGTAAATATTCCACTCATGAGACTGGAAATTGAGAAGCTTTTCTTTCTTCTTCATCGCCTCACTAAAACTAATACCATCTCTAAGAGATTCATCGTAAGCATCAAGAAAAGCTCCTTTTAAAATAACCAGACGATTATTATTTAATAACCACTGATCATAAGTCTTAGGTATATATTTACCTGACAATCCTTCAGCTTCTTTGAAACTTTCAAAATGCTCAAAGGCCACTCCCATATGAAAAACATGATTTTTGTGAGAACTATTTCCTTCTAACACAAAATCAATTGTGTCATCGAACATAATCAACTGATCTAAATTTTTTGAAACGAGCTGTAAATTTTTTTTGTATCTTTCCGCAAACGGCGCATTCTCCAATGCTCCCTCAACTTTTACCAGGTCCTCGCTACTCAAGATCTTGTATGCAATCTCAGAAAGTGATCTTCCATCTGAGAGTTTAATTTTTGATAATAACTCTGCATTCCTGGATTTTTTGCCACCGCTAAAGAATGAAATGTTCACATCTTTTTTGTTTAAAATCTGAACGATAAGATCTTGCAGTCCATTATGAGCAATATAGTAATGATCTTCGACTAAGAGCAGTTTCTTTGAAGCTATCAACTCTTTAGAAGGATTCTTCACTTCTGCCACAATCGTCCAGTCGATATCAAAAACCACATGCTTATCACTCTGCAATTGCGAAGGCATTCTCGTTAATTGAGAGCATGATGTCAGAATAAATAGGACAAGAAGTATCAGATGATTCATCAGGAACTTATCGGCAATTTTCAGGAAAAATAAACGGTCTTTTTTGGTCAACTTTTAGGGGTATTTATGCCATAAAAGACCCATGGAAAATAAAGAAAAAGTTCTCTTGTTTTGGAGCGGTGGAAAAGACAGTGCATTAGCACTTCACGAGCTGCAATTAGACCCTCGTTATGAAGTAGTGGGCCTTGTAACCACTTTTAACCGTGAAAAAAATCGCGTCCCTTTTCATGGCATCCCCGACACACTTATATTAGAGCAAACCAAGCTCTTAAAACTTCCCTTGCAAAGAATCTTTCTAAGCGAAGATGCGACAAATGATGAATACATTAAACAAGTTCACCAATTTCTTTCTATGTTTGCCAAGAGAGGAATCAGAACAGTTGCCTTTGGTGATATCAATCAAGCAGAGATAAAAGAATTTCGCGAAAAAATGCTGGCACAGATAGATATGAAGGCCATCTTTCCTCTATGGGGCAGATCTACAAAAGATGTCGTAAAAAAATTTTTCGAAACTGGCCACAAGGCCTTGGTTACATCTGTGTTAGCTGAAAAATTAGGTTATAACTTTCTTGCCTGCGAATTTAATGAGGACTATGTTAATCGTATACCAGAAGGAATTGACCCTGCTGGAGAAAACGGTGAGTTCCATACATTCGTCACCTATGGCCCTACTTTTAAAATGCGCGTTGCCTATTCAAAATCCATCGCTGTTGAAGAAGGACCTTATCTGGTGAGTTTGCTAAAGGAACTATAGCCCGAATTATAAGTCAGGCCTTTTAAAAATGAATTTTCCAGCTTTAAAACATAAAAACTACCGCATCTATATCAGCGGGCAGTTCATCTCCTTCATGGGCACCTCCATGCAGCAGTTAGCGATGAGCTGGATGATTTATAAATTAACCAACTCTCCTTTCTGGTTAGGTTTTGCTGGCTTCATTGCTCAACTTCCCATGTTTTTATTTGGACTCTTTGCCGGTGTCATCGTCGATCACGTCAACCGCCATAAACTTCTGATGTGGACTCAAGCTCTCGCTGGAATCCAGGCCCTCGTGCTGGCCGCACTTACTTTTTCAGGCGAGATCACTCTCGTTCATCTACTCATACTCGATTTTACTCTGGGAACTATCAATGCCTTTGACATGACGACGAGACAAGCGTTCGTTGTTCAGATTGTAAAAGGCAAACAAGATCTTCCCAATGCTATAGCCATCAACTCATCTGTCACTAACCTCACTCGCCTTTTGGGCCCGGCGTTTGCGGGATTTCTCATTGCCTACGTTGGTGAAGCATGGTGCTTTCTCATCAATGGAATAAGTTATATTGCTGTTCTCACAGCGCTCTTTTATATGAAGGTCGATCCTTATATTCCAGTGCTCTTTCATCCTAAAAAAATTCTTACTGGTCTCAAAGTAGGATTTGATTCAACTTTTAAAGATGTAAATACGAGAAACATTTTATTCTTCTTATCTTTTTTAAGCTTCTTCGGAATGCCCTATGTAATTTTCTTTCCGGCAATCGCCGCGAACATTCCTAACGGAGGGCCGCACGCTCTCGGATGGATTACGAGTGCTGTTGGTATTGGATCATTTTTGAGTGCACTTTATCTCTCAAGTAGAAAAGACAAGCCGGCCCTGGCCCGCATTGTCGGCGCGGCAGGAATGATTTTTGGAATACTTTTAATTCTGCTATCAAATCTTAATAATTTTTATTTCATACTCTTTAGCGTCTTCTCAACCGGAATGACCATGATGCTTCAGCTTGCTTCAAGCAATACGATGATTCAAAGTACAGTTGATGATGATAAGCGCGGGCGCACGCTGAGTTTTTTCAACGTTTCACTCTTAGGTGTCGTTCCATTTGGAAGTTTAGTGATGGGTTACTCTGCTGAGCACTTTGGCCTTCACAATGCGCTTCTCTTTAATGGTATAGTCATGTTGATTGGTGCGAGCATCTTCTTCTTCAAGAAGGCCCGTGGGATTAATGAATACGTTATGCAGAGAGCTTAAGTATCCTTCCAGTCACGCTTAGTGATAAGACGTGCACCTCTAGAAAAAGTTAAGTAAGACCAAGTCCACTGCATAAGAACAAAGAGCCTGTTTTTAAATCCAATTAAATAATAGATGTGAACAAGCAGCCATGCTAGCCATGCGAACATTCCACGCGCTTTAATTCCTTTGAACTCCATAACGGCAAGCTTTCTTCCAATCGTCGCCATCTGTCCTTTGTCGGTGTATTTAAAATCGAGTGCAGCTTCATTTTTAATAAGCCTGATAATATTTTTAGCTGCATGAGTTCCCATTTGAATGGCGACTGGTGCAAGCCCTGGAAGCACATTGCCGCCATCTTCTTCAAAGTGCGACTGATCGCCGATAATAAAAAGATTGGGAAATTTCTCTAATGATAATTTTTTAGAAACGATAATTCTGCCCGCGCGATCAAGGGGAACATTGAGTGTTGAATTGATACTTGAAGGCTTAACTCCAGCTGCCCAGACAACTGTGCGAGAAAGAATTACTTCTTCTCTTCCATCAGGACCAGAAAAGGTTACTCCTGATGAATTAATATCTGTCACTCGGGTATCCAGCATAACTTCAACACCAAGCTTTTTTAAATCAATAAGAGCATTGCTTGAGAGTGTTTCATTAAAACTTCCCAAAACTTTTTTCCCGGCCTCAATGAGTATGACTCTCGTATGGGCCGTAGAAATATTTCTAAAATCCGCTTCCATTGTTTGTTTCGCAATCTCAGAAATCGCACCGGCCATTTCTACTCCGGTAGGCCCTGCTCCAACAATCACAAATGTCAGCCATTCTTTTTGAATGTTCATGTCAGCAACTTTCTCAGCTGACTCAAAGGCCATCAATATTCTTCTTCTGATTTCTGTCGCCATCTCCAGCGTTTTTAAACCTGGTGCAAACTCTTCCCAATGATCTTTCCCAAAATAGCTATGGCTTGCTCCACAAGCAAGAATGAGATAATCGTATTTTGCTGCCACACTAGTGACTTCTAGTGAATTATTTTCGGGATGCACGGCCTTCACTTCGTCGAGATAGACGGTGACATTTTTAGCATCTGATAAAACATTTCTGATTGGCATTGCAATATCAGCAGGTGAAAGTCCTGCTGTGGCCACTTGATAAAGTAATGGCTGAAATAAATGGTAATTTCTTTTATCGATAAGAGTAACATCGACGAGTTCGGGATATTGGGAGAGAACTTTTGCCGCTTTCAGACCGCCAAAACCACCACCAACAATGACTACGTGCTTTTTCATAAAGGTTTCCCAGATTGATTTTCTCTCAGTCTTTTTATCACAGTTTTAAGTACCCAAGGAAGAGTTCCTAGTAATAAAAATGCCACAATAATCTGTGGGCTCAATATATCTCTCACACTGCTAATTTTTGCGACTTGCACTCCACTCCACGCGTAAACCACAACCATGGGAATCCTGCCAATCCAGCTTACCCAAAAAAAAGTCCACCAGTGTAAATTGGAGACTCCCATAATAAGATTGGCGACAAACGAAGGAACAAAAGGAAAGAGCCTCATCGTAAAGAGTGCCATAGCACCATTTTTTTGCCATTCTTCTTTGAAGACAATTAATTTATCTCCGTATTTTTCATGCACGTAACCTTGTAAGAAATATCTTCCAATAAAAAATCCACAAAGATTTCCGACAGCAGTAGCAATGGAAGAATAAACGAAAGCGGGCCAGAATCCAAAGATAGTTCCACCAAAAAAACTAATCATCGAAATTCCTGGCACTGGAAGCATGGCCATAAAAATATTAAAGAGAATGAATTTGAGAATAAACTTCGAGGGATGACTTAAATAAACGGCCACCCATTTATCGTGAGTGGCCTTTATACTCTCAAGAGTTGAGAGAACTGATAATTCATTTGAGAAAAGAAAAACTCCCATTACGATCATCACTACAAGCAAAATAAAAACGAGCAGCTTAGAGCGATTTCGAGAGTGAGGGTCTAACATCTATTCCAGGTCCTCACCTGTGTGATGAATTTCTTCTTCCTGTGGAAAATACTCTTCAACAATAATCGGAAGTGCTCCGTATACTAGCGAGGCCAGCAGTGGACCAACAAATAATCCAGGAAGGCCCATGACAATTACTCCGCCGATAACAGCGAGAAATCCAATGAAGGCCGGAACTTCAACTTCACCAAGGCTTACCAGATAAGGTCTGATGACATTGTCTGCAACGCCTGATACACCCCCAATAATGGCCATGGCGATTCCCGCCCCTGCCATATCATTAAAGAAGGCATAGAAGGAAATCAGGAATGCCATAGGTGCAGCACCGATAACTGGAATGAATGAAATAATAAACGTGCAGAAGAAAATAATATAAAAGTCACCGATGCCACATGCTAGTGCACCAAGTGAGACGATGGTCGACTGCAGAATACCTGTTAAAACGTTTGAGAAAAAAACTTCTCTGCAACTTGATTTTAAAACAGCAATAAATCGATCAGAGTGAGACTTTGAAAAATAGAAGTAACGATCAAACACTTCTCTGATGTGATCTTCTTTTAAAAGGAAAAAATAGAAAGACAACATCATGACCATAACAGCAAGTAAGAGGTCAGGAATCTGGGTAACTATACCACTCATAGTGTTGAGAATCCATGTTCCAGAGGTCTGAAGAAAAGCATTAAACTTCTCTTTAACCATATCCGACTCAAGATGATTGCTTACTGCGATTTTGTCTAAAAATGCGTACACAGTTGTCTGAGTTTTTTGCATTAAAACTGTGATTGATTGTGCAGAAAAGAACTCAATAATAATTCTCGTTCCTCTCATCAAGAAAATTGTCAGTGGGAGTGCTCCTATGAAAAACATCACTAACGACATAATGCTAAGCCCTTTTTTCTTGGACCAATTATACTTTCTCATAAAGGCCGTAAGAAAAGGACTAAGTGCTAAAGCAAGCATTCCACCGAAGAGAAATGGAACCAGGAAAGGACTTAAAATATAAATAAAGAGAGCGATGATCATGAAGGCCGTAAATAATTTGAAAAAATTTCTAAAAAACATTTCGTGAAATGCGTATTTCATTTTATTCCTGATCTCTATGTTGAGTATTCGTTTTTTTCTGAGCTCTATTGTGCTCTCTTTCTTTAATGAAATCTAAAATCAACAGACTCACAACTGACTCAATCGCATTTCCTCCCACTGGAAGCTGAGAAGACGCAGCTGGTGGAGTTTCTTTTTTATCTGACTTAAAAATATCCATCCAATTTTTTTTGTTAGTCGCGTAGACCATTATGCCTATACAAATGGCAAGAAACCCCAAGATAAACCAAATCGACGGAGTAAAGAGCGCATCCCCATGATCCAGGTTAGTTAAAAACCTATCGATCAGATAACTCATTCCCATACAAAATAAGGCAAGACTCCCGAGAGTTAAAACCACCAGAATAAGGATTCTTCTTAATTGGTTTAAAATTTCAGCAGAGATCTCCAGTGACTTCTCACCGATCATCGTTTTTTTACCTAAAAAATAATTAAGAAAAAATTCACCAACTCTAAACATGTCATTCATGAGCGTCTTCCTGAAAGAATTTTAGCAAGAAGGTAGCCAACACCAACCGCTATTGCGATAGAAGTGATAGGATTTTTTTGTACAAAGTCTGTTGTACGTTCTTTAATTTCTTTTAAGCGCTCTTCTATGTCGCCTAAACTATCGCTCAAAGCTTCTTTATCAATTTCTGGCAATTTGAAATCTTTTTGTTCCATTGGTAACTCCATTTTTTAATAGCTTAGAAGTTCTTCTGAAGTTCGTCTAGCGTGCAATCGCTATCCTTGCTAGGATTAGAGAATGAAAAACTTAAAACTTCTCACTCTTATCACTTTAACCATCATTGCACCGGGCCTAAATGCGGCCGATACGTTGAAGCCTTTCATCACTGACGGCTGCACAATGTTTGTCGACGGAACTATTTCTAGTCCAGGACTTTGGAGGTCATGTTGTGTCGAACACGATCTTCGCTACTGGTATGGGGGAAGTGAAAGTGAAATGGATGCCACTGATAATCACATAAGAGATTGCGTGGAAAGAGTAGCAGGAGCAAGCTGGGCGAAAGTCGTCTACACTGGTATTCGTGCCGGCCACTACTCACCTATTAAAAATAAATATCAATGGAGCTGGGGCTGGAATCAAAAAAGAGAAAAAACTCCACTCACAGCTGAAGAAAGCACCTATGTTATAGGTGAAATCCGGGCCCTGCAAAATACTGAAGACGTTAATGTAGAAGACTTTATTAAAAGAAATTTTCCTAACCAAACAGCTCTTTAGTCAGATCGAACATCTTGTGTTTTGCGAGATAGTTCTTCACGTAATTTTTATTCTCAGGTTTGTACCAGAAGAAGAAAGTTCTCTGACGAGTTTTCTCATCTAGAGAAATTGCCGTCTTTACTTCTTTGAGCGTGTACGGGTGATATCCTGAATAATAAATTTCAGTCGCGACCGTCATTGGAGTTGGAGTAAAATCTTGAACCTGCTCAAGCCTGTAGCCTAATTTTTTAGTTTTTACGGCTAGCTTGGCCATATCTTCAGGAGTGCATCCTGGGTGAGAGGAAATAAAGTACGGGATAATTTCCTGACGAATACCTTTTTTTGCCGAGATTTCTTCGAACTTTCTTTTGAAGGTCTCAAAGTAATGGAAAGCTGGTTTTCTCATCGATTTCAAGACGTGATCTTCAGTATGCTCTGGAGCGACTTTTAATCTTCCCGAAACATGGTGAGTGATCAACTGCTCAACATATTCGTTATCTAATTTAGGATCTCTCGATCTTTCATTAAACATTAGATCATAACGAAGGCCTGAGCTTACAAAGGCCTTTTTAACTTTTGGATGAGCGGCCACTTCTTTATAAAGCTGAGTCATCTTTTCTGGGCTTGCATCAAGATTTTTACAGATCACTGGAAAAACACATGAAGGGGCAGCACACTTATCACAAGCGGCCTGGTCAATTCCTTTCATCTGATACATGTTGGCCGAAGGCCCACCCATATCACTGATGTATCCTTTGAAATCACTCATGCCGGCGATTTGATCAAGCTCTTTCATAACAGATTCTTTTGATCTGCTGGCGATCATTTTTCCCTGGTGAGCAGAAATCGTACAAAACGAGCAACCACCAAAACATCCACGGTGAGTGTTAAGTGAAAACTTAATCATCTCGTAAGCGGCAATTGGCCCTCTGTCTTTATACTTTGGATGTGGATATCTTGTGTATGGAAGATCAAATGAAGAATCGATCTCACTTTCAGTCATTGTCTGAAATGGTGGATTGATAACAAGAGTTTTGCCTTGCACTTTTTGCAAAAGTCTATTGGCGAACTGCTTATTAGATTCAACTTCAACGTGCATAAAGTTTTTTGAATATGCTTTTTTATCCACTAGGCACACTTCGTGAGAAGTTAACTCCAGGTCTTCCCATGCAATATTATTCATGGGTAATTTTTCATTTTGATCATGAAGAAAAGCTGTCTGAGGAATGGTTTTAATTTCATTAAAAGGCACACCGGCCAGAAGTATTTTTACTAGTTCTTTAATTGGCTGCTCACCCATTCCATAAACTAATAAATCAGCTCCAGATGTCGTCAGGATATTCGGCATTAATTTATCAGACCAGAAATCGTAATGCGTGACTCTTCTTAATGAAGCTTCAATTCCACCGATCATAACAGGTGTATCTGGATAAATTTCTTTCAGTATTTTTGTATAAACAGTTGTGGCGTAATCAGGTCTGAAGTCTGGTGATCCACCTGGAGTGTAGGCATCATCTGAGCGAAGACGTTTCCCGGCCGTATACTTATTAACCATCGAGTCCATATTTCCCGAAGTCACTCCGAAGAAATATTTTGGGGCCCCAAATTTTTTAAAGTCTCTTAAATCATCGCGCCAGTTTGGTTGAGAAATAATGGCAACACGCAACCCAAGGGATTCTAAAATTCTTCCCATGACGGCCGTTCCAAATGCCGGATGATCGACATAAGCATCCCCTGTCACCAAGACAACATCGAGCTCTTCCCAGCCACGCTTTTTTGCTTCTTTCATAGTTGTTGGCAACCATGCAGTAATGGGTAATTCATTCGGAGAAGTGATTTTTGAAGGTGTGCTCATAGTGAGGCTGAAATTAAGCAAATAAGCTCTTTATGGCAATCTATATGGTGAACTTTACATGGTTTTAAGGAGATTTTCGGGTGAAATCCAAGCAATTCTAGAAGAATCTTTTCCAAAAAGGGCGTTTTTTATGAATACGCTGCCACTGAGTCTCGGCTTCAATCCCCGTGGACTTCACCAGCCCTCGGGCCTCGAGTGATTTCAAAATAGTGATCATCTGATCTTTATCAAAGTTAGGGTAACTTTTAAGCACATCAGTATCTATATCAAAAACAATTTTTGAAAATGACATTGGCTCATAAAAAGATAGTGTCGAGAGAATTAAATCTTCGAGTGCCTTCGCGTTCTCCATAGAGAAACTCTACCCATCACTAAACTTTTAGGCTACACTTTTTTCAAGATGTATAAATTTAAAATACCAGCACATGAATATGAATTAAGTTTTTCCAGAAGCGGTGGAGCTGGAGGCCAGAATGTTAACAAGGTCAACACCAAGGCCACATTGCACTGGAGTATTCGCGACTCCCTGACTCTGCCTCCTGTTGTTAAAGAGCGCTTCTTTAAAAAATATGGCAATAGAATAAGTGATGAAGGTGTCGTGACACTTACAAGTCAGGAACATAGGACTCAGCATATGAACATTGCTGAAGTTATAAAAAAGCTTCACGAAATGATTGAAGTGATTGCCCTTCCCCCTAAAGTAAGAAAGCCAACCAAGCCCACTAAATCTTCTGTAAATGAGAGAATTAAAGTTAAAAAATCTCATGGTGATAAAAAGAAATCACGTCAAGAAAAGCATTATTAGAATTAAAGAATAGATAATACTTTTTCAATATCAGCATCACTATTAAAAGCAGCTGGAGTAAGTCTTATTCCTGGTCCTCTGATAGCATAGTTACATGACAGCGATTGAAGCTTCGAAATTGTTTGTGGGTTTGGAATAAAATTAACCATCGCACTCGTATGAAAATCTCTCTCATAAGGTGAATGAACACTAAAGCCTTTTTCTTCAAGCCCTGTGCGCAGCTTTTTTGCAAGCCTTAGAGTTTCTTTCTCAATCACTTCTACACCTGTTGATAAAATCAGATCAACAGAAGCACCAAGGGCCGTAATTTCTAACACCTGCTTTGATCCTGCTTCAAATTTAAGAGCATCAAACTTAGGCTCACATACTGAATCCGTGGGATCATCACATGTACCGAATGTGTACGAACCTACATTGTGAGGCTTAATCATCTGCATGTGCTTTTGATCAAGCGCCAGATAACCAACTCCAACAGGACTAAAAAGCCACTTATGGCTTCCTCCTGCAACTGCATCCACTCCCCACTTTTTCATATGAAAAGGATGAAGGCCCAGGCCTTGAATGATATCGACAAATAAAAAAATATCTTTTTCTTTCGTCACCGCACTTAATTTTTCTAAATCAGTTTTAGCACCTGTTAAAAACTGTACCCATGAAACGGCAATCACTTTCGTCTTAGGTGTGATTTTTTCAATCAATAAATCAATGGGTGTGGAAAGATTGGCAAGAGAGTTCACAGTAATAAGATTAGCGCCTCTTCTTTTACAAGCTTCCTGCCAGGGAAATAAATGTGACCCGTATTCTTCGGCCCATGTGATGACTTCATCACCCTCTTCTAGCGGAAACTGCATAGCAAGCTGGCTGACAGCACTTGCGGTGCTTTGAAAAAAGGCAACTTCTGAATGATCACAGCCAATGAGTGTGGCCAGGCTTTTTCTCGAATGAAGCACGTCTTGAACATAATCATGATCAGTGAAAAAACCTTCTTTATAAAAGCGGTCTGCCCAAAATTTAATTTTATCTCGGGCCTGCGCCGTAATTGGAGCAAGGCCTCCATTATTTAAATGAATGAGTTTTCCAGTTTGATGGAAAGAAGCTTTAAACCTAGCGATCATACCATGGCCTTAATTTCATTCACTGCTTTTTCCAGTCTATCAAAATGCAACCTGAATCCCAGAAGACAAAATCTTATGGCAACTCTTCCATCAATCGAGCATGACGATAAAAACAGTGTGCCTTGATTGTTAATTTTTTCCATGAGTTTTTTTGTTTCTTCATCACCTTTTTTGTGAGCAAAAGTTAAAATGGTGAGTTCCGGTTTTGAAATCACTTCCAGATTTTTTATTGATGAGAGCTCATTTGAGAGCCACTCTGCCATTTTTAATTTTTCTTCCAGGTTTAATTGAAATGGTCCGATACCTAAGGTTTTCAGTGGCAGCCATACACGCAGTCCTCTGAAGTCCCGTGACAACTCTGGAGTTAAATCAGCATAGTCTACTTGATCAACAGGTCTTGGTGGCATGTATGAATCATCAGATAAATAGTCAAAGAGCATGTGATCTTTATTTTTTACCAACAAGCAGCCTGTTCCATAAGGAATAGAAAGTGCTTTATGTGGATCAAGGGCAACGGAGTCAGTCTGATCAATTCCTTTTAAAATTTCTTTTCCCTGAGCTGTCAGCATGAAAAGAGCACCATAGGCCCCATCAGCATGCAGCCACATATTGTGTTTTTTAGAGACAGGTAAAATATCTTGAAGAGAATCCACACAACCTGTTTTGGTAGATCCAAGTGTCGCTACAACTAAAAATGGTTTGAATCCTTTTGCTTTATCCGCTTCAATCGTTTCACTCAAGACTGCAGTATTCATCTTAAAATCTTTTAATGGAATGAGTCTTAAGTTTTCTTTTTTAAATCCTAAGATCACCCATGCCTTGGCAATACAGTGATGAGAGTCTGCAGAAGTGTAGGCCGTGACTTTTGAGTAATCAAAACCATCTAACTTTTCTTTTCTTGCCATTGAAAGAGCTGACAATGTAGCAAGAGAGCTTCCCGTCGTTAAAAATCCTTGCGAAGAGATTTCGTCATAACCCACTAACGTCTGAAACCACTTGATGACTTCCATCTCTAATGTAACAAGACCTGGCGCCATCATATAGTGGCCAGTGAAAGGGTTTAGCGTCTGAGCAATCAACTGGGCCGTGTTGGAAATAAAATTTCCTGCTCCAGCAACATAAGCTGCAAATCCTGGGTGCCCCGGAAGTTGTGAGTACTTTGCCATATCATCAAAGATCGTCTTCAGAAGCCCTTCATAATTTTCTGGATGTGCTGGAAAATTTTTAGTCGTCTGATAAGGAATGCTAAAATTTTCTCTCAGACCATTAACGGCCGGATCGTGTGCCTCACCCATTGGTGATTTTGATGGCATCTCCTGCATATAACGAAGCACCTGAGCTTCTGTTTGATTCATAATTGATTTCATTTCATCTGAGCTAAGTTCAAGTGGCTGCTCAATTTTTTTCCACCAGTCAGCTCCTTCATTCATTTGATCGAGGATGTTTGCTCTTCTTGGATGAACATACTCTTTTGACTTAAGTAAAAGTTTTGCCCCGTTATCACTTGATCCATCCAGTGTCGCGGCCATTCTGAAACCAGAGTGCTGATAAAAATGCGGGCGAAAATGAAATCTTGCAAAGTGGCTGGCCTCATGACCGCAACTCATAAACGATCCGCCTCTGATCATCTGGTGTTTTCCATCAAAACACGGAGTCGAAAAATCGTCATAGAGAGGATCAACTTGAAAACCTTCCAGAGGATTAAACTGATCTACCAGCCAGTGCCAGGTATTTCCAAATAATTCACTTCCAACTTCTTTTGCTGAAGACCAGATGAAGTTGAAATTTTCTTTATACTCATCTTGATAGTCAGTAAAACCTTTATAATTTTTGTAAGCTTGCTTTTGTAGAACAGGGTCTTTTTTATTCGGAGTAAGAGCAACGAACTCCGCTTCCGTTAAAAGCCTGTAATGAAGTTTTGTTTTATCAACTTCTGTTTTCCAGTTACAGTAGGCCACGGCTTCGTGAAAATTCACTTCTACCGGCCATGAGTGTGGCAAT
Organism: Bacteriovoracaceae bacterium UBA6153; assembly: GCA_002428265.1. Taxonomy (GTDB): domain Bacteria; phylum Bdellovibrionota; class Bacteriovoracia; order Bacteriovoracales; family Bacteriovoracaceae; genus Bacteriovorax. Next base: position 66,820 of record DIUR01000018.1, read on the forward strand.
GGGATCATTTCAAAGAGAGTTCTCAGCTCATACTGATGAGTGCCTTCAGGCCCTGTGGCCACCCAGAATGTCGGACGCTTCGTATTCCTGAACTTTCTCCAGAGAAGCCCTTCTTCACTCCAATAGCTATCATTAATGTAAGCACCACTGGCTACGAAATTTAAATACTCATGATTGGTAATTTGATTTTTTGTATATTCAAAATCTTTGATTGCAACTGTGCGCGATCCGTATTCGTTGTCCCATCCATAAGATTCTGTCTCAACAGGTTTTCCAATTGTAACGGCTTCTCCCGTCTTTTTTACCCAGCTATTTTCAATAGTGGCAGCAGGAGTGTTCTTCGTTGGATGAAGGGGCGGCCAGAATTTTGGAGTTTCAACATACTCAATCGGAAGCTCGCGCATAAGCACACTTGAAGTTTCAAAGTGAATTTTTTCGTGCTCCACTCCCATGAGAAGTGCCCACCAAGGAGAATTTTTTGTCAGCGTATTAAGCTGATTTAAATCCGGATGAGTTTTAATGAGATCGACAATAATATCGTAGACAATTTTTCTATAAGCATGAACAGCAGAAACTTTCGGCCAGTGCATTTCATTTTTGGACATATCGTCCCAGCTCATTTCATCAACACCTGTTTCTAAAACTTTTTCCAGATAGATATTGATAGGCTCTTTTTGAAATCCGGCGATACGAAGTTTATTGATATATAAAACGGCAGGGTGCCCATAATAAAAAATAAGCGGGTGTCTGAGAGCGTGATACGGAGGTCTGATATAGGCCTCTTCCACTTTTAAACTTTGAAAAAGTAATTCAGTAAGTGTCCACGAGTTATTGAAGTAAGCGAGAATATCTTCGCGTGTACAGATCTTAGTATTAAGTAATGGAAGAGCAACCAAACAATTTCTTTCTTGATCAAAGCCTGGGCACTTTTCTGGAGCAAGTCCTGTCCACCATGAATCACCAAATTCTTTTTTTAATTGATGATCAAAACTTATATTCTTAAGAGTCTTAGAAAGGTTAGGATTTCTCGATACTGTTACAGCCATTAAAGATGCCTCTGAGGATGAAATAATAGAGTTCTATTTTCTTCCTTTTTGGCCTTTTTGTCATTGGCAGAAATGCATAGCCTAACCTTTGACTAAGTAAAGTTACTTCACAGTAACTTAAGTGGCCGGCACCATTCTATAGATCTTTCCGCTATCAGTTGAAAAATAGATCAGTCCGTCAGGGCCGGTCTTTACTTGCCTAAAACGATCTTCTAAGTCCTCTAGCAGTTTTTCCTCGCTAAGAATTTTGCGATTCTTATCAGTGATCACTCTTCTGATATGTGAGCTTGCTAGTGTTGCAAAAAACAAATTCCCCTCAAACTTAGGAAATGCTTTGCCATTATAGAGCATAATCCCCGAAGGGTTAATCGATGGAACCCAATGATAAAGAGGCTGCATCATACCAGCTTTGACCTTTTCCCCAATTGAAGGACCCCAATACTCTTTTCCATAAGTAATAACGGGCCAGCCGTAATTCTTACCTTTTTCAATAATATTGATTTCATCTCCACCTCGTGGGCCAAATTCTGCTTCTAATAAAACTCCACTGGGCTCAATGATAAGTCCTTGTGGATTTCGGTGGCCATATGACCAGATCTCAGGAAGAGCATCTTTTGTATCAACAAAAGGATTATCTTTAGGTGCACTTCCCTCTGGATTCAGTCGTAATACTTTTCCTTGATGATTGCTCAGCTCTTGGGCCTGCTTGCGGTCATTTCGCTCACCAACACTCATGAAAATAAATCCGTCTTTATCAATAACGACACGCGAACCAAAATGAATCCCACCAGAGGCCACGGCCTTTGCTTGAAAGAGTCTATCCCCAATTAAGGATTTGTTGTCACTCGAGAGTTTTCCTCTGTATAAACTTGTCGTCGCCCCACCTTTTACCGGCTCAGAATAAGTCAGGTAAAGCTGATTGGTTTTGTGGTCCATATAAACGTCAAGAAGGCCGCCTTGAGATTCAGCAAATACTTTTGGTACACCTGTGATGTCGGAAGCCTTCTTTGTTTTTAGATCAAGGTATTTTAGTTTCCCGTCTCTCTCACTAAACACTAGTGAGCTTGCTTCTTTAGAATTTAAAAAATCAAATCCCCAGATGGCATCAGATCCTTCAAAAAGTTTTTCAATTGTAAACTTCACTCCACCTGTGGTGTAAGTTTTGGCCTGCACAGAAAAACTCAAAAGAATGCTCAGAGAGAAAACTAAATTTTTCATTATGGTAATCCGTTTACATTTGGAGTCAGTCTGCAAAAAGCAATATTTCCCCTAAGCCAAGCTAGAAAAAGGACTTCTTTTGTTGCAGGATTTTGTCTGGCCCAATAAACCAGAGCAGGATAACCCTCGTTGTCTAAGAAAGCTGAAGTCAAAGATGTTGGATGAACTTTATGAATCCCTTTATCTCTCCAATCAGTAGACATGTTTTTTATTCCATCTTCAAGTGACCAGCTTGCCATGTCGTTGCCTTCACCAAAATACTGAAGGATTGGCGACATATAAGTTCCTACCTTTTCATGCTTATTTAAAAGTAGACCTACATAGTGAGTGGTATCAGGATCATAAGACCCTGACTGATGATTACATTCTCCGGCATACATTCCCGGAACAAACTTTGGAGCATAAGGAGTATTTAAAAAGTCTTCGTACATCTTTTCCATTTTTTCAGTACAGCCACCATAACAGGCCTCTTGTAAAACTTCCGGTGCATCCCAGGCAAGGGCCTTGAAGCTGAAAGTAAGTAGTGCGATAAGCAGTAAATTTTTCTTCATGAAAAAACTCCTAAGTATTTAATGTAAAGGCCAGTTTATCTTCGCTTTTTCCGTTAACTTTTATATTCCAGTAGTGTTTCCCACTGTAATAGGTCCTGGTCGTGACAGGTTTCAGTGGAATATTAAATGCTACTTTTTTTATTTCTGAAGGCATGAGCTCCATCCTTTTGCCTTTAAAACATTTTATATTATGAGTGTTATTAGATTTTAGAAGATGAACTTCATGATCAAGGATAATTTTTAATTTCTTTTTTCCACGATTTTGAAACTCGACTTCCACTTGTAAAACTTTTCCCAGGTCTACTTTTTTAGTGAGAATCTTTTGCGAAATAACTTCCACAAGTCCGCCTTCTACCCCGTGAAGAATAAAAGCTTTTTGATGACCTTTCTTAATAAGAGTCCTGGTTGCATGGCGAATCACCCAGTCGACATCAGTATTGCCCGGATGGGCCTTTTTCCATTCCAGCAATTTTTTTACAACCAGGTCAGGATGATTCTTTGAATGATCATTGACGTGATTGGCGACAGATTTTCTGACATACTCGGAGCTATCATCTTTTAACTGGTCTAATAAATCCCAGGTAATCAACGGGTCTTTTACAAATGAAGGAAGTTTTTGTCCCCATGGAAGAAGAGGCCTTGATCCTTCAGAAACTAATCTTCTCACATGTTCATTTTTATCATTTACCCACTGCTTAAAAAATTTCAAGGTTCTTTTTTCATCGTGAAGAAAAAAAGCTCTCACTGCAAACTCTGCAGTAAAAACTTTTGTCATCTCTTTTAAAACTTTCATCGATAGATCAAACTCATCGAGACCAAAGCGGCAGACGTATTCAGTGAGCGGCCAGGCCGCAAATCCAGAGACTCCAACACTATCATCATCATTTTGCCTGATAGCACCCTGAAGAATCTTTAAAGAGACGCCTTGGTCTTCTGGTAAATGATCGTGAAGTTTTTTGGCAAGAAAAATCACCCGGTCTTTTAATTCCAAAGGTAATAAGTCGCGTCCGACACCACGAAGAAAACTCTTTTTATCAAAGGCCTTGTAATTTCTTGAAATAGCATCAGCAAGGTTCGCTGCTACTTTTTTTGAGATCATATTTTTGAAAGGTTCCATAGGTAAAAAGTATATTAAAGAAAAAATCATAATGAAAACGGGGTGCGCAAATTGCAGCCGTTGTGAAGTCGTGCTAAAAACACTTGATGGGTAAACTCAAGACACTTCTTGAAGACATTTATATTTCATACGAACTTCTATCTTCTCACGATAGAAGAGCGGCCCTCATCAACGAAATGCAGCTTTTAGAAGGTAAAACCATCCATTGCTTTACCTGTCCTGGAACTTGTTGCACCGGCCAGGCCAACAGTATGCAGATTACCCCAATAGAAGCACTGGAAATTTTAAAAGGACTGGAGGCCGATTCTTTCAGTGAAGATGATAGAGAAAAATTAAAAAATACTCTTAAAAACACCGTTGCCAAATACCGCTTGAATGTAGAAATTTATACCGGAAAAAGAAACTCTCAGACTTTAAGAAAAAATTATACCTGTCCCTTTTTTAACAATGGCTCTCTAGGCTGCGGCCTATCCAGATCCTCTAAGCCTTATGGCTGCCTGGGATTTAACCCCAAACAAGAAAAAGACAATGGACAAAGCTGCTCTTCAAATCTTGATCTTCTAAGTGAACGTGAAAAAAAATTCAAAACCACAGAAGACATGGCCAACCAAGAAATTTCACGACAGTTTAATCTTCCATGGGACAAACAAAATATTCCCCAGGCCCTTTTAGATATCATGGATCGTCTGTACACTTAAGTTCATGAATCAATCACTTTCTACAAGACAAAAAGGATATATCCAGATCATCCTCTCCGGCATGTGCTTCGGAGCTTTAGGCTACTTTGGAAAAATGGCCTATAAAAACTCCATTCTTCCAGGAGAGCTACTCGCTCTAAGATACTCCATTTCGGCCATCTTGACCGGTCTGATTATCTTAATCACCAATCCAAAATCTTTAATCCTCAATCGCTTTCAATTAGTCTCATCCCTGCTCCTGGGAATTTTTGGTTACGCGCTTTTTTCTAGTTTTTATTTCATAGCACTCACTGGATTGTCTGCCTCTCTCACCGTTCTTTTGCTCTACACCTATCCAGTGATGGTGGCCGTCATGTCCCAGTTTATTTTGAAAGAGCACTTAGGGCGTCTTGGAATTTATGCTTTAATAGTGGTGAGTATTGGGATTGTAGGACTCGTCTGGGGTGAATGGTCTGTGAGTGAACCAAAATTTCTTTTATATGGAATTGGTTCTGCTTTTTTCTATGCTCTCTATATAATGTACTCACGAAAATACCTTAGCGATATTCCCGCGATGCCTTCTTCTTTTTACGTGCAATTAGGCGCAGGATTTATTTTATCTGCTATTCATTTTCATGAAATTGAGAGACCTCACTATCTCATCACTCATCACGGCGCCCTTATTTTCAGTATGGCCGTCGTCTGCTCACTCATGGCCATGACCTTATTCTTGGCCGGGCTAAGAAGAATAACTTCCAGTGAGGCTTCTATATTAAGCACAACTGAACCGTTGTTTGGCGTGTTGATAGCTGCCTTATTTTTGGGAGAAAAATTAGCTTTTATTCAAATTGTAGGTGGTGTTTTAATCTTAATTGGGATGATTCTCATCGCCCGGTCCAAAAGATAAAAAGAGATGAAAACGGCGGGCCAAACCCTGGCCCACCGAACTGCTGGAATTAATAACCCTTGGATTATTATTTTGCAGCTTGAACAGCTGGTGCAGCTAATTTTTCTTTTACACAGTTTTTGAAATCTTTTTTAGTTTTGCCTTCAGCTTTGCAAGCAGCACTAGCTTCTTTATGTGCGTTGTTTGGAACTTTAGTTCCAGCGAATGCAGAAATTGAACCAAGTGCTAGGGCGATCATAAGTGCATTTTTCATAAATATCTCCATCGTGTGTCTTACTCGTAATGAGTAAGGTTAATCTATGAATAGATTTTTACACGATGGAATTAAGAAGAGATTTAAACTGAATTAATAAATCTTAATGAGCTTTTCAACACATTTGTCACAGCAGGATGCCCTTTAAAAACAAGCTCGCTACCGTAAAATAGATAATAAGTCCGGTAACATCGACAAGTGTTGCAACAAAAGGCGCAGAAGAAGTGGCCGGATCGAGACCTACTCTTCTAAGTAAAAATGGTAGCATTGAACCAGCGAGAGTTCCCCATAAAACGATTCCAACTAAACTAAGGGAGACTGTTGCGGCCACTAAAAAATAATGTTCCCCATAAAGAGTTTCTTTTCCTGGCCAGAGCATAATTCTCATCATCCCAATAGCACCAAGAATTAATCCCAGGCTGAGTCCTGAAATAAGCTCTCTGTTTAAAACTCTCCACCAGTCTCTTAGACGAACTTCACCAAGTGCCATGGCACGAATGATAAGAGTTGTGGCCTGAGACCCAGAGTTACCACCTGAGCTGATAACCAGAGGAATGAAAAGTGCGAGCACCACAGCTTTAGCAATATCGTGTTCGTAGTGACTCATGGCCGTTGCCGTAAACATCTCTCCAATAAAGAGCGCCATCAACCAGCCTGCACGTTTTTTAATCATTGAAGGAAGACTGATATCAAGGTACGGCTCACCTAGAGCTTCCATCCCCCCGATCTTGTGAATATCTTCAGTGGCTTCTTCTTCGATAACTTCAACAACGTCATCGACGGTAATGATCCCTTTCATCACATTGTTTTCATCAACAACGGGAATAGCGAGGTAGTTATGATTTGAAAAAGTTTTAGAAATACTTTCCTGATCTTCATCCTGGAGGATAGTGACCAGATCCGTGTTCATATTTTCTTCTACAGTGCTTTGTGTTTTTGCCAGAAACAATTCACGGAGTGAGATAACCCCAAGAAGCATCTGGCCTCTATCTAAAACATAAGCGTAATAAATAGTTTCAATATGTGACTTTGATTGAGCACGCAGGTACCTGATCGCCTCTTCAACTGTCATCTCCGGGCGCAGTCTCGCAAAGCGCGAGTTCATTAGCCCCCCGGCCTCATCTTCAGCATAGGCCAGAAGTGCCTTAACTTCGACTAAAGTTGCATAGTCCAGGTATCTCAAAGCTTCCGCTTGAGTTTCATCAAAAAGATTCTGAATTAAATCGGCAATATCATCGGGAGCTAGAAGTCTGATCCACGATCTTCTTTCAGCATGAGGAATAAGTTCAAAAATCTCTGCCTGATAATCACTTGAGAGATTCATGAATAGCTCTTCACCATCAATGCGGCCGAGCATAGTAAAGACCTGCTCACGTTGATTGTGAGTTAAGCTCTGCCAGTTATCCAGCAAATTTTCTAGTGAGAAGTCGTCATTTAAAAGTGTATTTTCCATTTAAGCACCATAGTCGCAAAACCTTGTGAGTCTTAAGTGGAGAGAGATTTTTTAGAGACCAGTCTCCACTGAGTTTTTGAATGCATTTGATCTGGGATCTTCGTCCATTTTTGCTACCTCAGTTGAGTTGATATTATTTACCGAAATCTAATCTCACTCTATCTAAATGGCAAACACTTTTATAATATCGCCTGCGAATGAGTAAAAAAAACACGCCTGGAAAAATTCAGGAACATTTAAAAGACCTGACTAGGTGGAGTCCTTATAAAAAAGGCATGTGTGATACATGTGAGGGACTGTGCTGTTACATGCCGGTTGAAGTCAGGGTCTCTGACCTCATTCGCCTTGGGATTCTAGCGGACTTTCATTTAGAAATGACATTAAAAGAGCAGATTAAAGATGCTCTAAAGCACCCAGGAGTTTTAAGATACACCCCATCGACTGAAAAATTTACCCTGGCCCAAAAGCCGGACAACTCGTGTTTTTTCCTGGACGCAAATAAGCGCTGTACTCAGTATGAGATCAGACCCGACACCTGCAGGAATCATCCCAAGATCGGGCCGCGCCCAAATTTTTGTGCTTATATGAAAAAAGAAAATTAGGTTTTAATGTACTTGCTTCGAGCAGCCTCTGCTTTAGCGCGCCAAAGAGCTTCGTTATTAACTTGATTGAGTTCATGGGCCTTTATCGCCATTAATCTATAGATAAAAAATCTTGTCCGATTATCACCATCAGATTGAGAAAGCTTTAAAATTTCTGACTCATCAAAATTTCCCGAAGATAATTTTTGAACAATACTTAAGGCCGATTTGAAAGTTAATGAACTTTTAACATCTATTAAAAAACTCTTCATTGCCAATAAAAAGATCTCTGACTTGAGCTCTCCTCTGCTAAAACCCTCTTCTGCTAAAATTCTTCCATAAGACAGCGCATCCCATGTGATCAGGGCCTTCAAATAGGCAGGGTCTTTAAGATCACTGTAGCCTCCCCCACAAACTTTGCAGGCCTCTGCTTTACTTGCACCACTTTTTTCACCAAAGCAGCACTCTTCACAAGCAGACGTTACTTCCAGATCATCAGGGTGATGAAAATATCTTATATTGTGAAGCAGTTCATGAAAGACCACTCCTTTAAAAAAATTTGGCTTCAGTTTGAAATCAGTATTCCCTATTTTTGATAAATAAATATACGGATGATTTCTCGATGTCCCTGGACTTGATCCAATAGCGAATGCCACATCGGGAAGTGGCTTATCACATTCTATTTTAGGAAGATTAGACTTATTGGTGAGAAGCTTTTTAAAAGACTCCAGGTCTCTTAGTGCGCTGTCAGAGACTGCATTTTTTTTCATGCACGATAGTCCCGTCACTAACATCTGTTGAAAAATTTTTGCCAATTGCTTATCAGAATAAATCTTAAAACAGCTTTGATCGACAGATAGACCCAGCCCCATTTCAAAATACCCTCTAGAATTTTTCTTCATCACAAGCGAAGACTCTTTTGTGATAAAACCCAAACCCAGGTCAGCTAAAATTTGTTGATCAGTCACAACTTGTGCCTGCGCAATCTGCGTTCTCCCCAAGTAACTAATGGCGAAGATGATAATGAGAAAATTAAACAGTTGTTTCATCCCTTGCTAATCGGTTCGTATTTCTAAATACTTAAGATCAACTTTTACTATGGCTAAACACCTAAAAATTCTTTTCACAGGCCATTTTAAAAGCCTATTTCTTGGGCTAATCTCAGGCCATGAAGACAGAGCGCGATTTTATCTACCATGACGGTCCTAACTCACACATTACAAGAAGACGTGAGATCCTGGCTGCACACCCAGAAATAAGAAATTTATATGGGGCCTATACACCATCGGCCTTCTACATTGTCTTGATGGTATTGTTTCAATTTACTATTGCCTATTTTCTTCGCAATCAAGCTTGGTGGATAGTTGCTCTTACAGCTTATGCTCTCGGTGCTTTTTTTCATCATGCTTTATACGTTATGATTCATGAGTGCACTCACAACGTTGTTTTAAAGTCTGCGTTTGGAAATAAGATCATGGGTCTCGTCTGCGATCTTCCTCTTGTTCTTCCATCAGCGATGGGCTTTAGAAAATATCACATGATTCACCATAAACACTTAGGTGAATACTCATACGATCCCGATATCGTCAGTCGCACAGAGGCTAACCTGGTTGGCAACTCTGCTATCAAAAAAGCATTGTGGTTAATGTTCTTTTCCATCTCTCAGGGACTTCGTCCTATGAAGGTGCAGTTTTACAAACCATTAAATGCCTGGACGATTAGCAATGCCATCATCAACATCGTTGTCTGCGCTTTAGTTGTTATCTTCGTAGGCCCCATGGCCTTTTTATACCTTGCTCTTTCAACACTATTTGCTCTAGGCCTTCACCCACTAGGAGGACGTTGGATTCAAGAGCATTTTGTCACGAAAGAAGGCCAGGAAACATACAGCTACTACGGGCCATTAAATAAGCTCGCTTTCAATATGGGTTATCATAATGAACACCACGACTTTATGACTGTGGCGTGGATCAATCAGCCCAAGATTAAAAAACTTGCTCCTGAATATTATGACAACTTAAAAAGTTATAATTCATGGACGATGGTTTTATTAAAATTTATTTTTGACCCAAAGATAGATTCATATACGAGAATTGTTCACCCGGATCGCCATCCAAAAGCGGCCGTTGATAATGAAAAAAATCTTTATTCTAAAGAAGTGATTGAAACTTTTTTCTAAGAGTTCATCTTACAAAAAGGCATTTGATCCAGGTGTTTTTTAAACCATCCCACCAAGAGATTTCTCCCTCTGGCATCATTTTGACGAAGAGGACCCCAAAGCAGGATTTTTTTTCCGAATAACTGATTTTTAAGATCAGGACGAAGAAGTTTTCCATTGTTTTTAACAGGAGCACCATTGAGCTGCCAGCTCATGAGCTTCACCCCACAAGACAAGTGCGTTTTGGGTTCAGTTATATCTTCAGGATTTGCAATCCCACACTGATCGCGGGCCGTGCGCTTTGATAATTGTAGCAATCCATAATTTCCATGGCGGCCTTTTGGAGCAATGGATTTTACTTTCACATTAAAGGCACTTTCTGATCTTGTGAGTGCTGAGAAAAAGACAATCCAAAAATCTATTTTAGAATCTGAGTCTGCTGAATTAAAACCAGGACAACCCAATTCTGAAAGATCACTTTCATCAAGAGAAGTCAGCATGACAGAGTGAGAATCTTTTTCGATACTCTCTTTGACGTATTCATTCCAGGACTGATCCCAGGAATTTTTTTTGAATGGAAGGATTTCTACTTTAGCAAAGGCCGACGTGCTCAAAAGCAAAATCATGATAGGAACAAAAAATTTCATTCTTATGATTTTGCCCTGAGCTCGGTCTTATTGTCTAGTATTTTGCGTTTTGAAGCTGCTCAACAGAAAAACCTAACTCCTGTGCGATCTTCTTATAAGCAAGAAGTGTATCGGGATCAATTGATGGTGTACGCGACATAATCCACAGAGATTTTCTATTGGTTGATCCGACCATTACACTGTCATAGCCTTCGCTTAATTTAATGATGACGTACTCACCTTTGACTCTAAAAAGATTCGTCCAGAATGAGTCGAACTTAATAACCAGCCTGGCATTGTTTGGAGCATCGACAATGGCCCCCGTCCCTCTGATATCTTTTGTTTTACCATTTTCTTTTATGCAAACATTGTGAACGCTGATTGTTTTTTCGTTGATGATTCCATACTCTGCCGTCTGACCAACGCAGTTTCTGGTAAAAAATTGCGGTAGAGATGTGATGGTGTACCACTTGCCTATATAGCGAGCGACATCAACATCACTTGCCGTTGGAAGCTCTGGCTGTTTGGCAAATGCATTAATCGACAATAATAATCCTAAACACAATACTAAATTTTTCATAATTCCTCCAATGGCCTTTCATAGTCCGTTTACCACTGCTTCAAGAGCAAGATAGATGCCATCATAATTTTCTGCACCAGGTATATGGATGAAGGTTGTAGGAGTTTTTTTCTCTTTTACGTAGCATAAAGTTTTATAAAGAAGATCATTACAAACATACTCACCAGCGCTCGTAGAGAGCTTTACAGGAACTCCTGCGCTGTCGCTGATCTTCATGACTTCCTCAATAGAAACAGTCGTAAAGAGGCCATCAGGACCTTCTTCATTTATCTTCTGCGCTTTCAGCGTCACTCCATCGTTATCAGGGATTCTTGCATCAACCCAATTAATCCCTATTCTCTCAATCGTGAGTTGAACTCGATTTTTGGCCAGTCCGGTTAAGATCACAATGTCGGGGCAAAAGTCATCATAGACCGTTTTGAATTTTAGAAAAGCTCCCTCAAAAATGACAGGAAGAATGATTCCTTGAACTTCACGATCAGGATGTTTATTTCTCTTACTCATCCAGTCAATAAAATCTCCAGAAGGATTCGTCGTATCTCTGTCAAACGGCTCAAATCCTGTAACTAAAATTTTTCTTATCATCATGACCTCTTTGATGCCTCTATTAGAGACTTAACGCAACTCTCATCATAAACTTCATTTAACTTTTCTTGACCAAGACGATCATATTGAACTAAAAACGGGAACCATTTATTGAACCGCGGAGCCCGTTTCATGAAATCAATTTATACACTTTTTATTTTAGCAATAAGCATTTCTTCTTACAATGCACAAGCTGCAGTTTGGGAAGACACTCAGTCTTGGTCACTTGAATATGAACAAAAGTACTCAGAGTGGATGCAGAGTCCTGCGGTAAAAGAAGGAATGTTCACAAACAAGAACTCTCCTTACTATGGAGTGAACACTGATTGCGCTGATACAGCTTACGCACTAAGAGCAGTTTTTGCTTTCGAAAACAAACTTCCTTTCGCTATCACAAATCCTTCTGGATCTCGTGAGCCAAGTAAAACTCTTAACAATAGAACAACTAGATACGACAAAGTTGGCCCGGAAAATAAACGTCTGGTTGCTTTAATCACTGAAATTGGTTCAAGTGTAGGAACAGAAAACTTAACTCGCTTCGACACTTTCCCTCCAGCTATTAAGTCTATTAAGCCAGGGACTCTTTTCACTTACAAAATGCAAGCGAGATTCGGAAAATTCATCCGTCACACTTACAACATCAAAGACATCAACCCAGTTGGATCTTTCGACGTTATTTACTCTACTCAAGCTAATCAGGAAAAACGCGGAGATCTTCTAAGAAGAAGAGACCGTGAGTTCGAAAACCTTCCAAACAATCCATGGGGATTCAGAAAATTTAGATGGCCTGAGCATATCGGAAAAGACCTTAGTGCAATTCCAGCTGAACTTGGTCCTTCTGAAGAGCAATTCGTTCTTGCAACGACTACTCTTAACAATACAAGAGCATTCTTTAAACATGTGGCCAAAGTTCTTGCGACAACAACTGAAACATCTGGCGAGAGACTAAACCGTATCTTCGCAGCTGTTTGTCAGGAATCTCAAGCGCGTATCATGTACGTCAACGAAGGTCTTGAGTACTTAAAACAAACTGGCGGCGCGTGTATGGACTATCAAAAGTTTGATGCGTTCTCGACTCCTGCAAGAGATGCTGCTCTAAAAGAAATGTTTGAAAAACTAAAACAAGTTCACTCTGAAGCAGTTTCTACAAATACAGGCGACCCAAGAATGATCGCTTTTGGCGATTTCATGTTCAAAGGAAAAGGAGCTGTTCAGGCAGAACTTCTTGCAGCTTGCCCTATCAACTACAGAGAAGGCAAATCAATGAATCTTGGAGAGCTTTGGAGTCGTCTATCAAAAGACAGATTATCTAGCCATCCAAACGACATTGTTGAAGTTCGTTGGGGTGAAGTCACGAAGCCACTTACTAAATGTAAGCGTTGGTACTAGTTTTAATTTGATCCTTTGATACAATCTCATGATGAAATCTAAAAAAAATAAAGTTCTTATAATTCTGGCAGTGTTAATCATTGCCAGACTTTTAATAGTCGTCTTTGAAAGTCATAAAGACGAAAAAGAAACGACGGCAACCTCTGTAACCAGCTCTGCCGATTCAGCAGAGCTGAACCCGGACGCCACACTTTCTAAAACGCCTGCAGAAGCTGTTACCGCTCAAAACACAAATACGACTAGAAATGAAATGTGTCAGATCATGAAAGATCACTATGCGAACATGGAGTCCGTAAAGAAGATTGAAAAAGTTTCTGTACGTTTTTTAAATATTCACAAAAGAGTTGATGGCATAGTTTATCGCACGAGATTTTTTTACAAAGACTCATCTGAAAACGAAATCCCGACTTACCTACTTTATAAAGAAGATCAAAACGACGAAGAGCACTTAATTGAGACGACTGCCTACAAAAAAGGACCGCAGTTCTTAAAGATTGAAAAAGCTCAGGGTGAAATCATCTACACTGAAGAAGGGATGAATATTGGTACTGATCAGGATTTATTCCTGCACTATGAAAATAAAATCTTAAAAGACCTTCAAGGAATAAGTCCCACGCCGGAGGCGAAGGACTTTATTGAGTGTCGTTACTAATTACAACCTGATCCCAATGGCACTTCTGCCTGTTTTTTACATGCTAAATCCTCTTCAGGACATTTTAAGCGCATATGAAAGTGAGTGCTGTGAAGCTTCTCTACTCGAAGACGTCTTAATGTCTCAAGAGTCAGCTGATCATTCATAAGATTATTTTTCTTTGCATACGCGCAGAACTCTTTTTTAATAGCAGCGTCTACAAAAATTCTCTGAACTGGTTGGGTTGTCACTAAGAACTTAAAGAGCTTCAGGTTTCTTTCAATATTCACGTTTGCTGTCATCTTGCCGTTTTTAACAAACTCTTCATCCCAATGAGGTGCTGTAGGCGACTGAAGTCTCTTCGAGTTTGTTAAGTAAACAATATCTGCATCCAGGCCATTTTGATGGCTTCCATGACCAGCACATGCTCCACCGTGCTCGTTAGCAATGTCTCCAATCTGTAAAAGTTCGGCATCAGGGATTTCCTGGCGAACAAAATCGGCAGCATCACTGATGACATCCTGGATTTGAACTGTTCCAAAAAATCTTTTGCGAGCTAAAAATAATTTATGAATACGAGTTCCACGCTCTAGGATGGACTCGCTATTTTTTAATTTTCCAGATGAGTATGAACCGATTGCTTCAGAGGCCATAACTGGTGTCGTAGAAATAACTGCAAGGGCAAGAATTATTCTTGATAATTTCATTATCACTTCCTGTGATGAGGTTGCTGGTATAATTAATTTTAAGGGAGTGTGGAATTTTTTTCCTGAAGGGGAAAAATAGTTATAGTTTTGAGCTTAAAGGTCGGGCAATACAAGCTTGGTTTGGTGTAATATCAGCCCAGTGGGTGGGGCCATCCATTTTACAAATTGTGGATTCAACTTAATCAGAGACTCTGACAATTCATTTAAACTGATTTCATTTTTTCCCAGTCTAAAAAGGGCGCCCATCATAAGGCGAACCTGTCCCCTCATAAATCCAGTAGAACTAACTTCAAAATACCAAGACTCTTGTGGAAAGAAGCTCGCGGTTAGTTCATTATTTGTAGTAATTTTGGCACAAGAAATTGTACGGATAAACTGTGTGCCTTCTTTAGGTTTATAACAGTAATTAGAAAAATCATGGGTTCCTATAAATAAATCACAGGCCTTCATCATTAGCTCAATATCAAGCTCTTCAGATAAAACAGTCATAAAGGGAGCACTGAATGGGTGTGCATAGGTGTTGAATGAAAAATAATAACGATAAGTTTTATGATCAACGGCATTTAAAATAATGAAATCATCACTAACAACTTGAACCCCACGCTGCTTAATATCCGGTGGCAAATAAGAGAGGGATTCATTCACTATTGATAAATCGATGGCCTCATCAAACATCAAGACAAAATAGGTATCAAGTGCAGAGACCATTGCATCAGTTCTACTGGCAAAACGTGTGTTGAATTTTTGACTATGAAACGCTTTTTTCAGGCACTCGTTTACTCGCCCCTGAATACTGGGATAATCGGACTGGGACTGGACGCCATGAAAGCGAAACCCAAGGAACTCAATTGCAATTAAAAATCTTTTTGATTTCATTTTCCACAACTTTTAGGTCTATACTTATTTAACCATAAAAATTTAGGAATCAACATCTTGAATTCGATAATAATCCTACTCTGTGTCCTCCTCTACTTTGTTTTGATCATTGTTTTTTCTTTATTTAAAAAAACTTCTCAGGGAATTAACAATCCCTACCTCAATCTTATCAAGCCACTGATCCCATCATGGAAATTCTATGATGATTTTGAAGAAACGAGACTGCTTTTTTACCGGGCCAAAACGAGTGACTCAGAAGTCTTCAGCGAATGGGCGCCACTTTATCAAAACTCTAAAGCAACATTTTCTACACTTTTCATAAACCAAGGTAACCTGAGCCTTGCGGCCCAATCTCACATGCAACAGCTTTTAAGTGACATTGAAGTTCACGATGAGAAAACTCCTTTTGAAGAAACTCTCAGCTATAAGATCACTCAAAATCTTGTGATCTATGCCATTAGAAAAAAGTATACCGAATCTTTTACCTACCAATTCAAGGTGGCTTCGGTTGATGTCTGCGCAAAGCCGCGTGAAGATATTATTATCTCACCTCTTTATCAGGAGGGCGTAGATGCTTGATGCTCACGAAGTACTAGTCACCATTGCCAGATTAATGGGGATTGCCGTTATGCTTCAGTCCCTTGAGTTCATCAAGATGAAGGATAGCATTTCTGAAAAAGGTATCTGGAGATGGAGCGAGCTTAGAGTTGAGTTTATCTTTCTTCCAAAACCCCTCATGAGATTTCTCGACTGGATCATGGTGGAAAAAAGATTTATGGAAATGATGACCATTCGTTTCTACACTGCAATCCTAGCTTTTGTTTACCCACACTTTTTTATTATTTTTGTTATTTTATTTTTAACGACTTTTTTAATTACTCTTAGATGGAGAGGCTCATTTAACGGTGGAAGTGATTACCTCACGCTGATTATTCTGCTTTGCTTGTGCATAGGCTACCTTCACCCACTTCTTGCAAAAGCGGCCCTTTGGTACATCACCTTACAAGTTATCAGCTCTTATTTTCTCGCAGGCCTTTATAAGGTAAAAGAACAAAAATGGAGAATGGGAACGGCCGTGTATGGATTTGTTTCATCACCAAATTATAAAACTCCAAAATTTTTGATTGAAAAAAGTAAGGACCCGGCCTTTGCTAAGTATATGGCATGGTCAGTGATTCTTTTTGAACTCACTTTTCCATTGGTGCTTACACTCCCAAGCTTAACGACTCTTTACCTGGCAGCAGGAGTAGTCTTTCACCTGGTGAATTTCATTACATTTGGGCTTAACAGATTTTTCTGGGTCTGGTGCGCCAGCTACCCTGCAATTTACTACTGTAGTAAACTAATCTAATTAGTGGCGGATGAAGGCCAGGTCTAATTCAAAAATTGTGCTTTTAAAATTATTAACTCTAACCGTTTTCTTAAGTGGAGTTGTGATCTTAGTTTCATCCACAATATTGATCCATCTTTCTCCATTAGAGAAATTGAGAGCGATTTTGTGAGTTTCATGATAATTTTTTAGCAACCAGTAGTGATATTCCGAAACCTGAAAGCCGTCGAATCTCACGACATCAAAAATATCCCACTCAAGTAGATAGTCACTTTCATTAGTAAGAGATGGGTCAAATGGACTTGCAATGAAAGCAAAAAATCTCTGATTCCATGCCTGGTTAATTTCTGCTTCTAGAGTTTGTGGCAAACTCACTCCTTTCACTGCCTTTTGACATAAAAAGAAATCTCCGCGAAGCACACAATTATATTTGTCTGCGACCAGTTCGTTGAATCTTTTGGTATTAAGGCTAGGAACAATCTCCTGAAGTCTCACTTGGGCCACTTCAACATGTGAATAAAGATAGTCTCCATTCAGTCTGATAGCTTCAGAAGCAAGAGTAATAACAGGCAGACACAGCGTGATAAGAAGGATTAGTTTTTTCATAGATTTAGTTTAGACAGCTCAGACTTAAGGAGTCAAGACGGCGTACTCTAACATCTGCTATCTTCTAGATTCTTAAACTTTTCTAAACCTTACAAGGATAATTTAATGATCACACTTTATGGTAATGCGAGAACGAGTGCGGGTAGATGCTTATGGGCCCTAGAAGAAGTTGGTGCCGCTTACGAAAATAAGCAAGTCGACATGAAAAACAAAGAACATAAGTCACCTGAGTTTTTAAAACTTAATCCAAATGGAAAAATCCCAGTTATGGTCGATGGTGACACAACGCTTTTCGAATCAATGGCGATTAACTTCTATCTTGCAGATAAGTATAAACCAGAGCTTCTGGGATCTAACCACGGCGAGCGCGCACTAAGTTCTCAGTGGAGCTTTTGGGCCTCTTCTGAGTTACAACCTCCTATTATTGAAGTTTTTATTCAAAAAGTTTTCATGCCTGCTGATAAAAAAGATCAGAATGTTATTGATACAAATATGGAAAAACTTCCAACACTTCTAAAAGTTCTGGATGACTCTCTTAATGGGAAAACATATTTAAATGGATCAGCATTTTCACTTGCAGATTTAAATACATATACGGTTGTCAGCATCGCTCCTCATTTAGGAATTGATTTAACAACGTATAAAAATGTTGATTTGTGGATGAAGGCCATCAGCGATAGACCTGCTTATCAGAAATACTCTCTTCTGAGAAAATAGTCTCTAATAAGTTTCTCGCAAAATTCCTTCGACAATTTTTGTCCTAAGAATTTTAATCGATCTTTTATATTTTCTTATCTGCTTATCAATAAGACTCAAATCAGCAGTTTTAGTGATAAGCGGATTTGCCACTTCAGTTTCAAAAACATCCGTCAGCCTCTTGGCAATTTCTTTCGATGTGAACTCAACAGCAATCTCGTTACTGACACTAGTACTTCCTGTCCCAAAATTATGTGAACCGATAACAACTCTTTCATCATCAAAGATGAGAACTTTTTCGTGAACGTATTTTAACTTCTGATTGCGCTCCCACATATGCAAGACAAGTCCTTGCTCCATTAAGCGTTTTGTATCTGGAAGAGAATAAATATATCCAGCGTTATTTGAAAACTTTGCTGACTCCAGACTATTAGTAATCATTTCAATAGAGTTTCCTTCTGCCAGATTAGACTCAAGATAATCCATATATCTCTTAGTCGGCATGATGAAATAATTGTAGCCACGTAGTTTTTTAAATTTAATGTTTGTAATCGTATCTAAGATATCATCCTGCTGCACCAGACGCTCTTGTCTGTTTAGCTGGCCATCGCGCTGATGAATAACAGCTTCATGAGAAAGGATTCTTGCTTCTATTCCACCTGCAAAACTTGGCTGAACTGGAAAAAAGTTACTATCTTCTTTAGAAAATCCCTGAGACTTAACTGGAGCTGCGCATGCCTCAAGATCCGTGGCCGTTACACATTTACTTTTAATTTTTTCTTCAATTAAAAAATCCTGCATAATTTTAAAGTGATCTTGGGCCTGATTGACAATATCACCTTCCATAACGACTTCCATATCTTTTCCATTAAGACTTGAGGCCGAAGAATTTCTTCCACCGATAATCGCTTTTTCACCGTCTACAATGAACATCTTTTCATGAAGATTGCTTGTGACTGAAAAGAGTCTACCGGGCATTAATTGAAGGTAGCTGAAAGTTGCTGTTTTTGATTTTAAATTAAGTGCACGTTTTCCGCTTCCTAAAATGTCTGTGGTTAAAGTTGGTATAAAAGACGTAAGGATTCGCACTTCAACTCCACGGGCATTTGCGAGATTCAGCTCTCTTGAAAGACGTTCTGGAACACTAGAATCATCCCAGAAAAAAGTAATGATATGAACATGGTGTTTTGCTTTTCTAATGAGCTCAATTTTATAATCGACCGCAAGGGCCGGGTCTTCCAAGAGAGTCATCTTATTATTTTGGGTATAGTCATAGACGCGTGCTTGCAGGTCCGTCGATAGTGACATACTCATAAGAAGCGAAAGTAAGACAAATTTTATTTTCATATAACCCCATAGTATCAGGAAGAAAAAAACCGTGGGCTGCATTGAAAATATTACAGGGAGTCGTCTAAACTTCAGTCTAAGCTAACCTTTCAGTGCCTATTAAATTCATCTACTTGGCCTTATTTTCGACTTCCAATCTAACCTCGTTTAGGGTAGATTTTTCGGATGAAAAAAATATGTGTCATTACTGCTAGTGTTGGAAAAAACTTAGAACTTGCTCAGGCCATCGTGTTGATTTTAAAAAAGCACAATGTAGAAGTGAGTCTACTAAACTTAGTCGAACTCAATCTTCCTTTATACTCAACGACGGCCGAGTCTCACCATAAGGCCGAAGTCTTAGTGGCCCCTTTTAAAGATCAATTAGACGTGGACGCTTTTATTTTTGTAGCTCCGGAATATAACGGTTCAACTCCTCCGGTCTTCAATAACTTTTTAGCATGGGTAAGCCGCTCTACTAAAAACTGGAGAGATACTTTTAACAGTAAGACAGCAATGATTGCGACAAGCAGTGCTGGACATGGCTCTCAAGTTTTATCAATTATCAGAATGCAACTTGCTTTCATCGGAATGAATGTTATCGGCCGCCAGCTAGTCTCTTCGTATAGCAAACCTGCTACAGAGGCAGAGATTGAGACGAATTGCCTAGAGCTTTTAAAAGCAATTCCTGCCAAGGTTACTTCACTCTAATTCATTCATATATTAAAAGTGTTTTGCTCATAATTTATTTCCTTGCTCACTAGTTGAGTGAGGAATAATTTTAAATTATGAAGATGATAACAACCTTATTCATATTCACTCTCTTCTCAATTTCCCAAGTATGGTCACAAACAATATTTAACATTGAAGCGAAGTCTGGGGACGAAACTTATAAAGGCATAGTCTACAAACCTGAAAAATCCATAAAAGCAGTCATGCTCATTTCTGCAACGATAGGTGGAGTAGATGCCCTTGAAGAAAAAAATGCGGACTACTTCTCGAAACATGGATACTTGGTCATCATCATTTGTCCTTTTAAAACTGAAATCTATAATCCTCGTCCACAAACGACCCAACTTGATGCTGATTATTTTAAACCAGTCATCGCAGCGACTGTGCTTGTAGAGGCCGTAGATATAAAATTAAAACTTAAACCGACTCTTCCTTTATTTGCAATTGGTGCGAGCCAAGGAGGAATTTATACCATAGTGCAGGCCTCTCACTTTCCTCGCATCAGAGGATCATGGATTGCAGTTGCCGGAGGAGATCTGCCGCATATTTATTCACAGTCCGTCATTAAACCAGTTGCTGAGTTCAGAAAAAATCACATGCGTGAATTAAAAATAGATGGAGTTCTTCATTATGAATTTTATCTTCAACAGAATTTAAAAAATGATCCACTTGTATCTTGCCAGCAGCTCAGATCACCAGTGATGCAGGTCATAGCAAAGCATGATGATGTCGTACCGACTGAATCACAGGAGCGTCTTGCTACAGAGTGTCCGCCTCATGATGTGATGAGAATCAACATGAATCATGGAAGCGGGACACTGACTTTGTATGTTTTGAGAGCGAAAATCAAAGAATACTTTGATGCTCTTATTTAACTCTTTTAATTAAGTGAAAACCAAACTGCGTTCTAACCGGTTCAGAAACTTCACCCGGCATTAAAGCATAAGCAGCTTTTTCAAATGATGGAACCATCATCCCTTTGCCGAACTCTCCTAAACTTCCACCATCTTTTCCAGAGGGGCAAGTCGAGAAATCACGCGCAAGCTCTTCAAAGGTTTTTCCTTCAGCTAGTTTTTTCTGAATATCTTTAATTTCAAATTCTTGATCAACTAAAATATGTGAAGCAGTGATTCTCATAATAACTCCTAATTAAAATACTCTAAAAAGCTCCAGACCATTTCTCTGGACTCGTTAACGATTGATGGGATTTTACTATAGCTGGGGATTTTTTCTCTGCCAAGCTCGGCGGCAATGGCGCGTGTTCCCGACTTCCAATAAAAGTAATCAGCACTGCTTCCTTCCGCCACATAAATTGTAGTAGAGATCTGTCCTGCTTTATACTGGTTATCTTTTGCCATGGCCTGAACCAAATCTTTAAAGCCCACAACATCTCCTGCCTCAGGGGCCTTTTTAGTATAGCCCCAAGGATACATAACCAAACGCCCATAAGCATGCAGATCAAGTGAGCCGGTAAACTTCATACTATCCGCGAATTTCATCATGGCATCAATAACATCAACTGATTTACTATTTGGATTCTCCGGCCACGGATAAGCGCGGTTAGGGTCACGTCTTTGAACATACCTCTCACGTGCTTCAAAACTATCTGGGCTAACAACCGGAATGATATAAATATCTCTCGTGCTTATCATTTTAGTCAATCGTGTATCTTTATTAAAGTTTGAGAGAAGCTCATTGGTAAGAGTGAACAAAACTTCTGTTGTAATAAGTTCATCACCATGAGTAGCAGCCGTCACCATTAGTTTTGGTTTATTCTCCCCTCCTGTAGAAATTTTTAGAGCGTAGAGATTTCTTCCTTGAGCGGACTTTCCATAAGTCTCAAGAGTCGCAAGACTCTTATAAGTTTCGGCCATGGATTTTAAATCAGCTTCTACATCAGCATACTTTCTATACTTGCCGGCTTCTTTAAGTGATTCATCAACATGGATGTCAGCATTAAGTAATTTTGCAAGAGGTGCTATCTTTAAGAATTTTTCAGCATCTTCTTCAAGAACATAGACTTCAAAACCTTTCTCAAGCTTTTGAACAACTTCAAATTCCCTGGCAATCTTATTCATCTTTAGCGGATGAATGCCAGTCACTTCATAGCTTCTGATTTTTTCAGCTGCGTTCGTAATATTTAAAGAAAGACACAATAGAATTAAAAATAGACCAGTCAGTCCTTTGAACATAGGAAATCTCCACCTTAAGATTTTTTATCTATTAAGTCTCTCAGAGAAATACTGAAATGCAAACTCAGACCTTTGACTCAATAAAACTATCGCCTTATTATCCCTAAATGGAGTTTGGAAAATTAGACAATATTGATTCTGTGGACTGGACGCTTCCTGTCGATGATCTCATGACAATAGAGTTCTCAGAGATGGCCTTTGAGGTTTTTAAAAAAGAAGGATTTTCTGATGTGCCTTCTATAAAACATACTGGCCCAATCGCTCTTTTCTAACTTAACTATTTCTATACATGCGTCTAAGCATCCGTTGATTTGAATAGCGCGCATCTTTGGCCTCTGTTCCTCTTATCTTTAAATTTTTATCTTTGAAGACTTTTTTCTTCTTCCACTTTCTATTGTCATAATTAGTTCTTTTCTTCTTCTCACTCTCTCTTTTTTTCTTTTTTTCAATCGAGTACTCAATTGAATAACTATCAAGAGGGTGATCACTTTTAAGAGAGCTTTTTCTTATTTCAACAGCGTAAAAGCTGAGGAGTCCTATAATGAGTTTTTTTACGAACATAATGTCTCACTTGTGTTTCAAAAGGAATAAAACGCGATAGGAAATAAACACAAGCTATGTTCATGAGAAGGAACTCCGTTAGAGATTTAAAAAAATTTACTTATTTATGAGGACTTTAATGGCGGGATTTTAGATATTCATGCAGTTAGTATGACATGGCCTCTGGTTTAACTCAATGCCAAAACTTTAAAAAGATGGAATTACCGTGTAATTTCTGGCAGATTCCCCCTATGAAAACAACTATTATTGCGCTTTTTTTGACTGCCTTCGTGGCACCCTCTGCTCACGCCTTAAGCATTACAGATGTCTCAATGTTTGGTTATCTTAGAGCTGGCTCTGGAACCAATACTTATGGTGGTGACCAGGAATGTTTTTACAACCAAGGCTCTGGCGGCTGGGGCGGTGTAGGTCGAAATGAGTTCCGTTTAGGAAATGAGTGTTCAAACTATCTTGAAGTCGGTTTGCGCTTTAACCATTTAAAAACTGAAAAACAAAACGTCTTCACCCAATTTCGTATCGCCAACTCTCATAACGGTGACGATTCATTCGAGTCAAAAAATCAAAGCACAAACTTCGTTGAAGCATTTGCTGAAATCCAAGGAATGAATGATCTTCCATGGAGCTTCTGGGTTGGTAAAAGATTTTACCGAGATCAGGATGTCTACATTGATGACTTTTATTATTTTGGAAGCATGAATGGAAATGGTGCTGGAATTGGCAACATCCCTCTTCTTGGCGGTGAGCTCTCATTTGCTTACCTTCGTCAGGTGAGTGATGTAAAAACATCAAAAGGAACTCAAAGCTTAACTGTTTACGATACACGCTTAAAAAATATTCAACTAGCTCCTAAGCTAAGACAAAATTTCTGGGCAGCATACGGCCATGCTCCAGAATCTGAAGATGTTTTAACCATGGCCAAATATGAGAAGGCCACTGGTTTTGTAGTTGGAACTCTATTGGACTACGATTTAAATGGCGAAGGCTTCAACCACTTTACTATTTTATACGGACAAGGAGTTATGAATGACTTCAACCTGTATGGCGATATGACTGTCACGCCTGGAGATCCACAAGAAGATAAAAAACGCCTGCGTTTTATTAATCACACAACTTATAATGTAAACGATAGATGGGCCTTCCACTTGTCACTTAATTATGATCGCCTGACTTACAAAAGTGCGAAAGAGCAATGGATGGGAGCGGCCGTAAGACCTGTTTATAGAGTCACTCCAACTTTTCACATGGTTTCTGAAGTTGGCTCAAGCATTGTAAAAAATGGTGGAGACAGAAGACTGACTCGTGTAACGATTGCTCCACAATTAAGTATTTCTGAAAATATCTGGGGACGCCCAGTCCTTCGCGCTTTTTATACACACTCATTTTGGAATACAGCTAACAGAGCATTCATTGCTCAAAATGCTCCGACCTACGGAAATAAAACTTCTGGTGGAGCTTACGGATTTCAAGTCGAAACATTTTTCTAGGAATCAGTTATGTTAGAACTAAAAAATATTAAAAAAAGTTACGACAATAAATTAACTATTATTGAGAACTTTAATTTAGATATCAACCAAGGTGAGTTCGTCGTTATCGTCGGCCCCTCTGGTTGTGGAAAATCGACACTACTTCGCATGATCGCGGGCCTTGAAGAAATCACTAGCGGTGAGCTTTTATTAAACGGTAAAGACATTTCTCACTATGAACCAAGTCAGCGTGAAGTAGCAATGGTCTTTCAGGACTACGCTCTCTACCCTCACATGTCGGTTTACGACAACCTGGCCTTCGGATTAAAAATAAAAAACGTCGATAAAAAAATTATCGATGAAAAAGTTAAAAAAGCAGCTGCAATACTAGACTTAACAACATACTTAGAAAGAAGGCCTTCAGACTTATCCGGTGGACAACGCCAGAGAGTAGCGATGGGAAGAGCAATCGTTAAAGATGCAAAGATCTTTTTATTTGATGAACCTCTCTCAAACCTTGATGCTAAACTTCGCCACAAAATGCGTGCTGAAATTAAAAAATTTCACTTAGATCAAAAAGGTACATCAGTTTATGTCACTCACGATCAACTAGAGGCCCTCACTTTAGCTGATAAACTCGTTATCATCAGAGCAGGTGTGATTGAACAAGTCGGAAGCCCACAGGAAGTTTTCAATAATCCAAAAAATTCATTTGTTGGTGAGTTCATCGGAACTCCTGCTATGAATCTTTTAAAAGTTGATCTTGAATACAAGGCCGACGGCGTTTATGTCACTGGTAAAAACCGTGCTTTTCATTTCAAACTTCCCGACAATAAAACAAAATTTTTTACAGAGAAAAAACTTAAACCGACTCAAGCTGTGCTTGGGATTCGTCCAACAGATATTATTCTTCATACTAATGAAGAAGCCGGCTGGAACACTCCATTTCAGGTACTATTCACCGAACTTCTGGGCCATGAGGCCAATCTTATTTTAAAATATGGAGAGGAAGAGCTGACGAGTTTAATCCCGGCCATGCACATGCCAAAAGATTTAAAGTCTGCCGAGTTTTATTTTAAACTTCACTTCGCGCATCTGTTTGATGGTGAGACTGGCGAAAATCTTAACCTTTAACTCCACCGTGGCTTAAACCATTCACAATGTACTTGTGGATGGAGAAAAACAGCAGCGAAACCGGAAGAGCGCCCAATACTGAAGCGGCCGCAAACTGCCCCCAGCGGCTGGCAAAAGACTCACTCACAAAAATTTGAATCCCTACTGCAAACGTCATTTGATTTTGTGATTTCAAAAGGATTGAAGGCAAAATAAAATCTGAAAATGTACTGATAAAAGTGAGAAGACCAATAACTGAAAGAATGGGCGTACAAAGCGGCAGAACGATTTTATAAAAGGCCTGAAAGTGAGTGCAGCCATCCATTCTCGCCGACTCTTCGATAGATTTAGGTAACGTATCGAAGTAGCCTTTAAGTAGCCAGATATTAAAAGGTGTTCCACCAAGGTAAATCAAAATTAATCCCCAATGTGTATCAATTCCTAAAGCTGGAATCCCCTGCCCGATAAAATCCAACATGAAGTAAAAAGCGACCATCGCCATCATGTTCGGAAACATTTGCATGACCATCAGAAAAATAAGACTGCTCTCTTTTCCTTTAAATTTAAATCGAGAAAGTGAGTAAGCTGCTGTCGTTGAAAACGTCAGCATTAAAACGGCACTCACGACAGAGACTTTAAGGCTGTTAAAAAGCCAAAGCATAATCGGATAGGGAGATACAACATTTTCTCCCAGTGAGTTCACATAAGGGATTCCCAGAATATATCTCCAGTTATCTAAACTTAAATCATCCGGAATGAGTCCTGTTTTAAGCGAGCCTCCTTTACTTAGAGACACTGAAATAACCAGAACAATAGGAAGAAGAACAACAATGCCAATCGCAATTAAGATAAGATGCGAGAGAAGTTGATCAAGATTTTTTTTCTTATATATATACTGGCGCATATTATCTCTTTAAAAGTTTGGATACTTTGAAGTTTAAAACAGTCAAAGATACGACAATAATAAAAATGAGCATTGATACGGCCGCGGCCATAGCAAAGTTCTGACCTTGAGATCCTTCGAATGCAAGTCTATAGGTATAAGAGATAAGAATATCTGTTTCACCTAGAGGTGTACTGACATCAGGAATAACCGGGCCGCCACCAGTAAGAAGATAAATTCCAACAAAGTTATTCATATTAAAAGCAAATGATCCGATTAAAAGTGGAATCATCGCACGAAGAACCAATGGAAAAGTTAAAAACCTAAAGTTTTGAAATTTTGTTGCACCTTCCAGTGAAGACGCTTCATAAATAGATTTTGGAATCGACTGAATAATTCCAGTGATCACTAAAAGCATATACGGAAAGCCCAACCATAAATTGACCAGAAGAACACTTATACGGGCCCAAAGCTTATTTTCTAGCCATGGCACAGGACTGATAGTGAAATAACTTAAAATGGAATTAATCTCACCAAAATCTTTATTGAGCATTCCTTTAAAGATTAAAACAGAAATGAAAAAAGGAATTGAATAAGGAATGATAAAAATCATTCGATAGACAAGCTTTGATCTTCCTTGCAAATCATTGAGAATCACAGCGAGAAAAGCTCCCAGGGAAAAAGTCAAAAGAACCGACATTCCCGCCCATATAAATGTCCATGTTAAGGATTTCATAAAAACGAACTTTGTCGCTGGATCGAAAAAAAGCTCTTTGTAATTTTTTAATCCACTGAAAGTAAAATAGCCTGGCCCTATACTCTCACCCGCCAGCTTAAACTGACCTTCATCGGTATCTTCAACTAGGTTCTCACCAGTAATCGTATCTTGAAACTGTCCATCCGCAAGCGCAGTATAACGAGAGTGAACAATGGCCAGCATATCAGAGCGATAAATTGAGTACTCACCTAATGCCGGATGAATGATTTTAAAATCAGGATTTTTATCGTTAAAATCTAGAACTTCTCCGCTGGATAGTTCAACTATTCCTTCTGGCAAAACTATGGTTGATCCAAGTGTTGCTGATTTATCGTTATTTTTGAATCCTGCAGATAAATTATCGACGACAATTAAATAGTCCGACTGATTTTTATAAAGTTTAAAGTTTAAGATTTGTGAGCCAGGCTCAACCATGACTTCGTTCTTAAAGAGCTCAATGACGGCCTCTCTTTCTAGTAGATGGCCGGTTTTAAGATTCGTGAAGGAAACATACACACTGTATGAAATGGGAACTAAGCTAAAGAGAACAAAAAGCACCAGCGCCGGGTAAAAGAATTTATAAGCATCTTTTTTCTGAACGCCATAAATCCAGATGGCAAGAACTGCCAAAATGACAGCTGAAATGCTTAAGGCATAACTTAACCACATACGTTTTCCACTGCCCTCTTAGCATCCAAAGTAAGTCTTCCAAGCCTTGCCCAATCAATGTGTCTTGTTTCTTTAAATGATAATTTCCATGTCCAATTAACATCTTGAACTGTACCCGGGTAATTAAATCTTGCAGAGCTGCCAAGACCTAATAAATCCTGCACCTGAATAAAAACAATCTTAGAAGGAGATCTCAAAAGAATCTTTAAAAAATCCCAATGAGTTGGAAAACTCACATTGAGCTCAATATTTATCGCCTCTTTCTCAGATGGACTTAAATGTTTGTACCATCCCATAAGCGTGTCACAGTCATGCGTTCCTGAGTAGGCCGCTGAGTTATAAGTATAATTTTGAAGTTTGTGAGGATTATCGTCTCCACCAAGCATGAATTGGAAAACTTTCATCCCGGGAAAACCAAATTCATCTCTAAGAGCATCCACGTCTGGAGTGATGTATCCCAAGTCTTCTGCAATGATCTCAGGATAATTTTTTAAATTTTTAAAGAGTTCAGACCCAGGTCCTGGGTACCATTTCCCATTGGCAGCATCAGGTGCTGCGACTTCTGAAATCCATGTAGCATTAAATCCTCTGAAGTGATCAATTCTCACCACATCAAAATATCTCTTTAAGAAACTTAAGCGCTCATTCCACCATTGGAAATTTGTCTTCTTTTGATATTCCCAATCATAAATAGGTGTTCCCCATTTTTGTCCGGTCGCCGAAAATCCATCTGGTGCTGCACCTGTTTCGTACACCATATTATAGGTGCCTTTTTCCAAGTAGAACTGATCTGGATTTTTCCAGACATCCATTGAGAAATAAGAAACAAAGATAGGAAGATCCCCAACAAGCTTGATGTTTCTTTTATTGGCATATTTTTTCAATTCACATAACTGATTAAAGCAAGTGAACTGGGCAAAAAGATGAAATTGATATTTTTGTTTTTCAAATTCATTCAACTCACTTTGAGCATTTTGATAAGTCGGCCATTTTCGCCAATCTTGCCCACGGGTTTCACTAAAGGTTCTAAATAATGCGTAAGCTTCAATCCATGAACTTTCATCTTTTAAGAATGCTTCGTATCTTGGAGTTGGACTAAAGAGTGCAAAGGCCGCTTCAAGAATCACTCTTTTATTATTGGCGACGTTCTTAAAATCAACTCTTTCTTTACTTGAAAAATACAAATTAAATTTTTGAGGAACAATGTTGTACTCTTTGCAAAGAAGATCCGGTGAGACGTAAAAGTCAGCACATCCAAATGCTGAATCTGTTGCATACGGACAGCCTGAATCATTCGTATTGCCAATGGGAAGAATCTGCCAATAGTGCTGGTGAGAGTCTGCCAAATGGTCAATGAACTCATAGGCCACAGGACCGAAGTCTCCAACTCCATAAGAAGTCGCAAGACTCGTTATGTGACAGAGAACTCCGGAAGCTTTAACTGGATTTGAAATTGAATCTTTTAGTACCACATCATATACCCGTATTCGAACGGATGAGCTAAGAACTCATCGTGTCCGTACACTCTAAAGCGAAGTTTTTTAGTTTTCGCATCCTGAGAGTTAAATTTTAATTCAAAGTGACCAACACCATCTTCAAGCGGCCCTTTAAGACTGAACTTTTGAGTTTCAATCTTATCTGATTTTGAACTCGCAATAACAGCTTCAATCACCATTGTCTCTGGCCTAATATCTCCTAGGTATAATCCCAGGTGAATATGGGCCTGTGCCGTTTCAAATGGTCTGCCCGGAAGAGTGTGCTCAGCTGGGTATTCCACGTGGTGAAGCGGACTCTTGAAGCTCTTATCATAGTTAGATGGAACTTCTGCATGGTTGCCATCAAAGTGAACGTAAGAGAAATAAATCGTCTTCCAGTTCATTTTGAAATAGCGGCGGTTATCAACATACGTTTTGATCAAGTCAGGATTTTTTTCGAATTTTTCACCGTACTTTATAGCTTCGCTATAAAACTTCGTCATATAGTCCTGAACCATACGATGAGTTGAGTAACGAGAGATATTTGTAATGAATGAAACTTTTGTTTTTTCAATCCACGCTGCACTTGATCCATTCTCTCCTTTATTTTTATCAGCATAATAAAGTGGAAGTATCGTCTGCTCTAGCGTGTTGTAGAAATCCTGAGCATCTTCTAAGTCCTGAACGTCATCGTTCGGGAAGTCTTTTTCTTCTCCGATCGCCCAGCCGTTATTGCCATCGAAAGCTTCTCTCCACCATCCATCAAGGACAGAGAAGTTTAGACCAAAGTTTATAGGTACTTTTTGTCCAGATGTCCCTGATGCTTCCATCGGGCGTCTTGGATTATTCAGCCACACATCAGATCCTGAAACCATGTGACGAGAAATATTCATGTCGTAGTTTTCAAGGATAATAATTTTTCCTTTGAACTGAGGCATGCGAGAGAATTTATAAATATCCTGAATGTATTTTTGTCCTGGAACATCTTGCGGGTGAGCTTTACCAGAAAAGACAAAAGCAACCGGACGATCTGGATTGTTTACCAGCGCTTCAAGCTTCTTCATATCTTTAAAGATTAAAGTCGCACGTTTATAAGTTGCAAAACGTCTTGCAAACCCAATCACTAACGTTTTGTCATCAAGGTAGTTATCAACTGCATCGATTTCTGATTGAGGTTCATTGTTCGCTGCCAGCTGTTTTTTCAAGTGCGAGCGGACAAGCTTAATCATGCTCGACTTAAGATTAATTTTAGCAGCTCTGATTTCTGTATTAGAAACATCTCCTACCTTTTTCCAGAAATCGTGATTGGCAAGCTCATCCTCCCAGCCTGATCCAATCGTCTTGTTTAAAAGATTTTTTGTCTCTAAGGCCATCCACGTCTGAACGTGAACACCATTAGTAATGTAGGACATCGGGTTTTGCACTTCAGGAACATTAGGCCATGATTCACGCCACATCTTCTGCGCGATCTTTCCATGAAGCTCACTTACTCCGTTAAAGAAGCTCGCAACATTAATGGCAAAAACAGTAAGACTGAAAAACTTATAATCACTTTTTTCTGGAACAAGTCCCAGCTCAACAAAACGTCTCCAAGAAATATCAAATCCCTTGATCATTTTGTAGAAATACTTGTGCATCAATGGAAGACTAAAAGCTTCGTTACCTGCTGGAACCGGAGTGTGAGTTGTGAATAGACAGTTAGCGGCACACACAACACGCGCTTCTTCAAAGTTAAGCTTCTTTTCTTTCATCGTGTTTTTAATACGCTCTAATTGAAAAAATCCACTGTGACCTTCATTCATGTGGAATGCCGTCGGCTCGATGTTTAATGCTTTTAATAATTTTACACCACCGATACCAAGAATAATTTCTTGAGAGATTCTCATCTCTCTGTCACCACCGTATAATTTTGCAGTAAGGAGTCTATCCGATTCTGAGTTATCTGGATGGTTTGAACAAAGAAGATACAATTCACTTGTTCCAACCATTGCTTTAAAGGCCTGAACTTTAATCGTTCTGTCGGCAAGCTCAAGTGGGAATACGATCTGAGCGCCTTTAGCGTCAACAACCTTCGTCAAAGATAAATTTTCCGGATCAAATTTTCCGTATAGATCTAATTGACGCCCTTCTTCATTAATTCTTTGAGTAAAGTATCCGTTTGAATAGAAGAGTCCCACGAAAACTAAAGGAATACCAAGATCAGAAGCAGACTTAACATGATCTCCTGAAAGAACACCAAGACCACCTGAATAAATAGGAAGTGCTTCGTGAATCCCGTATTCAGCACTGAAGTAAGCGATTGGGCCTTTTGTTTGCGGGTAAGTTTTTGCAAACCAAGTCGTGCCCTTTTCGCGTCTATTTAAATAAGTCTGAAGTTCACTGTGAAGGTCCTCGACTCTTTTTTGAAGGTCAGCATTTAAAAGCTTCTCACCTAAGTCTTTTGTATTTTTTAAAACCGCTACCGGGTTTCTTGTTTCATCCCATACATCTTTGTTGATAGATGAAAATAAGTTCCAGACATTCTGGTTCCAGCTCCACCAGTAGTTGTAGGCCATGTCATTTAATTGTTTTTCAGTACTCATAATCGTGGTCTCACTTTTATAAAGATTGGTTAAATTTTTTCTAAACTATAAGCGTAACTTCTAATGTTAAATTTAAATAAATACTTTCCGGCACTCACTGTCGCTTTCAAGTTAGACGAGTTAGGAATATACGTAAGAAAATCTTGATTATTAGCTTTCAAGACTTTTGAATCATAACTCTTTCCTAAATCAATTTCCCAGTTTTTTGTTCCAAGTTTAAACTCAACCGGGCCTGCTTTTGTAAAAGTTACGACCGCTCTCATCTCGTCAATGTTTGCAGGATTCATCGAGAGCTCATTCGAGCTTACAGCTTGCCAGTTGTTGGCATTAGTCCTGAAATAGAGGGGCTTCGCAACTTTAGGAGTATTCCCTGCTTTAAAGATATAAAATGCCGGGCCTTTAAGTCTCAAGAGATTTTTTCTGCCACCAAGATTGGTGATGATATTCTGGTAAGTTTCATCATCGCCACCAAAACGTTTATCAGAAGAGTTTATGATCTCTGTCCACCACGTTTTATTTGATCCCGGAAAATCTACCCATGCTCCACCATTATCAATATTGAAGTTACCCACAACAAAATAATGAGCAGTCGATGTTTTTAACTCATACGAAAATGTCTTGTTGTAATTATCAACTTTAACATTCTGAGCGTCCTGGTTATTGATTTCAGGATTTTCTTTTTTAAACTGAATCATTTCCTTGAAAAAAGTCTTGTGACCTCTAAAGAGTGCTGCGTCCGCTTCAGTTGCGAAGTTTAGAAAAGGACTAGCTTTCCCTTCTGCCAGGTCATGATAATACCAAGGGACTCTGTGAGAGCGAACATACTTGTTGATATTGACGTTCTTACTTGGAAAACGATTTCCCCTTTGAGCATCAACATAATCCCATTCATTTTGGATGTTCAGGTCCTGAGCAAACTCTTCACCTTGGTAGAAAAGAACTCCACCTGGTTTTGTAAAAAGGATTCCGTATGAAAGCCTTGTCGCTGCATGAGTGAATTGGTTGTGAATGGTTCTGAATGGAATGCGCAAGTCTCCTGACTCTTCCATCGGATTAACACGAAAAAAAACATTAGAGTCTTCACGCTCTTCACTTCTATAACCAGAAACGATTCTGATCATCGGATCTTTATTTCCAATAAAGTCATGGCTTCCAAGATAGTTCACTGTTCTTTGTGGATGGCCGAAATGGTACCAAACTCCCGGCGACATTGGGTGATCAGAATATCCATTCATTGAATTTGCTAAATGAGTAAGATCAACCGTGCGGTTGTCTTCTCTATAGTGATTAAACTCTAATTCAAAAAAATTTTTGAACCTATCGTTCCACTGAGAATCAAACCCTAATCCATTTTCCGCAATCGGATACGTTACCCATACATCATTAGGAAGCTGCTCTGCTGAATTATAAAAGTGAGGAGAATTGGCCTTAATTAAATAAGTAAGTTCTTGAAGAAAACGATACCCACCTTTCGTGCCGTTAAAAATAGAATCTGTCATATCAAAACGGAAACCATCGAGGTGATACTCTGTGATTAAGTGTAATAGAGAATCAGTAATCCACTTTCTCACCCACACACTTTCAAAACGAGGCTTAGGCCCCCAAGCAGTATCGCCACCGTAAAACTTTGATGTATTGGTTGTTTCGTTAATGGGCTCTCTTAAAAGATTGTTATTCACATGATTGATGACAACATCAAAGATCACTCTCATACGAGCACCATGAAGCGAGTCTACTAACTTCTTCATGTCAGCTTTTGTTCCCAGAGTATTCTCCAGAATAATCAGTGAATCAAGAGCATATCCCCATGAAGCATTGAATCTGTTTTCATGAACCGGAAGAAGCTCGACAGCGTTCACTCCCAGGTCACTTAGATAAGGAATTTTTGGAATAATATCGAGAAATTTTCCCTGCACATAAGCGCCGTTAATCTCTTTTGGATTAAATGTTAAAGGCCATAGCTGATAGATGATCCAATTGTTGTAATCTTCGACCGACATGCCAGCAAGACCATTGTCGTTTTTCCAATTGTAGTCATTGTCTTTTGCAATCACACCACGAGGATTGATGTATCCATTGTAGCGTCCACCTTTGTCATCATAAACAAGCTCGCGGGCCATTGGATCAATTTTTATCTCACTAAAAGTTTCGAAGTTTGCCACTTCTAGTTTTTCATAAACACCATTTTTAACAAATTGATAATGGTACTTATCTTTAAGTGCTGCCGTTTTTAAATAGGCATAATGAAATCTTCTTTCATCATTTAGTGGAAAATCAGAGTGAAGCTTAATTGGTTTATCATTATTTAAAAATAAATGAACCTCATCTGATAAAGGCTCCCAGATCTTAAAATAAATCCCACCACCGATAACTGGAGTTGCACCAAATGAACCTAAATCTATCCAGGCATCAATGGCATTATTTTGAGTCAGTCTATAGAGAGGAATAAGTGAGTTAGTAATACCTTTAAAAAAATATGGTGATCCTGAATTGATATCTTGAATTTGTAAAACGTACTTAAGGCCATTGATAGTGATGAGATTTCTAATTTCAACTTCGTACCAGCAGTAATCCTGAGGATCAAGGCCGTAAATTTTGGGGATGGCCGTACCTGCGAGTGTCTTGAACGAGGCCTGAGTGTTAAATTTGTTTTTTGTTTGATCTTTTAAAACGATGCTTATTTTTGAAATCTGCTGGCATGATTCTGCATTGACTCTCATCACCTGCTTGAAACCATCGGGGTAAAGGGTCAAATAATTTGAGCTATCATCCGTATAAAATGTTTGAGTCCAATCATCTTTAAATGGTGTACGCCCCATCGCACTTACACTAAAAACCAGACACATCAAAAAGCATAAAAATTTACAGTGAAATTTCATAGGCCCATTCTCAAAAAAGGTAATAAAAGTACCTTCTTATACGATTAGGGACACCCTTTGAAAATCATTTATAGAGATACCTTAATATCGTATAATGAATGACCTATTTGATTTGGTTAACCACTAGATTTAAGGCCTTTTTTGCATCCATTTTTTGCTCAAGTGCCAGGCTTAAGGCCTTGCCCATTGCCGTCCAAACCGAGCCCATTTGAGGAATATTGGGCATAGCAACACCATTTTCAGCACTTTTTCTTAAAATAGTAACCTGGGGATGAATAGCAGAAAGCTCATCCAAAACATCAATTCTGGCCGGTGCGCGGTTGTCGAATTTATAAAAAGTCGCTCCCCCTGATTTTGAAAGCAGGTATTTTTCTGTAAACTCAATAGCACGAAGTTTATTTTTACTTGATCGCCTGATCATAAATCCATGAACACCAACAAATGGTTTTGACGTTTTATTTTTAAAAGTTGGAAGAACGGCCATTGCATAATTCACCTTACTTTCATTTAAATCTTTAATGGCCCATGGCCCATCAATCATGAAGGCAAGTTTATTAGATTTGAAATTTTCAAAAGCAATTCCTCTATCTGTTGAAGTAGGAATAAGTCCTTTGGCATTTAAACTCTGAAGAAAGCTCAGGCCATCAACAAAGCCCTGGTGATTGATGCCGATATCTTTTGGGTTGAGACCATTTTTATCTTCACCAAAAATATATCCTCCACTCGCGTTCAATATCGGTAACGAAAAGAAGAATGTCTTGAAGTCGTAAAGAAAGCCGTACATTTTTTTGGCTGGATTATTTATTTTCAAGGCCAAACTTTCAAGCTCTTCAAAACTCTCCGGAGCTTTTTTCACCAAATCTTTATTATAAAACAAGGCCAATGACTCTACTGCATACGGGTATCCATAAAGACGGCCCTTATACTTAAAGGCCTTGAGAGAAACTGGAAGAAAATTCTCCGTTAAAAATGGAAGTTCATCCAATGGCTCAATGAGGCCTGATTGAGCAAGCTCTCCACTTACATCATTGGCCCATAATAAAATATCAGGTCCTTTTCCAGTTAACGCCGCTGTTTTAAAAAGTGAAGTCAGGTCTTTATTTAAAACCTCTACGACGACTTTTTCTTTATAGGTTTTTTCGAAATCGCCTTTAATTTCATTGATTGCTTTGGCAGCTCCTTCATTGGAAGTCCAGATGAGCACTTCTGCAGAAGCTAAATTGATTGTACACAATAATGCTAAGACAGAACTAAGAATGAAGTTTTTCACTGGCATAAATCATAGCTCCAAATAAACCGGAGCTGTCGCCCAGGTGATTTATGTAAATTTCAGGACAGTATTCTTTTGAAAGAAAAATATTTTCTTCTAAATCTGTTTTTAAATCTTCAAATAAAATTCCCTGACCCGAGAGTCCCCCGCCAAAAACAAAATAGTGAGGATTAAAAAGATTATTGATGATACTTAAAAATTGAACCAGGTCTAGCCTGTAATCAATCATGAACTGAAGCACATCAGAATTTCCTTGAGCAGCTAGCTCTAAGAGCACAGTGGAGTCCATGGTCTTATTAATCGCCGTACCTGAAAGATATGTTTCAGCACATCCTTGTTGCCCACAGTAACATTTGTTACCTCCGGCATGAAGAACGATGTGACCAACTTCAAGAGCTGATCCATTGGCGCCACTTAGAATTTTTCCTTTAGTAACGAATCCACCACCAACACCTGTTCCAAGAGTGATTCCGACAACAACTTGATCCTCGAAAGGAACATTTTTATATTTTGAGTAATGCAAACCTGCTCCACCCCAAGCTTCGGCCAGAGTAAAAAGGTTAGCATCGTTTTGAGCGACAATAGGAGTATTCGTTTTAAGTTTTTCTCTTAATGTTGCAATCAAGTCAAAACCCACCAGAAATCTAGTATTGCCGTTTAACATGATACAAGTTTTTGGATCAAGTGTACCAGGAAGCCCAAGACCGATGGCCTTTAAATCTTCCATTTTAATTTGAGCAGTCGTTAATAAATCGTGAATGAGATCGACTAGATTGATGGTAAAGGATTCAGTTTCCTGCACACATGCGATTCTTTTTTTAGATAACACTGAGATCGAATGATCTACACTGTTTAAGATTGCGATAGCACCTTCGACTTTAGTGCCGCCAACATCAAGCCCCAGATAATACTTTTTTTCCATAGAAAATTTGTACTATCCGGGAGGCTTTTTGTAAAACGATTAGTGAGCTGTTACTTCTCTGTCATACTGATCAACTTGTGCCCAGTTAACAACATTCCATACAGATTTTAGGTATTCAGCGCGCTTGTTTTGGTAACTTAAATAATAAGCATGCTCCCAAACATCGACAGTAAACACCGGACGCCCCTTAATATTTGATACGTCCATTAATGGGTTATCTTGATTTGGAGTTGTGCCAATGGCAAGCTTGCCACTTGCATCTCTATAAAGCCACGTCCATCCAGATCCAAATTGAGCAGCTCCTGCTTTTTCAAAAGCTTCTTTAAATTTATCAACTGAACCAAACTGCGCATCGATTTCTTTTTTTAGACGTTCAGGCATTTTTTGTTTTTCTTTATCCGCTGTTAGCACTGACCAGAAAAATGTATGGTTCCAATGTCCACCAGCATTGTTTCTGATACCTGCTTCAACACCACTAAGTCTGCTTAAAATTCCTTGAAGATCTTTTTTGTCTTTATTTGAAGCGACTAGTTTATTTAAATTATCAACGTAGGCCTGATGATGTTTGCCGTGGTGAATTTCCATCGTCTTTTGATCAATAGTTGGGGCAAGAGCTCCTGCTGGATATGGAAGAGCTGCGAGCTCAAATGGTGGTTTTAGTTTTCCGATGTCTGCAATAGTCATTGCCTGGCCAGAAGTTGCACTAATACCAATGGCCGCTGCTGCTGCTAAAATTGTCTGATTCATATTTTTCTCCTGTGATGTCTTTGCGCACTCTAAATTTTAATGCGCAAGTTTATATACGCCATAACAATGCAATTTTGAATCCACAAATGTGATACATCGAGGACCATAGAATTTAGCGTGTTTGCGATGCGCTTAAATATTAATAAGCGCTCTTATTGTTCCAAATAGTCCTGCGATAAGAAAGACGACGATTGGAAGAAAACTCATAAGAAATGCAACCACTCTATTTTTATTTTGAGTGTAGGCAAAGAAATAAAGAATCCTTCCAATCAAATAGACTAAACCTAATACCGCCATCAAATACGGAGACCAATAAATTGAAGCAAGAAATATACTTGGTATAAAAAGAATAAGTAACTCTATCGTATTCATCTGCACGCGATAGTATCTTTCAAAATCAGGGTTGCCATAAATCGCCGGGGCCTTTACACCAAAGCGATCGCGGGCCTTTCCAACTATAACGACAAACGTAGCAAGCTGAATAAGAGCGAGAACAATAATCAATTGAATCCAAATCATGGAGATGTTCCTTAGTTGAGTTAAAAAATTGTACATTTAATTATCCTTAGTAATCAACTATGACTTTGCCAACGCTCAGTGGCATGGGGCTTGCTTAATGAATAGTAAGATCTTCATCATAATGGAAGACCAATTTTGGGAGGTATTCAATGTACACAACAAAACAACAAGCAATTAATCACTATCTTGAAAATATCAATGGCAATTTAGGTAACTTAAATAAAGTTGAAGATGTCGTTTGGGTAAATGCAGATAAAATGATGGCAGTACTAAAGGAGCACGCTCTACTAAAGAATGCTTTCGAAGAAGTGGTAGAAGTAAAACTTCCTCCAATGATTGAGGCAGATTGGGACACCAACGACACAAAGGAATTTGATCGACTATTATACTCTATTCTTGTGAAGGATAAACAACCGCTTCATTAGTACTAATAAGAGATGATGCGCTCTAGGAGAACACCGTAATCTCCTCCGCTGGATCCATTTTGTTTTGTCGTTTTTTGAACAGAACTATCTATGTACCAGCCTTTCCCAAGAGCGCGTCTTACTCCAGCTGAATTTAATCCACTTCCCGATCCACCAACACGTAGTGAATTTTTAGCACCTAAACCAATTTGGGCAGAAACTTCATTTGATTCAGGGTTAAATCCAATCGACTCAATCGGACTGCCTGCAAAGTAATATAAAACAGCAAGAGATAAAATTCCCTGTGAAACAATTTGATTTGTTTTTTGAGCTGCACTTTTATCATCCGGATCAAGACCTGAAAGCGGTCTTCCAAATAACAACACTGCATAAATATCGTCAATAGGCAGTGGTGGAACACTTGAGAAGGCCTGTCTTGGGTTTGAAGTAGGTCCTTCAAGTTGAAGAACAATCTTATACTCAGGCAAATGAAACTCTATTTTCGCCTCTATTTCAGGCTCTAGAGGAGCATTAAAAATTATTCTTAAGCTTGGGATAACAATTTTTCTTTTAAAAATAGTTGTCGTGAGCGGTAGAGTTTGAATCCATCCTTTTTTAATTTCCGCTTCACTGATTTCTAAATCAAAATTAAGTCTTAATGTTTCATCCAAAAGGTTTGTATTGATATGCAGGGCATTTTCCCCTAAGGCCTGGACTTTTAAGTCCACTTCAACATCTTTATTTACCGGAGATTTTTTAACTTGAGCTGGTAAGTTTTGTTCGTTTTTGTTTTCTTTTACGACAACAACCGAGTTTTTAAATCTGGAGTCAGGAATAAATTGAGGAGGAAGTCTGTTTTTTGCCAGTGTTGGTAGAATAAGTCTCACCTTTTGCAAATCAAGTCCAACGACCACTGGGCCGATTGTCTTATCGTGCAACATAAGAGGTGCTTGCGAATTTAAAGTAAGTTTTAAATCCTGCTTCTCACTACTCATATCCAGTTCAGTTTTTAATTTTAGCAATACAGAATCTTTTGCAACAAAGTTTTCTGCAACAATGCTTAACTTTAAACTTCCTTCCATAACATTGATTGGTGCTGGAAGAATGTTATAGGGAGGACGAACGAGAGAGGTAATTGTCGATCTTACTTTCGCTATCTCCAGACTTCCTGAGCTTTCTCTGATCACATCAGCAAGAAATTTAGGTTTCGAGAGATCTTCTTTCAAGGATGACTTAGCAATTGTTGTTTTGAATTTCAAGACAGCAGATTCAATTTTTGCACTCGCCACAACTGGAATTGATGTTTTGTTAATAGTCGCTTCTAATTTAATTTCACTAAAATACAGTGGGTTTTGGGTTTTTAGATCAAAAGGTAAAAGAATTTTTTTAGGTGCAAAAACACTAATTTTCTCTTTAGTAGCATAAAGGTTAAAGCCTAATGCATACGCTCTTAATTCTTTAGGATTTTTAGTTAGCTTTAAATCAAAGCTGATTGGCCTTTCTTTTTCTTTAACAATATTAATTTTCTTGAAGTTCACATCAAGATCAGGAACCAACTTGCTCCAAACCATGTCCCAATAACCCATGATATCTGGTGGTGGTGTTTCTTCTTTGTTATCTTTTGTTAAGACATCAAGCTTTGATGAATCAACTTTAAGAGGTTCGTAAATATTATAATTAAAGCCGTCCTGTACCGTCCAGTTGAGCTCCACATTCCATGAAATGTTTTCCATACAGGTATCAACATTCATATCAGGATTGTCATAGACGAGGCACAAATCAGTGAAGCCTCCGGAAAACTTTCTTTTATTCCAAAGAACCCATTCGTGATTGATTTGAGCATCTTTCCATGACCAGCTTTTTAAAACTTTCGTTTTCTCTAAGGCATAGTTTAGATTTTTTGGATTGATGAAGATGGTTGGGTTGTAGAAAAATGTAATAGCGATAGCAGCTAAAGTGATTACCACTAAAGTTAAAAAACCAAGGATAATCAAAATCAGTCTTTTAATAATTAATAGAGGTGAAATTTTCACTAGAAAACCCCTCCAAGACCGACATAAAAATAGTTTCCATTATCTTTGATATTTCTATTTGAAAGAGCTCTTGCTCCATAAACCTGTACGATACCAATCGGTGAAAGCCATCTCAATCCTGTTCCCGGTGAGTACCAGATCCTATCTTCAACTTCCCACGGTCTGAAACCGAAATAGGTCGTATCAATAAAAGTAAAACTCTCAATGGTTGGAATAAAGACATATGTTTTTCTGAACTCTAACTTGAAACTCAACTTTGTCAGTGCACCTAATCCGTTATTGTCCGGGAGTGTACTTAAGCGAAATCCTCTTACGTCATCACTACCCCCGCCGTAGAATTTAACTGAAGGCGGAAGATCTGAAAGAGTGACATCATCGGGAACGATAGTCGTTGAAGTTGTAATTCGCAAACCACCAATTGCCGATCCTTTTCCTAAATTTCCCAATCTTAAAAGTTTTAAATAAGAGAGATCAAGTTTTAATAAGGGATTATCAAAACCAAATGATGGATGTCTAAAATCAAAATTAAACTGCATAAAGTCGCCGTCTTCCGGGTGAAGATCAAAAACCTCGTAGTCATGACTCTTTGTCTGAAGCATCCCTTCAATCGCACCAGTTTTTATTCTTTTTGTATCTGAATCATTGGATGCAGTTCTATATGAACCAGCAATCAAAGAAGGTCCAGTACTCCATGTCCACAATCTAGAACTACCATCTCTTGTCCACTGAATATGAGGGCTGAGCTCAGCGGTGATCTCCTCAAAATTGCCTTGCTCATTTCTTTCGACATCAAATGACGTTAAGAGAGATCTTCGTGGAGCATCTTTCCAGATGTATCTATCAGACAGAATATTGAACTTCTGATTTTTAAATGACAATTGCACATTCGCCTCTAGAAGAGACGCCATGTCACCGTAGCGCTGGTTAGACCACTTGGCCCTAATCATCGGGCCGACTTCTGTACTTGCACCAATACCAAATCTAATTGTTTTACTGGTACCAGGAATAAACTGCTGTGAAAGAGAAAACTTATTGGCCTTCAGGTCACAGTTTTCCTGAAAATAAGTTCCTTGTACAACACCTGCCCTAAGGAACCTTTTTTCGGCCAACGTTAACTTTTTTTCAGAAAAATAATCTTCAGCAATAAATGGATAAAATCTCGCCAAAGCTCGCTCATCAACTCCAAGAATTTCTTCTTTGGGAATTATACCAAACTGAAAAGGAACTAATCCTGAAAGTTTAATAGTCACAGTCTCAAGACTGGCATCAACCGAAGACTCCAGCTTTGAACATGGATAAGTGTTATTTCTAAGCAGTGTGATACTGGCATGCTCGATCTCATCGAGAACTTTAGGAGTGATAATCTCTTTCTTAAATTTTCTCATCATCTCTTTTTCAACCATTTCAGAATCCGTAGGATTATCTGAAATGACCACGATTTTTTTTACATAAGATTTTTTCTCAGGATAAACATGTAGCTCATCGCCGACATACTCGAAGCGAGGTTGTGAATAACCGCGGGACTGAAGAAGTCCAGTCAGCATATAACTTGCTTGATAAGATGGAATAACTTTGTAGGCCGGATTTTCCGGGTCACCACAAATTAAGCGCTCTTCAGTTTCATTGAGTTCAAACTCATCCATTGACTCGTTTGTATGAACAATAATTTTAGGGCAAAGTCTGTCGCTTTGAGGAGCACTCGCACATGAAGCGAGAATCGTGACAATAACGGTGAAAAAAAAGAAATTTATTAGTTTCATTAGCCTGCGCATCATTGAGTCAAAAACTAGCCTCACTTATACGCAATTCACTCTCATTTTTCCACTACTATCTATGAAAAACCTGCTTATATTTCATGAGTCGGAACTCTTCTATCAAGAGATCCGGATTCTTTTTAAGGAGTTCCATATATTCTCTGTTTTTGACTAATCCTCTCACCGCAGTAGGAGAAGGAGATATGAGTATCGTATGTTTAATTTCAGGGAATTTGCCAATATATTTTCTGAACTGACTATAAACATGTCGTGAAGTAAAATAGAGCTCTTCAATCTGATGTTTCTCGATAAGTTTGGCCAAATCAGTGTTATAGGTTTTGTCATATAAGGCAGTATCAAGAGCACTTCCTCTCAATCTCCTGCACGACAATAATATATCAGCAAGTCCCATTTTCTGCTTTGTAAGAAACATTTTAATTTTATCAACACTGGTTAAATCCTCAGAAAACACAACGGACATTAATCTCCAAAACTTGTTAGTGGCCCCACCATAATAAAAATCCAGCTCACCATCTTTTTGTTCATGAAAGCGATCTGGATTAGAAAATTTTCCAATAGGAAAATTTCCTACAATTAATTTTTTTGTATCTTTGGGAATAAAAGGTTTGTACGGATGATACTCGACATGTTCCATATTCTATTATTGTCTCAAGGTCTTTGTTCTTGTCAAAAATATTCTTTTAAAATATGGGGCATCTCATTGCGGATTTTTTCCCCGCAAAAATATTTTCCTTCCAAAAAACAGCTACTTTTCTCTGCTTAATGTTGGCACTCATACTGCACTAACTTTAGTAAGGAACGAAAGACAATGGAAAAAATGATTGTATGAACCGTTGTGTAGACCTGAAAAATCTATTTCCGAAATAAACAATAAGAAGCCACCTTCGGGTGGCTTTTTAATTCAAGGAGATCATAATGACTAAAAAGACAACTCCCGTAAAGCCGGCAGATTTAAAGGCCACAAAAATCAATACTGCTGTTCCTAAAAAAATTCCTCACGGTCCAGTAGACACCATCAACGATGTAAAAGAAGCCTCTCGAATGAAGAGTAAGGAAGCAAATGTTGCTGAAAGAAATTTTGATTCTCTTCATCAGCCAACAAATAGAGGTAAATAACCATGATCAGCTATCAACAAGTTCTCGACTTTTGGTTTGAAGAATTGAATCCTACAGAATGGTTTAAAAAAGATGAAAATCTGGACCTGAAGATGACAGAGCGCTTTATTGCGCTCCACTCTTCAGTGGTGGCCGGAGAATGTTCTTCGTGGAGATCAGACTCTCTTGGAAGACTGGCAGAGATTTTAGTCATCGATCAGTTTTCAAGAAATATTTATCGTGATGATCCCAAGGCCTTCATTTACGATCCAATGGCACTAGCACTTTCACAAGAGGCCATTAGAGGGAATCATCATTTCCATCTAAAACCAGAGCAAAAGCAATTTCTCTATATGCCATTCATGCATAGTGAATCTAATTTTATTCATAATTCTGCCATGTTGCTTTTTTCTGAACCTGGTTTAGAAAATGCCTTCGATTATGAATTAAAACATAAAGACATTATCGAGCACTTCGGAAGATATCCGCATCGAAATAAAATTCTGGGAAGAGTCTCAACTCCTGAAGAAGAAGCTTTTATAGAAAAGACAGGAAATATTTTCGAATCAGATGCTACTATTATTCGTCAAAGCCTAAGCATTAAAGAAACAATTTCAGTTCACTAAACTAATATTTAAGCTGGTTGCATGAAGATCTGTAACGAACTCTGCAATCAGTTTATTAAACTCTTCTGGTTTTTCCATACTACTCAAATGCCCTGCCCCTGAGATAATTCTCAACCTGCTTCCTGAAATATTGTCTTGAAGAAATTTTAATTCCGACAAGGGAATAACTTTATCTTCATCTCCTGCAATAATCATTGTAGGAACATCAATACTTCGTAAGATATGAGTGCTATCGTTACGAGTTGCTAAACTAACCAGACCTGCACTCAATCCTTCTTCTGTGCTCTTTCCGACGATTTCTTCAAAGCATAATTTCAGTTTTTTATTTCCCAACGACTCTTGAGACATCATCGCCTTCCACTGCTTCTGAGTAAAATCGCTTCTGTGTGAATGAAGATTTTTAATTGTTGCCCATCTTTTTTCTTTGGCCTCGTTATCATCTGCCCCTGCTTTAGTATTGGCCAATATAAGGCCACAGCACAACTCAGGCGCACGCTCATAAAGCTTTAAAGCAAGATATCCTCCCATTGATAGTCCACACCAGATAGATCTCTTGATGCCAGACTCCTTTAAGAAATTTAAAATAGAGTCAACATAATGCTCAAAGGTAATAGCATACGGTGGCAATACTCCTTTCCCAAATCCGGGGATATCTGGAGCAAGTGTGTAATGAGTTTTTGAAAAGACATTCATCTGCTCTTTCCACATATCAGATGTCATGGGAAATGCATGAAGGAAAAGGATGGCTTCATTTCTAAAACTCCCCTGAGTTAGAACATATTGGGTATTGATATCCATGAAGCCTCCTTATCACTCATAATGAGTCATATTTATTGCCTAAACGATTTTGTCAGCTCTTTTGAGGCCAGCGCTTGTGCATCTCTGGCCTCTTTTAAAACTGATCCCATTCCGAAGAACTCGTGAGTCACTCCGTTGTAGTTTTTGTAAGTAACATCTACGCCTT
The DNA here is from genome assembly GCA_002428265.1 of Bacteriovoracaceae bacterium UBA6153. Taxonomy (GTDB): domain Bacteria; phylum Bdellovibrionota; class Bacteriovoracia; order Bacteriovoracales; family Bacteriovoracaceae; genus Bacteriovorax. The sequence goes on from DIUR01000018.1 coordinate 111,791, forward strand.
GTGATTTCATTTTATCGGCCAGCTCTCTGCCTTCACTTCTCAATGGGTCAATTTGAGCCGTGATAATAGTCGCATCTCCTAGTCCTTGAAAATTAGCAGTCAAAAGATTAATTCTCTTGTCATTTTTTTGCTCAGGATGAGTGAGATAGTTATTCATAAACCACCCCATCATCTCTCTGTTAAGAGGTTTTGCATTTGCATTTTCTTTATATGAAGATGTCCCCATGTAACTTCCCGCGAGTGGGTAAACTAAAAGTTCGTGAGTTGGTTTTTGAATTTTTTCATCACGTGCCATGATCGCAACGTTTAGAGCGAGATTTCCACCAGCGCTCTCGCCAGCAACAGCGACTCTCTTTGGGTCACCATCAAATGATCCGGCATTTTTTAATACCCATTTATAAGCAGCAAACGCATCATCATGAGCTGCCGGAAATTTATGTTCTGGCCCTTTTCTATATTCAACAGCAACAAAGATTGATTTAGTCTGATCTGCAAGGGATCTTGGAGTTGCATCGTAAACATTGTTATCAGCAATAACAAACCCACCTCCATGATAGTAAACAACTACTGGCATAGGTTTATTCGCCCCTGCTGGAATATAGATGCGCGCAGGAATCGGTCCCGCTGCACCGTCGAGTTGAATTTCTTTAACTGCTACAACTGGTGCTGGAGCGTCGTTTTTTGTTTTTTCCACAGTCTTAACTGCGTCCGTTGGAGTTGGCTGTTTTCTGGCCTCTGGGGCACTTAAAGTTTCAATAGGCTTCCCGCCTTTTTCCTGAAGCGTTTTTAATACTACATCCATCTCTTTGTTCGGTTTTGCCATCTTTGCAGCAAAAACAGACCCAATGGATAAAACAACAACAACGGGAATAATCACTTTCTTAATCATAACTTAAATCCTCTTTAATTTGTTGCGCTCATCAATAGCGCTTTAGTTAAGTATTAAATCTGCAAGTCCTATACCTAAAATTAGTGCATCATTATAGGGCGATATTCCCCATTGAAATTGATGCGTGAAAGTGAAACACTACTAAATATGGCAAATACCAAAATATCCCAACAAGAATTTCTCTCTCTCCTGCAAAGGCTTTTAAATGAAAAAATCCCTGCGGACAATCTTATCTCACTGGGGGCTGCCATTGCCGGACTAAAATTTGAAGACTGGAAATCTGTCGGAGGAAATCTTTTTACCAAAGATATAAAACCTATCTATCACTCTTCTAAGAAAAAAATTATTTCCTTTAAAGAACTTAGAAAAAACATCAAAGATGAAGGGCCCAAGTCTTTTTTTAAAAACATGGTTAAGAGCTCTGTTCAATCGGCCACAGTCAATATTCCAGATGCAAAAAACAGAGTCACAACTTTTACTAAAAAAATTGCCAACGATTATTCGCAATTAAAAACGAATGAAGATCGTGGGAGTTATATTTTAAAACTCTCGCTTTATAGTGGAGTCTTTGCTCTGGCGTTTCAAAAAGGGGCGAAACAAAAAATGCTTTCTCGCTCCACTCTTCCACTAATTGCATTAGGAGTGAGTTTAGTCGTCATGAGCAGAGTCTTGGAAGAAGCCGAAAAAAATCTTGAAGAAAAGCCAGGTGCTAAAAAACTAGCTCAAGATATCCGTTCACTGGTGAGAACCTTAAACACGGGATTTAGCTCTGGAATGACCTTTAATATAATGGTAGACGGAATTGTCGATCAAAAGATTCAGATCAACGATATGGATGGAAAATCCATCGGATCTCTTATGCCAAAATCTATTATTGATAACATGATCTACACGACACTTATGGGTCTATTCTCCAATGAAGCAAAGGATTCATAAGATAATATCAGCTATACTGGATGTAACTAACTTACAGACCATGGGCATATAGTTAATGTTTTCAAAATAGTTTATGATGGAAAAACTATGACAACAAAATCAATAAAATTTTCAGTACTCGACCTCGCTCCTATTGCAGACAATGGATCTCCCAGAGATGCATTTAATAACTCAGTTGATCTCGCTCAGCACGCAGAAACTTGGGGCTATAATAGAATGTGGTTTGCCGAACATCACAACATGGACGGTATCGCAAGCTCTGCAACTTCTGTTCTTATCGGGCACGTCGCCGGAAAAACCAATACTATCAGAGTTGGCTCTGGCGGAATTATGCTGCCAAATCACTCAGCACTTATCATTGCAGAACAATTTGGAACTCTTGAATCTCTTTATCCGGGAAGAATTGACTTAGGACTAGGCAGAGCTCCTGGAAGTGACCAGGCCACGATGAGAGCGATCAGACGCGATGTCGGTGGAAATAATTTTGCAGAACAAGTTCAAGAATTGTTTCAGTATTTTTCAGACAATCAAGAAGGCTCTCGTGTTATCGCTACACCTGGAAGAGGAATGAAAATTCCCGTCTGGTTACTGGGCTCAAGTTTATACAGCGCTGAGCTTGCAGGCAGACTCGGTCTTCCCTATGCATTCGCCGGCCACTTCGCTCCTGAACTTATGATGGAAGCCGTTCACGTTTACAGAAATTCTTTTTCGCCTTCAATACACTTAAAAAGGCCATATATCATGATCGGAGTCCAAGTCGTTGCAGCGCCAACAACTGAAGAAGCTGATTTTTTATCGACGACAGTTTATCAAAGATTTCTAGCTTTAATAAAAGGTAAATCCCTCAAGATGCAACCGCCGGTAAAAAGTATGGATGGAATCTGGAGTCCACCAGAAGAAGAATATGTAAGAGCAAAACTTGCGACATCAGTGAGAGGCAATCCAGAAACTGTTAAAACTCAATTGCATCACCTTGCAGAGGCAACAGGTGCTGATGAACTCATGATTGCTTGTGACCTCTATGATCACAAAGACAGGCTTCGCTCTTATGAAATTGCGGCCAGGGCCTTAAGCTAAATCTTTTTTTCTTCGATCAGCTTTCTTACCAGCTCATCATGAGTTTTTTGAAACATATCGATTTTCTCATGCAATTTTCTGATTTCAAGTTCAGCTTTGAGATTGATCATATAATCTGAGCGGGCCCTTCTTCTGTCTTTTTCTTCCTGGCGATTCTGGCTCATCATAATAATCGGTGCTTGAAGAGCGGCAAGACAAGACAACATTAAGTTTAAAAGAATAAACGGGTAAGGATCAGCTGCCTGATTTTTTATCCAGAGAGAGTTCAATATAATCCAGAATACAATGAAAGCGCCAAAGCCTAAAATAAAAGTCCAGCTTCCCCCGAAGTCAGCAACTTTATCAGAAATCCTCTGCCCAAAAGTCGCATCATCATCATTTTCAACTTCATGAAGTTTACTACTTAAAATGCTGTCACTCGTGAGATTATCACTTACAACCTGCTCTAGACTCTTTATCTCTGCTTCTTCCTGATTTAGTAAATCTTTAATGCTACTCATATTTTTTTCTCAGTTTTTAATTTTAAAATCAAACTAAACACACAACCTGCGACCAGCCCCCAGAACGCTGAACCAATCCCAAGAATAGAAACTCCCGAAGCCGTCACAAAAAAAGTGACCATCGAAGCTTCGCGATCTTCTTCATGGTGAACTGCCGAAATAATCCCATTGTTTATTGTACTCAGCAAGGCGAGACCCGCAATCGTCATGATCAGCTCTTTAGGAAATGCGATAAAGATGCCTACAACTGCGCTGGAAAATAGTCCTATAAAAACATAAATAATTCCGACCGTCAGGGCCGCAGTATATCTCTTCTTCTCATCTGCATGAGACTCAGGCCCCATACAAATAGCAGCAGTCAGTGCAGATAAATTAATTGTATAGCCGCCAAACGGAGCAATGATTAAATTGGTTAAACCTGACCAGGCAATAAGTTTTGAAATATTTGGTTTATAGTCAAAGGCCTTCATCACTGCAACACCAGTCAAATTTTGTGAGGCCATCGTAACAATAAAGAGAGGAATACCAATGCTGAAAATACTTGCTAGCTTAAATTCCGGTTTCACGAATACTGGATTTAAAATAGCAAAATCAATAGGCCCAAAGTTTAAAAGTCCTTGAAGCCATGCCACCATAATACCTGCGCAAAGAACGATCACAATATTATAGCGAGGAAAAAATCTTCTTCCTATCATGTAGGTCAGGAACATCACCAATGATAAAAGCATTTGAGTTTTCATTGAAACAAAAATTTCAAAAGCAAAATGTAAAAGGATTCCGGCCAGCATCGCTGAAGCGATACCAATAGGAATGCGATTCATAATTTTTTCAAAAAATCCCGTTACACCTGAAAGAAAAATTAAAGTTGATGAAAAGATAAAAACGCCGATTATTTCTGGAAGTGAGAATCCTGCGACACTTGTAATAAGAAGGGCTGCCCCAGGAGTAGACCATGCAAACATGATGGGCATCTTATATTTGTAAGAAAGTGCGATTGTAAGTACACCCATCGCAACGCAAATGACACCTAACCACGCACCTGCTTCGCTTGGAGTCGCTCCAGAAGCACTTGCGGCCTGAAACACAATGACAGCAGAGCTGGTATAACCCACGAGCACAGCGATGATACCAGCAACAATAGTAGATAAAGAGAAGTCTTCAAAAGTTTTTTTCATAGTGTTTCATTCTAACCCACCATCTAAAATTGACAATGCTTTTGACTCAAAGTTAGTGTTAGAAAAATTCTCATATAATAACAATTGCCGGAGGCAGTATGATTTACGATTTAACAGTTACTCAGTTTATCAAAACTCTTAAAAACCTGGATTCATTCCTGGAAAAAGCAGCTGGTTTTGCTGATAGCAAAAAATTTGAAGTAGATGTTCTTCTTCAATCAAGACTTGCTCCAGATCAGTTCAATTTTATCCGTCAGGTTCAAATTGCTTGTGATACTGCAAAATTAGGTGCTTCTCGTTTAACTGGAAAACCTGCTCCAACTCAAGAAGACAATGAGAAAACTCTTTCTGAAGTTAAGGCACGTATTCAAAGTGTTATTGCTTACCTTGAATCTTTTAAGCCTGAAGATTATAAAAATGCTGGAAACGCGGTGATCACTCAACCACGTTGGGAAGGTAAAACTCTTACTGGTAATGAGTACGTGATTCACCACATGATTCCGAATTTATATTTTCACGTGACGACTGCTTACTCTATACTAAGACACAATGGTGTTGATGTTGGTAAGAAAGATTTCCTAGGGGCAATGCCTTACAAGCTTCCTTAATCAAAGTAGAAACAAAAAAGCCCTCGTAAGAGGGCTTTTTATGACTAGTAAGTCTTTTTCGTTTTTTCTTTTTTCTTATCTTGTTTTTCTTTTGTCGTAAGTTTTGGCTTAGTTTTATCCTTTCCTTTATCCTTACCTTTGTCTTGTCCCTTTGCCATTTCCAGTCTCCTTGAAAAGTTTTTAGTTCGCTAAAGCTTAGTCTACACCAAATATTTATTTATAGTATCTATAAAAACACTTCCATAATTATCTAGCTTATTTTGCCCCACTCCATGGACAAGAAGAAACTCCGAAGCATTCCTCGGTCTGATAGCACACATATCGTGAAGGCTCTTATCATTAAAGACAATATAAGAAGGAAGATTCTTTTCTTTGGCCAGGCGGTTTCTTAATTCCTTAAGGGCATCAAATAACGCATCCTGACCGTGATCAGCACCTGATGATTTCGCTGAAATTCTTTTCTTATCTGATTTAGCAGCAGTCTTTTTGCTGGCCACGGACTCATCCTGCTTTCTAAGTTGAAGCCTAATAGTTCCCGATAAAATCTCCTGTGACTTATTAGTTAGTGCAAGACTTCTGTATTCCCAGTTTTTAATTGTGATGTAGTTTAAATTTAAAAGCTGTCTTAAAACACTATTCCAATGATCTTTGGGCTGATCTTTTCCTATTCCATAAACTGATAATGTATCATGGCGGCGATCCGTTATTTTAGCGTTTTTACTTCCGCGGATAACATCAATAATGTGGCCTGCCCCAAAAGACTGATTCGTTCGATAAATAGTTGAGAGAATTTTCTGAGCATCAACCGTTGCATCCCAAAGAGTTGGGGGCTCAATACAACTATCACAGTAAGCACAAGTCTCTGCCCCTGTTTCTCCAAAATATCTTAGAAGATAATTTCTTCGACAAGCGGCCGCTTCACACAAGGCCAGCATTGAGTCTAATTTAAAGCGTGCCACTTTTTTATAAGCTTCATCCGCATCTGTGGTCTCTAGCATTTGAGAGAGTTTTACAACATCCTGAAGGCCGTAAATCATCCATGCAGTAGACGCTTTCCCATCTCTTCCCGCTCTTCCCGTTTCCTGATAATAACTCTCGATACTTTTTGGCAAATCAAGGTGGGCCACAAAACGCACATCAGGTCTGTCTATTCCCATTCCGAAAGCAATAGTTGCGACAACAATAATTTTTTCTTCTATGTTAAAAAGTTCCTGATTCATGGTCCTTTCATTTTGAGAAAGTCCTGCATGATAAGGAACTGCTTTATAACCAAGCTTATTTAAAGCAGTGGCCACTCGCTCAACTTTATCACGCGATAAACAGTAAACAATACCCGTATCATCCGGATGATGAGTCTTGATAAATTCATCTAACTGCTTAATCTCGTCATGGCGCTCGAGAATCATGTATTTAATATTTGGCCTGTCAAAAGAAGAAACAAAAATATTAGGAGTCTGCATGTGCAGCTGATTAGCAATATCAACTCTGGTTTTTGCATCGGCAGTAGCCGTCAAAGCAATCACTGGAATATCAGGAAATCTTTCTTTGAGCTCGCCCAATCTAGTATAATCTTTTCTGAACTCATGCCCCCATTGAGACACACAGTGAGCTTCATCTATCGCAATTAATGAAACATTAATATTGTCAAAGAAGCCCGCAAGATTTGGACTTAAAATTCCTTCGGGAGAAACGTAGATAATTTTCACTTTACCACTCAGTATCTGTGATTTTGCTTTTTGTGATTCGCTGTAACTTTGTGAAGAGTTCAGATAAACCGAATCGACTCCATACTCTTTTAAATTCATCACCTGATCTTGCATAAGGGAGATGAGTGGCGAGATAACTAAAGTCACTCCATCCAGATATAAGGCAGGAATCTGATAACAAAGAGACTTACCACCACCCGTGGGCATAATGGCCAGCGTATCTTTACCATCTAAAATAGAATTGATGATTTTAAACTGCTCGAAACGAAAATGATCGTACCCGAAAGTTTCTTTTAAAATGTAGTGCAGTTTTTGATCGCGCATTTAATCTCTGATTTCTCTAAGTGGATTAACGAGATCATCCAGTCCGTTGAGTTTAATTTCGTAAAGGAGCCCTAATAAATTTCCAAGCTCACCTTTTGGAAAACCCTGATCGTAAAACCAAAGGACATAACTTTCAGGAAGGTCTATTAAAAGTCTGCCTTGGTATTTACCAAAAGGCATAGTGACTCGAGTGAGTTTTATGAGGTCATTTTGTTCGAAGTTCATGATTGGATTATCCTCGAAAGCTTAGGCCATTGCCAAGGTAGAGTTTAAAATGAAGAATTAAATATCAGTATTTTCAACACCTTGCTAATTTGAGGTCGCAAATTGCGACCTCAAGTTTATGATTCAAAATTATTTTTAATTCCTATTTTCTTTCTCAATGGTGAATGAGTCGGAATCTCCATTTCTAAATCATCCAATCTTTCAAATACAATCTTAAACAATTTAGTTGTATTTTTTTCGAAATCTTCGACTCTCCTTAACGAGCTCATATAATGAAATCAATTGGCATGCCTTCCGCAAATTCAATAGAGCGTTTATTAATTTCAAAGATGATAATTTTATTTCTCTTCTAACCTTGACACCTCTCTTTATGACCACATCTTAAGTAGTAAGAAAGACGTTTCATTAAACGTTATTAAGGGAGGAATATGAACAAATTTGATAGTATCGTTGAGGGCTCGATTGCCATCGCGCAAAGCGAAGCACTAAAGAGAAAAAATAGCGAATTAACACCAGAACATTTAATGTTTGGGTTAATCAGCAACCCTCAAAGTTTTTCCAGCAGATCGCTAAAAAAATATTCGAAAGATCTTGAGGTCTTGTTAAAAAATATCCCAACGACAAAAAATAAGTTGGAGATGGAGCATCTTCGTGCCAGTAGCAAATTTTCTGAGTGGCTGACGTACGCTTCTTCGAATGCCATTCAAAATGGCAGACAAGAAATTGCGGAAACGGACTTATTAAAATATCTGCAACAGATGCTTCCTGAGTTCAAAATTGATTACAATGATTTAAAAACTGAAAACGCAGACGGTGTTAGCGAGAAACCCTCATTCTTAATCAACCTGAATGAGCTTGCTGAAAGCGGAAAACTAGATCCTGTTATCGGGCGCTCGAAAGAAATCCGTGCCGTCATGGAGATTTTAGGCCGTAGAGGTAAAAACAATCCGGTACTCGTTGGTCCTGCGGGAGTTGGTAAGACGGCCATCGTTGAAGGTCTAGCTGACGCTATTGTTAAAGGGAAAGTGCCGGATGTCCTCGAAGGAAAAACGGTTTACTCATTAGAGCTTGGTGCTTTAATGGCCGGAACAAAATACCGTGGTGAGTTCGAAGAACGCCTTCAGAATTTACTTAAGTTTATTAAAGACCAAAATGGCCAGGCGATTTTATTTATCGACGAACTTCACCAACTTGTTGGTGCAGGTCGTACTGATGGTGCGATGGATGCGGCCAATTTATTAAAACCTGCTCTTGCTCGTGGAGAGCTTCACTGTATTGGTGCTACAACACCAGAAGAATATCAAAAATATATTCTGAACGACTCTGCTCTCGACCGCCGCTTTCGTGGAGTTCCAGTTGATGAACCAACGAAAGAAGATGCGATTGAGATTTTGATGGGTATCAGAGAAAAAATGGAGATCCATCATGGAATTAAAATATCTGACAGAGCTATTTACGATGCTGTCTTTTTGTCTAGCCAGTATATCCCTGATAAAAACTTACCAGACAAAGCAATTGATCTTATCGATGAAGCGAGTTCAGCGCTAAAATTATCCGCTGAAGCCATGCCTGCAAGCCTCGTAGAATTAGAGTCTGAAATCAGAACTAAGAAGATCTATGCGAAGTCTCAAACTAAGGCAGGTGATATTGAAAAAGATATCGCCTTACTAGAAGAGAAGTTTAAGGCACAAAAAGCTGTATGGGAACATGAGGTGCTTGCACTTAAGCAAGTCTCAGAACTAAAACATCAGTTAGAAAGGTCGAAGTTTGAACTTGAACAAGCTCAAAGAACTCAAGACTACGAAGGTGCTTCAAAACTGAAGTACTCAGTAATTCCAGAGATCGAAGCAAAGCTTGCCTCTTCAAACAGTAACTGGGTTTTATCTACCCAGCATATTGCCAATGTTATCTCAAGACAAAAAGGAATCCCTGTAGAGAAAATTTTAAAATCTAAACAGGAACAAATTTTAGAGCTTGAAGCGTACTTAAAAAATAAAGTCTTCGGACAAAACGATGCTCTTCATGAAATTTCAGAAGTGCTAGTGACTGCTCACGCTGGATTATCAGACCCGACTCGCCCACTTGGATCTTTTTTACTAAGAGGACCTTCTGGTGTTGGTAAAACTGAAACAGCAAAAGCACTAGCTGAGTTCTTATTTGGCTCTCAAGACAACCTGATTCGTTTTGACCTTTCAGAGTTCTCGGAAAAACATTCAGTCTCAAAACTGATTGGTGCTCCAGCGGGTTATGTTGGTTACGAAGAAGGCGGTGTTTTAACTGAGGCCATCAGAAGAAAGCCTTATGCAGTTATTCTTTTTGATGAGGTTGAGAAAGCTCACAGAGACTTCTCAGACATTTTACTTCAGATCTTAGATGATGGTCGCTTGACTGATAATAAAGGCCGTACGATCGATTTTAAGAATACAATTATCCTGATCACTACGAACTCGAAAGATCTTGAGCAGGATTTTAAACCAGAAGTTTTAGGACGTCTGGATGCAATGCTGACTTACAATGCTCTTGATAACTCAATTATGTCGAACTTAATTGATAAACAAGTGCAGATGTTAAATGAGAGACTTGAAGGAAAAGAGCTTTCTATCCAATTGGATAAAAAAGTTTACGAAGAGCTTGCTAAACGTGGATACGATCCTCGCTTCGGAGCACGACCTCTTCAGTCTGTATTCTCTCAAATTGTGACTCGCCCACTGTCTAAGAAAGTTCTTGAAGGGCATCTTGAAAAAGGTGCAATGAAAGGAGTTTGGAAAGATGATGGTAGCACTCAGCATATAGATTTTGAAATGGTTCAATAATTTTCTCATGCTCACAGTGATCCCCCCTTCGCTGTGAGCATTTTTAAGGTCTGCAGCTTGCATGAATCTTTCTTGAACCATCAAGGAGGAAATGAATGGAGCAGCAAAACTATCAAACATTCGAGCTAAACCCACATCAATACGAACAAAATGATGTTGCACAAACACTGACTGATTTTTCTGAGGCCATCAGAAACGGAAACATCCATACCATTATGTCCTTTTATGAGGAAGAAATACGCGCCTTCGACATGATGCCGCCACTTTCAATCAATAACAAATTAGCTTATCAAAAAAACTGGGAAGAATGTTTCACCAATTTCTTCCAATTTCCTGTTAACTATTCGTACATCGAACCAAAGATAGAAATGAGCGGAAACCTCGCTGTTGTTCACAGCTTGATTCATATGTCAGGGGACTCTATTCATGGTGAAAATATGGATTGTTGGTTGAGAAGCACTATGATTTTAAAAAAGCATGGAGTGCAATGGCTTATTAGTCATGAGCATAACTCAACTCCACTTGATCCAGAAACAGGTAAAGGTTTAATGAATTTATCGCCCGATGGTAATAACGAAGCTCAGATGCATTAAGTATGTGTGATCCATTTTTTATCATCTGAGATTTGAAGCTGTCGTGCCTTGTCCGCTCTCTTCGGAGAGCGCTCAATGCCCAATCCATCAAGGCCATTGTATTGAGCGGCCGCAAGTATAGCGCCTTCACCACAAAAAGGATGAACAACTCTCGTCGATGTCGTCTGAGTCTTAATAAATTTGGTTATCATCAAACAGTTTTCTAACCCCATCCCTCGCACCCAGGTTTTTTCTCCAAGGTCACCGATAACATCGGGAGTGGATTTAGACATATCATGCAGTCGAATGTTTTTTGAAAAGCAAAGAATATGTGAATAGGCCGGCTTTCCAAAAGTCGCAATTCCTGGAGCAACTCTGCAAACAATTTTATGCCACAAGAGAGCAAGCCCATGCGTCTCAGCGGCCTTTTGAACCAAGTAGCCCTTATCAATCCACTCGCCTTCATACTTAATGTCTGATTGATAAAAAACAACGACACCATCATCTGGTGTGCGAGACATGATCAGAGAGGCCGTATTGGTAAACCACTCTTTCCACTCTTTTAAACTCAAATTCCCGAACTCTGAAATATCTGGCATTGAGGCCACGAGGGATGATCCAGCAAGAGTTTCTTTTGACTGTGACTCCAGCCATACAAGGGCATCAGCACACTCAACAACTCTTTGCGGACTATTTTCCATAAACTTTTTCGCCGGCCACATAGACGGCCTTTGTGGCGCGGTCATCACCTAAAGTCATTAGGATAAAAAGAACTTCGTGAATATCTTTGCAGTAGCTCATTCTGAAATCCATAAGTGGAGTTGATTTTAAATCAAGCACAACGAGGTCTGCTTCCATCCCTTCTGCAATAGATCCGATTTTATCATCGAGATAAAGCGAATTTGCTCCACCTTTTGTTGCCAGGTAAAAAGCACATGCAGACGAAAGCGAATACCCTTGAAGCTGGGCAATTTTATAAGACTCATTCATCGTTTGAAGATGAGAAAAACTTGTTCCTGCGCCAATATCAGTTCCAAGACCAACACGCACTGGACGCTTTTTATCTTTTGCTCGCTCAAATGGGAATAATCCACTTCCTAAAAACTCATTTGAAGTTGAGCAATGGCATACGCATGCTCCTGTCTTATGGATTCTCGCAAACTCTTCTTCAGTTAAGTGAACTCCATGGGCCAGAAGAGCTCTCTCTCCTACAAGACCGTAGTGATCATAAACATCCAAATAGTTTTTTCTTCCAGGAAATAAATCTTTTACCCATGCAATCTCTCCAATATTCTCAGAGATGTGAGTATGCATATATGTTCCAGGACTTTCCTTCCAAAGTGCACCCGCAAGCTCTAACTGCTCTTCAGAGGATGTCGGAGCAAAGCGCGGAGTCACAGCATAAGATAGACGTCCTTTGCCATGCCATTTTTTAATCAATGCTTTTGAGTCATCATATGAACTTTGTGCTGTATCAGTTAGTGGAGCTGGAGCATTTCTGTCCATCAGTACTTTACCGGCAACCATACGAAGATTTAATTTTTGAGCTTCTTCAAAAATAGCATCTACCGAATGTGGATGAACCGTACAGAAAACAGCAGAGGTCGTCGTTCCTGCTCTTAAGCTTTCATCAACGAACACTTTTGCCACTTTTTGGGCATGTGAATAATCAGCAAACTGTTGCTCAGCTATAAAAGTATAGTTGTTAAGCCAGTCGATCAGCTGTTTTCCGTAAGCACCAATAATTTGAGTCTGAGGGTAATGAACGTGGGTATCGACAAAACCCGGAATGATAAGAGAGTCCTTATGAACTTCTATTTCCACTCCGGGCGCTAATGAGTCTTTTAAACTGTCATAACTTCCGAAAGATTTAATAACACCATCAACAATCACAATAAGAGCATCGCTCTCATAATGAATTGATGCCTGGTCGCCAACGATAAAGGGATCTGCTTTAAAGCTTAGAGCTTGTCCGCGTAATATTTTAGTTTTCATGGCGAGTGTTATACCAGAAATTATCTCTTGATAGTATTTAAATCTGCATCAATGACACTTGATACTGTTGATTCATCAAGAGACTCGCAGTTTACGATCTTAGCAAGGTTTACTGCTCTGTCTGGAGATACTTTTAAGAAAGCGTAAGCTAAATCAATACTCTTTCCGTTTACGTTAACAGTTGAATAACTTCCAAGGTTCTCGATTTTTACTGTGTTTACAACAGTTGTTGTCGATGTTTTCTTAGCTCCAGGAAAATCCAAACATGGCTCACAGTACTTAATAATCGTTGCATTCTTCTGAAGTAAAAGAGCTGCACGGTCTGCTTCTGCGCGAGTAATTCCCTGACACTGATCGGCCATTGCGTTCATTGAAAGAAGTACTGTTGCTGCTAATAAAAGTGATTTCATATAGGTCTCCAAGGGTGATGTATTTATTGGAGACCTTTCTAACATAGTTCCAGGCCAGTAGATTTTAATTGAAATTTTTACAGTGTTCTATGAACTCGCTCACTAATTTAGCGAGATTTTCCTGTCTTTTAGGGTCTACAAGTTTATTATTTTCGCCGAATGCCTGATCGGCCTTAGGCAATCCATAAACTCTCGGATAAACAAAATTTCCCATAGCTTCAAAAGGAATCTTTGAATGAAGAAGTCCTCTCATCGCTCCGAGCTCTCCTGGACTAGCTCCTAAAAGCAGAACCTGTTTTTTAGCAAGGTTCATAGGTTTTGTTCTTGAAAGCCAATCGAGAGTATTTTTCAATGGACTTGAAATTGAACCATTATATTCGGGAGACGAAATAATGACGGCATCAGCTTCGTTAACAAATTGTGAAAGCATTTGTACATTTAATGGGATTCCTTTCGCCTCTATATCTGCGTCGTAAACAGGAAACTCTAATGGTTGAAGATCAACAACTGTTGTTTCAATGTTAGAGTCTTGCAAAATTTGATTCGCCACCGATACTAATTTTTTATTCAAAGAATCTTTTCTCAAGCTGCCAGCAAATAATAATACTTTCATTTTTCACCCTTCTTCTTTATCAGGTATTTTTCAACACCAATTTCGCCACTAATGTCACACCAATTTGCCTCAACATTATAACTTTAGCAAAAAAAAACCGCATCAATCTTTGGCATCGAACATGCTTTAATGATTTTAAGTAAAACAACCATGGAGGATTCAATGGTACAAAACAAAAAAAACTTTTCATCTTCAACAAAAATGGACGAAGGTAAAAGTCTAGACAAAAAAAGTCAAACTCGTGCAACTGACAGAGCTACTGATTCATCACGCTCAGGATCGATGAGAGACCACGCTGGTCAATCACGTGATAAAGCTGATGTGTCTAAAAAAGACATCGGTTCGCGCAAGTAATTTGAATTAATTTTCAAATAAGGGGGCAATTAACTTGCCCCCTTATTATTTAAAAATGATTAATACGCTTTTTAAAAAAATATATTAAAAAGAACTTTATTTGATATCGTATTTTTATCGGTATCGGTGTTAATGCAGTGTTGGGGGCAATCGCGGGCCAAGCTGAAAATTTGCTTAGGCAACATTTACTTCTAACCTTAGCTTTTACTTACCTCACTGCGTTCTCCACTCTTTAACATTTAAAACACCGCGCTCTTTAAACCAGAGATGCGATCATTATATAAATCAGGACGTGGGCCTTAATAAACTCCCATCAAATTTAATCGCACACGCTCTTGATAAAAGCAGTAATCGTTTTTTAACGGTTACTGTTTTTTTTATTTTAGCTTCATAAAACTATCCGACTTCATTGCTAAAGTATTAATTTTGCCTCACAATTTTGCCCCATTTTCCCTCGAAGATTCCGAATAATTCCAGACCATTTAGACAATTTCACATATTTAGAGCGCCAATAGTTTGGCACAGAAGATGCTTCTTATAATTATGAAAACGAGGAGCAAGAAGATGGCACAGGTTAAAAACATTTCGGACAAAGCAAAGTTAGCTGAATTTGAAATCGAAGAATTATTCGAAGACAAAACACCAGTTCATACTAAGCCAAGTGAACCGAGCCGCTCCTCGCAAGCTAAACCGGACGCTAGCTCGAAAACAAAAGAGCAAATCGCCGGAGGCGAAAAGAAAAGATAGCCGTTACCAGGTACTGCTCCAAAGGCAGTAAAAATATGGAAGGCCACTTAATGGATTAAGTGCTTTTGAATAAGATCGCAACTAATCCCACTAAGTCGCACAACAATTTTAAAATGGTCAGTGAAGAAGCGAAACACAGTCATACGCCAACCACACTGAACGATTTTCCAAGGTCACCGCCAAATAAGACTGCAAAATATAGTGCTAGATCCAGAAACTAAAAAAGAACTAATGTATCAACGACATTCAAAATTAAGGAGGATTATATGTCGCCGGAACTTAAAAAGTATTATTCAAACAAACAAAGAAGGATGGCCTTCTACATAGTTGAAAATGATCTCAACAATAAAGAGAACCCACCTGCGATCGCAGCCATTATTGGATTAGATAAAGAATTAGAAGCAGCCTTCTATGCAGCGAGAAGACCTCCAATGGAATCTCCCGCAATGGAAGCAGGCATTAGAGTCAACAGAGAAATTAACTCTAATCAAAAGAAAGACAGTAAAAAAGAAGACAAAAATACTGTAAAAAAGAAGATTGAGAAAAAAAATGGCATGCATTGCCCTAGTCTTCCTACACAGTGGATAAATAACTTTGACATCATTATTCCTAGAGCACAGTTCGGACACTTTTCTCCAACAAAAGGAAAATAGTATAATGTTTGAAAATTTTAGAGGAATTAAATTATAAGCGTTGAAGACATCTATGAAAAATTAGAAAGTATTCGACGCTTTTTTATGTCAAAAAAATCAAATCAAAAATCAAACTAACATTTAATCAGGAAAAAAATTATGCGCATTGAAAAAGATGGTATCGGTGAACTTGCTATCCCCGACGATGTTTTCTATGGGATTCAATCTTTTCGTGCCTCAAAAAACTTTCCTATCAGTGGAACTCAAGTCCACAGTGAAATGTTAAAAACATTTTTGCTTTTAAAAAAAGCGGCTGCCGTTGCTAATACAAGCGCAGGTGTGCTTGCTTATGAAAAATCCCAGGCCATTTCAAATGCTGTCGATTTACTGTTATCAACTGACTATCAAAAACATTTTATCGTCGATGCTTATCAGGCAGGTGCAGGCACATCACAAAATATGAATGCTAATGAAGTTATCGCCAATCAGGCCAATCTGTTGATGGGAGGAAAACTCGGAGTCTATGACTTCATTCATCCAAACGATCACGTCAACATGTCTCAGAGTACAAATGATGCTTATCCAACAGCAATGAGGCTCGCCACACTTTCCTTATCAAAAGGCCTCGTAGTAGAACTTCAAAAACTCTCACATGCGTTTGCCGATAAAGCTTCTGAGTTCGATCTCATCATAAAGGCCGGAAGAACTCACCTACAAGATGCAACTCCCATAAGACTCGGGCAGGAGTTTCACGCATACAAAACAACAATTGATCACTTAATTGAAGTCTTCATCCACGCACAGGATTACCTAAGAGAATTAGGTATTGGTGGATCTGCTGTTGGAACAGGTATTAATGTTCCTAAAGGTTTCAGAGAATCAATTATCAGTGAACTTAGAATGTCATTTGAAGATGATGACCTCACACTGGCGGATGATATGTGCTCTGCTATGCAGTCACAACTTCCGATGATGATTTATTCAAATGCCTTACGAGCTTCGGCCCTTGAGCTCACAAGAATATGTAATGATCTAAGACTGCTCTCATCCGGCCCTGCTAATGGGTTAGGAGAAATTAATCTTCCAGAGACACAGCCTGGATCAAGTATTATGCCTGGAAAAATTAATCCTTCTATTTTAGAGATGGCCAACCAGGTTTGTTTTAAAGTTTTAGGAAATGATCAGGCAATGGCCTACTCCCTTCAAGCAGGACAACTTGAACTCAATGTCATGATGCCAGTCATGGCACAGCTTGCACTTGAGTCTACTCATATTTTTACCAACACACTTAAAACTCTTCGCGAGCTCTGCATTTCTGGAATAACAGCAAATGCTGAGCAATGTGAAAAATACGCTGCCCAAACCGGACAGATCGTCACGGCCCTAAACCCAGTCATTGGATATGCCAAAGCAGCAGAGCTTATAAAGGAGTCGCTAAGGACTAAAAAAAGCGTGATAGAGCTGGTACGAGCTCAAAAACTACTTACTGAAGAAGAGATCAAAGACCTTCTTGATCCTATGAAGCTTACCAATCACCATTAATGGCAAAATTCATCACTGCGGGGCATGATTCTTAGAATTATGCCCCGAGCAAAAAAGTCAGAATCGTCATTTCAAAATGTTCTGCTCCACTATTTTGGGCATGCGCAATGCAACAGAATCCAACAAGAGATTTCAGAAAATCATCCTTTCTGAAACTTTCATGAACTTCTCGATAGAAAGGGCCTGTTAGAGCAGGCCTTTGATCCCATCCACGATTGGGCCACCTGAAAGGGTGGCTTTTTCTGTCAGAGATGGCTCCATTTCTTACATTTGGCACTGCCCTTGCTTTAATAGAAGTAAGACGAAAGTCACACTTGTTTAAGGAGTATTTTATGAGCGAGAACAACCAAGGAGAAAAAGGATTATTTGAAATACTCGAAGAGAAAAACCCATGTGTTGATTCACAAGGGAACTCAAAATCTTACAACCATGAATACCAACAAGTGGCAGATGATGATCGTATTAATGACTTTTTAATCCAAGACATGTTCCTAGATCACTTTTTTCCATAGGCTAAAAAAATTCATCCACACCCACCATACGAAAACCACTGCCAACGCGGTGGTTTTTCCTTTATAGGGGCAATTTTCTGAGGAAGATTGCCCCTACAAGAAACTCACGAAACGTATTTTCAAATATTTTACTGCTCTAAAATTTGGCATCGAGGATGCATATTACATAAGCAAGAAGCTATGAAATTTCGAAAGGAAAATCATAGTGACTTAGGGAACGCAAGGCAGAAGTGAAGTTTAAATGTAATAACTTTTGCGCAAGTCTGATGACAGAAAAAGAATTGCAGACACGAGAAGAGATCCGCAAGGGTCGTAATCAAAGGTAAGCAAAAACACGGCAACGGTAAAACGTTGATCCGCTCTTTGACTTGAATCATTCCTTGATTCCACAATACATCTAAGAAGCCGTCCTACGGGGCGGCTTTTTTTAAAAGAACAATATCGTTTAGCTAAAGTAGAGGAAAAAATTAAATGTTAAAGTCTAACCTATTATGCGCATTTATTGCACTGATAGCGGCAATAACTATTTCGTCTGCTTTTGCTAAAGGATATTTAAACTCTCAGGGGCTAACAACCTATGGGACAACAATTCAAGACTAAATTCTGGGGACGAAAGACTTGGAGAAACATATCAATAGACCATTTGTAATGACTAACGTCTGATCCCTAAATTATTGATATAGAAGCCGCCTTCCAAGGCGGCTTTTTAAAAATTCACAAACATTCAAGTACAACACTTAATTCATGGAGGATTTATGAGTCAGGCAACAAAGTCACATGATACAGGCCCTACCCCAAAAGACATTAAAGAGTTCAAAGATGATGACCTTTCACAAAAAGGCCGTACAAAACACATAGTCGAAACAGACTGGCCGACCAAAGAATCTATTCCTGTCAAAAAAAGAAAAATTAAAAAAACCCAAGACTCTCGTCTGCCATAAATGGAGGATTAATTCATGATGAATCAACACACAACTCACCTTCCTGAAAAGCCACTTGCTGTTGTTGCAAGCCCACTTGGTTCAGACAGCTATGACCTGGCAAAACAATTTGCAGAAAATGGTTATGATATTATCATCGCTGCTTCCAACCCATCTGTGGTTGAAGAAGCTGAAGAGTTTAAAGAGCTCGGTGTAGATGCTGTCAGCTACCAATTAGATTTAACAACTTCTGAAGGCGTTGAGCAGCTTTATAGACGTATCATTGCAACTGGAAGACCTGTTGAAGCGATGGTGATTCACTCTGGTTTAAACACTGATACAGAACTTGCTAAAAAAGTTTTAAACGATATGACAGCTAATGGCCGTGGACATATTCTTTTTACTGGAACAGATGTTATAGATGATGAGCTTCAAGAAGCGGCAAACTTAAAAGGCGTAACACTAACAGCTCTTAAGACTGGCGTGAAGTATGAGGAGCCGAGGCTCCTCCACTAATATTTTTTTATTTTTTCGGCCACAAAGTCGTATGATCGTCTTCGCATAATTCGCTAATGGGCTGCGTACTGTTCTTGATTCTTTCTTCCAGCGTGGCCCAAATTTTATAATTCGTATTTTTTGGATTTCTTAGAATCGCAATTGTTTTTGCACTAATCCCAGAAGCACCTTTAATGATCCCTTCTGTAAATGCTACCGTATAAGTTTTAAATGGATTTACTTTTTTACCATTCACCAGAATATTTCTGATCTTAAATCCCATTGGCCCTCTTTCATACTCCATAGAGAGTCCTGAGAAAGTTAATGGCTCACCAACATACGAAAGTGCACTTAAAAATACACGAAGCCATACTCCAGTAATTTTTGTTGTATAAATATCCCAACCAAATTTTTGAGAGACATCAAAAATTCTTGGAATAGAATTTACAATAACTCTCCTGGTGATATCGCCTACTGGAAAATTAGCACCATTCATTTCAGGAGTGTGAATCGCAATGTCTGCATTGGCCTTTTCTTTCATTGAATCAGTAATGAAGTAGGCCCACTTGCGGGGGCCTTTTGCATCATCTGCTTTCAAATCAGAGTATCCAATTTTTTCATTAAGCCATTCTTTGCCGTATGATACGTCAAGTTCAGCATCAGTATGCTCTACCATCTCTTTAATTTCTGCATCGGGTGTATCAACGATAACAGGAACTAGTTCGTAGCTCACCACTTTTAGAGGTTTGTTTTTTTGGAGATCAACAACTAATCTTCCAAGGAACTCTGTGTGCTGTCCTGCTTGAACAATAGGGACAACATTTTTTTGCTTATTAATAACGAAAGTTGGTTTGAATAATTCAGTGTGAGAGTGTCCACCAATAATAAGATCGATGTATTTTGTTTTTTCTGCCAGCTTAATATCTTGAAGAACACCAATGTGTGTAAGAGCAATAATATAGTCATTGCCGCGATCAACAAGTTTTTGTTCTAATTCTTTAGCGACATCAACAGGGTCAGAAATAGCCCCTTTCGTTAGGCGCCACTTATAAAGCATCTCATCTGTTGTTAAACCAAGGATGGCCAGCTTAAAACCATCAACGTTTATTTCTTTGTATGGCTGAACTTTATTTTTTAAATTTTTATATTTTTTATCTGCAGAAATATTAGCAACCAGGAGGTTGAACTTTAAATCAATTTCCCCCAAAAGTTTATCGAGTTCATCTGCCCCCATCTGGTAATCATGGTTTCCCAGAGTCCCAAAGTCGTAGCCCATTTCATTATGAACTTCAAAAGATTTTCTTCCATCTTTTGCCATGAAATAAATATTGCCTTCAAGAAAGTCTCCGGCATTAAACACTAACGTGCTCACACCTTCTTCGGCCATTTTAGATTTATAAGAATTGATGAGAGTTTTTAATCTTGCAGCTCCACCGCGAACACTTGAGTGAGTTGAGTTATCCAAATATGAATGAGTGTCATTTGTATGGAGAATCTGGACTAATTTTGCGTGAGCAACAGAAGTAGTGCTGATGGCAATTGTCACCATGATCAATATCATTAAATTTAGTGTTTTCATTAGATTTGAAATATCCAAAACGAAGAGCGCCGTCAAGGATTTGGGTCCCTAACGGCGCATTTTTATTAATTAATTTTTAAGAAATTAGTACCAATACTTAAGAGCTAAACCACCTGAGAATGCATCTTGAGTGTCTGTAGTCCAAAGGTATTTGGCCTGAAGACCTAAAGACAGGAAGTTACTAGTTTGTTGTTGTAGAGGGATATCAAATCCTGCCACAGGTCCCACTGACCATTCAGTATTTCCATCAACAAACATTGGCCCTGTTGTTACCCCAAGGTAACTGCTTCTTAGAACAGGAATGTCTCCACCAAAGTTATATGTACCGCGAGCTAGTACCGATGTTCTTTGGATATCAGTCTCATCTAATTCTGAAGTTACAACCTCAGCACCAAGACCAAACGGAACATATGGTTGAAACCCAACATTGATCCCGTATTCAGCAGATGATCCGGCATCCCCATTTGGTGAATTTACACCCGCAGTTAATCCCATGTGTAGTTTGTATTGGTCTTTGCTTTCTACAGCTTTTGGCTCAGGAAGAGTGCCTTCCATTTTGTTTTTTACTCTCTCTTTTTCAGATTCTGACATTTGAGCAAATGCGCTTAAAGAAGAGGTAAGAACTACAAGTGTGATTAAAGTCTTAAACATAATTTTCTCCGTGTTTAGGTCGAGGCCTGGAAAACCAGGCCTGAAGTAATGCTGGTCAAATTGCAAAGCATGTACCAACAATAGACTAGTGAAATTAGGGACGTTTGAGACAATATGTCCGACATGATAGGATTAAGGTGGGGCAATTATTCTATTTTACTAATATATTAAGGTGGCCTCTGCCTTGCTCTTATTATGTGGGGGTCGTGCGTTCAAATGCGTTTAAAAATACTTTCTTACAACATTCATAAAGGCTTCGACTGGAATAACCGAAATTATGGTCTTCAGGAAATGAAGGATTTAATCAAATCGACAGATGCGGAAATTGTTTTTCTACAAGAAGTTGTTGGTGAAAATAAAATCTTTAAAGATAAAGGCCTAATAGATTCACAGTTTGAATTTTTAGCAGATGAAGTCTGGCCACATTTTTCTTACGCTAAAAATGCTCTTTATGATCATGGCCATCATGGCAATCTCATCATGAGCAAGTACCCTATTGAGAGTTTTGAAAATGTAAACCTTTCAACAAACAATTATGAAAAGCGCGGGATGCTCGTTTGTAAAATTAAAATACCCGTCACAGAAGATAATCCCGAAGAAAAAAGTTTAATGGCCGCTTGTCTACATTTAAATCTTTTGCACTCAGGTAGAAAGATTCAGTATCAGAAAATTAAAAACTATATTGAGGAAAATGGCCATGGCGGTAAAACTCCCGTCATCATCGCTGGTGACTTCAATGACTGGAATCAGAAATCATGCAGTGTTTTTGAAGAAAAAATGGGGATGCTAGAAGTTCATAAAGCTATCAATGGAAATTTCGCCAGGACTTTTCCGGCCAATGTTCCTATCCTGTGTCTAGATAGAATCTATGTTAAAAATTTAGAAGTGATTCATTCCAACGTAGTCTTCTATGATCAACACCTCTCTGATCATCTCCCTATTTTTTGTGAGGTGGACATTCAATGAAGCATGAAACATTTCCCATAACAAAAAATAACTATGTCGAGTTTTATAAAGACGGCGATCTCTATTACGAAAAATTCCTTAAGATGATAAGAAGTGCTAAAGAGAGCATTCATCTTCAAACCTATATTTTTGAAATAGATGCCATCGGAAGTAAAGTTCAATACGAACTCATAGAAGCGGCCAGACGAGGCGTTGAAGTCTGTGTGCTCGTCGATAGTATTGGTTCAAGAAATCTTACTCATGATGCAGAAGTAAAATTCGCCGAAGGAGGAGTTCACTTTTGTCGCTTTAATGGAATCCAAATCAAATGGCTATATCGTTGGGGACGAAGGCTTCACCACAAGATACTTCTCATTGATTATAAAGAAGCAATGGTTGGAGGCATTAATGTTCTTGACTCTTGTTTGCCAGAATCAACGATCCCGCAGCTTGATTTTGCCGTTTATTTCAATGGTCCTTCAACAGTAAAGCTGGCAGCTTATACCCAGCATATTTTCAGAAAGGCCTCTAAAAAGAATGTCAGCAACAAGAATGAAAAAGAATTTATTCATCATGAGACAGGCCTGGATTTAGGAATTTCAATCAATGACTGGATTCACGGCAGGGCCGTTATTACGAAACAATACGCACGGATAACGAAAGAGGCCCAGCACCAGATCACCATTATTAATTCTTACTTTTTTCCGAGAAAGAAATTTATGAAGCAGCTGACAGATGCTGCTGCCCGCGGAGTGAGAGTCAGGCTGATTCTCCCAAAGTATTCGGACTGGCCTAGTTATATCCTAGCTTCAGAGTATCTTTATGATTATTTTTTAAAACGGGGCGTAGAAATTTATCTTTGGAAAAAATCAGTGCTCCATGGAAAACTTGCGACTGTCGATAATAAGTGGTCAACCATTGGATCATTCAATTTGAACTACACCAGCTATCAGCAAAATCTGGAAATGAATATTGATATTTATTCACCGAAATATACTGAGTTATTAAACCATGAAATCGAGACGACGATACTTACAGGCTGTGAAAGAGTTGATCCCTCTGGGCACATTGAAAAGCACCCTTTAAAAACCAGAGTTTCTCGTTTTGTTTTCTATATTATACTTTCTATCATCGCAAATTTTTCTATAGCTCTATCATTTCAAGAAGATCACGTAAAAGAACACCGAATATTACATATTGCCCGCATCATAGGAGCTCTAGTCTTTTTTATTTTAGGTCTGCTTGGAGCTCTCTTACCGGTAATTCCAGGATTTCCTTTTTTCATTTTGAGTTTTTTACTGATATACAAACAAATCCTCATGAATAAAAAAGCAGCATAAGGACTCTATTGTGAAATCAAAAACTTTTATGAATTATTTATTTATCGCGGTTTTAGCATGGGTCTTCTACATGCGTGCTCCTTCTGTTTTAAACCATTTTAAATTTCAAGATAAGGTTGCACCGGAGTTCTCAGCATTCACACTTGATGGGTCTGAATTTGTTCTCAGTAAACATTCTAAAAAATTAGTTGTCGTTTTCTGGGCCACGTGGTGCGGCCCTTGCGAAGTTGAATTAAAAAGAATTAATACGATGATCATAGAAAAAAGACTTCAACCTTCAGACGTTCTTGCTATTTCAAGCCAGGAAGATTTACAGACAGTAAAGCTTACAGTGAAAAAAGAGAACTATCTTTTTAATGTGGCGATTGATCCCGATGGTAGTATCGCAAAAAAGTATAATGTCTCAGCGACACCAACAATCGTTTTTATCGATCAGAATTATATCATTCACTGGATGACGTCAGGAATTAGTCCAACACTTGATTATCGAATCTCCTCATTTCTAAAATAGTCATGCGCAAAGGATAGTTGCCTCAAATAACATCCTTATTGCCTCATATATCTTTCTAAATACTCCTATGTAGAGTGATATCGCTCACTTCAATCTTTGGCATGAGATGTGCTTTTATATACATATAAACATCCAAGGAGGATTGTATGGAACAAAATAGAAATGACAAAAAATTCGCACAAACTCAACCGAAGAAAGATATTTCGGGTGGGCCAAAAACAACTGCACGTCCTGAAATCGATCTACCATTAAAAGGTGGTAAGGTTGAATCGGACCTGTCTCAAAGACAACAACCTAAAAGAGATGAAAGAGTAGAAAGCGATAGAGCTCCTGAGAGATCAGAGAGATCAACTCGCTAAAATTCAATCAAATCTTTTGAGTAGCGGGCTTAGAGATGGTTAATTGACCATATTCTAAGCCCGCTGTTTTATTATGTGTCCACCTATTTTGGGCGAAAGCCCTGACTAAATTTTACGCACATTCTATGTAATTCTTTCAACTAAGCAGTAAGCACCTCTAACTGGTGTAGACTGTTTTTTAATGAAAACATTACTACCAAAAATGCTCGTGGCCTTGGGCCTTATTTTCCTTTTTCAAGGTTGTTCGACGACAAAAAAGTCACCTTCGAAAAATAAATTCTCTCTTCATAAATTGGGGAACTTTGATAAAGTTCATATCCCTAATGAAGCACCTTTGATTTCCCAAATGATTTCGATTGTTCAGCCAGAACTTGATATCAATAATAGAAATAAAATTGCCAACGACATCCACCACGCTATTAAGAAGTATAAAGTTCCAGCACAAATTATCGTGGCATTAATTGATACTGAAAGTAACTTTATGTATAACAAAGTTTCAACGACTGGAGATCTTTCTCTGGGACAAATCAATGTTGAAGTTTGGAATGCTGAGTTTAAGAGATTAAAACAACCTCTAATCGATAAAAGCAAACTCGTTACAGAAGATCAATCTTATGCAATGGAGCAGATGGCGCGCATTTTAAGTGTTCTAAAAAATCGTCATGCTAAAAAGGATAGAAGATGGTACGCACGCTACCACTCAAATACGACAAAATATAAACACGACTACTTAAGCAAAATTGAAATAAGAATGAAGCTTATGGCCGACTCTCGCATGATCACTGCGAGCAACAAGGCGATTGCTTTGTCTACTCCAAGTCAAAATACCCCGTAGCAATTCTTTCTATAAAGAGACGTTACCTATTAACAATTAATTAGCGCCTCTTCTTACACGGCATGAATTTTGTACTACCCACCTAGTAAAGGAGGGATTATGAGTCATAATTCAGATTCTGAAATCGACATTCCATTAAGCGAAAAAGTAAAGGCCCTCCCTGGTTTTTTTGGTATTCATCTAGAAGAACAAGCTCCTTACGACATACTCAAAGCAGACGCAGGCATAGAAATTCGCTGTTACAGACCACAGACTCAAGCGCGAGTTCTGGTATCAGGAGATTTTAAAGAAGCTCAAAAAGAAGCCTTTAATACCCTTGCCAGCTATATCTTCGGCGATAATAAAACTAATGAAAAAATTCCGATGACCACTCCTGTTCTTCTAGAGCATAAAGAAATGAAGAAAGATGCAAAAGTATGGAACATGTCTTTTATACTTCCGCAAAACTATTTAATCTCCAATGCTCCAAACCCATTGAATAAAAAAATCTCTCTGCACGAGCGCCCTGTTCATTTAGTTGCCAGCATTAGCTACGCAGGAATTAACAGCGAAGAAAAAATTCAGGAATACACAGAAATATTAAAAAAATGGTTAAAGAAGAGACCTTGGTATACACCAGTGGGCGGTTTTCAAATGGCCCAATTTGATGGACCATTAACAATTCCATTTTTTAGAAAAAATGAAATTCATGTTGAAGTTAACCATATTCACTAAGAACTATGATTGCTTGATAAGCTCAATCTCCATCGTCATCTGAATATTCTCTCCAATAAGTGCCTCACCTATTTCAAGAACACTTCCTAGATCGAGCTTAAATTCATCTCTATTAACTAACGTAGATGCTGCAATACTTATGCGCTTTTTCTTAAGTCCATCAGGTCTTTCAACATTTAAAACAACTTCTTTAGTAATATCTTTTACTGTTAAATCCCCTCTCACCTTCAGGACGTCCTCGTCATGGATTCTAAATTCTTTAGAATGGAACTCAATAAGTGGGTATTTTTGTGCATTAAAAAATTCTTCTCCCTTTAAAAGCTCATCTCTGGAGTCACTGCCTGAATCCACCGATGAAACATCGATATAGGCCTCAATACGGCAAACAGACAGGTTGTCAGGGTCAAAGGTAAAGCTACCCGACAAAGAGCTAAAATAGCCTTCTACGTCGGGTATAACCATGTTTTTAAGATTGAAGTGAGCACAGCTTTCTTTTGGGTCAGCTTTGAAAGTATTGATCATTGAAATCTCCTTTTTCGACATGAGATCAATAATCAAAAATGCAAGAGATATACCGCTTAGCGGTTGCCGTCGAAATCCCCGCGAGGCTTTCCACCAGTAGAAGCAACAGTAGACTTGGGAGCAATCTTGATAGTTTCTCCGTACTCTCTTCTGAACATCTTTTTAATTGATGTATCACTTTGAGCAGTCATTCTAAATTTATCCAGGATCTGTAACTGATCAGCACAACGGACACAAATCCATTCTGCTTCAGTCGTAGGATTTCTGTGTTTATATAACTCAACATCTGGGCGAACCTGATTGCAGTTTTCACAAAAGTTTCTTTGAAGCTGATGCTGTACTTCTTCAGTAACATGTTTCTTGGCGATTTTTTCGCGCTCGTTTTGTTTTTTTACTGGTTCAGTAGGTTTAATTCCCGCTTTCATTAATGCATCTTTTAGACTTGCCATAAGCTCCCGCCATAAATATTTTTCGATCTTTATGATAACTTTTCACCCGAGAGTGATCAACTAAATCTTCTGCGTTAATTATTTTTGCCTCACATAGTTGACTAATTTGCCTCATCTGCGTCTTTATATGCCCAAAAAAGCGGGGGCAAAAACGGCATGAGTTATGCTTCAAGTTCTTTTGGCATCATCGGAGGTCTTCATGGTTGAAGAAAATTCTCTCAACATCCCTCTCACTGAAAAACTAAAAGGCATTCCTGGAATCTTCGGCATCCGTCTTGGAGAAGGGCCGCTTTATAGCGTCGTTGCCTCCGAAGGTGACAAAGAAATCCGCAAATACCGCCCCTGTATTCTCGCCTCTATTTCCATCAATGGAACTTTTGAAGAAGTGCGCAAAGAAGCTTTCATAAGTCTCGCCAGTTATATTTTCGGAAAAAACAAAGATAAAAAACAATTAAAAATGACGGCACCTGTGCTTCATGTACCAACAGGAAGTGGATGGACCATGTCTTTTATTCTTCCTACAAAATATACTTTGGCAAGTGCACCGACTCCTCAGGATAAAAGGATACAACTTCACAAAAAACCTGAGCACATCGCCGCCACGATTCGCTACTCAGGCGTCAATAACCAGGAGAAAATAAAAAAATACTCCGCAGAACTTATGCGCTGGCTTTCTAGAAAGCATCTCTACAATCCGATCGGTGAGATTCAGTCAGCTCAATATGACGGACCTACTACCATAGGCTTCTTAAGAAAAAATGAAATTCATGTTGAAGTGAACTCAATTCAATAGGTAATAAAAATGATTGATCCATACAGCGCTTTAGAGGTGCCAAAAACTGCAGGCCTGGAAGAGATAAAAAAGTCTTATCGAAAACTTGCTAAAAAATATCACCCCGACTTAAATCCGGGGAACAAAGAAGCTGAAAAAAAATTCAAAGAAATTTCTCACGCTTTTGATCAAATAGGTACGGCCGAAGAAAAGTCAAAATTCGATCGCGGCGAAACGGATGAGCATCAGCGACATCAGTATGAGCAGTATCAACGGGCCAATGCCGGCAGGCAAAGCACAGGCTCAAGAAGATATGCTTCTTCATTTGGTGAAGGACAGGACGCGGAAGACCTGTTTGAGAGTCTATTTGGTGGTGCTGGAAGACGTGGAGGATTTTCAAACGAGGGAATGGATTTTTCAGGTCAAGACGAACTCTACCAAATGGATGTCGATTTTATCGAAGCGGCACTCGGTGGAGAAAAAGTCATCACTCTTCCCAATGGAAAAAAGCTACAGGTAAAAATACCAGCAGGAATTGAATCTGGAAAAAAATTAAAGTTCAAAGGTTTTGGTGGTGCAGGTGTCGGGAAAGGTCCGGCCGGAGATGCATTCGTTCAAATCAACATAAAAGCACACCCAAACTTTACTCGCGTTGAAAATGATATCCATAGTGAAGTTCCTATTAGTTTCTTTGAAGCAATAAGCGGATCAGAAATAGAAGTCCCAACCATAGATGGAACCGTCATGCTAAAAGTTCCTGCGGGAGTTTCAAGTGGATCAAAACTTAGAATTAAAAATAAAGGTGCCGGCCCAAAAGACGGACGCGGAAATCATATTGTGACTCTCAAAATAATTATGCCAAAACATGTTGATCCTGAAATGCTTGATGCCATTAACACACTCTCTAAAAAATACGCTTACAATCCAAGGATACAACAATGAAGCTTCCTTTAAGAAAGCCCATAGATGAAGTCTCTCAACTTTGTGGAATTGAATCCACAACCATTATTCATTTCATTGAAGAAGAATGGCTCAATCCAATAGATCGAGAGACAAAAATGTTAGATGAAGAAGATGTCTGTCGCATTCTTCTCATTCACGACCTTAGAGAACGTTTTGGTGTCAATGAAGAAGGAATCCCGGTTATTTTACATCTGGTTGATCAACTCAACTACATCATCCATCAATCAGAAAAAAATACGAAGAATAGTCATTAATGGAGGTCTCTATGAACACAGAAATTAATCCCATCCCTAAAGGTTACCACTCCGTTACTCCTTATATCATAGTCGACAGCGCAGATAAGGCGCTGGAGTTTTATGAAAAAGCACTTGGAGCAAAAATAGTTTCAAAAATGGAGTCAAATGGAAGAATCGTTCACGCTGAATTTAAAGTCGGCGACTCAATTATCATGCTCGCTGAAAACTGTCCGGACATGCATCTAAAACCTCAACTGGGTGAATACCGCTCAGTTAGTTTTATGGTTTATGTTCCAGATGTTGATGCTGCTGCAGAAAAGGCCCTTGGGGCCGGAATGAAAATGATGAAGGAGGTCCGCGATCAGTTTTATGGAGACCGCACAGGGACTTTTGAGGATCCATTTGGGCACGTTTGGACACTCGGAACTCATATTGAAGAGCTAGATGAAGAAGAAATAAAAAAGCGCATGGAAAAGGTTTATAATTAACATTTCCAGTGTCAGAAAAAAGTGTTTGAGTATTCAAACCCGAGGTGCTAAAAATAACTCTTAATAAGGAGATCCCCTATGAAAAAGTTATTTTTAGCAGCTCTATTTGTCGCAGGCCCAGTCCTTGCTGACACATTTAATTTACCAGAAGGAATTACTTTCCGCGCAAAGGGCGTGGGCTATGATTGTGGTGAATTTTTTACTGATTTTAAAACTGCACCAGAAGAGTTCGCAGCAAAGAACATAAACTTTGTTCAACTTGCAGCAGATAAAGATCTTAACGCTTTCGTTTCAGAGTTAAGCTACACAAATGATGCTGATACATGTTCATATGGTGTTTACTGGAGACGTGACAGAGATACAAAAACTCTTAACTTTGAGCGCTCAGAAATTATCGCTCAAAACAATTCAGCAAACTGCGCTGATACAAAAGAGTGGCTTGATAACCAACTTGCAACAGTAAAATACTATGCCTCTAAAAGAGGGATTCGTTTTATCGCTCTTGAACTTCCAGTTGTTAAAAATAACATCTGTGAAAGTGGTGTTGTAAGAACTGTTTTTGATAGAAGATAAAAAATAAATATTAAAGGCTGCCCAAAAATTCTATTAATGAATCTCGGTCGGCCTTTGATAATTTCAAGTACGCCTCTTTCGATTTCTGCCCTTCTCCTCCGTGCCATAAAATAGCTTCAGAGAAATTTCTTGCTCGCCCATCATGCATAAGTCTTGTGTGCGTATTCACAATTTTTACTAATCCAAGACCCCATAGAGGTGGAGTTCTCCATTCGCGAGTTGTCGCCCCTTCTTCATTAATATGATTCCCCTTATCATCGGCAAGGTCATCTCCCATATCGTGAACAAGTAAATCTGTGTATGGATAAATTTTTTGATTGTTTAACACATCAAGATTGGAATTATTTCCAGTCGTATAGCTGGCCGTGTGACAGGCAATACAATTAATGGCCTTAAAAACTTTTTCGCCGCGAAAAACTTGTGGTGTTCCGAAATCTCGTCTTTTGGGAACGGCCAGAAGTTTTGTATAAGTCGTCACTTTTTCTAAAAGTTCAGGAGAAATATCATCGGGAGTTTTAAAGCGCTGACAATCAGTCTGCACATAAGTGCATTCTTCATCGGGAAATAAATAGCTAGTGATACCGATATCACCATTGTAAGCAGCAGCGTTTTGCTCCAACAAAGAGGCCTTTCCTGCTTTCCATCCAAATCGTCCGATTGCAAACGGGCCCGTTACAAGTGAGTAAACACGATTGACTCTTCCAGAAATTCCATCACCACTCTTTGCTTGTTCATCTGCATTGGCAAGAATGTCTGACTCATTAATATTTTCCAATAGGCCAAGGCCAATCATTTGAGGGCCCACTCGAGGAGAAAGAATCGTATTTTCTCCCATCTCACCAAAGTTTAAATTTTTAAAATAATAAATTGGTTTCTTTAACTCATATTTTTCACCATCTTGAAACTCTCCGGTGATCGTTTCAAAATAAACGTGTGACTCTCCTTCACCCGGTACACCTGCCACTCCAAATGGATTAAATTGTCCGCCGTAGTTTGGATGAAGAGTTGTCGTATTGTTTTCACCTTTTACTCTCAGTCTAAGTAAAAGTGACATATCTGTTTTACCATCAGTGTCTGGAAGTCCGCGACCGCGACCGTCTTTAAAGTGACATGATGTACATGAGACTGCATTGAAGTTTGGACCTAGCCCATCTCTTAGTGGTGTTGAGGCAGGACTACTCACCCACGTGGTTTGAAAAAAACTATTGCCGACAGTAAAGTCTCTTCTGTCTTTTGAACTAGTCCCGCTCATCGGGTGACTGAAGGCCTGAACGGAAAAATCTGAAGTAGTCCCCGAACCTGCCGGGAACTCTTCAGATGATAGTGCATTTTGTGCAAATATAAATAGTATCAGTGAAAGATATTTCATCATTAGAAATCTACTTTCGCTCCAAGCTTTTCTGATACGATAACCAGATCTTTTGCCAGAGCTTCCATTTCTTCAATAGCTGCTAGGATTTTTTCTCTTCCATCTTCTGAAAGAATGGCCTGGTCGAATGGAACTGGAATAGCAGCATTCATCACATTGATTTTTGCAATACGAGCAAGAACAGCTTTTGCAATCTCTGTGTTTTTTAGAGCAGGAAGTTCAAGAATTTTTGTTTCTCTTAGAATATTTTCAACACCCCAGAAGTTCCATTGGATATCCATATGAGTCATATCAGAGAAACATGAATGCTCATCTTCTTGCCCTTGAGTTTCATAAGCAACATACATTCTTTCTCCAGAGAGTTCATCTCCAGTCATGTAGATCACACCTGATAAAATATTTTTAAATGCTGATGTTTGTTTCTGACTTACGAATGCACTTCTAAAATTGCCTTTTGTATTTGGAGCCCAAGCATCAACTAAACTTTGAAGGTCTTCGATCAGGATGTTTGAAACGGTAATTAGGTACTCGCCTCTTCTTTTTGCATTAAGAGTCTTTCCATCAACGTAGTCTTCGTAAGTTCTTCTTCCTGCGCTATCAGCAAACATATCTTGTCCCCATAGAAGGAACTCAATTGCATGGTAACCAGTAGAAATATTTTTTTCACCATCAAGCTCGTTAAGAGATTTTAGCAATTCTTCATTAATAACCGGATAAGTTTCAAGGTCGTTGATGATTCCTGCTTGAGGAGCACCTACCACGTAATCGATATAAGCTTCATCAAGAGGCCAAGCGTTTAAGCTGCCTTCTGGGCCGTTATCCATATCAATCGGGCCATTATAAAATCTGAAAACTTCACTTTGTCCGTATGGAGCGCGAGCAAGCTTCCAAGATTTTTTTGCGATTTCATGAGTAAGAACACCTGGGTTCTTAACGAAGTTTTTAAGATCTGATTGAAGAGTAAGAGCGCTCTTTAGAGACTCAGAGTATGTCTTATAGACAAGATTAGAATAAGCTTCAATACTTTGTTGTTGCGCGACTTCTACTGGTGTAGCTGCCATAACTGATGCGCTAAAAAACACTGATAACAGTACTTTAGACAGGTTTAACATGATTCATCCTTTTGGTTTGCACTCTAGATTAAAAGTTTGATACCACAAACACGATTATCAATGCAACCAAAAAGACCCTTATTTTTTTACAAAAGCAATGGCCCTTTGAGTCCAGCCATTTCGCTCGTAAAAGCTAATTCCACGAGTGTTTTCAAATCCTGCACAAAGCCTTAGTCCACCGGTGCAGTTAAGTTGTTTGGCCATCACTTCAGCATATTTTAAAACATATTGTCCTAGTCCTTGCGAGCGCTTTTCTGAGGTTGTCACTAAGTCATCTATATAGAGATGCCTGCCTCTGACAAAGTCATAAAGGATACGATAACCAATCACTGCACACATCTGTCCTTCATCATCAAAAAAAGCAGTGAGCTCGTATTGATCATTTTTATGAGCGTGATGATAAATATCAATAAATTCGCTTAAAGATAAGTGAGGGCGAAGCTCATGAATCAGTGGGTAAAAAGATTCTAAATCAGTCGAGTTTTTTGCGGTAATTATTTTCATAAAAAATTTTATCAAACACCCTTGACGATGAATAGTGCGATCTTATCTTTTTAATACAACCGTTTCATCATTAGGAGGATTTATGAGAAACAAAGCATTAATCAATCTATTGCAACCAAGTTATTCACCATTCTTTTTTGATAGAGCATTCGAAAATGATTTTCGACAAAATTCACTTCCTGAGTTTCAGGAAAATGAAGAAGCTTATTTTACTAGCTTAGATATGCCAGGAGTAAGGTCTGAAGATATCAACATTGATGTTGAAGAAAATTACGTGAGAGTCACTGCAGAGAGAAAAGATAATTACAATTCTGATTCAAAGATAGTCAGAAGATATGATTTTGTCCTAAGCATTCCAAAAAATGTTGATAAAGACAATATTTCTGCTCATTATGAAAATGGTGTCGTCAATTTTGCCTTACATAAGACAAAAGAAGATAAAACCAAAAAGAAAATTACTGTTTCAACTGGTGAGAAACCTAAATCGTGGACTAATTTCTTGAACTTTAAAAAAGAAAATTCTGGTAAAACTCAAGGAGAGGCCAATTCTTTAAACTAGCACCCCCCTTCTTTTGAAGCTCCGCCGGATGCAACTCATCCGGCGGAGTCTCTAACATTAAGAGTTAGTCTCCTCTAGAGACATCAACTCTACTACTTTGCAAAACATCTCCCGGAAGAAGAACGCTGTACTCCAAGGCAGTTTCCCCAATTGGAGAAAATGTCAGCCATAAAATACATCTTGCGGACCTAGTGCCAACCACTTCTACACAAGTGTTATTGATTTTCGCTTTCGCTCTTAGGGCATTTGAATAAATTGAATCAACTGTTTCATGAGAATGCACATCTCCACTCAATCTTGTTTCAGAAGTTAAAAGTGTGTTTAAGGCAGTTTGCTCAAGCTCAGAAGCTTGAAGTACTGAAAAAGATAAAATGGCAGCAAGTGCAACAATAGTTTTCATAATGATTCTCCGTTAGGCACTTTTAACATAGTTAGAGCACTTGGTGCTTACTCCTGTAAACTTTACTCTAGAATCCATCTTTACAGAGGGCACATGGCCCTTTATTCTGTCAAAACTATGAAATATGTAATTGAAACTCAAGACCTAACCAGGGTCTATAAATCTTATCAAAAACCCGAAGGTCTTAAAAATTCCATCAAAGGAATTTGGGAACGTAAATACGACACCAAGGTCGCTCTTGATAAAACCACTATTAAAATTGAGTCGGGAAAAATTATCGGACTTGTCGGTGCTAACGGTGCCGGAAAAACAACTCTTTTAAAAATTCTCTCGGGCCTTGTTGTTCCAAGTTCTGGAAGTGCGACTGTTCTTGGTTATAAACCTTGGGAAAGGAACAATGAGTACCTAAGGCAGATGAGCATTCTCCTAGGACAAAAAAATCAATTGTGGTGGGATATTTCTCCAGTTGATTCTTACGCTCTTCTTGCCCGCATTTATGATTTAAATGTGGCAAAAACCAGACAACGTGTGGATGAGTTAGCAACTATGCTCGACTGTAAGCACGTTCTCAATACCCAGCTAAGAAGACTCTCTCTTGGCGAGCGCATGAAGATGGAAATCATCGGTGCTCTCTTACATGAGCCTAGAATATTATTTTTAGATGAACCAACAATCGGTCTTGATATTGTTGCTCAAGAAAATATCAGAAACTTCTTGAGTAATTACGTTAAAGAAAAAGGACCGACAGTGATTTTAACCAGTCACTATATGGACGACATCGCTACTCTCGCTGACAGTTTGCTTCTCATTTCTAAAGGCAACATTGTTTATCAGGGAACTGTAGACGAATTTACTAACAACACCAACAGTGAGCTTGCTCACGATGAAAAGGTCGATTTTGAAGAAGTCATTCGCCGTTTTCTTGAAACGGAATCTCGCGTTCGCTAACCTCGCCATCGTTACCAATTTAGAATATCGTCTAAATTATTTTATCGATGCGTTTGTTCAGCCTATCCTCACAACGGGAATTGAAGTTCTCCTGTGGATTGCTGTCTTTAAAGGTGCTCAGTCTGAGACCATTGCAGGTTTCGCCAAAGACAGTTACTTAAGTTACGCCCTTTGGTCTGCTTTCTTTGCCAGAATTGCGACGAGCTGGATGTATGAAGCAAGAATGATTGAAGAAGTGAGCTCAGGCTCAATCAATAGCATCATCGTTCGTCCGATGACTTTTTATGAATACTACCTTTCTCAGTTTATGGGTTATAAAATTATCACGACGCTCTTGTCGCTGACTGTTCCATTAGTCGCAGCATGGTACTTTGATCTGCCCACCATTTATTCCCGAATACCGCTAGCGCTACTTCTGTGCTTTTATTTTTTAATCCTGGTGCACACTATCAGTTTCATCATTTCAACTTTTGCTTTTCACTATACAAAAATTTCTTCAATTACTGCTGCAAAAAATTTATTATTCTGGATTCTGATGGGAGAACTCTTCCCGCTAGACTTACTCCCAGAGCCTTACAAAACTATTTTCATCACAGCTCCTTTTGCCAGCGGAACTTTTGTGCCGGTGGGATACATTATCGGCCGCGTAGAAATAGATACGGTCTACACAGGCTTTATTAGTGTCACTATTTCATTGATTGTCCTAAATCTTCTTGGTGCCTACCTTTGGAGAAAAGGTCTCGATAGCTACGTAGGAACAGGCGCATGATTAAAAACTTAAAAAAATACTTTAGTCTTTACGGCGCCATGTTTAAAGCAAGTGTGATTGCCGATCTCGAGTACCGTGCAAACTTCTTTACCAGAATTGCCACTGACATTCTTTGGTATATCGCTCAGATTATGACTTTTGAAGTTTTGTATCAGCACACTGAAAGAATCGGAGACTGGGATAAATACCAGATGAGAGTCTTTCTAGGCCTTCTTTTTATCATTGATGCTCTTTATATGATTGTGATTCACGAGAACTTAGAAAATATTACTGAAAAGGTAAGAAAAGGAGATCTCGATCTTCTTTTAGCAAAACCTGTAAACTCTCAATTCATGCTCACTCTTCAAAAAGCAAACACTGCTATTTTTGGAAACCTTATTCTAGCATTGAGCTGGTTTTTCTATGCTCTTACGGGCCTTCCCGACTTTAACTATGAAAGACTTCTTTGGATGCTCATCCTGATTCCATGTAGTTTAGCCGTTATTTATTCAATACGTTTTATGTTTTCAGCGACCGCTGTTATTTTCACACGCTCAGAAAACCTGCAGTTTTTATGGTGGCAGATCTATAAGCTTGGGATGAGACCAGACTCTATGTACACGCCGTATATTAAGTTTGCTGTCCTAACTGTGCTTCCGGTAGGAGTGATCGTCAGTGTTCCCGCAAGAGCACTACTAAATCCACCAGAGCTCTCTTATCTTTTATGGCCACTAGTTCTTGCGCCCATTTTAATTTATGGAACCCATAGATTCTGGAATTATGCTTTAAAATTTTACAGTAGTGCGAGTTCGTAAGAATTATTTTACAAAATCTAGTCTGGTATAAACAAGAGTTCTGTTATTGGCCGGCATTTCATAATCTTTATAGAGAGTGAATCCATTTTTAATCATGTTGGCGTTGACGTCTTCAAAGGCCCTTATTCCGCTTTCCGGATTTCTCTCTTTTAGCCATACATTAAAATTTGCGTTTGACTCGCTCGTAAATTCACCATTGTAATTAAACGGTCCATAAATAATAACCTGAGAGCCTTCTCTTAAGCGCGTGCCTAATTCTTTCATCAGTGTCTTACACTGCTTCCAGCTCATAATATGAAATGTATTAGCAGTAAAAATAACATCGTAAGGGACTCTGGGAAAATTATCTTTTCCTACTTCATATAAAAATGGGCCTTTAATATTTTCTACTTTGGCCTTTGCTAAAACATCTTTAATCATTTGCTGATTGGAAGCGACGTCAGATGTCGTCCAAACAACATTTTTTAATTGAGGTGCCATAAAGACAGCGTGCTGAGCAGAGCCTGATCCTATTTCAAAGATTTTAACAGTATCGTCTCCGATAACTTCTTTTAAAACTTCAAATATAGGCCCTTGATTACGGTCAGATGGTGTTTCATTTTTCATTCAGTAAAGATAGCATACTTAACAAATTGAAACAAACCTCTTAACATTATGTAAGTATACTAAAAACCCAAGGCCCATTTGTGATTACTGCAACATCTCTTAAGAAAAATTTCGGCGACTTCTCTGCCGTCAACGGTATTAATCTTCAGGTTAATAAAGGTGAATGTTTTGGATTATTAGGCCCCAATGGCGCCGGTAAATCGACTTTCATCAATATGACTTACGGTACAGTCAAAAGATCATCTGGTGACTTAAAAATCTTTGGTTATGACCCTGACACTAACAGCAGAGAAATTAAATACAGACTGGGAGTTGTCACTCAAGACAATGCTCTGGATGAAAGTCTTACTGTTTTAGAAAATATGCAGATTTATTGTGCATTCATTGGCGTAGCGCGGGCCGATAGAAAAAAGCGCATTGAAGATTTATTAGAGTATATGAATCTTGGACATAAAAGAGATGCTCTTATCCAGACTCTTTCTGGAGGAATGAAGCGCAGACTAGTCTTCGTTCGTGCCCTTCTTGGTAATCCTGAACTGCTTATTTTAGATGAACCAACCACTGGTCTTGATCCAGCTGTCAGGCATTTATTATGGGGAAAAGTTCGCGAGCTTCATCAAACTGGAACGACTATTGTTCTTACAACTCACTACATGCATGAAGCTGAAGTTCTTTGTAACAGGCTCGTCATCATGAATCATGGATTGGTTGCTGCTGAGGGCTCACCTCAAAAAATGATTAAAGAGCATGCTCCAGGATATGTGGGAATTTTTAATATTGAAGATCAGAATAAAATTAAAAGTATTATTGCAGGACGAGACTCATATGACTTTGTAGAAGATACCTCTGGTGTGTATCTAAGAACTCAGACACTTTCAGACTTAACATCTTTTCACTCTGATCATGGATTAACGCCACTCCAAATCAGACCAAGTAATCTTGAAGATGTCTTTTTAAAACTTACGGGTAAGGAGCTCTCTGTCGATGCTTAATTCATTAAAACTTTGCATGCATATCACTCATAGAAACTGGATCGTTTATAAAAAAGATTTAATTGCTAATATTTCTCCAACTGTTGCTGACCCGGCACTGGTTCTCGTCTCTCTTGGACTTGGATTAGGATCTTTCATCACCAATGTTGAAGGTATGACTTATATGCAGTTTTTGGCACCAGGATTAACTGTGGCCACAGCACTTTTCACATCTTTTTTTGAAAGCAGTTATGGATTTTATGTCCGTATGACTTTCGAAAATGTTTATAAGGCCATGCTGACAACACCAATTGGTGTAAAAGAAGTCGTCATGGGGGAAATGATCTGGGTTGGACTAAAAGGCGCCGTCATGGCCGTAGGTGTGGCCATTGTTCTTGCTCTTTTTGGGCTCATGAGCAATCCATGGTTAATTCCGACTTTAGCGTCAGTAGGTTTTTTAGTGGCACTTCCTTGTGGTGCACTCGGACTCCTTTCTTCTGCACTCGTTAATAACATGAACCAGTTTCAAACGGTTTATTCTTTTTTAATTGCGCCACTTTATTTTTTATCGGGAATCTTTTTTCCGATTTCACAGATGGCAACTCCTGTGAGAATTGTCGCTGAGTTTTTTCCACTTATTCATGGAGTAAGACTAGCACAGGCCTTATTCTGGCAAAGAGGAATAGGCGAGGCTTTTTTATACAGCGGAACAATCTTA
Source organism: Bacteriovoracaceae bacterium UBA6153 (assembly GCA_002428265.1). GTDB lineage: Bacteria > Bdellovibrionota > Bacteriovoracia > Bacteriovoracales > Bacteriovoracaceae > Bacteriovorax. Next base: position 150,523 of record DIUR01000018.1, read on the forward strand.
GTTGTTCAAAGTATAATTTTATGTGCCCTCGCCTATCACTTTATTAAAAAGAAATTAATTAATTAGTTTTAACCTTTTGAAATATTAATCAACTGGTTGGCGCGGTCTCTGATTGTATCAATCAGTGTTTTTTTCTGATCGGGTGAGATTCTATTTAACATCGAAGTGACAAAGCCAGTAACCTGTCGAGTTTTAGCTTCAGCTATCTTTGCATAGCCTGGTTCTCGCAAAGATTCATATGAAGTAAAAAGTTTTTGAACGTAATTTTTTCGTGCGCTTTGATCTGAGTTCACAAAATGATAAACCATCTTTTGGCGGTTATAAACTGCTTCCTGTGCTGTCGGTGGAGTTGTACTTACAAAGTTCTTTATTTCTTTTTTCTGATTGGAGGTGACTGATCCCATCCAAGAATCAAAATGCTTTTTCATTTTGTCGTAATCTTTTTTTTGCGGCTCCTCTTTTAAGTCAGCTGCTTTTTTATCAAACTCTTTTTGAAAGTATGCTATTTGAGCGGGACTTAATTTTTCTACAAATAATACAGCATTAGGTGTAAAGATCCTTAGCCCCTGGTAAAAAAGATTTTCAAGGCGCTTATAGCTTGTATAAACAAATGCTGAGTCAATCGTTGATCTGGAACTTAAAGTGTCGGCTGCATTGAGCATTTCTGACGCCAATTGGGGAAAAATGGTCTTTTTCACATGATCAATATCGCGGCTTAAGGCCTCTCGTAACCAGCTCGTCTGATCTCTGGTTAAATCAAAATAGCCATCAACTTTATTAGTAATATATGAATTAGCGAGGTTAACGGCCAGGTCAATTCGTGAACAGGAGACAATGCTGGTGAGAGTAATAAGTAGCAGGCCTGCGATAAGAGAAAATTTATTTTTCATAACATACCTCACTAATGTTAGTAGCAATAGCTATGCCCAAAAGAGACTATTTACTTAAGTTAAATGATGCTCTAATGACTGTCGCGCTAGAAAATTTTTTCTCTGATTTCCCAGTAGTGTTTTTGCTTTCTGGCGATAACATACACTGGTATACGAAAACGCTGCTGCTCTTTTATTACATCATCAGCATTATTAATCCTTAAGGGCCTTTCAGGAAGACGATTATGCATTCGAGTAAAGTTAAAATAAAAAGCGCGAGCATCCTCTGGTGTGTTTAAATAAAAAATTTCTCTTAAGTGTTCGCCGTCGTAGTCATAATATTTTATTTCTATTCTCTCGTTTCCCTTCTTATCGTAGTTTTTTTCAAAGCTCATAGAATCAGGCTTCATTATATGAGCATCCTTTAAACTCATGGCCTCTTTAAGTTTGGCGTCGTTATCAACTAAGAGATGCTTACAATGAGCACAGGCTCTGGCCGCTATATCATTTTCTTCACCACACTGATCACAGCGCTTGAATCTAAATCTATACCCACATGCTTCGATTTCTCCGCTAATTGGATCTTCGAAGGCCCCGCGGCAGCGTCTCCCAAAATGCTCAACAACTTCTTCATGCTCTACGATTCCCCAAAAGTCATTGTGATGCCCGCACTGAGGACACTCAATATCAACCATGACTGAGTTCGGAGAAGGTTTATCCTCATCTATTTCAGGAGAAAAAATATCATGCCCTAATCCTGTGTAGTCGAGAACAAGGCAGTCTGTTTTGCCAGGACTCAGGCGAAGTCCTCGTCCAATAATTTGCTGGTATAAACTCACTGATTCAGTCGGACGAAGAATGGCGATAACATCAACATGAGGAGCATCAAAACCAGTTGTGAGAACTGAGACATTTACCAGAAATTTTATTTTTTTGAGTTTAAAGTCAGTAATAATTTCATCGCGCTCGCTATCTTCTGTTTCTCCCGTAACAAGGGCAGATCCCATTGGAAGAAGAGTGAGAATCTCACGGGCATGGGCCACAGAACTGGTAAAGATCATAACCCCTTGTCTATCGTGGGCCATCTCAATAATATTTTTTATAATCGTCGGCGTAATTCTTTTTTGGTCTTTTAAAACCCCTTCTATTTCTTTTTGAGAGTAACGATGCCTTTCTAGGTCTAGACTAGAAAAATCATAACAAGCAACGGGAGAATCGATTTTAATCGGTGGAGTTAAGAATTTATTTTTGATCATAAATCCTAAAGAGAGATCAAAAATGCATTTGATAAAAAACCGCTCTTCGTTGGTTTTTAAATCCTCTTTGTGAGCATTGTATTGATAAATCCATCCCTGCCCAAATCTGTAAGGGGTAGCAGTTAATCCTAGAATACATAAATTTGGACTTTTTTCTCTCAGCTTTGTTATAACCTGAAAATACTGAGTGTCTCCTGTCATCGAAACTCGATGGCATTCATCTATGACTAAAAGAGAAAACTCTTGAAAAAAATCTTCTTTGGCGTTGGCAACGGATTGAATACTTCCAAAGATGACTTTTTGGTTAATATCTTTTCTGGATAGACCCGCTGAAAAAATCCCAGCTTCTAGATCATAACTTTCATACTTGGCATGGTTTTGTTCAACCAGCTCTTTTACGTGAGCAAGAACCAATACTCGTCCACGTGCAACTCGGGCCAGCTCAGCAATGACTAAGCTTTTCCCTGCGCCTGTGGGAAGAACAATGACGGCCGGTGAATTTTCTTTTTGAAAATGCTTTATCGTATTTTTGACAGCATCTTCTTGATAGGGTCTAAGCTTGTACATTTTATCTGTTGAAGACTGCAGTAATGAAATAAGCAATAGTTTGTGCTTTATTGCTTCCTTGCAAAGTTAAAGGAAGGCCAAGACGGTCATTTGAAAAAATTTCCATATTACCAATGCCTTGTTCGTTAGATACTGGAAAACTGACAAACCATAGGTTGTCTGCTGTTTTTACGATTTTAAACATCTCGACTTTTTTATTTCCCAGCATAACAATTTCATTCACTAGCCATTCAGTGCTTGAACCATCATGAAAGATTTGAGGCTCAGCTGTTCCTGAAAAAATAAATTTTGCTGTTCCCAGATAATTATCGACTGCAGTCTGGATAAAATCCGGAGTTTCAAGATTCTTTTCAGTTTTTTGACAGATGGAATCTATTTGATTTTTTCTTACACACATGAATCCATCTTTTTTTAGGTCTTTAATTCGCGCCTTTCCTGCTTCAGTCATGTGACTAGTGGTTTCAGCTGTGCGCTTTTTTGTAAGAAGGACTTCTCTAATGTAGTTGTATTCTCCTGAAGGACGAAATTCCGGCATAGCGGCCATGGCAGAAAATGAAAGAATCAGGAAAGAAAAAAATAAAAATTGTTTCAAGCTACACCTCTTAGCTAAAAAGTGTAGCATGCCTTTTTAAGGAAGTCTTACTGGATTTGACGGTTGTAGATACCGCAAAGATGTCCTTCATCATCGACGATTGCAAGGCTATCAATTTGATTTAAGTCCATGAGTCTCAGGCATTCTTTTTCAGTGGCCGTCTCGCGCATTGTCACACCAACAGGTTTCATCACCTGCTCAGCATTAAGGGCCGACGGAGAGACACTTTGGTCAACTGATTTTGCAGAAATATCATTCCCGTAGATTTTTCCTACCAAGTGCTTTTCCAAAATTGTATCTACAACCATTATTTCATTGGCATTATTGTCTTCCATTATTTTTATTATGTTATCAATGCTAGTGAGCGGTGTACAAATCAAGGGTTCGGTTGTCATGAGGTCTCTGATATCGTTCATAATGGTCTCCTTTGTTGATAATTGTAACTGCATTCTGGGTAGCATAACCAAAAGTTGTGTTGTCAAAAATACACCAGACTTCTTTATCTAATTTTTTCATTTCCTCATAGAGGTTATCAAGATAGCTTTGTGGGTAATCACTCTTATAAATTTCAGGACTGCCGTGAAGCCTATAGTAACTTATTTCACTCTCTATAAAATTAGGACAAACTTCGGGATCAGCAATCACTTTTGAAACATTGTATTTTTTCATAAGCTTTATTGACTCTTCAGACATCCACGTAAGGTTTCTGGCCTCGAGTGCGATAACACCATTAAAGTGATCTCTAATAGTTTTATAAAATCTATCCATGAGAGTTTCGTTGAAATTCTGACTTTTAGGAAACTGAACAAGTAGCACTCTCCATTTTTCACCTAACTCAGAAATTCCTTCAAGGTTTGCGGAAAGATCAGCTATATCAACAGATAATCCGCACTCGTGAGTAAATCTTTTATTAAGTTTTACGCTGAAACGAAAATCTGCAGGAGTGCTCTCTGCCCATTTTCTAAAAGATTTTGGCAAATGATCTTTATAAAAAGTCGTATTGATTTCTACAGCATTCAGAATTTTAGAATATCGCTCAAGATGAGTTCCAACTTCTGGAAAATGTTCTGCGGCTATTTTGGGAATACTCCAGGCAGCTGTTCCGGTGTAAATCATGCGAGTGCACTCTCTGTTACATCGCTCAATTTAGGTGGAGCAATATCAGGTTTAGCCTCTGTACTCTCCGGGACTAATAAACTAGGCCCTTTGGGAACGATCTGATGAGGATTAATTTGAATCTGTGAATAGTAGTAATGCTTTTTTATGTGATCAAAGTCAGTTGTTTCTTGAAAGGCCTTAAGTTCATAAAGCATACTTAAATAACGTGATAAATTTTTATACTCTCTAATCATCTTCACGTTGCACTTAAAGTGAACGTAATAAACTGGATCAAATCTTATGAGAGTTGTAAAAAGTCTAACATCAGCTTCTGTTAATACACTTCCAGTAAGAGTCTCCTGCTCACTTAACCTGTCTTCTATCGTATCAAGTGCCTCGAAAAGCGCCGAAACATTTTTATCATAAGCACTCTGGGTAAGCGCAAACCCTGTCTTATATACACCGTTATTGATGCTGTCATATATATAAGAATTTATCTGATCAATTTCAGATCTCAGGGCCTCTGGATAATAATCATTTGTATCCCCAGTGATTGAATTAAAGGCCGAATTAAAAATCCGGATAATTTCAGAGGATTCATTATTGACGATAGTATTTGTTTTTTTATCAAACAACAGCGGGACTGTGACTTTTCCAGTAAAGTTCGGATCAGACTGCTGATAAATTTCGTAAAGAAATTTTTTATTTAAAGCTGTATCTGGAATGACACCTGGAAAATCTTCTTTAAACGTCCATCCGTCTTCAAGCATGACAGGACTCAATATAGACATTGTGATTAAACTTTCTAATTTTTTAAGCTTTAAAAAAATATACACTCTGCTTGCCCACGGACATGCGAGAGAAATATATAGATGGTACCTGCCTGTTTCAGGAGGATATTTGCCCCCTTCAACAATCGTGTCCCTGAATGTTGAGTCAGTGCGGTTAAATTCCCCGTCTTTATCTTTAGGAATTAAATTTTCTTTGACCCAAGTCCCTTGTTTTAATTTTCCCATTTAGTTTCACTCGCTTCCGGACCTAGCCATACAAATATAAGCTGATCTTCATGCGTTGAAATGAGGAAATGATCCACGTTGTCTTCAGTCATATACATATCCATTGTCATATAACCCTCCTTAATGAAGGGATAATGCAACCTGAAGGCCAATGGCACACATAATGCAACTATTATAAAAGAGGGAGGATCTATGGACATAATTAATGAAATAAAATGTATGAGTGACAAATTTAAACACTGGCTATCGCGCTTTGAGGAACCTGTCTCAATATCTACTAAAGAAAGTAGAAATGCTCAAGACCACGCCTTCAGTGAAGAAGAATTATTGGATCAAGCTTCCATGGAAAGCTTTCCAGCAAGTGATCCTCCTGGATACAGATCTAAAACGAGAAAAGATAAAGCTAATCACTGTCATTAATTAAAATAAAAATCTTCCGGACCCGGGTTGTGAAATATGTTTTACAACTTCGGCCGTAAGATAACTTTCTTGGTATCTTGCAATGTCAGCAAGTGAAATGATTCCACAACAACTTTCGTTATCATCGACAACTGGAAGTCTTCTGATCTGATGATCTTCCATTATCTGACAGCAGTCCTCTATACTTGTGGTATTTCTGATAGAAATAACAGGATAAGACATGCACTGGCCGACATGCATGGCCGCAGGATTGAGTCCAATTGCTACTGCACGGGTGCATATATCTCTATCAGTTATAACTCCTAATATCTTTTTATCATTCTTACTAAAGACGACTGGAATTTCACCACAGTCATACCTCAGCATTAACTGAGCGGCCTCAGTTAGGTCCATGTCCGGTGTGCAGCAGGCCGGATTTTTTGTCATGATTGATTCTACATTCATAAATATCTCCTGGTTTGCTCCAAATATATTTGATGCAATGGAGGTACCACTGAGCTAAGATCTACATGAGGAAAATACTATGAAATCAATTAATACTGAAAGCTCCAACATTGCTCTATTCTGTGACTTTGAAAACATCGTTTTAGGAGTCAGAGATGCAAAATACCCAACCTTTAATATCCAAAGCATTTTAGAGCGTCTTTTACTTAAAGGAAGCATCGTCGTAAAAAAAGCTTACTGCGACTGGGATCGATATAAAGACTATAAAAAGCCGATGCATGAAGCAGCTTTTGAGCTGATTGAAATTCCTCACGTAAGGCAATCCGGAAAGAACTCTGCTGACATTAGAATGGTCGTAGATGCTCTGGATCTTTGTTACACTAAGTCTCACGTTGATACCTTTGTTATTTTAAGTGGAGACTCTGACTTCTCTCCTCTCGTATCCAAACTGAGAGAAAATAATAAACACGTTATCGGAATCGGTGTAAGAGATGCGACTTCAAGTTTATTAAGCGCTAACTGTGATGAATTTATTTTCTATGAAGATCTCGTAAGAGCACACACGCCATCTAAAAAAGCTGAAGCCAAAAAATCTCCAGAAAAGGCCACCAGTAAAAAGCAAGAGGCCCTCGACTTTATTGTTGAAACAATTGATGCCTTAAGTGAAGAGCGCGGTGAAGAAGAGTTCTGGGGTTCAATGGTCAAACTAACAATGAAGAGAAGACGCCCTGGATTTACCGAATCTGCTTTCGGTTATAATTCTTTTAGAGAGTTGGTGGAAGATGCACAAAAAAATAAACTACTCATAATGAATCGTCACAGCAATTCAGGACAATACACTATACGTTTAGTCGATGATGAATAAAGTCATGGCATGAAAGATGCTTTATATTCTGTAGCCCCTCTCTAGGGAGAATTGGTACAGAATATAAGGAGTCTAACATGTCACGAAAACCAGACACTCTCGGTTACAAAGAGTTCAACAAACTTACAGATCATTCTGATACTCACCAGGCACCACTTCGCGATGAACTGCTATTTGATGACGAAAACACCAATCAATACGAAGAAGTTCTCATGGGTATGGAGTATGAACAAACTCCTCTGGACGAGACTAAAGACGCTAGCGAGCTTGAAGACGATGAAGATGAACTAGAGCTTGCGGACGTTGGTGATGATGAAGAAGATGAAGACGACATCAACGCTGATCGCGATGATGAAGTTGATGAGAGCGCACAATTCATTGGAAGAAACGTCTAATGCTCGTAGAAGTTTAAAAATATCAGGCCCCACTGTTGCATACGATATATTCAAGAAGACTGATGTCTTACAAATCAATCAAGGAGTACACAATGGCAAACGAAACATTTCTAAGTGAAAGCGGAAAAGCAACTTCAACAGCACCAGTGCGTGAAGGATCGACAACAAAAGCAATCGAGCATCAAACAGCAAAAATCCCTTCAACTTATTTTCTTGCAGCAGCAGGAGCAGCGGTAGCTGTGTCTCTTGGTCTTGCAATTATCAATGAGAAAAAAGGTTGGGCAAACTTTGTTGGTAACTGGGTTCCAAGTCTACTTCTATTGGGCGTATACAATAAAATTGTAAAAACTCACGGATCAGATAAAGCTGAAGCTAGACACCTACACTAAGGCTTACGTATCCCACCAAAGAAATTCTTTGGTGGGATGTTTTCATTATTTATAATAACAATCTAGCGAGTTCATCTCTTTCAAGCACGCCATTCATATGGCCATTCATATCGACGACAGGGATTCTCTCCAGATGATTTGCTCTCATTATATTCATGCATTCATCCAGTGTTGAGTTCACTCCAACCACAGCAGGAATAGTTCTCATGCATTCAATAGCGCTGACATCAGAGGGTATATCACTTTCTTCGATATCATTTGTATCCATATCCATTAAGCTTACAAGCCCCACAGGATGCTTTCCTTCAATTGAATCCAGAACAATCAGTTCATCACAGTTATACTTTTTTAAAAGATACTTAACTTCTGCAATGCGAGTGTCTTGAGTACAATAAACAGGTTCATGATTCATAATTTTTGTAAGTTCAATATTCATTATTGTCTCCTAGACATTTTTCTTTTTCCAATTATTCGGATCTTTTTGCGAAGGTGGATTTGCCGGATTTTTTCCAATGGTGTCTTTTCTTTTTAAGTCACCACCAAACTCGGTAATGGCCTCTGATGTGGCTCCTGCTTTTCTTTGTTGATCTGGAATCCAATCGTCTTGAAGATTTTTATCCATGCTTTTATCGCGATTATTTTCTTTTGTAATAGTCATTGAAATTCTCCTTCTTGCAGTATTTACCTCAAGAAAGATAGTGCATTATGTATGCCGAGAGGCAATGGCATAAGCCTGCCCAATCATGAGATTATTTCGGATGTAATAGTTTGGATTTTTGCCCCAGAAGAGATTATTGTCCCAGTAGTATTTTTTCAGTAACCATGCCACAAAAATGCCCTTGTTTATCGATGACAGGAACTTGCTCAAGATTGTCCATGATCATTATTTTTAGGCACTCATCCACAGTAGAATCGATCTCTACAACTTTCATTTTTTTTGACATACATTCAACAACTTTATGTGCGTCGTCTTTAAGATCATCAAGAGCAACTCCTCCAATGATCATTCCATTTTTATCTATAACCGGGATTTTTGTGCAAGCATACTTTTTCATAAGAGATTTCGATTCTTCCAATTGCGCACCAGGTGTGCAACACACTAAATCTTTAATCATTATCTCGCCTACTTTAATCATTTTTCCAGCTCCTTTGTTTTGGCAAACTCACTATTGCAGGCCGTATACCACACTACTTTGCATTATTTTTTTTGGCATATGAAATGCAATTATAAAATTGAGGACGAATAGGCAAAGGCGCATTATTGATAGGCCCTTGCTCAGGACGATATAAAGATTAAAATTGTTCTGGAAAAAGTAGGATGTAATAATCCGGTAACCATGCTGGATCCAGACTAAAAAGGAGACGATTTCGCCATCGACACTCGATAATCTTTTTTTAACCTGATCTCAAAAATCAATAAGAAGCCGCTCATTATTGAGCGGCTTTTTGTTTTTGCTTGTCAAAGAAGAAGTTTGCCTCATAATTATGTTTATGAATGACACAAATAATTTAAAAAAAGAGCTGGATGAAAAAATCCATCAGCTCTTCAGTAACAATAAAGCTTATCTTGAATATATAATTCAAACAAAGAAAAATTTTCTCTACCGCTACCTTGAGACATCATCAGATAAAGATATTTCAATAAAAAGTCATGAATCAAATGAATTAATTGCTGAGAGTTTCGAATCTAACATGGGAGAAGCTTTTAAAAATGCTGATCCACTAGTTAAAGAAGGGATTAAACACTTAGCTAAAAGTGTTCCAAAGGAAAATAAGCCTGCTGTTAAGTATGGCCTAAAAACTATCATGGAAGACATTCGTGGGGAGCATGGAAAAATTAGTATCATCGCACAGATCAATTGGGATTTTCCTGAATACTCTCCCTCTACTTCTAAGTGCAAAATAAAAAAAGTTTCTTTTAATTACGATGACCCAAATACTTTTAGAAAGATATTGGCGCTAAAATATGAAGAGGCCTGCGAAATCTTTAATTAGGCCTTGATCTTGCAAATTCTCCAGTGAGATTTTTCACAGGAGAGCGCATGAACACTGTCACAATCAAAAAACATTTTAACCAATTCATTGATGATATCGACAGGCACGACATCTTTACTCTGGCCGGTTCATTGGCCTATACGACCGCACTTGCCCTTGCACCATTTCTCTTGATTCTTCTCTCCCTTGCTTCTTTACTTGGTCCTGAACTTCAGGAAAAACTCTATTTGAATCTCGCTTCATCAATCGGCGAAAAGGCAGGACAGACGATTATCGACATCGTTCAAAATACTAGAAAGAACTCTAGTTTCTCCGGAATTTCTGGTCTTATCGGCTTTGTCATCCTAGTCATTTCTGCTTCAGCAATTTTTGTACAGCTAAGAATTTCATTGAATAAAATTAACAATCACGATGCTACAAAAGATAAGTCAGGATTCTGGTTCTTTATCAAAGATAGATTTCTTTCGATGGGATTAGTTTTTGGTTTTGCCTTTTTATCAATTGCCTCTTTGATGGTTTCAACTACTATTGCCGTCGTCTTTACAGGTGGTGATGGGGTCTTTTGGGAAATCATTTCAATTGCCGTCAATCTCGTGATCTTCTCCGTTCTTTTTACTGCTATCTATAGATTCATCCCAACCGATAAACTTGAATGGCGAATTTGTCGTATTTCAGGACTTGTCAGTGCTATCTTCTATTTGATTGGTAAGAACCTTATAAGCCTTTATCTGGCACACGCAGGACTTGAATCTTCATATGGTGCCGCAGGCTCGTTAGTCGCGTTTTTAGCATGGGTCTACTACACTGCTTTAACAATGCTTATTAGCTATGAGTTCACTCGAAACATTATTCTTTTAAAAGAATAAGATATCGCCATCTTATAAAAATCTTGCTGTCTAAAGTTTAGACAGTATCCTAATTTCGCCATGAAGTTTTTCCATGATTTCAGATCAAACTCCTATATCTTGATACATTTTAGGGAATACATTTTAAATGCCCCAGGAGTCGATATGAAATTATCATTATTAAGTCTCTCACTTCTTATGAGTGCTCAGTCTTTTGCTAAAGACTCAAGTGCTGAAGTACAAAAATTACAAAAGGCCATAGTTGTTAATAAACAGAATATTGAAACATTTCTTGAAACTAAAGGTTACTCTATTTCTGCTGACAAAATCGCCAGACTCGAGGCCGAAAGAGGATTAAATATCTTTGAAGATATTTCTGAGCGAAGTGTTCTTGGTAATAGAATTATGAAAATTCTAGATGAGGCCATTGTTATAAGTGGCTACAAAGCAAATTATTTCAAAGGTCAAGATGCCATCTCCAGTGCGTTGTCTGGGCTTACATATGGAGCGACGTCCGTGGCCCCTGCTCAAAATGCTCCAAAGGTTTATGCCCTTACTGTATTAAACCCAGCTCATCAGGCATTTGTTGAGAAGGCCAATGAAGACTTTAAGAAATCAACTGAATCAAATCAAAGTGATCATCTGTTGAGTTTAATGGGAAATTACCTTGATGGCTCTATTGCTGCAAAAAGGTTCGCGACTTATGAGGAAGCTTCAAAACTTTCAGATAATATTGCAAGATTAAACTCTGACTTAAATAAACTGGAAGAAGAATCAGCGGGACTCAGCTTACAAAATCAAAAGACAGTAGAGAGTTTCAAAACGAAAATCGATGAATGGATGAACAAAAAAATTGTTTTCTTAAGACTTAATCACGATGGTATCAATGCTCAAATCATTCAAGACAGAAGAATGGTCGTTGGTGAAGATATGCTCAACAATGTTGGTCTGAATAGAAACTATTCGGCAAGCAATATTGCTCAAAAAATAAGAGTTTACTATAGAGAAAGAGCTGCTGATCCAAGAAATAGAGGCTCACTAAAAATTGCCGTAAAGGATGCTCAAGGGAAAACGAAAAGATACACACTTCGCCAGGAAGACAGAATTGATGTTACAGTTGCTGCTGATATCGGGTCTGCACTGATCCAAATTCCAGAGGCAAGCTTTAGAGTCAGTCTTTCATACTTAAATGCCAACAAAATGTCGGTAACAGTAAAAGGAAAAGAGATCTATGATACTTATGAAAAAAATGACGTATTAACCTCTATCAGAGCTGTTCACACTGCCCGCGAAGTCATGTTTAAAAGCGTTTACAAAAACCTTGGAGATGACTGGTTTGAAAGAGAGTTAGGCTCAAATACCTTTTCAATTAAATAAACATCACTCACCTCAAAGTGTTTAGGTATTAAACACTTTGAGGTATTTTTTCTTGCCAAGATTTCCTGTGCGCCTTTTTACCCCATAAAATTAATCTTTTTTAATCAATTTTCCGCAAGTTGGATTTTGGTATTAATTCTGCACTTTTCAAAGTTGAGTAAACTTCATAGGAACTTTTTATGGAAGACTTAAAAATTGAAAAGACCGATGTTGTAAGAGAAATTCTGGATAATACTGATCTTCTTAATATCTTTTCTGAGTCATTAAAAGATCCAGAAGAAAACAATCTTGAACTCCTGGCCACTGAGACAACAACCAGCAGGGCCCAAAAGATTAGATACTATCTATGGAAAAAAATCAAAGAGAGTCTTTGTTTTATTTCCAGCAAGATTCAAACCCTGGCAGTTTTAGCAGAATACAATTTTAAAATCCTAGAAAAGATCAATAAAAATAAACAGGAGAATTAAGATGAAAAGATATGCTTCGAAAAATGATAATGATAAAAATGATGATCACCCGGATATCTCTCACATTCCAAATGATCAACCAATCCCTTCTCAAAATCCGGATAAATCCCCACCAAATATCCCTGTAGATGAGCCGAGCACTCCTGAAATGCCAGGGCCCAAAAAAGCACCAGTTCAAGAGCCAAACAGGAATCCTAAAATACGCGTTCTCAATATTCAGTATTAATCAGATTGTAATTGTAGATTGTTGCCTTTAAGATGTGGAAATGGCACTAAAGGCAACAATTTTCAAAATAAAACTCTCACTTTCAAACCTTGATGTTCATTTTTATGATGACTTCAATTTGACTCTTGCTCGTCATCCTTCTGAAAATAATTTGAGAATGATGGCAAGACTCATGGCCTTCATTTTAAATGCTCAAGAAGAAAACCTGGCATTCACGAAAGGACTAAGTTCAGACTCAGAACCTGATCTTTGGAAAATAAATCACGATGGATCAATTGATCTCTGGATTGAATTAGGTCATCTTGATGAAAGACGAATCAGACAAGTTGCTTCTAAAACTAAAAAAGCTAAAATTTACACCTATCAAGGAAACATGAGTCTTCAATGGTTTGCTTCAATCGAAGCAGGGCTTTCAAGATTTTCTAATCTGACTATCACTCACCTTACATTTCCAGATGAAGCTGCCTTAGAAGAGATGGTGGAAAGAGGTATGAGTATCAGCTGTACCATTGAAGATAACGAGATATGGCTTGCAACAGAAACTTCCAGAATGTGTGTCGAATATAAAATCCTAAGAAGCTAACCTCAAGCGTCACTTCCTTTTTGGATAAGAATATTTAGAACCCCATCCCCTAAGTTATTGTGTGCTTAAATCTTAATTATTAATTGATGTTCCAAAATTTGACCTCTATTCCTAACTATTAGACTATTCATTGATATTAACTTGGACGCGATGTCAATTCTGTCTCGAGATTGACTAAAATTTTAGTGGAAAAAAATCCAAATCATCTAACTGACCCACCCGAAGCATTTCATCAGAAAATGAAATCTTTCTTTAGTCGTCAAAGACCCTTTTATCAAAGCATGATCATCGCTATCGTTTTAGTCGCCCTTGGCATCCTTGTTCAACAATACTTAGAACCTAAAGTAGGAACTATTTTATTTCTACTTATGTACCCCATTGTTTTTTTCATGGCGTGGATTGGTGGAACGAGAGTTGCCTACTTCACAATTCTTATAAGCATGCTCTCTGTGAATTTCTTTTTTGTTCACCCTCGCTACCAATTTAATCCCATTGATTCACCTATCTTCGTCAGAATTTGTCTTTTTGTTTTAAGTAATGCTTTGATGATTTACATTGTCCATCGCCTTAGAAAATCGGAAGAAAAAGCAATAGAGCTTTTTAATAAAGTGACTGAAAGTGAAAATCATTACAGGGCCATCATTGAACTTTCTCCTCATATTATCTGGTACACAGATGAATCAGGAACAGTAACTTATCTAAATCAGACATGGTGCGAATATACTGGTCTTTCTCCTGAGAGTTTTCATAACAACTGGGAGCTCATCATTCATCCCGATGATTATGAAAAATCAAAAACAACCTGGGCAAACGCCATTAAAAATAAAATACCATTTGAACTCTCTCTCAGGATGAAAAGGCACGATGGAGAATACCGTTGGTTTTTTTCCAAAACAAAACCTATTCTGGATATTTATGGCAATGTGATTAAGTGGATTGGAAAATCCATCGAGTTTCATGAACAAAACTTGCATTGGATCTTAAAAATGAATTTATTTCGCTGGCCTCTCACGAGCTCAAAACTCCTTTGACGTCATTAAGCCTACAACTTCAAATCTTAGAAAAGAATGTTAAAAAGAAAAATGAGAAAATTCTAAACTTCGACTCTCTTGAAAGACTTAGTAAAATATCTTTAACTCAAATCAATCAGATCAACCATTTGATTGAGGACATGCTTGAAGTCAGTAAAATTGGTGAAGGAAAAATTTCTTACCAAATGAGCAACACCAGTCTCAATGAAGTTATAGAAAATGCAACCGAGATCGTCGCTGGGCATTTCATAGATGTAAACATTCCACTTTCAATTGAAGGAATAGATAACCTCCGACTCCTTGCTGATCAAAGAAGACTGGTTCAGGTACTCGTCAACTTGCTGATTAACGCTCTTAAATATGGAAACGGCTCTCCTGTAACAATCAAAATTTCTACTAATAATGCAACAGGAATGGTGAAAATCGAAGTTGCAGACAAAGGTCTTGGGATCTCTAAGGAAAATCAACAAAAGATTTTTGAAAGATTTGTCCAGATAAACACCCATGGAAAAAACGCTGGATTAGGCCTAGGGCTTTATCTAAGCAAAGAAGTCATTAGCGCTCATTCGGGGATAATTTATGTCGAAAGTGAAATTAACAAAGGATCAAAGTTTATTATAGAACTCCCGCTTATTCATTAATTTTAATATCTGTTGTTCACCCTTTAAATAATCTATTTTTTCTTATAAATTAAAAAGCATCTTTTATTTTTTTACTGACGAAAAAAACGCTATACTAAAATAAGTGATGAATACAGCCAATCAAATACGCTCTGTAGATGTTTTTACAGACTACGAAGATCTTCAATTCGACCGAATCCTGAAAAGGTTACCCGCTGATTTAAGCGAAACCACCGTTGAAAAGTATAATGCCGAAGAAACTCTCAACATTATGTTTGGCATCAAAACCATCATTGCCTTTGGTGCCACCAATACTGGTAAAAAATTACTTAAGATCGTCATCACACGCTTTAAGAACCTTACAGAAAAAGACCTGCTTGGTGCTTACAAAAAGGAACTCATCATCCTACTTGGTATCATGCACGATGTTCATATGAGTGATGAAATCTATAACTTTGTCACCTTTTTGGGGGACAACCTGACCCTGAAGCTGCAGAGCGATCAAAGTTTTAAATTTTTATGGGCCATGGTTTTGACGGAAATTAAGAATCCAAAAAATCATCAGGCCATGATGTTATTCAAAGACCTGCAGACTGAAAAAACTCTGCCGGCACCGAGTAGAGATTTCTCAAGAATCAAATTTTTAAAACTGATGCTTGATAAAAAACTTATTACTCCAGAAGAGGCCATTGAAGCTTGTGAGCTAATGGAAAAAGGCCTCACTTCAGAGTCTCCTGTTTATCTTTGCGAGTTAAAAGCTCATGCTTATCACGCTCAAGGTGAGGAGCAAAAGGCCCGCGACAATGCCTCAAGATTACTAAAGTTACTTAATTCAAACTTAGTAAAATTAAATTTCCAGACCAGGCAATTACTTGTCTCTCTTGATAAAAATTCAGCCCAAGCAATCAAAGTAGATAATCATATACTTTTAAAACTTTATCCTCGGCTGGAAAAAAGGCTTAGTCTTAAAACTCTTAAAGAAAATGAAAACGAAGAATTATTCGTCATAAAAAATGACGAAATGAGAATCACCAGATATGGCCAAATCGAGCACGATAAAAAAGACTCCGTTCTCGATCTAGTCTCAGGTTTTTACTGCTTTAAGAATAGAAAACTTTTCCTATCAAAAAATCGTACTCTGGCCATCAAGGCCATTATTTCAATGGGCCCGATAGGGATTAAAGATATTCTCATTGGTGAGTATGTCTTTAGGGACGAAAACATCAGTTTTAATTCTATTAGAAAAAGAAGTCAGGATCTGGTGACTCAGCTTCAAAAAATCGAAATACCAATTATCAGAAAAGATAATACGATCTATTACGACTTCGATAACTCTCCTTTAACTGTTATCGTCGGGGTCGATGAATACCGTGGAGAAATTGCGTACCTTAAAAACAAGCACAGTATTATAAATAAAAAGATTGTGACTTATGAACTGATGACAAAACCTTCCACTTCCAGTCTCTACCTGAAGCAATGGCGTGAAGAAAACAAAATCATTCCAACTAATGATCCTTATGGGGATTACCGTTTTAACTAAGTGTACCTACTTGTGAAATCCTAAAAACACCTTAAGCTATTGGGGTGAAACTATTTATCTTACTTTTTTTAACCCTCGCCAGCTCTTCTCATGCAGAAGACTCTCATTGCGGCTATTTTAAGTACTGTGGAAGCTCTAAAAGCAGTAGTAAATCTTATCCCTCATCGTCGAGTTCTGCTAATTTTAACCCTAGTACCATCAGTAATATAAAAGGCATTGGAGTTGAAACTCTTTTTCAACCGAACAATCCGCTCGGGTTTAATCTGGTAACCGGAAATGGCAAAGTTGGTGGAGCAGTTATCTCACCTACTATGGAAAATAGCTTCTTTGGAAATCGCGCGATTGAAATTGATGAAGTCTATATGGAGCGCAGAGAAGACAAGAAGAGATATAAAACCAAAAAAATCAATCTCGCCCTAGGCGCCAATGTTCTTAACAAAAAAAATTACTCGCTCGATCTAGGAATGTCTTTAAAAAGAAATCCTGACATAAAAAAAATAAATCCAGGAGTTGGGGCCACACTCAGATTATGGAACATCAATTTTGGGGCCTATGTTTTTAAAGATGATACCGCGATAGAGTTAAAAAATTATGTCAATCCCTACAGTGGAAATCTCTATAGCCTGGATAAGAGTACTAACCTCTATGAAGAATCATTTATCGTAAGCACTTTTTCAATTGGTACCAGTTATAAAAACCTATCTCTGGACTTTGGAGTTATTGGTACAAAATATAAATTTTATCCTGAAGATACTTTTATCCGCATCTACTCACTGGCCTACAATTATAATCAATTTCTTTTCAACTTAGCTTTTCGAAATGAATCATCTTCTAACGCTAAAGTTGTAGATGGAATGCTCACCATTGAACGCACAAAAAAAGATTTCTACACTGGAGTTCAGTACATGTTTAATAAGCATGTCGTAGCAGGTATAGGATATAATAATTTTCTTCTTAATGAGTGGTCTATGACATTGACTCTTTTTCTTTAATTCATTTGAGGTATAATTATTTCATGAGAAAAGTTCTAGTCTTTCAACATGTCGCCCATAAAATCTTAGGAACATTAAATCCGACCCTAAAAGAGCGCGGGCTTAATATCCGTTATGTTAATTATGAGCGCACTCCAGACGAACACCCCTCAATGCAAAAGTATAACGGTCTCATTATTCTTGGCGGCCACATGGGCGTCTATGAAGCAGAAAAATACAAACATATCAAAGTTGAAATGCAGCTTATTGAAGAAGCTCTAAAAAAAGATATACCTATTCTTGGAATCTGCCTGGGCGCTCAACTGCTCGCGCACGTCTTAGGTGCTGACGTTAGAAAAAATAAAGAAAAAGAAATTGGATGGTGTGATATTAACCTCACTCCGGAAGGACTTAAAGACCCTCTTCTAGGCCACTTCAGCCCCACTGAGAAGATTTTCCAACTCCATGGTGATACATTCGACATCCCTCAAACGGCAGCTCATCTCGCGTGCTCTCAGGAATGTCCTGGGCAGGCCTTCAGATATGGGAACAAAGTTTATGGATTACAATTTCACCTTGAAGTTGACGGGCCAATGATTCAGCGCTGGCTTGATAACCCAAGAAATCACGAAGAGATGTTCAGTACCCATAAAAATTTTTCTAAAAAAACTATAAGTCAAGAAACTGAAATTTATCTTCCTCACTCTCTGGAATTAAGCAGGAAAACTTTCCTCAATTTTATCGATTTATTTTCTATGAAAGAACGCCCCGTAAGACTTGGCTCTGATCATGGAAAACCTCCTAAAACATTCAAATAACATAGGCCCTTTTCGGCTTATCTCTTGCAATATCTAATACTGCTATCAAGCAATTGGACTTGAAGGGAGAAAATTTATGAAAGACGCAAAATGGGAAAACTGGCTCATTCTAGCTATTGGTATATGGATTTTTTCAATACCGTGGAGTGCGGGTTGGGGCTTCGGGACAAATGACATCAATGTGATTATGTGGAACTTTGTTATGATAGGTAGTTGTGTTGTAGTGACATCAATCATCTCACTTCGAAAATTAAAAGTGTGGCCCGAGTGGCTCGCGCTTTTTATGGGTGTATGGTTAACCTTCTCACCGCTCTTCCTCATTTACTGGAACAATACATTTCTTCTTATCAACTCAGTCTTATTTGGTGTTTTAATCACGGGGCTTTCTGCCCTATCGATTCCGATTGCCGAAAAACGCAGAGTGTATTTGAAATTGATGAGACAAAACAGACAAATTAAACACTAAAATTTCTTATAACAAATGCGCTTATTTCAATGAGCGCATTTGTTTTTTAAACATTTGTTTGAGCAATATATTTACGGGTATTGTTCAAGTAACGTCTACTTACATCTAAACCCAAGGTTCTCTTAAGGTTTATTCCATAATCATCAACTAGACTTCTATGTAAAATCATACGTTTTCATTGGGAAAGGAACATTTTTCCTAAAAAAGAAATTTCAACATTAAGCTTACAACAAGAAATAAAATAGTATTAAGTTCCAAAGTTAGCTGCCCGAAAAGTTTAAGTAGACCCCGGGACAAGAGGATAAACTTTATGAAAATTTTATTAGTTGATGATGATCAGGATATATCTGATTTTCTCATTAATAGTCTGACGACATATGGATTTCATGTTGATCACCTATTATGTGGAACTGCATGCCTTGAATATGTGAAAAATAATTCAGTAGATTTAATTCTTCTTGATTGTAATATGCCTGCACTGTCAGGATTAGAAGTTCTTGAAACATTACGAAAAAATTATTCGACCTCAGAGCTTCCTATTATCATGGTCACTGCACTGACTGAGACTGAAAATGTCGTCAGCGCCCTTGGAAAAGGATGCAACGACTACATTACAAAACCTGTAAATATGGAAACAGTTGTCGCACGCATGAGAGCTCAGCTTTCAATCAAGCGCCTTCATCTTGAAAACCTTGAAAAAAATAAACTGGAAGCTCTTAACGAAGTTATTACGACCCTGAATCACGAAATTAACAACCCACTCTTCATCGCTCTTAACCACTTAAGAAAGGCCAATAGAAGAGCAGACTACACCCAACTGGAAAAAGTTGATGATGCTCTCGTTCGCATTACAAAAATTGTAAAACAAATTAGCGATTTAAATATTCAGAGCAAAGAAATTCTAAAAAAAGATCATTCAGAAGAAGCTGCTTAATAAATACACTCTTTCGTAATTTAATTTTTTGGAACCAGATAATAAAGTTTACCCATTTGTTTCATAACACCCGCTTTTTGAGCAGATAATTCATCACTTCCAAAAAAGAGATCAACTCTCCCGCCACCTTTAATAGCGCCTCCCGTATCTTGATCAAAAACCAAGCGCGGCTTTTTTTCCCACAGAAGAACATCATGGCTATCTCCCGTTTCAAAAACTGGCTCTTCAATATCTAAAAATGCAATCGCTCCTTTTGAATATAGATGTGAGTCTGTCGCAATAGTTCTTCCATCAGAGACCGCCATCCCTCCATAAGTCAGTGCAGGGCCATCGAGCTTTTTAAAAAAGACATAACTGCCATTTTTATTCATAATCTTTTGTTGTTCAGGAAGACTTAAGGTTTTTAAGTGCGCTCTTATTTTTTGCATACTCATTTCTTTCAGTGGAATATGCTCTGTCAAAAATTTTCCAATAGGTGTGTAACTATGACCATTTTGATTGTCGTAACCGACTCTTATTTCTTCCGTCTCATTGAAGACAATAGTTCCTGATCCCTGAATCTGAATAAAAAAAGCGTCCACTGGTTCTACCCACGCCAGGGCCGGATTGTTTTGAAGAGGACCATTTAATTGATCAATATCTCCCCGCGAGTAATACGGCATCAAAGTTTGATTGACCATCCTTCCCTGAATAACATTTAACTTTGATCCTTTCGGAAACTTATAAGCAAAGTTTTTAAGATCTATCGTCACCAAATCTGCCGGCGTGGAATAAAGAGCTTGTGAGTACTCTGCCGTATTTATTTTTGATCCTTTTACCCTAGGCTCATAATAGCCAGTGACAAGAACTTCGCTCCAGTCTTCTTTTCCATAGACCTCATAAAAGTCAAAATGATTGTTGATCCACATTAGCCAGTCTTCTTCATGAAGCAGGAGGCTTTCTAGGGCAGCAATATAGTCGGCCTTGCTTATTTTTCTTTCACCAAATTGCATAGGATCATGAACAATGCCGGAAGTTTTCATCACTGCAATATGGGATTTTAATGTTGAAAAAAAACTTTCTTTATCGAGGCCATCAATTAAGGCCGGCGGCGAACTCGTCAATCTGGAATTTTGATTACGCTCCGGTATCGGCGCTCTGGCACAAGAAGCAAGTATGATCATCAGACTAATTAAAAAAATTTTCATACTTCCAAGATACATGAGCCTATGTATAATTGTCATAAATAAATATTTTTAGAGGATTTTCATGATTACGAAATTATTAAAACCCAACACTCAGACAACTTATGCTTCTGTCGCCCTTTTGATTCTTCGCTTAATTGCAGGATCGGCCATGATTATCCACGGCTGGGGGAAAATTCAAATGCCCATGGGCTGGTTACCAGAAGGTGCAAATATTAATATTTCGCCATTCTTTCAACTCTTGGCCGCTGTCTCTGAATTTTGCGGTGGTATTGCCTGGATACTTGGAATCCTGACACCTCTTGCTTCATTTGGGATGAGTATCACCATGCTTGTAGCAGCTTCAGTGCATATGTTTATTTTTAAAGACCCATTCGTAAATCTATCAGGCGGTCTCTCTTATGAGCCAGCAATGGGATATTTTGCGATGTCATTAGTATTGATGTTCGTAGGCCCTGGAAAATTTTCAGCAGACAAGGTCATCTTTGGTGAAAAATAAAAAGTTGCGGCCGAATAAATTTTCGGCCGCAAATCTTTTATTTCTCTTTTGGTAACTTTGATTCATCTATCGTAACTTCAATTTCAACTCTTCTATTTTGCTGTCTTCCATTTGCATCGCTATTGCTTCCAATGGGATTAGATGACCCACGTCCATAGGCCGTCATAACAACTTCTGGCATTCCCGAAGCAACAAGCTGATCCTTAACTGCCTTTGCTCTTCTTTCAGAAAGAGCATCATTAATAGCAGAGCTGCCTGTATTATCTGTATACCCATTGATGGCGAGAACATTCTCAGGATACTTTTTCATAATATCCGCCATCTGCTGCAAATTCGTTTTTGCCGTTGGTTTTAAATCTGCTTTTCCTGTATCAAAAAGAATGTCACTTTTTAATTTGGTGATAAGCCCTTGCTCTGTCCTCTTGGTTTCAGCAATGGCCTTTAATTCTTTTGCCTGCTTGTCCATACGTCCACCAGCATAAGCTCCAGCGATCCCACCGACACCTGCACCAATGATGGCACCTTTTTCTTTGCCTATAACTGCGCCAAGCGCCCCTCCGGCCACCGCCCCAATAGCAGTTCCTCTATAAGCATTTTTATTTTCGCTACTCGAGCAACCTGTTAAAACCATAAATGCAACAAGCACTATTACTGACGTCTTCTTCATACAAATTTTATCCTTTTTTATTTGCGGCCTTCACGCGTTGACCGCGGCCTTGTCCATTATTTTGTTTTAAGTGTTTACTCAGCCCTTGAATTTCTCCAGGAGCTCTTCTTTGATTGGGAACTTTATCCATTAATTTTTTCTGTAACGCTTTATGAACAACTTCTAAGTGTTTCTTGGATTGCATAAAATTCTCCTATGTAATTTATTGGACAACTTTTACCGTAAGCTCATTTTCAACATCATCTACTCCAGGCAAGTCGCGAACGGTCCCTTCGATAAAATCAAGAGACTCTGCTGTATCGACGACACCCGTCAGCCTGACAATACCTTCTCTGACATGTACATCAATGCCACTTTCTTCCCCAAGAGCAGCGTAAATCTCTTCCCTGATTTCTTGATTGGTAAGTGACCCATTATTTTTAATATTAGTAAGTTGGGTTTTTTGGGTGGTCATAATTCTCTCCTCCTAGGCGTTAATACAGATCCTTTAAGGTATAGAAGCAAGTCTCAAGCCATTAATTGACTCGAACATTAAAAACCTGACTAAAAAGATTGTATTAAATACGCTCTAGCAAAACTCCGCATTCCATATGATCGGTATAGGGAAACTGATCGAATAAGGCAAAGCGGGTAATCTTGTGAGTCTTAGATAAGATGTCCAGGTTCTCGATTTGAGTAAGTGGATTGCACGAAATGTATAAAATGCGCTCGTATTTAGAAACGAGATTAACTGTATTTAAATCTAATCCGGCCCTCGGTGGATCTACAAATATCGTATTGCACTCATAACTTTTTAAATCAATTCCTTTTAAACGGTAATACTCTCTTTTGCCATTCATAGCATCTGAAAAGTCTTCAGCTGACATACGAATAATTTGAAGATTATCGATACCGTTGACTTCAATGTTGTATTGAGCAGCATCCACTGAAGGTCCCGCAAGCTCTGTTGCTAAAACCTTTCTAAAGTTTTTTGAAAGCGCTATTGAGAAATTTCCATTGCCGCAATAAAGTTCAAGCAAATCCCCTGTTGAGTTTTTAGTGGTATCAATGGCCCATTCAAGCATCTTAGTAGCAACACCAGCGTTAGGCTGAGTAAAACTATTTTCAACCTGCTTATAGATCAATTTCTTGCCATCAACACTTAACTCTTCAATAACGAAATCGCGATCAAGATCATTTTTTTGTTTTCTCGCTCTTCCTACAAGATCAACTTTAAATTTCTCAGACAGCCTCTCTTTGAGTTTTTTAGCTTCTGCCATCCATTCATTATCAAGTTGGCGGTGATAAAGAAGAGACACTAAAATCTCTCCACTCATCGTTGAGAGAAAATCAACTTGAAATAATTTGTGTCTTAGCGAGTGATTTGGACGAAGTTCATCCATCAAAGCACTCATCATATTATTGATTAATAAACTTGCAGGAGGAAACTGCTCAGTGCGAATTTTTTCATCCGCTTGTTTATCGAACATGTAAAAATAAAGATCCTCACCTTCATGCCATACTCGAAATTCAGAGCGCATTCTATAATGAGTGATAGCTGACTCAAAAACCTGTAATTCAGGATGAGAGTATTTTGAGTACAAGTCATTAAGTCTTGAGATTTTCTTCTTTAATTGTGTCTGATAATTATCAATTGAATACACTAGTTACACGCTGTCTCGTTAGGGTAAACGGCAAGTCTTCCAGCCAGGGGCGCCGGGAGCTTTTGAAGTTCTACCGATTTTTTAATAGATGCGAAATTTACACCAGCATCAAAGCTTTTAAAAGCATTATTGATGTCACCTGTAGCTTCGGCGCTATCTACGTCAAAATAAGTAACTACAGATCTGCAATCAAAATTAAATTGCTTTAAATCGATCTTTCTCACTTTATCAAATTGGGATTTCGTTCTAAATGTAATCGTTTTCTCGTTTTGCTTATAAATGATCTGCCAGCGATTATTCACTGATCCAACATCATCCAAAAAGGCAAATACGTCCTGAGTCGGGTCCATGACTTCACTAACGGACTTGGCATTATAGTTAGATCTCACAAATCTATCTAAAGATTTTTTTGAATCAAGAACAACGGGCCTGTCACCACCAAAAGTTACAAAGTCTTTTGCGTAATCCACATGTTCAGCATAAGTGCTGTTAGCAAGTCCAGAAATTTTTAAGTCAGCTCCATCAGTCGTCACAAGGGCACCGTTTATATAT
The DNA here is from genome assembly GCA_002428265.1 of Bacteriovoracaceae bacterium UBA6153. GTDB lineage: Bacteria > Bdellovibrionota > Bacteriovoracia > Bacteriovoracales > Bacteriovoracaceae > Bacteriovorax. The sequence continues at coordinate 174,852 of DIUR01000018.1, forward strand.
TCAATGGTCATGCATTCACTTACATCACAAGTAAAATAGTGAAGCTTAGAACCAACCGGAGCAATTCTGATTTTTTGAAGTTCATCTTTAAGATCTTTAATAGTTGAAAAATTATCAAGTACATATTGGATGAACTGAAGCTCATTGAATGAGGCCTTTGAATCTATAGGTAAATAGACTGAAGAATCTAACTCTAAAGCATCAATCATAAGTCCCGCTTCGTTCATCCCACCATTTGGGAACTCACGGCCAAATTGATTAAAAGAAATACTTCCGAATTTTGACGTCCATGAACTTGTCACATCGGTAAGAAGTAATTTTACACTGGTCTTCGTCACTCCTCTTTTATTGTTATAAACAAGCGCATGCCCATAAGACCAATCGAAGGTACGCCCTACCCAGTGTTTTCCTTGTGGATAAAGTGAAAAAATGGTGCAAGCATCCGCCACTTGAAGAGTCATAGATAATATAAGAACAAATACAGCTGTGAATTTTTTCATATCAATACATCCATTTGTAAACTCTTAAAAACTCCTCAAGGTTACTATATCGAAATCTCCTTTGCAAAAAGCTTCACTGGAAGGGAAAAGTTGAAAAAATCTTACAGTCACGTGCCATTTCTCCATTGGCGACCTCATCGCACTTGACCATTGGTGAGCTTGCCCTTAGCCTTTTATTAGATGCAAAATAAAGGCGACATTTTAATCATTGAAGACGATCTCGACATTAGAAATGTTGTTGTCGATATTCTCAAAATGGAAGGCCTCGCAACGGCCGTCGCCGACAATGGAGCTGAAGCTCTTATCTACTTAAAGACTCACAAAAGACCATGCATGGTTTTTTTAGATATGATGATGCCCGTAATGAATGGAAGACAATTTTTGGATATCTTCAGAAATCAACCAGGTAATGCCGATGTTCCAGTCGTCATCCTCTCTGCTGTCGCAGACAGAGTAGATACAACTGGTGCCAATGAATTTATCAAAAAACCACTTGATCTTAATCGACTCTTAGAAGTCGTTTCAAAATACTGCTAACACACACGGAAGTTGTTATCTTTTACTTCTCGCCTTTATACAGTTTGCAAAATCTGAATGAGTTGATGAAATTGTTTTACCATTTACATCAGTACAGTTACCGCTATTCATCATCCCAGATCCAGTAGCTCCCCCTATTCCATTATTAGTTGCACCAGTAGTTCCACCGACTCCATTATTTGATGTGCCGCTTGTCCCACCTGTAGCATTACTAGTTGTACCCGATGTTCCCGAAGTGGTATTTCCCATTGTTCCAGAAGTCCCCGAAGTCGTACTTCCCATTGTTCCAGAAGTCCCCGACGTTGTACTTCCCATTGTTCCAGAAGTGCCGGATGTTTGGGCAGAAACGGTTGTTAAAGTGAGCAATAAAATAAAAGTTGTTATTAGTTTCATGTGATTTTCCCTAATTGATAGTAGTAAAATTGAGTTCACTATCATCTCAAGAGAAGCAATCCTTGTGCCTAGTTTTGAAACGTCTCACTTCTCATGTAGACAAAATTTAAAGGAAGTTTTCTGATATCTATTGGCAGGGCCACTTTAAAAGTTGTTCCTACACCTTTTACGCTTTCAACACTCACATGGCCACCGAGTGCTTTAACAAGGCCCTGAACTAAAGTTAATCCGATGCCCCATCCTTTCTGCCCACTAACAATAGCTTCTTCCGTACGATGATATTGGCCAAACATCTCTTCGAGCTCTTTGGCCGAAATAACTTTTCCTTCATTGTGAACACAAAGAGTTAATTTATCAGCTTCGATTTTTTCAAGTATGATTGTAATAGGAGCACCCTGTGCACCATACTTAACAGCATTGTTACAAATGTTTTCTAAAATTCTTCTGACGTACTCTGTTGACCAGTAACCATCAATGTTGGCCTTTTGTAAAAATTTAAATCTTGGCCCATTACTCACCATCAAGTCAGAAATAATATTTTCAATAAGCGTATTAATATTAAAGACTTCCACTTGAACCGGAAGTAATTGTCCCGCTTTAATAATATTGGTATCAAGTAAATCTTGAATCATGTAATCGACTCTATCAATGTAAGTGATAATTCTTGTCACTTGTTTATGAAGATTGTCGATGTTTTCTGGATTTTTTCTTATGAGCTGTGCACTTAATCTGGCGGCAGTAATTGGAGTACGCAAATCATGTGTAAGGGCCATGACAAAAGTCTCTCTTAAATCTTTTTCTTTGCGAAGATTATTTGCACCGTCTGCTATATTTTTATTCTGAATTTTTACAAATTCAATTACAGCATTATGCATTCCATCGTCTAAGTATTTATGAATAAGTTGTATTGCTGTGAGATCCTGCATTTCACATTTATGGATTCTATTAATGATAACTTTTCTTAAAACAGAATACTCTACAAGCACTTCTTCCAGTGAATACTCAGTAAGCTCTGCGCGCTGTCTTCCATGGGCCTTTCCTAATTCTGCCTTTTTAATCTCTTTTTTATGATCTTCTCCTTGAGCTTCAATCTCTAAGAGATCACTTAAATTATCCAAGATTTGGGGAATGTGATCGACTAAAACGGGTCTACTTTGCTCTTTTGCTTCAACGATTACATTTTTAATTAATTCTATCCAATCAGAGATGATCTCTTTTTTTTCCAAGCGGATAATATTACAAAACTGCATGCAACAATCTGAGGTTTTCATGCCGAAATCTTACCACTTTGGAATCCTATAAAGCATGTTTTTTCTGGCATCATCCTTGCGAAGTAATGCGAATCATAGATATTTTGGTCGATTCCCCGACCAAAATAGGACTTTGTCTATGAATTGATGAGGCATTATGGAAACTGTAGATATCGTACTAAGTGAAATTAATAAAACATTGAGCTTATGGCTTGAAGCGTTTGCTGCAAACCTACCTAATATTTTAGTGGCGGCCCTTATTGTTACGCTCTTTTATTTTCTAGCATCTTTCTTAGGCGGATGGATAAACAGAATGCTGGATAAAACGCATTTGCATGCAAGCCTAAAAGTTCTTCTATCATCTGCTGTAAAAATTCTGATCTCTGTATTCGGATTATTTTTCGCACTCGGTATTGTAGGTCTTGATAAAACAGTTATGTCTCTTATGGCCGGTGTTGGTGTTATTGGTTTAGCACTGGGATTTGCTTTCAAAGACCTCGCCTCAAATTTAATCTCAGGATTATTTATTGCCATTCAAAATCCATTTGATATTGGAGACTCGATCAAAATTAAGAATATTAGCGGAACAGTCCAAACCATCAGGCTTCGCGATACTATTTTAAGCTCAGGCAATGGACAAAAAATTTACATTCCCAACAAAACGTTTATGGAAGAAGCTCTTTATAACTTAAGTCAGACCGGTGAAAAACGTTTTGATTTAACGATTGGTATTAGTTATGAAGATGATCTCGCAGAAGTTATTGAGACTTTAAAACAAGACCTCGCTGGATCTGATCATTTAAAGAAAGATAAAAAAGTTATTGTTCAAGTTAAAGAGTTCGGGCCCAATGCTGTTTATCTAGAAATTAATTTATGGATTGATGTACCAGGTGTTGATTCTATCGACTTTAGCAATACTGCAATGGTTGCGATTAAAAACTCATTACAAAAAAATGGGTTTCATATTCCTCTTGCGTCCTTCAATAATCAAAACACACCAAGGCCAGTTCTTAATTAGTACTCGTCATATTTCTTAGAATTGCTACGAACTAAGTCAACGGGGTACTTCTTTTCATTAATAAGCATTTTACTTACGACAGCATCTTCCAGATCAATATTGAGCTTAGAAGAAATCCTGAGCATATAGACAAAAACATCTGCCAGCTCTTCTTTGACTTTCTGTAATTCAGTAGGGTTTTGGGCAACACTATTCGAGCCTTCCTCACTCATCCATTGAAAGATTTCCGTCAACTCAGAAGCCTCCACATTCAAGGCCATTGAAAGATTTTTTATTGAATGAAACTGGTCCCAGTCTCTATCCATTGAAAACTTGTTAATAATCCCTACTAATTTTGCCGTATCAATACTTTTCATAGTGTAATCCTCTAATAAGTAAGTAATTTATACACGAGAAACGCTTATATTTCCAGATCGTGGCCAAATCCCTAGAGTTAGTCTATCTTGCCGGTATGAATGAAAAAACAGGCCTACACCCAAGAAATAAACATAAATCTAACTACGACTTTCCGGAGCTTGTTAAAAGTGTTCCTGATCTCGCCAAGTTTGTAGCAGCTAATAAATATGGCAATGACTCTATTGATTTCTCCAATGCCACAGCAGTCATGACTTTAAACTCTGCTCTCCTAAAACATTTTTATAATATCAAGTCATGGAATGTTCCTAAAAACTATCTTTGCCCTCCTATTCCCGGCAGAGCTGATTACGTTCACCAAGTTGCAGATTTATTGACTGGCCCTGATGGAAAAATCCCAACTGGAGCTCAAATAAAAGTTCTCGATGTTGGTGTTGGTGCAAACTGCGTTTATCCCCTTATTGCTTCAAGAGAATATGGCTGGAGTATCGTTGGTAGTGATATTGATGAAGTCGCAGTTACAAATGCTGAAAAGATCCTTAAAGAAAATGATCTCAATTCAACAGTTAAAATTCTTCTTCAAAAAGATAAGACCAAATATTTTGAAAACATTGTAAAACCTGACGACTTTTTTAATGCGACTATTTGTAATCCTCCTTTTAATTCCTCTGCTGAAGAAGCCAGAAAAGGCACTGAAAAGAAAAATCGCAATCTTGGCCTAAAGAGAGACAATCAAAATTTTGGTGGCCAGAATAATGAATTATGGTGTGAAGGTGGTGAAGCTGCCTTTATTCTTGGCATGATCCAGGAATCGACAAGATTTAAAAAGAACGTCCATTGGTTTAGCACCCTCGTGTCTAAACTGGAAACTCTCCCGCTAGTATATGATGAGCTCAGAAGGCTCAATGCTGTCTCGTTTAAGACTATCGACATGGCCCAAGGTCAGAAAAAAAGCCGTATTGTTGCCTGGACTTTTACTCAAATAACTAAGTAATTTCCCAATAGAAGGCAAATCCTTCTCGTCGTCGACTCCAGTACCTGTTTAAGAGATAATAAACAGGTTCACTGGAGAGCTTATACCCATGAAATTTATTTTTCTTTTATCCACCATTTTCATCATCTCATCAAAAGCAGCATTAGCTCTTGAAGATGAAACTCCTGTTGCCAACACTGCTTACCGCTCAACACTCGCTTCTCCCCACGATATGCGTATTGTGAACTCAGGCGTAGCTTCCCTCTATACCCGCCTAGAAATGATCAAAAATGCTAAAACAAGTATTGAACTTGAAACTTTTATCTTTGATCCAGACACCTCTGGAAGACTGATCCTAAAAGAGTTAGCGGAAGCCGCTAAAAGAGGAGTGAAAGTACGAATACTGGTCGATAAGCATATTTCAGGCTTCAAGCTTGATGAGTATTATGCTCAGGTACTAAAAGATAGCGGTATTGATATTCGTTACTACAATGCGGCTTCAGTATTTCAGCTTTCTTCAGTCCAATATAGAAACCATAGAAAACTTATGGTGGTCGATGATAAAGAGGCCATTACTGGTGGAAGAAATATTGCTGACAGCTACTTCGATCTTTCGAAAGATTTAAATTTTCTGGATAGAGATACAACAGTAAAGGGCGACATCGTAAAAACTATGCGTGAGAGTTTTGATAATTTTTGGGATTCAAAAATTGTTCAAGTTCCAAAACCTTCTCTGCCTCCTGATGACCGCTACCGCTTTCAAGGCGAATCTGGAGATGATGAGTATCAACGAAAACTTCAGCAGTTTAATTCGAAGACAAATACTGCTAAAAAAATATTTGCTCATAACGCTGAAGACGAAAAAGTAAAAAAGTTTGTTATGACATATGGGAAAGAAGTTTTTGAAAAAACACCGGAAAGGATTTGCCCTGAAGTTTCATTCGCATCGGATCGCGAAGGTGCAAGTTATGTTGAAAGCACTGATGTGAAATACAATTCTAAATACCGATTATTAAGAAAAGAAATTTCAAACTGGATGAGAAAAAAAGCAAAAACAGAACTCACTATTGATACTCCCTACTTTCTCGAAAATAAAATCAGCGAGGAAATCTCAAGCAGTTTAAGCAAAGATGTTAAGATTAATATTTTTACCAATAGCTTAGAGTCTACTGATGCTATTCACGTAGCAAACGTCTTTAACGATACGATCAATAAGTTTACGGCCAATACGAATTTCAGCGCCTACACATACAAGGGTAAACACTCTGGAGAAACTGAGCTCTACAGTGACGCTCAAAGAAAGGCAACCTGGGGAACACATTCCAAAACAATGGTCTTTGATGAAGACTCTTTTATGATTGGAACATTTAATGTTGATAACCGCTCTAGCCATTACAATACTGAGCTTGCTATTTTTTGCAGCGGAAATAAAGACCTCACTGATGATGTAAAAAACAATATCATGGCCCGTAAGGCAGGAAGCTTTCGTTTGAACAAAGATGGTGTTCCTGATGACTGCTCGGAGTTTTTAAGCGAAGTGAGCCCTCTTAAAAAACTAATGTACTATCTCATAAAAGTTCCTAGCCACATGCTTCAACACCTACTCTAAATTCACGCAGTGCCCCTATTGTCGGGTATACAACTTGCATTTATTTTAAATGAGTTCCATTTTTCTCAGATTGAGGAAAATTTATACCCCAAAAAGCATTTTTCCCCATTTTTATGTGGAAATTTAGAGCGAGAGTTCAGATGAATTACACAGGCCTTCATATTCTCCAAAATAATCCCAACCTTCTCCATCCTTACTAGCGTTATCAATTTCGATTTAACTCGCAACTGCTATGTTGCTGAACTGATAAAATCCCTATCCAGGAAATTTATATGTCCATAAGTCTAAAACTAGAGCGCTATAAAACAGGAATTGATGGCCTTGACTCAGTTCTAAATGGTGGTTTACCAGAAAATAGGCTCTATCTAATGCAAGGTGAACCCGGTACAGGTAAAACAACTATAGCTTTTCAATACTTGCTTGAAGGTGTGAAAGTTAATCAAAAATGCCTCTACATTTCTTTTTCTGAATCAAGCGAAGAGCTCAATGCTGTAGCAGACTCACATGGCTGGGACATCAGTAAATTGCACATGCTTGAGCTTGGTTCAATTGAAGACCAACTAAAACCTGAGGCACAAAATACAATTTTTTACCCCTCTGAAGTTGAAATGAATCAGACGATGAGTGTGCTATATAAAGAAATTGAAAAGATTAAACCAGATAGAATTGTATTTGATTCAATTTCTGAAATGAGAATGCTCGCGGAGAGCTCACTTCGCTATAGAAGACAAATGCTGGCCCTAAAACAATTTTTTGCAAAACAAAATTGTACGGTTCTTCTGCTTGATGACTTAACTGCAAGCCCTAAAGATCTACAGGTACAAAGTATTGTTCACGGTGTTTTCAATCTTCAAAAACTTCATCCTGAATTTGGAAATGAAAGAAGAAGAATCAATGTCGTAAAACTGAGAGGCATAGAATACTTAGGAGGATTTCACGACTACGTTATCAGACGTGGCGGCGTAGATGTTTTCCCTAGGATGGTTTCTTCTCATCACGATCCCAGCCTAGTTCGCGAATGTTATAGCTCTGGAATTGCTGCTCTAGACTCTCTGGTCGGTGGTGGTCTTGATGCTGGTACAAGCACACTATTTTTAGGACCTGCTGGTACTGGTAAATCAACACTGTCCATCCAATATGCCTATGCTGCTGCCGAGCGTGGGGAAAAAGCAATTGTTTTTGCATTTGAAGAATCAATAGCAACTCTTCTTACAAGAACATCCTCTATCGGAATAGATCTAAAAAAACATATTGATGCCGGAACTATAAAAATAGCCAAAATTGATCCCGCTCAACTTTCTCCTGGTGAATTTGCAGATCAAATAAGAAAAGCTGTTTTAAATGATGATTTTAAACTTGTGCTTATCGATAGCTTAAATGGATACCTTCATGCAATGCCGGAAGAGCAGTTCCTAACATTACAACTTCATGAACTTCTTGCTTTCTTATCCAGTCAGGGAGTGGCCACTATAATGGTTCTTGCTCAGCATGGAATGATTGGACACATGATGAATACTCCAATCGACCTAACCTACTTAGCTGATACAGTTATACTTACTCGTTACTTCGAAGCTGAAGGTAGTGTAAAAAAAGCCGTATCTGTTATCAAGCAACGCTCAGGTCTTCATGAGGCCACAATCAGAGAACTCATGTTTAGGCCAGATGGGCTTTATGTAAGTCCACCACTTAAACAATTTAGAGGTGTATTAACCGGAGTTCCTCAAATAATTTCAGGAGCAACATCTCCAGTTGAAAACGATGAATAAAAATCACTCCCAAGCTATTCTACTTTGCCCCACTGGGCAGGATGCTAAACTCATTGCTGCAGTTTTAAAAAAAGAATCCGTCGATTCCAGATCTCTTCGCTCTATCAATGAATTATGCGATCTTCATCACGATGAAGCTGGTGTGATTATTATTGCTGAAGAGGCCTTAACAATAGATGGAATTGAATCTTTAAATAAATATCTTCTTGCACAAAAAACCTGGTCGGACATTCCCATTATTTTATTAGTTGGTAGCGGAGTCAGAAATAAAGAATTTAAACTTAAACGACTTGAAGTTTTTGTTTCAAGCGGAAATGTTACATTACTCGAAAGACCACTGCAGCCCTTAACACTATTAAGTGCTGCTCAAGTTTTACTTCGCTCAAGAAAACGCCAGTATCAAGTAAGAGATCTTTTAAAATCACAGACTCAAGCAACTAGTATTCGTGATGAATTTATTTCAATTGCAAGTCATGAATTGAAAACACCTCTCACTTCACTAAAACTTCAAACTCAAATGACAAGAAGACAAATCAGTAGACCAGAAGCTATGACTTCAGAAAAAATGAAAAAACAACTGGACTACACAGTCCATCAGATTGACCGTCTAGATAAATTAGTTGATGACATGCTCGACATTTCAAGAATCAATACTGGCAAATTAATTATCCACAAAGCAAAATTTAATCTTTCTGAATTATTATGTGAACTGATAGAGAGATTTACTCCTCAATTTGAAGCTGCTGGCTGTACAATCAAAACGAACATTGAACCCAATGTTATTGGCGACTGGGACACTTATAAGATCGAACAGGTTATCAACAATTTGTTTTCAAATGCCATCAGATACTCTCCTAAAAAAATGATCACAGTTGGATTAAAAATCGTCGATACCAATGCTGTTATGAATGTTAAAGATAAAGGTATAGGAATAGAATCTGATAATCTTGAAAGAATTTTTGAGCGTTTTGAAAGAGTCTCTTCAACTGTCAGTGGCCTAGGCCTTGGACTCTATATTACCCGTCAAATCCTGGATCTTCACAATGGCTCTATAAAAGCAGAGAGTGAAATTGGAAAAGGATCAAATTTTATTATTCATCTTCCCCTACAAAGCTAAATTTTTCATCTCTTCATCCGAAAAGCCTTAAAAGGACTCTGATGAAAAACTTAAAATCAACATTACTTCTATTTACCCTGCTAGCTCTTACAAGTTGCCAGACTTCTAGCTATAGGAACGTTGCTTCTGATCATCACATCTCAAACAATGTTCATCAATTGGTCAGCTGGGAAACAGGTGCAAATGCTGTATCAAAAAGATCAAATGAGATTATCCGAGTAGAACACTATGAGATCCCCCTAAGGCTCTTACAAAGAGATTTTGACGACTCCCTTGACCCACAAATTAAAAGTTCTTTAATGTTTAAAAAGAATAATGAAACTTACGTAAGATGGCTGATCAATCCAGAAGACTCTAAATGGCATCTGGAAGTGAAGGCCTTTCTTGAAAAGCACAATGTTGATAGTACTCCCAAAAAGTTCTTTGATGGCTACCTGACAGCTTCACGCTCGATGATTCTAGTTAATCCTGAAAACGGCGCTAACTTTTCTTTAAAAGTTTCAACCAATCTTACGGGCGGTAACTGGACTGATAAAAAACAAACATGGAAAGATGCTCAGCAGGTTAGAAATATCAATAAATGGGTGCATGAAATTCTTCCCAAAATGAAAAGTGAAACTCTAGTTGTTATGGAAGAGCCACTTGCCATGGGAATTAAAGAAATCGATCACGGAATGATTATGAGATCTTTAAATAATCTCCCCGAAGATAAATTTTTCTATTTGCCGGCCTTCTCAGCTCTTCATGATGAAGAAGGTGCAAGAATTGCAAAACTTAATGGTGCTACAGAGCACGGTATTGCGAACTTCTGGGATAAACATTTAAATCAACCACTGGCCAATGCAATGGCGGAGTATTTCTCAATGACTGGTATGTGGTACGACTCCCCTCACGCTCAAAACTTTTTAGTAGAGCTTGACCGAGACATGAAGCCGACCGGAAGAATTGTGCTTCGTGATCTGGGCGATGCTTATATCCTTGATGATTTTGTAAAAAACACAAAATGGGCATGGATTACGAGTCACTGGGAAGATGGAAAAGTTCAGACCGGAAAAATTAATACGGGGATTGGTCTCTTAAAAGGCAACACTCCTCCAAAGTGGATGAGCGGGCTCGAGTATAAAGAGTTTGGATGGAATTTTTATCGTACATTTGAGAAGAGATTTTCTGAATTATCAGGCATTCCCCAAACTGAATTAACTAAAACGGACTCAAAAGAAATTATTTTTGATTATTCAAAAAAAGTTTATCCGACAACAAGTGAAGCCTGGAAAAAGTTTACTCGTTTTGCTGCTTGTATGAACGGTGAAGCACAAGCTTTATCCGGTGAAAAATGCCTGGAGCTCTATGAGAAAAGGCATGTTAAAATAGACTGCATGAAAGCGGCAACGGCGATCATCAACGCCCGTTAAAATCAAAAATCGCAAACTGGAAAAGTTATGTCTTATTATGCCATCGACTTCGGTACTTCAAATTCATTGCTTAGTTATGTAAAAGATGACGGGACTATCATATCAGTGCCGTTAGAAAAAGATGGTGCCCTCGTTTTAAGATCCTTACTCTATACTCCTGAACATAATGTTTGGCACTTTGGTAAAGAAGCTATCAAGGAATACATAAACACTGACGGAGAAGGACGATTTTTTAGATCAGTTAAAAAGTTTCTCCCTGAAACAAACTACAGTGGAACAACTGTCTTCAATAAAACAATGAACATCTCAGAGATAGTGGCCGTCTTCATGGGAGAAATGAGAAAACGCGCTAACGCTTTTACAAAAGACAATGTCGACAAGATTGTATTGGGAAGACCTGCCCTCTACTCTCTTAACCCAGAAGAAGACAAACTCGCCCAAGATAGAATGCAGAAGGCCTGCGAGCTGGCAGGATTTAAAGAAGTTATTTTTTGTCCGGAGCCGATAGCGGCAGGACTTGATTACAACGGGGACTCTAAAAAAGACCGCATTGTTATGATCGCTGATTTTGGTGGTGGGACTTCAGACTTTACCCTCATGAAAGTTCACTCTGGAGCTTACTCTAAAGACGATATCTTAGGTCTCAGTGGGATTTTTAAAGCAGGTGATGCTCTCGATGGTGTCATGATGAAAGACTTTATAGCTCCTCATTTTGGATCGCGATTTGAATATAAAATTCCTGGAGGAAACAACATTCTCACTTTCCCCAGACAACTCTTGGTAAAAATCTGCTCCCCTGCCCATATCACACATTTGAGAGAGCGTGATACCTGGGAATTTTTACAGCATATTAAAAAATTTGCCTTATCTGATGTCGGTGAAAAACATATGCACCAACTCTTTACGCTGGTGGAATGCCAACTGGGTTTTCCGGTCTTTGATGAGATTGAAAAAACCAAAGTTAAACTTGGAAAAAATTTGGAAGTCGACTTTCTCTACAAATACCCTGGCATTGATATCTCAGAAAAGATTACAACTAATAACTTTGAAGAAAGTCTTGCACCAACCGTTGGTGACATCATGAACAGTATGAAAGAAGTCTTTGTTCAATCTGGGCTGGAACCAAAAGATGTGGATCAGGTTTGTTTAACAGGGGGGACTTCTCAGCTACCTCTTATCAGGCAGCAGCTTGGTGAAGTATTTGGAAGTCAAAAATTAGTCGAATATAATATCTATCAGTCAGTCGTAAATGGACTGGCCCAGTATGCTAAAAAATTAGGCTAGTGCTTTTTTAATGGCAATTCAACAATAAAGGTAGAGCCTACATTAAGTGTGCTTTCAACCCAAATTTTTCCACCATGTGCTTCAATGATTTGCTTAGAAATGAAGAGTCCAATCCCCAATCCTGAAACCTCGTCTGCTGAAACGACACGCTCAAATTTTTTAAAAATAAGCTCAAAGTTTTTTGGATCAATCCCTAGTCCATTATCTGCAACTTTAAAAAAACATTTATCGTGTGTTTTTTCGGCCGTAATTGTCACTGTTCCGGCCCTGCCGTACTTAAGAGCATTTGTGAGTAAATTTGTTAATACCTGCTCAATTCTATCGACATCAAAATCACCGACAATCTCACTTTTGCAATTATTAATAAATGGCATATGAAGTACTTCAAATTGGTCTTTGTGACGTTCGTAAGCATCTTTAATAATTTTACACAAATCTGCTGACTCAAAGTTATAAGAGAGTCTGCCTGAATGAATGCGAGTGATATCCAGCATATCATCCACTAGTCTAATTAAGCGGTTGATCTGATTTTCATTTTTTACAAACAAAGGCCTAAGTTTATCAAGAGTCAACTCTTCAGTATTTCCCTTACTAATCTTTCTCTGAGTCGATTGAGTTTGAAGCTTGAGTGATGTCAATGGTGTTTTTAGTTCGTGAGAAATAATAGATAGAAACTCGTCGCGAGAATTTATTGCATTGATGAGTTCATGTTCGGTATTAATTCTTGAAGTCACGTCTCTAACTGTTAGGACCGCAAAAACTATTTTATCATTCTCATCATACACCGGTGAACCATTATAACTCGCTATCCATTTATTATGAGTATCTGTTCTCTCCAGAATGACTTCCCAATCAGAAAAACTCTCTCCGCGCAGGATACTGGCAAGAGGCCATTCAAAACGTCTTTCACCTTCTAATGAATACTGAATGAAGAGGTCTGGATTTTTTTCAATGCTAGTTATCGCCTCATTTGCATCAGCGAAACCGTGTAACTTGCAGGCCTCTGGATTCCAAAAAATCATTTTTCCTTCATGATCCGTTAGGATTAACCCTTCGGCCATATTGTGAACAATTCCTTGCAAGTGCTTGGTGACCTGCTCTTTTTGCTGCTCGGCTAATTTCATTTCATGAACATCAAAAACAGTTCCTGCAATTCCCAGATAATTTCCATTTTGATCAAAGCGCGGGTTCCCTGCATCAATACACCAACGGTATTCGCCAGTTTTCATTCTGAGACGGTACTCTATTTCAAAACGAGTATGGTTAGTGTTAGCTTCGCTAAAGGCCATACCTGTTCGCTCTTTATCATCAGGATGTGTGGCCTCGAGCCATCCATATCCCAGACCTTCTTCAACTTTCTGCCCGGTCATTTCATACCACTGATGACTTAAATAACTACAATACCCATCAGGCCCTGTTATCCATAACATTGCCGGAGATAGATCTACATTTTTTTCATATTCAAGCTGTCTTTGTTTATTGTCTTCGATGTCCGTGCACGTTCCAAACCATGTAATTACTTTTCCATTGGAGTCTCGTAGAGGTGACCCTCTTACTTTAAACCATCGATAACTGCCATCACGTCCCTTAATTCGATACTCAATATCGTATGGATGACGCCCATTGATTGCGCCTGCCCAATGCTTAATAGTTGCCTGTACATCATCTGGGTGAATAACTAAATTTAACCAGCCCTCACCTAACTGCAACTCTTCTGTAATCCCAGTGTAATCTACCCACTGTTTACTTAGGTAATTACAAGCTCCATCAGGTGATGCCGTCCAGACTAGCTGTGGAAGCAGCTCAGACATAATTTTGAAGCGCTCTATCGATTGGAATAATTCATTTTTAGTTTGTATAAGAATTCTTTCATTAATAATTCTCTCAGTATTTTCAACACTGATCACAAGCGTACCTCTTACTATACCCTCTTCATCAATAACTGGTGAATAGCTGTAAGTAAAATAGGCTTCTTCTGAAAGACCAGGTCGCTTAATTGGTACTAATTGATCTTCATGCCATGAAGCTTTTCCTTCTGACATTATCTGGTCAATTTGTAATTTAAGCATGGGCCAGACCTCACTCCAAACATCAGATCCTTTTTTCGCCATTGCACCAGGATGTTTTTCACATCCTAGAATGGGTATAAACGCATCATTATAAAAATAATAATTATCGTTACCCCAAAATAAGCAAACAGCATGACGAGTGTTAAAAAGTGTATTGAGAGTAAGCTTTAAAGCAACAGGCCAATCTTCCGGTAGTCCTAAAGGATGATCAGACCAATCAAGATCTTTGGCCATGCGAGCAGTGCACTGATTATCTGGAAAAAAAATGATTTGCTGTTGGTCATAATATGAATTTACTATGAAACTCGATGTCAGTCCAAATTTTTAGTAAGCTCTAAGAATTGACTGCATTATATGTAATACCTTAAGATATTTTATGCTTTCTAAAGAATCATGGATTAAATTTCAACTTTCTTCTTCCCCATTTTTAAATTTTAATTTTATGAATGCCTTGCATACAAGTAAGACTATAGGCATTGATTCAGGTTGGCAGGAAGCCTGTATAGCTGATGAAGATGGGATACTTCTTAGTTTTGTAAAATCTCATAGCTATGGTGAATATATTTTTGATTGGGGATGGGCAGAAGCTTATTCAAAACATGGGATCCCCTATTATCCAAAGCTCACATCAATGATTCCCTTTACGCCCGTTACAACCCCGCACCTCTTATCAAAAAGTGCAGAGCATGCTCAAAAGCTTTTATCTCTTCATGATGAACGATATGAAAAAGGAAATTTTTCATCAAGTCATTTTCTTTTTCTTACTGAAAATGAAATTGAGCTGTTCAAAAAAAATCAATACATGATTCGCGAATCTATTCAATATCATTTTTTTAATCAGAACTATTGTGATTTTAATGATTTTCTAACCTCTCTAAAATCTAGAAAAGCAAAAACAATCAAGTCAGAGAGAAAGTTTACTGATTTAACGATTAAGCAGTTTACTGGAGAAGAATTGCAGATGGAGCATTCAAGTAGAATGTATCAATACTACATCTCAACTATTTCTCATAAAAATTCCTACGATTATCTCAACGAAGATTTTTTCAAATCCATTTTTGAAAACCTAAAAGAAAACATTCTCTTTATTGAAGCTTATAAAAATGATCTTCCTGTTGCAGGAACACTTTTCTTCTATGACAATGAAAAACTATATGGAAGATACTGGGGAGCTAATGAGTTCATCCCCAATCTGCATTTTGAACTTTGTTATTATCAGGGAATTGATTTTTGCATCAGCAAAAAACTTAAAATCTTTGAGGCCGGAGCTCAAGGCGAACATAAAATAGCCAGAGGTTTCAGGCCAATGAGAACTTACAGCGCTCATAAAATTAAACACCCTGCTTTCAAAGCTGCCATTAATGACTTTATTGAGACCGAAAAAAAACATGTCGAGCGCTCAATCCACGAATTATCAAAATACCTGCCTTTTCATCTCTAAAA
Source organism: Bacteriovoracaceae bacterium UBA6153 (assembly GCA_002428265.1). Lineage (GTDB taxonomy): Bacteria > Bdellovibrionota > Bacteriovoracia > Bacteriovoracales > Bacteriovoracaceae > Bacteriovorax. The sequence continues at coordinate 190,577 of DIUR01000018.1, forward strand.
TCATCAGGTATATTTTATTAATCTAAGTCAAGGCTTGTGCCTTCTCATTGAATATCATGACTAGACAGCTATGCAATAACAGCTTGCGACACTTAATGCATTGGTGTTAGAAGGTATTATCTCAAACAGTCTTTGGAGTTCACATGATTAAAAATCCTCTACTTGGAAAGCATTCTCACAATAATCGCGACAGCAAAGAAGGACAGGTCTTGCGCTTTATCCGCGAAGCAAGAAAACTTTCTTTGACTGACGTCTCTGCAAAAATTAATCTTAAGGCCTTAGACATTGATCACTTTGAAAATGGAAGAAAGTTCTACAAAGAAGAGGACATTCAAAAATTTCTTGATTGTTATGATTTTAAAAAAGAAGATTTTAAAACACTTGTAGAGTTAAAAGTTTTAAACAAACAACTCGTTAACCACTTCATCACCAGATTATAATTATGAAAACGACACTAGCTTCACTCATATCTCCTTTTAGTCCTGAAGATTTTTTCAAGGCCTATGAATCCAATGAGCCTTTTGTCGTCCACGGACTCAACTCTTCTATAAAAGAATTAACAGAGCTTCCTTTTTTTAATTCTCTTGAGGCCTTATTAAATTCATGGCCAAAAGATATTCAAGCTCACCTTCCTGATGTTAGAGATGAAGCAAGCTCAATTGATACAACAGCTAAAGATGCTCAAAAACTCTTTGATAATAAAATGGGGCTTTTGTTCAATCATGCAGATACGATTTCACCGATACTAACAAAATGGGTTCATGAACTACGTATGGACTTAGGATTGTCTGCCCTGACAAATGCCAGATGCCTGATGTACGCTACTCCTGCCAATGCTGGAACAGCTCCTCACTTTGATCAGAATATAAATTTTGTTCTACAATTATCAGGCACGAAAAACTGGTGGATTGCTCCTAATACCAGTGTTCAGAATCCAATAACAAGACATACGATGGGTCTGCCAACTGATCCTGAACTTACAAGCTATTCACGAGAAGAAATGCCGACAGAAATGCCGGAAGGATTAACTCCCATTACACTTAAGGCAGGATCCATGTTATTTGTTCCGAGAGGATCATGGCACTCCACTTATGCTGAGAGCGACGCACTTTCATTAAATTTTACATTCACAGCTCCAACCTGGTTGGATTTATTTTCTGCGGCCATCAGAGGACGCCTTGCTCAATCTCCTGATTGGAGAGAGACGGCGATGTTTAATAATCCAGAAGATGCAGCGGACAAATTTGAAATGCTCTTAGCTGAACTTGCCCACGACATTCCTCACTGGAGAGCAAGAGATATTATTGATGCTACAGAAGCCTAGTAGCGGCCAAATAATATTTACATCTGCATCTCTGTAGCTGCCAACTAAAAACAAAATCTTAGGAAGATGTCAGATATTTTATCACTATTTCAACTGACAAAACTCCACTCAATTGTAACTCTAACACACCTAAATTAAATCACGGAGCACACTGGTGGAAATGAGAAAACTTAATGACCTTAAGGCCACGAACGCATACTTAAGGCTTGGAACTGATGTAACTGAACTTGAAAAATCAATCAAGACAATCGGTCTTATTGCTCCCCTCGTAATTTCTCCGGACAACGTTATTTTAGCAGGAGCTAGACGTTACCAGGCCATGCTGAATTTAGGATTTACAGAAACTCCAGTCATGGTCGCAGACCTGAGCGCTCTTGAAAGCGAGCTGGTCTCAATCGATGAAAATCTTGTTAGAAAAGATTTAACAAAAATTGAAATTGAAGGACATCTTAGACGTGCTAAAGAAATTTATCAGGCGCTAAACCCTCATGAAGATTCTGCACCTATCGTGACAAAAAATGCTGATGATGAATCAATCGAAATTGTAAAAGAGGTTCTTCCGGCTGAAAAATTCTTAAACATGGTTTCTGAAAAAACAGGTCTATCTCCAAAACAAATTCATGAGGCCATCAACAGAGATGAACTCGCTTCAAGCACAGTTAAAGAAGCTCGCAAAAATGGAGAGCTTTCACTTAGCCAGACTAATGAAATTGTAAAATTGAAAAAAGAAGATCAGCAAAAATCTCTTTCTCACCTAAAATCTCTGCCAGTAAGAGAGATTAAAAACTTTGTAAAAATTGCTAAATCTAAAGGTGTCGATGCCGCGATAAAAGAAACACCTACACTTCCTCATGCCCGTGAGTTTCAGGAAATTGAGTTAACGCTTAAAAAATTAACGAAAAAATTTAAGCAACTTGAAATGGAAGGAATCACTGTTGATGATCTTCCAAAAGCTTCGCAAAAACTTTTTGCTGACCTGATGAAGTTTGCAACAAATGAAGAGTCATCTTATAGTGGACACAGCGAAAGCGATGATTACGCTGAAGAGTCTTACCAGTAATCCCTGACATGAAATCATCTCTAAATCTAAAAAACTTCTTCTAATTTTTTAGGTTTAGAGATGTAGTATGTAATAGGCAACAATCCTATGAGATATAAAATCGTGACAGTGACCTTACCTGCTCCTTTAAAATAACCAAAATAAGTCGCCAGAAAGAGCATGAAAAACATAAAGACATGCAGGCCTATATAAATTTTCCTAGAAATAATTCCTTTAAACTTTCTCCCACACTCTCCACAGGTTTGTGCCATCTTTATTGAATGTGTCCATGAGATCGTTTTTTTAAGACAATGAGGGCAATTCATTATGGTGTGGCCTTTTTTCTTTGAAGCAAGATCGAGCCTCAGATCAATCGGTTTATTATTCTCAATTCCAAACTTTTTAAAATAAGATGAGACGTAATAGACGATAGCTAAAAAAACGTTTGAAAGTGCCGCAAAGAGGAGAATCTCGAACTTCGAAATTTTAATATAAGGATTAAAAAAACTTACCAACCAGAACACATTGATAATAAATATTAAAAAGATAATAAAGGCCCGTTCGTATTTTTTATTCAAGCTAGTCTCCTAAGAGCTTATAGTTTAACAAAAATTGGACTTATTGCTATAACGCACATGCGCCAAAAGCTCGGTAGTACAACTGCACGAACTCTGATACTATCCACAAATGAAAAACAAGAATCTGACTTTGACTGAAGACGTAGAGCTTACCCCTGATGATTATGCTTCAAAAGGCATTAACTGGTATCCAGGCCACATGGCCCGCGCGATTCGTGAGATCAAAGAAAAACTCAAAACTGTAGATATTGTTTTTGAAATCAGAGATGCGAGAGCTCCGCTTGCGTCTGGAAATAAAATGCTGGAGTCTACTCTCCGCCAAAAAAGCCATTTGATTCTTTTAAATAAAGTAAATCTTGCCAGCCCTAATATGGTTGTTGAATGGCAAAAGTGGTTTGAGACCCAAGACACACCTTTTATGTTCATTGACTGCAACGATAAAGGCACGATGAAAAAAGTGATCGCACTTGCTCGCACTATTGTGGATAAAAAAAGAAAAGAATCTAATCCTGATATGCCGACCAAAGCTAAAATGCGCTTGATGATTATCGGTCTTCCCAATACTGGTAAGTCGACAATCATTAATCAGCTTGCGGGAAGAAATGCAACAAAAGTTGCAGATAAGCCAGGTCAGACACAAGTTCAGCAGCTCATCGTTATCGATAAAGATATGGATCTTTTAGACACTCCCGGAGTTATGCCGCCGGCCCTTGCAAAAGAAGAGCATGGACTTTGGTTGTCAGCAATCAATGCTATTCCTGATGATATTGTTGGCGAACATTTACCTGCTACATTTTTAGTCAATTTTTTCAAAGAGCATAATTCAAAAGAATTTAAAGAACGCTACAAGATCGAAGATCTTTCAAAAAGCGCAGAAGAAATTATTGAAAAAATCGCACGCCTTCGCGGTTGCCTAAAGGCCGGTGGACATCTTGACTTAGACCGTGTCTATAAATTGATTCTTGCTGATTTTAGAAAAGGTGAATTAGGGAAGTGCTGTTTTGGCTCTCCCCCTAGCTTATAATTTTAATCTAAATCAACACTTATATGATGAGTCTGACCATCATCGATTAATTCAAAAGAATCGCTCAATTTTTTTACTCCATTCACTTTCAGTATGCCTAGGCCACTTGAGAGACCTTTAGGATTATTAACTGTAATAATATAAGTTGAACTCAAGTGCTTATAAGTCATCTTATAGCTCTTCCATTCAGGATGTATCCTTGGATCAATCTTCACTCTATTGCCAAGTAATTTTAGTCCCAAGAGTGCCTCAATCCCGACCGTGTACATCCATCCAGATGATCCCGTATACCAGGTCCACCCACCTCTTCCTGCATTTGGCACAACGGAATAAATATCTGCTGCGATCACATAGGGCTCGACTTTATAGTTATCGGCCTCTGTCTTATTTAAGCTGTGGTTAATTGGATTTACCATTGAGAAAATTTCAGTCGCGCGCTTTCCATTTCCAAGTCCAGCATAAGCGAGGATAGTCCAAATCGCTGCATGGGTATACTGCCCTCCATTTTCCCTTACGCCTGGGATATAGCCTTTAATATAACCCGGGTCATGAGGAGATTTATCAAATGGTGGTGTAAAAAGTAGAATCATTTTATTTTCTTCTTTAACCAAATTTTTTTCTAGAGACTCCATCGCCATCTCAGCGCGCTTCTTATCGCCTGCCTTTGAAATCACACTCCAGGTTTGAGCAAGAGAGTCTATTTTACATTCGTCAGAATCTTTTGAACCTAATGGTGTTCCATCATCATAGTAAGCTCTGCGATACCACTGTCCATCCCATGCTGATTCTTCAAGATTATTTTTCAATAACTCCATGTGTGCACGCCAAACTGAAGCTCTCTCAACTTCTCCCCGAGCTTCTGCAATGACAGCGAACTCTCGAAGGTTGGCAATCAAAAACCATCCCATCCAGACACTTTCGCCCTTGCCTTCATGTCCAACTCTATTCATTCCATCATTCCAGTCACCTCCGCCCATTAAAGGAAGGCCATGGATTCCAACTTTTAAACTTTTATCAATAGCGCGAGCACAGTGTTCAAATACGCTGGCCTTTTCCACTGAGACATCCGGAGTGTAATATGAATCTTCCTGATCTTGTCTTAAAAGAGGACCTTGAAGAAAATGAACATCTACATCGAGAACGCTCGCATCTTCTGTTTTAGTTAAGTAGTAAGAGACAACATATGGAAGCCACAACAAATCATCAGAAAAATGGGTACGCACTCCTCTTCCTGAGGGCATATGCCACCAATGCTGAACATCTCCTTCGATAAACTGTCTGGCAGAGGCACGTAGAATTTGCGCCCTAATCATTTCTGGCTTGGTCCAAATGACTGCCATCGAATCCTGTAACTGATCTCTAAAACCAAATGCGCCACCGGCCTGATAAAAAGCAGATCTCGCCCACAATCTACAAACAGTTGTTTGATACAATAACCAGCGATTGAGCATGATGTTCATTGATTCATCTGGAGTTTCAACCTGAATTTTTCCTAAAATATTATCCCACTCTGCAATGACATCACTAAAAATAGTATCCACATTGCTAATAGTGATTTTTTTTATCAATTCAGAAACTTGATCGCGCTCATCAACCTGACCTAATACAAACACAATGCTCACTTCACCATTGGCCGGAATCTCTATGTTTTTTTGTAAAACAGCACATGAATCCATTCCAGCGCCAACTGATTTTGTAAGCACATCTTTTCTAATAAGCGCTTGAGGTCTCCCAAGATGACCATTTCTTCCAATGAACTCTGTTCTATTGGCCGTCCAGTTATCGTTGCCATCAATAAAAGTTGCGAAGGCCTGCTTGTTTCCAAATTCATGGTTCCATGGGTTATAAGCGACAATACCGCTATTCCCATTTTCAAGATCAGTAATGATATAAGGAGAACTCACCGTCCTCGAAAATCCCAAGACCCATTCCACATAAGAGGTAATCGTCAGATTTTTTGCTACTCCACTTTCATTGGTTAAAACTATTTTAGAAATTTTCACTGGTAGATCTTTATGAACAAACTGTGTGAGTATCGACTTAACCCCATTATGACGAAATTCAAATTGACTATAACCTTGGCCGTGTCTTGTGAGGTACTCTGCATTTTTCACTCTGATAGGACTCGCTGTAGGACTCCAGAGCTCGTTATTGTCTTTATCAAAAATGTAAAAGCATTCTCCTGATGGATCAACGACAGTGTCATTTGACCATGGAGTAAGTTGGTTTTCTCGACTATTGCCAGACCAGGTTGAGGCAGCACCTCTTTCAGAAACATGAAAACCAAAATGAGGATTGGCCACAACGTTAATCCATGGCGCAGGTGTTGAGTCTTCATTTTTTAAATGAATGACATACTCTCTTCCTTTAAGAGTAAAACCACCATGCCCATTAAAAAAATCAAGTTCAGGAATATCTAGCTTTTTTTGATCTTTAGAGGCCAGTGATGTTTTTACTGAAATAGAATCCATTGGCCTTTCAATTTTTCTCACCATTCGCTTAACTTGCTCAGCAAGATTTCCTTGTTGACCGACAAGAATTGCTCTGGCCACTGTTTGAATAAGATTTCTATCTTCATCTGGAATAATATCAGCACGTAATAAAAATATTTTCCCTTTTGATTGAGGAAGATAAGTTCCTGAGGTAGCAGAACTATGACTAATCATCGCTTCAAGGTCGTTATGAAGCTCCTGAGAGTACGAACTCGCCTTTTCATTGAGGATAATTAAATCGACAACCAGTCTCTTTGTTCCCCAATACTCATGAGCGCGGAGAACTTGTCTCACCAGCGCCCTTTGTTCAATGTCATCAATGCGAATCAAGACAATTGGATAATCTCCGGAAATTCCATAGGCCCACAGATTTGTAGCATTTCTAATGTTACGTCTCAAAATATCACTTGAGACTCTTAATGATGAATCAAGAAACAAAACTCTATTGGCCAGCTGCTGAAATAAGATAGCTTCACTATGCTCAATACCCAAATAATGTAACTTAACCTGAGCTTCAGTCCACGCCAGGTTGGAAGCACGGTCATAAGTTATCGACTCATGAAATTTTTCTGAAAGATTAATAATCTCTTCGCGGCTATTTGCAATAATGGTTGAATAAGTAATTGTTCCAGTTGTTCCCGGCTCAATTCTCACACGAGTTCTAAAACTCACCACCGGGTCTAAAACTGACCCGACTGTATTAGAGAGCTTGCAATCGATAGCAGCAGGATTTTGAACAGATCGCCCTCTTCCTATAAATTTTGCTCTATCTGTTTCATATTCAATTTCGCCAATAGCATTTGTGTCCGTTGAAATGACCTGCGCCATCCACACCGGAGCTTCAGCACTAGAGCGCGCTCTTCTTGTTGCCAGAAGAGTATGAATTTCAGGAATAAACTCAGTTTGTACAAAAAGATTTGAGAAAATAGGATGAGCAATGTCTGCATTCTGAGAATTTAAAACAACTTCAGAATACGTGGTCACTTCCACGACTCTAACGTTGGGGCTATTGTTTGTTAGCTTTAATCTTCTAATTTCGGCATTGTCTTCCGGAGAAATAAAAACTTCCAGCTCACTGGTAATATCTTTATCATTGCGTCTGATTTTTGCACGATCTTCAGTAAAGATTGCTTCATAACTATCGGCCTCTACACCAGTAGGCTGATACCCCGCAGACCAGACATCTTTTGAATAAATATCTTTAAGAAAGATATAGCTTCCCCAATGATCACGAGTCACATCTTCGCGCCAACGAGAGACGGCAATATCTTTATAACGGCTATATCCCGATCCTGAAGCTGTTATCATGACAGCATAATTTCCGTTTGATAATAAATGTGTACGGGGAACCTTATGATTCGAAGTCGTATACTTTCTTATCGTCGTCTCACCTGTATCATTTACATGCTCAACTTTTACTGACTCTGTTCTCGTTTTTGCAACAGCAACATTGCGGGGAGTTCTCTCCTGTAATAATAATTCACTTGATTGGATAATAGGTTCTCTATGAAAGCGCTCAAGCATTAGGTCGTTGTTTAAAATATTTGAAATTGATACAAGCGCCATTCCCTGGTGATGGGCCATGTAGTTTTTTACAATCGCATGCTCTTCACTCTCTGGGATACGTGATTTCGTAAAATCAATTGACTCGTAATAGCCAAACTCTCCAACCATTTTTAATCTGGCCAGCCTCTTTAAGTTTTTTACAGCACTTTGCGGATCATACATTCCGGCCAGGTGAGTAGCATATGGTGCAATAACTAAATCTTTACCAATGCCTCTTTTATAGGCAAGTTCAGGCACCCCGAAGTTTGAATATTGATAAGTCAGATGAAGGTCACGCACATTATAGGCCGATTCTGACATTCCCCAAGGGATACCTTTTTCGTCAGCATATTGAATTTGTTTTTTTACAATCAATCTGCAAGTTTGTTCAAGTAAGCTCGCAGCTGGAGTTTTCATGACCAATGAAGGCATCAAGTATTCAAACATTGACCCTGACCACGAAATAAGCGCAGTCCCTTTATCAATGGAAGCAAGGGAGCGTCCCAGTCTAAACCAGTGCTCAACCGGAACATCTCCTTTAGCAATGGCAACGAAGCTGAGAAGTCTTGCTTCTGAGGCCAATAAGTCGTAAAAGCTTCCATCCAAAGTTGAATCTGACATTCTGTAGCCGATCGAAAAAAGTTTTCTGGTTGGATCATATAAAAAGCTAAAATCCATTTCATAAACAAGTTGTCGCGAAATTTTGGCAATCGCAACCAGTCTCAATCGTAAATTTTCTTTAGGATTGTCTTTAAAATGAAAAAAATCTTTCGCGTGACTTTGAATTTCAGTTTCAATAATAAGGGCGAGTTTATGTATTTCTTCTGAACCATTTTTTGTTGAAATGACCAGCCTTTCAGCTAAAGTTGTTAAAGTTGTCCAATAATTATTTTTATCTCCGGCCTTATGAAAGCCATTCAAGGCAAGAGCTGCCAGCTCATTGAATGTCAGGCGGTATGAAATATCTGCTTTAGTTGTAATCGCTTCAGCAAACATTCTTAAACTATCCTGAATACCTAATAATATTTTTTCAGAATAATTAGTTTCTGCCGCCATTTCATCACACGACTGCGCCAACGCCAATAAATGCCCTGCCAGGTTGCCGTTATCAACAGAAGAAATGTAACGAGGCTCAAGGGCCCTTTTATCAGTTGTCTCATACCAGTTATAAAAATGGCCGTTATATCTCGGCAATGTGCTCATACTTTCAAGACTTAATTCTAGCCTCTCAATCATTTCACACAGGCCAATCCAACCAAAATCCCTTGCTGTTACTGTTGAAAGCAAATAAAGCCCAAAATTAGTGGGAGAACTTCTATGGGCAATAACTGGTTGAGGATCTTCCTGAAAATTATCCGGTGGGAGATAATTTTCTCCTGCATTAACAAAAGTAGAGAAAAAGTGCCAAACCTTACGCCCGCTGTTTCTCAATAAGGAAATATCGTTCTCGCTTAATGGCGTAATTTGATCTTTTGACGGAGGAAGACTTATTCTCCAGGCAACGATCGGTGATATTAACCACAAGGTTACAAGTGGAACAAGAATTTCCCATTGATAGTGGCCGCTCCAGAAAATGAATCCTGAAATGAGTACCACAACGATTTCAGTTTTCAGCATTCTTTCAAAGAATTTTTTAAACTCATTACTCGAACTTGACTTCGTTGCAGCACTAGTTGTCCATTCCAAAAGATTTTTCTTAGAAAATCCTAGTCTAAAAATTGTTCTAAAAATTGCATCGAGCAATATCCAACTTTGATAAGGGAGAAAAATCAGATTTAAGACAAATCGTGAAAGCCCCATAAAAAGATCTTCAAATAAAGATCTTAATTGAACGATAAAAGGTATTTTTATCTGATAAGAAAATATTCCTGTGATAAAGGACAATAGATGTGGGACTGACAAGCTCAAAAGAATTAATAAATACCATGGATTTTTATTCATTGATTCACTACTTAGCAAAACAATAAGTAGAAAAAATGTCATTGGTACCAACAAAGAACGGCGAAGATTATCCAGCATCTTCCATCGGCCAAGAACGGAGATAGAGTTCCCCCCTCTGCCTAAAATCCATGGAAGTAATTGCCAATCTCCGCGAGTCCAGCGGTGGTTTCTCATCGAGGCCACTTCAAAATTTGATGGAAACTCTTCGAAGAGCTCTACATCTGTAATCAGACCGCATCTCGCAAAATTTCCTTCAAACAAATCATGACTTAATAATCTATTTTGTGGAGTCCTGCCTTTCAAGGCCTGAATAAAAACGTCTACATTATAAATGCCTTTTCCCGTAAAAGATCCTTCACCAAACAAATCCTGATAGACATCAGAGATGGCCGCAGCATATGGATCAATACCGCAAGGACCAGATGAAAGCCTTTGAAAAATAGTGCTGTCAACTGTCGTTGGAAGAGTCGGCGTAATTCGAGGTTGGAGAATACCATATCCCTCAACAACTCTATTTGTTTTTAGGTCAAACTTAGGATGATTCAAAGGATGAGCAAACGTTCCTATAAGTTGGGCAGCTGTGCCTCGTGGAAGTTTTGTATCTGCATCCAGCGTGATGACATATTTTATATCGCGTGGAATATCCAGCTTGATCGTCTCTGTCTGAATGAAAGAAGTATCTGTTGCCCCTCTGAGGAAATGATTAAACTCCTCAAGCTTCCCTCTTTTTCTCTCCCACCCTATCCAGCGCTGCTCGCTCTCATTCCATTTTCTAAAACGATGAAATAAAAAGAAGCGGTCTTTTCCGTCTGCCTTTTTTCCATATTTTTCATTAAGATGATGGATTTGTTTGATGGCCAGACTTAAAAACAATTCATCGGTATCCAATTTTTCAGAATCTGCATCTCTCCAGTCTGATAAAAGTGCAAATGAAATAGCATTATCGGGATTGGCCAGATAATGAACCTCCAATTGATCTACCTGACTAATAATTTCATCAAAGTTAATCAACATCGTTGGAACCACAACAAATGTTTTATGCTCGTCTGGAATATTTTTTTGGAAGTTTAGTCTTGGTAAGTGTCGTGGTACTAAAACCTGAACAGTGTAGCGATTAACTAGTGTTACAGCTAACTCTGATGCTGGAAATAAGGCCAAAAATGCAACGACATAGAGGATAATATCATTTGAATATGATTGACTAAAGCACCAATAAAGAAAAAAGCCTGTTAATACAGAAATACTTCCAAGATACAGGAGTGTCCTGTGAGAAATATACCATCTTAAAAACCTGGCCCTTATTTTCACATCATAATTAATTTCTTTTTCAAATTCATAGCGACCGTTTGAAATCAGGTAATACCCAAGATCAATTTTTTTATCACTACACTGCTGAGTCTTTTTTAATAAAGCATCGGCAACTTCAAGCTCTGTTAGTTTTGATCCACGCGAGAGCTGTTCAATACTGTGGCGGTATTTATCTCTAGTCATGAAATCCATCTGCCCATAGAGAGGATTTTGTTGAAGCTTATCTTCGACTAAGCTCACCTCTTCAAACAGGTCACGCCAATCCAATGAAGACATAAGCCTCATACTATTAATAATGTTTCTCACTGTAACGTTGGCGGCGGTATGACTGCTATGAACATCCTGAACAATTTTATCTGCAGAAAGACCTTCACTCGTGAGCTTCTCATCAAGCCAGTTAAGAAAACTCGCAACAACTCCTTCTTGAAAACGTAGACGTTGAACCAATTGAACAGCAAACCCAATACTAAGCGGCTTGTGATTAAGCTCTTCAATAATTTCTTCGTTAGATCTTTTTGGAACTCCACCAAGTCCTAACAATTCATCTGCCACTTGATCGGCCTGGGCCCTGGCCATCTGTGAACCAACAATGCGCGCACTCAATCGTCTCAAGTTTTCAATTAATACAACTCTCAGTGTAATTGAAATGGCCCACAACTCTCCCATAGTAAGAGGACGTACTCGTTGATAGGACTTCAACACCATTTTTAAAAGATCAGGATCAAACAAAGAATCTGTGTGCGAGATAAATTCATAAGCGATTGCATAGACTCTTGGATAACCCACAAGTTTCGTATTTGTGAGTTTAGGAAGTTCTTTATAGTAGCCCGGTGGTAAATGATCTCTGATATCTTTAATCTGCTCTTCAACAATATAAAAGTTATCAATCATCCATTCAGCAGCAGGAGTGATAGACCTCTCAGCTCTGACTGTTTCAACAATGAGTCTAAATGATTCTAAAAGAACCTCTTCATTCTCAGCAACTCGTTTTACTAAATTCACCCCAGCACTGGGCCCGGATGTTACAGCATGCTCCTGCGCCATCATTTCAGCATGACGCTCTAAATGCGCACTACTGAATAATTCATTGCGTATAGGTTCTTCAAAAACTGTAAAAGTTTTGGCCGAGAGTTTATTTTTTCTGAACATCACGAGTCGTCCTCTTGAAAATTAAAAATGAATGATTTGTTGTCCTGATTTGCCCCTAGTAAGGACAAAATTCACAGCATGATTGATCTTTTTCCACATTTCTCCAATGAGATACCAATGGCACTATTCATGCAGTTGTCTAATGCAAGTCCCACACCCAAATTGGAGTTAAAATGTCATTCTTATCAAATATTCTTCACGACAGAAAAATTGCCATTCTTGCTGCCGATGGATTTGATGAGTCACAGCTTTTTTCACCTAAAAAAGCGCTTGAAGATGCTGGTGCAGAGGTCGTTATCGTTTCTTTAAACAAAGGCGAGATCAAGGCCTGGGAACATGATCACTGGGGCAAAAGTATTGAAGTTGATACAGCTCTTAGTGACTGTAGTTCAGATGAGTTCGACGGTCTAGTTATTCCTGGGGGAGAAAAAATCCCCGATGATATGTATCAGGATAAAAGAGTGGCCGAGTTTATAAAAGAGTTTGTTTACGATGGAAAATCTATCGCTTCCATTTGTCATGGAACTCGTATGCTGATTAGTAACAATATGGTAAAAGGAAAAACGCTTTCAACCTGGCCGGCATTAAAAAAAGAAGTTATTAACTCTGGCGCCAGATGGAAAGATGATGAGACCGTCTCACACAAGGGCCTAGTCACAACTAGATGCTCAGGAGAGAGCCAAAGCTTCAATCGTAAAATGATAGAAACGTTTGCCATCAGCCCATTAATGAAGAAATCTCTCCTGCATTAAATTCACTTAAAACATTATTCTTATGTCTCAAATCCAGTGGATTAGCAGCAGCTTCAACCAAAGCATCTGCCCACGAAGATTCTGTGACTTCGATATAGGCCAACTCGCCAACCGTTACTCCCATTAGGACAACATCAGGCTTCATAGAGTGCAGTATTTCAAAGGAGTCTCTCAAATCTTCCACATTGCTCTCATCAACGATCACAACTCCCCACTTTCCTTCCATAAAACATATTGCATCTCCTAAGAACAAATAGGTTTTGCCATAAGGTGATTTGTAAAGAAAAACACTGCTCCCGGACGTGTGCCCTGGCGTATGAAAAATTTGAAAATTTTTAAAATGAGTTGTGTCTTCGTTGAAGGTATTGTCAGCAATGGCAAAAAGTGAAACTTCGGGTGCAGCTAGTTCATGGCACCAAAACTGTGATTTGATTTTTGATCTTACTTTGTTAATACCAACCGAAGCTTCATGCCAATGAGTAATATAGTGCCTGCTTGCTCCTCCTAGATTTTGAATTTCTTCAATATCTAAGTCATTTTCAATACGAGAGATAATTAAATTTCCTTCAGGATGCTTCAGAAAAAATCCATGCATCATCAGGGCAGGCTCTTCTTTTTGATTGGGGAACTCAGGCCTAGATATCCATAGATCGGGGTATAACTGCTGCATAATTTCTCCTTTTCTTAATCATAAGATTAGACAAGGATAAGTATGCAAATGATGAACCAGTTTTGGGGGTCATTCTTTTTTAAAATTATCAATCATGCCGCCGTCGATGGCCAGCTTGTAATGATCAAAGTCTGGGAATGATTCTACTGCTCCATTAATTTTTAGATTGATCTGCGATAAGAAGCTCTGTTGAAAAAGATGGATGGATTCTTTTACTAGCAGGGGAACGATCTGATTTATTAACAAATAAAGAGAAGCAAAATAAAATTATAGCAATTAAATATACCAAATATAATTGCACGCTAATTTTTACATTTTCCCTAATCGCTTTATTCTGTATATCTGGCAATTTTAGCAATTCAGAGTTACTCTCTTTAATTCTTCTTATAAGTCGATTGTATCTTAACTTCAATCTCACTTACTAATTCCCTGCTGACCATTACCAACAAAGGCCGGCGTTCTCCCTTTATTTCCACTCTCTCTAATATTAAAAACCATCACGCTGACAACAATGGCCATGAGAATTAATCCCCATTTTTCCAATTGTTTTTTATTCTTAATAAACTTGTTCATTCACCAATTATAGCTCCCTTTCAAAATCATCAAATCCTCTGCAAATCATTTCAATGAATTGAAGCTTTTTGAACAAAAATATGGCCAATTTCATAGCGCAAATTAAAGACAGCTCTCTAAAAGTATTAACTAGTCTTCATTTGGCATAAATGTTGTAATTGAGCAGTTGAGGCAGAAATATCGTTCCAAATTGCCCCGCTTGCAACCTCCCAGGATAAAGTGAAAATGAAAATGTTTAAGATGATTTTAGCTATCGTTATCCTTTTGGTTTCGGCCTATTTTTGTGAACGAATTATTGTCATTGCCGCCAAAAACCAAACTAATAAAATTGAATACGCTGAACTTAACCACATGAGGTATGGGCTTCTTAGTATTGATACATGGAAAGAGCAGATCTCTGGAATTGTCTTACAAGAAGTTGACAAGCTCGAGTTCAACAAGACTCATGAAAAAGAGTTAAAAGTCACACTAGAGAGGCAACTCAATGTCCTTATCGATAAAGTTGACCGCCGTATTGAGCAAGGAAATAAGGGAACTGCCAAGGGTTGGATGAAGCAAAAATTCATCGATATGTTTGTCAGTATTGATGAAATAAAAAAAGGCATTCCTCAATATGCTGATGCCATGATTAAGGAAATGAAAAAACCTCAGGCCCAAGGTAAAATTAAAGATTTATTAAAAGACAAACTCACTCAATATATTAACCAGACTTTTGATACACAAGACATGTCTCAGGTTAACAGGATTTTATTAAGAATGAGTGCTTTCAGTATAGAAGATGCTAATCATAAGCTATCGGCAGATATCAAATATAACTACGATAAAATCGTAAATTACTCGATTGCCATGATCGTACTCGCTGTCATCATCTTCCTTCTGCCACTGATTCAACGAAAAGAGCCGCTTCCTGCTTTTTTATATATCAGCATGGTCGCTTGCCTATTAATTCTTCTTATTGCCGGAGTCACGACTCCCATGATTGACATGGAAGCGAAACTCTCACAGATGACCTTTGTCTTACTTGATCATCCAATCAATTTTGAAAATCAGGTTCTCTTCTTTCAAACCAAAAGTGTTCTTGATGTATTCTGGATTATGATTACTCACGAAACATTTCAAATGAAAGCAGTTGGAGTGTTGATGGTAGTCTTCAGTATTGTCTTTCCCGTCTTTAAACTCCTATCTTCTGTCGTTTACTACTACGATTATAAAAACCTTCGCAAAAATAAACTGATTGAGTTCTTTGTTTTGAAATCAGGAAAATGGTCTATGGCCGATGTTATGGTGGTCGCCATTTTCATGGCCTATATTGGTTTCAATGGAATCATTACAAGCCAGTTTGGAAAACTTAAAACAGCAAGTGAGGAACTAGTTATTCTGACGACTAACGGAACGTCTCTGCAACCTGGTTATTATTTATTTTTAACTTATGCGATTCTGGCCTTATTTCTTTCTGTTTATCTGGCAAGCATTCCTGAGAAGAAATAAATTTATTGATAAGTTTTTATGATTTTTAAAACTTCAGCACTCACCTTAACTCCCCATTCAGTCGAAAGATTTGGTGGGTAGTGAATACCTTCAGAATTATTTGCCGGAAACTTTGTAAGTTTTAAACTATCAATATATTCACAGCCGTTCTTAGAAGCTAAATTAGAGATCATCTTATTTACTTCTATCACTTTTGCTCTCGTGACAACTTTAGAATTAGCATCAGGTGGTCCAACCCAGATGCACTTACTCCCTTCTGTTGATACTGCCTTCATCATAACTTCAATACTCGCCTGAGCGTTCTGAGGTTTTGAAGATGCTGCGATATTAGTTCCCAATTGAATGATCGTTACATCAGGACGAAGGCGGGCCAGCTCATCTTTAAACTTAGGCGTCTGATGCTCTTTTAGACGAACTTCAGTCTCTCCTTCCTTCATCCAATAACCACAAACCGTTTTTTCGTATTTAAGCGTCCCTAACCATGTATTCGGAGTCGCTCCACAACTAGCATGCATAACAACTTTGCTTGAAACACCTGATAAATTCTTTTCTACAGTCCCGCCTAGTTTTCCATAGCTGTGAGAATCCCCCACATAAAGGATCACTGGATTTTCGGCCGACATTAAGGCCACTGAAGATAAAGACAATACGATAGCAATTACTGATTTTTTCATAGACACGTAAGCTAACACATTCCTGAATCCCAATGGATTTCAGTGAAAAATCTATAGCCTTATTCCCTTTTTGCCCCTGAAAGCGCCTAAAGTCCCTTCAAAAAACTCTGATTTAACCGCTTATTTTTGGAATGAATCTTGAAGTATATGAATGCAACAAAGGAAGTAGTTCATTAACGAGCTGCATATTCTAAGGAGAAATATATGAAGGATGTAAAAAAAGAGCCTCTAACAAAAAAGGCCGGTGATAAAATTGAACGTCTGGGAGAAAAGGTTTCAGATGCTGGGGCCAAAAAACTTGGCAATGCCATTTATAAAGCTGGCGATAAGCTAGAGCATGTGAGCGATAAGAAAGAATCGTTCAATAAAACTACGAAGAGATAATCTTAGTAAGCAATCGGCGGATGAAAGTCCGTCGATTTGTTACTCTATTGAATTGGGGTGACAATAGTTAGAAAATTATTAGTTTTTTACAGCGATGAATTGATAATAAAACATACCGATAAACAGAATTCCTGAGGTTATAACTGGTATTAAAAAACCCATATACTGAACTTTATGAAAAACAAATCCACCAACGACAGATCCTAATCCAAAAAAAAGAATAATTCCTATTCTCATATAAGTTGCTTTCTTTTCATTATCCATATTTTCGTTAATTTTTTTCGAGTTAAAAATTCTCATTAAACCAATTCCTAAGTCAGTAGTGATACCAGTCAAATGAGTAGTACGAACTATTGATTTTGAAACTGTTGTGATCGACCCATTTTGTATACCGCAGATCAAACACAAAAGTATAAGAAGAATATAGTCAGCGTAGGTGTTAACTGGCTGGCCAAAAACTCCCAGGCGTCCAGAAATTCCTCCTAGAAAAACAATCAAAACTAAGAAAAAAATAATTCCAAATGATAGGTAGTATTTTGGTTTTTTATGAAGCTTAAGACGAATATCAACTAAAAATCCGCTAATCATCGCTCCAATAAGAAAAAACAAAGGAACAATTAACATTCCTAGAGCATGACTAGAATCGGTCTGACTTAGCTCATATCCAAAAAATGTAGCAAAGCCCGTGACGTGAGAAACAAAACGATGGCAGGCCATGAAGCCACCTATATTTAAAACCCCTGCCTGAAAGGCAAGCATCATCCAGATTGAGACATTGCTTTTTGAATAGTGGGCGATCGACTCATTTCCGTAGAGCATTCAGAACCTTATTTTAATATTGTATTTTTCGTATGCACTATTAAATTGTAGGTCCTGGAAAATGATTCTGCAACTCTATCTATGAATGCTTAAAATCTTCGTTTGCAAGCTCAAAAACAACCCCCGTGCCGGCCAGAACACCAGAGGCACTTGAAATTGAAACAGAAGACATTTGCGTGCACTCACCTGCTGCAAAAACTCCTGCTATACTAGTATGACCTTTATCACCTATTTTATATAGGCCGAATTCATTTTTTTCACATCCCAGCTCTGTCCCAATCGATGATTTTAAAGATAGCGGAAATACCGGAGCAAGAAACAGGGCATCTCTTTCTATATCGGGAGAACTCTCAAAGCTGATACTTTTTAATTGCGTCTCAACTCTATTTAGTTTCTTTATTTTTTCTTCAACGAGTAAAATATTTCTTTTTTTAAGCAGCTCTCGCATCTCACTGCTTAAATCTGCTCTGCCGTTGGTAAATAATATCAAGTCTTGTGAAAGATTATAAATCAGCGGAGTGAGATGAGCTGCAACATCACCATTAGCAATAATACCAAGTCGCTCATTACGAATTTCATAACCATGGCAAAAAGCGCAATGAAAAACAGATTTTCCCCATAATTCCTTAAATCCTTCAATCTCAGGAAGCCTATCCTGGATCCCATAGGCCAGAATAATTTTTTTTACTGTAACAATTGTGCCTGTTGCTAGTTTTACATCAAAGGCATGATTCATCTTTTTTACAGAAGAGGCAGCGCCCTGAAAAAAACTAATGGTTGGATATTTTTCTAAATTTTTGCGAACTAAACTTCTCCACTCTACGGGATGAATCCCATCTAAAGCAGGAAGATTATTAACATGTATCGAAGGTGCATTCCGAGGTCTATCGTCATCACACACCAAGGCCTTCCGCCCAATTCTTCCCAAGGTCATGGCCGCGCTTAACCCCGCAGGGCCTCCGCCAACAATAAGCACTTCATAATCATATTTCATTTTTTTCTCTCTTGTTCACTATCTCTTTAGACAGTATAACAAAAAAGCGATAATCTATTATTGCTGTTTTTTATATAATATTAATACTTTAAAGGTATCAATCATAATGGATCTTTCAAAACTCAAGGCCTTTGTTGTCCTGGCCGAAGAATTGAACTTCAGAAAGTCTGCTGAAATTCTTGGCATGTCCCAGCCTCCTCTGAGTAGACTGATCTCAACTCTCGAACAAGAGCTATCAACTAAGTTATTTGAAAGAACCACAAGGCAAGTTAAGCTCACAGGAGCTGGTGTCTTCCTTTTAAAAGAAGGAAAGGAAATTTTAAATAAGGTAGACGTTCTGGACCGCGAAGTTCGCTTTATGGGAAAGCTTAAACACGGAACAGTCACGATAGGTTTTTCGACTGCAACTTTTATGGCGAGCCTCCCGAAGATCATTAATGACTTTCAAGAATGTTACCCAAAATTGAAATTAGAGCTTTACCAGGAATCAGCAGACAAATTATTAAAAGGCCTAAGCAGTGGCCGATATGATCTTTGTTTCGTTGAAGGTGAATATGATAAAAGCGCTTTCACAAAACATCCTCTTCAAGAAGAAGTGTTAGGAGCTCTTGTCCCCAACAACCATAAACTGGCCAAAAGGAAAGAAATTGAGCTCAAAGAGCTAAAAGATGAAATAATTATTCTTCATCCGAGAAAAGAGATGAAAGGCTTTATCGATCCTATTTTTAAACTCTTTAAACTTATTGATATAAAACCTAAAACTTATCTGAAAAGGCCAAAAGAAGTTTGCCCTCTTTTGGTTTCTGAAGGAAAAGGAATTTCGATTACGATTTCCGGCTCTCAAAAATATGCTGCAGATGGGACACGTTTCATCCCTATTAAAAATTTATTCATGCCTGTTTCTGCCTATTGGAAAACGGAAAACAATAATCAGGCACTTCAAAGTTTTTTAAGCTTTGTTATTGAAAACAAATCAATTGGAAATAAACACGCTCATTGCCTTATGGATATCATATGAAAGAGTTATTAAACGAAGTTTGCCATGAATTTAGAAATCTAAACTTTGAAATTAATATAGATCCAAGAACCAACAAAGAAAGTTATAACCTCTTTAAACAGGCCGACGGCCAGTGGTTTAAAGTTTCTAAAGCAGGTCTACATGAAGCAATCAGCAAAACTCCAATTGACTTGAGTGTTATGCCCGCTCTCTTGCAGCTAACTCAACTCATTAATGAAAAAGATCCTGATGTTGAAAGAGTCTTTATTACAGAACTACTGGTTTATAAAATTAAAAAAGGAACTCAGAGCACGCTCTTTTCAGCTCATGCTGATCTAGAGACCTCAGGGCCTTTTCAAAAGTTATGCGAAGAAATTGCATCTCATGGACTAGAAAAAGACCGCTATAGAGATGAAGAAACTTATATACTCACTAAAACGGCCAAGGGCGAATGGTCAATGAGTTCCTCTCATGAAAATCATAGTGGTACTAAGAAAGTACTCATTATCGACAAGATGCCATTACTAAAAAATGTTGCACAAAAAATTAACCGACAAGATCCACAATTTCAGACCAACGGAGGAAGAATTTTTATCACTTCAACCAGAGTTTATAGGCTTAAAAATAAAGTTGAACTCGATTATAAAATTAAATAATAATCAAAATCTGTAGATCACAAACATTCGTCTGTGTCGGACCTGTTATCAAATGCCCTCCTACTTTTTTAAAAAAATGATAGGAATCATTTCGGTCTAAATAATCCTCAGGATCAATCCCCGCGTCTTGAGCATTTTTCATAAGTGAGTAATCTGCAAAGGCCCCGGCCACATCCGTAGGGCCATCTCCTCCATCTGTTGAAGCTGAAAGAAATATTTGTTTGGTTGTCAGGTCTGATTCTTCATCCATCAACGTTAGATAGGCCAATGCCATTTCTTGATTGCGACCACCAAGTCCATTGCCTGTTACTGTTACAGTTGTCTCCCCGCCTGCAATGATACAGGCCGGAAGTTTCATCAATGCTCCACTATCCACCTGTCTAGAAAAGGAATAAAATTTCAATGCCACATCTCGTGCCTCACCTTGAATTTTATCACTCAAAATAATCGTTTCGTACCCCAGTTCTTGAGCTTTATCACGAGCACCTTTAAGTGCCGTCTTATTAGAACCAACCAAAACATTTTTGGTATTCATCATTCTGCTATCACCAGATTTAATAGTCTCAAGAATTTCTCCTTTGTTCCCTTTTTCTAGATAATCAACGACTGCCACCGGAAACTTAGAAGTTATTTTATATTTTTTTACAATTTCTAAAGCATCAGCATAGGTTGTATCATCAGGAGCAGTTAATCCTGAACCAATTACTGAGAGATCATCACCGATGACATCTGAGAGAATAAAATTTAAAGAGATCGCTGGAAAAATGGCCTGAGATAAATGACCGCCTTTTATTTTGGATAGATGCTTACGAATACAATTCATTTCATGAATAGTAGCACCACTCTTAAGAAGAAGCTCTGTCGCATTCTGCAAATCAGCTAAACTTAATCCATCACCTGGCACTTCTACTAAAGAAGAAGCTCCTCCAGAAATCAGACCGATAACAAGCTCCTCATTTGTACAGTTTTTGCAAAAGTCTAACAGTTTTTTTCCGGCCTCTTCACTTTTATGATCAGGAATTGGATGAGTGCTAATTAATGTCTTATAAAGAACCGGCAATGCTTTAGTCGATTGCTCTTTAGAAATAATTAATCCATCCGTAATAGATTTACCTAAAATATCGTTGAGGCTAAATGCCATGGAGCTTGCGGCCTTACCTATGGCAATGATTTTAATTTTATTAAACACTGAGAGATCTACTGAAAATTCTTCCGTATCTGTTTTGATCTTCAGGTGATTGTTCGCCACACTTAACACCCTACTTAAAAGGTTTGCCGGATTGACTCTTTCAACTCCTGCTTTAAAAATCTCTTCTGCGTGATTTCTTAATTCATTTTTCATAACTTAATCTTAATGAATCGAGGCCGAAATAGCTAAAAAATCTTTTCATCAAACTCATTCCAGAATATATTAATTTATGAACGTTTTTTCCAAAAATAGAACCGCTGAATATTTCTTTGCTTTCATCCTTATGCTTCTAGCAGTTCTCACTCAATATCTAGTTATTCATCTGGGAAATATTCCCGTTCCTGGCATTCTGTATCCAATGGCCTTCTTGAGTGCATGGTACTTTGGATTTGGGCCAGCGGTTATGACAGTTATTGTAAGCCTCTTTTTTTCAAACTTCTTTTTCTATGAACCACGCTTTTCATTCAAAATCCTGGCCTATACAGATTACGTGCGCCTGGGAATTTTTGCAGTGACGTCGATTCTGTCAGCATTAATCGTTGCTCGTGGAAAAAAAGCTGTTGTTGGAGAATTTAAAGCGAGGACAGATCTTAAAGAGACCGTTGAAGTTTTAGAAACCATTAATCGTGTTGGTAAAAACATGTCAGCAGAACTAGATCATCAAAAACTAGTTCAACAATTGACCGATGCGGGCACCCAGCTGACAAGAGCTGAGTTTGGTGCTTTCTACTATAATGTTTCAAATGAATCAGACCAGGACCTGGCCCTTTATGCTGTATCAGGTGTTTCGATGGAAGAATTTACAAAAACATTTACTCCTGAAACAATTTCAATCCTTCAAAGTTCTTTTCTTGCCAAAAAAAATAAGGCGATCACAGGATTTCCTCTTAATAGCTATCTCACTATCCCTGTTATTTCCCGCACAGGAGAACTAATTGGCGGTTTATTTTTCGGCCACAAACACTCTGGTGCCTTTACAGAGCGTGATGAGCGAATTGTCAACGGTCTCGCTTCTCAGGCGGCCATAGCCCTTGATAATGCCCATCTCTACAACAAAGCAAACCAAGCTATTCAAATCCGCGATGAATTTTTAAGTATCAGTAGCCATGAGCTTAAAACTCCTCTCACCCCTTTAAAGATTCAGCTTCAATCAATCGCTAAACAAATCGACAAAGGCCTTCTCCAAGAAGAGTCTTTGGAGAAGTTTAGAAAAAGCATAATGGTTGCCGAAAAACAGGTTAATCGTATCAATATTCTTGTTGATGATCTTTTAGATGTAACTCGTATTACTTCAGGAAGACTTACGCTAAATTTCGAAGACGTCGAAATGGTTGAAACAATAAAAGAAGTTGCCGAGCGCTACACTGTGCAACTGCAAAAAGCTCAATCGGTTTTATTACTTGATGTTGTTGATTCACTTGTTGCACGAATTGATAGAATTCGTTTTGAACAAGTTCTTATCAACTTGCTCACCAATGCAATTAAATATGCTCCTGGTAAGCCAATTACTATCTCTTTACGCTCAGTAGACGATAAAATTATTCTAAAAATTATAGATCAAGGAGAAGGAATTTTACCTGATGATCAAAAGAAAGTTTTCGATCGTTTTGAAAGAGCAAACTCTCATGCTGCTCAAGGTGGTCTGGGGTTAGGACTTTATATTGTGAAACAAATTATTACGGCCCACAACGGAACTATTGAAGTTCATAGTGAGCAAAATGTTGGAACAACATTTACGATTGAATTGCCCGCTTAGACAGAGTCCAAAGTTTCAGGCAACTCTTCAATCTCATCCACTGTCTCATACTCTTCTTTTTGGCTATAGCCATAGCTCTTTAAAAGATAGATGGGATTAACATAGTAGCCATCTTTGATAACACCGAAATGTAAATGAGCTCCCGTGCTGTAGCCAGAGCTTCCGACTTCACCAATCTGCTCTTCAGGACCCACTCTCATCCCCACTCTTAGGTCTTTAACAAATTTTTTTAAGTGAATATAAGTCGTCTGATAGCCATTATCATGAAGGATTGTGATGTACTTACCTTTCGAGCGTGTTCTAGAAATTGTAATGACCTCACCTTCCATCGCGGGATAGATGGCCGTTCCACTTGGTGCAACGAAATCAACTCCATTATGAGGCTGATGTCTTCTCGTTACAGGGTGACGACGGTTAAGTTGAAATAAGCTCGATACGCGGCTTGATTTTACAGGAGCATAAAAAGGAAGATTAGTTTCCCCATATCCTTCAGGTAATAATGCCCATGAAAAATTTTCTGGATCAATTTTTAAAACTTTTTTGTTAATCGCTCGTCCAACGATGATCGTTGCGCTTAAAATATTTCCATATTTAATAAATTTTCCATCTTCGTAATACTGCTCAACTTCAAATTGATATAGAGCTTTTCTTCTCATGCCTTTTGTTGTCGTAAAATCTTCTTTAAAGGCCACGGCCATTTGATTAGCAAGTGATTCAGATTTCGTTTCTTTGAAAATTGTATCGTGAAGAGTATTTCTGATATCGCCTTCAATGCTTTTAACTTCAATTTCATATTGAGTTTCAACTTTTCCAATGGCCGACGAGTTATCTGATTTTAAAATGATGTAAACATCATTTGAGTCCTGAGCATAAAGTTTTAATGTGAAGTCACTTGAGAACTCTTCACCTTCTTTAAGGTTATTTTCTGAAGCGACATCTAGGTCTTTTAATTCTGGGTAAGATTTTACGAAATTAACGAGGTCTGATTGTTTGAAGCCATAACTTAATAAAACAGCGAAAGCCTTGTCTGATGCGAGAACATTTTGCGTGAGAGACAGTAAAAAGATTAGGCTTAGGAGTGTTTTTGCCAAAATAACCTCAGTTTTGAGCTGTGATAATCAGTTATTTTAGATCTGCGCGAAATGTCATGTATAGTTTAAGAAGTCTTACATCTAACAAAAAAGCCACCTTGCGGTGGCCTTTTACTAAATTATCGTCTTAAAAGTCTTACATCCATCCAAGGTGGAGTCTCTTCATCCATAAAACCTGAAACTTCTAGTTTCTCAGTCGGATGACGGTACCCATTTAAAAATCCCGAATCAACATAGAAAACACCAGGGGACATTTCTTCTTTTTTAAGACCGTAAACGTTTCCAGTTCTCTTTGTGTCTCTCCATTTCCCAAGAACTTTTTTTCTTTCCTGGAACTCAATTGGAGTTGGAAGTGTATCAAGTGAATATGTTCCTACTTCAAGAATTTGGTTCAATGTACTTTTTGGATCGATAACAAGAGATCCACCAGAGCGCTTTGCATTCCAGAAAGCATCTACTTCAGAGTCTGTTAATTTAAGTGCCTTTAGCACTTCTTCTCTTTCTGCTCTTTGGCCTGCATTTTTTGTCATGATGTATTTCCATGACTTCGAAACGCCACTGTATTTTGATAAAGATGGATCCATTAGTGCTTCACGAGCATAGATCTTAATCATCGGCGCACCCGTTTCAACAATTTGTCTTAGGAAGGCGATGGCTTCATTATTGTTTCTTGTACATCCTGAGCTTCTTGGGTTTGAAACAACGTTGATTAAGAATTTTTTTGTCTTCTTAATGTATTCGTCTTTATCCTGACCCCAACCAACAGTTCCGTGGGCCCATTGTCCATAAGCATTTGGTGCAACAAAAGCTGCGTACCATCCGAAAGCTCCACGCATATCTCCGTGAGGTTTTCCATCTTCGCCTATTGGCATAGATTCTTTTTTAAACCAGTCTTTCCAGTCATTTTCTCCAATAGTAGGTGGCATTGGATATCCATCTTTATACCAAGCTGGGTAATGACGTTCTTTATCTTCGTAAAACTTTGCCCAACCTGTAACTCTGTATGACCCAAGTATCGAGCGTCCTTTTCCTTTTTCAGCAATGGGATGATTTTTATCTTCACCAACAACAACTTCAGTTTCCATAATCATTCTGTTTGGACAACTGTTATCAGCACAAACTCTTTCATAAAGGCGAAGAGTTTCAGTTGCAACGTTTACAACTACGAAATACTTTCCTGTAAACTCTTTATAATCGACTGTCTTAGAAGAAAGAAACTCTTGAACAACATAATATCTTGTAGACGGTAGTATGTTGTTAACTGTTCCCATGATTTCGATTTCAACGTATTTCCCGTTGATCAATTCCGGGCTTAACACGCGAACTCTTTCATTTAATGAAAGTAGTCCCATAACTTTTCCAGAATCTTCTGGAGTAGAGCGAACTCTTAAACCATTTACAGCAACGAAATACTCGTTAGCGTAAGTTGTTGTGTAATTATCCATTTCCTGATTGAAGAGCTGAGCATTTACAGTATTTAGCTGCAATAAAGACATAAGCGACAAAAGCATTGAAGCTGCAATTTTCTTTCTCACGAGGGTCTCCTTAGTTTGATCAAAAATCTATTTAGATGCTCATTAGCAATTAAAGATTCTCTTTTCAACTTCATTTAACATGGTATTTCATTCGCGGGGTGAGGATTGCGTTAAGATATGGTTAATGCTTGTTTAGAAGACCTATTCCGGCAGAAAATATTTAAAATTTTATCTAGGATTTCACGAGCTTTGGCTTAAACAACACTCCTACGGCCCCGCTTATGACCCATAATGATCCTCCGATCAAAATAGCAGTTCTCACGGAAGTGGTCTTAATCAACCATGGAGAAGAGAGTGTAAAAAATAAAGTTGATGTCGCTTCAGTTGCAAGTCTTAAGCGAAACATTTTTGTAATGTCTTTGGTCTGAAATTTTTGTTGAATCATATCAATGAATGCCAGGTCATTCATTGGCCCGAAAAAACCAGTCACTGCGGCCGCGACCATAATGAGATTAATTGTTGGGGCCAGACCGATTGCCAAAAAGCCAGCACCCAATAAAACAATTCCATTAAAAAATAAACTCCACGAATTATTTCTTTCAATATTTCCAAAATAAAGCGCACCGATGAAATTTCCAATTCCGTAAGAGGCCATGACCAAACCAAAGTAACGGACATCTCCCCCAGTCATTTCATGGACGAGTAAAGGAAACCCAATCGCAATAACTAAATTCCATACTCCTGCCGTGAATGCTTTCGTAAAATAAACGTAACCCATTCCTGGTACTTCTTTCATTAATTCAAAACCGGACATGACACTGGTTTTGAAATTAGATTTTGGCATTTTTGAGTAATCGTGGGGAGGCAGGTATTGCTTCAATGAATAAACACAGAAAGCTGAAATAACAAATGTGCATGCATCGATCGTAAAAAAATGAATCATGGGAATGAATGCTGATAATAGTCCGA
This sequence comes from Bacteriovoracaceae bacterium UBA6153, assembly GCA_002428265.1. Classification (GTDB taxonomy): domain Bacteria; phylum Bdellovibrionota; class Bacteriovoracia; order Bacteriovoracales; family Bacteriovoracaceae; genus Bacteriovorax. The sequence goes on from DIUR01000018.1 coordinate 217,464, forward strand.
CAACTGCAGGGCCAATCATTCTCGCCATTCTGATTGTTGTGCTCATCAGCCCATTGGTTGACTGCATGGTCTCTCTATCACCTGCTAAAATCGGGATAAGCCCTTGAGTCGCAGGATCAAAAAAAGCGCTGAGACCAGCGAGAACAACGGCCATGAACCATAAAATAAATGTCGGCATTGGCATAAAAAAAGAAATAACAACAGGAATGAGAACAATGACAGCACGAAGAAGATCTACAAACATCATTGTTCGTCTTGGATTCCATTGATCGGCCCACTTGCCACCGATAAAAGATAAAAGCATAAGTGAAGCTGTTTGAGCGGCAGCAAGATAGCCGGTATTGGCCCCCATGATTCCTACAGCAAGCCAGATAAGACCGACACGATAAATCTCATCTCCAATTGAGGAGAATGCCTGGCCAAACCAGAGTCTTAAAATTTGCGGCTTTCTTAGTGCTCGAATCATTCTGGAGCTGATTATAGGAAGGAATAGATTCTTATTGAAGTGAAATTAAATTAAAAAGTGAAGTCGATTTTGATTCTGGCTCAACAGTAAAAATTGCTTTGCCATCTCTTTTGGTAATTTGTTTAGCAAACAAACTTAACTCTTCTGATCCGATGATTAAGTTTAAGTTTTGTGCTCCCTGAATAATACTCACTGCAATTCCCAGAATCTCGCCTGACTTGTTTAAGACTGGCGAGCCAGAGCTTCCTGGAGAAATAGCAGCGGTCGTTGTGAAGCCTTTAAAGGTTGTGCTTTTGCCTTGATGATCAAAGCTTGGAATAAGAATAGCTTCAGAGCTTACAATTCCAGAGCTGATAACTGGATTTAAAATTCCTTGCGGGTGACCAACAACAAAGACATCCTGCCCGACTTTTGAAGCTATCGTGGTCAGTTTTGAAAAAGTTTTTATCGATGTTTCAGGCGCAACACTGATCGCACAAACATCCACTCTTTGCGAACAAAGAATTGAGTTGAATTTTGTAATTTGATTGCCGTCTTTTAAAACGATAACCGTTGGATAATCCCATGATCTCTTTTTCTTGCTGAAGGATCTGACAACATGACGATTAGTAAGAATTAAACTTGGTGTAACAAAAAAACCTGATCCTGATCCATTGTTTTTAGTCTGAATTAAAACCACGCTTGGTGAGTAGTTCGTAAAAATATCAAACGCTGTCTCTGAAGCAGAAACCGAAGTGGTCACTAATAATGTGAGAAGGGCGAGCATTTTCATTTGCCCTTTCTTAGCATTTTCCCTCCCCTTCATCATCAAATCCTATAATTTTTATAGTGTGGTGGGCCTTGAATCTGAGCAAAAAGTGCTTGAATATATTTAAAGAATCTCTCAACCAGGAAGAATTATGTTATCAAAATCAGGAACTGTTTCTCGCTACATCTTAGGACTTATGTTCACAGTCTTTGGTGCTAACGGATTAATGATGGCCTTCAATAATGGAGTTGGATTTATTCCAATGCCGCCACCACCTCCTCAAATGATTCCTATCATGACGGGGTTTATGGCCACTGGATATCTAATGACTTTAGTTGCTCTCCTTCAGTTTATTTCTGGTGTTTTATTTCTAACAGGATTTTATATTAACGCCGGGATTGTTTTTCTAGGCCCTATCGTTGTTAATATTTTGCTGATTCATGTCTTCGCAGAAAGAGAAGGCCTTGGAATGGGGATTTTTACGACAGTCCTATTCGTCATTCTAGTTGCATCAAGATGGGCAGACTTCAGACCTATGGTTAGAAGATAGCTCAGAGCTTGGGTACTGATCTTGCACCAGAGTGTATAACATGCGTCTGATGCGCATATAACTCTAAATAAGGACTTAATAATGATCACAATCCTCGTCGCCATCATCCTTGTCATTGTCATCGTAAGACTATTGTAATGATTGAGATCGAGAATCTCACTAAGGTTTACAAAGAAAACCGAGGACTCTTTCCAACTAGTTTCAAAGTAAATAAAGCTGAGCTTGTGGCCATCGTTGGCCACAACGGCGCAGGTAAATCTACCCTACTAAAAATCCTTTCAAGTTCACTTTTGCCCGATAGCGGTAAAGTGACCATTGATGGAGTTGACCTGTCCAGCAGACTGGAACTCGTGAAGAAAATCGCCTTCGTTTCGGAAACTCCAAACCTGTATGATTTTTTCTCGGTAGAATACAATCTCAAACTTTTTGCAAAATTATTCAATCTTCCTCACTCTAGAGTTGAAGAAACTATGAACAATTTTAACCTTTCAAATTTTAAAAAAACAAAAGTTTTAAACTTATCCAAAGGTTTAAAACAAAGAGTCAGTATCGGCAGGGCACTACTTCCTGATCCTCCAGTCATTTTCTTCGATGAACCAACTTCAGGTCTTGATTTTGAAATGACTAAAGAAGTCTTTAGACTCCTCAAAGAATTTCACGCTGCTGGTAAAACAATTCTATTCACCACTCATCGCCCGGAAGAAATTAGAAATCTTGCCACAAGGATTCTTGTTTTACATAAAGGTAAAATGGTTTTCGATGGCACTCCCGACGATTATTTCAAATCATCCCTTCATAGCGAGCTTTATTAAATCATGATTCGAAATATTAGCATCCTCACATTAAATGACCTGGCCATTACAATTAAGAATAAAACAATTCTACTGGTGTTTTTTATTCCTCTTTTCGTTTTTGTCACGTTAAAGCTTGTTGATTCTAAACCTGCCGTGCCTGAAAAAGTTAAGATTGGTTTAATCAAGAACGAAATCTATGATCAAAAAGTTCTCACTTCTATCAAATCGGCGCCGGGGGCTTTTGCAGTTAGCGATATTGCCGACCTTGAAGAAGGAAAAGAGCTCATTAAAGAAAAAAAGATTGATGCTCTTCTTTTAAAATCAGAAGTGCTGATCGTTTTAAAAAGACAATCAATTACGACCCTTACTGTGCTTGAGAGCTTTCAGGCATTACAAAAAGCTGTCGAAGGAAGAAATGTAAACTGGATTTCTAAAGTGGAATCTTTAATTGTCGCTGATGTACAAAAACAAAGTTTGCCCATCTGGATCTTGATGCTGGTATTACTAGTGAGTTTTGTCATTATGCCTTCGCAAGTTGCAGAAGAAAAAGAAAAAAAACTACTAGTCTCTCTTCTTCAAACTCCCATGAAAGAGATTGAATGGCTCTTATCAAAAGTACTGGTGTGCATGATTTTAATATGTGTCTCATTAGTCTTTTTGCACATGATCTCTGACATGAAAATAGGATTTAATATTCATTACATTCTCTTTTTAATAATCGGAAGTTTTTGTTTCAGCGCTTACGGAGTTTTACTTGGCTTCTTATGCCGAAATCAAGCGACAGCTAGAACATTGGGAGTGATTTTCTATCTTCCCCACCTCTTACCTGCAGCTTTATCAGAGTATTCGGCCAAGCTGAGTTCGGTTGCTCCACTGGTCCCTTCGTTTCAGTTTATTGAATCAGTGAAGAAAATTATTTTTGAACAATCAACCATTTCACAGCTAAGTTTTGAACTTACATACCTAGCTGCGATTGGTCTTCTTGCTGTTGGGCTTTCTTATTATCTTCTAAAGAGAAGATGGTTAATGTAGAAATTATCTCGTCTTCTTTGCAGCTTCACAGGCCGTAAAATTTGCGCTGCCTTTTCCACCTAAATTACTCGCACAATTTGCAGGAGACTCATTTTCAATCACTGGCGCAATTGTATCTGGCGCCTTCACTGCTCTTTTTTTAGTGCGAACTGAATATGACTTCCCATCACCTGCCCCCGGCAGCCCATTAATTTGCTCTTCGGCATTGATCATTGAATTTGGATCTGGCTTTGCGGGAGATTGTGAAAAAGCGCTGAATGATAAAGTCATTAGGCCCAGGACGATCATTTTTTTAGTCATAAATACCTCTTAAAGGTATTCTCCTGCCCGAAACGATTGTCTGGCAATAAATAATTATTAGACTAAAGCATTTTTGTCTTCACTTCGCTCAATACTTTCTGCACTGATTCAACAATAAAGTCCTGATTCACTGAATCGCCATAAATGAGATACTGTTTGGCAGTGAAAACATTTTCGATATCTTTTTTTGTCTTCTCTGACTGCATGGTCGCCCCTGTCAAATTCAAAACACGAAAATCGAAATGATAATGAAGAGTAAGACTCTTTTCAATCTCTGAAATGTTAAGCATCAGGGAATCGACGTTTGAAAGCTCTCTTGAAGTTGGTGGAACCAGCTTTACTTCAAGACTTCCTTTTCCTGATTTAATTTCCTTCACTTTAAAGCGTAGGAAATTTTCAAATATTTGAAGAACGTTTTTAATAAGTTGTTTTGGTTCAATGACCAGTTCAATATTTCCTTTAGGGAATTCATCCTCTTTATCAAAGTAGACGAGAAATAATGATCCATTTTTATCTGTGATAGAAGAGTTTTCTGCGAGTTGAAACACGAAAGGATAATTTTTCTCTTCAGATGAATTGAGAGTTAATTTTTCAGCAACAACAACTTCTGTAATAGAACTCCACCCTTTCGCATTTTTTGCTTTTACTTTTTTGTAATTGCCTTCAAGGATCGCCACTTTTAAGAAAGGCAAATCGACTTTCTCCGCTCCGTTATTTTTAATTGTAAGTGAGCCTTTTAGTTTATCACCTTGATGCCATTTCTCGCCTAGAGCTTCAATCGTGTACTCAAGTGGTTTAGAAATTATTGTTCCTTTCATTTATCAACCTTCATCTATGCCCATTCGTAATTGTATTTCACAGGCTCTTTTACTTTTAACATTTCATAGATTTCATTTTTATTAGACTTCTGCGGGTTAAGCCATTCACTAATATAATCATCTTTCAAAAAAATTGGACAACGATCATGTCCCATCAAAGAAATTTCTTTGGGTGGATCATCTGTGACAATTGCAAACGAATGAAAATGGATGTCGCCGTTTTTTGAAATCCACTCATCCCACAAGCACGCTGCCCACATAATCTCTCTTCCTTCGGGAAAAAAAGTGATGAGCTTTGCTTTTCCATCCGGGCCTGGAACCCATTCGTAAAATTTTACAAAAGGCACGACCCCATGCTGTCGCATAAATAACGGCTGCCATGTTTTCGCTGTTTCAAGAGAGTCTATTCTAGCATTATAGACATTAAATTTTGTAGGAACTTCTTCTTTCGATCCGTAAGGCCTCACACGATAGCGCATAGGCTTAATGAGTCTTTTATCGTTTTCTTCAACGACGACATTAGTGAAATAGTTTGGAAAAACTTTTCCATCTTCGGCCGGAAGATGAAAAGGTGGCTTCCTTTTTCTGGTCGCAGGCTTCATTCCCAGCACTGCTTCCAGCCTTGCGAGCTCAGATGACTCCTGGAGCTTAAACAATTTCTCCAGATTCTTGGTATCTTTTGCCGAGATCATGGCCCCAAAATAATCGGATAACTTGTTAATATTTTTGTCTATGGCGATAGAAAAGCAAATAATTTACTCCAAGGGTCTTGCGTAATTTATGCGTAAGTTTATACTTGGTCCTATGGAAAGTAAAAAAAACACTCACCCTCTCCTTAACCCAGCCTTCATCATAAACAGGATCGAGCTTCCTGTCATTGACGAGCCATTTCCACAAAGCCCGGTACTTCTCGCCAAACTTTCCTGCGGCCTCTTCGGGATCTCTGATGATCTGATTGAAAAATACCAGAGCCTCGATTCACTATTTATCAAAAATCGCTATAACACTTTCTTCTTTGAAGCAGCTGGGGACTCCATGGAGCCTACTATTTATCAAGGCCAGGTGTTGATCGTTGATCGCTCCAGAAAAGACTTTAACGGTCGCGTATGTGCAGTTGAATACGAAGACAAAATTATTTGCAAACGTGTAATCGTAAAACCTGAAACCATTATTTTACGATCCGACAATCCAAAATACAAAGACATCGTTGTCTACAACAACGAAGGCGTAAATTTTTGGGGAGTCGTTGTCGCAAACGCCGGATACGTAAAATGAACAACCGCATTTTTGCCTTAGTTGACTGCAATTCTTTCTACTGCTCATGTGAAAGGCTCTTTCGCCCGGATCTTCGCAATCGACCAGTGGGAGTTCTCTCTAATAATGATGGATGTTTTGTTTCACGAACAAATGAACTCAAAGCTCTCGGTGTAAAAATGGGCGAACCATATTTTAAAGTGAAAGACATCTGCAAAAAAAATAATGTGGCCGTCTTCTCTGCGAATTTTTCACTCTACACTAACCTCTCTGACCGTGTGATGAGCACACTTTTTGATTTTACTCCTAACATCGAAGTCTACTCTGTCGATGAAGCTTTTTTAGATCTCAGCGGCTTTGACGAAAAAACCATTCTCGACTACTGCAGGCACATTAAAGAAACTGTTGAGAGAAACACCGGCATTCCTGTTGGTATCGGTGTCGGCCGGAGTAAAGTGATGGCAAAACTTGCCAACAGAATTGCAAAAAAAGATGCAAGCTCCTGTGGAGTCTACAGCACCCTCACTCCGATGTGCCGTGAATACGCGCTCGAGTCCGTCGATATCGAAGACGTCTGGGGAATCGGCAGACAAAGCACAATCAAGATGAATGGCCTTGGAATAAAAAAAGCCAAACATTTACGCGACTACAGAAATGATAAACTGATTCAAAATATTTTCACTAAAGTCGGCCGCATGATTCAGGATGAGCTCCGTGAAATTTCCTGCTTTCCTCTTAACGAAGAAATCCCCAAGAAAAAAGAAATTATCTCGAGCCGAACTTTCGGCAAACCAGTTTATGAACTCTCACTCCTGCGTGAATCAATTGCTTGTTATGCAAGTCTCGCCTGCGAAAAATTACGCAAACAGGAGTCAGTCTGCCAGGAAGTAGAAATCTTTATCCGTACAAACCCTTTCAAAGAATCAGTTGAACAATACGTGCGCGTGAACTCAGTCAGACTCGACAGCGCAACCTGTGACACTAGAAAAATTATCAAGGTTGCGTGGAAGCTTCTCGATGAAATTTTTATCAACGGCTACGAATACAAAAAGGCCTGCGTGAAACTCGGTCGTATTCAGGATGCAGATGAGCACCAGGTGTCTTTGTTTGGCGGCTACGACTCCCCTGAAGATCTCGCCATTATGCGGGCAATGGACAGAATCAATTCCCGCGACGGCCACGAAACCCTGAAGATCGCCGCGTGCGGAGTGAATAAGGAAGCCTGGTATATGAATCAGGTTTTTAAATCGCCTCGTTATCTCACGGGCTGGAATGAACTTCTTAAAATCTAATTTTTTACACAAGGATGTGCATGGATCTTTTAAATACATTATTTCCTTTTAACGACTTTATCCTACCTCTTACTTTGCAGAAGATTAACAAACACTATTTTGGCAGTGATGAAATCCATCTGGATTCAGGCAAGGAGCTATACGACTACTTGGTCTCGCCCGCTGATACTTTTTTTATGCGAGTTGAAAGCGACGACTACGAAAACTTAAACATTTTTTACGGAGATGTGATTATTGTGGAAAGAAGTCATTTGAAATATGAAGGGCCTGCGATTGTGATGAAAGATAATGATCTGGTAATCAGAGTTGTTGAAAATGCAGTTGAAACTGAGTTTTCTTATTGGGGAACGATTGCGTATGTGCTGAAGTCAGAAGAAGAGGATTTTTTAGACATGGTTGGGCAGGAGTTGTTTGTGGTTTTGTAAGCTTTAAGCTAAACTCTCCCCCATGACAAACCACCAAACAGAATCCCTTCACCTAAACGAACGCCTCATCATAACAATCCTCTTCTTCGTCCAATTTACTCACATGGTGGATTTCGTCGTCATGATGCCATTAGGCCCGAAGCTAGTAAGATCATTTGGACTGACTCCTTCACAATTTTCCTACGTCATCTCATCATACGCATTCGCAGCGGCCATCATGGGATTCATTTCATCATTCTTTGTCGATAACTATGATCGTAAAAAAGTCCTCGTGTTTTTTTACACTGGCTTTTTAATGGCCAATGTTTTCTGCGCGCTTTCAGTAAACTACTTCATGCTAGTCCTCTCTCGCATCCTGGCCGGAGGTTTTGGTGGAGTGCTAGCTGGATTAACTTTTTCCATCATCGGCGACGTGGTTCCGGAGTCTCGTCGTGGAAAAGCGATGGGAATCGTTATGTCTGCTTTCGGAACAGCATCAGTCATCGGAATCCCCGTTGGACTTTATTTAGCAGATCATTATGACTGGCATTCTCCATTTTGGCTTATTTCAATTTTAAGCTTAGTCGTCATTATCATCACGACTTTAAAAATGCCGTCAATCACCGGACACATCAAACTTCAGCGGTACAAAAAGAGTGAAGAGTTAACAAAAATTCTTAATCTCTTTAAGAATAAGAACTGTAGATTAGCGTTTACACTTTCTTGCTCATACATCATATCTGGATTTCTCGTTATTCCATTTATCAGTCAGTATCTGGTAAAAAATGTTAAACTTTTGGAAAGCCAACTCTCCCTAACCTACTTTTTCGGCGGACTCTTCACATTCTTCACATCCAGAATGTTCGGAACTCTTTCAGATAAATACGGAAAGCATAGAATGGTCTACATTTTAGGCCCACTTTCACTCATTCCTATTTTCATGATCACGAATCTTCCCCAGTCATCACTGACAGTGGTTTTAACTGTATCGACAATTTTTTTCATCCTGATCTCTGGCCGCTTCGTCCCAGTCATGGCCATTATCACGGGAAGTGTCTCTAAGGCAGACCGTGGCGCATTCATGGGAATCAACTCCAGCCTCCAACAGATGGCCATGGGACTTGCGAGTGTTTTGGCAGGTCTAATTGTGAGCTACAACGTTTCAGGTGAAATGGACCACTTCAACATCGTAGGTTATGTTTCTATGTTTATGACTTTGGTGTTTATTTATTGTGCTAGTAGGGTCAAAATCATCAACTAAAGCTTGTAAAAAATACACTTCGAATTTCAATAATAGGCCTGTTGAAGTATCACTCATTTCATGAAAATTATATTGAAAAGAGTCATTCTTCTAATAGCAGGCGTTTTAGCTATTGCCCAGCCGTCTCATTCAAAAATTAAGATTGAAAACAAAGTCATTTACGGTCAAGACGGAAGGGTCGAAATCGATCACTATCCTGATGCTAGTTTTGTTAAAAAAGGAAATGCTGTCGCTATTCGAGTCATTACAAAAGAATTAACTCCTCTAACATCTAGCTATTATTCTTTTCCAGATATCCCTATTCAAGACACCCGAAAACTTTGCGATGGAATCGCTTTTAATGATCAACCAACATCGGGCGACTGTACTGGATTTCTAGTAGGGCCAAAAACTTTAGTCACAGCAGGTCACTGCATGAGAAATTTAGGTGAATGTGAAAAATACAGTTGGGTATTTAATTTTAAATCTAATTCAACTGCCTTTGAAGATACTCAGATCTATTCATGTAAAAGTATCATCTCTCAAAAATACACTAATATTGATTATGACTTTGATGACTTTGCAGTGATCGAACTAGACCGTGAAGTTGAAGCAGCGACACCTCTAGAATTTAGAAAAGAAGGATCAATCACTAAAAACACTCCACTTGTTGTTATCGGACATCCATCAGGACTCCCGATGAAAGCAGCAGACGGCGCCGTTGTAAAAGCAGAAGGAAAAACAGTATTAAATGAATCACTGAAAAGACGCCCTCACTTCTTTGCAGCAAACCTTGATACGTTTGGTGGTAATTCAGGCTCTCCGGTGTTCAATCAAACTACTGGTCTGGTAGAAGGTATTCTGGTCAAAGGTAGACAAGATTATAAATTTGACTCAAATTACAATTGTAATCGCCTCAACTATGTTGAAGATGATAATGACGAAGAATACGAATTAGTCATGAGAATCAACAAAGTTCAAGGCCTCTAAATCTAAAATTTAATTTATATTCATTAGAAATTTCTTACTTTTGCAAGTCATAATCGTAGTTGAACAAAATGCTTTGATTTTTAACTAACGAATTGTTTGTGAAGAATCTGACATTGCTTTAAACTCTTAGAAATGAACATCTCAGAAAAAATTCACTCGAAAATCAGAGGCTACGTCACTCAATTAGAGAAATATGCTGATCGAGTATGGTATCCACCTCTTATTGGAATCCTTGCTGCTCTCGATAACTTCATCATCGTTATTCCTAATGATGGTATTCTTGTCGCAAGTTCAATGCTCATTCCTAAAAGATGGGCAATCTATGCGACGGCCGTCTCGATTGGTTCAAGCATTGGAGCTGTTGCTCTTTGTTTGCTCGCTCAACATAAAGGACTTCCATGGGTTCTTGAAATTTATCCAGATATAGATCAAAGCCAGGTTTGGATTTGGACTGAGAAATTTTTTGAAAATTACGGGCTCATCATTGTTTTTTTAATTGGGATCAGTCCCTTGATGCAACAGCCAGTTGTCATCATCGCAGCTCTTGGACATACTCCACTTTTTCATCTCGCACTGGTTATTTTAATAAGTAGATTATTAAAATTTCACGTCATGGCCTATATTGGCTCTCACTCCCCAAAGTACTTAAAAAAGATTTGGGGAATGAAAGATGAATTAAAAGATGCTGGAATTAAGATAGAATAAAAATTAAAACTCGTACTTCGCCGCTAACGTCAACACTCCAGCAGTGCTAGATTCACTATCTACGTTTACAGTTGTATTTGTAGATGTATCAGTTGATTTTAAATCTTGCCCAGTCACGCTCATCCCACTTAGGCCAATATCAAAAAGCAGAGATGGTGAAGCACTAATTAGGAAATTAACTCCGTATGAAACAAAAGTGCCGCTATCAAGAACATTCTTTTCTTGCTGAGTTGAATTAGTCATCTCCATTTCACTTAGGCCACCAATGGCCCCACCTAGGTTAATGCCAAATGTAGGATTGATAATCCACTGATAAACATAACCAAACGTCACAACAGTGTAAGCATCTGTCTTACTAATATCTGTAGCGAGATCAGCACTTGCAGACTCTCTCTTTCCAAAATTCTCGATGCTAAGACTTAATTTCCAAGAAGAATCATTGTACTTCTTCCCCATTTCCCCTAATAACTCGAAAGAGCTTCCACCTCTATAACCGTTACCTTCTTTAGTTTGTGTAGCTGATTCAGCATCACCAATTTTTGGAGAAAACTTAGCAGTAAGATCAACATTGAAAAGTGACGTTTCTTGACGAGTAAGTCTTGAAGATACAAAAATCGTAGGATCTTCAATTCCCTTATCATCTTTCGTCTTAACTGATGTTCCATTAATGTTGCTAGCAGCACCGTATGAAGTTTTAACTTCTGATCCTAGCTGGTAGCCGACACTCACACCCGCTCTCCAATCAGGAGAAAAAGTATATCCTAGATGCTGAGTTAAATCAGAAGAAGTCGTTTTTGCTGTGAATAATTCTTTTCCAAGATATTCATACTCTTGCTCACCGCTAGTAGCAGTAAAAACAGTCGCAGCACTAATTGTATTAGCAGCAGGAAAATACATAAGATCAGTTAATTTACTTTCATTAGAGTATGTTTTTGATGGGGCCGGTGTTTCAACAGCAGGTGCTGATGCTTCAACAGGTGCAGCTGTTTGTGCAAAAGAGCTCCCAACAACAAGCGCATTTAACATAAGAATAGATAATTTCTTCAAGAGAACTCCTTAACTAATTAATATTGTGAGATTAGTATTCAATAATTTAAAATAAATGCAATCAATTATTACGAAGCATCAAACATAAGTTAAAAAAGACTTAGATGTGACCATCTCCGAGCTATTTAGTAGGGCATAGTCACACAATGCAACACGGGAATCTAAATCGACCGATCAATTTTAATTATTTGTACTCTAAATATTTCCTCTCTATACTTTTTGAAAATGACTACTGATAGGAGGAGACATTAAATGAGTAACAACCCTGTAAAAGACGACAAATCAAAAAGACACCGCTCAAACAGAGACTGGTGGCCAGATCAACTCAACATTGGTGTTCTTCACCAACACACTCCAAAATCTAATCCTCTTGGCGAAGATTTTAAATATGCAGAAGAATTTAAAAAACTAGATTTAGATGCAATAAAAAAAGACATCAATACACTGATGAGAGATTCGCAAGACTGGTGGCCAGCAGATTATGGACACTACGGTCCTCTATTTATCAGAATGGCATGGCATAGTGCTGGTACATACAGAACAGGTGACGGCCGTGGAGGTTCAGGATCTGGAAGCCAAAGATTTCCTCCTCTAAATAGCTGGCCTGACAATGCCAACCTAGATAAAGCGCGCATGCTTCTTTGGCCTATTAAGCAAAAGTACGGAAAGAAAATTTCATGGGCAGACCTAATGGTGCTCGCAGGAAACTGTGCACTTGAATCTATGGGGCTTGGAACTTTTGGTTTCGCTGGCGGAAGAGAAGATATCTTTGAAGCTGAAGAAGATATCTATTGGGGTAACGAGGAAGAATGGTTAGGTGAAACTCGTATCACTAAAGATAAAGAAATGGATAATCCACTAGCTGCTATTCAAATGGGATTAATCTACGTCAACCCAGAAGGACCCGGTGGTATTCCTGATCCAATTGGATCAGCTCGCGACATCAGAGAAACGTTCGCACGTATGGCGATGAATGATGAAGAAACAGTTGCACTCGTTGCTGGTGGACACACATTCGGTAAAGCTCATGGAGCTGGTCATGCTAAGCACGTTGGTCGCGAACCAGCTGCTGGAACTCTTGTCGATCAAGGTATGGGTTGGAAAAACTCAATGAACTCTGGTGCGGGTGTGGATGCAATCACATCTGGAATTGAAGGAGCATGGAAACCAAACCCTACTCGCTGGGATCAAGGTTATTTAGATATGCTTTTAAATCACGAGTGGGAATTAACAAAATCTCCAGCGGGTGCTCATCAATGGAGACCTACTGATCGTGCTACTGATACATTAGTTGAAGATGCTCATGATCCTAAGAGAAAACATGCTCCAATGATGACAACGGCTGATATGGCATTAAAGATGGACCCTGCTTACCTTGCAATTGCAAAGAAGTTTCATGCTGATCCAAAACTATTTGGTGAATCTTTCAGACGTGCATGGTTTAAATTAACTCACAGAGATTTCGGGCCGAAAGTTAGATACCTTGGAAAAGAAGTTCCAAAAGAAGATTTAATCTGGCAAGACCCTATTCCAAAATGTGATTACACCCTGAGTGCTAGTGACATCAAAACATTAAAAGATAAAATCGCAGCATCAGGTCTGTCTGTTTCAAGATTAATTTCTGTTGCGTGGGCATCAGCTTCAACATTTCGTGGTTCAGATAAACGTGGTGGTGCCAATGGTGCGCGCGTTCGACTGGAGCCACAAATTAAATGGGAAGCCAATCGTCCTAAACTTTTAAAAGAAGAATTAGAAATTCTTGAAAAAGCGCGCAAAGACTCAGGCGTAAAAGTTTCTCTAGCAGACGTGATTGTTCTTGCTGGATGTGTCGGCGTTGAAAAAGCGGCAGCAGATGCTGGATTCAATGTGTCTGTTCCATTCAGAGGTGGACGTATGGATGCAAGTGCAGAGCAAACAGATGCACATTCATTCGAGCCGCTAGAGCCAATTGCTGATGGATTCAGAAACTACGTTAAAAAAGTTTACCGCTTAACTCCTGAAGAACTTTTACTAGATAAAGCACAACTCTTAAAATTATCTGCACCAGAAATGACTGTTCTAGTTGGTGGTATGAGAGTTCTTGGAGCAAATACAGATGGGTCTAGTCATGGGGTCTTCACAGACAAAGTAGGAACACTGACAAACGACTTTTTTGTCAACCTACTTAATATGAATACAAAGTGGGAAGCTCAAGATGATAAAGAGCAACTGTTTAACGGGATCGATAGAAAAACGAATACAAAAAAATGGACTGCTTCAAGAGTCGATTTAATTTTTGGTTCTCATGCTCAACTAAGAGCTGTCGCTGAAATTTATGCCTCAGAAGATGCTAAAGAAAAATTCGTAAAAGATTTCGTGAAGGCCTGGGTAAAAGTCATGGAACTAGATCGTTACGATCTTGATCCTGCTTACAAATAATTTTAAAATTGATTGCTGCCCCTCTGAAAAAGAGGGGCCTTTTATTAAGAATCGCGAGGACGAATAACATTATAGACTTTATCAATATGAAATTCTTTATAGGTCGCCGGCACTCTCTTATTCTCGCCAAGATAATTAACCATCAAGGCAATCTTTTTATCCTTATCAACCCATCTTACAAAAATCGCACTGTGTTCGATATCGCGATAAGAGTGGTTCACAAAATAGAGCCAGTCACCTGGTTTGATTTTATCAGAATTATAATAGGGCCCTTTAAACTTACTTTTAAAAGCAGTAAGCCTGCGATTCGAAGAATAACCAGCACGATCATAGACTGTGTTTATATAATCCCAGCAACCGCCAATAACAATTTCCTGATTGGCTATCATTGAGCTTGAAAGATCCAAAATTCTTTCTGCACCATCATTACTTGATTGCTCCATAACTACTGGCCTTGAGGCACAAGAAACGAGTGTATAAAAAATTCCTAAATATAAAATGTATTTCATTGTGTTATTCTACAACAGATTTATGACCTATGCGATTTTTTCATCATATCAATAATAAGAGTATTGGCCTCTATGTTTTGATGATGCCTGGCCCAATAAAGAAGACTCTTTTTGTTGTAGGTTGCTTTCAAAATTTCAGGGTTCTCTTCAAGCGTTTCTATTAATGACTGCGTTTGCCCCAATCTTATATGGATAATGGTATCTTTTATTTTATCACGGCTAACATTCCTAAACTCATACTCAATTGTTGAATAAAGCTGCAAAAAAATAATCGGAAAGGCCAGGATGAAAACGGTAGGAGTTCTCAAGGCAAAACCATCATAAAATAAACAAATAGTAATAAAATTATAAATAAAATAGATGGCCATAAAAAACACGAATCGATCTAAATACCTGGGAAAGGTTTTAGAGTTTGGAAGGCTTCTAAGCTTGAATTTAAATTTTTCTAAATCAGCAAACTTCATAATGCCATTATAAGGCCTTAAGGAAACTCATCAAAATCGGATTGAGATTCTCATAGATAACTCAAAAGGGACTACCTCTAAAAAATGGCAGAATAGCTCTTCATCCATTCAATAAGCTTTTGTGTTAGAGGAACAAAGTAAGTAGCTGTCTGCCCGCAATTGTTACTGGAAAGGCCGTATTCAATTCCTACAAAACGCAAGCTCCCACTATTGTCTGTCATATAAGCGCTTCCACCTGAGTCCCCATGACAAGCACCAGGTCCGCTTACACCATGCTCTCCCACACCAAGACCGTTATATCCATTGAATTGCTGCAAAGGCAGCTTCATTAAGCTCTTGTTGCCTTTCACACCATTATTAATAAGCTGTCCGTAACCAACATGAATCAACTCTTTTCCAATTAACTCTTTTGTTGGAATTAATACTGGTGCGGGACTAATTCCCCACTTCGCAGTATCTACATCTTCTGTTAGCTCAATGATGGCGGCATCAGCATAAATAGAGTCATTAATGGGATGAACGATCACTCTATTATTTTTAAACTGCGGGACAATCATCGGAAGATCATCGGCACCTTCAGTCTCTCCAACATACACCCATGTTTGTTTTTTAAACTCTTCTACTGAGACTTTGAAAGCTTTAGCTCCCAAACTTATACAATGAGCTGCCGTCAAAACAAGTCGTGATCCTACAAGTGTTCCACTGCAATAAATTTCCCCCGAACTTTGGGTAGAGTCTTTTTTATAAACAAGTGCCACTGATTGGCGGAAGCTATTATCAACAATGGCTTCACCGTCTACAATTGCTAGGCCTAATTGTGGTAAAAGACTCAAGAATAGGAACACTACAAATTTCATAGAGGATTTCTACCAAAAAAGCAGTTCTTTCAAAAGCTATAAGACCAAAAAAAATCCCTATAACTTCTTTAATATATTAGAATGATTCCATGATTAAATTTCTTCTACTCTCCTTATTAATTTTTGCCACTGCACAAAATGTGCACGCTGGTTTTGCTGATGAAATCGCTAAAGGCATATTTCAAAAAAAAGTTGATCAACTATATGCAAATGCAATGTCATGCAAACCACTTGAGACTGATCCAAAGACTTCGATGAATGTATTAGACTGGATTAAAACTCAACCCCCGCTTCCTGAATGGACCATGCTGGCAGATATTGAAAAGACTGCTAATGAAGCTAGAAAATATGCTCGAGAAGTAGGTGGTAAAGATAAAATTCTTCATTGTCTGGCAGGTTGTTATATCGCTAAAAAGCTTGATTACCCTTCGGCCGTATTAGTGGGATGGATGAAAGAGCTTCAGGATGCAAGTGACTGTTCAAAGAAGACTTCATTTGAAAAGAAGGATTATGATGCGACGGTGATTGGGGCGAAGCTTGCTGCATTTGAAAAAACTTGCGACAAGCTTTGTAAGAAATAATTATCCGTTTATTCTTTCAATAATTTTCACATGAATCGCGCTAAAACCTTTAGGTCCTTCACTAATCTTAAACTGAACAACATCTTTATCGTAAGGAACGCCATCCACACATGCTGACTTATGAAAGAATAAATCATCCATCTCTTCATCGGCCTTAATAAATCCAAATCCTTTTTCAATATCAAAAAAATTTACAACTCCAGTAAACGTCAAATTATCATCAATCTTTTGAAGACGTGCTACTTCTTTAATCTGTTTTTCATCCCAGACCACTTCATGAAGCTTAACAACTTTTTCGCCTTTATGGATTCTTTCTAATTGAGTGATGACAGCATCTTCACTTTTATAATCAACCAGCATGTCTTTGCGGTTACGATTTTTTGTTTTAGTCATGTCATATTTTACTAAAGAAACTTTTATTTTTTTCACACTGATACCTTTTGAACATAATATTTTGTTTACCATATACCACCTACTGATGCTCGAATCAACCTTACATAGTATTTCTAAATGACACTAAACTAAAATATCTGTATGGTGATAGTATGAATAACTGGAAATTGCGCTACTTCACTGTTTTCACCGGACAGGCCCTTTCTCAAATTGGCTCTGCCGTTACCCAATTTGTTCTTATGTGGTGGATTGCTTCAACCACAAAAGACATCAGTACCATGGCAACAGCTGGTATCTTTGCCCTTCTTCCACAGGCCATTTTAGGTCCCATCGGTGGAATCCTAGCAGATCGATACTCTAGAAGATTAATCATGATAGTAAGTGATTCAATCACCGCTCTTTGCATGGTTGTTCTCATTTCACTTTTTGCTAACAACATTGTCGAACTCTGGCATATCTACGCATTGTTATTTATTAGAAGCAGTATGCAGGCCTTCCAGTCCCCATCCGCTCAGTCTAGTACAGTTATGTTAGTTCCAGAATCTTTTCTTCAAAGAGCTGCCGGGCTTAATCAAAGTATAGTTAGTCTTATGACAATTGCAGCAGCACCAGTGGGTGCAATGGCAATGAGTTTAATGACTTTTGAAGGTGCCTTGATGATCGACGTTGTCACTGCATGTCTTGGTATAGCACCACTTTTATTTTTTAAAATTCCTCAACCTGAGCGCTCTGAAATTCATACAAGTGCATGGACAGAATTTAAAGAAGGACTAAGTCTTGTCTGGCATTCAAAGCCACTTAGGCAACTTTATTCTTTGAATGGGATCATTGTACTGGTTATCATGCCATGCTTTACTCTAGTGCCTCTTTTGATAGCTGAGCATTTTAAAGGTGGCCCAAACGAAGTCGCCATCATGGAAGGCCTCGCAGGGCTGGCCATGCTCCTAGGTGGAGTTGCCACATCAATTATAAACCCATCAAAAAAAGTAGTGACCTTTCTCATAGGCTTGGGCCTAGGAAGTTTTGCAGTGGCCTTAACTGCTTTGATGCCTGAAAAAAGTTTTATCATTGCTACAGTTTTCTGGGTGCTTTGTGGATTTGCTTATACCTATTCGAACACTCCGATCATTGCGCTACTGCAAGCAAAGATTCCTCCACAATTACAAGGTCGGGCCTTTTCTTTATTAACCACAACGTCCGCACTAGCTTCTCCCATTGGCCTTTCTTTTTTTGGAACTTTAGGATCTTATACGGGAATCAGGAATATCTACATTTTAGCAGGTGTGCTCACTGGTTTGATTTGCCTTTTTAGTTTGAGATTAAAAGAATTAAGAAATTTAGAAAATAACAATTTTCTTCAATAAGGAGCGTATGGAAAAGATAACTCCATTTAAAATTAATGAGAAAGTCACATGGAAATGGGCAGGAGGAGTCGTAAAAGGAGAAGTGGAAGAAGTTCACTTTGCGCCGATTGAAAAAATCATTAAAGGATCAAAAATTAAACGTAATGGTTCAGTTGAAAAGCCTGCTTACGTCGTAAAATCTGAAGCTGGAAATATAGCTTTAAAACTTCATACAGAGCTTACTAAGTCTTCAAAAAATTCCTAAGACTTAAACTATCCCAAATAACTTGCTGAAACTCTTTTTCTCTTTGAACTTCTTTTTCTAATTTTGAGAGTTCATTTTTAATATTATATTCTTGAATGGTAATTTTTTGAGAGTAAATCATTTTATAAACACTGGCCAAAGGGCCATGCTTCTTAAGACTACCCTCAAATAATTTAATTTCCTTTAAACGATCATTAATATGCTTAATATAAAGCTCTATCTTATCTTCAGAAAACTCTCTCGGCCCTAAATGCTCTTTTTCAAGCTTGAGCAAACCATAAAGATCCTGATTTTCATAAGCAGCAGTTATCTTTTTCATGAGATCAGTCTTCTCGTCTTTAAGATGTTCTAGGGGCTCTCTGTCTGGATGAAAAACTTTGGCCAATTGCCTGAATAGATTTTTTATTTCTAAATTCCCCTCAATCAAGTTTGCAGGATTTGGAGCTGGCCTAAATTTTTCATATTCAACTTCTTCTTCGTTTTCTTCTGTGTTCAACTTTTCAGAATCAGCAGAACTTTCAAAAAATGTTTCCGCTCTATCGTCACCCATGTTCTGCAACCCCAGGGCGAGATCTTTTATCAAATAATGAATAAGACGCTTCTCCTTTTTTTTGAAAAAAGAATCTGATAAATGTTTTTGCATTCTCGTAAGATTTTCAAACCTGATCTCACAAAACTCTTCAATAATAGGCATGGCCTCTGCAGCGACTCTTGACTGAAGAACTATCAGTTCCTGCTCAAGCTTTTTCAATCTCAACTCATCACTTTGGATTTGTTTTAATTTTTTATCCAATTCAATTTTTTTTCTATTTGAAGGTATTATAGGATTATTCATGATTGGATGATCGGAATCGTAACGATAAACTCTGAACCTTTATTGAGCTCACTTTTGACAACGATAGTTCCCTTGTGCATTTGAACAATTTCTTTTGCTATAAAAAGTCCGATCCCTAGGCCTTTAATATTATCTGTAATACTGATGCGCTCGAAACGCTGGAAAATCTTTTCTTGATCTTCGAGTGCAATCCCTCGTCCAAAATCTTTGATCATAATCGAAGCAGTATGATCAGACTTGGTTAAACTCACTTTAATCCCTTTACCTTCACCATACTTAGAAGCATTTGTTAAAAGATTCGTTAGAAGTTGTTCAATACGAAATTTATCCCATTCTACATTGATTTCTTCAATTTTTAGTACCTCTACCTGTCCTAAAAGTGGGGAAAGACGCTCTAAAACTTCTTTCATGACTTCATCAAGATTAAAATTTTCAATTTGAAGATCAAGTTTTCGAGTCGCAATTTTTGAAATATCCAACATGTCTTCGAAGAGCCTGTTGATACGCACGATACTTTTATCTGTTTTTAAAACCATTGCCTGGATTTTACTTTTTTCTTGATTTTCAAGACTCTGGCTTGCATTTAATGCTCTCGTAACCAATTCGAGCTGCAACTTCATAGTAGTAAGTGGTGTTTTAAGTTCATGCGAAACAATCGAAAGAAACTCGTCTCGAGATTTTACGTTGTCTTCAAGAATTTCTGAAATCGCGATCCGGCGAGAAAGTGCTCTGTCGAGCATTGATCCAACAAATGCAATAAAAAGGATGACGACTGTTCCGATGATGACTGCAACCGCAAGCCCTGTCGTGGCCAATAGTTGATCGTCTTCAATCATTTCTTTTGCCGTAGGAATAAATTGCATCCCCCCCATCGCAGTATAATGCATACCTGAGATCGCAAATCCCATCACTGCAGCACCTGCAATTCTAAAGATTAGTCCTTTTTTAGAAGTATCATTTCTCAATTTAAATGCAATTAAGAGGGCGACGAAAGAAGCCACGACAGCAATAACCAAAGAGGCCCAGACATAGGAGAGATCCCAAACGATAGTAGCGGCGATTCTCATGGAAGCAATACCAATATAATGCATTCCTGCTATTGCCGCCCCCATTGTCAAACTTCCTAAGACATAAGTCTTAATACTTATTTCCTGACGGCTAACGATGATCAGCGTGATTGCAGAAGCTCCGATGGCCACGACAATAGATAAAATCAATAACGGAACATCATAAGCAATAGTTATATTCGGCAGGCTGAAGGCGAGCATTCCTACAAAGTGCATACTCCAGATTCCGATCCCCATTGCGAGAGATCCACCTGAGAGCCAAATCAAACGAGCACGCCCTTTGGCCATCGCTAGGGCATTTGTTAAATCAAGAGCAATATATGAAGACAAAATAGCAATCACGATAGAAAGATAAACAAGAGAAGTATTGTGATGATGATGATGTAACAAAAAAGCTTCCTCATTTCCGTTTTGTAGCAATACTATTTATACAATTAAATGATCAGATTATCTAGCTTCCCTCTTATTAAAGAAGAATCTAAAGATTAGCTAAAGAGCAGCATTATAAAAATATTCAACAATAGCATCCCCGTTTGGGGTACAACCCTTCCCTGAAATACAATGCTGTATTGTCCCCCATGAAAGGGGACAGCAATTGTGCCGATTTTGAGCTTTTGAGAAGCTTATTGCCAAAATGTTAAATATGCTGACAATTAAAGTCAGGAGTTCTAACTAATGAAAAATCACGATTCGATGGCCACAGCAAACGGTTTAAAAATTGTCATCTGTGATGATCATTCAATTTCTCAACTCGGCATTCAATGTGCTCTGCAAGATTATTATCCAAATCGCGAATTAAAATTTTTGAAAGTGCTGACGGGAAAAGATGCCATTGAGCTTGTAAAAGAACACTCTCCAGACCTTCTAACACTAGATCTACACTTACCAGACATGGCGGGAATCGAAGTTCTAAAAACGATCCGCAACCTTGGGCTCAATACAAAGATACTTATTTTAACGAGTGAAGAAAGCCTATCTATGATTCTTCAACTATTAAGACATAATGCTAGCGCGATACTATTAAAGTCTTACTCACTATCAATGTTTGATGAGGCCTTAAAGTATATTGAAGAAGATTCATCTGGACGCACTTTTCTGGATTCTTCGCTTGAACATAAGCTTCAATTAGAATCGGAAAAGAAGCAACTGTCGTCACGAGAGTTTGAAGTACTCCAGCTAGTCCTCAAGGGCCACACGAATAAATCCATAGCAAGTCTCTTAGGCTGTTCTCCTGAAACAATAAAAACACATCGTTCTCGAATCATGGAAAAAACAGAAACTCGAAGTCGCTCAGAAGTCATTGAGTGGTCTCAACGAAAGGTAATAGATCTTGGGAGTAAATCATAAGTAGTTTATTAATTCTTTTAAATATTGGTGTCTTTATCACCTCCGTTCTTTTATTTGCTCAGTCCTGGCCATTTAGAAGAGTAAAGGCCATTCAGTACTTGCTAATTTTAACAATTTCTTTTTGTGTAGCATCGTTTTTTTCTTTGAATGTCTACACCGCCTCTAGTTTTGAAACCAAAGTATGGTTTTCACGTCTTCGTTATTTAGGATTTTCTTTCATTACACCTGCTGGAGTTCTTTTTTTCTCCTACATATTAAAACGCTGGACGTGGCTTCAAAATAAATGGGTCAGTATTTTAATTTTTCTTCCGGGTATTATCACGACTTTAATCACTTTTAATTTATTCGATCAAAACTTAATGGTGCACTCATACGCCCCTTACGATTACTTGGACGTCTCTGTTTTAACTTTTAAAAATGGCCCTTGGTTTTTTGTCTATTATCCATGGACCAACCTTTTGACTCTTTCTGTAATGATCATGTTTATCCACTCATCAATAGTTGATAAGCCAAAAAGAAAACATATTTTCATTCTTTCTATTGGTGTCGTTATCGGAAGTGTTATTGATTTTTCAAGTGTTATCATAAACTCATCCCTTCGATGGATTATGCTTTCTGCGGGCACGTTTTCTATTAGTGAACTTGCAATTTTGTATGTATCTAAGAAGAACGATCTCTTTGGACTACTAACGCCTGAAAAAGAAAAACAAGCAAAACTTTTAGAACATCTCGATTTCCAGCAAAAGCTTTTAACACTTCTTACTCACGATCTTTCTGGCAACATTCGCAATCAGGCCAAGATTGCTCAATCACTAAAAAAGAGACTTCAGGATAATCATCATGAAATTCTAGATAGTCTAACGACTTCATCCCAGGCCTCAGATGATTTGATCGACAATATTATGAGATGGGTAAAATCTCAAGACAGCCAATTCCTGCCTCAGATGCAAACAATTGAAGTGCACAATCTTTTTAAAAATTGCATAAGATCACTTCAAGGAACATTTGATGAGCAAAAGATTGAGATTGAAATCCAAGCAATAAGCAATCCTTTCTATGTAAAATGCGATGCTGAAATGATGGCCTCTGTTTTAAGGAATTTATTTTCAAACTCCATTAAAGCTTCTTCCCAATGGAATAAGATCACACTTCAGGTCACCGAAGATGAGTCTGAAACACTCTTCACTGTTATAGACCAAGGTGTTGGTATGACTTTAGAAAAAATAGACTCTCTATGGGACTCAAGAGCAGGTAAGCAAAAAACCAATGGAACCGGCTACGGAGTGGGATTGTTACTTGCCAGACACTTCATAGAGCTTCATCAAGGCAAGCTTGAAATTACTTCTATTCAGAATCAAGGGACTCAAGTGCAGTTTACGGTTCCACGTTGAGGATTAAAATCTTTTTAATCCCTTCACTTTTTCATCCTGATCAATATTTATATACTGATGAAAATCGAAAATAAAATCACTATCATGGAAATTCTTTACCCAGCTTTGTTGAACAATATAGCTTTGGGTATGAACGGTAAAAATCACAACCGCTTCATTTGCCAGAAATTGGTTTAACTTCTCATAAAGGGCAGTTCTCTCCGGTGTATTCTGCATCTTTACTGCAGCTTCAAAATCTTTATTAAACTGGGGATTATTATAGTTTGCACTATTGGCCCCAGGTGCAGAGTTAGGCCCATAGAAAATCTGAAGAAAATTTTCTGTATCTGGATAATCCCCAATCCAGCCGTAATCGATCATCTGCACGGCCCTCTTTTTTATTTTTGCCTGCAGCTCTGGTGAAAGATTTGTCACCACTTTAATTTTAATGCCAATTTGCTCCATTTGTTTTTGAAAGAACTCTCCTTTTTGGCGAGCTGTCGTTGAGCTAGAGACATCCAGGGTAATCTCCGGTAATCCTACACCATTAGGATATCCTGCCAATGCTAAAGTCTTTTTTGCGAGCTCTAGATTAGGACCTCGCCACTCATTTTTAAAACTAGGGTTATTTCCAGCAAGGCCTGGTGGTGAAACTGATGCCGCTGGAAAACCTGTACTATTATAAAAAAGCTCATTGGCCGCATTTGCATCATAGGCCAGACTCATTGCCCGGCGAAGATTAATGTTGTGAAAAATTTTGTAATCAAAATTAAACCCAATATAATAAACATCCAGGCTTGGCATAATGGTAAGACTTATCCCCTTCTTCTCCATCTCTGGAGACAATTTTTTGCCCACAATTGTAGAACTAAAATTATCTTTAGGAATCGATAAATAATCTAGCTCACCTTTATTAAACTTAAGCCATGCTGGTTGCGACTCGACCATGACATTCACGACAATCTTATCAATGAGTGGAAGCTTCTTACCTGCATCTTTAAGTAAATGCTTAAATTCGGCCGAGGCTTCAGTTGGATAAAACTTTTCTCTATAAGTCGGATTTTTTGTAAAAACTAACCTTTTACTTTGATCAAATACAGGCAGTATGTAAGGCCCAGTTCCCACCGGATGATTGATAATCTCAGCTCCATATTTTGCGACAACTTCTTTAGCTACAACAAATGTAAAAGGCATCGCAAGAGAATATAAAAACTGCGGAAATACTTTTGAGAGTGTAAACTGAAGAGTGTACTTATCAATCGCTTTTAGTCCTTCGATCTCTTCATCGTAATTAGCAGAGGCCTGCACCTCATACTTTTTTCTCCATTCATTTAATCCTTTTATTTTTCCATCTAAAATCCACCATCCCGTTGCCTGATTCTTAGAATCAGCAAGACGTTTTATTGAATAGACAAAATCTGCAGCCTCTACTTCTCGTCCTTTGCCATTAGGGAATGCGATGTCATCTTGAAAATGCACGCCTTTTCTTAACTTGAATGTATAAGTCATCCCATCAGCAGAGACTGTCGGCATTTCTTCAGCAAGGTTAGGAATAAGTTCAAATGGTATTTTGAGCCAATGATAATTAAGAAGGCCTTCATAAATTTTTGCCACTTGAGCAGCTGATCCAATATCACTTGTCATGATAGGATCAAAGCCTTTAATGTCTCCTGCTGCAATCACATTTAAAACTCGCTCGCCTGAGTCTTGTTTTTTACTACAGCTTGAAATGAGAATCAGCGTTACTAAGGAAATGACTTTAAATAATGTTGAAGCTTTCAAAAAGAATCCTTTTAAAAAAATATATTTGTAAAAATATAGCCTTTAAATTTTAAAGTAGCCAGTCCTCCCCTGTCCCGCCCTAAAGCTTCTTTTTTGCCATCTTTTCAGGGCACTTACGCCCCATACTTCCTCTACACAAATCCAGAACCTTATTTCCTATTTTATGATTATCTACTGAGTTACCTCAATCCATGCGATGATTATCTAAATTATTTAAAACTGTGTGGGAGCCTCTGTGAAAATTTCTTTTATGCTAATGTCCTTATCTTTTAGTCAGCTAATTTTTGCCAGTGATCATATCTTGGGAAAATTTGATGGAGCTGTAAAAGATCTCGCTATCGGAAGAGTGTATTACATTGAAAGACAGTCTAAATTCAATGATTCAAAATGTTATGTTGAAAGTTTGTTAAAAGTTACAGGCCATGAGGACCAAAAAGATGAAATGCTCATTCCCTTGGCCTCTTACCAATATACCTCGCCATCTGGTGGATACGGAGCCACAACGAACTTCTATCATACCTTTCCAGAAGATCTTGACTCTTACGGCGACAAAGATGCTGTCTATAAAATGAAGCTTATTCCAAATACTGCTAAACCTGCAGGAACACCCTATAAGGGAAAGCTTGCAGATGGGAGGGAATATGAAATTCCTAAAAACTGGGTCTTTAAGATTGAGCCAGCTCCAGACAAACAAAGAGTAGAAGTCTACAATGAAAAATTCGATAAATTAAAAGAGAAAATTGAAGAGTGTATTAAGAAGCGTCTTGAAAACGCTAAAAATAGCGGCGGTGGTGGTGGTAGCAGCGCTCCCACTAAAGATCCAGAAAAGAAAGAGGAACAAGACGATAACACTCTCCTTGGACAGATTAGAACAACTTTTCCAGAATACAATGGTGTCAAGCACTCTGGTGCTAGTGGATCAATTGCTGATGATAAAAAACTCGAAGATCTATTATTAGGATTAGAAAAAAATCTTAATAAGTGCTCACCTTATAACGATGCATACAAATCTATTTTAGTAAAAAATTTACAATCTCCTTTAAGTGATTACCAAAGTTCTAAAACCCAAAGAGAAGCTCTCGTCAAAGAAAGAGCTGCTTTGATGGATACATTATCAAAAAATGCTAATTCAGACGCTAAGTCTTCCATCTCGGTTGTTCAGCTTTACTCACTAGACCTGGATATCCTAAATGATGAGGCAGTGATTGATAGCATTGGTGGATCTTCTTTATTTACCCAAGATTCTAGCTCGGGTAGTGCTGCAAAAAGCTCGAGAATGATCTCAAAACAAAGATTCTTAGAAACTGTAAATAAAACTCTTAAAGAGCTTGAAAAGAAAAAAGAGAGTATCGAAAAGAAACTTTCAAGCTGCGACGAAGGCTTCATTCAGGCAATCAAAATCTCCCATGAAGGATGTCAAAGAATCTCTAAGATTGAAGTTTGCGCGGAAGATGGAGAATGTATCATTGAAGAAAAAAGTGATCCAGTTCCAAATAGCTGCGAAACCAATGGTGACCTCGTGAAGGCCCAAGCTCAAGAGTTAAAACTACACATTACTCAAGTTAATAAAAAGGAAACTTTATCTTCGAAGGCACTAGGGAAAAAGTATGTCGATTGGCAAAAAGAAATTATATCTGTTGCCAAAGATGCTACAAGCGCCATGACTGATTCTAATTATGATTGGGCCAAACCGTTAAATGTTTGCACTTCAAAAGATTTTGAAAAAGAAGTCGCATCAGAAGGGATCATGTGCCAATCACCTCCTCTTGCCGCATCTTATGATCAAACAATCGGATACATTAATCTGCAAATTGAACTCTTAACACAAATAGGCCAGCTAATCGATAAAGCTCTTGGTTATGATCAGTCTCAGGTAACAACTCTTTTGAATGTTAGGACTAAAAAGATTCAGAACTTAAAAAATACTTATAAGACCCTGACTGTAAAGAAAGAAGAGAAGAAAAACTCAATGTTCCCTTAATAGTAAGAAATATGAACAAAATAGTAAAACTTCACTTTGCTAAAGAATTAACTCAATACCAAGATAGTTTAAAATTATCTCACTTTGAGGCATGCTGGAATCATTTAGAGCGTGCTCATATTCTCAGCCAAAATTACTGGAAACAGCATTTTGTCGTTCATTGCTGGATGTTTTCACTGGCACTCAAGACAAAAAATCGCAAAGAGATCTTAGGTCAGCTCCCTCGTTTATTATTGGCCATCCCTGGGTCTATTTTTAATAGAGCACCTAAGGGGAACATTGGGTCTTCTAAAGTGGGGATATTTGAGCCTATGGACTTGCCAGAGGATTTGAAGCTTATCTTAAAAAGTGAATAAAGAAAGTAAAAAGCAATACTAATTACGGCGGAGTTAATCTACAACAACGAGCAATCGCTACTGCTGCGACATCGATATCATTTTTGCCAAAGCAATCAGCCGCCCAACCATTTCCTTGAGGAATTGATGAGTGTAAATAACCTACGTTTCCATCAACGCAGTATCCACCACCACTCTGGATAGTGCTTCCAGAAGGACAAGTCGCAACCGAACCTGTTAGAGCTTGTGGCCCCTGAACCTCAAAACAATCAGGAGTTCCGTAATAGCGTCCATTTTTTAGAATCAATGATGTCGTACTGTCTTGTTTTAAGACCAACGAACTTCCCTGAGTATTATCTCCTCCCTCCGCAAACATCCCAGTATCACCGTCGTTTTCAAACGAGAAGCCAACATGAGAGAGGTCCTCTTGAGGAGTGCTCCCTTTACTTGCACGCACACCTCCGACAACTTCTAGCATTCCTCTTGGATCAGCTGTGCCAACTCCAACACGTCCACCAGAATAATAAATATCTCCTGCATCTGCACGAGTCCAAATATCAGTTGAAGCAGATGAAAGCGAGCGGCAGCCCGTAATATTATTGGCGCTATCAAATTCAACATGCAGTCTCATATTTTTTACGATGTCCCCACTACCATTCTGAATTTTCTTTCTTTCAAAATTAATTGATAGGTTTGTTGTGTTCGTCGCTAAACTCACACCAGGGGCAGCGGCACTGATGGAATAAGATTTTACTTTTAGACCTGCGTCCCCTGACTCTGTATTAACAGCAAACTTAGGTTGACCTTTGTGAAACAATCTTAAAATTACACCAGGAGCAGTGGATTCCGCATTTCTCCCACCGAGAGAAGCCATGCAGTTTACTGGATCAGATAAGATACTCACCATTTCATTAACAACTAAAAGGCTTTCTTGATCTACCTTAGACTTTACGAGAGTCGTGGCACTTTGCTTGTTTAAATTCATAAGCACCACGGCCAATGCACCTAAAATGCCTGCCGCTACCATGACTTCTACTAATCCGAATCCAGAGTTGTTATTTTTCATAGACTACAGTGTAACTAGTATCCTAATTAGCAGCAACTTGTTTAAGTACACTCCTTTTGATTATGATATCAAGTCGTTAAATAAAAACTAAACATTTTGCTCAGTTATTCCGATAGGCCATTTGATACTTATAAAAATCCAGGAGCCTCTAGATGAAGACTTTAAGTTTAGGCCTTTTTTTTACTCTGTTTAGTCATTCTTACGCTGAAGACATCATTTCACCTCTAGAGCGTTTTGTGGATTCTAAGACTGGTAAACTCGTTCGCGTGTGTGAAGTCAAAGGCACTGAGCTTGTTGTAAAAGAAGTATGCGGAAAACATTGGGAAACATTTCCACGTAAAAGAGAAGAGCTTTATAGAGAAGTAAAAACGTATAACGAAATCTCCAAAGGAGATCTTGGTTTATTTCCAGTTAAGCAAAAAGATGGAACGATCCAGATACATTTTGGTAAAGTTGAAACCTTATATGAAAATGGACAAGTCCATGTGATGCAGTCTGAATCAAAGAAAACTGGTTTTTCAAAAGGTGCGACACATTTCAATTTTGATTCTCGCCTTCTTGTAAAACTTGATAAGAAACACCCTCTCCTATCTTATTCTTTTATGTGCGCTAAAGAAGATACAAAAATTACTTACAGCTACAATGAAGGCCATACCTACTCAGTTAAAAAAGGTGAGAAAGTTGCGCTAAAAGGAATTTTTGACAATCAAACAGCAGTTATCTCACTCGACAATGCATGGAATAATTTTTGGGGATATGGACTCAATAATCAATTGACGGTTGATCTGGCCAAACTTGAAATTTGTGAAGATGATAAAAAATCTGCTTTAGTAGATGATACATCAAGAGCAAGTACTAAAGAAGCAGCGGCCATTGAAGATTCTTCTACGGTAAATACAAAAGATAAATCAGAATCTATAGCAAAATAAGAAAACACCAATATGAAAACATTAATAACGTTAACATTTTTTTCATTTTTATTTATTAGCTGCGGAAAGGAAGTTGTTCCAGACAGGACCGAAGCCTGTGATGGTAGCTCTGCTGAAAACTGCGAGTGCTTTAAGGCCACTAACAGAGAACGAGTCAATAAAGATCTTCCGGCCTTCAATTACTGCATGAGCTGTTTCAAGATGGCCCAAGAGCATGCTGATGATATGGCCAAGTATAATTATTTCTCACATGACCGAGCTGCCGTAAGCGGACGCCCTGCTGAAACTTTTGCTGCTCGTGCAGGTCGCTTTGGACTTGGGTGGGGAGCTGGCGAAAACATCGCATCTGGCTCAAGTGGTAGTGGTGCTGTTGCTCAATGGATGGCAAGCCCTGGTCACAAAGCAAATATTTTAAACCCTTCGTTTAAATCTTTTGCATGTGGATACAATGGTGGATTATCTGTTCAAGTTTTTTCAGCAGGTCAGCAGTAATCAAGGATTATATGAAAACATCTCTTCCAATATTCTTAGCACTAATCTTGTTTTCAAGTTGTGGTGTTGTTAAAGACACAAAAAAAGTTGTAGATGTTGTAAGTGACAAAAAAACGAATGCTGCCACATCAGCACCTCCGCTTCCATCTAAAGGGCCCTATACGCCTGGTTCATATTTTAAATTATTAAAAGAAGTGGATTCAGGAAAGGATACCCGCTTTTATGAATTTAAGTATAAGACCGATGGAACATTTCTTATAATGCAAAGAAGTTTTGCGGGTGGGAATTTATCCGAAAATTACTATCACAAAACAACTGGAACCTTTACTGAAGCCAGTGGAATCATCACTCATACTATTTTAACTGATACGTGCAATGATATGAATAGTTTTGTCGCCTCTGTTACAGGAAGCTCAGATGACATCATCCGAGTTGTAGCAAAAGGTGCCACAACTGATTTTTACAGTACGATTAGTTGGAAAGTACCTCAGAATATTTCACAAGCACTAGCAAATGAGTTTGAAGATACTGGTTGTAGTCGCTTTAAATAAAAGCTCTTAACTAAAAACTAAAGCGGCAATACCCGATAGCATAACGACTCCAGCGCTAATGATAGGGGCTTTCGATGATACCCATTGGAATCGACCTGATCCTTGAATCTTATTTAAACTTATAACGACTGCTAAACCAATTCCGACCAAAGTAATGGCCAGCCCGATACTAAATCCAGCAACAGCAAAAAGCCCTGCTCCAACTTTACCAATTGATAAAGCTAATAACATAACTGTAATTGAAGCAGGACAAGGGATCATGCCACCAGCAGCTCCAAAAGTTAAGATTTGCAGAATTGTCGGACGCTCCCCTTTCTTAACATACTCAGGAATAGTTGCAGCATGGGCCCTAGCATGCTCATCATCTGACATTAAGTCATGGTCATGATGATCATGATCTTCATGCATTTCAAAAGTTTTAATCTCTTTGTGGTCATTGGATATAATTTCTAATTCTGCAGAAAACTCATGAGGCTCATTAGGTGCTACTGTACTTTGAAATTGTTTTGATTCGGCCTGCTTCACAAGCTCTAGAACTTCTAAACCGTTAGGCCTATTAATGATCACTCTGATTTTAAGATCATTAGCTGCCTGTGAGCATGAATACCTCATTCTCTCACCTTCATCAGTCTGTACAATTTCTAACACACCAGTAGTAAGGTCTGAATTAATCCTTATAGCTTCTGAGACATGATGATGATGAAGGGCCCCTTTTCTCATTTGGCGAACTCTCTTGATCATGAGCCATAGGCCAAGTAAGATAACGATAATTCCACTTCCGATTTGCAACCATTTCGTCACGTCTTGAGTGAAGGTTTCTCTTCCAATATAAAGGGCAAGCGCTGATATGCTTACGACCACGATGCTATGAGTGAGCGCCACAGATAGACCAAGCAAAAAAGCATCTTTCTTCGTTCCTTTAATACCTATCAAATAAGCTGCCGTTAAAGTTTTAGCGTGTCCTGGCTCCAGAGCATGTAAAGCTCCAAGCAATAAAGCAGTTGGAAAATAGACCCATGTTAGAGGGTTTTCAACAATTGGACTCATCATTTTCTCACTTTAAAAAACTTCTCATAATTTCGATTAAATCTTCACCAGACTCTGATGCTGCTTTTTTGTTCTCAGCTTCTACTATATGTTCTCGGATGTGATTTTCGACAACTTCACTCATAAGACCATTCATTGCCCCTCGACAAGATGCTAATAGCTGAAGGACCTGATAACAGTCCTGACCTGAATCGACAGCTTTAGCAAAGGCCTCTAATTGGCCTTTGATCCTATTAACTCTCGCTAAAATTTTTGCCTTATCTGCAACAACGTGGGCCATGAACTCTCCATATAGTATAGGGGGGTATACTATATGGTATCACGTTAATCAATTAAAATATAGAATTATAGAAATATGGGACAGTTAGTTCTTCTTACCAGTAATCATTACCAACCAGGACTTTCTTTTAAAAAGATAAGAGTCTATTGCTAGCCCTAATAAGTGAATTGCAACCAGCGCATTTAGACTATTTGATATCAGTCCATGTATATCCTCTAGCCATTCTTCACCAAAATATCTATCTAGGCCCATCATCCAGCCTGTTATCCCTAGTCCCAAAATGGTTAACCAGATAAGTAAATAATTTAGTGAGGCCAATGGATTATGACCTTGAAAATCATGCTTTTTTGTAAAATGAGTGTTCAAAAATAACTTAATATTAGCAATGCCAATTGGGAAATTGACAAATTTTTCATGTTCTTTGCCAAAGACTCCAATGAAACATCTCCATCCAATAAAGATCAGGGCAGCATACCCCATGTACCGGTGTGGAGGATCGCCTTCCTCAACAACAAATGTATTGAGGAAGACAACAACCGCGACCACCCAATGAATAATTCTTGTAAAGAGAGACCACTTCACTTCATCGGGTTTGCTCATTATCTAATCTCTTCTTTTACTTTACTTCCATCAATTGGATTGAAATAAATTTCTACTTTCTTGCCTTCTTTATTCCAGCCATAGATTTCATAACAATTTCCATCTGTGACTTTGAATTTTTTAATTTTGTATCCATCAACATTAACTAATTTTTCTTCAAACTTTTTTTGATCCTGCCATTTCGCCTTGTCTTCCTTTGTACAAGTTGGACCTGCAAAGGCCGAAGATGCTACCAATAAAAGAACTAATCCAAACATTTTTTTCATAAAAACTCCTTTGTTTATAATTTTAGCATTTAATATGCCAAAACACTTAGTTTAACTTAAATCCATTCCAAAATTTCTAATCGCTCTTTGCGATAAATAACTTTTTCCTTCAGGGCAAAAAACAAATCCTGATAAATTATTTTCATTAAGGTATTTTACAGCTTCCATTTTTTCCATATTCATTAAAATGGTAGCAGTGGTATCTGCAGTAATTGCATCATCGGCCAAAACAGTGCTAGAAATAACATCTCGGCGAGATGCTCCTGTTTTGGGATGAATAATATGATGATTAAATTTATCACCATTCACATTATGGACATACCCACCAGATGAAGCAATAGCACCCTCCGATATCTGAATAACTCCGACAGACTTACTTGCATCTTCAGACAGTGGATTTCTAATCCCTATCCTCCATTTTCTCGGCGCATCTGGGCGACTATGCAAGCGAATATCCCCTGCTCCATTTATATAAAAATTGTAAAGCCCTTTTTTTATAAACAGTCGATAGACTTGATCTACAGCATAACCTTTTCCGATTCCACCAAGACCTATTTTCATTTCTTTATATGGTAAATAGATAGTTTTTTCTGCCACATTTAATTCGATTAATTTGTAATTTATAAATGGCAGATACTTTTGAATTATCTCTTGATCTAAGCATTTATTTTTTTCTTTGTACTCTCTCCACAGATGCCCAATACTTGCAAAGCTAATATCAAATGTCCCATGAGATTGTTGTGCAACTTCCAAGGATTTCTTTATTAGAAGGATAGTTTCTTCATCTATTTTAACCGGAGCAACCCCTGCGCGATTGTTAATTTCATTGAAGTAGCTCGGGCCGAAATCGGTATACTTCATTTCTAGCCTTTTAACTTCATGATAGGCCTCATCAAAAATATTCGCGACCTCTTCCTTGGAATAGAAACTTTGTGGAAAGCAACTAAACTGGAACTCTCCTCCCATTGCAAAATATTTTTTACTACAAACAATATCCTTCATAATTCCTTTGGTGGAACAACATCACGGTAAATAATATTCATCTCTTGGTCTACGACCATTGTAACCGGCAATGAGTTAACTCCCACACTTTTAGAAAAATTTCGGTCTTCATCTTTTAACAAGATATAACTAAATTTATTTTTTCGTAAGAATTTATCAATGAGTACTTGCTTCTCTCCTGCATTCACTCCAACGAACAAAACATCTTTGCCATACTTTTCTTTTAATTTTTCCAGTAATGGAATTTCATGAATACATGAAATGCACCAAGATGCCCAAAAGTTGATCAGAATCTTTTTACCTTTTAAATTCTCACTGAGATGAAACTTAGACTCTTGAGAGTATATCGGCAGATTAAAATCCGGCATCTTTTCAGCATTTGCATTCAATGAAATTAATAACAACATAAAACATATTTTTTTCATAATTCTCTCTTAAAAGAAAAAGGCCAATGAGGTTTGAAAATAAACGTATTGAAGGCCAGTGTTTCTTTTTGAATATGTCATTGTATTTCCCCACTCGGCATCTTCTAAATTGAAACCAAATGGTTTTAAAGTTCCTAAAGACCGAGAGTACATTATTGATGGCTCATAAGATGTAAACTTACTCATATCAGAATCACTAGTCATGTAACGCTCGCTTCCTGAGAAATTATATTTGTAATAATCAACAGCGCTTTGAGAGTGATGTCTTATAGCGAGCTCTATAAAGTCTTGCTCCTCTCTTAAAGACATCAAAAATGCTATTCGTGTAGAGTTGGCGTGTGCGCCCCAGTTGTCAAAATAATTACGATAACTAACATTCATGGCCATTTCATCATTGAAGGCATGTACCCATTTGGTGGAAATGGCATTTCTCTTTCTTTCACCAGGAAGGACTTCAACTTCTCTGACATTATTTACATTCACCGTCCCGGCAGTTGACTCTAATCTTCCCTTAGAGTTTGCATAGGTAGCGCTTACTTCGATAATATCCTTTCTAGTTAAGATCTGAGAGGCGCCAATATTGATAGCATAGATATCACGATTTAAATCTTCTCCTATTTTTGCATTTAAAGGAGGAGTAATATCAGGAAACAATGCTACGGTGTCTGCATAATACTGAATATTCAAACCAAGGGTAAAATTATCCTCAGCAAAAGACTGCTCAACATTCGCTGAGATATTTTTAGAGCTGTAATCATATTCACTTGAAATGCCCACATTCATTCCATATTTAGTTTTACCAACTTCACGGCGAACTCCAAGATTAGGAGCTACGCGAGCTTGCCCTTTTTTACCTTCACCACTGGCGCCTGTATTCCCATCAAGAATAGTGTCAGACTCGGCCGTCCATGTATCTATTGTAAAACTTGCATTAATTTCTGTGTCTGCTGTAATTTGATGTTTAACAAAGATTTGAGGCTCAATGACTTTTACATCTTCATTACCAGAATTATCTAAGACTTGCTTGCCGGACTTACTCGATTGCGAATAAACATTAAGCAATGTTTTAATTTTAGTTTTACCTTTTTCCATCATTTCAGCAAAAGCGTTTTGCACACTACAAACAAAAAGCAGAAGTGTTATAATAACGCGTTGAGTTTTAGTTGCACCCACATCCACCTCCTACTGCTTTACCGCCACCAATGGCCCCTTCTCTAAAGGCCCTAACTTCATCTTGAAAAACTGTTTCTTCTGGATGAGGATCAAATTGCATAATTCTCTTAGCTAAGATTCCACGATCAATTTGAGGAACATTCGCACAAGAGGTAAGCAGGATAATGCAAGCGCCATAATACAAAAACAATTTCATTAAAACTCCGGGATAAATTTCAATTTTTTATAAAATCTATAATTATAATATAAGCAATAAAAAGCTAATACAACACTAAGTTCATTGCTGATAAATCTCATAAAGTGATCTTTGCTAGGCCATAGATTATTACAAGATAGTAATAAACATTACCCATGGACACTCGCTCTTCTTCCATTGCGCAGAATGGCCATCAATTAACTTCATCAATTCATAACACTAGCTCAGTCAGTAGATATCAATTTTTGTCTAAGTCATCAAACAAGCCCGAAGTAGCCATAGTGAATAATTTACAACGACGACTCATTCAGCTCAAAAACGTCGTTAAATCAGAAGAAGACATAAATACCAGAGGCCTTATGAAAAAAACACTATTGATGATGACCATGCTTATATCAGTACAATCTATGAGTGCAACAACGATAGATCTTGACTACACATCAATGGCCAAAAACATCAAGGCCTGCAGAAAATCATTATACGGGTGTTCGACAGAGCAAGAAATTGAAATTGCCAAGTTCAATGGCACCATCCTCGACTCATACACTTTAGAGAATTATCTTTCACAAGATAAAGAAAGATCAACTTTTATCCCTCTCTCTTTAGATGACTCAGAACTTCTAACTCTGGCCGTTGCCACAAGCCTTGGAGTGGTTGCATTCTCCCATGACCAGGAAATTATGGATGTCGTTCAAAATCATAAGTCTAGAGTTACTGCACCCATTGCATCAGTCGGTAATTTCTTAGGAACTGGTGTTGCTGGCCTAGGAATCGCTGCAGGCTCTTATTTCGTTGGCGTCTATTTTGAAAATAATAAATTGAAAAAGGCCGGACTCTTCATGATAGGTGCAAGTCTTGCTTCATCAATTGCAACAGTGGCTGCTAAAAATTATTTTGGTAGGTCACGCCCTATTAAAGGGGAGGGGCCATACAGCTTTTTTAATAAGAATGATAAATCCTTTTACTCCGGCCATACAGCTCAGGCCTTCACAATCGCAACAGTCATTTCTGAAATGTATAAAGACGACTATCCCGTTGTCCCCTATGTGGCCTATGGAATCGCTGCAATTAGCGCCTATGCAAGAGTTCACGATCAGGCCCATTGGGCTTCAGATGTCATCATTGGGGCAGTTGCAGGGCACTTGATAACCAAGCTCGCAATGAGTGCAATTAATGGCAACAAAGAAAATAGAAGTGGGTTTGAAATTTATCCAGGTATTGATCCAAACTCCGGGGCCTTCATGCTTTATTTCGAATGGAAAGGCAAAGAAATTGAAGCTCCACTTAGATGTTCAAAAATGCCTGAAGGGATGGCCAAGGTTGATGCATGTTTAGCTGAAGGCTTCGCCAAAGCAGCTAAAAAATAAAAGGCAATAATTAATATGTTTTAAGTATATACCCAAGACCTCGAATTGTATGAATAGTCTTCACTTCGTGGTCTTTGTCCATTTTGTTTCTTAACCTGCAGACCAAAACATCAACGACATTAGTTTTAGGAGAAATGTTATATCCCCAAACTCGCTCAAGAATTTGATTTTTTGTAACAATTTTCCCTTGCTGCTCAATTAAAAAATGTAATAGAGAAAACTCCATCTGATGAAGATCAATTTTATGATTCGCTCTCTTAACTTCTCTAGTGACTATATTGAGATGAATATCTATAAAGCTCAACTTTTCGCTACGAATTTGGGTCTGCTTGTTTTTAAGCAAGGTCTCTACTTTACTCAATAGTTCTACTGCTTCAAACGGTTTAGTTAAATAATCATCACCGCCATTTTTAAGACTTTTAATTCTCTCAGACATATTTTTTGCCTCACCGATAACAAGAACAGGTGAATACTGCGATTTTCCTCTGAGACAATGAAAAAAATCAGCTCCTTCATTCTTTAAAATGTCATTTCTAACTATCATAAGATCAAAACTAGTTTCTTTCATTTTTCTAATAGCAGTTTGCTCATCTATGAAACATTCAACTTTAAATCCTTCGTTAGATAAACTTTCTTCAATTTTCTTCGATAAGGATGTGTCATTTTCAACTAATAAAACTTTCATTCTTAATTCCTAGAGTGAATCCTAACGATAGGAACAACGACCATAGATAATAATTTTCTCATATCTTCTCCCTTGTTCGTTTTACTTTTTTAATTGAACCGAAAACTTAAGAGCTAATTCATCTTTAACTTTAGCAATCATAATACTCGGGTCTGGAAGCCCCAACTCCTGCAATCCGATAAAAGCCGTCCCCGAAACAACAAAGCCTTCATCATTTTTCTCAACCTTTATAGTCACTGGTTTTACAACTAGATGATCTTTAACTTTGAATCTCATTTTTATAGTTTGCTCTCCATCAATCAAATTCAACTTTTCTAAGAGTGCAGAAGAAATTTCAGGATACTTCTCATTATTTAAAATAGTATTAATCATTTTTTCATTTCGTGAGACGACATTAGTATCTAGCTCTGTTGTTAACATCGTAACAACAAGGCTATTAACCTGATTTTCAACCAAGTCGTAATTGATCTTAAAGTCTTTGGCATATCCATCAAACCCAGTAGTAATGAGCCCAAGCTTAGTACTCTCACCTTCGAACATTATGTATTCTTTTGACTTCTTGGCATCGTCATAAGTTTTGTGATGATATTTTAATTCCTTTGCATTCACTGGATTTATAATTAAAAATGCCAGTGCAAAAATGAATGGAACAAACCGCTTAACATTACTGAATTTATCTGAATAGTCTGAGCTTTCCATTAGCGTTTTCTCCTCGAGAAGAACTCTTCTTGATAAAAAGAGTATATTAAGAAACGAAAATATAATTAATGTTAAATACGCCTTAAAGAGTAAAGGCAAGAGGATAAATTCTGCGACAACAACAAGATAATTAGGATGTCTTATATATTTATATAGGCCATCAGTCACGACCTTTGGATTTTTTAGAGAAAATATTTTAATTGTCCAAAAAGGCTTAAGTTTCTCTATCGTGTAGAACCTGATCGTCATACAGACGGCCAAGAATAAATAAATAACGATGGTCTCTTCTCCCAATCGGATATCATTTTTTATATTTGTCTCTAACAACAAAGAAATAAACCATAAGGTATGGAATATTTTCATTTGAAAACCTTCTCGAATATTAACCTCAACGGCATTACATTTTTTCTTTAACCATCTCTCATTTTCTTTACTAATGAGAACCTCTGTTATTCTTTGAATGATGTAAAAAAGAATAATTCCATTGGCAAAAATTAAATTTTTTGTCATTTTTTCCTACAGTTTTTTAATTAAGCTCATTTCAGAACAAAACGCTGGCCCCATCGCAATCATAAGTCCCAATTCATTTTTTTTCTTTTTGTCTTCTATTGTTTTTTGTAATACGTGCAGAACAGAAACTGAAGACATGTTTCCTTTTTCCGCCAGACTATTCCAACTATGCTTGAAATCTTCTGCCGGACGATCTGCAATCTCACTTATTTTTTCTAAGACTTTCGGGCCACCAGGATGAGAGACCATAAATCCAACATCACTTAAAGTGGTTTTATTTCCACTCAAAAATTCACCGATATTTGGTTTGACATGCTCCACGACTATTTTAGGAACATCTCCACTTAGCACAATTTGAAAACCTGAAGAAACAATATCCCATCCCATGATTCTTTCAGTATCTGGATAAAAGAAACTCTCGCCTGCTAAAATTTCAAATTGTCCTTTGCTCGCTAAAGGGTGTTCGTCCCCAACGATCAAAACAGCGGCCGATCCATCTGCAAAAAGACTTGTCCCAACCAAGTTGGCAACACTTTTATCTTGAAATTGAAATGTCAGTGAACACAACTCTGTTGCAAGTAAAAGGGCAGCCTCTTTTGGATGACCTTTTAAATAGTCATTGACCCTATTGATTCCTGCCACCCCACCAAGACATCCTAATCCAAAAATAGGAAGTCTCTTGGTATTAGGTTTAAAAGCAATTTTATTCATTAATCTTGCTTCCAATGTTGGAATGGCAAGTCCTGTGACCGTTGTCGTAACAATCAAGCTAATATCTTCAGGAAGCATCCCTGCACTCGCTAAAAGATTATTTATATTATTTGTTTGAAGCTCTAAGGCCACGTCCAGCCATTTCACTGAACGATCACCAATATCACCTAAATTTTTATATTCAATTAAAGGTATTGATAAATGACGTCCTTTAACTTGCGAAGATTTATGAAATTGTTCAACATGCTTTGTTTTATCAGGCCAGATGCTACTTATTTCCTCACTGATTTCATCCTGTGAAATATAAGTTTTAGGAAAACTAGTAACGACTGAATGAATTATACACATATGACTTCCTTTTAAGCTGCTAACATTTTTATAAAACCGACTACTGGACTATGAACATTACCGATGATCCCTATGAACTGATCTGCTCTTTCTGGAGATTTTTTTAGATAACGAGCTGTTAAATTGACTAACAATGGTTTTCTAATGAGAAATTGAAAAAAGTGATTTAAGAGATTTTTTTGAAAGCTTAGTTTTTTCTTTTGTTTTTTATAATTTGCTAATGCTATTTCTAAATTAGAAGAACTGAGTATATTTGTTGCGAGCAATCGGCTGGATAATAAAGCATTATAAATACCTTCTCCTGTTAAAGGATCAATAAATCCTGCCGCGTCTCCCACGTAGGCCAGGTTATTACCTGCAATAAAGAGATTCTTATTTTTTAAGCTGGAGACAATTTTAATATCATTAGATTTTTTTCCATCAAGAAGATCAAACATGGCGCTCAATCTTTTTGAATTACTTATAGCGCTATTGATAATGCTTACAGGTGTCTCCTTTTTCAATTTTTTAGAATCACATACAATTGAAAAATTAACTTCGTCGTCACTAATAGGATCTAGTCCACAATAACCGTTATCTTTTAAGATATGCATCTCACCTAAACGCAGCCCGCGATCAGTTTTACGTGAAAGGTAGCAATGAATGGCCGCTCTTTTTGTATCAACTGCTTTTAAATGCCCGAGTGAGTGGCCAATTTTAGATTGCCTTCCATCTGCAACAATCAACAAATCAAAATCATACTTGTCTTGATTAGTATCCAAGATTTCCCAACTTCCAACCGATGTTTGATGGGCACTAACAATAGTTTTATCTTTCAATAATTTTGCGCCATGATCAACTGCAAGCTTCAAAATGTTTTGATCAAATGTTTTTCTATTAAGAGAAAGACCATTCTCAGCATTAACATTTGCTTTTTTAGGAAAATAACTTGGAATAACCACATCTGTAGGCGAGACCAGAACCATTCCCTGAAGTTCGCTAAACCCCTCACACAATTTATCCAAAAGGTTAAGCTCCCTTAAAAGCCTCACACCTTCAGGGCAGAGGTACTCTCCACAAACCTTTCGCTCCACTTCTTTGCGACGCTCGAATAAAGTGACCGAATACCCTTCAGAGGCCAATAAATAAGCCGCCATAGCACCAGCTGGGCCTGCTCCGACAACTCCAATACTAGGTTTTGAATTCTTAATAATCTTGAATGACATAAAGTCTCCCTGTAGCCATAATAATGCTCTCACCTGAATTTAAGTCTATAGGTGGTATGTGATATTGATAAAGAATTAAGGAGTTACTGAGGCCGATATGACAAATGTTCAAGAAAACCGCATAAAAATCATTACGTTTGTAATACTCCTTGGTACCAGTATATTTGCTTTGATCGACATAATAGTTGATATGCAGGAAGGGGTAACATTAGCACACTTAATACACGAAGCTGCTTTATGGGCATTTTCCATGGCCGGTGCCTTCTACCAGTTTAAAATCATAAAGCGGCAAAACCATGAAATGGAAGCCTATCAATCAAAAATCACTGAACTAGATTCTAAAAATGCTGCTCTCAAAAATGAGCAAGAAAACTTTCAAAAGAAAATCTCTCATCTTTCAACAGAGTTTTTAGTCAACATTGATGATCAGTTCAATAAGTGGGCGTCTAGTCGCGCAGAAAAAGAAATTGCCCTTCTCCTTATAAAGGGTCTGGCAATGAAAGAGATAGCGGACATAAGAGGATCTTCAGAAAGCACAGTCAGACAACAGGCCAGTCAGATTTATAAAAAAAGTTCACTAAATGGCAGGATGGAATTAAGTGCATTCTTTTTAGATGACTTACTTGCTCTTTCTAAATTGCCAGAAAAATAATTTTTTTGCGCTTTTAATTGAGCTACAATCTAAGCATGAAAAAGATTAGCCCAATTAAGAAGTGTTTTTTCGTCCTAATCATCCCCACCATTTTGTTATTCATTTGGACAAAAGACCTTCACCAGAACAACAAAGAATATCTCTTTCTTAATAAGGACCTAAAGCAAAACTATGACCAGTTTGTTAAGACATTCGGTCACGATGATCAACTTATTATCGAAATTCCCAAACTCAACTCAGATAAAGACCAATCAATCACTCAAAAAATCTCTGACATAACTTTAAAACTTGATGCCCATGATATTTCCTCATGGACTGGCCCACAAGAGACGACAAAAAAAATATTACCATCACAATGGACTCAATTCTACGTTGAGCATCCTTTAATGGATTTTAAACTCGCAACTGATAAAAGCACTTTTCTCATTTTGCAAGTTCCTGATCTCAACGATAGAGAGCAAATTTCTCTTTATAGTGACCTGACCAAACTTCCATTTCAAACCTTCATGGCCGGAATGGGCTACACTAACTATCACCTCAACCTGATGGGCGAGTCTATACAGACCAAATTATTTCCAATCCTTTTTATTTTAACTCTCCTTGTTTCTTTTTATTATTATCGCAATTGGGAAGTGACTCTCTTCGTTTTTATTAACTCTCTCTTTGCGACAATGATTGGGTTGGCCGTCTTAAAAATTTGTTATGGCGAGGCCAACATTTTGACAACATCAGTGCCTTTGATAAACTTTGTGACGACACAATCTTTAAGTATACATGTCATTAGCGGACTCTTTACTTACCAGTCCATTGGCCTGACATACAAAAGAAAACTCACTCCGATGTTACTCATGGTTTCAAGCACGATAGTAGGATTCTTTTCACTTATTACCAGCAACATTATTGCCGTTAAGCAATTCGCGATCACCTCTTCACTGTCACTTTTTATTACAACTCTATTTTTTATTCTTTTATGGAAAGTGGTATTAAAAGACACTCGCTTCCCTCGCCGCGAGATGAGGACTTTAAATATTCTATATTCTCCTAAGTTTATAACCAGACCGATGGTTTATATCTTTTCGATATTATGTTTGCTTCTGGCCATATACTCCTACCCCAAACTCACCACGACAGTTGAAGCCCTTTATTTCTTCCCTAAAGATCATTCTTTAGTTACATCCTTCACCCATATTGAAGAGAGCTTAGGAGGAACACCTAAACTTGATATCATATTTAAGAAGAAAGATCTGACTGACTTCAATCAACAAGACATCTTGAATATGGATAAGACACAAGATGAATTAAAGAATCTTCTCCTTACAGATTTTCCAAAAATCCAATTTATTTCCCCCGCCAGCTTAATTAAAAATGCCAACTATGCGTACACTGGCGATAAGAAAATTCCGGACAATGAAGCTGCAACGAGTGTTATTTTTTCGCAAGTCCCTCAATCTTTAAAAAGTGGTTTTGTTGAGCAATCTCTTTACCGAATCACGATTTTGAATCCGACACTGCCGACAGAAAAATATATGAGTATGCTTGAAACAATTGAAATAAATCTTAAGCAAGATCAATCTCTCTATGATTTCAGCTTTAATGGGCTTAACTATACTCTAATGCTTTCTCAGCAAAACTTAGTTCACTCCTTACTCATTAGCCTCGGCCTGAGCATTGTGCTCGTATGCCTCATTGTTGGAATAAGTTTTAGAAAACCTAAAAAGTTAATCAATTTTATTATTTCAAACACTCCTCCGATCACCCTCACCATTGCCTTGCTCTATTTCACTGGAACTGCCCTTAACATTTCAACAATAAAAACCTTCAGCATCTCATTTGGGATGATCTTTGATAGTACAATTCATCTTTTATATAATTATAACAGGCCTACGATGGACCCAAAGGTTTTTCAACAAGCAGTCCTGAACCCAATATACTTAAGCTCATTTGTGACTATAGCTTCGTTTTTAATATTTGGATTTCATGACTTTCTGCCGATTAAAGAGTTCGGACTATTATTGGCATTTTTACTTACATTAGGATTATTTTTTGATGTTCTTTTATTACCAGTTCTTGAAAAGAATAACATGAAATAGCTTATTGACTCATAATGAGTATATTTGTCTCTAACTTCAATAAAAATGACATTTATCATATAATAGAACATTTTAAATAAATCAGCATTGTCCTAACTTAATAATTCCTAGACCAATTATTTGCATCTATCATTTAAAATAAAAGATAAGGAATTATATGAAAAAAGATTTT
Source organism: Bacteriovoracaceae bacterium UBA6153 (assembly GCA_002428265.1). GTDB lineage: Bacteria > Bdellovibrionota > Bacteriovoracia > Bacteriovoracales > Bacteriovoracaceae > Bacteriovorax. The sequence goes on from DIUR01000018.1 coordinate 261,117, forward strand.
GAAGCTCAATTATTGTCAGGGGGGCTTTCTACATCAACGGCACTTAGACGACAATCCGAGGAAGGATTTAACCAGCTCCCCTCAAGCAATCCAAAAAAACTCTATAGCTTTTTTTTCGACATCTTAAAAGAGCCTATGGTGTATCTCCTTCTTGGTTGTGGAGTTATATACTTCCTACTTGGTGACAAGCAAGAAGCCATCATGCTTACTGGTTTTTTAGTTCTTATCATCATAATAACGATCACTCAGGAAACAAAGGCTGAGCGAGCACTCGAGGCACTCAAAGAACTTTCAAGTCCCAGGGCCCTTGTTTTAAGAAATGGTGTAAAGTCACGCATCCCAGGAAGAGAAGTTGTAAGAGAAGATATTCTCATCATTAACGAAGGCGACCGAATTGCTGCTGACGCAATCCTTATTTCATCATCTAGCTTAGAAGTTAATGAATCCCTATTAACCGGTGAATCTGCTCCTGTTGAAAAAGCAATCAATGCTAAAGTTTTTGCTGGAACAACAGTTGTTCGCGGATATGGATATGCAAAAGTTGAAGCCATTGGCGCAAACACACAAATGGGAAAAATCGGCACCTCAATTCATAATTCTAAGATCATTTCAACTAAGCTTGAGCAACAAACCAACATCCTTGTTAAACGCTTAGCATGGATAGCTTTATGCTTATGCATTTTTGTTGTTATTGTTTTCTCCTTGACCCGCCATAACTGGACAGAAGGCTTTCTCACAGGGATTTCTTTGGCAATGGCCATATTACCTAATGAGTTGCCTGCAGTATTAACTATTTTTTTTGCAATGGGGGCCTGGCGCCTTTCAAAAAGAAAAGTTTTAGCTCGCAAAATATCAGCTATCGAAAATCTCGGCTCAATTACTGTTTTATGTGTTGATAAAACGGGCACCCTAACTCTCAATCAGATGGCCATCCAACAAATATTTTCCAAAGGAAAAACGATAGATCTATCTATTAATAAAAATGAAATTCTGCCTGAAGATTTTCATGAAGTTTTAGAATTTGGAATCTTGGCGAGCAATAAAGAGACTTATGATCCGATGGAACTTGCTTTTAACACTGCTGGGAGTAATTTTTTAAGTGGCACTGAGCATCTCCATCAAAATTGGGATTTAAAAAAAGAATATCCATTGTCCCCTGAACTACTTTCAATAACTCATGCCTGGAAGCCAAATCCGAATGGTGGTTTCATAATAGGCGCTAAAGGTGCACCAGAGGCGATCATAGATCTTTGTCACATGAATAGTTCTGATGCTTCTGAAATAAAAATCAAGATTGATGAGATGGCAAAGCATGGATTGCGAATTATTGGAGTGGCCAAGGCATATCAAGTCTCTGAACCTCTTCCATTACAGCAACATGATTTTGAATTTACTTTTTTAGGCCTGATTGGAATTTCTGACCCTATACGCTCGGGAATACAAGAATCAGTCGCTGAATGCCATTCTGCCGGTATTCGTGTCATTATGCTTACAGGTGACTATCCTCTCACCGCTAGCAGTATCGCAAAAAAAATAAACTTACATAACCCAAATGAAGTTATAACAGGCACTCAATTCGACGATTTTACAGATAAAGAAATTGCTGAATTAACAAAACATATTTCAGTTTTCTCTAGAGTCATGCCTGCTCAAAAACTTCGGTTAGTTGAAGCGCTAAAAAACTCTGGAGAAATAGTTGCAATGACAGGTGATGGAGTTAATGATGCTCCAGCGCTAAGAAATGCAAACATTGGAATAGCAATGGGAGGAAGAGGCACCGATGTTGCTCGTGAATCCTCAGACATAGTGTTAATTAATGACGATTTTTCTTCCATCATAGAATCTATCCGAATGGGAAGAAGAGTCTACTCAAATATTAAAAGTGCTTTAATCTATCTTTTTGCGATTCATATTCCAATAGCAGGGATGTCGGTACTTCCTGTTTTAATGGGCTCCCCTTTAATCTTATTACCGGCGCATATTGCTCTTTTACACTTAATAATTGAGCCTGCCTCTTCTATTGCTTTTGAAGCAGAGCCGGCAAGTAAAGACATCATGAAAATCGGGCCACGTTCTTCCACTGAAGCACTATTTGGCAAAGGATTATGGTACTCAAGCATAACAAGAGGCACTACTATTTTTTTGGCACTGACAGTGGTTTACTTCTTGGCCATCTGGAGACAACAAGGAGAAAATGATGCCAGAACTCTGGTTTTTTGCACTTTAATTCTTTCTAATACGTTGCTTATTTATCTAAGCCGTGCCGAAAAAATATCATTAATATCTAAGTTAAAAAGCAAACCCAACAAGGCCGTAAAATGGATCACAATAATTTCCTTAGTATTATTATCACTGGCCCTCTATCTACCTTTCTTACAAAAAATATTTCATTTCTCATTTCTTCACCCCGTAGACATTCTCCTATGCATATGCGCTTCTTTTTTTAGTATTGCCCTAAGTGAATTAATTCTAAAGAATGAATCAAATGGGAGTCATTAAAGTCAAGGTCATAAAATAAAATTTAACTTAAGGTGAATTAAAATTTTAAGTCACATATAAATTTAATTAGGTCTTAAATAATGATCTAAACATGACATAAATCATACTTAGATCATTGCAAGAGACTTAGTATAAGGTTAGAAAAATCAGGAGTCATACAAATGAAAACTTATGTACTTTGCACAACTTTAGAACAACATTCAATTGATACTCTCAAAAGAGTAAAAGACACTATTAATCTAAATAATGCCATTGTTCATATTGTAACAGTCATTGAAATTAAAGTTTATAATCTGGACCTTGTTCCCTACATCTACCCGACAGAAGGTCAGTATGATGAAATGAAGAGTTCAGCAGAAATGATTATGCATTCTCTAGCTGGCGATCTTGGAATTAATCAAGACAGCACTGTCTTTAATTGCTTTTTTGACTCTAATCGTGAAAATAAAATAAAAGATTACTTAATCGATGTTGAAGCCGATTTAGTCATTACAGCAACTCGTGGCAAGCATGGAATAGATGGTCTATTTTCGAGTTCATTTACCGATTTTCTATGCAAGTTTTCACCATGTGATGTTTTAGTAATGAGACCCCATAAAGAATAATAAGGAAGTTTTATGAAAATACTTTGGCCCTATGAACCATTCTCAAGAGATGGCAAGCTTGATAAAATTGGTAAGGAAATTATCTTAAATTACTTTTCTAATGATTCAGTAGAAGCTGTTTATATTTCATCTCATGCTGAAATTGAGCTCACAAATGCGTTTAACATTCCAATCAGATATAGGTTCAGCTTATTTCCCAAGAATTTAATTAAAAAGCAGCTGGATAAATTAAATTTAAAAAACCTTAAAATAAAAGTGATCGAATCTAATTTTCTTTCTACCAGTAAAATGACGAATGAACTGGTAAATTATGCTCAAGAAAAAAAAGCAGACCTTATATTACTTGCTTCAAATAGTAAGAAGACAATTCCAAAATTTATCTTTGGAAGTTTTGCTGAGACCTTATTACACCTGTCGCACACAGATGTACTTATCTATCATCAAAAAAATGCCTATCTTAACAAAAAACCTGAAAAAATCATTTACGCTCATGACTTTACACTCAAGGGTTATAAAGGGCTCTTGAAAGCTATAGAATATGCCCAAAAGTGGGACGCAACACTATTTGTTCTTCATGTACCGATCCCTGCACCTGAACTTTCTGACGAAGATTTTTTATTTTCTATTGAGAATAATCTAAAAAAATGTGATCAGCTATTAAGCAAAATGAAGATAAAATTTAAGATTATGAACTTGCTCGAAGATTATTCGATTGATGAATTGTCCATAGATGAAGTAATTCTTCTCTTTGCGAGAAAAAATAAGATTGACCTTATCGCAATGAGCACTCAGGCAAATAATTTAAAAATTGTCTTAGGGGGAAGTATTGCTCGAAAAGTTTTAAGAAAATCAACTAAACCTATTTTAATATTTAAAACTTAATGAGTATCACTATTTTTTGCTCTTGGAAGAATGACTATAAATGTTGTGCCTTTTTCAAGCGAGCTAGCAACATCAACGGATCCACCATGTGATTCGGCAATTCCTTTTACAATAGTAAGGCCAATCCCCCAACCGACACTATTGCCTTCTTCCACTGAACGGGCCCTCTGAAGATAGTTAAACAAGCTACGAGCTTCATCTTTATTTAAGACTTGCCCCCAATTATGAACTTTAATCGTAAGAGAATCCTCATTGGCAAATAGTCCAACTGAAATAACCTTATCCCTATCTCCGTATTTTATGGCATTGCCACACAAGTTCTCAATAATTCTTTTAATGCCTAGACCTGACCAGATACCATTACCACTTCCCTGGACACAAAGATCAAATCGAGGACCATGTATTAAACTTAACTCTTCAATTGTTTTTTGAGCTATCTCATTTGCATCACAAAAATCCATTGGTATTGAAATTTTCTGTCCAGCACGAATTTTTGTCGCATTCAATAAATCAGTGACCATCCCTTCGGTTCTACTAATATTTTGCAAAATTCTTGAGGTATGCTTCATTACAGTTTCATTAAAGTTTAAAGCTCTTTCAATTTGAAGTGTTGATAATTTCATTACAGTAAGTGGAGTTCTCAAATCATGTGTCAGCGTAGTGACAAAACGCTCGCTTGCTTCTCGGGCCACTCGATCTTTCAACATTTCAGTGTGATTAACAAAACACTCCTCTTCTAATTTTTTCTTATCTGTAATATCAAAACGTATAGATAAAAACTCGCGCGGCCTTCCTCTTTCATTTAAAATTGGAACGATGGTTGTAAACACCCAATAAAAAGAGCCATCTTTTTTTTGGTTTTTTATTTCGCCCTTCCAGATTTTTCCAGACTTTATTGTTTTCCATAAATCTGAAAAAAATTCCTTTGAATGATAACCCGAATTTATCATTCTATGATTTTCTCCAATTAATTCCGATCTATCATAACCTGTAATTTCACAAAACTTATCATTAACATAATTAATCTTCCCATTGATATCTGCAAACGCAACGATTGAAGACTCATCAATTGCATGTAATAAGTCACGTGTTCGTTTTTCTAAAGCTTCCGCATTTAAAAAATTCTTAACACTGTCGAGCTGAGAATTATTATCTTGAAGATTAATCATACTTACTCCCCTTATTAGAAAAACGTATCATGCTGGCCTTTACAAAAACCTAACAAGCATCAGCCTTTTCGTTTTATCTAAAACAAAAATCATAAGTCTGCCGTACTAACAAGCCATTATTAAAATGATCCTTGTCATATTCTTAAGATGATCTAAAGAGCATCCTAACAGAGGAGGTTCATATGGAAATAACAAGAAATTTGATGAGCGCAAAGCTTATAACAATGAAGCCAGAGGATTCAATTATAGATGCACATTTAACCATGAAGGAAAAAGAAATAAGGCATATTCCTATTATAAACAAAGAGAATCAATTAGTCGGAATTGTGAGTAGTAGAGATGTTCAAAAAGCAATGATCATTAAAAAATTGAATGAATTTAATAATGAAATTATTATCCCCTCAGATTATAAAATTCAAGATTTCATGAATTGGCCAGTCGTTACTGTTAGAGAAAATACTCACATAAAGCTTGTTGCTGAAATACTATTGACAGAGAAAATATCATCTCTAGTTGTGCTTGATGAAAAATCAAATATAACTGGTATCGTGACAACAACTGACATACTTACATACGTCATAAAAATGATAGAGGATCAAACCTCTTCTACTCATCTGACCTTAGCTTATTACTTAAGCAAGCAATAAGATTCAATACACTTTCCCAGGAAAATAATCCTGAGAAAGTGTGTATTGAAAATTATAAACTTGGTTGAATGAAAGTATTCGAGTCTTCAAGAAGCCCTTCAACTAAAAGAACCCCCGCGTATCCATTGCCTGTTGGCACTGCCAGGTATTTACCTTCCGCTTGAGCAACTTCAGTTTGTCCTTTGTAGACAAATAGAGCAGAAGTCCCATTTTCTACAGCATAAAACATTCTGTATTCGCCTTCAGTTCCACCGTAAATTCCAGTCTGAACTTCTTGCATAACATGAGCGTTGCTGTTGTTGATGCTGCATGATCCATCACTGCCTTTTACACATTTGAATGAGTAAGGTGTGGCCGCATATAAGCTTGTAGTAAGAACGAAAAGTGCAATTGCTGTTAGAAATTTCATAAATATCTTCTCCTATGAAAAATTGGGTTGAATTATTTTATGAACTCTAAAGACGCTATTGCAAGATAAGATTTATTTAAATCAATTGAGCACAGACTTATCTGGACTTCATGCAATTAGGTAAGTAGCTTTAATATTATGAAAAATATAACTGATGATTTTACTCCAGAAGAAATCGCGGCCGGAGATGTCATAATATCTTCCGAAATCGTTCCGTGGCATTTTCCCATGATGAACGACACTGTTAGAAATGATGCTTATGAAAAAGCACTCAAATCTGCCCTTAAAAATGGCGGCGTTGTCCTTGATATTGGCTCAGGTTCTGGATTACTTGCAATGATGGCCGCTCGTCACGGGGCCAGTAAAGTCATTACTTGTGAACTAGTTGAGATGGTTGCTGAAAAAGCAAAAATTATTATTAAACGTAACGGATTTGAAGATAAGATCCAGGTGATTAATCAACTTTCAACAAACCTGGTTGCAGAAACTGATTTACCAGAGCGCGCTGATATTTTAGTTACTGAAATATTTGATAATGGTTTATTAGGTGAGAATGCACTGGTTGCCATTAAGCATGCTAGAGAGCATTTATTAAAACCGAATGCACAGCTTATCCCTTCAGGAGTTCGCGTCTATGCCATGTGTATAGAGTCTAGGGAAATTTACACAAATCACCGAGTGGAAACCATATCTGGCTTTGACCTATCCCCTTTCAATCAATTTTCGTCATATGAATACTCTGGATATCATCTTGCAAAAACGGATTACAAACCTCTTAGTGCAACTACTCCTATCTTTGATTTTGATTTTCGATTAGATCATGAAAACGAATCAGCTCCGATCGAGTTTAAAATAACTGAATCGGGCACTTGTCATGCAGTCGCGTTTTGGTATGAGCTGCAGCTTGATGAAGAGACCATCATTAGCACTGCTCCTCACCTGCCTCAATTGTCTTGTTGGAAGCAGGCGGTTCAATTACTTCCGAAGCCAATTGCACTTACAAAGGGTGAGACTTTTAAATTAACAGCTCATCATGATGATGTGGCATTATGGTTTACTTCTACAAAGGAAGCCTAATAAAAAAAGTCGTCCCTTGTGTCTCATTACTTGTCACAGAAACTGATCCACGATGAGACTCAACAATTGCTTTTACAGAAGCTAGCCCTATTCCCCAACCAGTTTTGCCACTTTGAATCGCAGCTTTTGTCCGGTTATAAGAGCTAAAAAGATTTTTTAACTCATCAGGCGAAATGGGTTCTCCATGATTATGGATAGCAACTTCTACATGACTACCTTGAAGCACAAGTGAAAAACTAATCTTAGTATCGTAACTTCCATACTTGATTGCATTAACTGCAATGTTTTCAATCATCCGATGAATGGCGAGCTGATCCCAATTTCCTGAGACCTCAATCTCCACATCTTCAACATTAAATCGAGGTCCATGAATTTCACTTAGTTCATCAGCAACATTTTTTATAATGAGATCAAGTCTACATTCATCGAGAACAACAGGAATGCCAAGACCAACTTTAATTCGATTAGCATCAAGAAGATTGTAAATCATTCTATCGGCACGATCTAAACTTTGAGTGATTTTATCTAACATTGAGTGAGTATCGTCTTGATCACCTAATTCGTTCTTCAAATAAGAAGCAGCCATTTTTGCAATGGCCAAAGGATTACGTAGATCATGAGACAAGGAAGCTACAAATCTCTCACGAAGATCGCGCTCTCTTTCAAGCTCTCTTAAATTTTCTTCTAATAAACGCTTTGAAAATACTCTATCTGTGACTTCTCTGGGAGTTGCAAGAATTCGATATGGCCTATCCTCACCGTAACTAATTCTAGAAAATGTTGTATCAAAATATCTCTCTTCCAGAATATTCGTCTCAAAATTCATGATGTTCACAAGACCTTCTTGTGAAACAAAAGATTCACCCGTTTCATAAACATTTTTTAAAATCAGCGGAAATTTAGTGGACTGAAGTTCAGGAACAACATCAAGAAGCTTTTTTCCTAACAAGTCTCTTTTAGGATAAATGTCCTGATACTTTTTATTGAACATCTCAATGACCATTTCTGGCCCTTGAAAAATAACCATGTGTGATTCAGAACCATAAAAAATCGCTTCGAATTTTGATCGTTCTTCATAAAGAGTTTGCGTTGTTTCTGACTGATAAAAAAGCATCAAAAAACCTATTAATAATTGTCTATTATCAATATTTTTGAATAAAAAAATCTCTTAAACAACTATTAATTTTGTGACACTTAATGATAAGGAATGGCTGGAACATCATTACAAAAAAGCGGAATGTTTTCTTTTTGTATTTCAAAGGCCCTTTTATCCAAAGACTCCGTCCAAATAAGTGAGTTTACTTGAATTTTTAAAAACTCTAAGAGCATCTCTTTTGGGTCTTTTAATCCTAGAGATAGCGCTTTTATTCGATGTCCTTCATGGTTTAAGATTGAGCGCGCGATAGATTCTACAAAATGCCTCGTAAGACAATTTTGATTTGTCTCTTTTAGCTCACCTACCTCTAAAAGCACGACCGCTTCATCATAGATAGCTTGCAGGTCATACTGCTTAATACTCTCTTTCCACTTCTTGATGATTGGCTTCGTCTTATAAATAATTTGCTCACGAGGGGCCAGGTTATCAAGGTAATGAGAAGAAAACTTTGGTGTGAGGGCCATATCTATAAGATCATCGTGAAAGACGCCTATATCATGTTTAAGATAGGCCTTGGCTTCATAGTCCAATTTAATTGTTCCAAGAATACCTACTCTCTCCATAGCAATGAGCTCATAAGAGAGTTTAAGACTTTTATTATTTGAGAGCTCCGCGTATTTTGGAGCGCGCTCACGGTTGATTTTAGTGGCATCTGAGAGGTGTTTATAGATTGGAAGGTAGGCGTGCGCAGAGGATATAGTAAAAACTACCAGTCCTATTGAGAGAGCAATTTTTGACACAAGTTTGTAGCCTAAATTCATAGAGGAGAGAATAACAAATAATGGGATGTGAGAATGAGATCGTGTAAATATTTCACACTCTTCTATTTCTGACTAAAATTCTAAAATAAGGGCATTTACCATTTATAGATAAATCCTTTTCGTCATTACCTTTTCTAAATTTTATAATTTCAAATTGCTCAGGATTGTATTTGTGTAAAAATGTGATGGGCACACCAATAAAGCCGTCATAGTCATGAGGAATATCACTACTCTTATTCACATTAATAGCATCGTAGTTGTCATACTTAGGATACTCGCTTTCGTTTCCATAATAAGACTTTGTAAGAACTAAATCTTCGTGTCTTTTAAACGTATCCAAGTTTGTAAGCCATAAACAATTATTTGGAGAAACTATTCTATTTCCCTCTTCATCGATGCGGGCCTCAGTTCCATAAAGCACGTAGTGCTCTGGAACGATAAATCCTGAAATACCTCTACCTAACCCTATTCCCAACCTTTTTATCGTGCTTTATTAATTGAGCGACATATTCTCTAAATAATGAAAACGGTGGATTGGTCACGACAACATCAGACTTTTTTAAAAGCTCGATACTCTCTTCGCTTCTAAAGTCTCCATCCCCTTTGAAATGAATGATCTTCATTTTGTTGGCACTAGAAGACTCACTATAAAATCCATTCTCAGAATCTTCTTCTGGATTTTTATAACAAGCAGTGATTAATTTTTTGAGTTTTAATTTTTTAAAATCGCGCGAGAAATAATTAAAGAAGTTACTAACTTTTGGATCATCACAATTGCAAAAAACAACTTGGTCTTTAAAATGACTTTCGTAATGCTTTAACTCACTTTCGATATCTTTAAGCTGAGTGTAAAATTCATCCTTTTTATTAACTTTGGCATTTCTTAATAAAGAGTGTTGTACTTTTCTTGTCATTAAATTTAATTTATCAATTCGAAAAGCCTAACATTATAAAATAATCGATTCTTACCTAATTTGGTATCTCTTAAAATGCCTGATGACTTAAGCTCATTTAAATACTTTGTAGCTGTCTGGTAATGAATCTTTAGCTCTTCAGAGAAAAACTTCGGTGTTGTAACCGGAGATGCGAATAAGTGATTCACTGTATCTATTGCATTCATTTTAGGGTGCTTCTCACGAATTATTTCCTTCATTAATTCATATTCTGCCATCATTATGAAAAGTTTTTGCTTCGTTTTTTCTGCTTGGGTTGTAAAACCTCTTAACATAAATAATACAAATCCTTCCCAGTCTTCTCTTTCAGTTACTCCCATGAGTGTATGATAGTACTCTGCTCTATTTTTATTTAAATATCCGCTCATGTATAAAACAGGAAATGCAAGCAACCCCTCAGACACAATTTGCAGAGAAAGTAGAATTCTTCCTGTTCTTCCATTTCCATCGCCAAATGGATGGATCGCTTCGAATTGATAATGTGATATTGCACACCTAATTAAAGGATCAAGTTCTCCTTTCGAATCACCATTAACATAATTTTCCCAGCGCCCAAGATGATCACTCAATTCTTTGGCCAAGGGAGGCGTGTAAACTTTTTCACCTGTCCTATCATTCATAATGGCATTCTGAAGCCTTCTAAATCCGGCCGAACCTGCAATGAGTTTTTCATGGATTCCTAACATGGCCCTAGTGGTGAGTCCTACATCTTTAAACATTCTATAGCCATGATTCATAGCTTCTCTATAACGAAGGACTTCCTTGTCTTCCCTTTTTAATTCTTTCTCAGGTAAGATTTGTCCCTCTAAGACGTTCTCAACAGTCGTATGAATATCTTCTATTTTTGACGATTCAACTGATTCTTTCGCTACGGCCATCGACATCAACATCATGGGGTTGGGAATACTTGAACAATACCCTTTCAACTCCCCTATAGCTCTGCTGGCATCATTTAAGGCCTTCAAGATAGAGACTGTATCCAAATTAGTTTTTGGTGGTAACGCAGGTAAATTAAAGGGTTCTTTAGGGTTAAAAGACATTGTCTAGCCTCTGAATCACTATATCAAAATCATATAGTGAAAATATTGGGTTTTGTCGGTATATAATAGCCCATATGCCGAAAAAATACAATATTATCGGTATATCATCACGACGTGATGATTTTACTCATTGAAAGGTTCAAGTACTTTTAATTATTTACACTCATCAGGATTATTAAAAGAAGCACGAATCTTCTTCCCCGTCTTTAACGACAAAGCATCAACCGTCCAATCCTGAAGATCCTTCTGATAAAGCTTCTCGTAAATATAAGCAAGAGCGCCCACACGAAGCCTATTGCCAATTATCCCTTGAGTAAGATATCCCCAAAAGTGGTATTGAAGTCCTGGAATGTCATCTCCATCAACAAGTCGCTCGATCTTATATGAAACAACAGACGATGTTCCACGATTTACCGTAAGAGCATCTCCACTGAATATCCATGGAATCACACCTAGAGCAACTACTGGATTGCCATAAATCTCAAGGGCCTTTTCAAAAAGTCTCTCAGGAGTTACTGAAAAATCTTTTTGTTCAAGCAACCACAAAAACAGTGGTGAGGAAAAATGATTATATTTTTGTGACTCAGAAACAAACTCATTATATTTTTTGTGATTAGGATTACCGATAGCAAGCTTATAGAGGTGCTTTTCTTTTATACCTTTTCCCACTCCCTCTTTCTTCTGCATAATTGGCAGGCCATTCTCATCAAGAAACAAGAAAGAGTTATTAGCAACAGCAGGAAGATTTTCTTCGATCTGCTGAAGCAAGTTCGCCTCAGATCGCAATTGAAATTTTTCAGCTTTTCCGTTCAAGTAATCAACTTGTCTTGACCTGGCCAAATGAATGTAAGACGCAAAGTAATTCTCAGTTGGCTCTTTTAGCTCCATTGTAGGGTTACCGTAGAGGATAAAGGCATTTTGAAGATAGTACTCTGATCGACTCATTGGAAAGCCAGGAAAGCCTGTGGCCTTCTCAACATACTTTGGAAGTGAAAATCCCGCAGGGATAGGATAAGCATCAACCCATGGGTCAATATCTTCTCGTAAAATATCCAGGATTTCGCCTTTAAATTCTCGAAGGGTTTTATTGGGATAAGCCGCCTTTATAGAGCGAGCGACATCACAGGCAAAGCGATTCATGCGCTTTTGTGAGAAGTAAATCTCATTTGCCTGAGCTGGCAAACTAACTAATGCTACTAGAGAACAAAGGATTAATTTTTTCATAAGCCCATAATAGGCTAAATAGATGATCTTCTTAATGGACTTTGAAAAACATTCATTGGTGTAAAGAAAGTAGACAATTAGGCCTGCGACCTATTTTAGGGATTTTATTTCTTCTGTTAAGGCATTGAGAAGTGGCGAGACCTGCTCTTTAATTAAATTAACAGCAGTCGGCCCCAGGACCTTGGAATAGTTGTTTCCAGTGACAATTTTTGATTGAACATTCCCGACAAGTTTTGAATCAGATTGGGGGTATAGGCAAATTGTGGCCTGCAATTCTTCTACATTATTTGTTACCAGGTCATCTGAGGCATCAAAGCTCATCTTAATCTTATAGCCCACGCCATCTTTTAAGCAGGATTTGCTATCTTCAACTGAATCTAATATCCCATTTACGTAAAGTGATTTTGAGATGAATAATACGGATTTTGTGGCCACGAAGCTTATCACGTTTTGGGAAACTTTCTTGTTGCTTATTTTAGCACCTACGGGCTGGAAGCGCTTGAGCAATCCTTCTGGATATAAGACTGTTTGCTCTACTTTAGAAAGAGCATCAACAGCGTTAATTTGAAAATTAATTGGTGAAAGAGTAATGCTTTCTTTAGCAAAAACAGACGGTGCTATTGTAAGTAGTGTAATGATCATTAGCTTTTTCATAAAGAGTATTAAAGCTCTTTTTCGATTTGAAATCATGCGAATGAGTATTTTTGACAGAGGTGTATTATTTTTTGACATAAAAAACAAAAATGGGACATCAATATATGTTGTGTTTTTATCATTTCCCCTGAAATATAAGCTCTATGAAATGGAAAGAACAATTCTCAGAATTTAAAAAGAACAATGCCGGCAAGCTTGATATCCTATTTTTTGTATGTGGATTTATATTTGATGCCTGGTTAGTAGGCCACCCGGATAAACCTCTCTTTATACTCCATCAAGCCGTCTATTTATTCATTATCGCTCTACTCATTCATTATGAATTGCTCTTCAGACTAGAAAAATGGCACCCTTCAAATTTTTCTATGAAGATCTGGCCCTACCAAAATTTTGCCCTTCATTTCTGTCTGGGAACTTTACTTAACGTCTATTCCCTATTCTATATTAAAAGCGCCTCGCTCTTTAGTAGTGTCATCTTTCTTTTACTAATGATTGGGATGATTTTCCTGAACGAGCTGCCTTTTGTAAAAAAATCAGAAAAAGTTAACTTAAAGGTAGGCCTCTATTCAATTTGTCTATTTTCGTTCTTCTCAATTGTTTACGCCCTCCTATTCGGATTTATTGGATTAGTGCCTTTTAGCTTTTCTGTATTGAGCACTCTTGCCATCTTAATTCTTCAATTAAGGTTACTGAAAAAATATATCCCAGAGCCTGGCATACTCGTTAATGCAATCTTTGCCCCGGTAGTTACCGTAATCATCATCTTTATAACCTTCTTTTTCTTAGGCCTTATTCCCCCAGTCCCTTTAAGTGTAAAAGAGCAAGGCGTGTATCATAATCTGGTAAAGCGAGATTCTCATTATTACCTGTACGCAGAAATGGGTGATAATAGTTTTTGGGATTTTGGCAAGACGACCTTTCACGCTGAACCAGGGGACAAAATTTATTTTTACTCACAGATTTTTTCTCCTGGGAGAATATCGGATAAGGTTATCGTTCATTGGTTTAAGAAGAATAATTTAGGTGATTGGGAAAATATGGATAAGGTTCCAGTTACGATTAAAGGTGGGCGTGAAGAAGGTTTCAGGGCCTTTACGTTTAAGTCTAACTATGAGGCCGGGGAATGGAAAATTCTTGTTGAGACGAGTTCTGGGGCTGAGATCTCGAGGCTTTATTTTGATGTGATTAAGGTTGAGCAATCACCTTCTAGGACGTTTAAGGTTTTGGAGAGATAGGAAAAAGCTTTCCCACTAAATGTTGCTACCAATTGCGACTTAAACCTAAAAATTTGCTCTTAACCCAACGGTCGCATAATGAAGCCAAGCAAAGTTATAAACCTTATCATTATCTGCTCCACCTTCAACCATTCGATAACCTGTTAAGATTGAAAAATGTTTTTGTAATTTATATTCAAAGAGCAACGCTATATCAAACGCCCGCCCCTGAGGGGCAGCGAGGCCATCAAAATCAAACCGAAAGTTCCAATCTTCACCTAAAGGACGTAAGGCCTGAAAATTTAGCAGCGGAACAAAACCGGTATTTTTTTTACTGGAAACAATTCCATTCTGGCGAAGTTTAACTTCAGCTTCACGGATCTTTGCCGTTCCCCCCAGCGCCAATCGCCACTGGTGAATGGGTTCAAAATGATAAGCATAAGTCAGACGATAAGAATTAAACTTATAATAAGCATCAGCTGCTCCAGCATTAAAGGTTTGTCCATTGAACAAAACAGTTCCCGGTAACGTGGCCTTTAAATCGATTTCAAGTGGAGCATACAATAAGCGCCATTCATGGCGATTATTATAAACTGTTCCAACATATAATCTGACTGCCTCAAAGGGTCCCTTGTCAAAATCGCTTAGATCAAACTGAGTACCACCAATGCCCGGAATTCGCTGATCGTTTCGGGTTTGATACAATAAAGAACCTTCCAACTGAACGAAAGAATCACTTTCTGCGTACAGGTTTAGACTTATGAGACTTAATAACAACAATGATATTTTTTTCATTTTATAACTCTACTATAAAAATTCTGAAAGGTTATATTTTCCTATCATTTGCAATCAAAATAATTATAAAATAGTACATGTCCGACTCACGCGCCATTCTAAAAAACATTTTTAACTTTGATCAATTTCGAGGTGATCAGGAAATAATTGTCAACTCCGTGATCGCTGGCAAGAATGCCCTTATTCTAATGCCAACGGGTGGCGGAAAGTCACTTTGTTATCAAATCCCCGCCCTTGCGAGGACTGGAACCGCAATAGTCATCTCTCCCCTGATCGCTCTGATGAAAGATCAGGTGGATGCTCTATTAAAAAAAGATATCAAAGTAGCTTTTTTAAATTCATCTATAACAAAATCAGAACAACGATCAATTGAAAAAGAACTTCTTCAAGGAAATTTAAAAATCCTCTACGTCTCACCTGAGCGAATGATGACCTCTTTTTTTCAAAACATTTTAGACAAAATAAAAATTTCTCTATTTGCTATTGATGAAGCCCATTGTGTATCCCAATGGGGTCATGACTTCAGACCTGAGTACATGGAACTTTCGATGCTCGCAAATCGCTATCCTAATGTTCCAAGAATTGCACTGACAGCAACCGCAGGAGCTGCGACTAAAAAAGAAATCATTAGTTGTCTCTCTCTAGAAAATGCACCGATTTATATCAGCTCTTTTGATCGCCCGAATATTCGCTACACTGTTGCGAAGAAAGGATTAAAAACCGAAAACATTGATAAGCTTTTAAAGTTCATTGAAACAGAACATCCAAACGATTCAGGCATTGTTTATTGCCTGTCGAGAAAAAGCACTGAAGAAACAGCGCTCTTTCTAAAAAAAGCTGGCCTCAATGCCATGGCCTATCATGCCGGACTCTCTCAAGAACACAGAAGTCGCGTTCAAGATGAATTTATCAATGCTGAAGCCACCATTGTCGTTGCGACCATTGCCTTTGGAATGGGTATCGATAAACCTGACGTTCGTTTTGTTGCCCATATGGACCTTCCTAAGTGTCTTGAGTCTTATTATCAAGAAACAGGTCGCGCTGGACGAGACGGGCTTCCCTCGCATGCCTGGATGCTTTATGGACTTGCTGACCTAGTGCTTTTGAAACGTATTGCAAGTAAAGGTGTGAAGTCTGCTCCAAGACGTCGCGTGATTGAGGAAAAACTTGATGCTATTTTAGGTTTTTGTGAAACGACTAAATGTCGACGTGTTGTTCTACTTGGTTATTTTGATGATCCATATGCTGGACCTTGTGAGAACTGCGATACTTGTTTAGCGCCTTCTGCCACGCAAATCAATGCTACGGAACTGGCCATTACTGCACTTCGTGCGGTTTATGAGACACAACAGAAATTTAACGTTCAATATATGGTTACTCGCCATGAGGGTGATCAGAATCTTTGGT